>NZ_JAILYJ010000029.1 GCF_019793465.1 Rhizobium croatiense | reverse complement strand
GGAGCAGCCCGGTAGCTCGTCAGGCTCATAACCTGAAGGCCGCAGGTTCAAATCCTGCCCCCGCAACCAAACTCTTCAATAGGCAATAGCCAAAAAGCCCGCTTCGTGCGGGCTTTTGGCGTTTCTGGTAGAGCGTCGAAGTGAACGCACCCCCGCAAGACGGCAAAGCCGACGCATTGAACGGTTCAAATCCTACCCTCCCGCTGAAACAAATCGCGCGATCGTCTGGATGCGAGATCATTTTCGCGAAAATTGTTCGGTGGAGGATGCCGCCGAGGTCGCCACCATGAGCCGGTCGGCCTTTCACGCGCGGTTCAAGGCTATCACGATGTTGCGCCCGGTGGAATTTCGCACGCAGTTGAGACTGCAGCAAGCGCGGCGCCTGATGTTGAGTGAAGATCTGGATGCCGCCAGCGCCGGTTTCGAAGTTGGGTATTCGAGCCCATCTCAATTCTCACGAGAATATCGGCGCGTATTCGGTGTGCCACCGTCGAAGCATAAGGCGGAATAGCGCTATGTGCACATTCCCCATTTTCAGCTCTCGGGCGGCGCTCCGACGTGACCCAAGACGGTGCATAGAAAGGTGTGTCGAAGTTGGGGTGATGGCGGTCTCATGCCGCGACCTGGGTCTGCCGAAACTTTCCCGTACATCTCGCGCGGGTGATGACCCAAACAACCGGCCATATTCGCGCGTGAACTGGGGGACGCTCTCGTAGCCGACGGCGTAGGCCGCGTTGCTGATCGGTGCGCCTTCAGAGATCATCATCCGCCGCGCCTCGATGAGGCGCAGTTGCTTCTGGAACTGGAGCGGAGACAGCGATGTGACCACGCGGAAGTGATGGTGGAATGAAGTGTGTTTCGGCGTGCAAATTTGACCCCCTTGGCGGGGTAATCGGCGTCCAATTTTGACCCCCCTCAGATTTCATCTGACCATCCGGCTTTTGACTGCGGATGGAGCGGGAGTTGAAGCGAGTGGATACGATTGCACGTGTTCGACGGGCCTTCCATGTGCAGGGCTGGTCGGTGAAGAAGATCGTCCGGGAACTCCACGTGTCGCGCAACACGGTTCGCAAGATACTGCGCTCCGACGAGACCGATTTTTCCTATGAACGCGAGCGACAACCGCTGCCAAGGATCGGAGCGTGGAAGGCCGAGATCGAGCGGTTTCTGACAGCCAATGAGGGCAAGCCGTCGCGTGAACGGCTAACGCTGATCCGGATTTACGAGGAGGTTCGGGCACTCGGCTACGATGGCAGTTATGACGCGATCCGGCGATATGCCAAGACCTGGG
Source organism: Rhizobium croatiense (assembly GCF_019793465.1). GTDB lineage: Bacteria > Pseudomonadota > Alphaproteobacteria > Rhizobiales > Rhizobiaceae > Rhizobium > Rhizobium croatiense. The sequence continues at coordinate 34,723 of NZ_JAILYJ010000029.1, read as the reverse complement.
CGAAGAACCGGGGAGCCGTGACGGCGGAAGCCTATGTGCCCCTCTATTACGCGCCAGGCGAAGCCTACCAGTTCGACTGGAGCCACGAGATCATTCTGGTCAACGGGGTGACGACGACCGTGAAGGTCGCGCACGTCCGGCTCTGCCACAGCCGGATGATGTTCGCCCGAGCCTATGCGTGAGAGCCAGGAGATGGTGTTCGATGCCCATGACAAGGCCTTCGCCTTCTTCCGTGGCACCTGCACGCGCGGCATCTACGACAACATGAAGACTGCGGTCGAGACGGTGTTCGTCGGCAAGGAGCGACAATACAATCGTCGCTTCCTGCAGATGTGCAGCCACTATCTCGTTCACCCCGTTGCCTGCACGCCCGCATCCGGTTGGGAGAAGGGACAGGTCGAGAACCAGGTCGGTCTGGTGCGCGAGCGCTTCTTCACACCGCGCCTGCGGGTCAAAAGTCTGGATGAGCTGAATGTCTGGCTGCTCGACAAATGCATCGCCTACGCCAAGGCACACCGCCATCCCGAGCAGACCGAGCGGATGATCTGGCAGATGTTCGAGGAGGAGCGCGGCAGCCTGGTGCATTACGTTGGACTGTTCGATGGCTTCCACTGCGTTCCCGCCTCGGTGTCGAAGACCTGCACAGTCCGCTTCGACAACAACAAATACTCCGTCCTCTCGACTGCAGTCGGCCGCCCTGTTGAGGTTCATGCCTATGCCGAGAAGATCGTCATCAGGCAGGACGGCGTGAACGTCGGTGAGCATCCTCGTTGCTTTGGCCGTGGCGAGACGATCTACGATCCCTGGCATTAGGTCCCCGTTCTGGCTCGCAAACCTGGTGCTTTGCGCAATGGTGCGCCGTTCCGGGAATGGGTCTTACCCCGCTGCGGGCCAGAATGTTGATGATCACCGAGGCTGAACAGACGCCGTGATCCAAAGCCTCCTGGCAGGCAGCATCGACAGCCGCTAACCCATCGGTGGGAACACAGCCAAGGATGGTGACCATTTGCCGATCACCATCATGGACGCTCTTCAGCCGCCGGCGCACTTTCTCCATCGCTGCCGTGATCCGGCTCCGGCCGCAACTCTGCAAACCCCGGATGCGCTGCGTCTGACCCATGAACCGGTCGCCGATTGCGCACGCTATGACAGCCTCAGGAGGGCAAGCTGATGGAACGCACGCAAGTTCTCGAACTCATGAGCACGCTGAAGCTCTATGGAATGCGCATCAAACGGCAGCACGAACCGCCGCGCATCGTCGGCGATCTCTTGCAATCGGAGATCGCCGAGAAGCAGGCACGCTCTATTCGCTACCAGCTCAGCATCGCCAAGCTGCCGCTCGCCAAGGACATCGACGACTTCGACTTCGCCGATACGCCCGTCAATGAATCCCTGGTGCGGGAGCTGGCCACCGGCACCTTCGTCGCCGATCAGCGCAATGTCGTTCTCGTCGGCGGCACGGGAACCGGGAAGAGCCATCTGGCCATCGCGATTGCCCGTGCTCTCATCCGCAACGGAACGCGCGGCCGCTTCTTCAACGTCGTCGATCTGGTCAATCGATTGGAAACGGAAACGCGCAGCGGCAAGCAAGGGCGGACGGCCGACTATCTCAACCGTCTCGACTTCATCATCCTCGACGAACTCGGCTATCTGCCATTTGCCCAGGCAGGCGGTCAGCTCCTGTTCCATCTGATCAGCAGGCTCTACGAGCGCACGTCGATCATCGTCACCACGAACCTCGCGTTCGGCGAATGGCCGACGGTGTTCGGCGACGCCAAAATGACGACCGCACTTCTGAACCGTCTGACCCATCATTGCGAGATTGTCGAAACCGGAAACGAGTCCTGGCGCTTCAAGAACCGCTCTCAAAGCTAAAGCCGAAGACGATCATCACCCGCACTTGGCCTACCCTCTGCAACCCCGGCCAGCGCCGGGCAGGCCAAGCGCTGATTTACCCCGCCAAGGGGGTCAAAATTCGATGCCGATAAGGGGTGAATTTTGGATGCTGATTGACAAGCATTCAGCGATCAGCGATCAGCGATGAGCTGATTTGAGAATCCTGAATGCCTCAGGCGATCATATAGCCCCCGTCCACCGGCATCGATATGCCGTTCACCATGGCAGCCTCATCGGAGAGGAGGAAAAGGACAATCTCGGCGATGTCCGCTGGCTCAGCGAAGCGACCGACAGGAATTCGCTTCATCATCCCCGCGGCCTTCTCGGGGTCGCTCCACGCCTTTACCGCCATCGGAGTCATGGTCACCGTTGGGTGGACGCCGTTCGCGCGTATCCCGCGAGGCGCAAGCTCCTTTGCCATGACCCGCGTCAAGCCATCCAATCCACCCTTTGAGGCACAATAGGCCGCGTGGTCGGGGATGCCGATGAAGGAGGCGACCGACGAGACATTGACGATGGCGCCGTGACGACCGTCCTTGATCAGCGAACGGGCGTATTCCTGGCCGACGATCATCGGAGCACGCGTGTTGACCGCGACAAGACGGTCAAATGCTTCGACTGTTGTCTCCAGGAAAGGTTGGAGCTCGGTCGTGCCGGCGCAGTTGACGAGGAAATCGGCGGGAAGGGCGGCGATCGCCGCCTCTCTTGTCGCATCGGCGTCCGCGAGATCGACCTGTATGGCCCGGCAGCCGGATTCCCCACGCAGCGCTTCGACATCGGCGACACTCCGTGTCAGAGCGACGACATGCGCTCCCCTTTCGATGAGCATCCTTGCGATTTCACGTCCGATGCCCTTTCCGGCGCCGGTCACGATGACCGTCTTTCCTTTGAACTCCATCAGTCGTCTCCCTTACAGCCTCTGGCCTGTTTCCCGATCGAATATATGCGCACGCCGGGGATCGATGTGGAAATACATCGTCCGTCCGGGATCTATCTCGATGCGTTCGCGGATCAGGGCGTCGATCGGAACGCCTCCCGTGCGGCCGAAGATCAATGTCTCCGAACCCGTGGGCTCGAAAACCGAGACTTCGACTGGAACGCCATCCTCGCCGATCGTGATATGCTCCGGCCGGATGCCGTACGTAACGGCCCTTCCTTCGTCCGCATTTGTATTTCCCATGGGAAGGGCGATACCCTGGTCGGTGACGACGACCTTTCTGCCGTCGCGGGTCGCGATGCGGCCCTGCAGGAAGTTCATCGATGGGCTGCCGATGAAACCGGCGACGAAGAGGTTGACCGGGAAGTCGTAGAGATCGAGAGGCTTTCCGATCTGCTCGACCCTGCCGTCGCGCATCACCACGATCTTGTTGGCCATCGTCATGGCCTCGATCTGATCGTGCGTGACGTAGACGGTGGTGGTCTTCAACCGCTGGTGAAGCTCCTTGATTTCGACCCGCATGGTGACGCGAAGCTTGGCGTCGAGGTTCGACAACGGCTCGTCGAACAGGAAGACCTTCGGATCGCGGACGATCGCGCGGCCCATCGCCACGCGCTGACGCTGCCCACCCGACAGTTGCTTCGGATAACGGTCGAGATAGGGCGTCAGGTCGAGAATCTCAGCTGCCCTGCCGACCTTTTCGTCGATCTCCGCCTTGGGGCGCTTGGCCATCTTCAGCGGAAAGCCCATGTTCTCGGCGACAGTTTTGTGCGGATAGAGCGCGTAGCTCTGGAAGACCATCGCGATGTCGCGCTCCTTCGGAGGAGCGTTGGTGACAACACGGCCGCCGATCCGAATGTCGCCGCCGCTGACGGTCTCGAGACCGGCGATCATGCGCAGCAGCGTGGACTTGCCGCATCCGGATGGACCGACCAGCACGACGAATTCGCCGTCCTCGATGTCGACGCTGACGCCATGCATGACCTGAAGAGAGCCATATTTCTTGGTGACGTCGCTAACCTGTACGTTTGCCAATGTCGTTCCCCCTAAAGCAGCGCAGCTTTTGTTTTAATGGCCTTGACGGATTCATCGGATCATCCCTTCCAGACGAGGTAGGCGCCGAGGGCTGCCGAGATTGCTGCCGCAAACCAAACCGAAAGCCCGAACGGCTCGATGAAGCGCATCCAGAACAGCGAGAGCGCGACCCAGATCACCACCGAGATGAAGAGCCGGTCGAACCAGTTCGTTTCGATCGGCAGAAACCCCGGCTTGCGTTCGTCATTTCCTGATGGAGACGTCATAGCTTCATCCTTTCACGGCACCGAAAGTCAGGCCGGCAACGATGTGACGCTGCACCACCGAAAAGACGATGAGCGCCGGAACCAGTGTCAGCATTGAGATTGCCGCCATGATGCCCCAGGCCGTCCCCGTCGTGGTCACGTATTCCGACAGGCCGGTGGTCAGCGTCCGCGCATTGAAGTTGGTGAGCGTCGCCGCAAGCAGGTATTCGTTCCAAGCAAACACCCAGGTCAGGATCAGCGTCACCGCAAGTCCTGGCCGTGCCAAGGGAAAGACGATGTCGTAGAGAACGACCCATGGGCTGGCGCCGTCCATATAGGCGGCCTCATCCAACTCCTTCGGAATGCCTTCCACGGTCGGGCGCAGCGTCCAGATGGCGAAGGGAAGATTGAAGGAGCAGTAGACCAGAATCATGCCGAGCCGGGAATCTGCGAGCGAGAAGTCGCCGATCTTGTAGACCTGCGTCAGCAGCAGGAAGAGCGGCAGGAGGAAGACCGCCGGCGGCGCCATGCGGTTGGTGATCGTCCAGAAGAAGATGCTTTCCTTGCCGGCGAGGTCGAAGCGCGTCAGGGCGTAGCAGGCAAAAAAACCGAGCGTCGTCACGAGGAGCGCGTTGCCCGACGAAATGATCATCGAGTTGAGCATGTATCCGCGCAAGGTCGGATTGGTCAGCACGTCCTGGTAATTCTTCCAGAAGAAGCTCCGGAGAATGACATCGGGCGTCGAGAACAGGTCGAAGGGCTGTTTCACCGATATTACGAACAGCCAGTAGATTGGGAAAAGTGTCACAAAGCTTATCAGGGTCCACAGGACGGCCGGAAGCCAGGGATTCTGCTTCTTCATCGCTTCAACCTCTCTTCACGCGGGGCGCAATCAAGCCGACGTAGAGCAGCCAGCAGACGACGATAGTGAGGTAGAGGACGATGACGGAGATTGCCGAACCATAGCCGTAATTCGTCTTGGGGAAGACTTCCCGGAAGATATGGACGCCGATGTAGCGGGTCGATGAACCCGGGCCGCCTCCGGTCAGCATCAGGACTTCGTCGACGGTACGGAGCGCATCCATCAGCCGGATGAACACCGTGGCGAGCAGAGCCGGGCGGATCAGGGGGAGCGTAATGTGCCAGAAGATCTGGCTCTTGCCCGCGCCGTCGATCTGCGCCTGTTCGAAGGGGTCTGACGGAAGCGAGACGAGGGCGGCGATCAGCGACAGGGTGACGAGCGGCGTCCAGTGCCAGATGTCCATGATCACCGTCACGGTGAAGGCCGCGACAGCACTCTGGCCGATATTCAGATCGTACCCGAACCAGCTCCTCAGAAGATAGGGAATGATGCCGATGGACGGGGTGGTCATCAGCTTCCAGACTGAGCCGACGATGATCGGCGCCATGATCAGGGGCAGCGTATGGATCGTGCGAAACACCGCTTTTCCGGGAAAGTCCTTGAGCAGCGCCTGGGCGAGGATGTAGCCGAGGGCCAACTCCGACACGACCGCGAAGAAGACGAATGCCAGGGTTATGCCGAGCGATGCCAGGAACTGCGGGTCGAAGACGAGCCGCCGATAGTTTTCAGCCCAGTTGAAGATCATGCCCGGATTGGCCGCGAACGGGTTCCATGAATGGAAAGAGACCCAGAGGACGTAGATGAAAGGAAAGATCCCGAACAGTCCGAGGATCACTATGGTCGGTGACAGCAACAGCCACCCGAGCTTCTGCGAATGCATCGCCTGTCCCCCATTGAACGTTATGTGGACGTCCGCTCCATTCCGGAGCGCAAGATGACGGGTCGTCGGAACGACCCGTCAGTTGGGGAGGATGTTTTATTTGCGATAGCCGAGCGAGGTGAGCTCCTCTTCGGCCTTGGCCGCCATCTGGTCGAGGCCTTCATCGGGACCGATCTTGCCGGTCAGGATGTCGTAGAAGATGGGCGCAGTCGCTTCCCGTACCTGAGCATGGAAGGGATAGGGAGGAGCGCCGGCGAAGAGCTTGCCGTCGTCCTTCAGCATCGTGTAGAAGCCGCCGAGCTTGACGTCCATCTCCTTCACCTTCGGATCGTCGAACGTCGCCGTATTGGTGATGCGCGGTGCGGCGATCGCCCAATCGGGCTGCACTTCGTTCTGACCGATGAATTCGAGGAACAGCAGCGACGCTTCCTTGTTCTTGGACGTGACCGGCACGCCGAAGGCACCGCCATCGTAATAGCCGATATAGCCCTTTCCGGCTTTCGCGTCGTCCAGCACGCCCGGCTCGAGCGGTGGCAGAGCGAAACCGACCTGGCCGACCACCTTCGACTGCGCCGGATCGCTTGCGATCCACGCGGCATTCTCACCGTAGATCAGTCCCTGGGCGACGCGGCCAGCGGCGAAGGTCGTTGCGGTTTCCGTCCAGGTTGACTGCGTCGATTCCGGAGGAGCGATGTCGCGCAGGTGCAGCCAATACTTCAACGCGGCCTTCGCCTTGTCGCCGTTCATCGCGCCGCCATGTTCGACCGTCGCCGCATAGTTGTTCTTGGCGTCGATGCCCCAATTGTAGACGCCGAAGGTCGGCGCGATGGACTCGAAGAATTCATACCAGGACGCCGGATGGCCTGTATGTGCCTGAGCGGTGGTGCCCCAGAGCTCCATTCCGTTGTCCTTGCCGTACTTCGTGAAGAAGTCGGCGATCTCGGTGTATTCCGCGTGTGTGGTCGCCGGCTTCAGGTCCTTGCCGGTTTCCTTCTTGAAGGCTTCCTTGATCTTCGGATCGTCGAAGAGGTCCTTGCGATAGAGATACGCCTTCAGGAAGGCTTCCATCGGAACGCCGAAGAGATCGCCGCTCGCGTCCTTGAAGTAGTCGGCAAAGCTGGTGAAGTTGGCGTCGTCGTAGGTCGGTGCTTTCAGATCCGGCTGGTCTTTCAGCGTCTTCGTGATGTCGACGAGGAAGTTCCTGGCCAGATAGGAGTAGATGATGTCCTGCTCGATGTAGACCATGTCATAGATGCCGGTCTTGGCTTCCATGTCCTTGATGGCCTTGTCGTACATCTGATCCCAGGACGTCGTCTCGATGTCGACCTTGATGCCGGTCTTCTTTTCGAATTCCGGAGCAAGCACGTTCTTGATGTAGTTCGACGGCGGGGTGCTTTCGGTGACGCCGTGTAGGGTCACGCCCTTGAATTTAGCACCGGCGTCGGACCAGAAGTCGGCCCAAGCCGGTGAAGCAGTGGCGGCGAGGCTGAGCGTCAGCGCAAGCGCGCTAGCCTTCAAAGCATAGTTCATTTCCAATCCTCCCAGAGTGCAGCGAGATCATTTCGCCGGTGCTTTGTGTAGGCCAAAAAAACCGGCAGCGCAACATTTGTTGTCTAAACATGCAAATGCTCTGTCTATCCTATTGATTTTCGGGGAAACTAATTTTTATAGGAAGCACAGAGCACTCCAGATCGAGATAAAATGTTGCAATGCAAGCTCTTTTTGCAAGGCAGCAAAAAACAGGTGACTAAAATTATTTGTTGCCTAACCAAACTAAATACCATAGCACTGCCCGTAATCAAATGCATTTCGTGGAGGAAAAGGCCATGCGTCGATTGGGTATCCATTCATTTGTATGGACAGGCGGCCAAACGCAGGAAGGGCTGGAGATGGCACTCAACAAAACGGCCGAACACGGATATCGCACGATCGAATTTGCCTATCTGCGCCCTGAGAAATTCAACCTCGATCGATTGGCCAAGCTTGCCCAGTCCCTTGACGTCGAGATTGGCGTGACGATGGGTCTGCCGCTCGACAAGGATGTATCGAGCGAGGACATATCTGTTGTCTCCGCTGGCAAGCAGACGTTGGCCGACGCCATTCGTGCGGTCCGCGATATCGGCGGCAACAAGCTCGGCGGGATTCTGTATTCCGCGCACACCAAGTACAATCGCCAGCCGACGAAGAAGGGCTGGGACAACAGCGTCGCTGCGATCGCTGCGACCGGCGAAATCGCCAGACAGGCAAATGTCGACCTCGTCCTTGAGATCGTCAACCGGTTCGAGACGAACCTGCTGAATACGACGGCGCAGGGGCTCAAGTTCATCGCCGAGACGGGATCGGAGCATGTCCGTCTCCATCTCGACACGTTCCACATGAACATCGAGGAAGCCAACCCGGCCGCCGCGATCCGTCTCGCCGGCGACAAGATCGGCTACTTCCACATCGGCGAGAGCAATCGCGGTTACCTTGGCGACGGCGTCATCAACTTCGATCTGATCTTCGACGCGTTGCTCGACATCGACTACAAGCGCGACATCGTGTTCGAAAGCTTCTCGACGACGGTTGTCGACGAAGGCCTGTCGCTCGCCTGCGCGATCTGGCGCGATACCTGGGAGGATAATGATCCGCTTGCGGCGCACGCGAAGCGCTACATCGAGCTTAAATGTGACGAGGCCAAGCGCCGCCGCGCCACAAACGCGCGGCCCTGATTATCCTTCTGACAGCCTGTTCCAGTCGTGTAAGGGTTGGGCGACTTGAAGGGAATTGCAAGATGAACGACACCGTCTCCATTGGAAGTTCGCCGCGCAGGATCCGGCAGAACAATATCGTCGCCGCCTTGCAGACGATCTACGCCCACGGGAGCCTCAGCCGGGCGGATCTCGCCCGGAAGCTCGGCATGAATCGCTCATCCTCGGGAGAGATCGTCGCTGAATTGACGGAAGGCGGATTCGTTCAGGAGTCGGACGAGAGCGGCAAGGAGCGGCTGGAGCATTCCCGTGCCGGGCGCCCGGGCATCATGCTCGAACTGGTTCCCGATGCCGCATTCTTCGTGGGAATCGAGATTGGCGTCGAGCATATATCAGCGGTCGTTATCGATCTTTCCGCCGAAGTCCGGGCATGTCGGAAAATGGCGTTCGACACGCCGTCCTCGACGGTGGAGGAGGCCATGGCGCAGGGTGTCGAGCTAATTGTCAGTGCGATGGCAAAGAGGATGATCGGAAAGTGCAAAGGTTTCGGCATATCGACGCCGGCCCATATCCGGCCGGATGGATTTGTCACCCTCGCACCCATCATTGGCTGGCGAGACGTACCGTTGAAGGAGATTGGCCAATCCGCCTTCTTGGCCGCTTTCCCGGCCGCCGTGCCCATCGCGGTCGAAAACGACGCCAACGCCTTTGCGATCGGTGACAGCTATCGTCATGGCGCCGCAGGTGTGACCCTGTTTCTGCTCATGGAAACGGGCGTCGGCGGCGGCATCATGATCGACGGCAAGCTGTTCCGCGGCGGCCACGGTCTGGCGGGAGAAATCGGCCACACCCTGGTGCCGGGAAGCGGCGGTCAGAAGTTTGAACAGCTGATCGGTCGCGAGGTGCTCATCAGGCAGTATCGCGAGGCTGTCGGACGCGAGGAAGCGGATCTGCAGGAATTCCTCGGCGGCGTTCGTGACCGTGTCCCGGCTGCCGTCAATATCGCCGAAAGCTGGTCGCGGCATCTCGCATACGCATTGCTGCAAGCCTGTCGTCTGCTCGATCCGGACAGGATCGTACTGGGCGGCTCCGTGGCATCGCTCTACCCGATGGTGGCCGCCCGGGTGGCGGTCCACATGTCGGAGGGCCAGAACATCCCTTTCCCCACGCCTGAGATCGTCGTGGACGATGATGCGGAGTTCGGTTCCGCCTTCGGGGCGGCATGCATGCTGCACCAGCGCTTTCTGTCATTGGAGAGCGAGGAGTTCGGCAGCGAGGACGGTGCGCCGGTCCAATCGGCGCCGAGTTGACGACAAGAACTATCGAAAGCAGGATTGCAAATGGCTTCAGCACTGGCCCCGGATGCGCTTGGTCCCACGGTTTGCGTAGGCGAGATCCTTGTGGAGATCGTCGCCACGACGGTCGGAGACGGGTTTCTCGAAGCCCAGCCGCTCGTCGGTCCGTTCGCGAGCGGGGCGCCGGCGATCTTCATCTCGCAATGCGGTCGCCTGGGCGGCAAGGCGGCCATGGTCGGCGCCGTCGGCGATGACGATTTCGGCCGTGTCAATACGGACCGCCTGAAGCGCGACGGCGTCGATGTTTCGGCGATTTCGATCGATGCGGACTATCCCACGGGAAGCGCGTTTGTCCGCTATCGCGCGGATGGCTCCAGAGATTTCGTCTACAACATCGCCACATCCGCGGCGGCGCGTTTCGGCTGGTCCCAAACGGTCGGCGATCTCATCGATCGAAGTGGACATCTTCACGTGATGGGCTCGGCTCTGTCGGTCCCCAGTGCGCGCGAAGTGATCGAAAAGGCGGTCGATATCGTCAGGGCACGCGGGGGAACGCTCTCGGTGGATCCGAACATTCGCAGGGAATTGAAGCTGGACGAGGACACCGAGCGCCGGTTTTCCAAGCTTGTGGCCGCCGCCGATCTCCTTCTGCCGACCGGAGAGGAGCTCGAGCGTGCCGCAGGTGTCGAAGGAGAGGCAGAAGCGATCCGTCGCTTGTTCGAGATGGGCGTCAAGGAGATCGTGCTGAAGCGCGGCGTCAACGGGGCGACCTATTTCGGCAGGCAAGGAGACCGCATCGACGCTCCGGCATTTGTCGTTCAGGAGGTCGACCCCACCGGCGCCGGCGACTGCTTTGGCGGAGCCTATCTCACCTGCCGACGGCTCGGAATGTCTCAGAAGCAAGCGTTAACCTATGCCTCGGCCGCCGGCGCCCGAAACGTGATGGTCCTGGGTCCGATGGAAGGTGCCGGCACTCGGCAGGAACTGGACGCTTTCATAGCTTCAACGGAAAGGCGGCGGTGATGCAGGTGCATCTCAACGAACTGGCCAAGCTGAGGATCGAAGGCCACCCGACAGGCGTGACCTCCGTATGCTCCGCCCATCCGATCGTGCTGCGCGCCGCGCTCCGGCACGGGCAGCAACAGGGAAGCACCGTCCTAGTTGAAGCGACCTGCAACCAGGTCAATCACCTCGGTGGCTACACCGGAATGACGCCAAACGATTTCGCGTCCCTCGTGATGAAGATGGCCGCGGAAGAGGGGTGCCCCGAAAAACTCGTCCTTCTCGGCGGTGACCATCTCGGTCCCAATCCTTGGCGCGACCGCGCTGCGGAAGAGGCCATGGCCGAGGCGGAGAAGATGGTTGCCGCCTATGTCGAAGCCGGTTTCCGCAAGGTTCACCTCGATGCCTCGATGGGTTGCAAGGGTGAGCCGGTGGGGCTCGATGACGAAACCACCGCCCATCGCGCCGCCCGGCTGGCAGCAGTCGCCGAAGCTGCAGCGAAGAAGGTCGGCGGCGCAATGCCGGTTTACGTCATCGGCACCGAAGTGCCGCCGCCAGGCGGGGCCGATCATGCCCTGACAATGATCGAACCGACGGCCGCGGAAGCGGCACTGAAGACGATCGATGTCCATCGTCGAACCTTTGCGCAGGCAGGACTCGGCCAAGCGTTTGGACGTGCCATCGGGCTGGTCGTTCAGCCGGGCGTCGAGTTCGGCAATCACAATGTCGTCCGGTATGACCGCAGCAAGATAGACACGCTGAAATCGGTGCTCATCAAGGAGCCGCAATTCGTGTTCGAGGCTCACTCGACGGATTATCAGGGAAGCCGGCCGTTGACTGCGCTGGTGGAGGACGGGTTTCCCATCCTGAAGGTCGGTCCCGAGCTGACCTTCGTCCTGCGCGAGGCGCTCTATGCGCTGGATGCGATCGCGTCGGACCTCTTGCCCGATTACGGCCAGCGTCCGCTCTATGCGGCGATGGAAGCGCTGATGCTCGAGCAGCCAGGCAATTGGTGCCGCCACTACCACGGGACAAATGCCGAGATGCGCTGGCTGCGGCACTACTCGCTGTCAGACCGCATCCGCTATTATTGGGCGTCTGCTGAAGCGCAAGATGCCGTCCGGCGCCTTTGCGAGGCGCTTCGAGGGCAATCCGTACCGCTGCCATTGTTTTGGCAGCATATGCCGGCCGCAGAAGATTTCGCAAATGCGCCGCTCGATCCGGAACAGGTTTTGATTTGGAGAGTCACGAAGAGTCTTTCGGACTATCACGCCGCCTGCGGCGTCGAGAAAAATTAACAGTCAGGATCAAGACAGGAGGAGAAACCGATGAACGAATTGAATGGCAAGATCGCGGCGGTCACGGGTGCAGCATCGGGCATAGGATTGGCCTCGGCCGAGGCGATGCTCGCTGCAGGCGCGACGGTCGTGCTGGTGGACCGGGATGAGAAGGCCCTTGAGACGAATTGCGCCCGGCTTGGCGAGCGCGCCATTCCGCTGGTGATCAACTTGCTGGATCCGGACCAGTGCGCGGGACTACTCGAAAGCGTCCTGTCGAAGACGGGAAAACTCGACATTCTGCATGCCAATGCAGGCACTTATATCGGAGGCGACCTCATGGAAACCGACCTCGATTCCATCGATCGGATGCTCAATCTCAACGTGAACGTCGTCATGAAAAACGTTCGAAATGTCATTCCTCACATGATCGAACGCGGCACCGGCGACATCGTCGTCACCAGCTCGGTGGCGGGACATTCGGCGGTTCCGTGGGAACCGGTCTATTCGTCATCGAAGTGGGCGATGACGTGCTTCGTCCAGACGATGCGACGCCAACTTCTGAAAAATGGCATTCGTGTGGGGTCGGTTTCTCCAGGGCCGGTGATCAGCGCTTTGCTCGCGGATTGGCCGGAGGAAAACCTTCGCAAGGCCAAGGAGGCCGGGGCTTTGATCGAGCCCAAGGAAGTCGCCGAGGCGATCATCTTCATGCTGACCCGGCCGCGCAACGTCACCATCCGCGATATCGTGGTGCTTCCCAGCGCATTCGACATCTGAAGGAGCCGAACATGAGCTATCAAGAGAAATTTCGCCTCGACGGCGAACGTGCGGTGGTCACAGGCGGAGGGCGTGCGATCGGACTGTGCTGCACCGAGGCGCTGGCGGAGGCCGGTGCTGCCGTCGTTGTCATCGAACGCAGCGAGACCGATGCCCAGCAAGCACTTGCGCTCCGCGACAAGGGCTACGACGTCGAAGCCCGTGTGGGCGACGTCACGGATGCGGCCCGCATGGACGCGATCGCGACCGAGCTTGCCGATGCAGGGCGGCCGGCGACGATCCTCGTGAACAATGCTGGAATTGGCCAGAATGGCATCCCGGCGGAGGAGCTCACCAATGCGGACTGGCTGCGCATGATGGACGTCAATCTCAACGGCGTCTTCTGGTGCTCGCGCGCCTTCGGTCGTCCCATGATTTCGCTGAAACGCGGCGCCATCGTAAACCTCGGCTCGATGTCGGGACATATCTGCAACCGGCCTCAGCCCCAGACGGCCTATAATGTCTCCAAGGCGGCGGTCCATCATCTCACGCGCTCGTTGGCCGCCGAGTGGGCGCATCACGGCATCAGGGTAAACGCCGTCGCGCCCACCTATATCGAGACACCGATGGTGGTGGCCGTCGAAGCCAATCGCGAGCGGATTCCGCTCTGGCTGGCCGACACGCCGATGGGAAGGATGGGAACGCCGGAGGAGGTTGCAAGCGCGGTCCTCTTCCTCGCATCGGGCGCCGCCAGCCTGATGACCGGCGCAATAGTCAACGTCGATGCAGGTTTCACCTGCTGGTAGCTCCAGTCTCCAATCTCAGCCAGTTTTGCAAATCTCTGTGCGATCATGCCCCCGCAACCAAACTCTTCAATAGGCAATACCCAAAAAGCCCGCATCAAGCGGGCTTCTGGCTTTTCTGCGCGACAGAACAGACAGGCGATGAAACCGCTGCACACTTCCGGACGACATGCATTGATCCCAGGCTTTGATGGGGCATCCTTGTCTACCAAGGTAAAACATCCCTGGACCAACGGTCAGGTCGAGAGAATGAACCGAACCATCAAGGATGCCACCGTCAAACGCTTCTACTATGAAAGCCACGATCAACTGCGCCAACATCTTGCCGACTTTGTCGCCGCTTACAATTTCGGCCGCAGGCTCAAGACCCTCAAGGGCCTCACACCCTGCGAGTTCATGTGCAAGGCATGGGCTTCAAAGCCCGAACGTTTTACCCTCGATCCGCTCCAGCAAATGCCGGGACTAAACATCTAGGGTTCCCCGAGCCGTTCGATGGCCGATTGCAAAGGTGCATCGGAAACATGGATCAGTCCGACATAGGGATTGGCCATATCTGCAATCAGGAAGATCGCGCCGGCGACGGACAGGGCGCAGACGAGCAGAATTGACAGTACCGTCGGATTGGCCGGCGCCTGCAGTCCGAAGGTTGCAAAAAGCAGACCGAGCCAACAGACGAGAACGGCGAGGAAGGCCCAAGGCAAACCCTCCTTCCCGGATTCGACCAGCAGCCAGTGGGTCTCGGCGACCATGCCGCTTACCTCAAGAGCGCGGGCCTGGAGAGAACGCTGCACGGCATCCCTCGGCGTCAGGGACCGTAGGTCGCCCTGAACTGCCTCGATATCCTGATATTCCCCCAGCGCCGTGCCGGATGCCTCGTCGGTGGTATCGGCCGACCAGCCGCGGCTCAGTCGTTTCTCGATCAATTCACGAGCAACTGCCGCGCCTTGTCGGTTTCAGGCCCGTATTGGGCCATGACTCGATCAAGCAGGAGCACCCGCGCGGCCGCCGTTCTCATCTCCACTTCGGCATTGTCGTAGGTCGACTTGGCGGAGGCGATCAGAAGGCCGAGGGCCAGGGCCGACAGGGTTCCCACCACCGCGGTTGCCAGCCTGATGACGTCCTTGGATTCCGCATTGAGATGATGATCCGGCAAGCGGTCGCGCACGATCAATCCTATCGACGTCGCGGCCGACAGAAACACAAATACAAGCCCGCCAAGCAACAGTGAGCCCAAGTCCGGTCTCCGTATTGCCACCTACAGCGCCGCGCGTCTTTTCAGACGCGCAAAGGACGCTGTAGTACTTTGAGTGCTGCAGCCACTGCGACTGCCTGCAAGCCGTGCAATAGCGCCCGCCATCATAGCGGAAGACAGACCAGGCGCGGACTTTTACTTTCCTGGTCTTGCAGCGCCGCCTTCGAGCGGCGGTTTCGTTCGGCAAGATGCCGCCGGGCTGGCGTCATTGCTGGAAAATGAGCAGCACATAAGTCAGGAAAAGCACCAGGTGCACGGCACCTTGCATGAGATGCGTGCGGCCGCTGGCAAAGGTAATGATGCTGACGGCAAGTGTGAGCAGGAGCATCACCAGATCGCCGCCCTCCAGGCCGAGGGTCACTGTGTGCCCGTAAAGCTGACTGACAACGAGCATCGCCGGCACCGTCAGCCCGATCGTCGACAATACCGAACCAAGGAAGATGTTGACGGAGCGCTGAAGTTTGTTGGCGATGGACGCACGCACGGCGCTGATAGCCTCGGGCGTCGCGACAAGGATGGCCATGACAACGCCGCCGAATGCGGCCGGAGCATGCAGGGTTTCGATAATGTAGTCGATCGGCCGCGCAAGCTGTTCGACCAGGAAGACGACGGGACCCATATAGGCAAAAAGCAGAATTGCATGAGGCCAGACCGGTCCATGGTGAGGGAGACGTTCGCCGTGAGGCTCGTGACGGTTGCCGTCGTCGGTGAAATAGTCCCGATGGCGGCCGGCCTGCAGAAACAGAAATGTGGCATAAAGGCCGACCGATATTATGCCGAGGATCAACTGTCTCGGCGCCGATGAATGCTGTCCGCCCGGGCCTGCCAGAAATGTCGGCATGACCAAGCTCAAGGTCGCCAGCGGCACGATCACCCCGAGATAGGCGTTGGCGCCCTGCAGATTGTGCTGCTGTTCCGGCCGCCGCCACGCGCCCAGCAGTAACGACAGGCCGACCATACCATTCAGGATGATCATGACGACCGCAAACAGCGTATCGCGGGCAAGCGTTGGATTGTTTTCGCCGTGAAGCATGACGGCTGAAATTGCCATCACCTCGATCGAGGTGATGGCAAGCGTCAGAATGAGTGTGCCGTAGGGCTCCTTCAGCCGCTCCGCCAAATGATCCGCGTGCCGCACGACCGACAGGGCGGAGCCGAGGACGACGGCAAACAGCCACACGAAAACGACGGTGAACCAAAGCGGATCGGAAAGCCGCCCGAAAAGCTGCTCCTGGAAAACCAGAAATGCCAGGCTCGTCGCGACGCTGACGCCGAGGAACCATTCCTCGCGCACCAGGCTGGTGGCGCTGACGGCGGGCAATGCGGGACCGTCGGTCATCGAATCCACCTGCCTTCCGGCAAATGTCGCCGCAATGCGATCATCAACACCATCGCGCCCCGCCCGCTGCCTGCGCCTCCGATGAGAAGGAATCGTACCGCAAGCCGGGCGGCATGTAACCGTATAAAACGTGCAAGGCCTTGCTTTATTCGCGCCCGGTCGCCGGGATCGCCGCGCCGGTAACGACAGCTGCGGCCGGTGAAATCAGGAAGGCGATGAGGCGGGCGATCGATTGCGGCGATACCCAGCCGTCCGTCTTCGCATTGGGCATGGCGGCGCGGTTCTCGGGCGTGTCGATCGTCCCGGGCAGAATGCAGTTGGCGGTGATGCGGTGATCGCGGTTTTCCGCAGCGATCGCCTCGGTCAGCCGGATGACGGCGGCTTTCGAAGCGGCGTAGGCCGCCTGATTGGCTCCGGCCTTCAGGCCGGGGGCGGCGGCGACGTGAATGATGCGGCCATAGCCTACTGCCTTCATGGTCGGGAGAACAGCAGCGCTGATCGTCAGCGCAGTGCGGGCGTTGGCGGTCATCATCGTGTCCCATTGGGCAGGCGCATCCGGCCCGACCGGTCCCATCTGGAAGCCGCCGACCGTATTGACCAATGCGCTGACCCCGCCGAAGCGCTTGACAGCGCGGGCGACAGCGGTGGCGCAGGAAGCATAATCGGTGAGTTCCGTTCCGACGATCGACAGGAACTCGGTGGAGGCGGGAAGCTCGCCGGCCAAGGCTTCCAATTCCTGGCTCGACCGGTTCATGCAGACGAGCTTGGCGCCGCCTGCGGCAAGCTCGCGGACAACGGCGCTGCCAAGGTTGCCGCCGGCTCCCGTGACGATCACGGCTTTCTGCTCGTTCATGGCAATCGATCTCCTGACGGTGCCGGTGCTGGATGATGCCGCGCATTGTTGATCCAGGCTGCGCCGCAACGCAACCCCCCGTGCAGCTGCGCCACGGTCAGGTATCCCAGGATTGTCGGCAGAGTTCCCCGTGGAGAGCTCTGCCCGCGTCATCGGCGGTTCGCCGGGCCAGGCTTCAGTGATATTTTTCCCGTTCGCGGCCGAGGATGACCGGCGCATCCAGCTCGGAGATCGGGCGGTTGACATCGACGGGGATATCCCCGGTGAGCTGCAGGTCGAGATAACGGGCGCAGCAGACGCGCAGGAAGGATGTGAAATTTCCGAGATCGTGGCCGGCATCGATCGACTCATGATGCAGCCGGGTGATCAACTGCACGACGTTCATGCCGTCGCGCCGGGCAATTTCCTCGAGCTTCGACCAGAAGAAGTTCTCCAGCCTGACGCTGGTGACCATGCCGTCGATGCGCAGCGACCGGGTGGTGCTTTCCCATAGCCGCCCATCCGCTTTGATGAAGAGTTCACACATATCGTCCTCCCGGTGCCGCCCTTGTCAGGCGGCGTTGGTTTCAGGCATCGACGCGGCGTCGAGCACCGCCATGAACTGGCGCAGCCAGGAGGGATGCGCCGGCCAGGCCGGCGCCGTGACCAGATTGCCGTCCGAGACCGCATCGGTGATTGCAATATCGGCATAAACGCCGCCGGCCAGTTCGACTTCCGGCCGACAGGCGGGATAGGCCGAGCAGGTGCGGCCCTTCAATACGCCGGCAGCGGCAAGCAGCTGCGCACCGTGGCAGATGGCTGCAACAGGTTTTCCGGCATCGAAGAAGTGCCGGACCGTGTTGATGACGTGGGCATTGAGGCGAAGATATTCGGGCGCGCGGCCGCCGGGGATGACGAGGGCATCGTAATCCTCTGCCCGCACGCTGTCGAAAGTGGCGTTCAGCGCGAAATTATGGCCGCGCTTTTCGGAATAGGTCTGGTTGCCCTCGAAATCATGGATGGCGGTGGCGACGCTCTCACCCGCCTTCTTGCCGGGGCAGACGGCATCGACCGTATAGCCGCAGGCGAGCAGCGTCTGGAACGGCACCATCGTTTCATAATCTTCGGTGAAATCACCGGTGATCATCAGGATCTTTGAAGCTGGCATCGTATCCTCCTTTGAAACCAACAGACGAAGATTAACAAAGTCCGTCGGACAGAAGGTACTATGGGAATACTACAGGCGAAATTCTCAGTGGGAAGCATGTTGCGCACCAGACCACCCGTGCGTCTTAACGGCATGCATCAGACTGTTCTGACCGTAGCATCCGGGACGGCGCAGGCCTCGCCACCGCTAAAGAGGCGGGAGCGGGTAAGAAAGCGCTTCTCGCGGCCGTTGTCGAGCGAGAACATGCCGCCGCGACCCGGCACGACATCGATGATCAGCTGTGTATGCTTCCACGCCTCGAACTGGCTGGCGCTGATATAGACCGGCACGCCGCCGATCTCGCCGAGCTTGACGTCGCTGTCACCGACCATGAATTCGTTGGCGGGATAACACATCGGCGAGGAGCCGTCGCAGCAGCCGCCGGACTGGTGGAAGAGGATATCGGGATGGTCGCGCTTGATTTCGGCGATCAGATCAAGGGCTGCGTCGGTTGCGAGAACTCGCGGTTCGCCGTTGACGGTCGTTTCCATCGGTCTTCCTCCAAGGTTTCGGGAGGAAAAAGTCCCCTCCCCAACCCCTCCCCACAAGGGGGAGGGCTAAGCTGTGGCACCGCCTCGCAAAACAACAAGCCGGATGCATAATATGCTGCGGCCGAGAGCGAAAACGGCGAGCGCCGCACGTTAAGCCCCTCCCCCTTGTGGGGAGGGGTTGGGGAGGGGTTTTGACACTCCCCCCCACCACACGAAAGTTCTCAGAAGAAACCG
Source organism: Rhizobium croatiense (assembly GCF_019793465.1). Lineage (GTDB taxonomy): Bacteria > Pseudomonadota > Alphaproteobacteria > Rhizobiales > Rhizobiaceae > Rhizobium > Rhizobium croatiense. The sequence goes on along the minus strand of NZ_JAILYJ010000029.1, from coordinate 15,690 downwards.
AGCGCCTTCGGGCTGTAGCTCACCAGCATGTTCTTGGTCTGCTGGTAGTGCTCGAGCATCATCTTGTGGGTTTCGCGGCCGATGCCCGATTGCTTGTAGCCGCCGAAGGCGGCATGGGCGGGATAGGCGTGGTAGCAGTTGGTCCAGACGCGGCCGGCCTGGATCTCGCGGCCGAACCGATAGCACCGATTGGCGTCGCGGCTCCAGACACCGGCACCGAGGCCGTAGAGCGTGTCGTTGGCGATTTCGAGCGCTTCCTTCTCGGTCTTGAAGGTTGTGACCGAGACCACCGGCCCGAAGATCTCCTCCTGGAAGATGCGCATCTTGTTGTGACCCTTGAAGATCGTCGGCTTGACATAATAGCCGTTCGCCAGATCGCCGCCGAGATCGTTGCGGGAGCCGCCAGCCAGGATCTCAGCCCCCTCCTGCTTGCCGATGTCGAGATAGGCGAGGATCTTTTCGAGCTGCTCGGTCGAGGCCTGGGCGCCGATCATGGTAGCGGAATCGAGCGGGTTGCCCTGCTTGATCGCCTCGACACGTTTGACCGCCTTTTCCATGAAGCGGTCATAGATCGATTCCTGGACGAGCGCGCGGCTCGGGCAGGTGCAGACTTCGCCCTGGTTGAGGGCAAACATCGCAAAACCTTCGAGCGCCTTGTCGAGGAAATCGTCATCTTCGGCCATCACATCGGCAAAGAAGATGTTCGGCGATTTGCCGCCAAGTTCCAGCGTCACCGGAATGAGGTTCTGGCTGGCATATTGCATGATCAGCCGGCCGGTCGTCGTCTCGCCGGTGAAGGCGATCTTGGCGATGCGGGGGCTGGTCGCCAGCGGCTTGCCGGCCTCGATGCCGAAGCCGTTGACGATGTTGAGCACGCCGGGCGGCAGCAGATCGCCGACCAGTTCGGCCCAGAGCAGGATCGAGGCCGGCGTCTGCTCGGCAGGCTTCAAGACGACGCAGTTGCCGGCGGCAAGCGCCGGAGCAAGCTTCCAGGTGGCCATCAGGATCGGGAAGTTCCAGGGAATGATCTGGCCGACGACGCCGAGCGGCTCGTGGAAGTGATAGGCGATCGTGTCGTGGTCGATCTCGCCGATCGAGCCTTCCTGGGCGCGGATACAGGAGGCGAAATAGCGGAAGTGGTCGATCGCCAGCGGAATGTCGGCCGCCATGGTCTCGCGGATCGGTTTGCCATTGTCCCAGGTCTCGGCCTGGGCGAGCAATTCCAGCTTGTCTTCCATCCGCTCGGCGATCTTCATGAGGATGTTGGAGCGCTCGGCAGCGGAGGTGCGGCCCCATTTCTCCTTGGCCGCATGGGCGGCGTCGAGCGCGAGATTGATGTCCTTTTCATCGGAACGAGGAATGTCGCAGAGCTTGCCACCGGTGACGGGCGTCAAGTTTTCGAAATACTTGCCTTCGACCGGCTCGCGCCATTCGCCGCCGATATAGTTGCCGTATTTCAGCTTGAACGGCGACTCGACGATTTTCTGATGAAGCATATCATCCTCCCATGATGAGCCAGGTTCCCAAGCGAACCAGTGGAGGGAAAATGGGCGTGTTTTGCCGAAGGGAACAGGGGAGGTATTCCATACCGCAGTGCACACTGTCGCAGACATGCGACAGGGCCGCGTCAGGATAACCATGTCAGTGATATGTTCGGGTCGGGCTAATGCAGGTCGAACTTCTTCATCTTCCGGTGTAGCGTGGCGCGGCTTATGCCGAGCGCGATCGCCGCCTGCGAGACGTTGCCGCTGGTGCGTGACAGCGCCCGCAGCAAGGCCGCCTTTTCCGCCTCTACCATCTCCTCCTGCTGTGAGACGACGGCTTCGCGCAGAGCATCGGCGGCCGGGATGCCGGCCGCAATCCGCTTGTCGTCCAGCTGCAGCGCGATGCGGGCGGCGCGGGTTGCGCCAAGCACGAGATCATGCCTGTCGACGGCAAGCAGGGCGGCGGCGGAATTGGCGCCGGCCGGGACCATCAGGAAGCGGGCGCCGGGAAAGGCCGAGCGGAAGAGGTTGAGTTCGATGCGCATCGCCGCATCGCGCACGGTCTGCGTCAGGATCGCCAGCGTCATTTCGTTGACGTCCTCGCGGCAGGTCGAGATGTCGAGGGCGGCGGCGAGTTCACCGCGATGATCGCGGACCGGCGCGGTCGTGCAGCTCAGGCGGATATTCGAGCAGAAGAAATGCTGGTCGCGGAAGATGGCGACGGCGCGCTCGTCGGCAAGTGCGGTGCCGATGCCATTGGTGCCGATGCTCGCCTCGGTCCACACCGAACCGGTCCAGAGACCGAGTTGGCGGAAGTCCTTATCGTCGCCGGCAGCGCCCCGGCGCTCCAGCGCAATACCATTCCTGTCCGTCAGAAGGATGCAGCAGCCGGCTTTGCCGACCGTGGTGAAGAGCCGGTCGAGCTCCTCGGTCGCGCCGGCGACCAGCCGTTCGGACTGTTCGCGGGCTCGGTGAAATTCCTCGTCGGTCAGACGCAGCGGCGCACGTTCGTCCTCGGGCGCGAGCCGGTGCATGGTCATGCAACGCCGCCAGGAAGCGACAATCGGAGAACTCGCGGCGGCGGAATTCCGCTGCGCAGAGCTATAGACATGCTCCGCATGTGCTGACTGTTCGTGCATCTGCTCCTCCCACGGAACTTCAGCATAATCTGAGGGAAAAGCGGCCAGTTTGCAATTGCACGCAGCGACGGCCGCCTTCCTCTTCGCCTTAGCGATCAGGGCATGACGCTGAAAGCATGCGCGATCCTCGCATGACGGGACACTCCACGTCTTTGATTTAGATCGGATTGGCGATCCTTGCACAGTTTTGCTGGAGGTGGTTAGCCCCGCAGCCAAGCCTCGATGCCGCGTGCGGCGGCGCGGCCCGTCGCAAGGCAGGCGGTGAGGAGATAGCCGCCGGTCGGCGCTTCCCAGTCGAGCATTTCGCCGGCGACGAAGGTGCCCGGCATCGCCTTCAACATGAAGCCATCGTCGATGCTGCTCCAGCGGATGCCGCCGGCCGAGGAGATGGCCTCGCCGATCGGCCTCGTTTCGAGGACCGGCACCGGCAGGGCCTTGATTATGCCGGCGAGACGGACGGGATCGGCTCGGTCGCGCTCGGCAGCGAGCTCACGCAGCAATGCCGCCTTGACGCCGTCGAGGCCGGCGCCCTTGCGCAGGCGGTTTGAAAAGCTCGATTTGGCGTCCTGCCGCCTGAGGTCGCGGGTCAGCCTTTCGACCGACCGGCCCGGGGCGAGGTCGAGCGTCAGGGCAGCGCTGCCGTGCCTCTGCAGCCGGTCGCGGAGGCTTGCCGCATGGGCATAGACCAGGCTGCCCTCGATGCCGTTTGTGGTGATGACGAATTCGCCGGGAAAGGCGCCGGCATCGGAGGTGGCGGTGACCGACTTCACGGGCTCGCCGGCGAAACGCTCGCGGAAGCTTTCGCTCCAGCCGACGACAAAGCCGCAATTGGCGGGTCGGAAGGCATCGATCTCGACGCCCTTCTCCGATAACCACGGCAGCCAGCGTGCATCGGAGCCGAGGCGCGGCCAGCTTGCGCCGCCGAGCGCCAGCAGGGCCGCATCGCAATGAACGATGCTGCGCCCTTCCGGCGTTTCGAAAACATAGCCCTCTTCGGCAAAACCGATCCAGCGGTGGCGGGTGCGCAGCGTAGCGCCCTGCGCCTCCAGCCGCTTGAGCCAGGCGCGCAGCAAGGGAGAGGCTTTCATCACATCAGGGAAGACGCGGCCGGACGAGCCGACGAAAGTCTTGGTCCCGAGCCCTGCTGTCCAGTCTCTGATATCGCCAGGGGTAAAGGCATCGAGAGCGGGGCGCAGGCGGGCAGAGGCGGCGCCGAAGCGTGTGGCGAAACGGTCGTAATCCTCGGAGTGGGTGATGTTCAGCCCCGACTTGCCGGCGAGCAGAAACTTGCGGGCGAAGGTCGGCATGGTGTCGTAGATCGTCACCGCATGGCCGGAGAGCGAAAGCAGCTCGGCGGCCGCCAGGCCCGCCGGGCCGCCGCCGATGATCGCAATTCGCTTCTGGTTCATGGATGTCTTCGCTCGATTCTATCTGCCCGCAGTTTTGGCGCGGGCGTCGATTGCCTGCAAGGGCGGGGATCAATGGTGGGGACGCGTGCACTGGCCGTGGTCGGCGAGAACCTCGATGACACGGCATTGGTCGACGCGGCCATGGCCGCAACCTTCCACCATGGTTTCGAGTTCGGCCTTCAGCGCCATCAGGCTGCGGATACGCTGCTCGACCTCGACGAGGCGGGCCTTGGCGATGGCATCGGCAGAGGCGCAGGATTGGTGCGGATCATCCTGCAGGGTGAGCAGCGTGCGGATCGCCTCGATCTCGAAGCCGAGTTCGCGGGCATGGCGGATGAAGGTGAGGCGGCTGATATCGGCGGGTTCGAAGGAGCGCTGGTTGCCTTCGCTCCGGCTTGGGGCCGCGAGCAGGCCGATGCTCTCGTAATAACGCACCGTCGGCACTTTGACCCCACTCCGGCGAGCGGCTTCGCCGATCGTGATCTTTTTCATGATTTTCCTCTTGCACCTCTAGTCGCTAGAGGATGTAGGAGGGATGCTTCTGTTTGACAAGGAAGCGGATCATGGTTGAGACGAGCGAGACACGATACCGGGTCGGCGGCATGGATTGCGCCGCCTGTGCGACCAAGATCGACACGGCGGTCAGGCGCGTTGCTGGAGTCGCCGATGTTTCCGTCTCGGTGGTAGCAGGTACGATGACCGTCCGGCACGACGGCAGCAGCGACCTAAAGACGATCGAGAAGAAGGTGACCGGGCTCGGTTATTCGGTTTCGCCCTTTGCCGGAAGCGCGGCGCCGGCACAGGATCACGGCCCGCACGATCATCACGACCACGGCGATCATGACCATGATCACGATCACGCAGATCACGATCATGGCCAAAAGAAAATCGACGGGCTACATGGGCGTGACCATGCGCCGATGACCGGTTCCTGGTGGCAAAGCCGGAAGGGCCGATTGACCATTGTCTCGGGTGCAGCGCTAATCGCCGCCTATGCCATCGGCCATCTCGTGCCTGCGGTTGCATCCTACGCCTTCGTCATCGCCATGCTGGTCGGGCTGGTGCCGATCGCGCGCCGCGCCATCATGGCGGCTCTATCGGGCACACCGTTTTCGATCGAGATGCTGATGACGATCGCCGCCGTCGGCGCCGTCATCATCAATGCCGGCGAGGAGGCAGCGACTGTCGTGTTTCTGTTTCTCGTCGGCGAGTTGCTGGAGGGTGTGGCGGCCGGCAAGGCGCGCGAAAGCATCCAGTCGCTCACGGCGCTGGTGCCAAAGAATGCCTTGTTGGAAGACAATGGTCAGACGCGGGAGGTTCCGGCGGAAAGCCTTGCCGTCGGCGCTATCATCATGGTGCGCCCGGGTGACCGCATTTCGGCGGACGGCGTCATTGTCTCCGGCGAGAGCGCGATCGACGAGGCGCCGGTGACGGGCGAGAGCACGCCGTTGCGCAAGGGTGTCGATGCCGTTGTGTTTGCCGGAACGGTGAATGGCGATTCTGTGCTCAGGGTTCGCGTCACGGCGGCCGCAGCCGACAACACCATCGCCCGCGTCGTCAGGCTGGTGGAGGAAGCGCAGGAATCGAAGGCGCCGACCGAACGTTTCATCGATCGGTTTTCGCGCTATTACACGCCCGGCGTGGTGGTGGTCGCAGCACTGGTGGCGGTGGTTCCGCCGCTGTTCCTTTCCGGCGCGTGGGACGAATGGGTCTATAAGGGCCTTGCTATCCTGCTGATCGGCTGTCCCTGCGCGCTCGTCATTTCGACGCCGGCGGCAATCGCCGCCTCGCTGTCGGCAGGCGCGCGGCGCGGGCTGCTGATGAAGGGCGGCGCGGTGCTGGAAACGCTCGGCAAGGTGACGATGGTCGCCTTCGACAAAACAGGTACGCTGACGGAAGGCAAGCCTAAGGTGACCGATATCGTTTCCTTCGGATTGAGCGGGGCGCAGGTCTTGTCGCGCGCGGCGGTGCTGGAGCAGGGCTCCAGCCATCCCTTGGCGCTGGCGATCCTCAACCGTGCTCGGGCGGACGGCGTTCCCGTGCCGCCGGCCTTCGAGCTGGAAGCGCTGCCGGGCAAGGGCGTCAGCGGCAAAGTCGGCGGCGAGACGCTGGACCTGCTGTCGCCGTCCGCGGCCCGCGAGCGCGGCGCCCTCGATGGCGAAAAGGATGCGCGCATTGCCGTTCTGAACGACGAGGGCAAGAGCGTATCGGTGCTGCTCGTTAATGCCGTTGCGGTCGGGCTGATCGCCATGCGCGACGAGCCGCGCGAGGATGCCGAAGCCGGGCTTTCCGCGCTCAAATCAGCCGGCGTAAAGGCGATGATGTTGACGGGCGACAACAAGCGGACGGCAGCAGCCGTTGCCGGCATGCTCGGCATCGACTGGCGCGGCGAGATGATGCCGGAAGACAAGCAGCGGGTCGTCGGCGAATTGAAGCGTCAGGGCTTCATCGTCGCCAAGGTCGGCGACGGCATCAACGACGCTCCGGCGCTGGCCGCCGCCGATATAGGCATCGCCATGGGCGGCGGCACCGATGTTGCCCTGGAGACGGCCGATGCCGCCGTGCTGCACGGGCGCGTTGGCGACGTGGCGCGGATGATCGAACTGTCCAAACGAACGATGCGCAATATCCTAGAGAATATCACCATCGCCCTCGGGCTGAAGGCGGTGTTCCTGGTGACGACCATCGCAGGCATCACCGGCCTCTGGCCGGCGATCCTCGCCGATACCGGCGCCACCGTGCTGGTGACGGTCAATGCGTTCAGGCTGCTTCGGATAAGGACATAACACCCGATGTCGTCCTTGCGGCGCTCGTCACATGAAGAGTGGCGTAGACCGCTGATAACGGGCGCCAACTCCTCTTTCGTCATGCTCTGGCTTGTCCCGGGCATCTGCCTCCGGTCGATAGGCAGCAGATCCTCGGCACAAGGCCGAGGATGACGCGGAGAGGGGAGGTTTGTCATCAAACTGAGGCCCGGCTACAGCTCAGCCCGCTTCATCCGTACCTTCTCCACAGCCTCGTTTCGTCAAGCCTTCGTTATCCATGTTTTTCACAGGAACGCAGTGATTTCAAACCTGCCGTAACGCAATGCACAAACCATCCGTTGACGTGATTTTGGATTCGCGTACTATATCTAGTGTTCAAGGTTCCTTCGATTCGTCAGGATCGCGGGCGAAGATGGGAATACGGTGCGTTTCGCCATGACGGCGCAACAAGGCCGGAGCTGCCCCCGCAACTGTAAGCGGCGAGCAACTGTCCGATTTCAGGTCACTGAGGCATGATGTCTCGGGAAGGCTGGGGGCAGGGTGCTTCGACCCGCAAGCCACGAGACCTGCCTTGAACTAGCTGTCCACGGGCGGGGTGTCCGGAAGGTCGCGTGCATGAAGCGGAGTGATCCGCGCCTGTTGCGCTGCCCCGAACGTCCGCATGAGCACTTCGGGGTTGAAGTCATGTCGAGAATATCAAGGCCGCCGCCCGCGCAAATCCCGAAAGGGATCGTATCGGGCGTTTAAAGCGCCGACTTTGCCAGATCACCATCAAACGTTGCCCCGGACGCCGAAAGGCGCCCGATCCCAGTATTGCGTCCAGAATTCTTTGACATCACGAGGAAGATGATGAGTGTTACCGTTTATAGCAAACCTGCCTGCGTCCAATGCACCGCCACTTATCGCGCCCTCGACCGCCTGGGCGTCGATTACGATATCGTCGATATCTCGCAGGATGCCGAAGCGCTCGATCGCGTCCGCAGCCTCGGCTACATGCAGGCGCCCGTCGTCATCGCCGGCGAGCGGCATTGGGCGGGTTTCCGTCCCGATATGATCAGCGCGCTCTCCTGACCGGAAAACGGCGATGGGGCTGCTCGTCTATTATTCCAGCCGATCGGAGAATACCCATCGCTTCGTCGCCAGGCTCGGGCTGCGCGCGGCGCGCATTCCGGCCAGCGGCGCAGAGGCGTTCCCTATCCGCGAACCCTTCGTTCTGATTGTGCCGACCTATAGCGGCGACGGTGGCAAGGGTGCCGTTCCCAAGCAGGTGATCCGTTTCTTGAACGATGCGGAAAACCGAGGACATATCCGCGGGGTGATTGCCGCGGGCAACAGCAATTTCGGCGAGACATACGGGCTCGCCGGCGACGTGATTTCGCGCAAATGCCAGGTGCCCTACCTCTACAGGTTCGAGCTCATGGGCACGGCAGAAGATGTCGCCAACGTCAAACACGGAATGGAACGATTTTGGACACGGGAACAACTCTGACGCGGGATGCGGGCGCAAAACCTCATAACACTTTTGCTCATCCCGCCGGCGAACGTCCTTTGAAAGCGGCGGAAACGCTCGACTATCACGCGCTGAACGCCATGCTGAACCTCTATGACGATGAGGGCAGGATCCAGCTCGACAAGGATCGCATGGCGGCGAAGCAGTATTTCCTGCAGCATGTGAACCAGAACACGGTGTTCTTTCACAATCTGAGGGAGAAGCTCGATTACCTCGTGACCGAGGGCTATTACGAGCAGGAGGTTCTCGATCAGTATTCCTTCAATTTCGTGCGCGACCTGTTCGATCAGGCCTATGCCAGGAAATTCCGTTTCCCGACCTTTCTCGGCGCTTTCAAATATTACACCAGCTATACGCTGAAGACCTTCGACGGAAAGCGCTATCTCGAGCGCTACGAAGACCGCATCTGCATGGTGGCGCTGACCCTGGCACAGGGCGACGAAGCGCTTGCCCGCGACATGGTCGACGAGATCATCTCAGGCCGATTCCAGCCGGCGACGCCGACCTTCCTCAACGCCGGCAAGAAGGAGCGCGGTGAACTCGTCTCCTGCTTTCTGCTGCGGGTCGAGGACAATATGGAATCGATCGGCCGATCGATCAATTCGGCGCTGCAATTGTCGAAGCGCGGCGGCGGCGTGGCGCTGTCGCTGACAAACATCCGTGAGGCCGGCGCGCCGATCAAGCAGATCGAGAATCAGTCGTCGGGCATCATCCCCGTGATGAAGCTGCTCGAAGACAGTTTCTCCTATGCCAACCAGCTCGGTGCCCGTCAGGGAGCCGGCGCCGTTTATCTCAACGCCCATCACCCCGACATTATGCGCTTCCTCGACACCAAGCGCGAAAATGCCGACGAGAAGATCCGCATCAAGACGCTGTCGCTCGGCGTCGTCGTGCCCGACATCACCTTCGAGCTCGCGAAAAACAATGAGGACATGTACCTGTTCTCGCCTTACGACGTTGAACGCGTCTACGGCGTGCCTTTCACCGAGATTTCGGTGACCGAAAAATATCGCGAGATGGTGGCGGATGCGCGCATCTCGAAGAAGAAGATCAAGGCGCGCGAATTCTTCCAGGTGCTCGCCGAAATCCAGTTCGAGAGCGGTTATCCCTACATCATGTTCGAGGACACGGTGAACCGGGCGAACCCGATCGCCGGGCGTATTTCGATGAGCAATCTTTGCTCGGAGATCCTGCAGGTCAGCGAAGCGAGCGAATACAACGACGACCTCTCCTACAAGCATCTCGGCAAGGATATTTCCTGCAATCTCGGCTCGCTGAACATTGCGGCGGCGATGGACTCCGCCGATTTCGGCAAGACGATCGAGACCTCGATCCGGGCGCTGACGGCCGTCTCCGACATGAGCCACATCGCCTCGGTCCCGTCGATCGAGAAGGGCAATGACGAAAGCCATGCGATCGGTCTCGGCCAGATGAACCTGCACGGTTATCTCGCCCGCGAACGGATCTTCTACGGCTCGGAGGAAGGCGTCGATTTCACCAATATCTATTTCTATACGGTGACCTATCACGCGATCCGCGCCTCGAACCTGCTGGCGGTCGAACGCGGCAGCAGGTTCAAGGGCTTCGAAAATTCGAAATATGCGTCCGGCGACTATTTCGACAAATATACCGAGCAGGAATGGAAGCCGACGACCGAGAAGGTGCAGGCGCTGTTCGACAAATCAGGAATCCATATTCCGACGCAGGACGATTGGGCGTCGTTGAAGACGGCTGTTATGACGTCTGGCCTCTATAACCAGAACCTGCAGGCGGTGCCACCGACGGGCTCGATCTCCTACATCAACCACTCGACCTCCTCGATCCATCCGATCGTCTCGAAGATCGAGATCCGCAAGGAAGGCAAGATCGGCCGCGTCTATTATCCGGCGCCGTTCATGACCAACGACAATCTCGATTATTATCAGGACGCCTACGAGATCGGCGCCGAGAAGATCATCGATACCTATGCGGCGGCAACCCAGCATGTCGACCAGGGCCTGTCGCTGACCTTGTTCTTCCGTGACACGGCAACGACGCGCGATATCAACAAGGCGCAGATCTATGCCTGGAGGAAGGGCATCAAGACGATCTACTACATCCGCCTTCGCCAGATGGCGCTGTCCGGCACCGAGGTGCAGGGCTGCGTGTCTTGTACGTTGTGAGTTGATTTCGGTCGCGAGCCTTAGAGCGAATGGCCCCCTCATCCGCCTGCCGGCACCTTCTCCCCGATGGGGAGAAGACATCTGCGGCAGGCGCGACATCCCCTCTTCCCTCGGGGAGAGGGCAGGGTGAGGGGGCTCCGAGCGCCATCAGATCTATTGGAAGGACATAATCACCATGAACATCGCGCTAAAGCCAATCAGCCGCGTGCGCGCCATCAACTGGAACCGCATCGAGGACGACAAGGATCTCGAAGTCTGGAACCGGCTGACCGGCAATTTCTGGCTGCCGGAAAAAGTGCCGCTGTCGAACGACATTTCCTCCTGGGCGACGCTGACGCCGGCCGAGCAGCAGTTAACCATCCGCGTCTTCACCGGGCTGACGCTGCTCGACACGATCCAGAATGGCGTTGGTTCCATCAGGCTGATGGAGGATGCGGTAACGCCGCATGAGGAGGCGGTGCTTTCCAACGTCTCCTTCATGGAGGCGGTGCATGCGCGCTCCTATTCCTCGATCTTCTCGACGCTGTGCTCGACGCCCGACGTCGACGACGCCTATCGCTGGTCGGAGGAGAACGAGTTCCTGCAGCGGAAATCGGCGCTGATCATGGAGCAGTATGGTTCCGGCGATCCCTTGAAGAAGAAGGTTGCGAGCGTCTTCCTGGAAAGCTTTCTGTTCTATTCCGGCTTCTATTTGCCAATGTACTGGTCGAGCCGCGCCAAGCTGACCAACACGGCCGACATGATCCGGCTGATCATCCGCGACGAGGCGGTGCACGGCTATTATATCGGCTACAAGTTCCAGCGCGGGTTGGAGCGGTTGTCCGAGGAGAGAAGGCAGGAGATCAAGGATTTCGCCTTCGACCTGCTGCTCGAGCTCTACGACAACGAGGCGCGATATACCGAGGCGCTCTATGACGGTGTCGGGCTGACCGAGGACGTCAAGAAATTCCTGCATTACAATGCCAACAAGGCACTGATGAACCTCGGCTACGAGGCGCTTTTCCCGGCCGAGGCCTGCAAGGTCAATCCGGCGATCCTGTCGGCGCTTTCGCCGAATGCCGACGAGAACCATGACTTCTTCTCCGGCTCCGGTTCCTCCTATGTCATCGGCAAGGCTGTCGCGACCGAAGACGAAGATTGGGATTTCTGAGGCTTTCTCGCAGTCTGCCCTTATCATTTGCTTCCCTGTCGCCCACATTCAGCGGAAACTGAATTCGATCCTCGCCGATGACGTGACGTAGCGGAGTTTTTGATGTCGCCTTTTATGAACAAGACTGGGACTGCCGTTGAAGCGGACGAGGGCGTCTGGCCGATCCGCAGGAGGCGGATTCTCGATTGGCTGGTGAACGAGACGCGGGGCGAGCGTTTCATCGACAACATTTTGGTGGAGATGTGCGGGAAGCTGCTGTCGGCTGGGGTGCCGGTGGCCCGGGCGACATTGCATTTCCGGACGAACCATCCGCAATGGATCGGCGCACGCATCCTCTGGAAGGAAGGGCTCACAGAAGCGAAGATCAACACATTCGCCTATGGCGTCGAAAACACGCCGGAGTTCCTGACCAGCCCGGTCAACGCGATCCATCAGGGTGCGGAGGAAGTGCGCAGGCAGCTGGAAGGTACAGCCGACGGCGACTTGGATTCATTCTATCGGGAACTGCGCGACGACGGCCTGACCGAGTATATCGCCTGGCCGCTCGAACACACCTTCGGCAAACGGCATGTGGCTACATTTTCCACCAGCCGGCCGGGCGGTTTTACCAGCGAACATCTCGATTTCCTGCGTGATCTCCTTCCGGCCCTGACCTTGATCAGCGAAATTCGCCTGAAGAACATCATGGCGCGCACGCTGCTGCAGACCTATGTCGGGCCGCATGCGAGCGAGCAGATCCTGTCGGGCGTGACGACGCGCGGCAGCGGCGCCACCGTCGGTGCGGCGATCATGATCTGCGACCTGCGCGACTTTACGGCGATCTCCGATCTCTGGCCGCGCGACGATGTCATCCAACTGCTCAACGATTATTTCGACGCCATGTCGGATCCGATCGAACGCTATGGCGGCGAAATCCTGAAGTTCATGGGCGACGGATTGCTGGCAATCTTCCCCTTAAGCAAGGAAACGGCCTGCGCCGATCTGCTGCAGGCGATCCGCGAAGGGCAGGCGTTGATGGCCGAGCTCAACGAGCAGCACGCACGGACAGGACGCGAACCGCTGCGTTACGGCGTCGGCGTGCATGTCGGCGACGTCATGTACGGCAATATCGGTTCGCGCCGGCGGCTGGATTTCACCGTCATCGGCCCTGCCGTCAATACCGCCTCGCGGCTGGAAAGCCTGACCAAGGAGGTCAAGCGTCCGGTGCTGTTGTCGCGGGCCTTCGTCGAAATGGCGGGCTGCGCCAAAGACATGGACAGCCTCGGCACCTTCCCGCTGCGCGGGCTCGGAGAGCCTGTCGATGTCTTCGCTTTTCCTGAGCGCTAAAGCGCGTCGCGTCAAATTTGATTCACGCGACGCGCTTTAGCTCTTTGTTTTTATGCATGTCGTTGTCCCGGAACCGCGGCACACTTCCGGGCGACATGCATTAGGCTCAGGCAGGTTCAGACGCCGCGTTTGTTTCCCCACAGCAGAACGTGCAGCTGCGGCAGCACGCGCGGGGCAAACCATCTGTCGACCGTCACCTTTTCGACGAGCCAGTGCATTCGATCCATTACGCCGTCGATATCGATGCGGGCGTCGTCGTCATCGGGCGGCGGCGGCGTATGGTTGCCCGGCTGAAGGAACAAGGGAATATAGGGATAGCGCCGACCCGCGTGTTGGGCGAAGGCGTAATCGCCATCGTCGAAGACGACGATTTTCAAGGCGATCTCCGGGCCACCGGCGGCAAGCCGGAGACAGCTGTCGACCTGGTCCCAATCCGTCAGCATTCCGCTTGATGGCGGCTTGGGGCTCAAGACCAGGAAGTCGAGATCGCGAAACCAGTTCCGGCCCACGCTCCCCTGCGTTTCCAGCGCGAAGCGGTAGCCTTGAGAATGGCCGAATTCGATCAGCGGCCCCAGAGGCTGGATCGCCGGATTGCCTCCGGAAAGGGAGACCGTCATCGGCCGGCCTGCGGAGAGCTTCGTGACCTCCTGCCAGATCGCCTCGGTGGACATGGGAATCCATTGATCCCGAAAGGCGCTGTCGACGGCGTGGAGGCTGTCGCACCAGGAACAGCGATAGTCACAGCCGCCCGTCCGGACGAACACCGTCGGCAGCCCGATCAAAGCGCCTTCGCCCTGGATGGTCGGGCCGAAGATCTCGCTGACGCGAATGGTCTCCCCGCTCATGGCCGGTACTCCGCCCAGGTCTTCGGCGTCTCGCTGACGCGGACGGACGATGTCTCGGGGAAACGCTGTTTGCACCAGTCGTAAAAATGCTTTGCCAGGAATTCGGAGGTGACTTTCGAGTGGCCGAAGACCTCGTTCAGGTGGCGATGATCGAGAGCCTCGTCGATATAGCGCTTGAGCGGCGACAGGTCGTGATAGTCGCGAACGAACCCGTCGTCATTCAGGCTTTCGGCGGCGAGCTCGACGACCACGACGTAGTTGTGGCCGTGGAGCCTGGCGCATTGATGGTCGGCCGGCAGATGATCCAGCTGGTGCGAAGCGGAGAGATGAAACTCCTTGGTGATGCGGTACATCAACGCACCTCCGCCGCGGAATATTGCGACACTGCCGCTTTCCAGAAGTCCCGGTCTTCATAGTCCGTTGGATCGGTGACACCGGCAAGGTGGAAGGCTTCGCGGCGTTCGACGCAGGTTCCGCAGCGCCCGCAATGAAGGTTGCCGCCCTTGTAGCAGGACCAGGTCTCCGCAAACGGCGTACCATGTTTTGCGCCGTCGGCGACGATCGCCGCTTTGGGAACATCGACATACGGCGCCAGCAGTCTGACGCTGGCATAACCGTCCAGCGCTTCGTTCTGCATGCGCTGGAAGGCGTCGATGAAGGCCGGCCGGCAGTCGGGGTAAATGAAATGGTCGCCGCCGTGCACGGCGACGGCGACAGCATCGGCCTTTTGCGCGGCCGCCAGGCCGAATGCGATCGCCAGCATGATGGCATTGCGGTTCGGCACCACGGTGGCCTTCATGGTCTCCTCGGCATAGTGGCCGTCCGGGACCTCGACATTATCGGTCAGCGCCGATCCGCTGAGATGGCCGCCGATGGCGGCGATATCGATGATATGATGAGGAACGGCGAGACGCGCGGCGCACCGGGCGGCGAAGTCGAGTTCCTTGCGGTGCCGCTGGCCGTAGTCGAAGGAGACGAGGCCGATAAGCTGTTGTTCCGCTGCTATCTTATGTGCAAGCGAAACGGAGTCGAGTCCGCCAGAGCAGACGACGAGAGTCTTCATATTTTGGATTCCCTTGTTTTGACCGGGTGGGCTGCGACCGGATTACGGCGTCCTTCTACGGCAAATCACGCCTCAGGGAAATAGGCCGCGCCTAATGATCGGAAAATTGATCAGCGGCCGATCCTCGTGGATGGAGTTGGCGACAATGCGCAATCGATACGTCGGCTGCGGATGAGATCGCACTCGCGGGCGAGATGGAGACCGCGTCTGGATATCAAAGGCGCATAGGTGGACTGGTAAATAGCAGGATTGATAAAGTAATTAATTCAATAGGATAATAGAAAAGGCATATTTTTCTCGGGAGTCGAGAAAGGACTTGACGATCAGAGGCTTATAACGTTTTAAATTAGCAACCGTGCGGAGGAGCGCGGCCGAATGTTGACCGCCGCAACGCGGAAAGCATCGGGCGGCAGGGAGGGCCCGCCGCCGATTTTCAATGGGAGGAATTTATGCGCAAGTTTTTGAGCTCGGCGGCTGTTGCCGTCGTGATGATGGCTGGCCTCGGTGCGGCCCGCGCCGCCGACGTCAAGGAAGTGCAGATGCTGCACTGGTGGACGTCGGGCGGCGAGGCGGCGGCGTTGAACGTGTTGAAGGAGGATCTGTCGAAGGAAGGGTTTGCCTGGAAGGACGTTCCGGTAGCCGGCGGCGGCGGTGATGCGGCGATGACGGCGCTGAAGGCAATGGTGGCGGCCGGCACTTATCCGACCGCTTCGCAGATGCTGGGTTACACCGTGCTCGATTATGCCGAGGCCGGCGTCATGGGCGACCTGACGGAGACGGCCAAGAAGGAAGGCTGGGACAAGTCGGTGCCGGCGGCGCTGCAGAAGTTCTCCGTCT
>NZ_JAILYJ010000028.1 GCF_019793465.1 Rhizobium croatiense | reverse complement strand
AGCTCATAATCCGTCTGGATATGCTGGTCGCCCAACCATTCGGTATGGTCGAGCGACAATCCGCTGCGGCCTTCGATCGATGGATCAACCTGCTGCAGCGGCGAAGTTGATCTGAACTCGGCACGTGAATCCGAACGGCCGTCCAGACCGGCCGGTTCCCGGCCACTTGCCTGCTCAGGGGACAACCCCGACGCTGCGTTCGCCTCAACGACTTGCTGGTACTGCCGAAGCCGCTTGAAAGACATGGTGAGGTTTTTTCCCATGGCTTCGGTGAAGTCTTGGTAATCTTTTTTCAAGGACCTTTGCTGCATCTCGCTGCCGTTGAGCCGGCTCGCTATGCTCTCCCTACCCCTGGTTTGCAGCCAATTACTAAACTTTCGTTGATTGCTGGCTATAGTCCAGACAACATTCCTCTTGGAAGTCGAGCCCGATCCGAGCTTGCTCAGCTCTTCGTTGGCGAAGCTATCAATCATGAGGGCGTCGTCGGGATAAGGATCATGCTGTTTCAACTGCGACTCGGCGCCTAGATACTGCCGCAGCCGATCGAAACCCACGACCACTTTTTTTCCTTCATCCTTGGTAAAGGCCCTAAAATCCTCCTGCAACGACCGTCGCTGCTCATCAGTACCGGTGAGTCGGCTGACTATGCTCTCCCTGCCCTCCCTTTTGAGCCAAGCGCTAAACTTTCGTTGCCCACTGGCATTTTTCCGAGAATTCGGGACCTCTTCCTTGGCCAAGCTATCAATGACGCGGGCGTCGTCGGGATAAGGATCATGTATCTGGCGTCCCATCAGGCGCGGCCCAGGTCCAACGGCTTGGAGTTCTTGCCCCTCAGGCGCGAGCCTCCTGAAATGAGACAGTGCTGACTGAAGACGGCCCTGACCATCCCCACCGCTTGCCCAATAAGCCGCGATATCAACGGCTAGTGAATCTGGATCGTTTAAAAACCGAGAAGCCATCGAATCTCTGTTCTCTGCTCTGAGCCAACGAGCGAACCTCTTAAGAATCCCCAAATTGTTCTCGACGGTACGCTCGGGAACCCTTCCGTCCCCTCGGCCGATGCTACCGTCGGGTAGAATTTCGTAGTTTCGGACTGCTTCCGCGAACTGGTTGATGCGGGACTCGTCATCGGGATGCATGTCCCGGTCGGCGGGGCGACCACGCTTGGCGTAATCGACGCGAACCTTGGTTGAGACCACGTGAGTCTCGGTTGCGGCATCGACGTCTTGCTGCCCCGAACCCCGCGACGACGTCTTGCCGCTGCTCAATCCGAACGCCTTCTTGAACCCTGACACCATGCGCGACTTAAATCCGCGGCTTCTGCCCTGCGGCGCCGCGGCGACTTCTCCCGCGTCCGCCATATTGCTCGATGTCTTGCTCCCCGAGCCGCCGAATCGCAAGCTGCTGGAGCCCGCCCGAGAGACGTCTATGCTGTGGCGGGCGCCGCTCAACGAGTTCTCCGGCGCCAGCGACTGCGGCGTCACTCGCATCGAACCGCCCACGGATCTGCGACGCGGCACACGGTCGCCGGCGTCACTGTCGTGCGAACCGAGGCGCAAGTCGCTCGGATCCTGTTCCATGTCTCGTCTCTGTGAATAGTAGTCCTGGATCCAGGCGTCCGTATCGAAAGCTCCGGTCACGTCTTCGATCCACCCACTTACTTCGCGAGAATCGTCATCGCGCGGCTGGTTCCGTCTTGGGTACATCGATGCGGGTCCTCCGGAAATTCAAATTTGGAACCTCGATCCTAATGCCTGCCGACCGCCGCCCGGCATGCTAAAGCCAGATCCAATCATGCCCTCAAGGCATGGCCGAACGCTATATGCGACGGCTTGCCGACAATCGTCTGCACTCGACCATCAGGCCGGCACATGGCTTGAGAGGCTCGCCAGCTTGCCGCTTGCCATGCGGAGCCCGCTAAAATTGGCCTTCATTTAAGCAGTTTCGGGTGATGTGTGGAACATGCAGCGTGAAGGGTGCCGTCAGCATTCCGATTCCAACCAATCTTTCCGCCGGCCTTTCTGATTTCGCCGCCTCAGTGCGCGGCGACAAACAAGGTGAGACTCAGCCAGATTGTCGCTCTACAGAACCCACTCGGCCTTCCGTGATCATTCAACTTTTGAGGCTCATTCCCGCACCCGTATCTGTCTACACTTCAGCCCCCCCCGTTACCGCGACGCCCGCAAGACTCGCCCCGGCTTCGCCGCTGTGACTTTGGCCGGATGGGACTTGCGCCGCCAAGCAGCTATCAGCTTGGCATGACGTATTCCCGAGCGGAGGTCCATCATCTCATTGGTCATCAGTGGCCTTCTATCGGGCTGTGCTTGAACAACCAGACCCTGCCGAAAAACCACTGATGCCCACCTACTCCTCAGAACCTTCACCACCTAAGGGGACTCCGTGGATCCGCTTTTCCAAAGCATTTTGGAATATCGGTTTTGCATGATGGCGGCCAGTCCGGTTGCACTAGCATATGCGTAATCTGCAATTGGAGACCAACAACGGTGAACACAGAACAGGCCCGCGGGGCGGTAAATCCTCCGAGGACACCTCTAACATTCAAGCTAATCTTAGCCCTGCCGCGGCGCAGACACCTCCGACGGACTTCCACGATGGTTTGGCGAAGGGACCACGCTTTCACGAATCCTCGAGGCTTGGGCTGAGGAAAGGGATCAGGAGGAGACGAGGAGCGGCTGGAGGCGGTAAGACGAACTATAACGTGGATGGACGCTGGCGATGTTAATGCAACTACAATCACTGCGGCTGGCCAAGCCGCCGGCACTGTTCCGCCAGAGCTCCAGAAGCTCGCGGACGACAACCGGCTGTGAGCAGCTTCCCGAGCGGGTCCGGACGACGCTGGCAGAACCAGTGATCGCATCGGGCTATATGGGCCCCGCAGGTCGTCTTTCCGCCCAGTTCGCGGAAGTTTAGTCCCCTCTAGGCGAGACCAGGAGCCGCGCATGCAACGCGTACCCCCCGCTTCATCGAAGCTTAGCAGTCACGTATCCGCTTTATAGGCCGGACATGTGAGCGCACCGTTCCCACATGTGAAGCGACTGAAAAGGATGCGCTTCATCACACCTTTCACTCTCAGGAGAGACCGCCATGGATAACACAGAACGATCGCTGCGCTACAACATTTCCGAGGAAGATGATCGCACCCGGGCCATGGCGGGGTGGATCGAGAATATGACCGGGGCACAAACACTTACGGGCATGCCGTCCCGATCAACGTCAGATCCCCATGCTCGTTCGCCTTCGTCGCCAACGCGGCCATACTCGCTCTCTTCCGAACCTCCAATTAAGGTGCTCGACAGATCGACATTTGCCAGAAAAGTGAGGGAATTTTACGGTGATGATATCAAGCACATTTCCGTCAATCCACAAGAGTACTCGCCCTTCGTGTCCTCTAAAGCCCTGCGTACGGCTACCATCGCTCGACTCTACGGCGGCACCGACAATGATACGCCCAGCGCGCGATATTTCAGCTATGATCTGGGAGAACGAAGCGTTGGGCTTTTAAGAACAGAGGATGGATTTAGCATCGAGAACGAGCCGTGGCGGGAACTTTTTCCCGGTCGGAAAAGAATCACTTCGATTGTAGACCTTCGCGTTACTCATCCGCTTGTCGAGAACGCAGGCGATATTCTGCTCGAACATCAACTTCAACTCGACGGCGAACAGCCGTTAATCATGTCACGTCCCGCTTCGCCAGAGATGGGAGCCCGTCTAGAGCAGATGGGTTTCGTTGACGTGGGTCAAAATCGCTGGGTGCTCGACCCTACGCAACATCCGGACAAGTGGACAAAGAATAGCAAGGGTGGATGGCAGCGCGCAGGCAAACCTTGGAGTTATCTCTCGAAAACCGTGGACTATCTTAGCGACGATGAAGCAGGTGTCGAGGGGCATTCGAGTGAAGCCAGTGTCGAGACAGATTCATCCGATGATGACCCCTCTTGGTACTTCGAACACCTCAATTTGAACCGCGAATAAAAGCTTGCCGTCATCGTGATGACTTTTTGCGCCGCCGGCCGAGTTGATACGCCCCTCTATTACGAGGACGCAGGCGAAGATTAGAGACTGCAATCTTGCTGCGACTGTCTGCGACGGCCCGCCTCATGCTGCACTGTGAAGTAGCTCTCGACAGTTGCTTCAGTCGGGCTGATAAACTCAATCAGAACTTTCGTGATCTGGTGGATGTTGGGCGGTTCGGTCTTGAAGACACCAAGCGCGAACTCAATGAAGCCTCGGCGGAGCCCGTATCCGCTCCATGATTGTCCTGCGCATCGACCCAGAAGGAGCTGCGCAGCGCCGCCTCGTCCGCCTGTCTATCCCGCGGCAATACCGATAGAGACAGTCGCGGATCGTTTCGCGATCATGCAATTCGACCATTTTCTCTTGGTCCATGGCTCGTCGCAAGTCTAGTCTTGAGTTGAAAGTGGCGTTCGGTGCATCTGCGAACGGACATTCGCGCCGTCGGCGCTTGACCTGGCCTCGCAATGCCGCTTCCCAGGGAACGTCTGTGAACTTGAAACCGCGTGCGTAGGACAGCAACTCTCGCGCAATCAAGGACCATTGCTCCGTTGGATTTTGCCTGCAAGAACAGCCAGTGCCCCTCTGCGCTTGTGTGGAAGGGAGCTAACGGTCCATTCGGCAACAATGCGATTGACGAGTTCGCCAGAAAGAGCCCAATGTCGACTGGATCCCCGTTTGCGGCCGCCGGGCGCGCCGGCGCCTGCCTCGGCGAAGCCTCCTCCAAAGCCTGTGATCCGAACGATCCTGCCTGGCTCGCAATCGGTGCGCGTCTGACCGAGCGGGAACGGCTGATCGACGCGATGGAGAAATCTGGGTGGGTTCAGGCCAGGCGGCTCGCCTCCGGCCTCACCCCACCTTAGGTTGGTTATGCCATCCGCGGGCATCAAATCGGGGTGAAAGAAAGTTCTAAGCCTGGTGTGGTCGAACGGCCCGACCTGCCCTCCTCAACTCATGCACTCGAGGCGAGCCGCCATTTTACCGGTGTCTGTCTATTGTCAAATGCCTGACAACCCTATGTCGGGTAGCAAATGGAGGGAACCGGACAAAAAACGCTAACCCGCTGAAAAACCTAACTATTTGCATTGGCATGGCCCTTGCTTTTTGAACCGCGATGTTAAGCAGCAACGGAGCCTTCAATGTCCCCACCAATGATTTCGCTCAAGAGCCTGACCAGCACGACAACCATGAACCAACTGCTGGCCACAGCGAAGTCCACTGCTTGCGCCGCGTCATTGTGCGGTTCGTCCGCAAAGCCGCACCACGCCGAGCCGGCTGTGTGGGAGAAAATCAAGGACCTTTCCTGCTATTCAGAAGAAGTTTACTATTTCGCGCGCATGCACGTCGTAGCCGCACCAGCCTGCAATATCCAGTGCAACTACTGCGATCGTAAATACTGCGCCAACGAAAGCCGGCCTGGGGTCGTCTCGGAAAAGCTGACGCCTGACCAGGCCCTGCGAAAGGTCGTTGCGGTCGCCAATGAAGTCCCTCAGCTTTCCGTGCTCTTTATCACCGGACCAAGCGATGCCTGTTATGACCGAAAGAAGACAAAGGCGACATTTGAACGCGGAGCCACAGAGATCCCCGATATCAAGCTGTGTCTTTCAACCAACGGTCTGGCACTGCCGGACCGTGTCGGCGAGCTTGCTGACATGAATGTTGATCACTTGACGATCACCACCAACATGGTCGATCCGAGAGTCGACGCGAAGATATCCGCGCCACTGCCGGGCCGTGCCGCAGCTCAGCAGAAGCCCGGACACAAGCAGGCCCCGCGAGCACATAGGCAGCCAAGTCTCGATATTCGTCCAACATGCCGGGCACTCTCGGTCGCAGCAGCGCTGAGGCCTTGGTCACCTCCCCGCGCAAAATGCCCGGTTGCTCTCTTTGATGCTTCAGGAGCATCCCGATCACCCGCTTCTTGTGTCAGTCCGCTCCCGTCTCCAACGCGGCGGCGACCTCCTTGCGCAGCCATTTATGCTGCGGGTCGTGATGGCACCGCTCGTGCCAGATGAGCATGACCTTGTACGGTGCCGGCTCGAGGGGTGGATCAACAACCCTAAGCGGCAGCATCGCGGAAACTTGGGTCGCAACGCGGCGCGGGACGAGCAATACCAAATCCGTTGCCGAAGCTACCACCGCTGCCGTGAGAACGCTGGAAAAAAGTATGGGACTACGATCCGCTCGCAGGTTGGGCAAGTGGTCGTAGATCGGGCCGAAGTGGTCGGGGGAGTCCGTACTGATGGCAGCGTGACGCAAGGTCGCGAAGTTGTCGATCGTCCATTCCTGCGCCAGCGCTGGATGGCCGTGGCGCAACAAACACGCGAAGCGGTCTGTATAAAGACTGCGCCGAAAATAGCCAGGCAGTTGCACGTCGATATGCCCAACGGCCAAATCAATATCACCTTGCTCAAGCCCCCGCACGGCACGATCAAACGGCAAACAGGCGAGTGTGTCGAGATGAGGGGCACGCTCGCGTAACCACGGCAGGAGGCGCGGTAGTACAGCCAAAGCTTGATGATCGGGGATCGCCAGCGTTGCCCCCCTCCCCCATTCTTTTGAGATTACGCTGCGGCTTGTCACCATCTCTCGGATCGTACGCAGTGCCGACGGCAGCCTTTGAGCCAAATGTTCGCCTTGCGGCGTTGGGATCAAACCCGTTGAAGACCGCACCAGGAGATCATCATTGAACAAGCCGCGCAGCCTTCCCAGTGCCCGGCTCATCGCCGGTTGACTCCGCCCGATGTGCTGGCCCGCGTGCGTCACGTTCCGGTATTCGAGCAGAGCCTCGAGCGCCACCAGGAGGTTGAGGTCTATTGATGCTAGGTTTATCTGGTGTCCAGTGAGGCGCTCTCCTCTCCAATCTTGCAACATCTTTCGCCTATAAGCGAGTTGATCCGTCACCTCTTTTTCTACATTGCGTTTCATGAAGTTCATTCCTCAACAATCAATTCCGGGTCCAACGTTTTCGAGTTCATCTCGGCGGTGGAGCGCGGGTGACAACCTCCATGGCATTGTGCCATCACGCGTCCAATGGGCGGCCAGATCTGTGTGACGATGGCGATCACATGGAACATCGGGGTGTCCCACAGGAATATAGAGCCCGTGTCGACCTCCCCGAGCCCGTTGCAACAGCCTCGCATCCGATACTGGGGTGCTTGGGTGAGAGAGGCGCACGCGCTCGAGCACAGCGTTGCAATAGGCCTCGGTTGCATAATACGCGATGCGGTCGATGTCGCTAAGCTGAACACCTGCAGATGCGAGGCAATATTGAATCGAACGAATTGGTAGCGTGTTGGAGTGCTTGATTCGGTTAGGCCGTTCCTCTTCGACTGCCGCTATCACTCGGCCGTCGCGAACGCGAACCGCAGCCCCATTGTGCATAAAGCTGTTCGGTAGATCGAACGAATTTTCGTAGACTCTGCTTAGACGCCCACTCAGCCCTAGACACAGCATGTTGCTCTCCAGTCCGTTTCGAAAGGTAGGTCGCTCTGGCCCGACCGCCGGCTTTCGTAAGTTCAAAGCTTGTGTTTGACGTGTCAGATAGAGCTCACAGGCGAAGCCGATACTAATAGCGACCGGCTCGGCGACATTGCCGACAATCGATGCTGCGCAACCTTCTTGATGCTATAGTTGCGACGCCGCACGGAAACCCTGACCGAAGCATTTGCAGCAGAACTGCCACGTAATCTATCCACATTACTCAGTCCTTCATATTTCGGCCCGACAGCCGCAAGAAAATCACGAGGTTTGGTGTTCCTGCAAAAGGCGCAGATCATGTCCTTGCGGCTGCGAGCGCGCCTGCTCTGGCTTCTAGTCATTGTGAGGGATGCACTCACAGATTTAGTCGACCAGGCAACAGTGCTTCTTGTGAGAGCCCATTAGCACTGAAACGGCAGAAGCAACGGCCAAGATTTGGCCGATCACGTCCAACGTGATAACAATCGAGGCCAGGCAACTGACAGAGTGCTCCAACTCGTTTTCCAGCACAGTCTCTACCGAACCTGAGGACCCATTTTTAGAACTCCACACAATCGTTCTGCACAGCGCTCTTCAGCGTTTTTTCTAAGGGCAATTGTTTTGACCAGTAAAATTGTTTGTTTGGATGGAATGCGTGCAAAAAAGGGATGGGTGGATTCATAGCAAGGCGAGCGGCACTTTCAAACAGCGGCCGTGATGATCAACGTTTACGGCAAATCCGCCTCCGACGTCGGTGCCGACGACCGACCTCCGAAATCCTCGTGTATCGTCGTACCCGCAACACTCCTTCTCTACTCTGGTTTTCAGCCGATAAGCCTAGCCGCAGCTTCGCCAGTCGGCACGTCGATAAGCGTGATCGGGCTTGCTGCAAGGAAACGGCGTTGGTTGTTGGTCGGCGCTGCCGCATCCAGCACCGCAAAACGTGGTGCGTTGGATCGCGTCATGATCTGTCGGGCGTAGGTGCGCAGCATCTGGTCGTTGAAGCGGCAGCCGATGAAGAAGAGCCGAAGAGCCTCTGTTGGTGCGCCGCTCCTTCACCGCTTCGCTGACCCACCTGAGCGGCGGAACTCCTTCCGTCGCTGATGAGGCCGTTGATGGCCTGCTCGCCCGGCCTTCCGGTGGGTCGGCCGGCATCGAGACAGGCGATTATTACGCGGCGGGCGCGGCGCGCGAGGTTTCGATGCGCTTCAGTCCATCGGTGATGGCCGCGAGCCCTTCCCGCAGCGTCTGCCCTATAGTGCCCGGACCGATGTCGATTGGAGGATTGTCAAGCATGGCTACAATGTCGCTGCCGTTGAGATAATCGAGCTTCTTCTGGACTGTGGTTCGGACACGCTCGGTCGCGCTCGACAGTGCCTCACCGTTGCGTTCGGTGATGGCGGAGAGCTGATCTGAAAGCTCTCCTCCGAACTGCAGGAAGATGTCGTCGACATACCTCCACGTTCCGCCGCGGGCTTCCACATCGACCATCTGGTTGATCTTGCTCTTTACCTCATCCCGCAGCGTCAAGGCAGTGTCGAGATAAGCCTGCCATATAGCTATGATACTTTCGACCGAGTTCTCGATGGATTTGGTCCGTTCGGGCTGGTCTGCGATGCCAAGAAGGACCAGAAGTTGATCATCGTTACCGGGCCGCGGGACCACCGCTGCGATCAGACGCTCCACAACCGCGCGCCTACGGGCTGCATCGCCTAGTTCCTTCGGCCATTGCGACGACACTATCTTCGCAATCCTCTCAGAATTCGCGTTCTCTAGCGGATAAGAAAGCTGTCGCTCCTGAGCCTTTGCCTTGATCAGACGGAACAAGGACTCTACTACCTCGTCTTGATCGAGAGCGCCCGTTGGAACTCTGTTCAGATCGATCCCATTCACCACGACCTCTTCGCGGCGGTCGCCGTTTGTCTCGCCCTGCCCCGCCCCATCGGGCATGTCATCCACATATTGAAGATTTCGCAGATTCTCAGGATAGGCCAGCATCAACAGAAGTCGGCCGGCGAAGTTGTGCAACGTTGCCTCCTGCTCTTCCGGAGGCGTCGCAGCCAGCACACGTTGCAGCCAATCCGCGATCTTCGTGGTCAGATGGGACAACTCTGCGGTCTGTCCCGCGCCAATTTGCGCGCTGAGACTTACTGCGTGATTGGAAATGGTCGCGGCCGCGGCGGCAATCCCCTCCTTCACTTCCGGGAGAAGCTGCTCCAGGAGCTCAGCCCCGCCTTCACGCTTGCTTCTCTCTTCAGTTTCCTCAACACTCCCTGCAGAGTTCCCTTCCGCGCTATCGAGCGCCGTCATCGGCCGATTGAATTCTTCAGAGTCGTCGGGTGGAAGAAATTGGGAGTTCTCCTCGGCGTTCATCTCAAACTGCTGAATGTCTTCTTCAGTTAAGATTCCTGCTTCCTGCATGTCAGGCAACCTCATGCGGAAGTTCACGAAATACTTCTTCATCACCTTTTGGACCTGCGGGAACCCGGCCTTTCCACCATCAGCCAACTTGACGAGGATAACGCCGTTTTCGTTCATCCTGCCCGTGCCTCTCCGCAGAAGCGAAAAGTTCTCCTTACTACTATCCTCATCATCTTCAAAAGGCATGTTTTTCAAAGTTTGTGCCAATCCATTGAGCTTTTTCTTACTCACCAGGACAGCAGGCTTCCGCAGATCGCCAACCGTGCCAACCGCAAAGCAGAACTCCAAATCCGCTCTGTTCTTCGTCTGGTCGATCAACTGCAGAAATTTCTTCGCTCTTGTCCTATTGTGCTTCATTCCGGCCATTATATCTCTCCAGTTTCCTGTTCTAGATCAGTGTACGTCGGTTGATAGGGTGGGACAGGATCTGATCACCCAACTTCCCGAAGATCTGCCTGATGGAGGTGACCGCGCTCTCCAGCGGTCTAGTCGAGCGGGAAAGCGGCGCGCCGAGATCAAGCGACGATCGCCGCCAGTCGCAGCCGTGACCGCCTCCGATCCGGCCGGCAACCGACATGCCGACCTCTCCCGCCGCAGACCTGCGTGGGCGTCTCGTGACCCCATAGGGCTTTCCCAGCGCCAGTCGGATGCTATCCCGGCGTTCATAAGAAATCTGGACATCGGAATTCTGACAACAGATTGCGGGACAACGGGCTCATCACGCTGTCAGGCTGGAGGTTAAAAACCGCCCAATGGCGACCGGACACCAGTCGTACCTGAATAAGGTCCCCTCCTCCCAATGGCTGCTTATCCGCCTCATTTAAGAGGCGAAACAGCGCCCAATGGCCGCTCTTGGAGAGGGTGGCGCCTTGAAAACCGATGAAAGCGACGGAAGCGCCGCCGACGCCGCCGGCCGTAGGCCAATGGAAATGCATGGCCGCGGCGGCTGTTCCTCGTCGATGTTCGAGGCGCTGGCCGTCGATGTCTACCACCACCTGGTCTGTCAACGGATCGGTCTCGGCGACGGTGAGCAGGAATCCAACTGACACCTTGCCGGCATCATCGAACATGGTGTCGCGGATCGTGGCTGCCCGTTGGAACTGGGCCAAGGTATTGCGGCCGATAGGGAAATCGACACCGCTCGTTGGCCGAAACTGCCACGAGCCTTTGGATTTGTCGACGAATGGGGAAAGGTTCTCGGCGAAGAAAGTGTCGATCTCCGCCTTGCGGCCGAACAGCCGGGCGAAATCGCTCAAAGGGATATCCCGGCGGGATCCGCTCGCGAAGGGATACCGTCCTTCGGTAGCCCGTCGGCACAAATCGCCGGGGCCGCCCGCCCAACCGCTCGCCAACCCGCGCCTCATGCCGCTGACGGTTAAGTCCGAGCTGTGGCGGCTGAGGCCGAGGATCCATTGCCGGATGGGTTCGGGCAGATCGGCCGCCCCCGCCTCGATCTGTTGGATGGCGACGCCCGCCTGCCCGTTGTGTTCCAAGATGTTCGAACCCGCCAGCCCCTGCGCCTGGCTGAGGGAGCGATACAGTTCGCCAAGATCCCGGAGAGCACTGTCAATCGGCGCCTGCGCGCCCGCTTGGCTGTTCGACGGCACTTCGACCAGCTGGTGCAGCCACCGGAAATGATCGCCCATATAGAGCTGGACGTGAGCTTCAGGCGTGTCCGCGGCCGGTTGGGACCGGAACAGTGCCTCGAGCTCGCTTGGCAACACCTCGCCCTGGGGGACACTGTCACCTTTCGTCAAGCCGTCCTCGGGAGCCGGTGGTTGCTTGAGCTTTAGCTCCTGCGCCGCCGCGAAAAGGAACAGGCGCATTGGTGACGTCGGCGCGGACAGCGTGTTCAAGGTGCGCAGCGCGTCATCGATACCCCCAGAGGGGCGGATGGACATATCGCCAATGAGCTGGTCCCAGCGCAACGCGAACTCCTGAGCGTAGAGATCCGCCGCCGAACGCCGCAGCTTCTGGCTCACATCACCGGCTGCAATCGGCGCGACTACCTGTGAGTCGAGAACCCAGCCTTCTGCAGCGACAGCGTCAGCCACTTGCGGCAGCAATCGCAGGAAGGTTCCGTAAAACCCCGCCCTCGTGTAGATGCCAGGAACCCCCTCGCTGAGCGGCTGTCCCGATTTGCGAGCCAGGACGCCCTGCGCCAGCGGCCCGGCATGGTCGGCCAGACGCCAGGTTGGCGCCCGCGAGGCTTCGGGACTGGTCGCGATGATGTCGAGGACGCGGCGCGCCATCGAGACGGTCTGGAGCTTCGCGCGGCTCCTCTCGATCAGTTCGCCATTAAGCTCACTATGGGGCAGCGGCCCTTCCATGAGTGCATCCAGGTGATCAGCGAGCGCGCTGCGCAGGCCGGCATCGGCTTCGGCCGGAAACATCACTCGCCAGTCGGCAGCCATCCAGTTCTTGACGACCGCGCGCTGGAGCGGACCCTGCTGACCCAGCATCAGGTAAACCTTTAACGCCTGGTAGACGAACTGATCATCGTCGTGCCGCTCGACCAATAAGGTTTCCAACCGGAACATCAGCCGCGGCAGCAGGATGGTGTTCACGGCGCGGCGGTACGCCGCGAGCGTCTGAACCTTGATTTTCTTACTCTGGTCGAGACCCGAACTTGATAGGGGGCCGCCCGCGCTGTCGCCGTTGGCATCACGCAGCCGCTGAAGCAGTGGCAGGATGGGTCGAAGATCGCCACTCTCAACCCGGTCGAGCTTCAGCTTTTCGGCCCCTCTGGCATAGCTGCCAGCCATTAGGCGAACGCTCTCGATCAGCTGAACATTCCGAATATAGCTGAACGTCCATAAGACGCTGGCGGTAACAATGACCGCCGCTATCATCGTGTAGGCGCCATACCGGATCCGCCGCTGGCGCCGATCGAAGCGGTGATTGGCATCGACGAGCCCAGCTTCGGCGAAAACGACTTCGCGCAGCAGCCGGCTGATGAAATAACCACGGCCCGGGCCACGAAGCGCTGTACAGGGCGGCTGAGCGATCTCGAAGGTCTGAGATCTGGCGTTCGCAAGTCGATCGAAGGGCATGCCAATTTGCGTGCCGCTTAAGAAGTAGACGCCGCGGAGCATAAGCGGTTCCTGGAACGAATTCCCGCCAAAGGCTTCCTTCAAGAACTGTTGCGTCAGGTGCTTGAGGCTAGCGACCTGCTGTGGGAAGCCGAACATGAGCGCGCGACGCTGGAGGTTGCTTTCGTGCTGCATTCGTTCAAGCAGCCTTTCGTTTAGGCGGCCAACAAGCGCATCGTATGCTGCGGCAAACGCCATCGGATCGCCTTCGTCCTCCGACGCCTCTTGCGCATAGGTGAACCCCCACACCGCCTCCCGCCCCTCGCGACCCAGATCGTCGAAGAATTCAACAAATCCCGCCAGCAGATCGCTCTTAGTGAAAAGCACATAAATCGGCAGTTGCAGGCGAAGCTCCCTGTACACTTCGAGGAGCCGCTCACGGATACAGCGCGCGCGATCGGCGAGCACTTCCTCGGATGTAGAATTCAGCTCGCTGATTGCGATCGTGACTAAGACACCGTTCAGCGGCTGCCGTGGCCGGGAGCGTCTGAGCATACGAAGCAAGCCACGCCAAACCGCTTTGTCCCGGTCTGCATCACCCTCCTGTATCGTGTAGCGCCCAGCAGTGTCGACGAACACCGCGTCATCGGTGATCCACCAGTCGCAGTTTTCCGTACCCGCTAACCCACCGGCGGCTCTCAGACCGGACCTCGCCGCCATCGGAAAGCTGAGCCCGGAATTGACTATTGCTGTGGTCTTCCCCGAGTTGGGCGGACCGATCATCACATACCAGGGCCGCTGATAGAGCCACCGCCTGCTGATACCTCCTGCGTAGCGGCGCCCCTTGAGTGTGGTAAGGGTCTCGCGGAAACGATGACGAATCGCCTCCAGCTCTCTTTCA
Organism: Rhizobium croatiense; assembly: GCF_019793465.1. GTDB lineage: Bacteria > Pseudomonadota > Alphaproteobacteria > Rhizobiales > Rhizobiaceae > Rhizobium > Rhizobium croatiense. The sequence goes on along the minus strand of NZ_JAILYJ010000028.1, from coordinate 24,371 downwards.
GCAAGCGTGCTGGCTTGCCCCACACTTCGGTCGGAAGGCCTTGGGTCTCCCTTCTTCTGCTCGGCCCCACCCGCGTCCAGCGCTCCCGACACTCGTGATTGGACGAGGTCTTCAAAATAGGCCTGAACCTTGTAAAGCTGGGACTGGATCAAGTAGATCACGGTGTATCCGACCGGAATCAGCATCGATGCCGCGATCTGGCTGCGAAGGCTGTCAAGCGGCGCAAATCCTCCGACCGAGATATGCGGTCCGAGCGTGAAGATTAAGGCACATACGATCGCCGCCCCGCCGACACGGAGCCATTGCCACCTAAGCGCTTTCTTGATTGACTGCATGGCTTGTCTTCATTGTGTCTTTGTGATGATGATTTGAATCCGACGGTTCCGCGCGCGGCCCTCGGGCGTGTGGTTCGAAGCGACCGGTTCTCCGCTCCCTCTGCCCTCTTCTCGCACGCGGCCTGGGTCATTCATCATGGATTTGATAATCTCGGCAGCTGCGCTCGCACGCGCGAGCGAAAGGGAATCGTTTGAAGGGAAGGCGAGTGATTGCACCGGAATGGCGTCGGTGTGCCCGGTCAGGAGGACCGATCCCGACTCACCGTTCAGAGAACGACCAATTCGTAAAAGAAGCGGCAGGAACATTTTCTTCACTTCCGGACTAGCAGAATCGAACATCCCGGAGGCGCGAATGATAACGACGATCTGCTGTGGGTCCTCGGACACAGTGACAAGCCCTTCGCGGATTTCGGGCTCGAGGAAGTTACGCAGTCGGTCGCTGCTCATAACAACCTTTGGTGGCAATGCGATTCTCGCCGATCTGACAACGCCGTTCGGCGGCAATGTCGCGATATCGTTGAAGACAGCGTCGGCGCGGGCATTTAATGCATGCAGGAGTCCGGCATAGATCGAGAGGAGTAATCCTGCCCCAAACGCTACGACGGCCCAGATTGGAACGATTGTGCGGCGTGGCTCCGGATTATTTGAGTTCCTCCGCCAGTGCGGGGATAGTTCGCGCTCGAAGTCACCACGGGCTGCTCGGATCAGGCGGTAGACGTCTTCGCACAGCACACTGAGCTCTGCGGCTCCTCCCGCAGTGACGCGGTAGCGGCCTTCGAAGCCCAACCTCATGCAGTAATAGAGCAGCTCCAGCAGTTCTATATTGATGGCCGGTTCATTTTTCAATTGCGTCAGCAGATCGAAGAAGCGCTCGCCGCCCCAGGTATCGCTGAACAGCGATCCCACCAAGCTGCGCGTCGTCCAGACGCTGTTGCTGCCCCAGGCTGTGTTCAGAACGATGTCATCGATGGTCGCGCAGAGGGCGTATTTGCAGACCTTGATCGCTCGCGAGGGCAATCCGAGCGGCGTGATCCGACGCTCAAAAGCATCGATCTCCCGCAGCACCCTAAGGCGCAGTGCTTCAACGTCGATATGGCTAGCACTGCTCTTGAGCTGAGCGCTGAGACCCAGCAGCGCCGCCGCGGCCGCGACCAGTGGATTAAGTCGGTCGAGCGCAAGCATCTCCCAGGTAAGTTCCTCCGCCACTGGCGATGACGGCGAAGGGACAGCCAACTGCTCCTCGGCGTGAAGGAGGACGAGTGGCTGGGATTTTGGCATCGTTTCCTCAATCACCATCATCAACCCGCCCACTTCCCTTTGGAGCGGACGCTCTCATCGTGGGATCGGCGGGTGGGTCGACTACGCTCTCGCACTGGGCGCGCGAAGTCGGCGCCGAAGCTCCGGAGCAAATCGGTTTCGATGCTCGATACGACGTCATTGAAGACGCGCACGTACGCACTCCGGTTTCGCGCCTTATGGTTGCGGTGCAAAAGGGAACGGGGCCGCCCCATCGCCTTCTCGATCCCTGCTAGGGACAAGCGTGCACGGACGCTGGACAGAGCCTTCTGCACAGCCGCGAATGACACGTCATGCGTCCCACGGTCGGTGAAGGCTTGCTCAACGGCCAGGTCTCCGCGGAGGAACCCGCTGGAGTCATTGCACAGAACTGCGCGCAACGCCTCACCGACATCGGGGACGAGACTCAGGGTTTTTTCGTCGGAACTCTTATTTCTGAATAATTGTTCGCCAGCTCTCGCTCGGAGAGTATGCTGTGCAGCGCGGCGGAATACAGAAGCATTTTCCCTGCACGATCCAACACGCTTACGATGCCGGCATTCCGGACATCTGCCAATGATAAGCCGCAGGCGGCAAGGAAAGCCGTGACAGCCGCTCGATGATTCTTGGCGAGATGATTGCTCCACCTTGGGTTGCGTCAAGATGGGGGCCCGATCTGGCACACTGTCTGCGTAGATATCCCACGGACTTCTCATCATGCCCGCCAGCGCGTCTAAACGAGTGCCTAAGAACGGCAATGGTAGGAACTCGCCGTCCCTCAGGTCCAGCAGCGCTTCTTCACCCCGGGTGCAATTGCCCGCCAGGAGCGACGAGGCCGTTTCGAGGGGGCCAAGAAGACTCAACTCCTCACTTGTCGCTGCAAGTTGTCCCTCCGGTTCGGCGGCACTCTCCGCAATGGATATCGAAGGCGACACCGCGACGACATCGGTCATATAGGCGCCGATCTGAATAACATCGCTGGTTTTCCGGGCGACCGGCGCCTCTGACGGAAGCGGCACCGCCTCGTCATTTTGACATGTGTCGTCGCGGCCTCGGTCGATCAGTACGTATCGCCGTGCCATGCACTCGATTGAGCAGTGGGATTTCGAGACCATCTGCTGATCATCCGGCAGAACCAGGCTGTTGCCTGCTCGGCTGGTAGTCAGTCCACCAGCCGCGTCGCCCGGCACGAGATATTCCGGAAAACTACATCTATTGCTGTGTACACGTAGCGTGAGGGGCATTGGTGGGCTAACTCAAATGTGGGTTCTGTCCGGCTCGGATGGCCCAGAGAGCCATTTCGAGATTTGGGAAGTCGCCAGCAACGTGCAGCGCCAAGCCGGCGGATTGGGGCATATCCTTCCAGAAGCGGCTATTTTGATCGATCTCGAAATAGCTGAATCCAACATGGAACGGGATCTGACGCGGCGCGACCGGTAGGGGATTGATGATAATGCCGGGCAGTGCGACATTGACGAGTTCCGTGATTTTCTCCGCCGGGCCGATCTTAATCTGAGACGGGAACTCGCGCCGGAGGCGCTCGACCTCAATATCAGCCCGAGCAGCCAGCACGAAGCTCGAGGTCGTAAAGAGAGAGCGGTCGGCCACCTCAGCCACATGGACACCGTATTTTTGCCGCTGCAGCGGTACGGGGACCGCAGTCTGCTCAATCACTGCACCCAGCGAAGCCCGGATCGACTGCATCACTGGCAAAAACGCCTCCGCGAGAGAGTCGTGCTTGTAAACACCAAGGGTCGGGGCACGTTTATCGACGCGGGCGAACGTGGCTAGTTCACCCGCCAATTGGAGCATGACAACATACAGCGATTCCGGATTTACAACGGCGGCCTTGGACAGGTGGCAGAAGTACGGCTCGTACCGATTGATCGCCTGCAGCAGAAGGAAGTCCGCGAGCTCTGCAACCCGGCTCGTTCCCGACTGGGAGACCCGAGTGGCCAGAGCTTCACCACGATGGTGAAGCAGGCCGGTGATCTCAGTGATGTAGTTCGAGAGGACCCGGGAGCTGGCGCAGTCGGGGGTTGGCGGCACGTGCGTTTCGTCCAGAATGATCTGTCGGTCGGCCCGGACCTCTATGATACGGGCGATTGGGATGCAAGTGTAGCCAGACCGGTCTGCCGCGTCCGGCAGCAGTCGAAAATCCAGCCTCGCTACGTCGATGGAGGCGCTGCCTCGCTCGCCAGCGTTGGTGTCGACAACATCCTCAGTGGAGACTGCGAAGCGGATAGGTACGTCAATTCCCGCTTGCGCGTCGGTTTCAAGAGCGCCGGGTTGATAAAACGGTACCGCCAAGTGAATAAGCGAATCTCGAAAATCCGGCGGAACGTCGTAGGGAGTTGGCTGGTTGGCTTCGTCAGGAATACTGAAGGGCATCCCGTCCTCCAAGACGCCGCGAGCCGCTTCGATGGCGATCTTACCGAGACCAAGCAGCTCTCGATTGAGCCGCAGCTCGCTGATACCCCACCCGTACCCATGCAAAACCGCCGTCCTGCTGCGCACCAGCTGTTCGACGTGACGATCGGCCTGCTGAAAATGCTGCGGGCGGAGGAACAAGCCCTCCGACCAGACGACCCTATTATTCCACGACATTCAAGACTCGCCTCGCGTCCACCTGACAGAACGGCTTTCTCAGTAAAAGTAGCAGAGCTTCACTGCCCCCTTGCATGCACATCTGATATCCAACAATGCGCTGGTAGAAGGGCATCGCGTGTCGGGACAGCTCAGATATGCAAGCGCCGAAGCTCATCAGGATTGGTCATGAGCCCCCTTGCAGCGCGACAAGCAAGGGGTCTCATCTAGACTGTCGCTCAGTAGCCCGTTGCCCTCAGAGCCTTATTGGTCGTTCATGTTCACACTGACCTACAACGCGCCAATTCGCCTGTCCTGTCACTCGTACGAGATGAATCTCGCAAATGACCGCCCGGAAGCCTTGAGACCCGGCGCCGCAAGTACGGGGCCAAAAGAGCAGCGCAACAGGCAAGGTGACACGTGATGCGCATTGCCTCGTCGAAAATGTTCCTGAATACGCTGAGGCAGTGCCGCCGCCAACATCGTCTTCACGCGCCGCCGCCCCTAAAGCACCTTGACGACCAGTTTAGCGATTAGACAACCACCTCCTGGACACGATCCACGAACCGGTTGCAGTCCCGGTTCGCGCCAGGTGCGGGATAGCAGCCCTGGCGGCATGGATCATTCATGCGGCGAAGATAGGCATTTCCACATTTGGTGATGCCCAATAGCTAGCGAATGGGATATGCGCTGCGCCTCATGTTGGCGCGCGAGCACATGCAAGATGGCACGGTGGAGATCGACCGTTTTCATCTCGGTGAGCGACCGAGAATGGATCCGGACGGTCTACCGCCTGGACGGGGCCGAAAAGGCCTTTCGATACATGCAGGGCGCGCGACGGCGAAAGGGATCGAACCGCAACCTGCCTGCTGGGCGGTGAGGCGTTCATGGCGATTGGCAAGAGCTTTGCTACGCATGAGAACGTAAAGCATTCGAGCCGCGAATTCGTCCAAGTCGCCGTCCACTCGGTGGGAGGTTTCAAGTCCCGGGTCCGCCGCACCATTGCCGGCGTCTTTCATCATATCAGCCCGCAGCATGCCTTGTCTTTCCACGAGATCGGCTTCCGCTGGTCACAGCGCATTGTTACGGGCCAGGCAGTGCGGATACTAGTCACGGGTGCCGCCGGCGCTGCGATTGCTGCAAGTCTTTCGCGCTATTACCGGCCGGCAATGCGCAGAAGTCCGGATGCCGGGATCATCGTTAAATCTCCCAGCCTTTTGTGATAAGGCCGCGTTGTTTAGCGGAAGCCAGCAAGGAGTTCGAAGATGAAGGCCGACCTCACTGGCGCCGCAATTGGCGACAGTTGCCACTACCCTGGTATCGGTGGGCCAATCCCACCATAGAAGAGATCATGTCGATGTTTCGTCGTAACCGGCTTGCGCGGCACCGGCGGCCGTCAGCGTTGATAGCAATCCGTGCCGATCGCCACATCAAGCACGGACCTCCGGTCTGGAGAACGGGTCGTCGCTGCATCTCTCGAAGGATCGCCGCTGTCGTTATGGGTTCACGCAGGAGCTGCGCCATAGCCGCTCACTAACCGGATGCGAGCATATCACCTGTGCATGCAATCCAATACCGGGACTGCGCTAGTTTGAATCGCGGGCTCTTCTCCGTGGTTTTTGAGGTTCTGCTGCAATGATGCGTTTACGCTACCAGTTATCAACGGCCTGGCCATGTCTTCGGGATCTGCCGGCCTCCCGTCACCTGAGCTCGATTCCGCAGAGCCGCCCCATGCCACAACAGCAAAAAACGGGACCCACGGTGATTGAGCGGCGTCCGAACGAGGCTCGGCAAGCTGGAGCGGTCGATGGTCGCAGTCGCGCCCCTTGCACTCTGGTTAAGTCGCTTGAGCCCCTGATAAATTCTGACCTTCCGTCAGCAGTCGGTGCCCGACAGCTGACCCCTTGTTTCCTGAAGGCCATATCCCAGGGGGGTGAGCATGGTTGACAGGGACCCTCGGACTAAGGGGCAGGGCTCTTCGCGGCCGGATGAGGGCCGGCACCCAGCGGATCAAAGAGCGCAGTCTTCAGTGGCGCGTGTCGATCAAGTGGCCGACAACTTCAATTCGGACGACATCTGGCAAGAGAATTCGGTATTGCGTTACGTGGAAAGGCTAAGCGTCGGCCAGCCAAGCCCGCCGACCGAGCTTCAAAGCCCTGAAGAACAAACCCCGCAAATGATGGCTGACATGACGGAACTGACGAGAGTTCCGGTCGTCCCGGCAGAGACCGCGTTCAACCTCACGAGGACAACAGATGAATACAATAATGCCGATCGCACTATTCACCTCGTCGAGGGCCAGCCGCTGGAGACTGGCCCTCAGCGCGGGGGGCTGCATGGCCTTGGGAATTTAGAAGCCTCAGCGGTTGCCGGGCCCACCGAGGTGCCGGGTGGAAGAGAGGAGCATTCGGCCATGTCCGAGGTGCCCGCGGAGCCCAGCGATCCGACCGGTGGCGGGCGCAAGAGGCGGACTACTGAGAAGGACGCAGATCCCAGGCCCAGCCGCAGGCAGACGTTATATGCTCAAAGGCCGCTGGCGTTGGCGCCTGATCTCAGCGCCGCGAATGCCGGCATAATCGTGGGGCCTCGAGCGGCGTTCCGGACGGTGTCGGCCCAGGACCAGGCGAGGCTGGACGAAATCGCCAGGCAGACACCGCGGCAGTCGAGGCAGAGCAAGGGGGCGTGGGCGGACGCGCTGAAGGCGGCCCATCCCTATCTCAGCGCCGCCGATGCCGCCGTAATCGTGGGCGTCGTAAAGCGGGTTATCGCCAGGAGGGCGGCGTATCGAACGGTGTCGGCCCAGGACCGGGCGAGGCTTGACGAGATCAAGGCGGCGACACCGCAGCTGCCGGGGCAGAGCAAGGGGGCGTGGGCGGACGCGCTGAAGGCGGCCCATCCCGATCTCAGCGCCGCCGATGCCGCCATAACCGTGGGCTCTTTTAAGGACGATATTGCAAGGAGGACGGCGTTCCGGACGGTGTCGGCCCAGGACCAGGCGAGGCTGGACGAAATCGCCAGGCAGACACCGCAGCTACCGGGGCAGAGCAAGGGGGCGTGGGCGGACGCGCTGAAGGCGGCCCATCCCGATCTCAGCGCCGCCGATGCCGCCATAATCGTGGGTGCCGTAAAGCAGGATATTGCTAAAAGGGCCGCGTTCCAGACGGTGTCGGCCCAGGACCAGGCGAGACTGGACGAAATCGCGGCGGTGACACCGCGGCTGCCGGGGCAGAGCAAGGGGGCGTGGGCGGACGCGCTGAAGGCGGCCCATCCCGATCTCAGCGCCGCCGATGCCGCCATAATCGTGAATGCCGTAAAGCAGGATATTGCTAAAAGGACAGCGTTCCAGACGGTGTCGGCCCAGGACCACGCGAGGCTGGACGAAATCGCCAGGCAGACACCGCAGCTACCGGGGCAGAGCAAGGGGGCGTGGGCGGACGCACTGAAGGCGGCCCATCCCGATCTCAGCGCCGCCGATGCCGCCGCCATCGTGGGCGCCGTAAAGCGGGTTATCGCCAGGAGGGCGGCTTTCCAGACGGTGTCGGCCCAGGATCAGGCGAGGCTGGACGAAATCGCTAGGCAGACACCGCGGCTGCCGGGGCAGAGCAAGGGGGCATGGGCGGACGCGCTGAAGGCGGCCCATCCCGATCTCAGCGCCTCCGATGCCGCCATAATTGTGGGTTCCGTAAAGCATAATATTGCTAAAAGGGCGGCGTTCCGGACGGTGTCGGCTCAGGACCAGGCGAGGCTGGACGAAATCGCCAGGCAAACACCGCGACAGTCGAGGCAGAGCAAGGGGGCGTGGGCGGACGCGCTGAAGGCGGCCCATCCCGATCTCAGCGCCGCCGATGCCGCCACAATCGTGGGCGCCTTAAAGGACGATATCGCCGTGAGGGCAGCGTTCCGGACGGTGTCGGCCCAGGACCAGGCGAGGCTGGACGAAATCGCGGCGGTGACACCGCAGCTGCCGGGGCAGAGCAAGGGGGCGTGGGCGGACACGCTGAAGGCGGCCCATCCCGATCTCAGCGCCGCCGATGCCGCCACCATCGTGGGCGCCGCAAAGGACGAAATCGCCAGGAGGGCGGCGTTCCGGACGGTGTCGGCCCAGGACCAGGCGAGGCTGGACGAACTCGCTAGGCAGACACCGCAGCTGCCGGGGCAGAGCAAGGCGGCCTGGGCGGACGCGCTGAAGGCGGCCCATCCCGATCTCAGCGCCGCCGATGCCGCCGTAATCGTGGGTGCCATAAAGCAGGATATTGCTAAAAGGGCGGCGTTCCGGACGGTGTCGGCCCAGGACCAGGCGAGGCTGGACGAAATCGCGGCGGCAACACCGCGGCAGGGGGGGAGCAATGCGGCCTGGGCCGATGCGCTGAAGGCGGCCCATCCCGATCTCAGCGCCGCCGATGCCGCCACCATCCTGGGCACCTTTAGGGACGATATCGCCAGGAGGGCGGCGTTCCGGACGGTGTCGGCCCAGGATCAGGCGAGGCTGGACGAAATCGCTAGGCAGACACCGCAGCTGCCGGGGCAGAGCAAGGGGGCGTGGGCAGACGCACTGAAGGCGGCCCATCCCGATCTCAGCGCCGCCGATGCCGCCATAATCGTGGGTGCCTCGAAGAAACGGATAGCCAGGAGGGCAGCGTTCAAGGTGATATAGGACGGCTCATGACTCATCACCACATTCCCTAGGAACTGCACCATCATGTGCGTTGGTTGTCCACCACGGGATTGCATGAGCATGTGAGAGCGCCGAATTTTTCTTCAGTCTGGAGGCCAATACCTGGCTCGAGATCGATATTTAGGGGCACGACGGCCGGCGCATTCCGGCTGACTAACACGCCGAGAGCGACCTCGTCTTCGACGGTCGGGAGCGCAGAATGTCGGCTCGCATGCCGCTGCGACCATCAGCCCGCTCCTCGCAAGATTGGCGCCAAGGCCGCCGTCGAACGATGGCGACGAGGCAAGTTTTTCCAAAACTTTCTTTAGCATAGAGGTAGAAGGATCGCTACAGCGGGGTTGCAGTGCGCGGGCGGCTAGGGTGACTAAGTGCGTGCACTCCACGACCGTCAAACGGGGTCGGTGTCCGTCAATTCGAAATCGCAGGGATCTGCACGAGAGACCGCGTGGTTGCCCTGCACGACTAATGGAAGCAGGGTCGACAGTCACGTTGGGATGCGGTAGGTGCGCGATAGAACGGGGGATTGGCGGCGGGACTCGATTCTTTTTAGAAGATCACGCAAAGCCGCATCACACCCATTGTCAAAAGTAAATACCGCGACGATGGTTATTAAACTTCGACTTCCGTCGAAAACGGCAATGGCGCTCACGAAGGAGGCCGGCCGCTGCGAAACCCCGCCATCTCCGCACCCCACTCCTTCGCTCCAACTGGGAGCAAAATGAATGAGGCAACGTGCGAATCTCGGGGAGCATCGTTACATGCGGTCAATACGGATCTCATCCAGATTGTCGCCCTATATGCCTCGTGCGGCGATCCGGCGGAGCGCAGGAGATATAATGCCGTTGAAGTGCTCGAGCCGTTCTACCACTGACGCCGGGTCGCTGCACGCGCGATGGACCCGCCGGCTGGCTGCTCGTTCGATGAGGGTCCGCGCGCCGACACCCCCAAGAGCGATCGCCGAGGACGCCATCCACCTTATGCAGCAACTGGCGCGGAGGCGGCCGCGCGAAGACTTCGTAGTTGGAGGCCTTCAGGCTCACGTTTGCAACGGTACTCCGCAGGTTGCCCTTTGCAACGACTGCCCGACGATGTCAATTCAATCTGGCTGAGCTTGTACCGTCAAGTTTATCCAGTTTGGGGTTCGCTCCAGCGGTGGGTTGCGCATCTGCGGCGGCATCGGCGGGTTTAGGTGCGGAGACCATTCCGAATGCGTAGCACTGCATCACGTCGCGGGTTGCCGATCTGGGCGAACTCTGCAGGGTTAGTTAGCCGAGGCCAGAGTGCTTGGCTTGCCACGCTCCTCAACAACCCGATCCAGTCCACAGGCGACCGCAGGCCGGAGAGCGAAGTATCGGCGACGAGAGTCCGGCTTTCCTCACGACCATCAGAAGCCTGAACCCGCGCCAACGATCATTGGCAGCCAGCGGGATCAACACCAACGCTTGCCTTTCGCTCGTTTCCGGCCACGGCGCTTGCGCATCGTGAGCTTCTCCTCCCGATGGACCCGGAAGAGCTTCTTGTTGTTCACAAGGTGTCCCTCGCGCCTGAGCAGCACATAGCTGCGTCAAGATCCGAAGCGGCGGCATTCACGCCCCAAGCATTCACGACATATACGAATGTCGATTGTGCATGAGCAATCGCGTCTGCTCATTGCTAAACATTGAGAAACAGAGGCGCGACGATCTTTTATGTCGGGAAAACTGGGATTTGGGTCATGCTCGATGCAGATCATCTATTAAAACCGATCAGCGACGGCAACGCATGCGGGGATGCTCTCGATTACGATTTGAGCTTCCTGGAGCTGGAGATAGCGTCGCATGGCAAGCCGCACCAGCAGATAGGCGACTCCATCGCCACCGAGGAGGCTCCCGATTGGACAGAGGTGTGGCGGCTTGGCCTCGACCTTTCTGCCCGCACTAAGGATCTAAGAGTCGGCATCTTGCTCACACGATCCGCCCTCAGTCAGTTCGGCTTCTCTGGTCTAAGTCGGGGGCTTGAGCTGCTCGCGGCCTATGTCGAGCTCTACTGGTCAGAGCTACATCCGCGACCGGATCCAGAAGATGACGAAGATCAGACCGTTCGCCTCAACGCTCTAGCGAGCCTCTGCGATCTCTCCGGGCTCTTGGCAGAAATACGCCAAGTCCCACTCACCTCCTCCAGGCAATTCGGGACTTTTACGCTCCGCGATTGGGCTGGTGCGCTACGGTCCCAATCTACGGAAATTGATCGTTCGACCATCGAGCACGCCTTCATCGACACCGATCCACTGCAGCTCGAGCAGATCAGCACTGGTCTCCACGCCAGCCTGGCAGCCGCCACCCATCTAGACGCGAGTGTTCGGCAGCACGTCGCGAGTGACGAGGCCGTTCGATTCGACCCTCTGATAGTGCTACTCACCCAGGCCAAGGATCTGGTCGACGCCCATCGGAAAAGGGCCCAGCCTGCAGCCCCGGCATCTCCATTGCCAGACTCTAGCAAGGCCTCTTACCCCGAAGTGATCCGCAACCGCGATGACGTTGTCGAAATTCTTGGCCGCATTTGCCACTGGTACCAGGTGAATGAGCCCGCGAGCCCGCTGCCAGCCCTCCTGGAGCGCGCGCAGCGACTTGTCTCGAAGGACTTCATGGCTCTTATCAAAGAGTTGGCGCCAGAAGGGGTTGCCCAATACCGTTCGATTGCCGGTCTGGCGGTCGGCGAGGGCACGTGACGTGCGCAATCTTCCCTATCAGGAGAGTGGAACACATGACAAAGGCGAGTAGTCAAAAGTTCATCGCGCGGGTTCGTCCGCCTCGCGTACAGATCGAATACGACGTCGAGACCTATGGCTCTCAGAAGAAGGTTCAGCTTCCCTTCGTGGTCGGCGTGATGTCCGACCTCGCCGGCAATGCTGCCGAGCCGCTTGCCCCTGTCGCGGAGCGCAAGATGATGGAGATCGATATCGACAATTTCGATGATCGGCTCAGATCGCTGAGGCCCAGGGTGGTGATGCGGGTGCCGAACCTATTGACCGGAGAAGGCCAACTCGCTGTCGACTTGACGTTCGAGCGGCTCGAAGATTTCTCGCCGGCGGCCGTGGCGCGCAAGGTCGACAGCCTTAGCAGGCTGCTCGAGGCGCGAACGGAGCTCTCCAATCTGCTGGCCTATATGGACGGGAAGAACGGTGCCGAAGAGTTGCTCACCCACTTCCTCGCGGATTCGGCACTGCTAAGCGCCCTCGGCAATGGCATCGAGACTGAGAAGCCTGATGCAGTGGTTGCCGCTCCGCCATTGGCATCCCCAGACACAGAGGAGAACTGATCATGATGCCTGCAGATGCCACAGATGTACAGGTCGCCACCGTTGATCTCGGCGATTTCACCCGCATGCTTCGATTCGAGTTCAAGATCCGCTCGGACCACTCCCGTGACTTGGTGGAGAGTGCCGTCCGAACACTGGCCGAGCAGGCACTTCAAAACACGTCGCTAATCAGCGACGATGTCGTCACGACTATCCAAGCAATGATTGCTTCGATCGACCAGAAGCTTTCTGCACAACTCAACGAGATCCTCCATCACGAAAATTTCCAGCGCGTGGAATCAGCTTGGCGGGGCTTGCATCACCTTGCCATCAACACCGAAACCGATGAAACGTTGAAGATTCGCGTTCTCCCAGTTTCAAAGGTGGAGATGTCCCGAACTCTGCGGAAATATAAGGGTGTCACCTGGGATCAGAGTCCGCTATTCAAAAAAATTTACGAAGACGAATACGGCCAAATCGGCGGTGAACCCTATGGCTGCCTGATTGCCGACTACTATTTCGACCATACCCCACCGGACGTAGAGTTGCTTTCGGGACTGGCGCAGATCGCGGCGGCGAGCCACTCACCGCTTATATCTGCCGTCTCACCACATCTGCTGCAGATGGATTCTTGGCGTGAGCTTGCGAACCCGCGTGACATCACAAAAATCTTCCTCACGCCCGAACATGCCCCTTGGCGGGCGTTCCGCGAGAGCGAGAACTCTCGGTACGTGGCCCTGACCTTACCACGCACCCTTGGCCGGCTGCCCTACGGGGCCAAAACCAACCCGGTCGATGAATTCGCCTTCGAGGAGGACACAGACGGCGGCGACAGCGAGAAATACCTTTGGACGAACGCAGCCTACGCCATGGGCGTAAATATCACGCGCTCGTTCAAGCTCTATGGCTGGCTCTCCAGAATTCGTGGCGTCGAATCCGGCGGCCTGGTCGAGGGTCTGCCGGTACATACCTTCCGCAGCGACGACGGTGGCGTCGACCTAAAATGCCCCACTGAGATCGCGATCAGCGACCGCCGTGAGGCCGAACTGTCCAAAAACGGTCTTCTACCGCTGTTGCACCGCAAAAACACGGACCTCGGCGTATTTATTGGCGCTCAAACTATTAACAAGCCGGTCAAATACGAAGACCCCGACGCGTCAGCGAACGCCGAACTCAGTGCCCGGCTACCCTACATCTTCGCAACCTGCCGCTTCGCACATTATTTGAAGTGTATGGTCCGGGACAAGATTGGCACGTTCAAGGAGCGCCACGAGGTCGAGGAGTGGCTCAACCAATGGATTCAGGGCTATGTCCACCCCTCGCCCGAGCTTGGGAGCGAAGAGAGTAAGGCACAGCAGCCGCTCTCCTCAGCCGAGGTCAAGGTGGAAGAGGTCGAAGATAATCCCGGATATTACGTTGCGAGATTTTACATGCGGCCACACTACCAGCTCGAAGGCCTAACCATCTCTTTGAGACTTGTCTCGCGCCTGCCATCCGCCCGCAAGGACTGAGAAAACCCGCAGATGATTGTGCTCCGTTCTCGGCGCCAAAACTCCGGAATAGCTGCCCCGGGCTGGCCGATGCAATCCAGGCCCAATCAGATCAACGAGAAAAGGAAAGTCCATCATGGCGTTCGACGCGGTTATAAAATTCACGCAAGCGTCCAAGGACGGCATTTTGCCCAAGGGCGAATCTATCATTCTAAAGGACGGTATCACCCTAGCGGACGAATGGAGCTTTTCACTCGAAAACAAGCTGAACATTGGGCCTCATACCGCCGGGGCGGGCGCGGGCAAGGCCGAATTCGAGGTCTTCACTATCAAGAAGCAGGTGGATACGTCATCGCCCTCTCTGTACGTTGCCTGTGGTCGCGGCGCCCACTTCAATAGCGTCGAACTGAAACTTTTCAAAGCGACGGGGAGCGGACAAGCTACATCAGAATCGAACCTGTTCTTGCACTGGAGTTTCAACATGCTGGTAGTCGAGAAGGTCGAGTGGTCCTATGCGGAAGAGGCCCCCGAGGAGACGATCACATTCCGGTTCGGCGCCTGCAAGGTCATTTATTACAGGCAGGATGAAAAAGGCGCTCTTACCAAAGCTGGCGAGGGCATCTGGAACCAAATCGCGAACAGCACCGACTTCAATAGGCTCGTCGGCTGATGGGGCCATCGGCAACCCGGGAATATTCGGGGCTGCGCGCGAAAACGACAGATCGACTCGTCGCCATTGCACCTGGAGATTGTAACATGGGCAGAGATGTTAAGCGGGATCTCGTGCAACCATCCCTCCTGGACCGGCTTACGGACGATGAGCCGCGCAGCTCGTGTGAAGCGCAGGACAAGCGCAGCTTCTCTGTTCGCCAACTGGAAGAGGTGATTCTACGCGATGTTTCCTGGTTGTTGAACACCAATCAATTGGGTGCAACCGTAGATCTACAAGCGTACCCTCACGTAGCGGCCAGTGCACTTAATTATGGTGCCTGGCCTCTCAGCGGACAAATTCGCGAAGGCATGGATAAGAGCGCATTGCGCGAAGCGATAATCGAGAGCCTTCAGCGCTTTGAGCCGCGTCTCTTACCGGACACCCTGAAGGTCACGGTCCTGGACGATGGTCAGGGTTGCGGCACTTTTCGCTTTAGGATCGAAGCCGATCTGTGGGCGCAGCCATTGCCGGTGCGAATGGTGATGCGTACGGAGGTAGATTCCGAGCTCGAATCCGCCCGCGTTCATCTCGGTACAGAGATAAGCTGATGGATCCCCGGCTCCTGCGACTGTACAACGACGAACTTGCTTATATGCGCGAGATGGGGGCCGAGTTCGCCCGTGCATTCCCGAAGGTCGCCGCCCGGCTCGGGATGGAATCAGCGGAGGTCGCCGACCCCTACGTCGAGCGGCTTCTGGAAGGCTTCGCTTTCATGGCGGCGCGGGTGCAATTGAAGCTTCAGTCTCGCTTTCCGGAATTCACCCAGCACCTCCTGGAGATGGTCTATCCGCATTTTCTACCGCCGCTCCCCTCGATGACGATCGTCCGTTTCGAGCCCGACCAGGATGCCGGACGACTTGAAAATGGATACCTCGTGCCGCGGGGAACCAAGCTTTTGGGCCGTCTTGCTCCGGGCGCCGTCACACATTGCGAGTTCCGCACGGCCCATGATGTGCATCTCTGGCCAATTGTGGTGAGCGCTGCCGATTATTTTTCGACGCCGGGGCAGATCGCCGCACTGGATCTTCCGGCCCGGCAAGATGCGAAGGCTGCTTTGCGACTACGCCTTCGTACCACCAATGGCATGCCGTTCAATAAACTCGGACTAGAGGCTCTCACACTGCACCTAACAGGCCCCGGTGGCATCGGCGCCGCACTCGCCGAACAGCTTCTCGGTGACGCATGCAATATCATAGCCCGTCCGGTCGGCCGGCCTATCCCTTGGCAGGAAAAGATTCCGGTTCATGCGCTGCAGCAACGCGGTTTGGAGCCGAGCTGTGCTCTCCTGCCCGAGGTGCCACGCTCTTTCGACGGGTACCGTCTCCTACAGGAGTATTTCGCCCTCGCGGAGCGGACGTTGTTCGTCGAGGTTAGCGGGCTGGCAGACGCAGTAGCCCTGTCAACTGCCGAGACCCTTGAGATCGTCTTCGCACTCAGACGTGTCGAGCCACGGCTGGAACGACAGCTCGGGCCCCAAAATATCGTTCTCTTCGCAACGCCCGCGATTAATCTCTTCGAACGCCAGGCAGATCTCGTCCACGTGAGCGACAAGAACACCGAGCATCATGTGATTGTTGACAGGATGAGGCCGCTCGACTTTGAGGTCCACTCGATCCTCGAGATGAGCGGAGACGGGGCGAAAAACGAAGCGGCTCCCGTGAGGTTCTACCCGTTCTATAGCATCAGCGCGCACGGTCAGGAGGAGCAGCATTCCAGATACTACGCGATCCGCCGGGAGCAGCGCCTCATGTCGGAGCACCAGCGTCTAAATGGCGCGCGGACTGGCTACATCGGCAGCGAAACGTTCGTTTCTCTAGTTGATCGCCAGGCGGCTCCCTATTCGGCGGAACTCCGGCATTTGTCTGTAAACTGCCTGTGCTCGAACCGGGATCTGGCGCTGCTGCTGCCGATCGGCCGGGACGTGACAGACTTCACCCTGGAAATCGGCGCTCCAGTTACCGCCACCCGGTGCGTATCGCCCCCGAGCCGACCGCGCCACTCCTTCGCCAATGGCGATATCACTTGGCGATTAATTAGCCATCTTTCACTGAACTACCTCTCGATCAGCAATTCCGATAGGAACGACCACCGGGGCGCAGAAGCGCTACGTGAACTCCTCCGCCTCTACGTCGATCCAGTCAATGCCTTCGCCTCACGGCAGATCGACGGGATCCGGGAGATTCGGTCCAGGCCTGCGGTCAGGCGATTGTCCAGCGGTGGACAAGCCGCCGTAGCACGTGGGATTGAGGTTGGTATCATCCTGGACGAAGCGGCCTTCGAAGGCGTTGGCATCTTTCCGCTCGCCTCCGTGCTCAACCAGTTCTTCGCGAAATACGTATCCATCAACAGCTTCACCGAGATGGTCGTCTCGACGCTACAGCGCGGGGAGGTAATGCGATGGCCGACGATGGCCGGCCGCCGGGCGATCCTTTGATTTCGGGGGCACTCGGCGACTTCCTAAGCTCGCTCAGGGCCGAACCGCATGCCTGCGACTTCTTCCAGGCTCTGCGGCGGATCGATGCAATCTGCTCAGATCGGCCTCGGCTGGGAGAATCGAGCGGTCCCAGCCTGGATCGCGTGCGGATCGCCCAGCAGCCCTCCCTTGCATTTCCGACTCGATCGATCGCGGGCGTGACTGCGCACGAGGAGAACGACCCCGTAATCTCCACCTACGCCTTCGGCTTGTTTGGACCCCACGGTCCCCTCCCATTGCATCTGACGGAGTACGCCCTTCTCCGGCAGCACAACGCCGCGGATGAGACGCTGATCCGATTTGCTGATACCTTTCATCATCGAATGGCCTCGTTCTTCTTCCGCGCATGGGCGGAGGGCGAACCGACCGTGAGCTATGACAGGCCACAAGAAGATCGATTTGCCCTTCAGCTCGGCGCGCTAGCCGGCTTCGGGATGACCTCCCTGCGCGCGCGGGATGCTATGCCTGATCTGGCCAAACTCCACTTCACCGGCCGTCTCGCCTCACACACCCGCAACGCCGAGGGGCTCGCTGCCATCCTCGCCAGCTTCGTCGAGGCGCCGGTTGATATCCGTGAATTTGTCCCAAAGTGGGTGGATCTGCCCCGCATATCGCTCTGCCTCCTGGGCCACGACCCGGCCACGGGCACGCTGAACAGCAACGCTATTGCAGGTGCGAGGGTCAGAGTGTGGCACCATCGGTTCCGACTCATTGTGGGTCCCCTCAGCCTGGCTCATTACGAATCGCTTCTGCCCGCAGCTCCCGGCCTTAAGTCGATAGCGGAGATCATCTGCAACTACCTTGGAGATGAACTTGACTGGGAGATTAACCTCGTTCTCCGTCAGGAGCAGGTCCCGGAAGTGCAGTTGGGTCGCTGCGGCAGACTCGGATGGTCCAGTTGGATGGGCAAGAGGAAAACGCGCCAGCACGCCGATGACTTGACAACTACCCCGACTGACCGGGGCCCACCGGCTGCCGCATGGCACTCTCCTGAAACGGACATCCATGATGCGGCGGGCCCGCTCGACCTTCTTTTCGGGCGGGGAGAAGATCTCCTTGGCGAGATCGATCTGGAACGGGTGAATGGCCCACGTAACCTCGATACCAAGTGCGGCGGCACGGCGGGCGGCGGCTTGGAAGGCCCGTTATGACAAGCATCGGAAGCTCGACTCTCTTCAGTAAGCTCAACGCAAACTGCAATGGGACCGCCAAGGCCCTTTGCAAAATTCGCCGTGACGCCTCTTTGGAACGTTATCGCCATTTTGACGCCCTTGAGGCTTCAGCAGCGGAGAGGCCTATCGAGCCGACGATCGCGGCGAAACTCGACCACCGTGGTTGTCCGCTCGGGCGCTGCGCCCTGGGCCTGGTTGAATCTTCCAGGAGACACGTCGTCGCTAGCACCGCCGGAATCCGCCAACTCATCGATGTTACAAGGCCGCATGGCGAGATTTGGGTGGGACTTAGCGTGGGTGAGTTCCAAGAGACCCACACGCTTTCTTCACCCCGCCCTCCCCCGCTTGGCTCTGACGATGCGGGCCAGCAAGACATCTTGGCTGAGCAACGGTCGGCGATTTCGATGCACGAAATAAACGCTTTTCGGCATCTTCGCCGATGGCTTCGGCAGCATCCTACTCACGCCATCGGGCGCAACCGCGCCTTCTCATCAAATCTGCGGAACACACACCACCATGGTCGAGTCAAGAATCGAGAGTCTCTTAAGGCACAATCGTTTTGTTGCGGTCACTTCGGCCGCGTCCGAGTTGAATGAAATCTCTCTCCGGCGGCTCAGTGGCACCGAGCGGCTGGGGGAACCTTTCCTCTACGAGGTGAAGCTCGCCAGCCGCAATCCAGTTCAGAACTTTGCTACGATCCCCGGTCAAAACCTGACAATCGGCCTTAAGCTCAAGGACTCGCAAACGCGCTTCTTCAACGGTGTTGTTACGCGCTTCCAATATCTCGGCCTCGACGATACCGAGCACCTCAACTACGTGGCGCAGGTGCGGCCGTGGATTTCATTGCTCGAGCATCGCTCTAACAGTCGGGTCTTTCAGAACAAGACGAGCATCGAGATCATCACCACGATTTTTCGAGAACATAAAGGCAATTTCAAGAATCAGACCGCCCGACGGTTCCCACAGCGCCCATATTGCGTCCAGTACGATGAAACGGATCTGGCCTTCGTCAGCCGCCTCATGGAGCAGGACGGCATCTACTACTATTTTGAACATGCTGAGGACCAACATGACCTGGTGCTGGTCGACAACGCCGCGAGTCACATGGCCTGCACGCCTGAGATCGTAGAGACCCACCACAATCTCAGGCCTGCCCGAAGTCTTTACCAAGAAGATGTCATCCTGCATTGGGACGAGGTCGTATCGCTACAGCCGAATAAGGTCGTTCTCAGGGACTATGACCATGAGAAGCCGATGGCAGAACTGACGTCTGTCGCGCGTGTTCCTCCCGTGAGGACAGGCGGCATTCCGCCATGCAAGCTCACGGGAAGCGCCATCACCCGACCGCGGGAGAGCGTGGCGGTCAGAACGGGCGAGACCTCGTCGGCAAGCAGCGGCTGCACGGCAATGCGGGAGGTCTTCGAGTATCCAGGCCAGTATACAAAAAAAAGCGATGGCGATTTCTACGCCACCATCCGTGCCGAGGAACTCGCCTGCAACGCTTATCGCGCGCGGATCGAAAGCACTGCGCGCCAGATAACGACCGGGTCATTATTCAAGGCGGCAAATCCCTTCTACTACGGCCAGGTCGGTTCCCGCCCGAAACCCACCGATCGCTTTCTGGCAGTCGGACAGGACTTCACTGTCATCGGTGAGGTGGGGGACGATCTCACTGCGGACACCGTGGGGGGGAAGGGCGAGCGGTTCCTCTATCACAGCAACGTAGAGATTATCCCCGCGACCACCCAGTACCGACCGAGGCGCCGCACACCGGCGCGGTTGATTCACGGACCGCAGACGGCCGTCGTCGTGGGCCCCGAGGGCGAGTCGATCGCGACGGATAAGTACGGCCGTGTGAAGGTTCAGTTCTTCTGGGACCGAGAAGGCGGAAAGAACGAGAACAGCTCCTGCTGGATTCGGGTGGCCCAGAACTTCGCTGGTAAGGGTTTTGGCAACCTGGTCGTCCCACGGATCGGCCATGAGGTCGTGGTTGATTTCATCCACGGCAATCCCGACACGCCCCTGGTGACCGGCGTCGTATACAATGGCTCAAATCTGCCGCCTGAAACCCTGCCGACCGACAAAACGCGGTCGACCTTCCGGACGCATACCGATGGCGGCGCCGCTAATGCCTACAATGAACTGCGCTTTGAGGACAAGCAGGGCCGTGAGGAGGTCTATTTGAAGGCCCAGAAGAATCATACCGTCGAGGTCGGGAATATCTACAGCATCGACGTCAAGAGACACTTCCTCCTGACCTCGGGCGGCGCCGCGCCCGACTCCCCTGCCGCAGCGGCCTTAGGTAGCCGCGTCGAGGTAACACCCGACAAGATCCGCCTTGTAGTATCGGGCAGAACCGGCCCGCAGGCCATCGAAATCAGCGGCGATGGGATCGCCATTATCGGCACGATGATTGGCGTTATGGCAACGCCTCCGCGGCTCGGGTCCATCGTCTCCATGCCGCCGCCGACACCGGGTCCACCCACGCCGTCGATAATGAAGCTTATTGCGACACTCGGGCTGCCGCCTGTTACGCCCGAGTGACACGATGTCAAGGTGAACTGGTTCTGGGCCTCGGCTGTCCGGAAGTCGTTGCCTTTAAGTCGGCAGGGCCCTGCAGGCGTAGAGAAAAAGCGTAACGGCTTCGGCGTCGTAAGCTGACCTACCAAATCAACGTGACACTGCGAGATTGCCCGAAAATGAGGAAAGGTTATCGCGCGTGAGCGTTTGTTCCGGGAACTTGCGCCTCAGTTAGATGGAGTTGCCACGCGAAATCGGCCGCAAGCGGCTCCAAATGCGTCTGGTTTAGGTCTCCACCAAGCTGGAACTGGTGGATGAAATACCTTTATCACTCGGCGTCACGAAATTGCGATCAGGGCGCGGGCGGCGCAAAAATCAGCGTTCTCGATCTGGGCGTTACAGCGCTGCTTTGCAGGGCGGGCTCTCGCCTCGAAGCGCTTCTGGCGGAGCGTGGCCGCCTCGAGCAGCAGTCGAAGCCTTTCACCATGCTCGAAGGTGTCTCGCTTCTATTTGCGTTTCGAGTTCCTGATAGGCGCTGGCCATGCCTGTCAGGCCGAGTTTGCGCAGCATGTCAATGGTGGGATTGTTCAACGTCGCGATAAAAATCATGCGCTGTCCAGCTCGAGGGAGGACGCTGGCCATGCCCCCGAAGCATAACGGGATACGAATTTGGTATTGGAAGGAAAGGTCGCGACGGAAGTAACATCAGCAGTGACGCAATGACCTAAGGAACGACGCAATGTACGGCAGAAGGCAGGGGGGTGTTGGCAATAGTTCCGAACAAGGCGGTGAAGACACCTTTAACTGGGTTGAAGGCTTGACTGGCTCCTCGTCCGGCGAAGCGGCACTGAAAGAAATTTTACTGGCCTGGGCGGAAGACGGGCAGCAGGAGCAGGACGAGGACCGGCACGAGGCAATGGCACGGATCGAGGCCTGGACGGAAACCCGCAATTTTCGTGCCCCCCTGAACTTAACATCGCTGTCCCTAACGGCACTGCCCCCCACCTTACCGGCCGGCCTCCAGCGGCTCAACGCCAATGACAACCGGTTGGGCAGGCTGCCCAACAACCTCCCGCCCGGTCTGCGAAAGCTCTCTGCCTGCGACAACCAGCTGACCACGCTGCCTGAGGTTCTTCCGGACATGCTCGAGACGCTCTACGTCGACGGCAACCGGCTGACCAGATTGCCGAACGAGCTTCCTTCCGGACTAAAGTATCTCTACGTCAACCACAACCGGCTGACCAGTTTGCCCGATAACCTGCCGCCTGAGCTCAGGGAGCTTCATGTCACCCGCAACGAAATCGCGCACCTGCCGGAGAATCTCCCCCTCGAATTGACGGATCTCCGCGCCGAACTCAATAATATAATTCGCCTGCCCGAGCGCCTTCCTGCAAAGCTCACGAGGCTCGAAGTCCCTCACAATGAACTGACTAGCCTACCCGAGGACCTCCCGGCCACCCTAAAGTGGCTCAGCACCGACAGTAATGAACTGACCCACCTGCCCCCTAACCTGCCGAGGGGGCTGGAGGAGCTTAGCGTTCGTGGAAACAACCTGAGAGGACTTGGCGACGGGCGAACTGCACTGCCGTACATTCTGTCGCAGCTTCCGCCTCATTGCAAAGTGTACCTGAATAACAATCCGCTGCCAGATCGACTGCGGGCGCACCTGAGCGCGCAAAGCGGGACGAGCCTTCCGCAGATCTTTTTGTGATGCTGCCTGACAAACGGGCCAAACTAGGTCCCTGCGTTTTGAGTAAAAGGCCTTTTGCCGAAGCCATGGCGGTGGGGTGCAGGCCAGGTATGACGCGTGCGGATCAAAAACAATGAGTTTGCAGGTTTATGCCGCTCGCCGGAATGTGTTGAGTTGTGGAAGCAACAGACGTCTCACTGAAGACTATGGCCGGAAAGCCCAGGCTCGGCACTTGTGTCCTTCGGGCGACCTTGCATGCGAGCCAGTTCGTACAAAGGATTACCCGCTATCGCGTACCAGGAGGTGCGACGCTTACGGCCTAGAGGCATTGCCGCCGGTTGGAACGTTCGGAAGCTGGACCCAGATTTCAACAGGCCTCAAGCGCATCCACCATTTCCACATGGTCCACCCCCAGCATCGCGTATTCGTTGATCTAACTACCCGAGACTCCAGCCTACGGGCCTATTTGCATTCGTCGGCGATCGACGACTCTGTCGCCTATTAGTTGAAATAGGGTTTCGTGGCGAGCCAGCAGAGGAACAGCCCATGGATGAGAAAAACAGCCCCATTGTTTGCATCTCGGGTGTAGACGAACGAAAGCTCGGCGCCGCTCTAATCGCGGTCCAATCGGCATTTAGTGTCGCGATTGCGGAACTATCGAAGCTTCACAAAGGGAACAGTCCTCAGTGGTTCGAAGACCTGGAGGAGGTGGTAATCGCTAACGCAAAAGGCACAGTCACCGAGGGCATCTCGCTGGATGTCGAGGTGGAAAGCCTCAAATTCGGCATCGACGTCCTTCGGGCGATCTTAGATGTCAGCCGCGTTGAGCTAGGCTTTGCAGCAAAGGAATAACCTTTCGCCCAAACGAGGTCTCGATGCTATTTGGCGCCGGAGATGTTCGATGCACACTCGAACCTTCGCATGAGTACCGCGCTCGTCGCCAAAGTAGCCCGCATCGTCACCAAATGGTACGGTCGTCCGACAAACCAGGAGGTCTTGCCGCATGATCGACGATACGACCTATGCATGGCGCACCGGCGTTTTTGAGGCAACGCGCGTTTTCCATGCGGAAGACCCGGGCGGACCAACCTTCATCGGGGGCAATTTGCGCAAGCCGGACTCCCATGGAAGACAATAACTTGTCGGACGCTGGGCGCACGAGACTGAGGGACTCAGCGTTGAAGATGTGCCGACAAGCTCGGCATTAGCGATGCACCCTGTATAGCGGGCAGCGACCGCCTTGCCATGCTTGAAGATGCCCTGAGCCGACACGCCCACAGTTGATAAAGATGTCGACTCAGTACCGCCGGCCGCTCCTCACCTTCTACCTTGCTGAGCCGCCAGCCATTGCGGCTCGTGGCAAGGATTTTTCGGACTCTTCCCGAGAATATGCACAACGCGACGCAGCGCTTGTCGACCCGCTGTTTCGTGAAGTTCGCGCTCGCCAGGAAATGGTGCGTGATGAGCCCTTTGTAAGAGTCACCCTTGCGCCGGCAGTCCGAGACCTCCCCGTTCATCTGGTTCGTCGTCTGGAATCGCAATCGATCGATGATCGACCTCCGCCCCTTCGTCGCAGGGATACACATCAAGTGGCATTGACCTGGACAGCGACCGCTCGCGCTGGAGCGCCGAATACCGGCGGCGCATTTCACCGGACGCAATCGACCCTGCCGTCCAAAGAGCGACCAGTTCCATGAAACCCGGGTCTTCATCGATCCGGATTCCTCGCGCCTTCCAACGCGCGATGACCCGCTCGGCTATGTCCCTGCGTGAATCCATTACCACTTCCCTGCCCCCTGCCCCCTGCCGCCTACGCGGTTAGATACCAAGATGGTGGGTTCTTCGCCAGTTCAAACCGTCCAATATGTCACGCCGGCCGCCCGCGATCCGTTTTCAGGAGCTTGTTAGCTGGAGCTATCGAGATCGCAGGACACACTTTCCAGCTCTCTCCCGACCTGATGGTCCCCGTCACCATCTTTTCCGTCCATGAATAAGGTAGGCCGCCCCCGATCAGTCCAGGCGATTTAAGTGCGAGTCCGCTTTTACGTCGCCTTGAGGTCCGTCAGCACCTTGTCAAAAGCATCCTTGACCGGCTTTGAGATTTCCTCCACCGCCCTGCTTGAGAGCACCCGGACTTCCTTGGCGTGCTGCAAACTTGTCTCAACGC
>NZ_JAILYJ010000027.1 GCF_019793465.1 Rhizobium croatiense | reverse complement strand
CCAAGAAGATGATTTTCTTTTATCAATGGGCGGGTTGAGGGCAGGTTGATGTGTATTTGACGGAGAGACCGGCGAACAAAACGTTCCAATCACGACAAACCTGACAAAAGTGGCGGATGCCCGACATCTGCGAGAAATGTCGACGGTTGCGCTGGGGACAAGGGAATTCACGTGGACTTCAAATCGCGCCAAGGATCATGTGCCTGTTCGTGGCTAAGGGGCGTTACCCGGAAAATCAAAACTCGCGGAGCTCTCCGCTATTCCATATCGCGCCGCGATATCTTCGAGCGCTTCCTGAAAGACGGCCGCGTCGAAGTGGACTCCACATGTTGAGCGGGCAATCAAGCCCCAGGCGTTAAGAAAAAATAGCCTGTTTGCTGAAGGTGACGAGGGCGCGACATACTCCTCATCTGATGATGTCCTTATAATAAAAGAGGATTTTGAACCGGATCCTGAGATATCGGACGCCGGGATCGCCTGGCATCGGCTTCGCGGCGCACGGTTTCGTGTTGAAGGTCGGAAAGCTGGATGATCCACGGCGCTCCGGTGCATAACTGGCGAGCGGGAAGGACACCGCTGCTGACCATCCGGTAGGCGGTAGCTCGACTCACCTTTAGAATGTCGGCGGCCTCGTCGAGGGTTCTCTCACCGCGTTCGGCCCGTTCACCTTCTCGATAGACGGAGATGCCGTGGATGTTGCGAAGACTGCAGACGTGGCTTCGCGTCCAGCTGGCGCCATGCCCTGTCCGCTTGCCGGATCGATTCAAGATTGCTGCGATCGACAACATCAGCCTTAACTGCCCAGCGGGTCTGGCCGATCTTGTTTTTCTTCACCGTCATCCGGGTGTGATCGCCACCCTGCCAATGAATGACGAGCGCCAATGTGTCGTCAACGGTATCGACAATGATTTCTTTGATCAGCAGCCGAATGATCTTTTCGCGTGTCTCGATAGACGCGTCGGGACCTGTCCCATGCCTTATTATAGATCGCTACCGAGCATCATCAATCTTGTACGGTCGTCGGCCGATAAAGCAGGCGTGTTACGGTCGGTCGAGAGCATCTCGAACTGGACCTCGAGATCACGCAATAGGATCAGCTTCTCATTCCAGCGCCGCTCCAGTTCGCCGGCGACCAACCGATTGCCCGGATCGACAGCATCATACTGGCGGCGCGCCCTGGCAGCCTCGTATTGTGCTTGCTTGATTAAGTTCTCGAGTTGCTGTTGATTGTCGCTATGACGCTGCGTGTGCGCCTCCATTGCCCGCAAGGCCGCCTCGATTCCCAGAGGTTGCAATCGCTCGAGCACCTCCTGCGCCACGGCCCGATCGACCCGCATGCCGCCGAACCCGATACAGTTGCCGACCGCCATGGCGCCGAACGTGCCGCGACAAACATATCGCTGCGTATTGCCGCCTTTCCCGGAGTATTGAATGTGCAATCGGCGACCGCAGCGACCGCAACGGAATAGTCAGGCAACAAAGCTTGGCGCGCAGTTCAACGAGTTTGGTTGCCGAAAGGCGCGGCGCAGCTACGATCTCGATCGAACTTGCCGCAGGATCAAACATCCATGCCGGAATTTGAAATGAACCACCGTGTGCCAGAATGAGCAGATAGTGAACGCCTTCGTGCTCATGGCTGCCGGTTACCAAGACGGTTTGGTCAACCAGTGGATGGAAGGGATAGGTGACCCTTGCTTCAAACGTCGGAAATCCGGCATTATGAACCCGGCTCGGAAGGCGGCGGCAGGACTTGGGCGACGATCGCGACGCTGCTTCAAACTGCATTTTGCCGCGCGCGGCAAAAGCACGTTTATGCTGACCAGCAAACTATGCCGATTAACCGACTTTGCCAACGTTTCCGGCACCATAGCGGCCGCCTAGTCGGCATAGCTTAGGGTCTCTCCGTCGCGAAGGAGAGGACACATGAACGCAACTCAGGATCGCATCGCCCTATGCAGGAAGCTAGTCTACAGTCCACATCGGGACGACGATGCACGTGGCACTCGCTAAGCCTGTTTCGGGATCTGATCGACTGCCATGTCGGCAATGGAATACTCCGCAGGATTTAAGCGAGGTTCACGTCGACCGCTTCCCTGAGCATCGTTTCAAACACTGGAGACCCGACTCGGGCGATTGATCGGCGCTCCGCCGCTCGCCTTTGGCGTTACGGGAGAATGGCTTAATACCGACCGCGCTTCCTATTCAGCGCAGTGAGCACGAGAAGATCGACGATGCTGGCCGGTCCCAAAAACGGGATGGCAGCTTCTAGAAGTCGATTGAACGGACCGGTCGGGACCGGCGTCCGCACGCGGTGCCCCACGGTCTGTCGGCCTCTGAATTCTGTTCTGCAGGTAAAGTCAGCCGACGCCGTCGCGTATCGCGACTTTGGAGCTCGTTGGGTTCGCTCGCCAGCCCCTTCCTCATGCGATGCGGCTCCGCCCCTTTGCAAGAAACGCTCCGGCGTCCCAATACTTTTGGCTTTGCTCGACGGCGCTGTATCCCGCAGCTTCGATAGCCTTGCTCCGAAACGCTTCCTGCGGGGTCGTCAACTCCTGCAGTCAGGCGCCTTCCGCCGCTGCGTTATGATCCGTCGGAGCCAGACTTTCAGCGGCTGTTTCCGCCGCTGACTTTATGGCTGCGGACCCTCACGGTTGAACTCTCCAACCCGGATTAGTGCCGGTCGAGTTCGGCTTCGACCTTCTTGCGACTGTTGCCTACGTTCTTCACGGTCTTCTTCACCGCTTCCTTGGAAATGCCTTCCTTCCGGGCTTCGTACTTCACCTCGTGATCCTGACCACCTGCGACGCGAGCACGATCCTGGCTGCGGGCTTTGGATGTGGTTGCCATGGTGAGATCCTCCTAATGTCGGTCCTTACGAACGGGCGCCGATTCAATAAGTTCCGGCCTCCGTTATGGTGAGGCGCGCTTCGGCGATGTCGCGGACGCGCTGCACATGGCCTCGGGCGAGATGGTTCACTTCGACGATGAGATCGCGCAAGGCATATCTGCGACCGCAGTTAATCAGTAGCGGACAATTCTTCCCAGGCAGTTGGTACGGCTCGTCGTGTGCCTATGAGCAAACCCATGGATTGATTGTCATAGAAAGCAGGACTAGAACAACAGCGCTAATGCAGGAGCGCTCGGCATCCGAACGCAGAACAAGATCGCGGCGGAAGCCACGCAAGAGCGTCGTCTGCGAAGAGAAACCAAGCGGCTCGGCAGGTTGCGGCTAACCTCTGACCGAGTCGGCACCACGAAGGAGCCAACCCATCGGGGACAGATCCCCCTCAGCCGCTACATCAACGTGATTTGGAGTTTGGAATGGATCAATTTGCTACCGCCGACAACACCTCCGCAGCCGCTCGTCGCCGCAAAGCCAGGATTGCGAAGGGCTACAGCCTTGAGGACCTGGCCATCGCCACCGGACTTACGGTCGAGGAAATCGCAGCGGCCGAGGAACCCCTTCAGATCGTGCCTCAGCACCACCTCGAGCGCATTGAGCATGTGATCTCATAGCTTCCGTCGCCACCGGCACGCGGTCCCGGTTTAGGGGCCGCAGTCAACCACGGAGGGCGCGGAACGAAAGATCGATGCTCTATGGGACGTCCTAGGCGCATTGATGCTCCGCTTCACGCCGACAGAATGCGCAAACTACTTCAGGGCTGCTGGATATGACCCGGATTGAACAGGATTTGCTCTAGTCGATATTGCGTCCAATTGAAGTGTCATCCGCCATTTTAAGATAACTGCAGAATCACTTAAAGAGAACATGGCACCAATGATCGCACAAACAACCGGTCCGCTTCTGCCAACCGACGCAGTTCCGATTGTCGCGATGTTCTTCTACGATATGGCGCAACTATCTGCTCGGTGGCTTAGGTAAGCCACCGCCGTTCGCGGCTTGTGGCTACTCATCCTGCCGGGCTGCGCTGTCCGTCGCGTCACGCGCCGCACCCAATCGATCGCGATGCTGATGCCAATGCGGAAGCGCTTGGACGCCGCCCGGCACCACACCCCTCCTGTATCACCGCTTCTACAACTTCTCGCGGTTATTCGAAACAGGTCTCGCCATCCAGCTCAGCCTCCTGACCGGCCAGAAGGATGAATCCGATTTGCGTCATAGGGAATCCTTCTCACGGGTCTACCTAAAATCATCCCGCTCTAAGCTTACGCGCACAACTCGCGGTTCAGCATGAACTCGCAACATCTGTTTTCCGGTGCGAGGGTCATACCTCGATGCGATCGTCAAGCAGCCCGATCTGTCAAAGCCGCGACTATCTCTTCCAATGCAAATCTTAGGCTATCACTCAGCTTTCGATCTTTTTGCCAAACGACGACGTAGTGATATGTTGCCCCTGGCTGAAATTCGCGGAATGCAACGTCGAATTCAGCATATTCGCTCGCAATAATCTCGTTCGTAATCGAGACGCCGATCCCTGTCATGACATAGCCAATGTCATTGCCATTGGCGTCATATTCCACGGCGATGTCAGGAGCGGTTCCCATATACCGAAGGGCATTGACGCTCATTTGGTGAGAGGCAAATTGCGGGTCGATGTCGATGATCGCCTCACCGGCAAGATCTTCGGCAGTAACAAGCTGCTGTGCCGCAAATCGATGGTTGACCGGAAAAAGACATACGTTGGTGGCTGAGCCGACCGGCATCCAATCAAGAATGCGCTCATCAAGAGGCAATCGGGAGATGCCAAGATCCGAGCGGCCGTTTAACACATGATCTGCAATCTGCTGATAGGTTCCTGTTTTCACCTGAACGGCGTAAGAGCGGCTTCTCTCCCGAAGCCTTTTGACCACTTTCGGCAAGGTCGCGAAGGAGAAAGCGCTTGGCGCCGCGATGCCGATCATTCGCGTATCGTTGCTCCGCAGGAAGTCGATTGACGGTCCGATCCGATCAAGTCCGGCAAACGCCGCGTCGATTGTGCGTAGAAATTCCCATGCCTTGACGGTGGGGATCAACCTGTTGTTTTCCCGGCGAAAGAGTGCGAAGCCGACAGTCTCCTCTAGCTGCTTGATGTTTTGGCTGACCGCCGGCTGGGTTATTCGCAACATCTGCGCTGCGAGCCTTTCCGAGCCGGCGCGCATGACCTCCCGTAATATTTGAAGGTGGCGGATCTTCACTCCGGAGTCGGTGATGTCCATGGCCGGGAATCTCAATCGTGGTCGAGCGACGCGCCTCATAAGTTGCGCTTATCAAAACTTCCTGAATCTTATAAATTGACGGCGGCAAGTCAAAGTATATTTTTGACATACGCCAAACTTAGAGCGCTGGTTAAGCTAATAAATCCAATCTACCCTCGGTTAATCTCGGCAAGCCCTTTGTATATGTCGGGAGAATAACTTTCCTATTTCGGCGCGCTCGCAAGAATATTGGAGACTTGCATTGTACGCATTTGTAGATCAATTTTTATCTGGATTGAAGAACACACTTTTAGTGTTTGCCTTGAGCTGCGCTTTCGGGACCCTATTAGGTTTGCTTATTGCCGTTCTCCGCAACTCGACCCGCAAGTCGGTTTCATCGTGCATGCGGGCCTACACGGGCATCATCCGGGGTGTTCCGGAACTTCTGATCATCCTCCTGACGTATTTCGGCGGAACCGCCCTTTTGAGCGCGATTACCGGTGGCTACATCGAGATTAATGCATTTGCGGCCGGTGTCGCGGCACTGACCGTCGTATTCAGTGGGTACGCCGCGGAAATATTCCGTGGTGCGATCAACGCGGTTGCACCAGGCCAACGAGAGGCTGCAGCGGCGCTCGGGCTTTCGAACGCGCAGATTTGGTTTCTGATCATCATTCCCCAGATGATCCCGATCGCTCTGCCGGCATTCTGTAACCTCTGCATCTCCTTGATAAAGGATACATCGCTGATTTCCGTCGTCGGGCTGACGGATGTCATGCGCGTCGCCTATATAGGCGCAGGCTCACTGCGCGCTCCACTCCCCTTCTATCTCGCAGCGTCTGCAATCTACCTCGCCCTCACAAGCCTGTCGCTTCTTTCGTTCCGGTTATTGGAGCGCCGCTATTCGCTCCCGGCGATGAAAGGTTGAGGCAATGAGCATGACCATCGCGCTTGAAGCGTTTCTCACCCTTCCCCGCGGCCTTCTTCTCACTCTGGTTCTGACATTCGCATCGCTTGCCGCAGGCTTCGCCGTCTCGGTCCCGCTCGCCTTCCTACGGGCATCATCAAATCCGTGGGCTTCCGCGCCCGTGCTGGCATATACCTATGCGTTCCGCGGCACGCCACTTCTGGTTCAGCTTTTCCTGATTTACTACGGGATTGGCCAGCTTCCCCTCGTCCGCCAAAGCTTTCTATGGGCCGTGATGCGAGAGCCATTCTGGTGCGCCTTCATTGCTTTCACCCTGAACAGCGCCGCCCATACGACAGAAGTTCTGCGCGGCGGGATCCAGGCGGTCCCGCGTGGGCAGATTGAAGCGGCCAAAGCCTTGGGCCTTTCCCGTTTCCACACTGCCCGTCTTATCGTGTTCCCTTTGACCCTCAGGATCGCTCTTCCCGCCTATGCAAATGAGGTGGTTGGAATGCTGAAGGCAAGCTCCCTTGCAAGCACCATCACGCTGCTTGAGGTGACCGGGCTCGCCCGACAGCTGGTGTCGGAGACATTCGCCCCATACGAGGTCTTCATTGCCGCGGGGGCTTTCTATCTGCTGCTTACCCTCTTGATCACGCAAGGTTTCCAGATGCTGGAGACGCGTTGGACGCCGACGGCAAACCGTCCACCGCCGGCGCAACCTGTACCTCGAAGAGCGAACGGAAAGCCGCCTCTCGCCTCGGCTGAAACTTGACGCCAGCCCACATCCCGGACGCCAACAATCAAACTCAGCAATGAAAGGAACATCGTCGTGAAACGAACACTTCTGCTTGCCCTGTCTCTTGTCGTCTGCGCCAACAACGCGGGAGCAATGGACAGGAAGACACTGACAATCGCCTCTGAAGGTGCTTCGCCGCCCTGGAATGCCATCACCCCCCAAGGGGAGCTCGCCGGCTTTGACATCGACGTCGGCCGCGATCTTTGCCGGAGGATGAAGTTCGAGTGCACTTTCGTGCCTCAGGACTGGGACGGAATCATACCGGCGCTCACCGTTGGAAAGTTCGATGCCATCATGTCGGGGATGGCGATAACTGAGAAGCGGAAGAAATCTATCGCTTTTTCCAAGCCCTACGCCGGAGGTTTCAACCAAGTTGTCATACGCAAAGATCTCAATCTTCCGCCCACGGATACGTTGGCCGAGCTCGACCTCACAACTATCGACCCTGAAAAGCAGGCAAAGATCGAGGAGCTTCGAGCCGCTCTCAACGGCAGAACTTTGGGCGTATTGCGATCATCGAATTCGGAAGCGGTGCTCAATGAACTGTTCGGAAAGGTCGCGACGATCAGGAGCTACGATTCCCAGGACAACATGCATCTCGATCTCGTGGCTGAGCGCATCGATGGCGGTCTTGCCGACTATTTCACCTGGAAAGCCTTCCTCGACAGCACGGATGGCGGGATTGCGACGCTCTACGGCCCGCGGCTCTCCGGTGGCCTGTGGGGCCCGGGTGTCGGCGTCGGGCTCCGGCAAGATGACGGCGAACTGGTTGCGGCATTCGATAGCGCCATCGAGGCCGCCACGAGCGACGGAACCCTGAAGCGGCTGAGCGAGCAATGGTTCAAGATCGATGTTTCGCCGCAGACATCGAACTAGACACTGGCTTTCCGACACGCATTTCCCCCGAAGCCATAGCGCGTGAGCAGTCGGCAGTCCCAAAGATCGAAGGTAGACCATATGTCCGCACCCTTTTCCATTGCTGTCACCGGCCAGTCGCTCATCCGTCATGATCTTCGAACGATCGGCGATCCACGGCTCGCTGAGATCGCCGAGATCCTCAAAGCAAGCGATGTTGCCTTCACCAATCTCGAGACGACTATCTATGGTCGTCATGGTGGATGGCCGCTCAAAGGCAGCTATTTCGGCGCTGCAGCGCCGGATGTCTTGGCGGCGTTGAAGGAGCTCGGTTTCAATAGCCTGGCTCTGGCGAACAACCATGCTTTCGATCTTGGACCGCCGGGGATCCTCTCGACGCTGGAGGAGGTTGCGGCACACAATTTCCTGCATGCCGGCATCGGCCACAACAAGCATCATGCTTCCACGGCACAGAAAATGACGTTCGGATCCCGAAATGTCGCGCTGATTGCCATGGATGCCGGGCCAGGCCCGTCTTTCATGTACGCCGAGGACGCAACTGAGGGCAGGATAGCAAGGCCCGGCATCAATAGTCTGAAAGTCTCCAGGGTATTCGACCTGGAAGCGGGAACATTCAACTTGCTTCGCTCCATTCAGGAGCGTCTTCTAAGTTCGCCCTTGGAGCGCGCGAATTATGCCCAGCCAGAGGATCCGCCTGATCTTCATGGCCAAGACGAAATTGATTTCTATGGAACCGTGTTTCGCAGATCAGATGAGACCGCTCGCCGCATCGTCATGGACCGGCACAGCGCCAGGGCTCACCTTTCGGCGATCGCGGAAGAAGCGGGCCGCGACACGCTCGTCATCGTGTATTTGCATCATCACCATTGGGAGCCGAACTGGCAGCAAGTCCCCGTCTGGGTCCGCGAATTTGCGCACGATTGCGTTAACGCGGGCGCAGGCCTCTTTGTCAGCCATGGCGCTCCGGTCCTTCAAGGGGTTGAGATATATCGGAATACGCCAATTTTCTACGGCCTTGGCAACTTCCTCTTCCATACGGAAAAGGACGAACAGGAATGGAGCCCGCCGGAAGTGTGGAGGAGCGTCATCGCGACCTGCAATTTTGGATCTAGCGGACAGCTGGAAAATGTACGCTTGCGTCCGATTGTGATCGGTGGAACCGAGGCATTATCGAATCCTGCACGCGATCGCCTCCCCTTCCCTGTGCTCGCCGATGGCAGAATGGCGGCAGACATCCTTGACGATCTTGCCGACCGCAGTGCCGGTTTTGGCACTGTGCTTGACCGAGAGAAGAACGTTGGCCAGATCGCTTTTTAGAACCTGCAGTATGCGGCGATAACTCTACGAACCGCTGACCAATTTTTGCGGCCGCGCTCTTGTTGGTCTTTTTATGGGGAAACGTCCTTGTGTTCTTCCATCTCTTCATCGACAATCGAGCTGACGAGGGCAACGACCCGGCTGCGCACACGCGGAGAAAGGAGCAAAACGTCGTCTATCAGACGCCGTCCCTCCGCCGTGGATATGTAGGCAATCTTCCCATCGATCTCTGTTATGAATTGCTGGCCCTGAGTGGTTTCGGGATCTGGAAGGCCTTCGAAAAACCTCGAAACCGGGATCTTGAGGCAATTGGCAAGCTCGTAGAGCATCGAAGCGCTGACGCGGTTCTTACCGCTTTCATATTTTTGTACCTGCTGCAAACTCACCCCGATGCCGGCGCCGAGATCCCCTAGGGAGACATTCGACTGCATTCGGCGGATACGGATTTGCTGTCCGACATGCCGATCGACTGGATGTACCGACTCGCGTGCAACATCCGACTGTTTGGCTTGCGCAGGTCTCGAAGTCCGAACCTGGGCTGCTACATAGCGCTTCATGGTGGTCACCCCGATGGAGAGTTTCACGCGGTGCGCCCCCGCTGAAAACTCGCTCAACCCACTGATCGGGGAGTTCGTAACCGTGCTAGACGGCCCTGTGGCCTTTAGTTCCGAGGAACCTGGACATACGCCACAGGCTCCTCGACCGAAGGTCAAGGAGTGTGGTGCCGAATCGGCCGGCACCAACCGCTAACAGGGGTTACGAAGCCCCAAGGCAGCGCGTACTGCCTCGCTGCCAGCTTAGTTGAAATCCGCCCGCCGCGCAACCGAATTCTTTACAAAATTCAATAGCTTCGCTTTACGCGCGGACACTTGTCTCAAAGCGAGAGGTCACGCTTCGGGCGGTAAAGTGGTCAGAAAACCAAAGGAGGTGCGATCAGCGGAACGCCCATTGCCAGGATTGTCTGCCCACTCTCCCGGAGGAATAGGCTACCGCAAGCTCCGCCCATAGGGGGTCCTGGGTGAAGCTGGAAAGGGGCCCGCAAGCGTCGATAATGCTCATCTTGCCGAACAGCCCGAGAAGCGTTTCAATTCCCCCACGGCTAAAAGCATTCAACAGCGAAAATGGCTCGCACGGCGAGGAGATGATGCGATGGCCCCAAACCCCCGGCCGTTCGTCCTTTGACAGTGCGTTGAGAAGCTGTGTGTCACGATGGTTGTTCCTCAACGCCTCGCAGAATGCCCAGCGCATCAACGGATAATAGATCGTATGCCGACTTCCACCCAGGACACGCACGCCAGGCAGGATCGACGTTACGATGAACATCAGCAGAAGGTTCGGAACGATCCGGCCAGTTCTCAGGGCCTCCACAAGACTTGGCGGCGAGAATTCAACACAGACATCATCTGTCGCCTTCGACCGGAGGACCCTGCCATCCAGCCAAAGTGGAAAAAGCCGCCCTTCAATGCAGCCCCAGAAAAAATGCGTCGAGTTTTTCAGCCAGCCTCGCCAAGCCGTGTCAGCGAGTTGATCGATGCAGTGGATGAGGCGCATCGCGAATGCTCGGTCCTCGATCAGCGAGGCTCGCAGCCAGGACCGGCCATCGGAAAGGTGATCCGCGACCAGATCGGCAACGTCGGTATCGTCAAGCTGAAGAAAATCGACCTGGCTGTCAGAATACCGCTTCCAGAGGCAAAGATTTGCCGCTTTGATCGCCTCTGCCGCCGACTGGAATTCGCCCCGAGGCAAAAGGTCTCGCAAGCACGAAATTGCCTCCGAGTCATCACCGGGCCTGTCGACGTTTTGAAGATGGAACCTGTAGCAGCCGTTTCTGCCAAGAATGCTGTAGGGGATCATTTTGCTGCGCGACAGCCCGAAGACGTTGACTGCATCGCCATCGACGTGGAGCCAGGCCGGACCCTTGCGACCGCGTTCTACGAACTTCACTGTCGAGCAAGCGTAGGAGATATAGGATGTCCTGCCATGCGCGCGAAGTCCCATCAGGGAGAACAGATGGGTGTAAAATGCGTCAGGCTCGATCAACAGGTGGAGGTGGGGGCCACACTGCAGCACCGGAGCGACTTCGATTTCGGTTTGAAAGCGCGATGCGGCTTCTGCTGAATAACCCTGACGTTGCGCGACGGCCGCCACGCGTGACCGCAATAAAGACATTGCCTGGCTTCGCGCGACGCACCCCGATTGATCCGATCCAACCGAGAAAGCCGCCTTTGCGTAGTCGTTCAGCGATGCCTGCTCAAACTGACGCAACCAAGGGAATAATTCAAAAATGAGGGCCAACACCTCACCTTTTGAAACCAGGTCGCTATTGGGCGACGTCTCCATCCTCAGACGAACCGGCTTTCCGCCGGCGCTCCCCGATCCATGTTAAAGTAAAAGAAGAGCGCGACGGTCACCATCAGCGCCCCGAAGAGGCCGAAAATCCCCGAAGGTGGAATTGCGTCTCCGATCGTCCCGATGATGCCATACGCAAGAAGCCCTATCGAAACACAGATCGTGTGGATCTGGCTTCGCGCCCGCCCCAACATGTCAATCGAAACAGTCGATTGAACCCGTACATCGATCAGGATTCGCGTGACATTGTAGCAGAAGCCGAGCAACACCAGTTGAACGAGCGCTGACAAAAAGCTCTGGAAAACCGGAAAGCCCAACAGAACAATGCCAGCGAGCGCCGACTGGAAGAGGATGCTTTGTCGTCGCGAACGCGCCCTTCTGAGAAGAAGGG
Source organism: Rhizobium croatiense (assembly GCF_019793465.1). Classification (GTDB taxonomy): domain Bacteria; phylum Pseudomonadota; class Alphaproteobacteria; order Rhizobiales; family Rhizobiaceae; genus Rhizobium; species Rhizobium croatiense. The sequence continues at coordinate 32,935 of NZ_JAILYJ010000027.1, read as the reverse complement.
TTGAACAGCCCGCCATCGAACCGAGGGCCCAACCTGCCTCGAGATAACCGAACTCTAGCGCCGACCCCATGAGTTCGCGGGTGACATATGCGACGCCCAATACACTCACAAGCATGCCCATCGCATAGGTCAACGCATACATGACGGCGGTGGTCTTCAGTGAGTGAACGACGAAGGTCGTCGGCAACAGATCCATCCGACGAATGCTCTTTGCCTGCAAATCCGATCGAGAACGAGAAGGCGGCTGTCGGCCGAGCAGTGCCAGCAGCCCCAACAGTGATAGGCCGAAAAAGGCGCCAGGCAGGATCGACGTCAGATTCATCCCGATGGCGGTTAAGCTGTACCCGGTGACGATGGCGGCGATGAGATTGCCCGCCTGCATCGCAATATAAGACGCCGAATTGAATGAAGTGAGGTTCTTAGGACGAACGATGTCTGGAATGATGGCCTGCAGCGCAGTCGAATAGGTTCTGTCGATGAACGCGAAGATGGTCCACGATAGGCAAAGAACACCAAGTGGGTCACCGAACGAGAGACCAATACCAGTTGAAAATATGAGGATCAACCTGGATAAATCGCAAGCGATACAGACGAAGCGACGATCAAATCGATCAACTAGAACCCCACCAACATTGCTGGTGAGCAACTCGGCGGCACTGCCGAGCGCCAAAAGGATAGCTAGAGCGCTCGCGCTCTTGCTGACATCTGTCGCAGCCCATGCCGCCAGCACGAAGTAGACATTCCGGCCAATGGCCGACGCCAGAACACAGAAGAGATAGATGCCGCGAGAGGCATAACACCCTATGCCGCTGTTTTCTGTTGCGCCCACTTCATCCAAACTCCCTACTGGCAGGTTCATGGGGACATGCTATTCTTCTGAAGAGCTGGCGGCTTTCATGAAATTGATATTATCTCTCGTCCAGAACCAGCTATTCTTTCCAGAGCGCCCGGTACTCGGCAGGGGAAAATCCCGTCTCTCGGCGAAATCTGGTCGAGAGGTGGCTCCCGCTGGAGTAGCCACAGGCGATGGCGATCTCGGTCACGCTGATCGCAGTCGTGCGGAGAAGGTCGGTCACGCGTTCAAGACGGCGTTGGTTATAGAAGCCATAGGGCGTCGAGCCTTGCGACTGCTTGAAAGCGCGGGAAAAATGCTCGTAGGTCAATCCCGCCTCTTCAGCCAGAGCGCGCACGCTCGGAGGTCGATCAATGTGAGCTTCAATTCGCCCTATTACGCGCTTGAGAACCGTAGGCGACAATCCTCCTCGAGACAATCTGCCAGATGTGCCGGAGCGGCGCTGCAGAAGTCCGAAGATAGCCGCGAGGTGCCCTTCAACGATCAGACTCCCCACGGAATCGTCGTGTGAAAGTTCTCCGGCAATCTGCCGCGCCAAGCATTGGATCGGCAGATCTCTAAATCCAAGCTCCGGACGTAAGGTGCCTACGCGCGGGAGCTTGGTCGTGAGGTTGGAAAAAAAATCCTGCGTCACGGTTATCATAAGATAACAACCCTCAGCATCGCCTTCATCCCAACCGCTCCAATGGCAACCGGGCGGAATGTAAACAAGCGAGCCGTCTGGACGCGGACTGAACTCGACTCTTCGTCCGTCCACAAAATTTTCGCCGGATGCCGCCGTACCCCTTATGTTGAGGAAGATCAGGTGGTCATCCGCGACAACGTCGATAACCTGTCGCCCGAGACTGCGCCGGCGAACGACATCTGCGCGGGCATGGCTCCAAAGGCCTTGCTGGTGAAGGATGATCTCCCCTTGTGACTTCTTCATCCTCTCGGGGTGAATTGATGGAATGATCCCCACTCGAAAGCTGCTCCCCTGAAAAACCGGTGTGGTAGCGACCCTACCTCACCCCAAGTTGTCAACAAGCCAGGCTTTAACCTCAGGTCGAATTTCATGTCAATTTCATGAAAACCAATCAAAATCGTGGATGCGAAAAGATGACGTTCGCGATCATCTTCTGCCGACATCATCGCTGACGGCACAATCTTTTCGGGATGCGCGATTTCCCCCTGAACCCCAAAAACGCGATGGTGCGAGAGAAAGGCAGGCTTTCGCATGCGTGAATTTGCCGACTTCATTGAGGAGTGCGACCGTGCCCCTCGCCTTAACGAGCTTTCTGAGTTTTTTTCGACCACCGCATCCGGTGAGGCCGGAATGCCTATCCGTCCGCCTGAGCTCGATCGCCGCTTGTTCCCAGTGGACATGACGTTCAGGCGCTTTTCAGCCCTTCATCCGCTGCGCCGAGGTCCATTCGATAAGCACTACTTGAGCAGCATACCCTACCGCCTCGAAGAGGAGTGCCGCATAGGCGGCGCGATCCTCAAATACGCGCGGGCCAGAAAGGGTCAACTGCAACTCTACACGCTAGGTACAGCCGAGGGGACGATGGCTCGTGTGATCGGCGAACTTGGCAAGGGCAGGATAGAAACACTGTCATGCAGTCCCAACGTCGAAAACCTTAGAAGCTTCTATGCCTATGGCGTTCCTCCTCATGCCATGTTTTTTCACGGACCATTTCATTATTTGACATCGCAAAGGGTCCAAGAAGACGTGGAGCTCCGAAAGTTTGGCAGCGGTTTCGATATCATCCTCGAGGACACGACTTTCCAGATGTATTCGCCAAATCGCTTCGATCAGATCCGTTTCGTCTCGCAGCATCTCAAGACCAACGGGCTCTTCATGTTCGTCGAGAAGTTCAGGCATGAAGACGCCGAGGAATATCGGCGGCGGGAACGCCAGAAGGACCATAGCTTCAAAGCTCGCTTCTTCAGCGCGTCAGATATTCGCGCCAAGGAAGAGACGGTGCTAACGCGAATGGATCGAAACGAAGTCACCCTTTCGGAGATGAGCGAAACACTACGCCGGTTCTTTGGACACTCATTCGTCACCTGGAACAGCGGCAATTTCTACACGCTTGTCTCCAGCAACAGTCGGGAGAATCTCGACCTGTTCCTATCGAAGCTGTCCCCACCCGCGATTCCGGCAGAATATGTCTATGCGGACCTTCCCTACCGCCTTTACCCGGAATCCGAAGCAAGGCGGCTATCGGGGCGATCTTGGACCCTTTAGCGATTCCTCATCTTCACCGTCGCGTAAGCGCAACTGCGTCACGTCTTCACGAGCCTCAACTGGAACAACGTTCGCGTCAGCAGAAAGCGCTCCATCACGTTGAGCAGCCCTCAGCGCTTTGCCACCTCTAAAAGCCTTTTTTCTCCAAATAGGCAGGAACAGCATGAAGAAATCGATTGGCGAAGTCCGTCACTTCGTTGAGCTGAGCCCGCCGTGCAACGCGCATCTGGTCCTGCCACGAGCGCCATCATTCGCGGGTGAGGAAGATGTTCCAAAGTGCGTGCACGTCGCCGAAGCGTGTGTCGCAATCACGCGCACGCAGCACGTTGCCGACAAGATCTGCACGCAAATCGAGGACTTCTACCAATCCCTCGTCTCCGTGGGACCTGACAGGTTTCTAGCTTTCGAAGGTGGAGGCGCGATCATAAGGCCGACCAGTGAAAGCCTGTTCTTCACGGTCTCAGCGCGAGACCTCGTCACTTTCTGTGGCATCCGCGCGCTGCTGGAAGCAGGCTTGTTTCTGGCCACGTCCGTGTCCGAGGGGGCTATAGAGTGGCTTCACGCAGACGGCACCCGATCTGGTGAAACCTGCAATCGCCTCTACAACGACCGCTGCGGAACGGACGAACAGTAGCTTCGACCGCTCCGCCACCCAAAGGAAGATCGATCTCGGGACAATCGGGTCGTAGTGCTTTTCCAATCGACCAACCATTTCGTCCCCCCGCTTTTCTTCGAGTCTCAGAGGTTGATGCCGCGAGCGCGGCTAGCAGCCCTTTGGCGCCGCTCCGCTATGATCTGCTCACTGCTCTGCAGACGGACAGTCTGCTGCAGGACCTTCAGCCGCTCCTGCATCGCCTCGAAAGCTCGACGCTGCGCCGGCGGCACGCGGTTGACAAGATCCTTGTCACCCCGGACGAGGGCATTGCGACCGAAGCGCTCGTCGAGCGCTCGGCTGACAGCGGCAAACTCCCGGGCAATGCCCTGCTCGAGGGAAGCGGCGGAAACACTCAGCTTCCTGCTGTCCTTCCTCACCTCGACCGTCAGGTGCGCCAAAGCCTCTTCCGCAGCTTTCGAAAGAGCTGGAATGGCAACCGCCATGCGCCGCCGTTCGTCCGTGATAGCCTGGCGTTCGGCATCGAGGGCATTGAGGTGGGCCGCACCGAGCGCGCGCAGGCGCGCTGCAGCTTCCGGCACGGCCCGCATCGCCTCTTTCCGCTCCTGGCCGGACGCCAGCATCCGGTCCAGCAGGCGATTAGAACCGCGCAAAGCCCCATAGGCGGCCGGATCATTGGTCACCGCGGCGGCGATTCGATCAGCAGCAAAGCCTTTCCGGAGCAGCTCCTCGATCTTGCCGACGGCGCCCGACGGATCGCGCCAGATCATTGTCGCGGCGTTGGCCAATGCGCCACGCTGCTGGCGATAGAAAGGGTTGGAGAGCGCCCGCAATCGAGCCTCATCGTCGACCGACGTCTTGAACACGATGACGGCAGCAAGCATCGGCGGCACGGCGACATTCTCCTTCCCCGGTCCGTTCTCTGTCTCTTGGCCCCGAACAACACTGGCAGCCATGACGATCTTCGAGCGATCCTGCCGCTCGGCGAGATGCTGCGCCTCGGCAAAACGTTTGACCGCTTCGAACAGCCGGGCCAGCTCCTCGCGCCGGCCGGCCGTCAGATCTTCCGGCAAACGCTCGGTCATATTGCGTTCAGCAACCGCATCCGCCTTCGCGGTGAATGCGCTCCAGCCGAAGCGTGCCGTTAACGCTTCGCTGACCGCCTTGATCTCCTGCACGACCGAGCGGTCCTCGGCGGCAAGCGCAAAGGCGCTCTTATAGGCGTCGTCCCCGTCCCGGTTGCGCACCGCCTCGATCTCCATAAGGCGCGCCATCGCGCGCTCGGAAAGCGCCGGGATCGATAATGACATGTAGGAGCGCCGCGTCTGCTCACGCATTTCGAACCGTTCGGCATTCCGGCGGAACCCGGTCGCATGGGCCCGGGCCAGGGGAAGCAGTTCCTCCAGGGCTGCCTTTGCGACCTTGCGCTCGGAAAGCGCCGCGCCTCCGTCGACGATCAGCTCGGAGCCACGCAGCCGGCCGAGCCGGTCGGGTGCTGCGGCAAGATCAGCAGTGAGCCTGCGGGGTTCGGTGCCGGTGTCCGAGGCGAGCGCATTCAGGGCGACAAGTGCTGCATCCGGATCCCGGTAGATCTTAGTAAGCAGCGGTCGCAGCATCGTTTCCCGCTCCGTCCAGGCCGGTGACGAACGCTGCGCCAGCCGCGCATCCGCCTCGACACTCCTAACGAAGGACGTGCTCGGCGGGATCAGATACTGTGGTTCGCCAGCGCTTGCGCTCGCGATGGTGTGGGATTCAGTTCGCGCCTCGTTGTAGGCGAAGCGCCGTTCCCGCTCGATGGCAAAACCGAGCGCCACGCTTGCCCGCTCCCAGAGCTTTTCCACCTGCTCTCGCTTTGCGGTAATCCACGTCCAGCGCCGGGAAAGGCTTTCCTCCATCTCGGCGGCAGCAAGCGAGAGATGATCGAGCCCGCGGCGCCGGGCGAAGTCTTGCGCCTGGGCGCGATAGCCCGCCTCGCTCTCAAAATCGAGCGTCGTCGTCTTGGCACCGGAGCGCGACAAGCGTTCGACGAGACGGCTGAACACATCCGGCCGATGACTTTCCCGTTCGATGCGCTCCTGACGCGCTTCGGCGGTTTCGATCTGTCTGGCCGTCCAGACATTGCGGTCGACTTCCCTCTCCTCGTAACGCTTCTGACCTGTCTCCTCGTCGACAATGGCAATCTGGACCTTGACCCGCTCGACACCATCCTTGCGCAGCGTGATGGTGTCGCCGTCGGAGATGCCGGCATCGTCGAGCGCTTTCGGCAGGCTGACGCCCCAGAGCCGATGGGCGGTTCCGTCGTCCGTCCTGACATCGGCATAGGGGCTGTCGTCGGCATCCTCGTCCTCGGGCCGGAATTTGGCTTCGCCGGTTTCGACAAGCTCGCCGGTGACACCGGCGGCATGATCGACACGCGGTTTGCGTCCCCATTCCGGTCTCGGCTCAAAATCCTCTTTCGCCGCATAAAGATCGACGCGGTCGCGATGCCGGGTCATCGACACATAGGTCAGATGCCGGTCCATCATGCCGGTGGCGAGCACGAAGGTGCGGTCGACGGTCGACCCTTGAGATTTGTGGATCGTTGCGGCATAGCCGTGGTCGACATTGTCATAACTGTCCTCGCCGAAGACGACTTTATTGCCATTGTCGAGCAGAACCGACAGCAGCGGATCGCCGCGTTTGTCGCCGGTCGCGGTGACCGTGCCGAGCATGCCGTTCTTGACATATTGCGGCCCGGAGTGCTTGGCCCGCGGCTCGAGGAAGCGGGCGTTCTCCAGGAAGATGATGCGGTCGCCGGCGGCAAATTTTCGCGCCCCGCGCTCGGTCCGGAAGCTGCGGCTTTCGCCGAGGGCATTATCGCCGGCCATCACCTCACGCAGCGCCTCGTTGAGCTTGCGGACATCGTCGTTGGTGTGGGCGAGCACCAGCAGTTCATCACCGCGAAGACGGCCATCCCTGCCCTCGGAGATCGAGCGACCGATTGCGTGTTTGCGTGCCTCTGTCCAATCGACCACAATCCTGTCGATCGTTTCCTCGCGTGTGCCCGCCTCGACCAGGTGGCCCTGCTGGGTATAGGCGTCGAGGCCCTTCTCGACCTCGCCGCGGGCAAACAGCCGCGAGGCATTACGTGCCCAGGCCTCACGCTGGCGGCGCACGCCGGCAAGCTCTGCAAAGCCGATGCGTTCGGTAATTGCCCGGAAGGCAGCACCGGCCTGGATCGGCTGCAGCTGCATCGCATCGCCGACCAGCACGACCTTTACCTCAGCCTCCTCGGCAATCTTCAGCACACGGGCCATCTGCTGCGAGGCCACCATGCCGGCCTCGTCGATCACCAGCACATCACCGCGATGGAGCGTATCGCGGCCATTGGCCCAGGCCAGTTCCCAGGAGGCAAGTGTCCGCGACTTGATGCCGGAACTGTCTTGCAGCCCTTCTGCGGCCTTGCCGGCAAGGGCTGCACCGATCACCCGGTGTCCCTCGCCCTCCCAGGCAAGACGTGCGGCAGCAAGCAGCGTCGATTTGCCGGCGCCGGCAAGGCCTACAATAGCGGCAATGCCACCATCACCGGTGACATGACGGACAGCATCGACCTGCTCTGCATCGAGCCGGAACGGAGTTTTGGGATCGCCGCTCTCGATGCTCTCCACGCGTTCGATCGCCACCGTCACATTCCGCTCGGAAACACCGAAGCCGCGACGCTCCGACAAAACCCGCGCCGACTGCGCCATGTCGTATTCGATGCGCAGCATCTCCCGCGTCGTAAACACCGCGGGCTCCGACACCTTTCCTGTCTCTGCCTCGATCTCCTTCGGCTTCAGTATGACCAATTGGTCCGACGCCATCAGCCTGGCGCGGATGTTGGCAAAATCGGTGGGATCGTCGACGTAACGGTGCAGCGCCCTGGCGATATCCCTCTCGTCGAAGGTAGAGCGTTCATTGCCGAGCTGCTTCAGCAAAAGCTCCGGCTCTGAAAGCAGCCGATCGGCCATCTCCTGGCGGCGGGCGAGATCGGCCGGCGCGAAGTGGAGCTCCCTGCCCTTCCTCGCCAGCGCCGCCTTCTCCGGCCCGAGATGTTTTTGCGCGATCCCGTCGAGGCCCTGTTCGGCATAGGAGCGACCGTCGAGGCGGATGTCATGTCCGGCCAGCGCCAGATGCCGGTTGGCCGTTTCCGCCCAGGCGATCTTCCACGCTTTCATCGTTTCCTTGTCGCCCGCCCAGACTTTGTAGACGATCTTGCCGTTCGGGCGGTCCGGCGTGACGACACGCAGCGGCTTGCCACCCTCACCAAGCACTGGAACCTTCTTTGCCCCGAACCCCTCCTCCGTCGCCGGCCGGAGCGTCGTCATCAGGTGGATGTGCGGGTTGCCGTCCTTGTCGTGATAGACCCAGTCGGCGATCATTCCTTTCGAGGTGAGATTGTCGCGGACGAATTCGCGCACCAGCGTGATATTCTCGGCCCGCGTCAGCTCCTCCGGCAGCGCGATGATCAGTTCGCGGGCGAGCTGCGCATCTGCCCGCGTCTCGAAGGCGTCAACGGCATTCCAAAACACTTCGCTGGCCTTGCTGACGGACTGACCTGATATCGCCGACCGCAGCCAATCCGGGATCTCATCCGGCAGCGCCAGTTCCTCATACATCAGTTCGCCCGCCCCACCGCGATAGCTGAACGACGTTCCCGCCTGCTCGTCCATCATCCGGGCGCGGTGGCGATAGGCGGCAGCCGAGACGATGCTGCGTCCCGATCCCCTGCTGATCACCTGCGCTCTGACGAACATGATCGCCACTGGCGTCTCCAGACTGGCCCAAGCACGTCGCGACAGCGACGTATATTGCGCCCTCAAACAGATCGGACCGAAGGGCCGATGCCGCTTTTCTGGTTGCACGGTAGCGCATTTTACTGTTTTATTCTAGTTAGTATAATCGCACCTTCGACATCAAAGCAGAAAAGGAACCAGGAATGGCGACAAAATCATCGATTTCCGATCTCGACGCCCAGATCGAAAAGCTGCGCGAACGCAAACGATTGTTGATAGTTAAATCGGCCGAGCGGTTTGCCCGCGCCGCGACCAGAACCGGGCTGGCGGAGATGGAGATCGCCGACGAGGAGGTCGATCGGATCATCGAGGAAATCGCCGCGCGATTTCGGAAGGGGGAAAGGAAAGGCGCCGCTGGCCCCACTCCTCAAACGCGTCGACCAGCAGATAGCGGCGCTGGAGCGCAGGGGCAGGTTCCAAATGACGGCTGAGCGCAAGCGCGACACGCGCGAAAAGATCCTGCTCGGCGGGATCGTCGTCAAAGCCGGGCTATCGAAGGCGGATCGGGCGTTCCTGCTCGGCGGCCTCATAGAAATGGCAAGGCTCGTCCCAGGCTCCATCGAGCATCGGCGGCTGCGCGATATCGGCGAAGAGGCTTTCAAGGCCCCCTCGCTGAGGAACGGTTCATCGCATCTCGAGGAGAAAGTAAGATGGGCCTAAGAGGGAAACCGCATCCGAGCCTGTTACTCGTTTTGGTACCGATCGCCGTCACCACGATCACAATCTACATTGTTGGCTGGCGATGGCCGGGACTCGCCGCCGGCATGTCCGGGAAGATAGAACACTGGTTCCTGCGGGCAGCACCTGTACCGCCTCTACTGTTCGGACCTCTTGCCGGACTTCTGACCGTGTGGGTCTTGCCGCTGCATCGGCGAAGGCCGGTCGCCATGGCAAGTCTTTTGTGTTTTCTCAGCGTTGCCGCCTTCTATGCGCTGCGCGAATTCGGCCGGCTTGCACCTACTGTGCAGGCCCGGGTCGTTCCGTGGGATCGAGCGCTGTCCTATCTTGATATGGCCGCAGTCATTGCTGCCGTCGCCGGCTTCATGGCAGTGGCGGTGTCCGCCCGCATCTCCGTCGTCGTGCCAGATGAAATCAAGCGTGCCCGGCGTGGAATATTTGGAGATGCCGATTGGCTGCCGATGGCGGCAGCAGGAAAGCTGTTCCCGCCGGATGGGGAAATCGTGGTCGGCGAGCGTTATCGGGTCGACAAGGAAATCATCCATGCGCTTCCCTTCGATGTAAACGATCGCAGCACATGGGGACAGGGCGGGAAGGCGCCATTGCTCACCTACAGACAGGACTTCGATTCCACCCATATGCTGTTTTTCGCGGGATCGGGCGGATACAAAACGACCAGCAACGTCGTGCCGACGGCGCTCAGATATACCGGACCCATGATCTGCCTCGATCCTTCCACTGAGGTCGCGCCCATGGTCGTCGAGCACCGCACCAATGCGCTCGGGCGCGAGGTCATGGTGCTCGATCCGACGAACCCGATCATGGGCTTCAACGTGCTCGACGGGATCGAAGCATCCAAGCAAAAGGAAGAGGACATCGTCGGCATTGCCCATATGCTGCTGTCGGAAAGCCTTCGCTTCGAAAGCTCGACGGGATCCTACTTCCAGAACCAGGCGCACAACCTCCTGACCGGTCTGCTCGCCCATGTGATGCTCTCGCCCGAATATGAGGGCCGGCGAAGCTTGCGCAGTCTCCGCCAGATCGTTTCCGAACCGGAGCCCTCGGTGCTCGCTATGCTGCGCGACATTCAGGAGCATTCCGGTTCGGCCTTCATCCGCGAAACGCTCGGCGTCTTCACCAACATGACCGAGCAGACGTTTTCGGGCGTCTATTCCACAGCATCGAAGGATACCCAGTGGCTGTCGCTCGACAGCTATGCCGCGCTCGTCTGCGGCAATGCCTTCAAATCGAGTGATATCGTTTCGGGCAAGAAGGACGTCTTCCTCAACATCTCCGCATCGATCTTGCGCTCCTATCCGGGCATCGCTCGTGTGATCATCGGCTCGCTCATCAACGCCATGGTGCAGGCCGACGGCGCCTTCCAGCGCCGGGCGCTGTTCATGCTCGATGAGGTCGATCTGCTCGGCTACATGAGGGTGCTCGAGGAGGCGCGCGACCGCGGCCGCAAGTACGGCATCTCGATGATGTTGATGTACCAGTCGGTCGGGCAGTTGGAGCGGCATTTCGGGAAGGATGGCGCGACGTCATGGATCGATGGCTGCGCTTTCGCCTCTTACGCAGCGATCAAGGCGCTCGACACGGCGCGCAACCTCTCTGCGCAATGTGGCGAGATGACGGTGGAGGTGAAGGGCAGTTCCCGCAACATCGGCTGGGACACGAAGAACAATGCATCCAGGAGATCCGAGAACGTCAACTTCCAGCGCCGGCCGCTGATCATGCCGCACGAGATCACCCAGTCGATGAGGAAGGACGAGCAGATCATCATCGTCCAGGGGCATAGTCCGATCCGCTGCGGCCGGGCGATCTACTTCCGGCGAAAGGAGATGGATCAGGCAGCGAAGGTCAATCGTTTCGTCAAACCGGTGCTATGATCGTGGTTTTATCAGCGGCCCACCTCGTCCTCGCCGGCATAGGCGTCGACGGCGTTTTCGAGTTCGGCAAAAAGCTCATCGGGCATCGTTTCGATAGTGCCGACGGTGCGTCGGTCTGCCTGCCTGATCAGTTGCTGATAATCTTCGATATTGAGGAGAACCAGCCGGGGTTTGTTCCGCTGGGTGATCGTCACCGGATGACGCAGCGCCTCGGCGATGATGTCGCCGGATTTACGTGAGAGGTCACTGGTTGAATACGTCCCGCTTGGCTTCGGCATTGGGCTTCCTTGCTATCGCTGGAATTTAGAGCATTTACAACATTACTGCGATTGTTGTGAAACTTCGCAGCCGTCCTTCCTCGGCTCACTTGAGGGCCATCGGCAACTGAGAGGCAACCTCGTCTGTCGCCTCTCAGTATGTGAGATGGTGCTGCTACCACCATGACCAAACGACGCGCCCCGCATAGACCGGGATGCGAGTTGCCAACGTGATATCCTTGATGATCGGCGCCAGCGAGCCGAGTTCGTCCGCAATCAGCGCAACGAGCTCAGGATAGTTGATATCGACGCCAGTGTCGTCGGCAGCCCAAGCGCTCATCCAATCGCCGCCGTTGACGCGGAATTCATGCGTGTCGTAATCAATTTCGAGTTCGTCCAGCAGATTGATAGTGAAGCGCCCGAAAATCTCGATCTCGCCCTCCAGCTGATATTCGGCGAATTCATCCTCCCCGATGAGAACACTTCGTTCCAATTCCATGATGACGCTGATCCGATCGATTGCCGCGTCGAGCCCCTCAACCAGGCGATCGTGAAGCTCTCGCGAAAAATCGCTGTCGCAGCCGAAGCGGTTTGCCAGGACGACGAGCCGGAAGCCGGCAAACTTGGTGTAGAGTATAAGGTTCTGATCGGTTGTCATAATGTGATCTCCTTCGTTGATGACGGAGATCGGCCACTCTCTTGCAAAGAGGGGTCAAGGACCGCGGAACGCGGCTCGCAAGCGGGGGAACCGATTTTTCCAGAGCGCAGTGAAACGCAGCAGCGGAAAAATTGGGGGAGACGCGCCGTCCTTGACGCCGGATTTGCTGGAGTAAAATTGGACGTCAGAGAGAGAAGAGACCCGCGGACCCGAAGGGGACGCGACCGTTTCCGGCGTGAGCCGGCAGGAGGTGTCGAGGATAGAACCGCCGCCCTGCGGCTGGGCAATTCGCTCACGTCATTCCGCGAGAGGGGGCGTGACCGGAGGCGGAGACGGTGTTCGGGCTCCGTGAGCGGAGCGAATAGCACCCGGCCGCCGATTGGCCGGCTCGCCCAAATCCATGATCTTCGGCTTCAACGATCATCACAAAAATGAATCGGTGTGGGCCGACCGATTCATAAGTGTCGTTAGACGCAAAAGCTGGAAGAGGCGACTCTCCGTCATGCTCACTCAACCCTATCAGCTCTACATCGAACGCAGGGACGCGACGAAAAACATGGCGCGCTTCTACGCGCTCGCAATCGAACCGACGTTGTTCGGCACACCATGCCTGACGCGGCGATGGGGACGCATCGGAACGATCGGACAAGCCATGGTGCATCACTTCGACAGAGAGGAGGATGCAGTCCGTATGTTCCTCGAACTTCTCCGATCAAAACGGGCGCGCGGCTATAGGCCGAACACAAATGTCGGACGGGAACCCATGGTCCGGGCTGTCCGCGGAAGTCTTCCTGGTCCTTGCCGGTAATTATCGGCGTGAAGCGCAGCTTCGGGTCGACGCGCCGGTCGATCCGGCGTACCGGCCCAGGCGAGGAGGCAAACGCCGCCTCAGAAGGGTGGCGCGGCGTCGATGGCGCCCTCCTGCTCGGCGATCGCTACCCTCAGTTCGGCCCGAGCGATCTCCAGCTCCGCTTCGATCTGGCGGCGCTCAGCCGGATCGGCGTTCCTGAGCTCGGCCCGCAGTTCCTCAACCTGAATTTCGAGTGCAATCGTCATCGTCGTCGTCTCCTGAAATGTGAAAGATGACGCCCGGGGTCGTGAGGATCGGGCCGGGTCAAGGATCGCGTCAGCGACCGGCGGAGCCGGCGAGCGGAGGAACCGATTTTCTGACGGTGCCCTTCAGGGCGCCGGCTGAAAATTGGAGGGGCCGCGAAGTCCTTGAGGCGGCACGAGCCTCACGGCAGACTTCAAGTATCTGAGCAGACAGGGTCCTTGGTCTCGTGTGGCACGACAGGAGGATTGAAGGCGGGCTCGATGCCCGCTTTCAATCCCGCTATTGCGCGCAAAACCTGAGATACGGCGAAGCCGGCCCCGATTGCTCGAGGCCGCTCGCTTTGTTCTTCAGTTCGGGCTGTTCCAGAGGATCACCTTCTTGCTAGGATCGCCGCCGGGTGCCGGTGCGAGATTGCCGAAGATCACACCGATCTCGGGAGCCTCAAGCTTCACTGAGAGGTATTCCTCGCCGGTCTGCCGCGCGATGCGGTTCCAGGCGGCGCCGATCTCGAAGCCCGTCTTGCGGTGAATGACGCGGTAGTCGGGCGCTTCTTCGCTTGCCTTGCTGGCATTTGGGACGATGGCGATCGGGGCGTTGACCCGGATCGTGGCGAAGACGCCTTCGAGGATGCCGTCGGTCTTCTGCGTGAGCGTTGCGATCGTGGTGGCCATGGTTGTTGTCTCCTTCGGTTGCTCGGGACCATTCCCGATGGCGCACGAAGAGACGGCCGACCTGCTGCGGTCAGCTCGCCTGAAAATTTTGCAAAATTCTATTTTCCACCAGGATAAACGAACCGAAATCGAATTTGCAAAAATTTCGGGCGAGTCTTACCCCTTCAGGGGTTGGCCGCCAAAGCAGGCGGTCGTCTATACGAGCGATATAAAACGGGAATGGTTCGGGGCAATCGAAGGAGACAACAAACCATGGCCTCCCGGTCCAAGCACTGGGGGATATTGGCCGCACACTCCACGGACGCTTCGCCCGCATGTCGATCAACATAATACCCTCGCCCGCTCCCGGCTGCGGCAGGCTGTGAGCACCTCGATAACATTTCTGCTGATCGGCGAGGTCGCCGCGGCACCGCATTGCCGTCTGCAGACCGTGCTCCAATCCCGGGTGAAGCTGTTCACGCGGGCGTCGAATGAGTGATCTTCCCCAAACGTGCCCGCTCCCAAGCACCTGAGCCGCCGATGGGTCGCCAGGTACATCGCCATTGGCAAACACGCAACCGGAACGATGTGAGCCGGCTTCATCCGCGGAGCCAAGCTCGGTGAGATCACAAGGCAACAGGATCGGAGCAAGTCACAAACGGAATGCCATAAAGCGCGACATTTTGATCGTCCGAAACCAAATACGCTCCCTCCGCCACGGCTTGCGCCATGAGCAGATGATCGAAAGGATCGCGGTGATGAAGTGGAAGAGCAGCGAGAGCGATAAGATGCGCGTCCGAGATATCCAGCCGGTCGAAACCTTGATCCGGCAAAATCGCAACAATCTCTTCGATATCGGCATCAAGTTTGCCGATGCGCAGCTTCACAGTGATTTCCCAAAGGGAGACAGCACTGACGAGGACATCATTCTCGGGATCGCCAATAAGGCGACGCGCATGGTTCCCTAGCTTCTCGTCGTCGTTCAGCCACCACAGCAAGGCATGTGTATCGAGCAGCAGCCTCACGTCCCGTCTTCCATGGACTTCAGAACATCCGCCGGCAGACCATCGAAGTCATCGGCAACTTTGATCTTTCCGCGCAACGCGCCTGGTTTCCGCATGACGACGCCGGCTGACGGCGGGCCGATTTCGGCGACAACCTTGTGATGCGACGTCAGGACGAACCGCTGGCCGTCTTCGACCTGCTTGAGGAAAGACGTCAGGTTGCCGCGAAATTCCCGCACGCCGACACGGCGGGGAGATGGTATCTGCTGCCGAGATTGGGTCATGGCGAAGCTCCGTTTCAGCGGCAAATGTGTACACAATTTTTGCGAAATGCAAGCATCTCCTTCAGCCGTATGGACAGATGGCGCTTACGCGCCATCTCCCGCCGCTTGCCAAAACGGAGATGCCAAGTCGGCGGGTCTTGTCGGCAAGATTGCCGGTAATGCCGGAGCCGGGGAAGATGACGACGCCAGCCGGCATGACCGAGAGCATGTCGTCATTGCGGCGGAACGGTGCGGCCTTGGCGTGCTTCGTCCATTCGGCTTGAAGGCGATCTGTATCACCTTGCGCGCTTCTGCCCAGCAGGCAGCGATACGTTCGGCGCCCTTCGGCGAGCCGCCGTGCAGCAGCACCATGTCGGGATATTTGGCGAGGGCTTGATCGAGTTTCGCCCAGATTCGTTCGTGATCATTGTAGTCGATGCCGCCGCCGAAGGCGATCTTGGTGCCTGCCGGGATCAGCACTTCGGTCTCGGCGCGCCGGCGGGCGGATGGAAAGTCTCTGGAGTCGATCATCGCCGCGGTCATGTTGGCGTGGCTGACCTTGGAGCCCGTCCGCGGCCGCCATGCCGAGCCGCATTGGCTTCGAAGTGGTCGCCCGCATAGGCGCGCATGAACTCGAAGGCATTGCGGCGCTCAAGCAGCGTGATGCCTTCGGCAACGAGGCGCTCCAACTCGACACTCTTGACCTCCGAGCCGTCCTGCTCGCGCTGACCGTTGCGTTGGCTATCCTCATTACGCTGAAGCTCCCGCTGGATGCGCTCGCCGGCGCGGTGGAAGAGATTGACCGTCGACCACAGGAGGTCTTCGAGATCGGGCTCCAGGCGGGTATCGCCGAGCATTTCGAATAGAGCATCGAACATGGCGGTCAGCGCCGACTGGACGACCGGCTCCTCCGGCAGCGGACGCGGGTCCGGTTCATCCTGGAAGGGGCGATGGCCGTAGATCTGCATCTCGTAGATGAAACGGTCGGTTGGGGACGAGGCGGGGCGGGGCTCGAAGGCGTCGTCGATGGGAAGACATAGGTTCAGATGGTCTCCGTCGGATTTGGGCCGCGCCTCTCGCGGCCTGACGGCGATTGGGCGCGGTAGCTCAATCCCTCGATACGTAGGCGCTGGGGATCCTGCCGCTAGTGCTTGCCCCGGAGTTCGGCGACTTCAACGAGGATCTGCGCCGGCTCAGTCCGGAACGGCTCATCGCTAATCTCAGGGCGCAGCTCGTTCTGAAACGCTCTGGCCTTTCTGCCCGCATGATCGAGCCGGACGGGGAAGGTGAGGGCGTGAGGGCCTACAGGATGGCAGGTCTCTGCCGGTCGCCGCACGGGTAGGCGCCCGCCCGCGGGCCTGCCGAGAGGCGACCCTTACCATGCGGCGGGCGGGCCTTCAGCGGGTCGCTCAGGTTTCTTCCCCTGGCTTGGGCCGCGTGCGGCCCGCCATTCCTGGCACAGCAAGAAACCTCCCTTCCGCCGCCCGGCGCTTCGCCGCGGCGTCAGGCGCCGCGGTTCCGGCCCGTCTGCCGCGTGGACAGGGTGCCGGCCGGCCGCATCGGCGTCAGCTGCGATGTAGAGACGCCGGCAGCCATCGGGCAGTCGGAAGGCGGCAAGGTGATCGGCGGTTCAGTGCCGGCCGGCTCGAAGGGCTGGGTAGCACGCGATTAGAACTCACTTCATGCTGGCGCAGCCTCTACATTTTGACCGGCTGACTTCTAATCAACGCACCGTTGACTTCTAATTATCAAAAGAAGATACGTGCATTCCAGCCTCCAAAAATTAAAATTAACGATCATTCCTGCCTTGGCGTTGAAATCGGCCCCAGCGGCCGTAACATTTACATACTAACTATTTTGCGCTAGTAAAGTCCGCGAAGCTCATGCTACGCCTTCCTTTTACGGCTCGATCAGCCTTTGGCCAGGCAAGGGAGGAACGACGTGCGACAGTTTTTGATCGGCAACCAGGCGTTCGACGACAGTTCTCCAGAGTTTCTGCCGCAGCTCGAACGCGCTTACGAACAGAAGCTCAGGCCACTTTGCCCGTGTCGGCAACCGCCGGTGCCGATGTATATCGCCCGGATGGATGGCCAATTCCTGATCAAACGGATGCCGCTTTCAGGACGAGATCACGATCCCGGCTGCCCATCCTATGAACCGCCATATGAGCTGTCGGGTCTTGGTCCATTGATCGGCAATGCCATCCAGATCGACGCAGCGACGGGCGCGGCTGTGCTGAAACTCGATTTCTCGCTGTCGAAACGAGGGAACCGATCGGCTTCGGCCTCATCTTCGGAGCCGTCGGAAACGGTGCGAAACGATCCGAAAAAGCTGTCGCTCAAGGCCATGCTCCATTATCTCTGGGAGACAGGGGAACTGACTGAATGGACGGCGCTGTGGGCTGGGAGACGCGGCTGGGGTCGCGTCCGCAGCAGCCTGCTGAACGCAGCGCGACAGATGATTGTCCGCGGCGGTCCGCTTAGCGACATCCTGTTCGTGCCGGAAGTGTTTCATCAGGAGGACAAGGAAGGGATCTCCGCCAGGCGCGCAGCGATGTTGGCCGGAGCCCAGTTAACCGGTCCCGGTCCGCGGAAACTGATGATGACCGTCGGAGAGGTAAAGGAATTTTCCTCAGCGCGCGATGGCCAGAAGATGCTGGTGCGCCACCTGCCTTTCCCCTTCATGCTCGATGAGGGTGCGTGGAAACGGTTGAATGCCCGATATGAAACCGAACTGGAACTGTGGCGATCCAACGAGGGGTTTCATCTCATCGGCATCGCCACGTTCGGCATTTCGGGAGCGGGGATAGCTTCGGTCGAGGAAGTGGCGCTGATGGTGGTCAACGAGAACTGGATCCCGTTCGAAACCATCCATGAACAGCGTCTCCTGGAGCGGCTCTCAAGCCTGAAGCGAAGAAGCGTGAAAGGACTCCGGTTCGATCTTTCGCGCGACCAGCCGATTGCCTCCGTGACCTTACCGGAGGCAAAGCCAGCGCCGATCGCCATGTTCATCGTTCCGACGAAGGCCGACGAAGACTATGACGTTGCACTGAATGAGATGATCGCCGCGAGAGCCGAGATGACGCCGTGGATCTGGCGTGTGGCCGACGGCGAAATGCCGCGGCTGCCATGATCCACACCAGCCTCCTTGGTCAGCGACGTAGGCGCCCTAAAAGGAAGCCATCGCCCGGGCGATCTCGAATGCGTGAAGCTATATCCCGGTCAAATCGGCCCAGAGAACTCTCTGCCATTTCTGCATAGCTGCACTGCACAAAAAATGTTTTACCAAGCGGTCAAAATATGAGCATATTGCCTCAAGTTGATGCAGTCGATGGTTTTCCTCCCAGTGCCATCGTATCAGCTGTTCCCCTCTGGAGGTTATTGACCTTCACACCTTAAAGGGCCCTGGTTTTCCAGCGGCCCTATTTTTCTGCATAGTTGGTGAGGCGGCCCCTTTGCATTGCACGATCACATCGGAAGCGGAGCGCTTGCCGTTGGCGGTAACCCACGCTTCAAGTTGGCGGGTCGAGCTCGTTCGCCGCGCGCTCCTATGGCACCCGGAAATCGGAGATGGAAAGCGGAGGATATTTCAGGTATTGCAGTTATGAGCGACTTGCCCTATATACATGGTCAGAGGTGTTCGCCATGACCAGCCATGTTCTTCAATTTACCGAATTGTCGGATCGCGACCGCAAGGCCGTCGCGCCGATCCCAAAGCTGGCGGAGGGCGACCACCTGGAACTGCGGATTCGCCGCGAAGGTGGACAGCTTCAAACCCTTTCTCTTCCAGCCTCGGCTTTCGCACCTGTCGAAGCACTCCTCGATCATCTGTTGCGCGGCAAGCGTGTTGCCGTGCTCACGGAAGATCAGGAATTGAGCCCGACCGACGCCTCCACCATCCTCGGCATCTCACGTCCTCTCGTGGTGCTGCGCATGGATCGCGGCGATCTGCCCTTCCGCTATGTCGGCAAGCACCGCCGAGCCAAGTTGAAGGATGTTCTTGCGCTCAAGGCCAAGCTCGATGCTCGCCAGAAAAGCCTCGACGCGCTGGCCGAGGACACAGAGGATCTGATCGTCAATCATGGCCTCTAAGCCGCCCGTCGCGGTCTACGATGCCTGCGTCCTCTACCCTTTCCATTTACGCAATGTCTTGGTCCAGTGTGCTTTCGACGGTCTCGTCGACGCACGCTGGACCGACGACATCCACGCCGAGTGGATTCGCAATCTGGCCATCGGCTCACCCGAGATACCCTTCTCCCGTCTGGAAGCGACCCGTGATCGGATCAAGGAAGTTTTGCCCGATGCCGATGTCGGTAACCACCAAATCCTCATCCCCAACCTCTCGCTACCGGTCCCGATGATCGTCATGTTTTAGCTGCAGCCATCGCCGGAAAAGCTTCCGTGATTGTCACGTGGAATCTCAAGGATTTCCCTGTCACGGAGCTTCGGCCTCATGGGGTGACCTGCGTATCGCCGGACAATTTCCTCGTGGGCCTCCATCCACCTTTTAGAGCGCATTGATCGACAGCATCAGGCGCGCCCGGTTGAATTTACGCAAGACGGTGCCGGCGGTTCACGAATTCATTGATGCACTGGACCATCAGGGGCTCCGCGCGTTTTCAGTGGTCCTGCGTGAGAAGGCCGCACAATTGGACTGACGGTCGAAACCGACAGAATTGTTAGAGGCCCGGACGCAACCCGTTAAGCTCGATCCGACGAAGAGCGGCCGAGGTCAGTCGCGGCGTCTCGATAGTAGATCTCGCTCACCCGAAACCGGCCGTCGATCCGCTTGCATTGGACGATGATGTCGATCGCGATCGTCAGCATCTCGCGGATGTCGTGCCGTTCGAGGTCCCCACCACCCTCCGACTCCTTGACCAGCAAAGTCAGCTGCTCAAAGGCGAGGCGGGCGGAGTCGGCATGGACCGTGGTGATGGAGCCAGGATGGCCGGAGTTGACATTGCGGATGTAGTAGAATGCCGTCCCGTCACGCAGCTCCTGCAGCAGGATACGGTCGGGCCGCATGCGCAGGCAGGATTCGAGCAGGTCCTTCGCGCCGACCTTGGCGAGACCCTGCCCGCCCTTGGAGTAAAAGAGCCGAACATGGTTGGGCTGCGGGACCACCAGTTCCGGTGTGTCCTCGATGGAAATGATCCGCTCATTTTGCGGGATGTGGCGGATCAGCGCTTTCGACAGCGTCGTCTTTCCCGACCCCGTGGCGCCGGAGATGATGATGTTCTTCCTTGCGAACACCGCCTCCCGCAGAAACGCCTTGTAGGCGCCGATCCGATAGTATTCCAACAGCCTTTGGTCCAATCGTCTCCCGTCGCTTTCGACAGGCGCGACATCGGCGAACAATCCTCCATGATCGAGATCCTCGAGGGTCAGCGACACAGAGGACGGCTTGCGGATGGTGATGCTGACGGTTCCCTTCGTCGTTGCCGGCGGGATGACGATCTGGATCCGCTCATCGTCCGGCAGGGTCGCCGACAGGATCGGCCGCGTCTCGTCGATCGACTGATTGGAGAAGCTCGCGACCGTGCGGGCGAGACGCATCAACCTGTCGAATGAGAGTTCGGGCATCTCATAGGTCTGCCATCCCTCCCTCCCCTCCGTGACGACCTGTCCCGGCCGGTTGACGATGACCTCGTAGAGGGTCTTGTCACGCAGAAAGCGTGATAGCGGCGAAAGCAGTTCGCGCACGACGCCGGAGTCGGCAGCTTCAGTCATTGCCGAACCTATTTCGTCACGAGCTTCGAGGAGGGGCTGAAATCCCCAAGCGCAGCACGGTCGTAGATGCGGTTGCGGGGCTCGGTCACACGAAGCCGGTAGACGGTGGAGAAATCGAGGTCGCGTGCGACGAAGATCGAAACCAGCTCGCCCTGATGTTTCATGAGCGTCGGCGGAATGTTGATCGATTGCTCGACGGCGATCGCCGCCGCCTGCTGACCGGCGCTGGTGGTGTTTTGCGCGTCGACATCGCTGTCCTGCAGCCGGCTGCTGGCATAAGAGCTGGCGTCGCCGACGATCGACAGGAGCATCGCGCTGCCAAAACGCTCCCACCAATGGGTGTCCACATAACCATCGATGCCGGCCCGGCCAAGCGCGTCGGTTGCGGGCGAAGCCAAAGTGATGATCACGCCTTTCGGCGTCTTCGCCCGGTTCCAGAGAACGAACAGGCGCTTTTGTCCACGCCGAATACCGCCGCGATATTCACCGACAATCTGCGTGCCTTTTTCCATCAGCACAACGCGGCCGTTATCTGAAAGAACGTCCCGGTTGATGACGCAGCTCGTGAACCCTGGCTGATCGGAGGAGAGCGCGGTCTCGAGAACGCAAGGAATGGATGTCCCCATTGCGACGATGAAATCACGATTGCCCAACGTGCCGGCACGCGATCCCTGCAATTGCGTCGGTGTCAGCAAGCGGTCGAAGCGCTGGTCATCGTTTTCGCCCTGCGAGGCGAAGCCGCCGGGATTGGCGCCGAGCGGCACGTAATTCGAGGCCTGATCCGACGCCTCGCCCTGATCCTGCCGCCGCGTTGCCGGCGATTTCTCGCCGCCATAGGCGATGACCGGCGCACGGCGGGCAGCATCGAGCAGCTTGTCGCCGTCGGTCGGCGCCTGCTCGGCGGCGACAGGCGTCGGGAGCTGGACCTGCGGCGGTGTCGCCACCGGCTGTGGCTCCTTCGCCGGTTCGAAATCCGATGTCTGCCGGATGACAACGCGCTCCGGCTGGGCACCGTCTGACGGCTTGTCCTGCCCTCGCATCGACCAGAGAGCGAACGCGACAAAGACGACGATCGCCAAGGCGACAGCGCCGCGTTTGAGGATCGGGTTATTGTCGAGCCGGCCGCCGGCCGACGTCTCGGCGCGCTCGCCCGGAATCTGGGTAATCTCTTCCTCGGCCATAACGCCTCCTATTGCGCCGCGCCGGGCGGCACTTTGACGACGCGCTCGACCGATGGTGACGTCGTGTTAGTCTCGGGATTGGTGCCGACGCGATCGTAGGCTTCGTTGAAGACGCAAAGCACGTCGCCGCCACGGCGCAGTATGAACTTGCGGCTGATCGCGTGAACGAGGACGAGATTGCCGTCGACTGACTTCGGAACCAGGCTTTCGCTGCCGTCGGAGTTTTCCATATAGATCGCCGGCATTTCCTGGTTGCCGGCAAAGGCGAAGGTCGTGACCTTGCCGTTGTCATAGACCGCTTGCGGTTCGAGCGCCTGGGACCCTTGCGCCGAATAACGCCAGTTGCGCGGTCCATAGGCTTCGTGAAGGGCAAGCACGCGATCGGCCTCGCCGGCTTGTGCCGCCTGCGCGCGCGCAGATGCTTCCAGCCGGCGCCGCTCCGCTTCATCAGCGGGATAGCGATATTTCACATAGAAATAGGTGTTCTGACCGGCTTCAACACTGCCGTCACGGACGGTGAGTTCCATCTGATAGCTGCGGGTCGAGCCGTCCCGTCGTGTCGTCACGACCGAGATATTCGTCACCGGCTGATTTTCGCGAGGCTTCAGGAACAGGATGTTGCCGGCCGGCGCCACCTCCCAGGCGACGCTGTTGCCGAGGGCGACATGAGCGATTTCCTCGTCGGCGGCGAATTCGATCTGCACGGAAGACCGGAGCGTGCCGACGACTTTTGTGATGTTATAGGGCTGGTAGTCGACGAAACGGATGCGGCTGTCCTGCGTGGCGCCGCGTGGCGTCTCGAGGGCGAGCGCCGCCGAAGAGAAACCGGTAACCAGAATGAGCGGGAGAAGGAAACGCGGTTTCAATTGATCGCCTCCGGATCGGCGCGATATTCGCTGACGACGAAGCCGATCGGGTTGATCAGCCGGTCGGTCGAGGACATCGGGGCATTGGCATAGGAAAAGGTCAGGGTCGCAACCCAGTGCGTCGTGCGCACCTCGTCACCGCGGGTCACCGTCCTCATATAGCGGACGGATGCCACATTGGCGTTGATCAGCGAGATGGAGACAATGTTGATCCGCGACGTGGCACTGCGGCCATAAATGTTCTGCGGGGAGTCTGGATTGCTGCCGCGGTAGACTGCGGCAAATCGAGTCTGCTCCGGCTGCGCCGATAGCAACGCCGCGGTGCGAAAATTCTCCTCGCCCTCGCTCCAGACGTAACCTTCGCGGGCACGGACATATTTGGCCGCGAAATATTTGGTGACGGCCTCGTCGTAGGTGCCGGCGGTCGATGTCAGCGCCGAAACCACATCGACGATGCCGGTGGAATTATCGACCCGCACGACGAAGGGCTCGACGGTTTTCAAAGGCGTGAGGCCGGCAACGGCAAAGACGGAAACGGCAGCAAGCGTACCGGCGCAAGCAGCGATGAACCAAGCGATGCGGGCGGAGCGCTCGACCTGGATCACCCGGTCCTGATCGAATCGGCGGGCCTTGTCGAAGTAACTTTTGAGGTTATCCGTGGTCACCATGTCACTCGCCCTCGCATGGACGGTAGGAGCTCGCGACATCGAAATGCGCGAAAGCGGCCGGTGTGGCTGAAGATGGTTCCGGCACATAGGCGGCGGCGTGACTGGTCGGCTCAGCGGGAACGGCCCGGGTCGCCGGCTGCTCGCCTCCACTGTCCTGCCATTGCCACATGGCGCGGTTCAGCGGCCGGCGGGAATAACCATCACATTTCGGTAGCGGGTGGGAAATCGAACCGCAGCCTACGAGACCGGCGGTCAGCAAAAACGACAAAACGATACGAAGCATCGAAAAAACCTGTTCAATTGTCTGAAGCGTTGGTGACCGTCATTCGGTCCGGCCTGGCGTCAGGCGGCGGCCGACGGAACGCGCGCCGCGGCCGACCGCTCTGACTGTGTGGGATGTCGCCCAGGCGAGCGTGCTTTCGTGCGCATCGCGGGCGGCGCCGTAGCCGTAGGTGAGCGACGCCCCGCCCGCCGCAAGAGCCGAAGCAATGCCGGGCAGTTGGTAGAAGACGTAGAGTGCGGCGACGCAAATGGCGCAGAGCGCGATCGGCCGCATCAGCACGTCGCTATAACCTTCGATCGCCGTAAACGTCGTATCGATGCAGGTGATCAGCAGCGAGCCGATGGCAACGACCAGGACCTGAAGGATGACGAAATTGACGAGCTGGCCGATCCAGGATTCGGTGAACCGGCGGGTCGACTGGAACATGGCGAGCGCGATGAAGATCGGACCTATTGCCAGCACGATGGCAAGCGTCAGCCGGGCATAGAGCGAAACTATATAACCGATCGCCGCGACAAGAAAGCTTCCGCCGATAACCAGTAGGCCGCCCACGCCGGTGACGATATCGATAGGCCAGGAGCCCCGCGACCATATCTCTTTGGCGCATTTCTGGCCCTTATCGAGCAGGCTGTCGAAGGTCGACGCGCTCGGCGCCGTGCCCGAATTCAGCGCCTGCGAGATTTCGCGCGGCAGCGCATCGAAGAAGATATTGGTGACGTAGGTCTGATAGTCGCCGGCGTTCCTCACCAGCATGACGATGATGGCGAGCTTCATCGCCCGGAAGGCGAATTCGAGGATCGGTTCCTGCACGGAGCCGCGCAGGACGAGATAGCCGTAGAGCACGACATAGAGGGTGAGTGCCGCCGTCAGCGGGCCGCTGACCCAGTTGGCGATATTCGAGGTGCCGGAGGAAATGAAGTTTTCCAGCGGTGTCTTGAACTGTCCGTCGACGAAGCTGAAGACCTGATACATCGTCAGCCTCCCAACGATTTGCCCATCCGCTCCAGCCGCAGCTTGCCGTCGGCTGCCTCGGCGTTGCGGCAATTGGGCGTATCGCGGAGTTCTCCGGGATTGTTACGGCATTCGCCGATAATCCTAGCGAGCAGACCATCGTCCGCCATGAGCTCATCGACGGTGTAAATCTTATCCGCCTGTGGGGAGCAGGCCGCCAGTAAAAGCATGGCCGCGCTAGAAAGAAGCCACTTCATTTCAGCGCCGCTCCCATCGTGTCCATTCGCTTGCGCCAGTCCTCAGCCTTGCGTTGGTCATCGACCTGCACCTGAGCCTGCTGGACCATCTGCAGGCCCTGCATGCGCAGGACGTCGGCTTGCAAGAAGGCGGTCTCGGCCTGGAGGCGGGCCTGCAGATCGGCGATGTCCTTGGCGTCGGCAGCACCGGAGATTTTCTGGCGAAGCTCATCGATGCCGCCGATGCGCTTGGTCGCCGCATCGTAGATCTGCCGGCCGAGGCTCATCTGCCCGGCGTTCTGGTTCTGGATGCGCGACAGTTCCTGCGCATAGAAATCGTCGGCATCGGTGCGGTAGGTGGAATTGTCTTGAACGAATTTGGAAGCGGAACTACCGAAGACGCCGCTGCCGGAACCTTTGAACAGCCCCTCGATCGCGTTGAAGTCCTGCGGAAGCGCCTTGCGGATCGACGGATCGTTCAGCAGGTTGGCGACGTCGGCCATGTTGGTGATCTTGTTCAGCGAGCCGTAGAGCTGCTGGGCTTGTTGGAGCTGCTGGTTCAAGGCGTCGAGCTGGGACTTCAGCTGCGCGATGCTCTCGATTTGCTTGGCGATCGATGTCTGATCGATGACGGGGATGCCCTGCGCCGATGCTAGCATCGCCGACGCCAAAAGAGCGGCCGATACAAACAATGGCCGCATCGTTCCTGTTCGGATCATGCTGTCTTCCTCCTCTGATGAAACACGGCAAGCCAGTCCTCCCGTCCCTCGCCGATCTCCAAACGGATAGCATCGGCAAGCTCGACATTGGCGGTCCGGCCGGAGAGGATGGCAAGTTCGTCGTCGAAGCCGTTGAGGTTCAGCTCGGCGACAACGCTGTTGTGCCCCTGCTTGACGATGAACCGGCGGCTCTCGACGGAGAGTTCGCGCGAGACGAGCTCGAATTCGCGCTCCGTCAGCTTGAAGCCGTCGACATAGTCGGCGCGGTCGCCGCGCGGGTTCGGAAGAAAGATCTGTGTCGGGCACTGCTCGATGATCGTGTGGGCGATCGGCGAGACGATGGCATCGCGCGGGCTCTGGGTCGCAAACAGCATGAGACCGTTCTGCTTGCGGATCGTCTTGAGTTTGTTCTGGGCGAGATCACGAAAGCCTTCGTCCTGCAGCGCCTTCCAGAACTCGTCGATGACAATGATGATGCGACGCCCGTCGATCAGCTGCTCGATCCGATAGAACAGGTAGGCCATCAACGGCGTGCGGATCTCCTCATTGTCGAGGAAATCGGTCATGTCGTAGCCGATGAACCTGGCGCCGATGCCGATATCGTCAGCCTCGTTGTCGAATACCCAGCCGAGCGGGCCGCCCTTTTCCCATCGTCGGAGACGTGCGGCAATGCCCTCGGGATCGGTGTTGTTGAGGAAGGTGCGCAGGGCGCCGATGGAGCGACGCTCCACCGGCAGGTCCGCCACCCCGTCGACCGCCGAGGTGATGTCGCGCAACTCGGTGATCGACAATTCGCCAGATCCGGATCGGACCAGCTTGGCGATCCAACCGGTGAGGAATACTTTGTTTTCCGCAGTGAATTCCAGTGCTTTCACCGGCGCGCAGCCGGTGGCGACACCATTCTTCAGCGGCAGATAGGTGCCGCCGGCCGCCCGCACGAAGAGATCGGCGCCACGGTCCTTGTCGAAGAAGACCATATGCGGGTCATGCTTTTCGAGCTGGGACAGCATGAAATTCAAGAGCACCGTCTTGCCGGCACCCGACGGACCGCAGACGAAACTGTTGCCGAGATCGCCGTGATGAAAGTTGAAATAGAAGGGCGAGCCGGACGCGGTCTTGAGCATGGCGACCGCCGGTCCCCACTCGTTGCCGTCCTTCTTGCCCGCCGGATAGGAATGATAGGGAGCAAGGGCTGCGAAGTTGCGCGACGTGATCGCTCCCGAGCGCGCCCGGTAGCGGAAATTGCCCGGCACTTGCGCCCACCAGGCAGCCTCGAGCCCAAGATCCTCGCGGGCGACGACCGCGCCGCCGCTGGTGAGATAGGCCCGCGCTTTCGCCATGTGATCAGTCAGTTCCTTGACCGAGGGCGCGAAGACGGCAAGCGCAAGATGATGTTCCCCGAGAACGAAGCGATTGGATTCGAGATCGTCCATCGCCTCGCCGAGTTCCTCGATCTGTGAGGCCGCCTTGTCGCCGGCGCTGACCATCTGGTTCTGCTTGCGGCCCATGATCGTGCGGGCATCGGCCTTTGAGGTGAAAGCGAAGGACTGCGTCAGGATAAGCTCGAAAGGTGCGGTCAAGATAGCGTCGAGCATGCCGCTGCGCGTCGTCGCCGGATATTCCTTGAAGCCGAACATGCCGGCATAGCGGCTGTCGGCCTCGTGACGGATCTCGACGGTCTCGCGCCCGAAAATGACCCGGTCGGAATAGATTGCCGAGGAAATTCGTCCCTCCGTCAATGGGATCGGCTCCCGCCGGCCGCCGACGATCTGGTGGAGCACTTCGCTCGGCTCGGAGAACAGGATCCCGTCCTGTTCGTGGAGGGTGAGCAGCCGCGGCTCGAAGCGCTTCAGGCCGGCGACGACATCCGCCACGCGGTCACGCAGATGCTTCAGGGCCTGCCCGTCGAGCTCGGTATCGGATCGGCGGGCCTTGCGCAGCCGGGAGAGAAGCTTGGCCGCCTTTTCGGCAGGATCCCGGCCGGGATGCCAGACAAGGGTGAGGTAAAGATCGTTGCGAAACAGATCTTCCCTCACCATGCGCTCGCGGTATCGCGCGTTCAGACCGTCGGAGAAGGGATTGGCGAAGCGTCCCTCGGGATAAGCATTGTCGCGGCGGCGCACCAGATGCGTCCAGAGCGCCAGCCGCTCGTCAGCGATATTGCGATAGAGCGTGTTCAGGCTGCGGTGCAGGTCGTTGAGGTCCCTGACGTCCGAAGTTTCGAAGGAAACGCCGTCGAGAGCGATCATCGTCATCAACGCTCGGGATTCGAGCGCAATGGTCGTCTCGTCGACATGCCTGACATAGGGGATGAAGGTTTCCGGCCCGAGCTCGCGCGACCGGAGCGTCGCAATGTTAGACAAAGCTGAGATCCCTTTCGTCATAACGTCGGGTGAGCGTCAGAGGCGAGAGCGTGGCGCCGCCCCAATAGGCGGCATTGCGGGAGCGGCCACGGGTTTCGATCCACGCAATCAGGATCCGAAACATGTTGTGGTCGTGCTTGACGAGCGCCCGGAACACGACGTGGAAGACGACGCCGATCAGCGCATAGGCGATCGACCCCGCTGTGATGTAGAGAATGGTCGTCAGCATGATGTTGACGCCCATCGCCTCCATCGTCACGCCTGCGATCGTCGCCGGGCGGGTGCAGGCGAGGAACAGGATGTCTTCTTCGAGGCTGGGAGCGTTTGCCATGCCCGTCAGCCTCCGACGATGGTGTTGACCAGCTCGGTGGCGCCAAAAATGCCGCCGATCCCGATAATCCAGAAGCCGGCCCGCCTCAAATCCATGTAGCCAAACATCCAGGCAATGCAGATGATGATGACGGCGATGACCGCCAGCAGACGGGCGATATTGCCGGTCAGCATGTCGACGATGTTCTGCAGCACGGTTTCGATGCCGGCGGCCTGGGCGAAGGCCGGCTCGACCAGGCAGATGACAATGGCGGCCGCCATCAGCGTGGATGCGGCAAAGGGGCGAAGGCTGGCTTTGGAGATCATTCACTTTGCTCCGATCAATCATTCTGGAAAACGAGAACCGTGGATCGCCGCCCTGAGCTGAAAACATCCCAGGATGCGGCCTCAGCGGTTTGGGAGGATTGTTTCGCAAGCGCCGGCGGCGCCTCATCTTGCGTCGGCACGCCAGACCCGGCCTGGTCACCTCGTTCGCCGATGGTGAGCGAGGCAAGCGTCGGCGATAACTGCTTTACTTCCTGGCGTACCTGCTCGTCATATTTGACCATGGCGCCGAGGGATCGATCATCGCGGCCATAATAGGACTGGAGCATCACCCTTTCGGCCTGAGCCGGATCCCCCGCGCGTAATGCGGCGCGGTAGTATCCGTCGAGAAGCGTAGCCGTGGCCTTGAGGTTCATGCAGGGATCGAAGGCGTCGGCGACGGATAGCTTCAATTTTTGAAGCGCCTCTATCGCGATACCGCCGAGCCCGATCTGAATATCCTGGTGATCGGCAATCAGAGACGTCGTGACCTCGATCGCCTCCGCCTTCGATGCGGGTTGAGCAGCGAGTGGTGGGCCGCTGTTGATGCGGATGGCGAAGGGCTGAAACCGGCTCTCAAGGCTGACAATGCCGGCCAGCGTCTCCACCTGAACCATCGGCGCGCAGGTTTGCGCGATTTCGACGAATGCAGCACCCATCGGTCAATACCAAACGCGCTGTTTACCGGCGCCGTCGATGGTGACATCGACATAGTGCGGCTGCGATCGCACATTCGGGCGCGTTGTCGGATAGCCGATGCACTGGCGGTGCCCGTCCACGCGCTGCCAATGTGGCGACAGGACCGAATTGTCGCGGGAAGTATAGTCGTTCCCATCCCAGCAGAGGCTGTTGCTCACCGGCTGCGGCGATGTCGATACGCAGGTTGCTTGCCGACCGCCGCGACCGCTATCAGTCGTGAGCTTGTACCCCGCATCGCAATAATAGGGTTCATAGCCAGGCCGCGAACTCTGAAAACCGACGCCGCTACAGGTCGGGAATGAGTGCCCCTCGGCAAGCTCCCGCCACAGCTTCTGGATCGGCGGCCGGCATTCTGCATATTGCGTCGGCCCGCCGGGATTGGAAAGGCATAGAATAACCTGGCATCCCCAATCCTCGGCCCGCGCTTTACTGCCGAAAATAAGATAGGGTGGCGCAACGAAGCAGACCGTAAGCAGTGAATTCAGGAGAAGGCTTTTCATGAACAGGATCCTTCGAGACGATGGCGCCCTATTGCGTTTCGGGAGACTCAATCTGCCTGCCCGCGTTTATACTGTCGTATATAACATAGTTAAATGACATGACAAGCGCGATTAAAACGCAATGGCACAACCTTGCCTTCTCGGGACTCATTCTCCATGAGATCCTCGACCATCCGCTGGAGGACGAGACCCCGCAGGCGAGGCTGAAGCAGATCGGCATGATGACGATCCTCTATACGATGACTCAGGCCCATCAGAAGCTAACCCTCTCTAATATAATTGAGATTACCGAGCTAACACGCAGCGGTGTGAAGGAGACGGTCGACCTTTTGGTAAAGCGGGGAATGCTGGTGGAGACGATGGGGAAGAACGCCATGGGCCGGGGGACGGCGCGGCAATTCGAGATCTCTCAGGACCTCCTGAGCAAGCTGAGCTCTTTCCGCGCCAGCCAGGAGGCGGGGTTAAACTGACTGATCTTCGGCTTTAATGGAGTGAGATGCGAATCATCCGCCAGCCCGATCGCATGGCTGCCGGTAGTCATCAGGGACGATCAGGCAACCCGTCCGCAGGCGGGTTGCAATCAAACAATGAAGAGTATCGGAGAAATCAGCATAGCGGCGCCGTGAGGCGGATTTCGGGAATTCTCGCCACGCTAAGGGCGGAACAAGGGCAGCCGCAGGAGCCTCAGCATAGCGGCCGTCAAGGGAGGCGGGACCGACTGCCCCCGCCCGTGCGTTCCCTATCTCCGTCGCCGCTCAGCATATGGAGCGCGTTGCGCACCGGCGAACTCGGCTGGAACATGACCTACCGGTGAGGGCGCCGATGGTTGGCTCTCCAGTGTCTATCCGGCATTACGCGCCAAGCGAAAACAGATTTCATGAACGGGTCCAACGCGTTTGGACGGAGAGATCGCTAATCCCAGGCAGGATCTGACGAAACAGGAAAGACGTTGTTTGCAGCTTTTATCCGACGGCGATAGTGACGGTGCTATCCATAGGAGACTGAAACTTATCCATTCAAACCGTCCGCCTCCATCTTTCCAATGCGCGCCAGCGGCTGCAGGCACCCGCTCGTGTTGAGGCCGCGGCCAAAGCTGTCAGCGCAAATTTATCAAAGCAATATTTTTTGCTAGTTCCAAATAGATCATCCGACGACCCGCTGTCATCAACGCTTCTCTCGATGCTACGCACGACGACTCGTTCGCGCGGGACATCGTTCTCGTTCGCCCTCGGCGGACGATGGCTTCCGCCATCGCGATGCTAAGGGAGGATCTGCCGGAGGAGGTTGCAAGCCTGCACAGTCGCGTGATTTTCAGCATCGACGGTCGAGGGGATGCGCTGGTTCTCACCACGGGCCGCATGACGACGCCGTCGGAATACTTCGCGCGTCACTTCAATATGCCGGTGAACACGCCCCACTAGCTGCGCGAGGTCAATGCCTGACGATTTTAGACGCCGGTTCGCGGGATAGGAGCTTGCGGCCGTCGGGTCGCGGCAGTGGGCGGCGTCCGGGTGGCTAAGAAGGAGACGGCTCACGCCGCCTCCTCCTCGTTGAGGTCCGGCTGCAAGTCATGCAGATAGTCGACCGCGCGCTGGGCATGAGCTGCCGCTGAAAAGATGGCACGCTTGTCGCTGCCGAGAACCTTGAGCCAGTCATCGAGATAGCTTGCATGGTCGGGGCGTGGTTCGAGCTCGGGGACGATACCAAGATCGGCGCAGAGAAAGCAGCTGCCGAGTTCGGCAATGAGCTCTTCGCGGGCGCGTTCGCTCCTGTCTTTCGCATAGCGGCTGAGATCCCGATCGAGCCTTCGCGGTGCAGCGGTCCAGTGCGTCATCTCGTGACTGAGAACGGCGACATAGGATGCATCGTCCCGGAAGGCGTCGAAGCACGGCATCTGGATGTAGTCACGGGCAGCAGCATAATAGGCCGCCGATCCTCCATGGCGGATCAGGGCGCCGGTATTGGCAAAGAAGCGGCCGGCAGCACCGATGCGGCTCATCCAATCCTGGTCAGGCGCGATGGAATGGGCAAGGCCATCAAGGCCGGTGATCTGGTCGGTGTTGAACACGGTGTAGGTTTTGAGGAAGGGGATGTCGCGTTCGATTTCGGCGCCTGTCTCCGTCGTCTCGGCGCGGATGAAAGAGCTGGCGAAGACGACGGTCGTGCCGGTTTCGCCCCTGCGGACGGCGCCGCCGAGCTCGATTGCCTGGCGAAACGTCATCCACCTTGGTGATGCAAAGCCGCGGGCGATGGCTTCAGACCAGAGGAGCAGAGCATTGATGCCGGTGTAGGGTTGGCCATTGTGGCGCAGTGGCCGGCTGACCTCGGCTGTCCAGCCTCCCGTCGTCCATGGCTTGGTCCATGGACGGACGCCCTGTTTGAGATCGGCGATGATCTTGGTGGTGATGCGGCTGTAGATATCGGATCGTTGATTGGATTGCTGCCTGTTCATCTCTGAACCTCCGTTCGAGGTCGCGGCCATCGCGACCTGCTACGGCGGTCCAAAAGCCAGGCTGCAAGTGCGGCCAGCACCCGCAGGGCCGCAACGAAGTGAAGGACGGCAAAGCCGTTGCGGGCAGCGCGAGCCTGGCAGGACCAAAAGCCGGGGCAGGACGGGATGCAGCAACACCACGGCGAGACAGGTTTGAAACCCAGGCAGAAATGAAAAATCCAGTCTATTACGCAAGGCGGGAGCGTCCGGGATGAATCGATGGACCCGAAGCGTGGCATCGACCTTGCGCGGCCGTTCCTCGTCGACGCAATGGAGAAGGTTAGCAACGAGAGTGCCATTTCGTCGAGGAAGCCAAGACCGCCGAGACCAAACTCGTAGTCTTCGCGCGCATGCATTCGACCCGTACCTCAGCCCCTACTTCGTCGCCAACCAGGACAAGATGCGGGTAGAGTTCGAGGATCCGTATATCCTCATCCACGAAAAGAAGCTATCGAACCTGCAGTCCTTGCTGCCGGTAAGTTGAGGTCTGATGGAGCATTCCAATCGGCCGACCGCCTTCAGCAAAGTAAGCCTCCGGTGAAGGCCGCAGGTCAGGCCGCTTGAGCGTTGACGGTCGGCGGCGTCCAATTCCACGGAAGCAACTGCTCCAGCCTGGTAATCGACGTATCAGCGATGCTGGCAAGAACGTC
>NZ_JAILYJ010000026.1 GCF_019793465.1 Rhizobium croatiense | reverse complement strand
AAGCGCTGCGAGCGTATTTTGGGAGGTGGTGGACTTGCCGATCCCCCCTTTGCCGTAAAATGCGATTTGACGCAAATCTGACATATCGCCTTCCTTCTTTCGTTCCATCCATCGCTGAGTAAAAGGCAGGCAGCTCGCGCCGCCTCGCATGGCAATCTTCAAAACCCGTGCCATGTGGGCAGCAGCATATAAAACAGTTGTTTTGCTGATCTTCAGCTATTTAATTCCAAACTTTCGAAGGCGGGATCGACAAACTCTTGTCTCGAAACCGCCAAACTGGATGAAGCGGCTGCGAGGTCTTGTCGGTTGGAAATCGCTTGCGTCAAAGATCAACAAATCTCGTCCGTATCCTTACATCTCAGGCGAGGGACAGAAGTAGTGTGGCAAGTCGTAGAGCCAAACAGATCGGCACCGCATTGACGGCCAATCGGCTTCGCACCGCGCGTCGGAATTAAGGCCGGATGATCAGCAGAACGCATATGAAGGCACAGTAGAGATTGTCGCTTACAACAAGCTCGCTGTTATGCTGTCTCCACGAACAAATAGGAGGAATGCCGACAGCTTGGCAGCTGAAGTCTTGCAGGCCCGGATTGTTCCGCCATTGGCGAGATTGACAACGGAGCCGGTTTCGATCGTCAGCGGGCCAAATTCTGGAGGAAATGCTCGAAGGCTACAGCAAAGATCGTGAGCAAGCTATCAAGTTAAAGCGCTAGTCGCGGATGCTTTTTTCCGGCCGCACGCTCAGCTCCGACAAATTGTAGATCGCGTAGTCGAATATGGCGAAGAGCTTAAGGCAATTTTAGTAGGCGCTATAGAATGGACCGATGATCATTATCCGACGACGACATCACCGCTCATATTTAGGAAAGCGACATTTGCGCGTGCCCGCACAGTCGCAACATCGGGAGCAATAATCCCCCGTATCGGTTCAACGTCGCCGGACAAGCCCGCCAAGATTGCATCTGTGGCCTTTACGTTTTCAAGATCTCGTGCCCGACGAACTCTGCCGCTCCAGAAAGACTTCCGCTTTCCTCAGGGAGAAAGCATTCATTAAAATCGCCGCATTCCTTGCAGCTGGGAGCGCTACAAAGGGAAAAGCCTTCAGCTTCGCAAATCTTGCGGTAGAAATATTTTTTCCACCTCATGTTGCAGGTGTTGCCTGCCGCCAGCGCCGGAAAATGCGCGAACAGCAATCTCCTAAGTTCGGCTTTGTCATGCAAGCCGAGATCCCGCCAGAGGTGGTCTTCACGCATGGAACGTCGCGCAATGATCTTAGCAAAACGCACGCCCTCAGGGTCGCCTGGCCGCACATGCGCTAGGAGCATGTCGCGCAACAGTTGCTCCTCCGCATCAGGCACGCAATCACTCGCCTCTTGCAGGGCAAAGGCGCGGATAAGCCTTGCTGGGAAACTGCGGGTTGTATCCCGCAGCTCCCTAAGCGAAAGGCCGGTTGCCTCGGTCGCGGTGGCAATCCCCATCTCAATTTCTTCAAGTGCGCGCGAAAAAAAGCGGAAGAGCACATAGTCATCAAATAACTTGAGACCCATCTGGCATGGTCGGCTGAAATAGAGTGTTTGGCAATCGTCGCAGTGGTCGACGGCTAGGCCGGTTTGACGTGCGGCGTCCACAGTTGGTACCGCTACCGTCAAGACCCCGATGTGATGCACATTTGGCATGCGCTTCGTCGCTTTCTCCAATAATCGAATTCAGTTGGCTGCTTTGGTCCCCGGAAGGCGAACATTCAAAGGTTGTGCCAACTTGAGCAAGTGACAATTGAAGCCGGCTTTTCAATCACTCGATCGCCTGTGCAGCGGGAGGCGATCCCGCCTCCCGCTGTCGTCAAACGGACAAACGCAGGCTTTCAATCTGCGGCGCCGATTGAGCAGTCTGAGTGCGGCAATCTGAGGGAAGATCGAAGATCAACTGCTGCGCAACGACGCCTTAGCCGTCGATGAGAGTTATCATATGTCTCTTCGATAGTCCTCAGAGTAGTTGGAGACCGGGCCTGTTCGCCACACTCCGAGGGCCGCCGCCATAGCGAGCAACATGGCGGCGGCAGTATCTCTCCGGGATACGCAATAAAATCTGCCGCTTCCTATCTATTGCATTTTTTACGTTTCTCCGCTGACGTCGCGATCACCTTGTTTGGTTAGACGCTTTGATCATGCACCAAGGTCGCTAATCAGGAAAAATAGATTGATTGGATGCCGTCATCCGCGTTTTGAATAGCACTAAAAACGCGGCACCAAAAACGCCTGGGGACCGAGCGCGAACTCGCGACCGCGGCACTCAGCACACTTTAAGTAAGCCAACAGTGAGCGCGGCTGTTGCCCCGGTTGCGCTAGCCAAATGTCGTGATGCTCGGATGGAACTTGCCGATTGCAAATTTTCTTTCTGCTTCAGCGTCGCAAGGGGTGCCTTGATAGAAGCTCCACTCGTCAGCTTCTCGCGTCTGCAGCATGGGAGATGATTTCCAATTCTGCCGGGGTATTCGTACAGCGTACAGCTCTCGTCAAACTTGGAACACGCACCCGTTTGCATAGCCTGCCCAAGGTCGGGATCCCGTTCCGCAAATTTGGGACAAATGTCGAGCCATACGAGCGGCGACGCCGATGGCCGCCACGTTCGATTGCTGAACTCGCCTTAGTCCACTGCGCGGCTGCTGGTATGGTCCAACATCGTCGCGTACATGTTTGGCGCGGAATTGGTATGGGGGCGCGCCGGAATAAAACCACGCGTATTCAAATATCTAAATAAAGTCAACGATATGGGCGACATTGGAGCGACACGTCCGGAGCGTGACTTGAATTGAACCGAACCGAATTGGCGCAGGACCATTTACACAGCACGCTGAATCTGCATATTGCCGCGCGTTGTCGCTATCCCGAGTTGATGCACGAGTCGCTTTCGCTCCCGTCAAAAGCAGCTGGGCACGGGCTCTTTTCAAGAATTTAGAAGGCAAGGATATGGAAAATTTTGTGTATCTGTTGGAGCCGGAAAGTGCGATCTTTCGCGCCGCTGAGCTCCCTGATCGCAACAGCATTGCATCGATCTCCGGTTTAATTGGCAGTGATCTTATTCAGATGATCCGCTTCGACGACATGCACTCGCTATTTGTTGGGGAAGAAGCTTTGCGAGTTGGGTTAACCGCCTTCACGATCTTTGACGGGTACCCGATCCCTCTTGCCGGGCAGATAGCGCTTTTGGGAGGCGACGGTAGTAAACCTTATCGTTCACCGTCAATAACGATGACGGAAGCCGCGCGACGTTTTGAATGTTGCCGGCCGGTGCTTGATCCTGTGTTTGCTCCGATGGACCGAGTGGCGAACAAGGGCCTCATCGTTGCGGGCGCACTGGAAAGCCTGCAAGTGCGTATTGATCGCCGCTCCCCGGTGCTCCTATGAGCGCAATGACGAATGATAGGATCCAGGTCGCGCCGATTCGCTCAGAGTCCGCGAGTGTGCCGACATGGGCTGGAGAAACGGAAAGCTGACGCCTCAAAGCGGCGTTCACTACGTTGCCGAAGGCCTCCCGTTCAACTGGACAAAGGTCAACACTGAAGGGCGGAAGACGTTCAGTGCATTTGCCGAGTTGGAAGCCGCGAAGGAAAAAGTCGCCATTTTGGCGTGTTCGCGCTGACCCGGCTTTTGGCAACCTATGGCACCAGCTGAATGCCGAAGTAGTTGATCGCTGTCGACGGCGCAACCCGCTTTGCATGCAGACGCTGTTTCAACGCCTGCTCTCGGCGAAGTCATGCACGTTCATAGCGTAGACGAACCGGGCGAAATCATCGGCGTCGACGCAGTTGAAACATTGGACGAACGAACGGGAGCAAGACCTTGCCCTTTAGAACCTTTTTTTGCATCCTGCTGCTGGTCACGTGCACCAGCGCTGTTTCGGCCTACGCCGCCTCGCTTTCCATCTTCAAAGCGTTCGCCGTAACCTTAGCGGCTTCGGTTTTCCTTCAGGTCGTTTATTTCTTGAGCCTGCTATTTATGTCCTTCCGGCCCACGCGCGAGAGCGACAGATCGATACATTCAGGAACTCGGCAGGCAGACCAGCCACAAAAACGTGATCGCGATAAAACAGAGCAGTCCAACGTCCCCAAGCTTGACCCAAGGCGTAAACGGCGCACCCCTTAGCGGTGTAGGTATTGACCGAATTCATCAGGCGTAAGCTCAATTCGATGTCATGGAACTATTCAACAACCTCCAGCAACCGAGGACCGCTTTTTTCACCACGGTGCGGCGGTCCATGAGATGCTGCATTGGTCTCCCGATTGCTTCATCTTCGGCATGGATCGGGCATCGTCTGGTTTAGAAGGTCTCCGACTAAGGCGACTGCTGCCGACCGCCGCTTCTGATTAGATGACATGTTTCCGGAAGAGAACATGCCTCGAAATTTGATCGTTTCCCGTTGCCTTTTAGACCTACGCCGATCGAGAAGCTCGACCGTCTCGGTAAGCGCGGGGGTGGAAACATTGAGAACAACGTCAACGAGATGACTGCAAGCTCGGAACTTGCATCTGGCGGAAATAAGCTCCGCAAACTTTATTACCGGAGGGTCGAGGCGGGTCCAGTCAGATTTGCCCAAAGCCGGCGCTTTTAACGCGGCGGCGCAGTCGACGACGTTCCCGCCCATGGGACGAAAACTGGCGGGGCAACTTCGACGTCGAAGATGGCGCGGATTGTTGCACGAAAGCTCGCCTCGGGGCATCCCATGCAGGTCGCCGACTGTCGGACGCAGACCGGCGTTAGATCAGGCTTTTGTCAGACATGTACTCCGCGGTTGTCGGCATTGAGACTGAATGGCGGGAGCTTGACACTACGCGCTGCTACGAAATGCCTGCTGAGCCCACGAATTCACTTCGGCACGCGATTTGCTCTGGTCACGGTATGTCGCCAATCGCAGCGCGATGGTCTTCGGGCGGCGCGTCGCTGTTCGCGTCTCGTGAGGTCCGATGGTTTGCTGTGGCAATGATAGTGGCTCGGTTGTGCGCCGGGAAAATGTGAGGAGTGTTGGATGCGATCTAGAGTTCTTCGTTTGCGAGCCACACACGTCGCGAGCGGTACAGCCAAAGCGGCGGACCTTGAGCCAGGCGGGAAACCGGGCGTGTGGGACTGGTTTGGAAGTTATGTTTGCGGACGGGTCGGTGGGCGGGTGGGGTCGAACCTGCTGCGCGAATTCCTACGGTCGGCCGACCTATGGCGTTACCGACATGTTCGATTTCAACCGGCTGCAAAACCCGCACCTGCCCCTCGGCCAGGGGCCGCATCTGTGCGTGGGCGCTGCGCTGGCGCGCCTGAAATTGGGACGTGCCTTCCCCCCGCCGTTCGTGCGGCCGGAGGATCTGGCGCTGGCAATCGCCAAGGAGGACGTCGTCTACACGCTGTCTTAACTCATTTGCTGCCCGCAGTCCGCCCGTCATCTTCCGCCCCTTCCGGGCTTAAAGAGTGAAGCGTCACCATGTCCGAACAATCCTTGCCGACGCTGCCGATGTGGCGGGTCGATCACATCGAGCCCTCGCCCGAGATGTTGGCGCTACGCGCCAAGGGTCCGATCCACCGCGTGCGCCTTCCGTCCGGGCACGAATGCTGGTGGGTGACAGGCTATGACGAGGCCAAGGCGGTGCTGTCTGACGCGGCATTCCGGCCCGCGGGAATGCCTCCGGCGGATTTCACCCCAGATTCGGTCATTCTCGGTTCGCCGGGATGGCTGGTCTCGCACGAAGGGGACGAGCATGCTCGGTTACGCACGATCGTGGCGCCGGCCTTCAGCAACAGCAGGGTGAAGCTGCTTACGCAGCAGGTCGAGGCGATCACCGTGCAGTTGTTCGATACGCTGGCGGTTCAGCCCCAGCCCGCGGACTTGCGACGCCATCTCTCCTTTCCGCTTCCGGCCAAGGTAATCAGCGCGCTGATGGGCGTGCCCTTCGAGGAACACGCCTTTTTCGCAGGGCTCTCCGACGAGGTGATGACGCACCAGCATGAAAGCGGCCCGCGCAGCGCGTCCGGCCTGGCCTGGGAAGAGCTCCGCGCCTACATCCACGGCAAAATACGGGGCAAGCGACAGGATCCGGGCGATAACCTGCTGACGGATCTGCTAGCCGCGGTCGACCAGGGCAAAGCGACCGAGGAAGAGGCGATCGGCCTCGCGGCGGGCGTGCTGGTGGCGGGGCACGAGAGCACCGTCGCGCAGATCGAATTCGGCCTGCTGGCCATGTTTCGCCATCCGCAACAGCGCGAACGCCTGGTCCGCGATCCTTCCCTGGTGGACAAGGCGGTGGAAGAAATACTGCGCATGTATTCGCCTGGCGCGGGGTGGGACGGCATCATGCGCTATCCCCGGACCGACGTTAACATCGCGGGCGTGCATATACCCGCGGAGAGCAAAGTACTGGTCGGCCTGCCGGCGACCTCGTTTGATCCGCGCCATTTCAAAGACCCGGAAGTCTTCGACATCGGACGCGACGCAAATCCCCACCTGGCGTTCTCCTACGGGCAGCACAATTGCATCGGGGCGGCGCTGGCGAGGCTGGAACTGAAGGCCATATTCGGTTCGATCTTCCAGCGCTTTCCCGCGTTGCGCCTGGCCGTGGCGCCCGAAGAACTGAAGTTGCGCAAGGAGATCATTACCGGCGGGTTCGAGGAGATGCCGGTGCTCTGGTGCGGACGCCCCCCGGCATCGCAATCTTCTCATTTGGCGGCGCCTGGCGCGCACCGGTCAGATCAGCCACTCGACAGGTAATCAAGATGGACGTGCAAGACACCACGGCAGCATGCCACGACGCCTTCGCCGAGCTGGCGTCGCCAGCATGCATCCAAGACCCGTACCCGTTCATGCGGTGGTTGCGAGAGCACGATCCGGTGCACCGCGCGGCGTCGGGCCTCTTTCTGTTGAGCCGCCACGCCGACATCTACTGGGCGTTCAAGGCTACGGGCGATGCGTTTCGGGGGCCGGCGCCATCCGAACTGGCGCGCTATTTCCCGCGTGCGGCGAGCAGCCTGTCGCTCAATCTGCTGGCGTCTACGCTAGCCATGAAGGAACCACCGACGCATACGCGTTTGCGCCGGCTGATTTCGCGCGATTTCACCGTGGGCCAGATCGACAACCTGCGGCCGAGCATCGCGCGCATCGTCGCAGCTCGCCTGGATGGCATGGCGCCCGCACTGGAGCGAGGAGAGGCGGTGGACCTGCATCGGGAATTCGCACTGGCCTTGCCCATGCTTGTCTTCGCTGAATTGTTCGGCATGCCCCAAGACGACGTTTTCGAGCTCTCAGCGATCGTCAGCGCCATTCTAGAAGGCCTGAGCCCGCACGCCAGCGATCCACACCTCGCCGCGGCGGACGTGGCCAGCGCCAGGGTGAAGGCCTATTTCGGCGACCTCATACTGCGCAAGCGCGCCGATCCCCGCCGCGACATCGTGTCGACACTGGTCGGCGCACACACCGACGACGCCGATACGCTCTCGGACGCGGAGTTGATCAGCATGCTGTGGGGCATGTTGCTGGGCGGCTTCGCCACCACTGCTGCGACTATCGACCATGCGGTGCTGGCGATGCTGGCCTACCCCGAGGAGCGGCACTGGCTGCAGGGAGACGCCGCAGGGGTGGAGGCATTTGTAGAAGAAGTACTGCGCTGCGAGGCGCCGGCCATGTTCAGCTCCATTCCGCGTATCGCCCAGCGCGACATCGAACTGCATGGCGTGGTGATCCCGAAGGACGCGGACGTGCGCGTGCTGATCGCGGCCGGCAATCGCGACCCGGACGCTTTCGCTGATCCCGACCGCTTCGATCCGGTGCGGTTCTACGGCACCAGGCCTGGCATGTCGAGCGACGGAAAGATTATGCTGAGCTTCGGCCACGGCATCCACTTCTGCCTAGGTGCTCAACTCGCCAGGGTGCAACTGGCCGAGAGCCTGCCGCAGATCCAGGCTCGCTTCCCCACGTTGGCCTTGGCCGAGCAGCCGACCCGGGAGCCCTCAGCGTTCCTTAGGACGTTCCGCGCGCTGCCGGTGCGGCTGCACGCGCAGGCGGCGGCTGAGGTTCGCGTCGTGGTCGACCAGGACCTGTGCGGAACCACTGGTCAGTGCGTGTTGACGCTGCCGGGCACCTTTCGTCAGCGGGAGCCGGACGGCGTGGCGGAAGTGTGCATGGCGACGGTCCCGCAGGCGCTGCACGCCGCCGTGCGCCTAGCAGCCAGCCAGTGCCCGGTCGCGGCCATTCGGGTGATCGAAAGCGAAGCCGGCGATGACCATTGCACCAACCCCGGCCCTACGCCCTCTCCGGCAGACGCTGAGCGACATGCAGCGAAAGACCTACGCAATCCAGGAGAACATGATGGAACGATTTAAAGGCAAGGTGGCCGTGGTGACCGGCGCCGGCGCCGGGATCGGCAAGGCATGCGCCCTCGCCATCGCGCGCGAGGGCGGCAGAGTGGTGGTGGCCGACATTGATGGCCCCGCTGCCATCGCCTGCACCGCACAGATCGCAGCCGAAGCGGGCCAAGCGCTGGCCGTGGCCATGGACATCGCAGATGCGCAGGCGGTGGCAGAGCTGTTCAAAACGGCGAAGCGGCGCTTCGGTGGGGTCGACGTGCTTGTGAACAATGCGAGCGCCATGCATTTGACTCCGCACGACCGCGCGATCCTCGACCTGGACGTGGCGGTCTGGGACCAGACCATGGCGACCAATTTGCGCGGCACGCTCCTTTGCTGCCGGCAGGCCATCCCACAAATGATCGGCCGTGGTGGTGGCGCGATCGTGAACATGTCATCGTGCCAAGGGCTCAGCGGCGACACCGCACTGACGTCATACGCCGCGTCGAAGGCCGCAATGAACATGCTGTCGGCCTCGCTTGCCACCCAATACGGACACGCGAAGATCCGCTGCAACGCGGTTGCGCCAGGTCTTGTCATGACTGAACGTCTCTTCGCCAAGCTGGACGAGTGCATGCAACGGCATCTACACCGGCACCAGCTCCTGCCGCACGTCGGCCGCCCCGAGGACGTAGCCGCGCTGGTCGCGTTCCTGCTCTCGGAGGAGGCTGCGTTCATCACCGGCCAGGTGGTGTGCATCGACGGCGGCATGTTGGCGCATGTTCCAACCTACGCCGACGGTGGCAACAGCGCGGCTCGGCCGGCCGGTGACGCCGCCGAAGCAACCGCAGCGTCGCATTGGTGATGGACATGCTGCTCAACCCGCTGAACCGCTGGCGCCGGCTACGGGACGACATCCCGGTCATGCCTGGCGCTTTCCCCCTGGTCGGGCATCTCCCCGCCATCGTCTGCGATCTGCCGCGCCTGCTGCGGCGCGCGGAAAGGACCCTAGGCAGCCACTTCTGGCTGGACTTCGGCCCGGCCGGACACCTGATGACATGCCTGGATCCAGATGCGCTCGCATTGCTCCGGCACAAGGAAGTGTCCTCGGCACTGATCGAAGAGATGGCGCCCGACATCCTTGGCGGAACGTTGGTCACTTTGGACGGTAGCGCGCACCGGCAGGCGCGCGATGGGATAAAAGCGGCGTTTCTGCCGAGGGGTCTGACCGAGGCCGGCATTGGCGAGCTGTTCGAACCAATTATTAGGGCTCAGGTCAAGGCGTGGCGCGACCGCGGTGAAGTCGCTATCCTGCCAGACACACGCAACCTGATGCTCAAACTCACCTTCAGTCTCATGGGCATCCCCGCTCAAGACCTGTCGGAGTGGCATCGCAAGTACCGGCAACTGCTGCAATTGATGGTCGCGCCCCCGATCGACCTGCCGGGGATGCCCTTGCGACGCGGCCGCGCCGCCCGCGATTGGATCGACGCGCAGTCGCGCCAGTTCATCCGGGACGCGCGCGCGCGCGCCGCGCGCACCGGGTTGATCAACGACATGGTGAGCGCCTTCGATTGCAGCGATGGCGCGCTCTCCGATGACGTCCTGGTCGCCAATATCCGCTTGCTGCTGCTTGCCGGCCACGAGACCTCCGCCTCGACGATAGCCTGGATGGTGATCGAGCTGGCGCAGCATCCAGAGCTGTGGGACGCCCTGGTCGAAGAGGCGCAACGCGTGGGCGCGGTGCCGACCGGGCACGAGGACCTGGCGCAATGTCCGGTCGCAGAGGCGCTGTTTCGGGAGACGCTACGAATGCATCCGGCTTCCTCGCTCGTACCGCGTCGCGCGATGCAGGAACTACAACTCGGCCAGCGGCGCATTCCTGCGGGCACTCATTTATGCATCCCACTACTGCATTTCTCGACCTCGCCGCTGCTGCACGAAGCGCCCGATCAGTTCCGTCTGGGGCGGTGGCTGCAACGCACGGAGCCGATCCGGCCGGTGGACATGCTGCAGTTCGGTGCCGGCCCACACGTCTGCATGGGCTATCACCTTGTATGGCTGGAGCTGGTGCAGTTCAGCATCGCCTTGGCATTGACCATGCAGGAGGCCGGGGTGCGGCCGCGATTGATGAGCGGCGTCGAAAAAGGCCGGCGCTATTACCCGACCGCACATCCGTCCATGACAGTCCGCATCGGATTCTCATGAGCTGGGATCCTCTGCCCCGTGTCAAGAGGCAGCGGCGAAGACGATGGGCGGCATTGCTGCATTCGGCGCGCGCGCGCGGTGCGACGCCGGCAGCACCGCGGCGGCTCGCCGCTCGCCGCGGCATTCTCTGTCAGGTAGAAGGAGATGAACAACATGCAGAAGGGTTCCACGCTAAACGACGACCGAACTGGCGTTTCCCCGTTCGGCGGATCGGGCGCGCAGGCGTGCGGCGGATTGTTGGTGCGCGCGTCCATAGGCATGGGCGCGCTATGCGCCGTCGCGGAGGATGCCGCGCGTTACGCTGTACCGCGCACTGGATCGCTATCGCGCCTGTTTCGGCCTTGTATTGTAGGTGGTCGAGGATGACATGCCAGCGGATGACGCGACGCTGGGCAAGCCGCCGGCAAGCATGCGGCGGAGAAGAAAGCAACCGGCGTGCCGATCACGAAGCTGCATGCAGCGCCCCAGTCAGTGCCGGGCCTATGGCCAGAGGCCGAGGAAGCCATCACCTCGATGCGCCCGCGTGCGGAGCGGTTGGCGCAGGCCGTGCAGCGGGCCAAAAGGGTATCTGTTCAAGCACGCGCCGTGCGCATTGGCGCCGGTCCGCACGGAGGCGCCGCCGTACCGCTGCGATCGGCCGGCGGCACCGCTAGATGCTACATTGTGTTCGATTCCACGGCGCAGATCGGAGCGGTTGCCCACCGCGGACCGCCGCCAGCATAGGTGCGCTTCGCCGCGCTTCTCGTCAACTGCCTGCAGAGGGAACATCCCGCATGAGTGCGCTGTCCGAACAGATCCTTTCTGAATTGCGCCACTTGCTGAACGAGACGCGCGATGGCGGCAGCGTGAGTCCGTCCGTTTACGACACGGCGCGCGTTTTGCAGTTCAGCGGCAACGTCACCGGTCGGCAGAACGGATACGCGTGGCTCATGGCGCAGCAACAGGCCGATGGCGGATGGGGAAGTGCTGACTTCCCACTGTTCCGCCATGTACCCACGTGCGCGGCGTTGCTTGCATTGCGGCGTGCCGATTCTCTTCCCGGCGCTGCGGACGCAGTTCAGGCTGCAACGCGGTTCCTCGAGCGCCAGCCGGATCCCTACGCGGATGCGGTGCCGGAAGACGCGCCGGTAGGCGCGGAGCTGATCCTGCCGCAGATCTCCGGCGAGGCCACATCCTTGGTGGGC
The DNA here is from genome assembly GCF_019793465.1 of Rhizobium croatiense. GTDB lineage: Bacteria > Pseudomonadota > Alphaproteobacteria > Rhizobiales > Rhizobiaceae > Rhizobium > Rhizobium croatiense. The sequence goes on along the minus strand of NZ_JAILYJ010000026.1, from coordinate 43,538 downwards.
GACGTGGTGTTTCCGCGCTACCCGGCGCTGTTGCCGTTGCGGCAAGCGTGCCTGGTTAAGTTGGGGACGGTGGGACCGCTGCCGAGCGGCCATCCGTTGTTGCACTCCTGGGAAGCCTGGGGGACGTCGCCGACCACGGCATGCCTGGACGACGACGGCAGCATCGGCATCAGCCCGGCGGCAACCGCCGCGTGGCGTGCGCACGCCCTCACACAGGCGAGCGCGCCACAGGTCGAGCGTGCCGACAGGTATCTTCAGGCCGCATCGCGCGCGGCGCGCAGCGGCATCGAAGGTGTCGTTCCCAGCGTCTGGCCGATCAACGTGTTCGAGCCATGCTGGTCGCTGTACACTCTGCATCTGGCCGGGTTGTTTTCGCATCCCGCGCTCGCCGAGGCGGTGCGCGTGATCGTCGCGCAGCTCGATGCCTGTCTGGGCGTGCGCGGTCTGGGTCCGGCCTTGCACTTCGCGGCCGATGCGGACGACACTGCTGTTGCGTTGTGCATCCTGCGCCTAGCAGGACGCAACCCGGCTGCCGACGCGTTGCGCCACTTCGAAATCGGCGGGCTGTTCGTTACCTTCCCCGGCGAGCGCAATGCCTCGGTGTCGACCAACATCCACGCCCTGCATGCGTTCAGACTGTTGGGAAAGCCCACCGCCGGTACCAGCGCTTACCTTGAGGCCAATCGCAACGCGGACGGTCTATGGGACAATGACAAATGGCATGTTTCGTGGCTGTATCCCACCGCGCATGCAATCGCTGCGCTCGCGCAAGGCGCGCCCCAGTGGCGCGACGAGCGCGCGCTGGCGGCGCTGTTGCAGGCGCAGCGCGATGACGGCGGCTGGGGCGCGGGTCGCGCGTCAACATTTGAGGAAACCGCCTATGCGCTGTTCGCGTTGCACGTGATGGATGGGCGCGAAGAGCCGACAGGGCGCGCCCGCATCGCGCTGGCGGTCGCGCACGCGCTGGAGTGGATGCTCGCTCGCCATGAGGCGCATGAATTGCCGCAGACGCCGCTGTGGATCGGCAAGGAATTGTATTGCCCGACCCGGGTCGTGCGCGTGATCGAACTCGCCGGCTTGTGGCTGGCTCTTCGTTGGGGGCGGCGCATCCCGACCGAGGGAGCAGGAGGAATAGCGCAATGATCCCGACCGAAAGCGCGCTGCAGCAAGTACTGGAGTGGGGGCGTTCCCTGACCGGATTCGCCGACGAGCATGCCGTAGAAGCAGTTAGGGGCGGACAGTACATCCTGCAGTGTATCCAACCGAGCTTGCACGATATCAGCGCCCGCACCGGCCGAGATCCGCAGGACGAAAAGCTGATCGTGGCGTTTTATTGCGAGTTGGCGCTACTGTTTTGGCTCGACGATTGCAACGACCTTGGCCTGATCGCGCCGGAGCAGCTGGCCGCGGTGGAGCAGGCGCTGGGGCAGGGCGTGCCATGCGCGGTCCCCGGTTTCGAGGGCTGCGCTGTGCTGCGCGCTTCCCTGGCCGCGCTCGCCTACGATAGGCGCGACTATACTGAGCTTCTAAACGATACCCGGTGCTACTGCGCGGCGCTGCGCGCCGGACACGCGCAGGCGGCGGGGGCTGAACGCTGGTCGTACGCCGAATACTTGCACAATTCCATCGATTCGATCGCCTACGCGAACGTGTTCTGTTGCCTGTCGTTGCTATGGGGGCTGGACATGGCGACCCTGCGCGCGCGTCCGGCGTTTCGCCAGGTGCTGCGGCTCATCTCCACGATAGGGCGCCTGCAGAACGATCTGCATGGATGCGCCAAGGATAGGGCGGCGGGAGAAGCCGACAACGCTGCCATCCTGCTCCTGCAGCGTTATCCGGCTATGCCTGTGGAGGATTTCCTCAACGACGAGCTGGTCGGCCATGCGCGCATGCTGCACCGAGTGATGGTGAAAGAACGCTTTCCTGCACCATGGGGACCGTTAATCGAGGCCATGGCGGTCATTCGCGCGAAGTACTACCAGACCTCGATCAGCCGCTACGGCAACGATGCGGCGGGGGGAGGCCAGCGTGCGCCGGCGTGAACGCGCGGGAGGCGGCGGCGTGCGCGCGGCGCCCTCGGTCCGATCCGACGCAACGCCAACGCCCAATACGGCGGATCGAGCGAGCGGGTGCGACGACGCCCTGACCCGGCGCAAGGACGACCATCTGGACCTCGTGCTGGATCGGCGAACGGCGCCAGCCACGGTCGCTGCCGGCTGGGAGCAAATCCGGTTCGAACACTGCGCACTGCCCGAGCTGGACCTGACGCAGATCGAACTGCGCACATCGCTGTTAGGCAAGCCCATGCGTGCGCCGCTGCTGATCAGTTCCATGACCGGCGGAATGCCACGCGCAGAGGCCATCAATCGGCACCTGAGCGAGGCGGCGCAAGCCTTGGGGATCGCCATGTGCGTCGGTTCGCAGCGCGTGAGCCTGCAATCGCGCAATTCCCAGGGGCTGACGCGCGCCCTACGCCGCCTGGCGCCTGACATTCCCTTGCTGGCCAATATCGGCGCTGCGCAACTGCGCGAGGCCGACGGCCTTGATCTGGCGCGCCGGGCTGTCGATGCGCTGGAGGCTGATGGGCTGATCGTCCATCTCAATCCGCTGCAGGAAGTGCTACAGCCGGATGGCGACCGCGACTGGCACGGCGTACTGGCGCAGGTGGCTCGCGCCGCGCGTAGCGTGGGCGTGCCGATCGTGGCCAAAGAAGTCGGGTGGGGCCTGTCCGCCTCGGTGGCCTGCGCGCTCGTCGAGGCGGGTGTTGAGGTGATTGATGTCGCCGGAGCCGGCGGCACCAGTTGGGCCGCGGTGGAGGGCGAGCGCGCCCGCGATGCCGCCGGCCGTGCAGTGGCGATGGCGTTTGCCGATTGGGGGATCCCGACACCGGCCAGCTTGCAGGCGGTCCGTCGGGCACTGCCAACGGTGAAGCTTATCGCGTCCGGCGGGATCCGCGACGGCGTCGACGTGGCCAAGGCCATTCGCCTCGGAGCGGACATTGCCGGGCAGGCAGCCGGCGTGCTGCCGGCGGCTACGGTATCGACCGAAGCGGTCGTTGCGCATTTCGAGGTCGTCATCCGCCAGTTGGCCGTCGCCTGCTTTTGCACCGGCTCACCTGATCTGGCGACGTTGCGCCAGGCGCGCTTGTTGCCCTCCGCGCACTTGTTGCCCTCCGCGCATCCGCCAGTCGGATGATGCCGGCGTCGCCCGCTCTGTCGGCCGGCCCTCCAAGCTGGTTGCAAAAACCGTTAACGCTAAAGCTAGACCTCTAATCCACCTTGGCCCAGCGGTTCGATGCAGGGAACGAAGTGTTCATGAAGCAGCTGTTGACGATGAAGCGGTAATGATGCCGCCGGCTAGGTTATGCGTACCGTAACTCGGGCTTACAAAGGCGCGCAATCCAGCGCCGTTTGTTGAATCAGACCGGCTTTTCCCGGTCCAGCCACGCCTTTGCAAAGTGCATGATTAAGCCAGTCAACGAAGGACCGTTTTTGAGGGCTGGCAGGAATGGCGTCACCTATCTGTTCGAGATACGCATAAAATCTGGCGGCTGCGCTGTCCAATCCTTGGCCGCGAACGATACTGGGTCGATTCAGCTGCGTGTCCACGGCAGGCAATTTGCCAAGCACTTCTGCGCGGCCGACTGTATCTGCGATGTCGTCGGCGATCTGATACGCGTGCCCGAGCAATTCCCCCACCTTAGACCATGGGGCCGGATCTGCACCACTTGCCAGGGCACCGCAAGTGGCCGCCGCGACAAAGAGGGAGCCGGTCTTGTAATGGTGATAGCGGTCGATTGGGACGTGCGTCATTGCCTCCATCGACTGTCCGGCGATCAGTCCGTGACTGGGGCCGACCGCCTCCGCAACCACCTCGATCATGCGCGCGCCCAACTCAGGTGTTAGCGCAGCCTGCAAGCTGAGGTATTTGAAAGCCATCACAATCAAGGCATCGCCGGTCAAAACGGCGATAGGCTCTCCGAAAAGCCGGTGCACCGTTGGTCTGCCGCGGCGTAGCGCCGCGTTATCGAAGCAAGGCAAGTCGTCATGCACCAACGAGGCACAGTGCAGCAATTCAATTGCTGCCGCGGCTCTTGTCGCCAGCTCAGGATCTTTTTCGCCGCACACATAGGAGACTTTCAAGCAGAGCTTGGGGCGCATCCGGGAGCCCCCTGGAAACACTGCCGCGTCCAGCGCTCCACGCAGGTGAGCCGGCGCAGCCGGACTTAGAGCAGTATCCATGGCAGCTCGCAGTGCTTGCTCGATGAGCTTGTCGCTATCGCCAACCACGTCGGCTTGGTGATTCGAAATCATATCGCATCTCCACTTTTGAGACGAAAACGAAAACGGGCCTAGTCCAACCGGTGCCAAACAAAAGGCCGATTTCGCTGTGTCTCTTCAGGTTCTAGGGCACCGTTAAGTTTAGCGGATTGCGGCGGCCAACATGCGGCACCGGCGTGACCAATGAAACCGTGTGCCAGTGGGAGCCTTAACTCGGCAAGGCGATCTCCCACTGGAATCCCTTGAAGCAGTCTCATTCGCGGCGACATGACATCTGAACGTCGGTTACTTCGATCGCGCGCGAAGAACATTGGCTCCGGCGGAGCTGTCGGCCAGAATGGCATCGCTCTCAACGTCTTGATCCAAAGCTGAAGAGGCTCCCGCGCTGAGCAGTGGCTGGTGACAAAGCTCTTTGGATCGGCTGCACGCCGCCGCGCGTGATGATCGCTGACGAGCTCCGTTCGTACGGTACGACATGCGCGAAGATGGGCCTTACATCTAAAGGTGTTGGTCATCGTCGATAGTAGCCACTGGAGCTTGGACCGGAACCATTGCCGGCAGAGATCTGGGCTCCTACAAGCAATTGGTGTGCCACCAGATCATTGTTAGTGAATGTTTCAATGGCGACAGAAGGCGCCTTCCGGTGCTCCGTGTGTCGGGAGGCGCGGATTATGCCACTCCGCCTAGTATTTGAACAGCGTCAACCTTGCGAGCGATCCGTCCGAAGGCCAACCCAGCATTGGAGTGATTTGGGTTGAGGTCACAATGCACGTCGGCGCTTGCATCATGCCAGCCTGTCAATGTGCGCGATCGCACACGACTGTCAGCTTTGCGTCAATTACGATCGAACCGGTGCTTTTGACGTTTCCGAGGTTACGCTGCCGATAGACCCAGCGTGAGAAGACGACTGAGCCCTTCCAGTTGTTCTTCGGCGCGATGTTGCCGAAGCCTTACACTCGACCGGCTTGGCGAGGATTTCAGCGCTGCCGTAGCCCTTGTCGGCCGGCAGGAAACCGCTTCGAGAAGTCGGTCCCCTACCGCCTTTTGCTAGCGGACTAAAAGGGCGGAGCAGGTGGATCTATACAGCGCTTTCTTTCAAAGCCCTGGTTGCGCCTTGTGTTCGTCAGCGATCAGGAGCGCCTTCGGCTCGACATGCTTGGCGACGGCCGCCCATGCATCCTTGCCGTTCTCGTCCAGGATCACCCGCGTCACCGTTCTGTTCGGTGCATGGCGGTTGGCCTCCCTCAGCGCCAGAACTCACATGCGCTTGCCGTTCTGATTTTCCTTCTTGCGCCCGTCCTTGCGCTCTTCCTTCTTGTCACCTTGCGGAGGACGCCGCCCACATACTTGCCGTCGATCTGCACCGTACCGTGCAGCTTGATCGCATCACGGCGAAGGTCGGCTGCCTCCCGGAGCTTCTGCAGCAGGAAGTAGGCGGTCTTATACTGGACGTTGACCTTGCGGCTCAGATGGAGCGCCGCCATGCCCTTGGCGGCCGTGATCTCCTCCCAGATTGCCATGATGATCTTCTTGAATGAAAGCTTGCGGTTGGCGAAAACCGAAAATTCGGCGCGGCATTCCGGCTCCGAGCATCAGAACGACGACGCCGTACGGCTCCAGGCAGCCACAGCGAGGGCAATATGGCTTCCCGACGTTCTTGGGCCAACGGAAGTCGACGAACAGGCCGTAGGTGTCGTCCTCGGCTGCCCGAAGCCTCTCTCGGGTCAGGCCAGGCGCACTGGTCGTATTTCGAACCTCCGGTCTCCTGCGGAGAAGGCGTCGTAGGAATTCGGTCTCAGGATGGGAATTCGCTCCTGCAGCATGTTCAGGCTTCCGGTCGATACGCGAGACATAAGCAGACAACTCCGTCGTAAGGACGGAAGCGAAAGGTCAGTGCTCTATTCGTATCGATTTGAACATGAAAGGGCCCTTACCAGGAGAACGAAACCACGTTCAGGGGTTAGCACTTTCGTAAGGTTGTCAAACCCGTGCCCTTATATCGGGAGAAAATTCAATGTCTCAGAGCCAGACTACCCAGCGCAATCACTAATCCAGTTCAGTGAATGGGTCCAGATCGTGAGAGCTGTCTTCGGGTGACCGCGCCTCATGACGACTATTAACGACTCCTTCCCAACAATCGAACATCCGCAAGGTAGATTCACGTTCGAGCATCTTGTGCCTACCTCTGTATGCCTTACTGGGCAGGTAACCTTGCCGTTTCAGGCCCTGTCCTGACCTCTGGCCTTAATGATCTTGTTGTTTATTACCTTTTCCCGAGCAGATCAGACGAACACAACGTAGAACTGGTGGTAAAAAGCGCTGATCAGAAAGAAATTAATTTCAGCCGCATCAAGCGAAGGTGTAGCGTCTGCCAACTCGTAATAAAGGCTCATTTCCAGCAAATAAGGGTGCCCTAGAAACAAAAAAGGCCCCCTAAAGAAGCCTTCCCATGGCGTTTCCGCCGAACGCGTGTGCCTTACCGTGGTGTACCGACCTCTAAGGGTGCACCTGCAACAGCGACCTTTCGGAAGCCTCGTTGTCTGCTGCTTACAATGATGTAACCCTCACGGTCGACTATTTCAAGCCCTTTGTGTGGATGCGATAAGGTGGCGGCTTCGTTTAGCAAAGTTCACGTTTGTGGCACTTGCTCCATGATGCCGGAATTTTCAGAGAGCATCGAACCTACACGCTAGCGGGAGCGGTAACTGATATGGGTTCTTGGCTGAGTGATTTCCAGCACGGCGGAGCTTTCCCAGCTAGCCAAATGGGATATCGTGGGACGGGGAAATGGATCGGTTTTCGAGGATTATGTCTTATCGTCCTCAACGAAGACCGCTTAGAAGATGTTGAGCATTGAATGTGAATTTTCGCTCAAATTCGACGCAACCTAGATGATTCAGTGCCGGGTGCGGCCATAGCCGACTCATCTTTCATGGAACTGGGCCACCGGTCTAGCGAGACTGTTTTGAATGCATTCATGAAGCAATTTGGCTAAACTCTCAAATATTTGCTATAACGCAAAAAATGCCCAAAATGGGTATTTAAAACGGTTGTAGTCTGGCGATGGCAAGTGGTTCAAATCGGTTCAGGTTGGCTCAAGTCTACAACGAGTGGCAGGAAAATAGGGACGTGCGGTGACGGAAGATCTAGCAAGCTACAGAAGTTCGAGAGGCCTCGTCAGCACCGCCGATCCGGAGGTTGACAAGGCGATCTATCGAAAGCCAGGTTTCGGCGGCGAAATTACATCGTTGGGTCACATGGAGGAATTGATCAGCGCGTTCCTGAAAAAGACACGCGAAGCGCAGGGCCTGTCCCGCGCAGACGTTGCTCCAATGCTTGGTCTGTCCATCCCTGTATACGGACGCTACGAGCGGGCATTTTCCAAAATGACTGTTACTCGGATGATCCATCTGTGTGAGATTCTTGGCTTCATGCCTATCGATATGATCTTTGAAGCTGCGCCACATCTTTGGGGCCGCACATCGGAGGAGGCCGAGGATTGTCTCACACTGGCGAGGATTCTTAGGAGACTTCCGAACGGCACGACGCGCGATCTTATTCGGCTCCTGCAGCGAATGACCCCCGATGACGACGAGAGCGACAGAGGTATCAGTGATGTAGCGGAGCCCGTGAAGTGAGCTGGGTTTGTCTATGACGCCCCCAGTAGTTAGCAGTATTGGTGATAGCTGTCGCAGCCGACGCGCTGTCGTCGGTGTGCAGACACCCGCAATCTCACAACTTAGTTTTTCACTCGAATTTCCGTCTGATCAACAATACGCGCCGATTGCCCAATTTTTCGATCTTTGGTTGGCGTTGATCTCGCTCGATGCTCGAGCGATTCGTCGGCGAGCGACGCCAAGTCTATTTGCATGCGCTTTGCTTCGACAGTAGGGGCTGTGTTAAACTCCCTCGTTGGGTTTTCCCGCTCAATGCCATGTGGGTATTCGAGCCGCCGGCGCGCATGCTTTGATTTCGATTGCTGAATCTAAGCCCGTCCTCTCCGCGCCTCCGTTCCATCGCGCCGATCCTTTTTGCCATTCGGCTCGGAAATAGCCTTTTGACATCACGATCAGGTTCCGCGAAAACGGGGTCGAGTCGCTGAGACTGGAAACGCTGTTCATGGCTGTCGCCGTTCAGGTAAGGGCATCGCCTAGATGTTTAGTCCCGGCATTTATGGATGGGGTCGATGATGAATCGATCCGGCTCCAAAGTCCATTGTCTGCAGATGAACTCGTAAGGCGTAAGGCCCTTTAGCGTCTTGAGCCGGCGCCCGAAATTGTAGGCGTCGATAAAGTCAGCCAGATGTTTTTTCAACTGCGCATGATCGTCGTAGTGGAAGCGCTTGACGGTCGCCTCCTTGATCGTTCGGTTCATCCGTTCGACCTGTCCGTTGGTCCAGGGATGCTTCACCTTGGTCAGGCGATGCTCGATGCTGTGATCGTCGCAGACCCAATCGAAGATGTGCTGGAAGGCATTTCGATCACAAGCTCGGTTGGTGAACTGAATGCCATTGTCGGTCAAAACGGTGTGAATGGTGTAGGGCACTGCCGTGATCAGATTGCGCAAGAACTGAGCGGCATTCATCTTGCCGGCTTTGGTGTAGAGTTCCGCGAACGCGAACTTGGATGTTCGGTCAATTGCGACAAAGAGATAGAGCTTGCCCTCGGCCGTCTGCACCTCGTCAATATCGATGTGGAAGTAAGCGACCGGATAGCTTTTGAACTTCTTCTTCGGCTCCTTGTCGCCTCTGACCTCCGGCAGACGTGAAATGCCGTGGCGCTGCAAACACCTGTGCAACGACGAACGCGTCAGATGTGAAATGGTCGGCTGATGGTACCCATCCGGCGAAGGCCGTCTGTCCTGACTTGCTGATTGGCTTTAAGTCCATGCCTTATGTTATGCGCTACAATCATTTCCCCCATTGAGGTCTTGTCCGTCGACGATCTTGATCGCCGACGGGATTGGTCGGACGAAGAGAAGGTTCGGATCGTCGAGGAAAGTCTACAAGGCTTTCGGCAAGGCTCGGTGACGGCGCGGCGATATGGATTGTCACGGTCATTGTTGACCCGTTGGCGTTGGGAATACCGTAGTGGTCTTCTGAGCAGTTCCGCTACAACGGGCTTCGTGCCACTTACGATTTCGCCATCGGCGGCGGCATCTTGCGAGGTAGCCTCACGGCTGCGATTTGAAGACGACATGACGATCGAGATCGGCCTGCCGAATGGCCGACGGCTGACGATCCCAGCCTCGCTTGATCCGACCATTCTTGCCCGCCTGTTGCCCGTCGTGGATGGGTCATGATCGCGTTTTCCGCGGGGGTAAAGGTGTGGATCGCGGGCGGGGTGACGGACATGCGTTGCGGCATGAACAGCCTGGCGCTGAAGGTTCAGCAAGGTCTTGGCCGCGATCCTCATGGCGGCGAAGTCTTCTGCTTCCGGGGTCGCAAGGGTGACCTGATCAAGGTCCTCTGGCATGACGGCGTCGGCATGTCGCTTTACCTGAAGCGGCTGGAAGCTGGAAAGTTCATCTGGCCGGTCAGCCAGAATGGCTCCGCCGTGCCTGTATCGTCGGCGCAGCTCGGCTATCTCCTGGAAGGGATCGACTGGCGCAACCCGCGCTGGACGCAGCGGCCTTCGAAGGCAGGCTGGCCGCCTGCATTCCTCTGTTTTTGTTGGGCTTTCGGCATGCGGCATGGTAGCTTTCGGCCATGGATGATGCTGCTTCGGAGATAGCCAGACTGCGCGCCGCGCTTGCGGCATCGGAAGCGCGTGCCGCCTCTGCCGAGGCCGACCTCGCACAGGTGCGCGCGGTCGTGACGACGTCTGAGGCGATGATCCGGCATCTCAAGCTCGAGATCGCCAAGATACGTCGCGAGCAGTACGGCCAGAGCTCGGAGCGCCGCGCCCGGCTGATCGAGCAAATGAAATTGCAGCTCCAAGAACTTGAAGCCGACGCCACCGAAGACGAGATCGCTGCGGAACGCGTGGCGACGAGAATCACAAATGTCTCCGCTTTCGAACGCCGCCGGCCGGCCCGCAAGCCGTTTCCCGAGCACCTGCCGCGCGAGCGCCTGGTCATCGATGCCCCGTCGACCTGCACCTGCTGCGGCTCGCCCCGCATCGTGAAGATGGGCGAAGACATCACCGAGACGCTGGAGATCATTCCGCGCCAGTGGAAGGATCCAGACGGTGCGCGAGAAGTTCACCTGCCGGGACTGCGACAAGATCAGCCAGCCACCGGCCCCCTTCCATGCGACACCACGCGGATGGGCGGGACCCAACCTGCTGGCGACAATCCTGTTCGAGAAGTTCGGCCAACATCAGCCATTGAACCGCCAGGCTGAGCGCTACGCCAGGGAAGGCGTCGCTCTCAGTCTCTCCACACTGGCCGATCAGGTCGGAGCCTGCACGACGGCCCTGCAGCCGATCCATGACCTGATCCGTGCCCATGTTCTGGCCGCCGAACGGCTGCATGGTGACGACACCACCGTGCCGCTTCTGGCCAGGGGAGCAACAAAGCAGGCGAGGCTCTGGACTTACGTCCGCGATGACCGCCCTTTCGCGGGCGGCGCGCCTCCCGCCGCACTCTTCCACTTCTCTCCCGATCGCGAGAAGACCCACCCCAACACGTATCTCGCCGGATGGCACGGCACCCTGCAAGCCGATGCCTATGGCGGCTACAACCACCTCTATCGTGCCGACCGCCGCCCCGCGCTGGTGATCAGCGCACTTTGCTGGAGCCACGCGCGGCGCAAATTCTTCGAACTCGCTGACATCGCCGGCAACGTGCGCAAGGGCAAACCTGCCCACGAGATATCGCCTGTCGCGCTCGAGGCCGTTGCCCGCATCGACGCGCTCTTCGACATCGAGCGCGGCATAAACGGAATGCCTGCCGAGGATAGGCTCGCAGCGAGGCTGCAACATGCTCGCCCGCTCGTCGAAGAACTGCACGATTGGCTCATGGCCCAGCGCGGGCAAATGTCGAAGCACAACCCCGTCGCCAAGGCGATCAACTACATGTTCGAGAAGGAGGGTCGCTGGGAAGCCTTCGCCCGGTTCCTCGACGACGGCAGACTGTGTCTGACGAACAATGCCGCCGAACGAGCCCTGCGCGGCGTTGCTCTCGGAAGAACGGCATGGCTATTCGCCGGCTCCCAGCGTGGAGGCGAGCGTGCCGCTTTCATGTATTCCCTGATCGTCTCGGCAAAGATGAACGATATCGATCCGCAGGCCTGGCTGGCGGACGTGCTCGCCCGCATGCCCAGCCTTCCAGTATCAAGGCTGCCGGAACTATTGCCGTGGAACTGGTCCGCCGTAAGCGCCCGGCAGGTGGCGGCCTGATGGCGCGCCCGACGCATGTCTACACGATCGACTACGTTGCCACGCTGATTGGCGAGAACCTCGAACTCATCCAGGAGGTTGCCAGCAACTCCGACAACATCGACTATGGTGAGATGATCCATGCCCATGACGGCAGCGAAGAGGGCATCACGACCTTCACCGACCGGGGCATCGAAAGCTTGAAGGAGTTCCTCGCCGATATCCGCACCTGGGAAGGAGGTGTTCGGCAGTTCCTTGTCGACGAGCAATGCGATCGCGACAAGATCGAACGCATCATGGCAGACGAGCCGAAATCATAAGCCCTCGCGGCCTTCGCCGGATGGATACGGCTGATGAGCGTAGAGGCAATCATCGAGCGGCAGCAACGTGTGCCGGCGGAAGGCGACGATAGCGGCCTCTTCTTCGAGGGAAAGGGTCGTCGAGTGTGGGTCCTTGGGCCTGTAGGAAGGTCGACCAACGATGTCCGCTTCTTCCATTTCGCCACGGTTTTCTGGTTGATCCCGTATCGCTTCGAAAGCGTTCTCAGGCTCTCTTCACTATTGCTCGACGGATTGCCTCTGTCGTCGTGGCGCTCCCGTGTAGAACCTGGCCCATAGTGCTTCCCTCCATGCCAAGGAAAATATTGCACCATCAAATGCCGGAACCAAACACCAGAGCAGCCAGCGCGCGGAGCCGTGATTGGTTTGCCGTGAACCGAGAGCTCCGCGTGCAGGACAAAAGGCCACCATGCCCGCACACGACGTCCCGGGAGCTAGACGAGGAAATGAAGCGACCGTTATCACCAAAATCACTGAGGGTCATAGCCAATTTGGCGCAAGTGGATAATCCTTGCGTGAAGCGATTTCGGTGTGATCTATGTGTATGTACTTGCAATCACTGATATATTTTGGTGAACGATAGCTATCGGGTGAGGTCCGCGTGGCCCAAAATGCGCCAAATGAGATCGAAACGAAACATTGGTGGTTCCAAGCACATCACTTTCCGTATAAAGAGCTTCGGCGCATTTACCTCAGTCGGAGCAATGTCAGGACCACCATTGAAGCAATGGATTAATGAACTCGGTTTGCAACAAGTCGATGATCCAGGCATAGACAAGCCGGTCTATCGAAAACCTTTTGACGGACGGATTGCACTTAGCGCCGAACTCGAAAACTTGATCAGCATCAGCCTTCGCGAAGCCCGCGATAAGCGAAAACTCCCGCGCTCGAAACTGGCGCCCTTGCTTGGCATCACTAAGCAGGTCTACGGCCGGTACGAAAATGGAGTATCCCGCTTGACCGTGAGCCGACTGATTCATCTGTGTGAGGTTTTGGATGCCACTCCGGAAGAAATTATCGCCCCGGCGGCACCTTATCTTTGGGGCGAAACGGAAACCAAAGCGGTTCTGCTGCTGGCTACTATCGTGAAGTTGCGGACTTTCGATGAAGAGATCTTGCAAGATATTTTCAGCTTACTAAGCCGCATAGACGAGACCGGTAGCGATAGCGGCGATCGTGCCATGAAAGTCGCGTCTACCAGCGCCACTGCAGACGATCGCGAATAGGACGTAGATCGCTAGCTTCAATAAACAGAACGTGCGTCCCTGATGAAGTTCCATCAGAAACCGCGACCAACCGCTCGCGCCGTTGCAGGTTGCCGAAGCGAGCTTTGCGCAGGCGGTTAGGACTAGCTGGCGACCGTTCATCGCCACTCCGGGACATAGGTGGGTAAACCGGGGAGGGCGCAGTTGGGTCAACTGGTCCAACGTATCCCTGCTTTCGGCCGCTGGAGGGGACGCGCGGTCGTCTTTACGCCGCGAGTGCCAGGGAGGTCACGTCAAAGTCTAAGAAACCCGTATATTCGACATACAAAGCATCGATAATTCCATTCATACAATCCATTTTACCAATCTCCCGTGATGATGCATTAGGAATGATCTCAGACGCGAGTGACGGCGAAACATTTGACGATCCGGACTGGCTATAGCGCGAACCCGAGCAACGGCGCCGACATGCATCGGGGTGGCCACTGCTTCGATCGCACAGTGCGTGCTTCAAAAACAGCAGCAGGAAATACCAAAGGAGGTCTTTGCATGCGTTCTGAGGTGCGGTGGAAGCTGTGCTGGGAAAACGAGCTGGAACTCATCGACCACGTCGATCCTCCCGAGCTCTTTCGCAAAGCCCAAGGGCCGACCGGGGTCTTCAATTTCAGTGGCAGCCAAAGCTGGGCAAGGCGCGCCGACAACCTGCATTGGCAGGCGACCGACGCTGACAAGGGCGCGCGCGGCGATGAAGAGTCAGCAGCCAGCCGTCCTCCTTTTGTTCACTGGACTTTCCGGCTCCGGCAAGTCGACAATCGCCAATGCGCTCGACCGGCTGCTGCATGCCCACGGGAAGCACACCTACATCCTCGACGGCGACAACGTGCGCCACGGGCTCAATCGCGACCTGGCTTCAATCAACCCGATCGCGTCGAGAACATCCGCCGCGTTGCCGAGGTCGCCGAGCTGATGGAGGAGGGGAGCTTATTGAAATCCTCGTCGACACGCCGCTTGAGGAATGCGCGCGACGCGATCCGAAGGGGCTTTATCGGAAGGCGCTCGCCGGCAAGATCGCCAATTTCACCGGCGTTTCCTCGCCGTACGAAATCCCTGAGGGCGCTGAATTACATCTCGAAACGGTTGGCCACGACCCTGCGGCGTTGGCGTTTGAGATCGAACAGTTCCTCGAAAGGCGAATGGAGCAAGTGACGCATGAGTGTGAGAGTGGGGAGGCTTGACCATTGGCGGCTTGAAGCGGCCGCGGCGGTCCCTGGCCTATCAACTACGCGGCGACCGTAGCAGCCCGCAGGCGGGCCGCGCCAACGTCCGATGTGGCTTCAACAGGAGACAGCCGATCACGCGCTCACGACTCGGCTTACTGAAACGGAGAAAAGATATGGCTGATGCAAAGCTGCAAGCCGTGCTTTCGGCTCTTTCGCCGATGGCGAGACAGCTAAATGCGCTACCCTCCAATCAACCGGGGCGAGATGCGAACTGCGTTAAACTAAACACGAATGAGAATCCGTTTCCGTTGCCGATGATGGTGATGCAAAGTGCGCTGGCGGCCCTCGAACGGCATTATCTGTATCCCGAAGATGACAATCTGAGCTTGCGCGACGCAGCCGCCAGCGCGTATGGCCTCTCCCAGGATCAGGTGGTCGCCGGGAACGGCTCGTCGGAGCTGCTTGGGCTCATCTACAGAGCATTCCTCGACCCGGGAGATAGCGTTGCGATGATATCGCCAGGTTTTTCCTTTAACCGCAAACTGGCCAAGTTGCAGGGTGCCAGATTTCTCGAAATCGAATGGGGCGAGTCTTATTCTCTGCCAATCGAGCAGCTGCTTCTTGGTCCAGCAAAAGATGCAAAATTCATACTGCTGGCCAATCCGAACAATCCAACGGGAACCTTCGTTCCGGTGGCTGAAATCGACCGCCTCGTCGCGCAATCGGACCAGTTGATAGTGGTGGATGAAGCGTATGTCGACTTTGCACCCGATGATGCCCTGCGCCTTGTCGATCGTCATCCAAACCTTCTAGTATTGAGAACACTTTCGAAAGGCTTTGCAGCCGCGGGAATTCGCGTCGGTTTCGGCTTTGGTCATCCTGAACTTATTGGGAGGCTACGCAACCTGCAAAATGTCTTTAACATGAACGTGATCGGCCATGCGGTGGGCATTAGTATCCTTTCGCACCGCGCCGACTACGACGAGAACCACAGATATATTAAACATGAAAGACACAGAACGACCACTGCCTTGTCTCAATTGGGCTTTTCTGTCATTCCCTCCCACACAAACTTTTTGCTAGCTCGGGTGCCACCCGGACGAGATGGCAAATGGTGGCAAGCGTCTTTGGATAGGCAGAACATACTTGTAGCCGTCTTTCCCGATGCCGGTTTGGAAAATTTTATCCGCGTCAGCATCGGCACCAGAACCCAAATGGACGGGTTCCTTTCAGCCGCCAGGGACATCATTTCTGGAAGTATGAAGACGCAGAGCTAGGCGGTTAGAATTATTGGCCACACTGCTTGTCACTTGGAAACACCAGGTATCGAAGTCCATATTGTGGGATAAAGATCACAAATAAGCGCAAGACCGTAAAGCGTGTGCCGTCTCGATCCCGTTGATTACGCGTGTTATTGGCGCACGAGTGGAGCACCCGGTGGCCGATGCGAGGCTTATTTCTGGCGATTCCGGCCGCGGCTCTGCCGCTGTATTGGGAATGGTTTAGGTTTCTTCATAATCGGTCCTTCGCATTGACATTGAGCGAACAGTAATCTGCGGTCGTCGCCGATCTTCCGTCGATCACCTGCGACAGAACCTCGATCCGCTAAAGATCACGCTCGCTCATCGCCATTGATCCCACCCGCAATCCCCTACGCCAGCAAACGTGGGCAGTATGGCATTCGAACTTGGCAGAAACAGAACTTTTTCAATCTGCGGCACTCTAGCTGTGAGCTTCCAATAGGTTGTCCATTCGATCCGGACCGGGAAAGCTGAGGTTGTCGAAGCTTCAGTGATTCTCGGGGGACCGAATGGACATCCATATGAATGCCCGCCTCACGCCGCTCAGTCGAGCGGTAATTGCGCACCGCGTGCTGATGGAAGGACAGCGACCGATGGCCGTCGCTGCGGCTTTCGGCGTCTGCGTGAAGACTGTCTATAAGTGGGTAAGGCGCTATCGACGGGAGGGCGAGGCCGGTCTCAATGATCGCAGTTCCCGACCGCACCGCCTGTATCATCCGACCTCGCAGGCCACCGCCGCCCGGATCGAGACGTTACGCCGCCTGCGCATGACCGGCCAACACATCGCCAAGGAGACGGGTGTCTCGCCAGCCACAGTCAGCCGCATCCTCAAGCGCCTTGGCCTGAACAAGCTCAAGGCCTTGGCCCCGGCTGAGCCGGTGCGGCGCTACGAACGCGACCAGCCCGGCGAACTCATCCATATCGACATCAAGAAACTCGGCAAATTCAACCGAACCGGCCACCGCATCACCGGCGATCGCACGGGGCAGAGCAACAGCCGCGGCATCGGTTGGGAATACGTCCATCTGGCCATCGACGACCACTCACGCCTGGCCTATTTGGAAATATTACCCGACGAGACGCGACGCTCCTGTCTGCGCTTTCTCTTCAATGCTTTGCGCTTCTTCAAAGCCCATGGCGTCAAGGTCCAGCGCGTCATGACCGACAACGGCACAAGCTTCCGTTCCCATCGATACGCCAAGGCGCTGCGGCGGCTCAGCATCAAACACATCCGCACCAAACCCTATACGCCGAAGACAAATGGTAAGGCCGAACGCCTCGTCCAGACCGCACTGCGCGAATGGGCATATGCCAAGGCCTACGAAACCTCGCAGCAGCGCGCCGCCGACCTGCCGCTCTGGCTCCACCGTTACAATTGGCATCGCCCGCACGGCAGCCTACAATCCAAACCGCCCGTCAGTAGCCTCGGCCTGATCAAGGACAACCTGTTGAGGCTCCACATCTAGCCGCTACAGAGATTCGAAGCGGGAGCCGTGCGGCCATGGTCACCATCCGCCTTGCTACCAAATGGTACAAGCAGAGCCGCGGCTTCGCCGATCGGCAGGTCGACCACCGTGATTCCGCTTGCTGCAAGGAAACGGCGCTCGTTTTTGGTAAGGCCTTCCGCATCAAGTACTGCAAAGTGGGGGCCGTGAGAGCGCTTGATGATCTGTCGAGCGTAGATCCGGAGCATCTGATCGTTGAAGCGGCAGCCAATGAAAAGAAAACCGCGATCTATACGCCGTTCTTTCACCATTCCAGGTATTGGCGTCTGGATATCGATTTCGGTTAGGACTTCCACGTAATCGGAATCGGACACCAGAAAGTTCGAAGCTGGTATAACACTGCCGTACGGCGCATAGAGGACCGTCTTTGGCGCTGCGACGCATTCGACGTCTCTCCCGGACAGATCGTAAGTTTTTGTCCAAATGTCGCCGCCGCCGTTTGCACGCGTGACGCCCTGAATCTCGACGACATCCGTTCGACCGGTCTTCGCGAAAGCCGCACGCATTGTCCCGTCGTACCAACCGTCGACGATAAGGGAGAGCGGCAGCGTTGCGAGCCAGTCGTGGAGGGCGGTCGGCGCCACGGGTGCTCCAAATATTTCTGCCATCCAGGCCTGAAGCGTCCGGCGATGCCGTCGCTGTTCAATAAACTGCGCGACTGACCACATATTGCTGCGTATCCTGGAAGGGGCAGGTGTGCGTTCGTTGAGTGCCGCGGAGACGGCTTCCGGGGTGTCCGGTACAGGTGGTTCCGTGGATTGCAGCCGAAGGAGATCCGGACCGAGATAGGGAACGATCCGATCCGCAGCGAGCGCTTCCTGAAGCAGCCTAAGTCTTTTTTCGGCGTCACCGTTGCGAATGATCAGGAGACGGTCCGAGGTCAAAATTTTATTCATGCTGTTTTCTCTTACCTCTCGTTTGCAGCATCAGTCCTCGTCAGGAATCTTCCTTGCGTGGACGGTGATCGGCAGAGGCGTATCCCGCGATAGCTTGGGCAAGACGAGTCTCCAGCCGTTCCTGAGAGTGATCGTGCCGCCCCACATGTCATCAGCCTCGACATCTACGATCGGCTCTTCGAGATCTTTCTTTGGTACGTAAGCCGACAAGCCGGCGCTCGTTCTCCGAATCATTATCTTCATGTCGCTATTCCTCCGTTGGGGGCCCCGCGATTTCAGCAGCGCCGCAAGCAGCGGCGTTGTCTAGACTCGTCAGTTCACGGGCACGCATGCCGACGATAGTGCCACGTTCGACCCATTCGACGGCATAGATGTAAAACTGCTGGAGAAAGGTGCCGATGTCGCGCACATAGCCTTCGTCGCCCTTCCGCACCAAATTTTCCCCAATTTTTTTGCCAGCATAGGTGCCGTCATTCTTTACGTGAAGTCTGGCCCGCACCCGCTCGCCGGGTGTAAATCGTGGAGGCCTGTGGATTTCGACCTCCTGTTCACGTCCAAGGCCCATGGGCATTCCTCCTTGCAGGATATCATTGAAGGCTTCTCCGCAGGAGCCCCGACCATGCTGAAGGTCAAATCGCAGGTGCGGCGGGGACGCAGGTCTTCGGCACGGGGCAAACCTCCGCGCATTGCTGCGTTTCGAAGGTACCCTTGCATTCGGTGCATTTTTCCGGGTCGATAACGTAGATCTCACCTTTGAACCTGATCGCACCGGAGGGGCATTCGAACTCGCAGGCACCGCACTGGGTGCATTGGGACGCTATGATCCTGAAGGCCATTTTTAAACTCCTGAAGATGTTGGATTAAGAGCGCTCACGCCGTCGCCGCTTGTGGTTCGACGCCAAACTTGGCGGCGTAGAGGGTGCCGATGGCGGTCTCGATGTAGTCATAGCAATAAGCATCCGTTGCCCGAACCCCGGCCTCCATGAGCTTAGTCTTAGGGCACTCCCCGATCTTGGCGCATAGCACGACGTCAATACCGACCAGCGCAGTTATGATGCCGTCGAGGGTGGCTTCCTCGCCCCTGCCTCCGAGGCAATACTGTTCGATCTTGCGATGCCCGACGTAGGTGATGCCTCTCGACGAAGCTTCGTATACTTGGAACTCCTTCGCATGGCCGAAGTGCTCGTTGATGCGACCGCCACCCTTTGTCGCGACCGCGACGTGGAGGGACCCATCGCCGGCTGCTTTGACTGTCTCGATTGCCTCGCTCTTGGCGGTCGCGTGATCGCCGCGTTCGCGGGCGATCACTTCCCGATAGGCCTCGCGCTTACGGGCGTCATAGGTGATCTCTCCGGGAAGCTGGTCGAGTGCGAACTCCTGGCCCCGATCATCCCCAAGCAGGCCGACGGCATCGGCCCTACATTGCCGGCAATGGCGCATTAGCTTTGCGCCGCCTTCGAGACGATCCTGGAGCGCCTTCAATTCGAGCGCCCGCGGGCCGCGCTGTCCGGTCAAGCCGTAGTAGGTGCCATGGGCCGGATCGGAAATAAGCGGCATGACGTTGTGCAGGAACGCCCCCCGCTCCTTGACCCATTTATTTACCTCGACCAGGTGTTCGTCGTTGACACCAGGAATCATCACCGAATTGACTTTGGTGATGATGCCGCACGCGGTCAGCATCTCCAGGCCCACCATTTGCCGCTCGTGCAGAATTCTGGCAGCTTCGATGCCGGTGTAACGACGGTTGCGGTAAAAGATCCAGGGATAGATCTCTGCGCCGATTTCAGGGTCAACCATGTTGATCGTAATTGTCACGTGATCGACATTCATGTCGACAAGTTCGGCGACGTGATCCGGCAGCGCAAGCCCGTTGGTGGAGATGCACAGCTTGATGTCGTGGATCTCCCCCGCAACTCGTTCGAACGTTTCCTTTGTCTTCTTCCAGTCGTAACAGGCATCGCCCGGTCCGGCGACACCCAGCACGGAAAGCTGCGGCACTTCGTTGGCGACGGCAATGACCTTGCGCAGCGCCTGGTCTGGCGTCAACTTTTCCGAGACGACCCCAGGGCGGCTTTCGTTGGCGCAGTCATATTTACGATTGCAATAGTTGCACTGGATATTGCAGGCTGGTGCGACCGCGACATGCATGCGCGCGAAATAATGGTGAGCCTCTTCTGAATAGCAGGGGTGGTTTTTGATCTTCGCCCAGATAGCCTGGTCCACGTCGGCCGGTTTTGTGGACACGCCACATGACGAGGATGTGCAGCCACTCGGTTTCGCGGTCGCCAGCAATTGATCCAAGGATGTCGTGCTGGTCGCACTTTCAAGCGAAATCATCGGTGCGGACATTGAGTGCTCCGTTGCTAGTTGACGTCGCCTTTCAAAACGCAAAAGCCATGCCATCCCAAGGACGGGATTTGCTTTAAGAATTTGCGTTTATTGCTCTATTCCGACCGTGTTCGGACACAGACTTGTCAAGCTTCCGACAGTCGACAAAAGAGTTGTCCGTAAGCCACCAAACCAGGCATTGGAGATCGAGAAGGTCCAACATCACCCAGGCGCTTAAAGCTTTTTCACCTCGATGCGATGCTGGCGTAGAGCATAGCCGACCTGACGAGGCGTAAGGCCGAGAATACGAGCCGCTTTGGCCTGAACCCACCCGGCCTTTTCCATCGCCTCGATCAACCGGTCCCGTTGCGTGAGGCGCGACTCCATTGCGGGACAACCGGAACCGTGCGGATCACAAGCCTTGACGGAAGATACCTCGTCCGACGCACCGATGCTCCCGCCCGAGCGCGGCGATGAAGTCGGCATCACATTGCTCCGGGCATGCCCATCGACGGTGATGCCGCCGGGCGACCCGTCGGTTTTCCAGAGGAGCGACGAAAGGCACTGGCTGTTCTTGCAGGCAAAATCAGACGAAACGATCGAGCTTGAACGCGCAAGGGTGGCAGTCCTTCGCACGCAGTTTTCGAGTTCCCGGACGTTACCTGGGAAATAGCATTGCGACATCACCTCGATCGCCGACGACGAAAACGTCAGCTCGCGTTGGTTCTCCTTGTTGAATCGGTCAAGAAGAGCGTTCGCAAGGCGTGGGATATCGCCGGGTCGCTCTCGAAGCGGCGGCAGGACAATTGGAACTACGCTGATGCGGTAATACAGGTCGGCCCTGAATTCGGCGTTTGCAACAGCCATCTCGAGGTTCTTATTCGTGGCGCATATGAGCCGGACGTCGACCGCAAGCGTCTTGGTTCCGCCCACCCTCTCCAGTTCGCCTTCCTGCAGGACGCGCAGCAGTTTGGCTTGAAAGGCGGGCGAAATCTCGCCAATCTCGTCAAGCAGAAGCGTTCCGCCATTTGCCAGTTCGAAGCGTCCGGCGCGCTGCGCGATGGCCCCGGTGAAAGCCCCTTTTTCATGCCCAAACAGCTCCGATTCCAGGACGCCTTCGGGCAGCGCGGCGCAGTTCAATTTGACGAACGGCTTGTTTTTACGAGGGGAAAGTTCATGGATCGCCTGTGCAAAAAATTCCTTGCCGGTGCCGCTTTCGCCCCGCAGAAGCACGGTGGAATTCGTCCTCGCCACCACCGAGACGGTTTCAACCACCTGCTGGAGAGCCGGGCTATCCCCGATAATCCCGTCGATTTTGACGGGTGGATGTCGGCCCGGCGCGCCCCTTTGCGCGATGATCGGCTTCTCCGATCTCTCCTGTTCGCCGATAGGTCGCCGACCCTCCAGGTTCAGGAAACGATGAAGCCTGATCGTCCGACTGACCAGATTGGCGACCATGGTCAGAAAGCGAACGTCCTCGTCGGCGGGGAAGGGGGCGGCGTCGTTCCTGACGCGATCGATCGATATTGTGCCAAGTATTTTATTATCGGCTTTTACCGGAACGCCAATAAAAGAAATTGGGACGGTGCCGCTGCTCCAAGGCGGTTGCGGCTCAGCCTGAAATAATTCGGACTTGCTGACATCCTTTACGATTAAGGGCATACCGGTCGTCGCGATATGGTCGATTACGGCCTTAGGTATAACGCCTCGAGCGGCTGATTGAGAGGATGGGGGGATGTCGCCAGTTGCGGCAATCTCGGGCTGACCTTCAGCGTCTAGAACAACGATTGCTCCGCATCGAATCTGCAGAAAGGAAGAGAGGACGTTCACGACGTTGGCAAGCGTAATCTCTAGCCGGGCGGGGGCAGTCAGTACCTTTGATATCTCGTAGATTCCGCTGCGCTGCGTGCCCGCTTGGCGCATAGGTCCAGCAGGTAGCGCAGATAGGGGTTCCGCTCCATCGACCGGTCGGGCGGGCATGTGGGTCATTATATGGCCTTGGGTTGTCTAACGTTTCTTATAACCCTTGCTTGCATGTATATATAGTAATTTCTAATGCCAATCTGCAACGCGCACCTCTGCAAGTTTCCGATGCGCCCGTCTGCAAACCCAAGTTAGTTCTGAATCGTGGAGTTGCAAACCCTTATCCGAACTTGAAGAGAACGCCGAAACCGCCTCTCGGATAGTTCCACTCGATATCTCCACTTGCCTCGCAGAGTACGCGGCACGTGCCGCACTCCATGCACCCATCGGCGATAACCTCCACTTGGCCCTGGTCATTCAATTCGTAGCACTTGGCCGGACAGACACTTGTGAGGGCATACAGATTTACGCTTGGCCAATCGTGTGGACGCACCCTAATATGCGGGCGTCCGGCATCGACCACGTATCGATTTTGGTAAAGCTTGTCCTCTACGCGTATGTTCGTCACTGCAACCGTCATCTCATCTCTCCTTTATCGCCACGCGCGCGCCAAGCGAACCGCGTCACCAAACAGCCCCCAGCGGGAGCGTGCCTTGATGAAGGTGCCCGTGGTCGCCCGTTCCTTGTCGATCTTCGGGGTGCCATCGACTCGCACAAAGTTCTGTGCGGCCTGCGACAGCAACCTTGGATAAGTCGTGAAGAAATTGCGGGAATTGGTGTGCAGCAGGGCAGGCATGTCCTTGTATTTCCGCAAGTCTTTGATAACGAACGACTTTTCAAGCATCGACTTGTAAAGGGAGAGGTTCTCCTTGACCATCGGCTTTTTGCGATTCTTGATCTGGACGATTGCTTCGCCGGCGATGCGCCCCGACGTCATGGCGAGGTTTGACCCCTCGCGGTGCACCGCATTATTAAGTTGTGCCGCGTCGCCGACGACGACCCAGCCGTCACCAAAAAGCTGCGGAATTGCCTTGTAACCACCTTCTGGAATGAGATGCGCCGCATATTCCTTGACTTCCGCTCCTGCGATCAGCGGCTTTACCGACGGATGGCTTTTGAATTTTTCGAGCAGATCATAAGGACTTTCCATTGTTGCCGCGAATTCGGAGACAAGGCAGCCAATGCCGATCGAGATCGATTCTTTGTTGGTGTAGAGGAAGGCAAGCCCGGCCATGTTGCGAGAGATCGTGCCAACTGCCTCGATGACGCAGCCTTCATTGGCCTTGAGGCCGAACCGCTGGTCAATTACCTCTTCGGCCAGGAAATGCATTTCCTTGACGGCGAGCGCGACAGTTTCCGGTTTTGGCGTGTCACGCAATCCAGCACGCGTGCCGAGCAGCCCATTGACGCCCTCTGCGAGAACGACCACGTCAGCAAGAATCACGTCGCCGGCGCGGTCGGTGCGAACGCCAATCACCTTGCCCTTTGGATCACGAACGAGTTCCGTCACGGTCGTCTCGCATAGAAGCGTCGCTCCGGCCTCGCGCACCTTGCGTGAAAACCATTTGTCGAATTGGGCGCGAATGACCGTGTAGCGATTGTGTCTCGACTCGTTGAAGTCGTCCGACCGGTATTGCATACCGATGTGGGACGAGTCGTCCATCATCCAGAAGCGCTGCTCGACTAAGTGCCGCTCCAGAGGCGCATCATCCCGGAAATCCGGCAGGATTTTCTCCAGCATGTCCGCGTACATGATGGCGCCCTGCACATTCTTGGAGCCCGGATACTCGCCACGCTCCAACTGCAGCACCTTCATGCCGCGGTTCGACATCGTGTAAGCAGCTGCGTTTCCGGCCATGCCGGCCCCGATAACTATGGCGTCGAAGTTTTCCTCAGTCATGGGGCGCCCTCAGTTTGCAAGCTTATCGCGACTGTGCGGCGACAGTCGATGGGTGAAGAGTTCCGTTAATGACGGCAGTAAACGGATCGCATCGGTGACGACGCCGAGGTGGGCGAAATCAAAAATCGGCGCGTTAGGATCGGTGTTAATGGCTAAAATAAGATCAGCTCCCTCGACGCCAACGCGATGCTGGATGGCGCCGGAAATGCCGGCTGCTATGTAAAGCTTCGGCCGGATAGTTTTGCCAGTTTGGCCGATCTGCCGATCAGCAGGCATCCAGCCCTTTTGGACGAGGGGGCGCGAACAGCCATAATCGGCCCCGATCGTCCGCGCGAGTTTCTTCATAAGCTTCACGTTCTCCACCGCGCCGAGACCGAGGCCTCCAGCAACCACGACGTCCGCATAGGCGAGATTCGCCGTCGCCGACTGGCCATCGGACAAGAAACCGAGGACCTTAGTGACGATCTCTTCCTCGATCATCGACACTTTGTGTTGAATGACGCGTCCGATCTTATTATTCCCGCGCGGAGGCATGGCCATGACCCTCGGCCGGACCGTTGCCATCTGCGGCCGGCAGTTGAGCGTGTAGATCGTGCAAAGCAAGGAGCCGCCGAAAGTCGGCCGGGTCGCCGCAAGCGAGCCGTCCGCATCCACATCAAGTTCGGTGCAATCCGCCGTGAGCCCTGTCAACAAGGTCGTCGCCACGGAACCGGCAAGGTCGCGCCCGAGCGTCGTTGCCCCTAAAAGAAGGATTTCCGGTTTGTAGTTAGTAACCAGATCCGTCAATGCTTTGGTGAAAGGCTCATTTCGGTAGTCGGCGAGCAGTGGGGCCTCGACGAGGTAGGCCAGGTCGGCGCCATAAGCAAAAGCCTCGGCGATGGCAAACCACGTGGCCTCTCCCGGTGGTCCGAGAACGACGCCGGCAAGCTGGACGCCCAGCTTGTCGGCGAGCTTGCGGCCTTCGCCGAGCAGCTCGAAGGAGACGGGATGCACCTGATCGCGCTCCAGCTCGATGAAGACCCAAACGTGCCGATGGTCCTTAAACTGATCGGGCAGCTCTTTCTTCATGGCGGCACGGCCAGCGGCTGGAGGAGGGCTCTCTCGATTCGTGCTCAACATCGTCGCTCCTTGCCTTCATTCGCCGTCAAAGGCGAGTTCGCTTTCGAGCGCCGGCTGGCGCAAAAAGATCCCAGCGATCAACTCCTCCGCGAGATCGCGCGGTGTTTTTTCCGCGGTGTCGATCTGCTCCGCCTTTTCCGCCCGCTCAGGAGGGGCAAAGACCCTCTTAACGACGGTTGGCGAGCCACGCAGGCCGCACTTGGTGAGGTCCTCTATGCCAGCGTCGGCCGCATTCCACTTCACGATCTGGCTGCGCGCGGCCCGTAGCGCGTCATCGAGCGAGCCGCGGCGGATTTCGTTTGTGCCTTCGAGCATTGTAATTAGGCAAGGGAGCTTGCTCATCAGCGTCTGCGTGCCCCCTTCCGAGCGGCGCTCCACCGTAATCTCGCGCCCATTGATGTCGACAGAGACGATTTTGGCAACGTAGGTGAGCTGCAGGAGGTCGAGGCGCTTGGCGATGCCAGGCCCAACCTGGGCGGTATCGCCGTCGATGGTCTGTTTGCCCGTAAAGACGATATCGGGCGTACCGAAGGCCTCTCCGATCTTCGCGATGGCTCGCGAAAGAGCAAACGAGGTCGCCAGAGTGTCGGAGCCGGCAAAATGACGGTCGGTCAAGAGTACGGCGCGGTCGGCGCCGTAGGTGAGCGCCTTGCGCAACGCGTCCTCTGCCATGGGCGGCCCCATGGTGAGCACGGTCACCTCGCCGCCATGGCGGTCGCGCAACTGGAGCGCCTCTTCAAGGGCGAACAGATCATAGGGGTTGATGATGGTTGGCACCCCCTGACGCATGATTGTGTTCGTCACCGGATGCACTCGTATTTGTGCGGAGTCCGGTACCTGTTTGATACAGATAACTATGTGCATGGCGGTTTCTTACTCCCTCCCTCTATGGGTGGCGGGCTTGTCAGTACACATGCTTGCGTGCATCATTCGTGCCAACCGTTTGGCGTTCTCTATCACATTGAAATGGCTTCGATTCCGACGTTGCTAGCATATGACTGAATTGTAAGCTTCCCGACATTGTCGTGTCGCAACCGTGCTCACTTCTTTTCGAACGGCTTCAGGAAAGAGTCTAACGGGACAACGGTGCGGCCGGGTGTGACAGGTCTGTTCGGATTGTGGTCCTTGAGCACCTTGAAGACCCGGTGCGAGAGCGGCGCGGAGGTCGCGAAATCACAGTAGGCCCTTTCCAGTATGGCACGGGCACGAGCAGCGATTACCCGGTCTGGGAGATGGGAGAAGTCCTCTGCCGCGAGGTATTGGCCCATACGCTTCATGATATGGAGTCGTGAGACATCGAGAACCTTCGGGTCATAGGGGACCCCTAGGGCTTCGAAGAACTCCTCCGCAGCCGAGAGAGATTTCAGCCGATTGAGGATGTCTTTGACATCGACGGGACTGCTGTCAGCGGAGCAACGGCACATAAGATTCCCCCTGGTCGTGAGCGGTGATCGCGAGATCGTTCTCCCGTAGCTTAAGCTGCAACGTACGGAATGCGTGGTTCGACGCGGCTAGGCGCAAGGCAGTCGCGTTGCAACTGGAGTCGGCATAGGCTGATGGTCGGATGCGATCCACCGATGGTGTCGAGAGATTGATTAAGATGATATGGCGCTGGGCCCCCTCCATGAACACGCATGGGCGGTGAACCGGCGATCTATGTGACTGAGAGCCCCGGCTTTTACCTGATCGTTCATACGATGCCGGTGCCGTCATGCAGGTCGTATCGGTGAAAAGGAATTGCCGTTTCATGAGCGTGCCTGCTCCTACTCCCCTGAACGAACCCGGCTGCTCGTGTCGGCCACGTGGCCGGAACGGGATTGGCTCCGGAGCCTTTCAACGATGCCCGGTAAAACTTCGAGCACCCGGTCGACATCCTCGTCACAGTTATCGCGCGAGAACGAGAAGCGGATTGTTCCGTGCGCCATAGCATGAGGGATATCCATTGCCCTCAAGACATGGCTCGGCTCCAGCGAACCGGAGGAGCAAGCAGAGCCGGAAGAGCAGGCGATGCCATAGCGGTTGAGAAGAAGGAGCATACTGTCTCCTTCGACACGTTGAAAGGCGATGTTCGCCGTGTTCGGCAACCTCTTAAGCCTATCGCCGGTTACGAAGGCGCCTGGAACACGCTGGACAATGCCGTTCTCCAATCGATCTCGGAGCGACTTTAATCGGGTGCTCTCGTCGTCTATTGATTTCAGGGCGAGTTCGGCAGCCTTGCCTAAACCGACAATCCCGGCCGTATTTTCTGTCCCTGCGCGTCGGTCGCGCTCCTGATGACCTCCCTTGATCAGTGAGGAGAAAGATAAGCCCCGCCTGAGATAGAGTGCACCAATGCCTTTTGGTCCATGGAATTTGTGTCCGGACAACGAAAGCATGTCGATTGCAGTAGGTTGGAGGTCCATTGGAACCTTGCCGACCGCCTGGACCGCGTCGGTGTGGAAAAGTGCACCGATTCTCTTGGCCATCTCGGCAAGCTTAGCGACCGGGAAAATGGTTCCCGTCTCGTTGTTCGCCCACATGATCGAAGCAATCGCTACACGATGAGTGAGGGCGGTCTCATAGGCGTCAAGATCGAGACGTCCATGTCGATCCACTGGGATCCTGTGTACCTTAATGCCGCGCGTCTTCTCCAGATGGCCGCAGAGTGTCAGCACCGCTGAATGCTCGACTGCGGAAGTCACGATCTCTGTGCGCTCAGGCATCACCTCCAGCGCCGAAAGGATCGCCGCATTGTCGCTTTCCGTCCCCCCCGAGGTGAACACGATCTCATGATCGAACTCGGCGCCGATCAGCGCTTGCAATTGCCGGCGCGCCTTCCTCACCGCCTCGCGGATAGAGGAGCCAAAAGCGTGCGTCGACGAAGGGTTTCCAAACTGATCCGCAAAGAACGGCAGCATGGCTTCAACCACTTCAGGATCGACTCTGGTCGTTGCATTATTGTCGAGATAGATCGCTCTCATGGGTGGATCTCGACTGAGGGGAAGCGGTGACAATGCTGCGGCGTCTTGCACATGCTGTTGTTTGCTAACCTCGGGCAAGCAGCGCGGGGTGGAGTCGTGCGATGGCGCGTCATGCGATCTTGTTGGCATCGATAACGTCGCATCGCCGCCATCAGTAGGAAGGGAAGAACGTTGTGCGCTCGCGCCTTTTCCAACGGTTGGATTCGCCGCGGCTGCTTAACTAGATGGGTCGCCAGCTTAGCTTGTCGCTGAGAACTGAACTGTTGCAGGCTGCGGCGATTTTTAGACCCTGTCCTACGCGATTGCCGGCTACAACATCGATTTCGACCCTGCCAATTTCTCCAGGCCTCAGATTTCTGTTGTGACGGTCTGATCGTCCTCCTCTGCCGGAGCGAGGCTTTCGACGACCAGTACTGTATAAACCGCTGACACGTCTTCGACGGCTTGAACGAGTGTCGTCCGTCTACTGCCAGATCTAGCGAAGTGAGCGACTTGGTCATGAAATCAAGCCTCTTGACACGCACGCGTCTTCGCTCACCTTTCCTCGGCGCGGAACTGCTTGCAGAGGGAGCGTCTCCTTTGGAATCCTGGCCCGGATGCCCGCCAAAAAATTTTGCTGCCTCAGGATAATCCGTTGATGAGCAGACCTTTTTCTCCGGCAGCAAACCGCTTAAAAAGCCTGCTGTCTCCTGACGGACGTTTTGAGGCGCTTCGGCGGGCTTTAGGGTTATGAGTTCGGCCAGCGCTGGCGAGAAGGCGGTCGCTGGGTTGGAACGCAAGGACGACGGCGTCACCAGAAACGCTCCCACCGTTGGATCGACTCCAATTATCAATTCAGGCCCTCTACCGTAGGAAACTGCCGCGGTCTCGCTGAGGGGATTTTCCTGCACGCCGTCGTTCTTCGGATTGAAAAAGGAAACCATGACCTTTTCGCAATAATTCCGCATGGCTCTCTCGCTTTCTCGGTGATCAGCCGAAGGATTTGCCGCAAGTGCAGTTCTGGTGCGCATTGGGATTGTCGAAGACAAAACCGGAGGTTTCTGGTCCCGTCACGAAGTCGATCGTCATGCCGTTGATGTGTGCTTGGGAGTCTGCGTCAACGAACACCTTGACCCCATTTGTTTCGATCACCGCGTCGCCCTCGCCCTGGACGCTTTCTAGCCCCACCAGGTATTTGTAGCCGGCGCATCCACCTGCCTCGACCGCGATGCGAAAGCCTTCCGCCTGCTCGGCTCGGGAAAGCGTTACGTTCATGATGGCGGCGGCATTCTCTGTGAGCTTGATCATGGGATGATTCCTTTTTGTTCGATGGCGCATTTTCGGATTACCGTGCATGCGTCGTGCCAAGCGGTAAGGAAGGCCAAGAGTTCGATCAGCCCGCGTGTTGTATTCCTGCGTCGTCGAACATCGGAGATCTCGAAAGCGCGCCAACTCCAGAACGTCTGCCCGCGTATCTCCGTCTATCATTTTCGGTTGAGGCTCTCGTTGCCGCCGCACCGAAATCCCAGCGGTTCGGCGAAAATGAATGGGAGGCGACAACTGCTTCTAGATTTGTCGCTTGCGCGACATAAAAATTCTGCACGAGTTTCGTGATTAACCGCTTAGCCCCTAAGCGCTTGGGCTATGGAACAGACATCTAATCTTTTCTGGAACGTCAGCTTAAGCGGCCGGAACAACTTTTGAAGCTCCCGTGACGAGGCTGCGGTCGCCAGCCCATATGAAGTCGATCCTCCATGGAGAGGACTAAGCACAATGTCACATGTGCCTCAGTTCCGCGGTTTTTGGGAAAAGGGCATCACCTACGGTACAAAGGACTTATCCCTCCGCGGCCGCCAGTACAAACCGTTTCTCCCGCCGGCGTTGCGCGGACGAGGGGATGTTCATCGCCTCGCGATATTTGGCGACTGTGCGGCGAGCAATGTCGACGCCTGTTTCCTTGAGCTTGGCAACGATGCCATCGTCGGACAGCACATCATGGAGCGTCTCTGCGGCAATAAGTGCCCTTATCTGATGGCGCACAGCTTCGGCCGAGTGCGCGTCACCGCCTTGTGAGGACGGGATCGCGACGGTGAAAAAATACTTGAGCTCGAACACGCCGCGGGGCGTGAGAATGTATTTGTTCGACGTTACCCGACTTACAGTGGACTCGTGCATGTCGATCGCGTCAGCGATGGTCTTAAGATTGAGAGGGCGAAGATGAGCAATGCCATCTTCCAAAAAGACATCCTGGTGGCGCACGATTTCGGTCGCCACCTTAAGGATCGTCGTGGCGCGCTGATCGAGACTCCGAACCAACCAGCTCGCGCTCTGGAAGCATTCGTTGAGGAATGACTGATCTTTCGAGCTTTGGGCGGTTAGGCGAGTAACTTGCGCAAAATAGGTTTGGTTGATCAGTACCTTGGGCAAAATCTCCCGATTAAGCTCGACGTGCCATCCGCCTCCCGGCGAGGGTAGGACGAAGACGTCGGGTATGATGGATTCCGACCTTGCGGACTGGAACTGGTTTCCAGGCTTTGGGTCAAGTGCACGAATTTCGTTCAACATATCGAGAAGGTCGTCTTCATCGACCCGGCAACGTCGCTTCAGTGCTCGAAAATCGCGTCGCGCAAGCAACTCGAGATTTGCGACCAGAGCTGCCATGGCCGGGTCGAACCGGTCTCGTTGGCGCAACTGAATCTCGAGGCATTCGCCCAGACTTCGCGCAAATATGCCCGGCGGGTCAAATAGCTGCAAAGCCTCAAGAACCCGCTTCACTCCAGCCTCAGGGCTATTTAGCCTCTCTGCTAGCTCCTGAAGGTTCACTTGCAGATACCCAGTGTCATCCAGATGGTCGGCAAGCGCGCCAGCAATCAGCCGCTCCTGGGGTGTGAAGGCAGTGAGGGCGATCTGATGGGCGACATGTTCGTGCAATGTCTCAGTTGAGGCGGCGAACTCATCCAGGGAAGGCCTTTCCCCCGGCGAAAGGTTGCCTGTGTCACGGATTGATTTCCAGGGACTAGACAGCTCAGGCATGTCCGTCCTGGCCGGTCCATCAACGTGGTCTTCGCGTGCGCTGATATTTGGATCATCCGCCGCAGTTGGCGATACGCCAGAAGCCCCGCCGTCATTCGACGCCAGGTCGAGAAATGGGTTCTTCTCGATTTCCTGTTCCACGAACTGATTCAGTTCGGTGTGCGCCAGCTGCAGCAAGCGAATAGACGCGATGAGCTGGGGCGTAATAACCAGCGATTGCTGCTGACGCTGATGAAGGCTTGTAAAGGACTTCATGGTTCGAGCAAAACTCCTATCATTCGGCGCAGGTGTGCACGACAAGTCGTAGCTGCTGGTCGTTGGCTTCAATGCTCATACGAAGGCTGGGGCCTTAAGGCATTTCAAAATGTTTTGCGGCGAAGAAACGCCATACGGATCGGTCGCGCAGTTGTCGCCAAAGCCTTCTTCCTCGAACCACCCCTCCACGACGCCATTATTGATCACGGCAGCGTAGCGCCAGGAGCGCAGACCGAAACCGAGATTGTCCTTGGCGACGAGCATACCCATTTTCCGAGTGAATTCTCCCGAACCGTCCGGGATAAGCTTGACATTTTTCAACCCCTGAGACTTGCCCCAAGCATTCATGACGAAGGCATCGTTGACGGAGAGACAGTAGATGTCGTCAATGCCATTCTTCTTAAACTCGACATAAAGACTTTCGAAATCAGGCAGTTGGAAGGTGGAGCAGATTGGCGTGAAGGCGCCCGGCAGCGAAAAAAGGATTACCCGCTTACCGCTGAAATAGTCGTCGGTCGTCTTGTCTTCCCAGCGGTAGGGGTTGGGACCGGATATAGACTCGTCGCGAACCCGCGTGCGAAAGGTGACAATAGGGACCTGCTTTTCCATGGTCATCAATGAAGCTCCTCTAGGAAAATTTATTTGCGGCCTCTCAGTCACGGCTAACACGAATCCGACCTCGGCCCACACGCCAGGGCAAGCAAGCGTCATGCCATTTGGCCTGAAGGAGATGGACTTGCGGTCAGCACAGGGCCTTCGTCGCCGCACTCGTGCGCTGCTCGTGCGGGCGAGCGAATTGTGAAGCCGTTGTGCCGCGCTGACGGCCGGGCGCTGTTTCGGCTACTTCCGACCGCATCTCGATCAAGGTTTCTCTGTCGCCTTTTAGAACCTTAGCATACTGCCCGCCAGTCCGGTCGCGGCGGGAAGGCGCGGGTCACGGGGCTTGAGGTTCTGCTCGTGCGTATGTCTACCCGCGCACGTTTTCTTGTTTGAAACTGCACAAGAAAGTTTGAGGTCCGACAAAAGGGGGCGCCAGGCTCGGACCGCGCATCGAAAAATGGTGAAACGCAAACGGCTCCGATAATTTCGTCACAGAAGACGACGATGGCGGATATCCGCAGGTTGGGGGCGTGAAGAGCTCGCAGCCGCCAATATCGATCGGCTGATGCCGACCGGCACCCGGGTCGCGCTATGTAGCCTTTGGCCTACGAGCATTTGTTGCTCGGCTGACGTCGCCGCGGAGCTGATATTTTGTTCCATTCACCACTCACCGCTCAGCTCGCTGGCGACGTGCTGGGCGCCCGGCGCCGATGGCGACGCCACCCACCTGCCCGGCGGCTATCCCGAGCTGCAAGCCGGCGGCTCCGGGACTAGAAGTTTTCTCGCCCGGAATGCTCGATGTGGTAGCGCCCGGCACGTCCGTCTGCATCCCGACAATGCCGCCTAGTTCTTTACGCTGGCGATACGCGGGTGGCAATTACCCGCTGATTTTCTTTGCGAGCGCATCCATGTCGGGCACGGTGATATGCCGGATGTTCTCGATGCGGATGACGCCCTCTTTGCGAAGCCGGGTCAACTGGCGGCTGACGGTTTCGATCGTCAGCCCGAGAAAGTCGGCAATCTCGGCACGCGATAGCGGCAGATCGAAGGCAGTGCTCGTCGCCGTCTCGGCGTGGGCGGCAATGAGGTGGAGCAGGCTTGCGACCTTCTCCTCGGCGGTCCGCCGGCCGAGCGTCAGCATCCATTCGCGCGCGGCATCCAGCTCGTTCAGCGCCTGAGCGTGCAGGCTACGCTGCAATTCCCTAGTCTCCAATATCATGCGTTCGAGCAAATTGCGGGGGAACACGCAGATCTCCGCATCGGTCGCGGCCTCGGCCGACAGCGTGCTTTCGCGCACGAAGGGGCGGCCGACGAAATCGGGGGCGAATTGCAGGCCAACGATCTGCTGGCGCCCGTCCGACATCACCTTGCAGAGCTTCACCACGCCGCGCGTGATGTTCGAATAGAAAGAGTTTTCCGATCCTTGTGCAATGATCTCGCAGCCTGCGTCGACCTTGCGGCGCAGCGAGTGGCGGCCAAGTTCGCTAAGCTGGCCAGCCGACAAGGCGCCGCAAACGACGCCGTGCCGCGCCTGGCAGGAACGGCAAGCGACGGAAGTGCTAATCACGAGAACCTCACCGCGTGCGACGTCCATGTCCTGATCCCTTCGAAAACCGCCTATGCCGGACATGCCCGAGACGACCACGCGGCCGTTGCGACTTCGGCTATCCCTATTTCTTCCAGCGCGTCTTTGATGGCTATCAATTTCATCAGGATTGCGATTTGATCCAGATCAAATCTCCGTACCCACGCTCTTGCCGTGCCAGGCAGGGCAGTTTTGTGGATTTGTTTCGGACGGCATTTTCGGCCCGCCGCTTGAGCGGGCTTTCTGCGGCCATCGCCTTCCGTCTCGGCGGACGGTAGGCCACCATATCCATTGCTGTCAGACAACACCCAATCGGCAGATTGCCGCCGACTCTTAGGGTGGTGTCGTCGGGCTGGTAGAACTGACATTCAGGACAAAGGAGTAGCACGCTTCGAGCTTTTCCCGGAATTCCGCCGCTAGCTCGATGCCACAATTCAAAGCTACCCACCCTCAAGCTATCCCACTGCATCGCAGTACATCAGGACATTCGTTGCTCGTCGCGCTGTCTCTGGCCCCCGGCTGTGGTGGCTGGGAAAAAGTCGCACCTGAATAGATGGCATCCGGCACCTGATGTCGGGTTTTGTTAGATGCGCGACACGGCCTTGATCAGCCAATCTTTGTTCTGCCTTGAGCCAAAGCGCTGAAAGGCAATTGAAAAATTTCTTTCCGGCCAAATCAATCAAATTGGCATGAACTTTGAAGTTCTTCTTGCGGGGCGGCAAGGACTGTCGGCCGGTTTCTTTGGTGACCGCCATGGAGCGGAGGAAATCAAAATGCATCTGTGCTCAGAACGCATTTACCGGAAGAGAGGTACCCGTGAAAATCCGATGTCGACCGGAAGGGCGGGCGAGGCATCCAAGAAATTTCGACTTCGGCCAACAAAGCAGCGTGGATTTCGAGCCGCACGGCGATCTGATCGCTGCATCGCATGTCATTGGCGCCTCGCGCTGCTGAGATTGGAAATCTGGCGCTCAACGATTTTGCTCGCTCCCTCTCCGAGGAGAATTCGTTCTCGGCGAAGGGGCTTTGATGACAGGAGAAAAGCAGTGGCTACCATTAGGGTTCCAGAACATGTCCCTCCCGAAATGGTGAAGGACTTCAGCCTGTTCACGTCGCCCGGCATGGAGCGCATGCCAAATGGGGATCCGCACGCAGCTGTCGCTTGCCTCCATAATGGACCGAGAATCTTTTATTCTCCCTGCAATACGCGCGATGGCCGAGGTACCTGGGTCATCGTTCGCGCTCAGGACCAACGCAAATTGCTGCAGGACACCGGAACCTTTTCCAGCCATCGGAGCCTTTTCGCCTCGGCGCTTGGCGAAAACTGGCCGCTGATCCCGCTTGAACTCGACCCCCCGGCTCACAGCGTGTTTCGCTCACTTCTCAATCCGCTGCTTTCGCCCAGGCGGATAATGGAGCTTGAACCGGCGGTCCGTGATCGGGCGATTGCGTTGATTTCCAAGATTTCCGCGTCGAGCACAAGCTGCGACATCTTGACGGACTTCGCCTTTCCTTTTGCGGTTAGTATCTTCCTCCGTTTGCTCGGCTTATCCGATGAGCGCCTCAATACATTCGTGGGCTGGGGGAAGGACCTGCTCCACGGCGACGGCATCAGACGAACCGCAGCCGCCCGAACAATTTTGGCGTTCATCGATGAACTTGCAGCGATGCGCCGCAAAGAACCGGCCGACGATTTCATGACCTTCGTCGTGCAGGCAAAGGTCGACGGCCGCCTGTTGAGAGACCAGGAAATCCATGGAATAGGCGTGCTTCTATTCGTCGCGGGACTGGACACCGTGGCAACGGCGATCGGCTTTGACCTGGCCTATCTCGCGCGCAATCCGACAGAACAGGAATTGCTGCGGAGCAAACCGGATCGAATTGTGCTCGCAGCCGAAGAACTGCTTCGCGCCTATTCGACCGTGCAGATGATCCGTGTGGCGACGAAAGATATCAATTTCGAAGGCGCGCCGATCCGTAAGGGGGACTACATTTCCTGCGCCACGATGATTGCCAATCGTGATCCGGTGGAATTCGAAAATCCGAACACGATCGATTTGGCACGAGAAGACAATCGCCACACCGCTTTTGCGTACGGTCCCCATCGCTGTCTTGGATCACACCTTGCCCGGCGAGAGATCGTCATCGGCCTGGAGGAGTGGCTGTCGCGCATCCCTGACTTCCGTATCAAGGATGGTACGGCGCCCATCACCTATGGGGGCCACGTGTTTGGAATAGAGAATCTGATCCTGGACTGGTCCTGATAATTGAGAGGAGGAAAGACATGGAGTACCGTATGCGCGTCATAGTGCACACTTCCAAATGCCAAGGTCATGCAAGATGCTGGGCCCAAGCGCCCGAAATATTCAATCTTGACGACGAGGGATACATACTGCCCGGTGCAATCGATGTCGAGGAGAGGGACGAACTGTTCGCGTCGCGAGGCGCTCGATCCTGCCCTGAACGTGCGCTGGAGATAGATTGCGTTTCGGATGCGTTGCTCGATCGCCTTTTGTTCAACCAACATTGTGGGGGTTGAAACGCAACGCAACTGGTGCATGACGGCGCCGTCGCTGTCCAAACACCTTACCCGCAGCTCTCCCATTGATGTCTACTTCTAAGGGCAGTTGTTTACATGCATGCCTAAGCAGAGGGAGGGTTTTTCCTTACGTCAGCCGAGCAGTTGAAAGCTGGCTGCGTCACTGGATGGGTAAGCGCCCCAATATCAGATGTGCGACAAGCGATGAAACACAAAAAAAATTACCGAATTGCTCGACCGCGAGGCGCTCCGCGACTGCCTCTATCGGTATTGCCGCGGGATAGACCGCGCCGATGAAAGGGCGCTGCGCAGTTCCTACTGGCCCGATGCACGTGACAATCACGGGACCTATTCCGGTTCGGCCGAGGGCTTCATCGAGTTCGCCCTTGGTGTCTTCAAGACGGGACCGCGCAACATCCATCAAATCACGAACATTCTGATTGAGTTCAGCAGCCCGGAAAAAGCCGCCGTCGAAAGTTACTTCGCCGCACTGCAACGCGCACCGAACAAGGCCGGAACGCTAAGTCAGGCCCTGATCTGCGGCCGCTATTGCGATCTGTTCCTGAAAAAGGGAGGGGATTGGAGAATTGCCGAACGGACGGTGGTCTATGATCTAGTCGAGGAGCAGATCTTGGCCGCGGCATCCGAGACTGAGCAGTTCGGCCACCGGCAGCCGATCGGAGCATCATGTCCCGATGACCCCGTCTACGCATTTAGGAAGACTGCATTCCTTCAAGAGGGTGAAAGTGAGACTTGATCGATCAGGATTCAGCCTCGAGATCGTCAACGTTGGTCAGGGAACTTTTACGTGCGCATGCCGATGGTTTCGGAACTTGAACGCGCGGGCAAGATAGACCTCACCGCGGTGCGCAGCCGGGTGCCAATGGGTCGCGTGGCGCGTCCAGACAAAATTGCCCGAGCGGTGCGCTTTCTCGCCAGCGCGCAAGCGTCACCGGGTCTGTGGTGACCGTCGACGGTGGCTGGAGATCGTTTAGTAACCGGGGTAGGCGCACCCGCCATGCCCGGGACGCCACGAGCCGAACTCTTCCCTCCTGCCGAGCACTCCACTGCGCGCATTGCGCTTGTCATGGCGGGGCGGACTGCATAGGCGCTGCCGTTGTGCGCCGCTTTGCGGAACACGGCGACGCGCTTACCAGAACACTGCCGGAGCTGCTCGGAGTTTTCTCCCTCGTCTGCGGTTGATTGGCGCGCATGCGGCGCTGCCGATTTGTTGAAACGCGACGCGATATTGTTCGGGCGCTGTTGATGCAGTTGCATTTAGGCTCCGAGCAAATAGGAAAACTTTTCCTAGGCTCTTTTTGCAGCTGGCACGATTTTTGGATCTACCACATGCCGAGAGATTGGAGTTTTGTTTATCAGCAATGGGCGCCGAGTCGACCGTAATGGTGAAGTGGGGCTTCATACGACCGTATGGGCCTCCCGAAGCCGCCTTATACTTCTTGACAAGCTGGAAAATCGCCAGCGATGGGTTGGGCCAAATGAAAGGCTCGAATTGGAAGGAATCCCAGAAATCAAGAAAGATCATCCAATCTCCTCCGCCTTGGGTCGCCGGTTTGGTTTCGAAACTGGACGGCGAGCATACACTACCAAGGATACTGAGCGAGCTTAAATCAGAACGGTATGACGTCACCAAATGCGACGTTCACGATTTCGTCTCTGCCCTTGCTAGCTGTGGCCTCATTGAAGAGAGCTGAGCCACTTAAGTTGGAGACTGGGGTCAATCGGGCAATGGTTGCCCCATGTCCGGCCGCGGCGTTGGAACTGGCTAAAAGGGTTTCTCATCAAGGGCGATCACGCAACGAGCGTTCGACGACAAAATGGGGTTTCGATTAAAGAGATCATGCGGAAGATTGTCGAACAGCCCTTTGATGTCGAATTCCAGAACCCAATCGTACTTCCAGCACCGCTGACGCGTTACCCCAACGGCATCCAAAGCCGACTTCATCGGCCTGTAGCCATAGGAGTCTGGCAAGAAGAGCGGCTCTAAATCCGGCTCAATCATCTGCTTGACCACCATCTGAGCGATCCGATCACTGACCGTCGGCACACCCAAAACCCTTTCGCCTCCGGTCTTCTTTGGAATGGAGACGACGCGCACCGGCGGCGGAAAGTAAGCCCCAGCCACCACGGCTCTTTACCGCAGCAGCTCGGACTGGTTTGAGACCCGCTCCTGAAAGCCGATCCCGGAGGGCCATCCTCCATCATTCACGCAGCTTCACGTTACGGGGTTAGCTCATACTGAACTCCTTCCGTGCCTCTGCAGCACACTTTCGTCGATGAAGATCAGCTGTTCTGGATCGAGATTCAGTTGGCCGTCGAACCAGACACGCCGGCGCTTTAGGACATCCGGCTGGTTCCGCAAAGCCAATTTTTTCGCCGATACCAAGCTCGACGAATACCTCAAAGCCCTTTTCTGTGTAGTACGGCACTTCATTCGGCACGATCATAGTGCGGAATTCAGAAGGGTATTTTTCGCGCACGAAAACGATTTGTCTAGACATGTTCCGCCTCGATTTCGGAGAATACTTTCGGCTAAAGCGCTTCCACAATATTTGGATGCGTTATTCTTGTTCCAAGAAGACGCTTGTGCTCGCTAATATCGATCCGGGATGGACGAAATACGTCGCGCAACGCGGTGATACTCGCGTACGGGTCTAGCGAACCACAAAAAAATACGTCTATCGCGACCATGCGTTCTTCGTGCCAGGTATTTACGCAAATGTGCGATTCAGCGAGAATTGCGAAGCCCGTGACGCCCCCATCTTCGCTATATTTTCTATAACTCGATTCCAACATCGTTGCGCGGCAGTCATGAACGGCTTGCGCTACCGCCGCCTCAATCGCTTCAGCATTTCCCGTATTTTCTGCATCCCACATATCGATAAAGAGATGGGTTCCGGCGCATACTCGGTCTGAGCTAGGGTAATTTATTCCGCCTTTAGGCGCTCCGTTCAGCATATATATGCTCCGCTTCTTGATCGTGTCCAATGGAGTGGTGTAACTGGATTTCATAGCCATCGGTGATTTCCGGTAGGGTCGGGTTGCTTGAGCCAACCTGAGGGACACCACCGATGACCGACGACATGATGAACCTGCGCTCACTCGTTGAGAAGAGCGCCGATGCCGATTTGCTGCGCGAGATGATCGGCTTTACTGCCGAGAAGCTGATGGCGCTGGAGGTCGGCACGAAGACCGGCGCGGGCTATGGCGAGAAGAATGGCTTCCGACTGGCCCAGCGTAACGGCTATCGCGACCGGGATTGGGAGACACGGGCGGGCACCGTCGAGCTGCGCATTCCCAAGCTTCGCACAGGCAGCTATTTCCCGAGCTTTCTCGAACCACGCCGGATGGCCGAGAAGGCCCTGACTGCGGTCATCGAAGAAGCCTATATCCAAGGCGTTTCGACCCGATCCGTCGATGACCTCGTCAAGGCCATGGGCATGAGCGGCATCTCCAAAAGCCAGGTATCCCGGCTGTGCGAAGAAATCGATGAGAAGGTGAAGGTCTTCCTCGACAGGCCCATCGAAGGAGAATGGCCCTACCTGTGGATCGATGCGACCTCCCTCAAGGTTCGGCGCGGTGGTCGTATTGTCTCCGTCGCCGTAATCATCGCCGTCGGCGTCAACACCGACGGTCGACGCGAGGTGCTCGGCACGTCCGAGGCCGAGGCGACCTGGACGGA
Organism: Rhizobium croatiense; assembly: GCF_019793465.1. Taxonomy (GTDB): domain Bacteria; phylum Pseudomonadota; class Alphaproteobacteria; order Rhizobiales; family Rhizobiaceae; genus Rhizobium; species Rhizobium croatiense. The sequence goes on along the minus strand of NZ_JAILYJ010000026.1, from coordinate 3,610 downwards.
GTTTCTTCGAAAGCTGACCAGGCGGGGTCTGCGTGGCGTGAAGCTCGTTGTCTCCGATGCGCATGAGGGCATCAAGGCCGCAGTATCGAAGGTGCTCTCCGCCACCTGGCAGCGCTGCAGGGTCCACTTCATGCGCAATACCTTGGCCCATGCTGGAAAGAGCGGACGCCGAGTTTTCTCCGCCTTCATTGCCACGGCCTTCGCTCAGGACACGCCGGAGGCGGCAAGCACTCAGTGGCGCAACGTCGCCGACCAGATCAGGCCAAAGGTACCGAAGCTCGCCAGTCTTATGGACAGCGCCGAGCAAGACGTGCTCGCCTACATGTCCCAAGCAGCATTGGGCCAAACTTCACTCGACCAACCCGATTGAGCGATTGAACGGCGAGATCAAGCGGCGGACAGAGGTCGTCGGCATCTTCCCCAACGACGACGCCATCGTGCGCCTGGTCGGTGCGCTGCTGCTCGAACAGAACGATGAATGGGCCGTCCAGCGATCCCGCTACATGACACTTGAGACAATCGCCACAATGAGCGATGATCCCCTCATCAGCCTGCCAGCAGCAAGCTGACACTCATCCGGCTGGGATGAGCCGTGGTCGTCTAAGCTACACCACGTCCTGGGACATGATCCGCTTCTTGCTTTTGCATTGGGTGTGCAGGCGGCATAGCCATGATCTCCGTGGTGGCTTGGAGAATATCCTTTACGGAGGCTTCGTCTGGGCTTGTACCGCCGGCAATTGGATAGATCTCAGAGGACTCGCCAAAATTCCTTAACAACGACAGCATGGGACCGGGCGACACCGCCCAATCCAAATAGGTATATTCATTCCCCTGAACCGTGTTTCTCAAAGGGTGTTGGACGGCCCAGTTCATGCTGATTGTGATCAGAGAGCCCGTTTTCCGCCAGCTTTCTAAGGCCGAAAACAATTGCTGCCTTTCAGCAGCTCCCTCGCCCATGCCAAATAGGAGGGATACCCCAACCTTGATTCCGGCTTCGGACAAGATCTCAACTGCTTTGTCCCCGCGTTCCATCCACGAACCCTTCTTGGTGGCGATGTTCTTGTGAAGACCTCCAACAAGTTCTGGGCGCGGTGTCTCGACCCCGATGAAAAGATATTCCAGGCCCATGCGGCCTAGTCTTCGTGCAAGGGCTGGGTTATTGACAATTTGGTCAATGGTCGCTTGTCCGCCAAGCCGCACAGGATTTTCGAGTGGGTCGAATACCTTTTCAAACTGGGCTACGAGGGCCGAATTCCATCCAAGAAGAGTTGAGTCTTCAATGAACGCCGAGACAGGAAAGTTTTCGCCGTAATCTGCCTTGACTACGCGGCGGGCTGCTGCGAGTTGGCCGCATAACCGGTGGGGGCTTATCTTGAACTGTCGAGGAGGCCCGACAACGCTGATCCTCTCACTGCAGAAGATACAATCATAGATACAGCCACGCCCGATGTCGCTGAAGACGTGCGCGGTAGGCGCGCCACCAAACACGTCAAAGCTCGTTGTAATTCCGAACATTTCGGCTGGGGATGGCATCCCATTATAATCGAGCGGCATGCCCGAAGAGCACACAGTGTGGACCTGATCGTCCATGATTGTGCCGGCGATCCAGTGCCCCGGGGTGGTCGTCAGGTGGCCCAATGAGAATTTCGCCTGCCTTGGCGAAAAACCTCTTGCTTCCAAGGAAGCTACGACGCACCCAATTTCCGCGATAAAGTGTTCACCATCTCCGGAGAGCACGATGTCGAAACAGCTGGAAACTTTTCCGTCAGCAATTAGCCGCAGAGGGGACGCTAGATGATGTCTTACACGATTTTCGTCATCCCGATATATTGTTTCGGTGGCGTGGCGACCGCCAAGAACGATACAAACGTCATCGCCTAGAAACTCTCTGATGTATTTCGCTGTCTCAATCGCACCGCGGAAGCATATCGACATCGCTCCTATGAGAACTAAATTGGGCCGGACCCGGACTAATAGCGGCGTTAGCCTTCGCTGCACATCGTCCATGTCAGATAGCAGAAGCGTTGATTGTCGCCTGTCACTCCTGGTGCCGCGCCAATTGCTTTCGCCCCATGCACCTTCCGCCTTGGATGCCAGTGACGCAGCATATCTGCAGGCATTGTAGAGGCTTGCCGGATCGGCGCTTGATAATGCCATTTCGCCCGCCTCGCCGTGAGAAAACTGGGGAGCAGAACACGCGATTACACGTAAGCCCACGGGCTTCCTCCACTATCTGTAATATTTTTGAAATGATTCGGGCGGTTAAGCGATCTTTTCTCCGGTATTAGACTCGGTCGTATCCGATGGCATAAGTATTGATACAACAAATATGGCTAGTATAACCGCGAAGCACGCAGAATACACCAAGTGGTAATGCCCGGTATATTTGATAATCCGCCCTCCGCCGAAATTGCCTAAGAGCCCGATTTAAAAGAAGTTGAGCGATAACAGGCAGTTGTGATTCCCTATTGGTGCTAAATCAAATGGGGTTTCGATGAGCTGGACTGCTATCGCTCGCCGTGAGCATAACCGAGACGTGCTTCGTTTTCCAAGTGATTTGAAGGACCTGGAATGGGCGTTGATCAAACCGCTGATCCCGCCAGCGCGTCGTGGCGGGCGGCGTCGGACGACGAATATGCGCTCGGTCGTGGAGGCGATCCTCTATATCGCCTCGAGCGGCTGCCAATGGCGCATGCTGCCGGGCGATTTTCCGCCGGTTTCGACAGTGCGCGGTTATTTTTATGCTTGGCGCGCGATCGGACTGTGGCAGAGCATCAACCAGCTTCTGGTGATGGCGGCGCGGGAAATCGAGGGACGGGAGGCGCAACCGACGGCAGGGATTATCGACAGCCAAAGCGTAGCGACGGCGCACCCCATGTCCTCAAGGCGATCCGCCGCCGTTTTCCGTGGCTGCGCCACATCTTCGCCGATGGTGGCTACGCCGGAGCCAAGTTGAGGCGAGCAATGTGCGGCCATGGTGACTGGACGATCGAAATGGTCAAGCGTTCGGATCACGCCAAGGGCTTCGTCGTCCTGCCCAAGAGATGGGTGGTGGAAAGAACTTTCGCCTGGCTTGGACGCTGCCGCCGTCTCGCCAAGGATTGGGAGAAATCGATCGAAAGCGCAACCGCATGGGCGCAAATCGCTTCAATCAGAATGCTCACAAGGCGCATCGCAAGATAACGGATATACGAATGAACTTTTGAATCGGGCTCTGAGACGCGGGTGCGCTACGGCTATCGTCGCGTGCATGTGCTTTTGGAACGCGAGGGTTGGGGCACCAACATCAAGCGAACCTACCGCATTTACAGGGACTTGGGGCTACAGTTGCGGAACAAGACACCGAAGCGGAGGGTAAAAGCCCAGCTTCGCGAGGATCGGCACATGGCCGTCGGACCCAACGACGTCTGGGCGATGGACTTCGTTCACGACCAACTCGCAACGGGTAAGAAACTGCGCGTGCTGACGGTGGTCGACACCTTTTCGCGCTACGTGCCGGTGCTTGATCCACGTCATAGCTATAGAGGCGAAGACGTTGTGCAAACCCTTGAACGGGTGTGCCAAAAAGCCGGCTATCCGAAAACGATCCGTGTCGACCAAGGGACCGAGT
>NZ_JAILYJ010000025.1 GCF_019793465.1 Rhizobium croatiense | reverse complement strand
CAGGCTCTCCCACGGGCTTGGGGTCCCAAAGGTGCAACGGTCTTCCATCCGCCACCGCAACAGGCAGTACTACGCCAATAGCGGGTAAAGGGAAGTTACAAAGGTGCCGGCAGGCGGATGAGGGGGCTACCCGGACTTCCCTCCCGTAAAGGCCTATCCCACTACGCCGACCGCAGCGCCCTGTACAAAGACCGGCTTCGCCGGCCCCTCATCCGCCCCGCCCTACGGGCACCAGCCTGGGCGAGCCACGGGTCTCGCCCGTCCTTCGGACCCCCGCTGGGGAGAAGAGGGAATCACGAGGTTGCGGCTATTCCTCGGCGCCGCGTTTACCGGACTCCCGCTCACTCTATCCCGGCCGCCAACCAACCTCGACGAGGATATTCCCCGGCGCCGTGCAATAAAACAGCCAGCCGCCGCGCATGGCGGCCGGCGGGCCAGAGAGCACGGCACCGGCGGCGGCAAGCCCGGCATGGAGGGCATCGACGTCACCCCTTTCAGGCAGGATGAAGCCGATGTGATAGGTCTGACGGCCTATCTCCACCTGGTCGGCGGTGCCCAACCTGGCGATGGCGTGGCTCAAGACGATCTCGAGGCCGGCGTCATCCTCCAGGATCGCCAGGCCGTTGTTGCCGCGCATATCCTTCAGCTTCAGGCCGAAATGGCGGATGAAGAAATCCGCCGTCTCAGCAATATCGGGTACGTGAAAATCGAGATGGTTCAGGCGCATGACAGTCTCCGTTCAAAAAGTCCCGGGACTGACCGTCTCCGCACGCCGCCGGGATCCCGCATTTCCATGCGGATCACGTCGCGGGTTCTCGCGCCCTGGGGCACGGAGCAGAGCTTCGTCAGAGCGCTTTGACGCTCTGACGGAAGGGACCGGGCTTACCTCAACCGATCCTGCCTTTTTCGACGAAGCCGATCTAGCAGGCGGCTTCGGTTTCGGCAATAGATGCGTTGCCACACGCCTGGTAGAGCGGGATTTTCGCCCTAATCTCAATAGCTGGCAGCCGACTGCTCCGGCGTCCCCGGCGACGCTTCCCGAAGGATTGAAGAGCGGCATGGGCATTGTGTGGTGCGCGCGCTCCGCTAAGGCGTAGAGTGATGTCATTCACGGAGGGATGGATATGAAACCTGCAATCATCGGCCTCGTCGGCACACTCGTTCTCGCGGGATGCAGCACCGTCAGCTACAGCGGACCGGGCCTCGAACCCATCCCCGGAAGCATCACCTACAACGGTCAACCGCGCAGCAAGCTCACCAAATCGCCTGCTGGTTCGGCCTTTCCGCATGATTTCATCGACCAGTACGGCCGGCAGGTGGAAGAAACCTACATCATCCAGCCCGACAGAAGCCTGATCATCGCGCATCGGCGATACAAGCCGATCCGGTTCTTTGGGATTAGGTCTGGGTTGGGATGGCTTTGCCCTCGAGCGCTCAAATGCGGCGTTGGCTCAAGAGATAGCTGACGTCGGCGACCCCGCGGGGAACCCTGATGATACCGTTGAAACCGACGACGTCCGAAAGTTTAAGCGAAATTCAGGAGGCGCTTCGTTTGCCGAAGCCGAATGTCTTTCGCAGGCTGCTGTCGACTGCGCTTGCCGGCATGAACCTGCGTAGCCGGCTGAGCAGCGTTGCTTGGCCTCCGGCCGGTTGGCGCATTCGGTATGGACCGTTGATTGTGGCCAGGATTTTCTCTGCGACTGCAAGCGCAGACGGCGCGGTTCTGATCTGGGCCTGTACCGCCTTGATGGTCGCATCGGCCTGTGTTGCGTAAGCACCCAGGGGTGCTGCGGTTTGTGCCGCGTTTACGTCGAGCTTGGTGTTCGTAAAGGTCGGTTCAAGGAGCACCACGCGCACGTTGAACTCGCGAATCTCATGATCGAGCGACTCCGACAGTCCTTCGAGTGCATGCTTGCTGCTGGCATATATTCCCATGAACGGTGCAGGCAGGAAGCCCAGGACCGAACTGATATTGATGATGAGCCCGCTCCGGGCGGCGCATAGAGGGCAAAGCAGCGCGGATCATGCGCAAAGGCCCGAAAACGTTGGCATCGAATACCGCTGAGCTTCGGAGGGCGACGTGTTTTCGACAGGGCAGACCAACGAAACGCCGGCATTGTTGATCAGGATGTCGATCTTGCCCGCTTCGGACAAAACCCATTCAACAAAATTGGAGACGGAGGCGTCATCAGTCACATCGACAGTCCCATAGCGCACGCCGGGAATGGCATTGGCGCGCTGCGGGTTACGCACGCCTCCAAAGAGCTGGAAGCCGTTTTGTGCAAGAAGGCGGGCTGACGCTTCGCCGATCCCTGAGGATGCTCCGGTGATGACGACAACTCTATTGTTAGACATGCATGCTCCTCGGTTTGGCGCGAGTGGTTGATTACGTGCTCAATAGAAGGGTCAGAACTTTTCACCCCCAAAGGATCTTCAGGACATGACATCAATCGCTCAACGCGCAGGCGCTGCTTCACAAATAAGCACATAAGATGTTGATTGACATCTATCTATTTTAGATGTCAATCGAAATATAAAATCAAGCGCTTTTTGCTAATAAGCTCAGCGGCAAGCCTGAGGACCTCGGATCAGATAGCGCCAGTGCCCGCCCGCCCGGAGTTGCGCCGATATTTCCGGCGCCGATGATTCCGATCTTCACAATCGCTGGGATGAGCGGCGGCGCGCGGATCTGATTTGCCGAGAGCTTTCATGATGAAGCGGATTTGCGCATCCAGGCTCACCGCGGTGGCCTCTGCCTCCTGAACCCGTTGCTCTACCAGAATCGGATGGAAAAACGGCAAGAACGCGGTGATGATGCCCTGTGCAGCTTCGTCGGCGTCGTCAACCTTGAACTCGCCCGATCGCTGGCCCTCGCGGACAAGTGCTTTGAGGATTGCCAGGATTTGCTCGTTATGCGCGTTGATGGTTGCCCAACTTCCATCGATGGCGGCGACGAGCAGCTCGTGCATGCGTCTGTCCTCCACCAATATTCTCGTGCTGTGCCGGTGAATGGCGGTCAAAAGATCAACCAACTTTTTGCTCGCCGGCGCATCTGTTCGGGCAATCGCCAGAGCGATTTCAGCAACCTCCTTGACAACAAGTCCGCAGACGGAGCTGTTGATTGCCGTCCATGACGGAAAGAAGCGATAAACATTCGCGCGGCTCATGCCGAGCTCCGAGGCGATGTCGGCGACGGACGTCTTATGATAGCCGATCCGCCGAAAATGCTTTTCCGCCACCTCAAGAATCCGCGTCCGCGACTGCTCAAGGTCACTTCCGCTCGGATCCGCAAACATCATCGCCGCCTCCGGAAGGTCACTCGGCAGCCATCGCTGTTGGTAACTCCACGTCCTTCGGTGCGTTTTCCTGACTGTCATTTTTCGTCGGCTTGATGCGGAACCATGTCGCGTAAAGGGCAGGAAGGAAAAGCAGGATCATCACGGTGCCGACCGCCGTGCCGCCGATCAGCGTATAGGCCATCGACCCCCAGAACACCGAATGGGTGAGAGGAATGAAAGCGAGGACGGCGGCAAGGGCTGTCAGGATGACGGGACGCGTCCGCTGCACTGTCGCCTCGATGACGGCGTGATAATCGTCGAGACCGGCTGCCTTATTCTCCTTGATCTGTTCCGTCAGGATCAGGGTGTTGCGCATCAGAATTCCGGCCAATCCTATCAGTCCGAGAATGGCATTGAAGCCGAAGGGCTGATTGAAGAGAAGCAGAACCGGAACGGCCCCGGCAAGACCGAGCGGCCCCGTCAGCATGACCATGGTCATCGTCGACAGGCTGCGGACCTGCAGCACGATGACGATCAGCATGGCGGCAACCATCGCCGGGAAGATTTTGACGAGGGCGGCGTTGGCCTTGAGGGATTCTTCGATGTTTCCGCCCATCTCGATACGATATCCCACAGGAAGCGAGGCGATCAGCGGCTGAAGCGCCTTCAGAACCTGCTGCGAGACCTCCGGCGGCTGCGACGCCTCGTTGATATCGGAACGGATCGTGACAACAGGCGTTCGATCGCGACGTTTCAGGATCGGTTCTTCAAACCGGATTTCGGAGTGGCCGATCTGATCGAGCGGGACCTGCCGCCCATCCCGGCTCATCAGCGAGAAGTCTGCCAACCTCGACGGATCAAGCCGGTTGCCGCCAGCGCTGCGCGCGACGACAGGCACGCTGCGGATATTCTCGCGAACCTCGGTAATCGGAATTCCGCTCAGCAGCAATTGCATCTGCTGGGCCGCTTCGGCCGGTGACAGGCCGATCAGGTTCAGCCGATCCTGGTCGGGAACGAAGCGCAGCACCGGCGTGCGGTTGCCCCAATCGCGGTTTGCCTGGCGCACATCCGGCACGCTCTTCATGATCTCGAGAGCTTTTTCGGAGATCTGGTACAATTGCTCCTGATCGGGGCCGGTGACCCGGAACTCGACCGGAAAGGGCGTGTAGGGACCGAAGACGAGCTGCGTGACGCGGACATAGGCTTCAGGGGCGAGCCCATCCGAAATGGCCGCACGGAGCCGATGCTTCAAGTCCTCGCGTGTGTGAGCGTCAGGGGTCAGCACGACGATCTTGGCGAAAGACGGGTCGGGCAATTCCGGGGCCATGGCAAAGAAGAAACGGGGAGCGCCCTGCCCGACATAGCTGGTGACGGTCTTGGCCTCCGGCTGTTTCTGCAGCCAGTGTTCGAGTTTCTCCACCGCCGCCGTCGTCGTCTCGATGCTGGTGCCTTCGGGCATGCGGACTTCGACGAGGACTTCGGGGCGGTCCGACGTCGGGAAGAACTGCTGTTTCACCGCTCCCATTCCAACGACGGAGGCGCCCATCGTGATGGCGACCACCGCACACGTGACGAACTTGTGGCGCACGGTGAACTCGATAACCCGCCGCAGGCGCCGGTAGTTCGGGGTGTTGTAGATGGCGTGATGGCCACCCTCGACCGGCTTGATCGCCGGCAGCATCTTGACGCCGAGATAGGGCGTGAAGATCACCGCGACAATCCAGGATACGATCAGCGCAAAGCCCACGACCCAGAAGATGTTGCCGGCATATTCGCCGGCGGTTGATCGGGCAAAGCCGACCGGCATCAATCCGATGATCGTCACCAGCGTGCCTGATAGCATCGGGGCTGCCGTATGGCTCCAGGCATAGGCGGCCGCCTTGATGCGATCCATCCCCTCTTCCATCTTTACGACCATCACCTCGATGGCGATGATGGCGTCGTCGACGAGAAGGCCGAGCGCCAGGATGAGAGCACCAAGGGTGATGCGATCGAAGAACCGGCCGGTCTCCAGCATGATGAGGAAGACGACGGCAAGTGTCAGCGGAACGGCCAGCGCCACGACGATCCCGACGCGCCAACCAAGGCTGACGAGGCTGACGAACAACACGACGCCGAGCGCCATGGCGAATTTCAGCATGAACTCGCCGACGGCTTCCTGGATATTGACGGCCTGGTCGCTGACCTTGGCGAGCGTCATGCCGAGCGGCAAGGTCTTTGCGATCGCGGCGGATCTTTCTTCCAGCGCCTTGCCGAGCTCCAGACCGTTCCAGCCCTGTTGCATCACCGCGCCGAGCATGATCGCAGGCTCGCCATCATGGCGAATGAGGTAGGTGGCCGGATCTTCATAACCGCGCCGCACGTCGGCAAAATCCGAGAGCTTCAAGGTGCGTCCGCCTGCGGCGATCGGCGTGTCGGCGATCGCCTGGATGCTGTCATAGGCGCCATCGAAGCGAATGAACACCTGAGGCCCGCGCGTATCGATCGATCCCGCCGGCGTCACGGCGTTTTGCCGCTGCAGAGCGGCCGCGATGTCCTGTGCCGAAATGCCGAGGGTGGCGAGCTTCGCATAGGAAAATTCGACAAAGATCTGTTCGGGCCGCTCACCGAGGATGTTGATCTTCTTGACTCCAGGCACATGCAGAAGATCCTGGCGGATCACCTCGGCCTGGCGCACCAGCTCGCGCATCGGCATGCCCTTGGCCTTCAGCGCATAAAGACCGAAGCTGACATCGGAATACTCGTCGTTGACGAAAGGACCGAAAACGCCCTGGGGCAGATTGCGGGCCTCGTCCCCAAGCTTCTTTCGGGCCTGATAGAATTCCTCTTCGACCGCCGTGGACGGCGTGCTGTCCTTCAGCGTCACAGTCAGAAAGGCGTATCCCGGCCGCGTTGTCGTTTCGACGCGATCGTACCAGGTGAGTTCCTGTAGGCGTTTCTCCAGCGGCTCAGCGACAAGATCCTGCATTTCGCGCGCTGTCGCACCTGGCCAGACGGTTGTCACGGTCAAGGTCTTGATGGTGAAGGAGGGGTCTTCCGCACGCCCGAGCTTGACGAATGCATAGGCGCCGGCGGCGGCCAGCAGAATGATGAAGAACAGCGTAACGGCCCGTTCGCGGACGGCGAGCGCGGATAGATTCAAGTTCATCAGTTCGCCGCCTCTGCTTGTTCCACCGTGGTTCGAACGCTGGCGCCGTCCTGCAGCAAATGGGCGCCAAGAGCGACGATCGGCTCGCCTGCAATCACGTTGGAAACCACCGCGAACTCCTCACCTATTTGTTCTATCTTCACCTGCCTGAAGTGAACGGTCGAAGATTTGTGATCGAAAACCCAGATGCCGGTTCGACTGCCATCGTCCAAAACGGCGCCGACGGGCACCGCGGCATGCGATTGGCCACTACTGTTTGAGATTCTGATCGTCACCGTCGCGCCAAGCGGGGCCGACGCTGCGGCGCCATCCAGAACCCAGCGCGCTTCATAGGTGCGGGTTTGAGGATCGGCGGCGTCGGAGATCTGTCGAAGCCGCGCCTTGTCTGGCCCGCCTTCCTTTCCATAGATACTGGCATCGGCTATCTCACCGATTTGCGGCCTCAAGAATTCCGGAAGCCACACCAGCGCTTCCCGTGGGCCAGCCTGTGCGAGCCGGACGACGGTTTGTCCCGCCGTCACGACTTGTCCCGGCTCTCCGAGCGTTTCGACGACGGTTCCATCCGTGTCGGCCACCAGGACGGAATAAGCGGTTTCGTTTTCAGCGACCTTCGCGTCCGCTTGCGCCGCGGCAAGCTGGGCGGTCGCGGTATCCAGTGCTGCCTTTGCCTGTTCATAGCGCTGCGGCGTCGCGGCCAATCCGTTTTTCACCAAAGCGGCGTAGCGTTTCTCGTCTGCTTGCGCTTGGATCAGCACAGCTTCGGCTGCAGCGACCGCGTTTCGTTTCGCAGTCAGTGCGAGACGCAGATCGGTCTCGTCGATGCGCATCAGGGGCTGGCCGGCCTTGACCTGTACGCCAACATCCACATAGCGCTGCATGATCTTGCCGGGCACACGAAAACCGAGATTGCTCTGCACGCGAGCGGCGATGGTGCCGGTGAAGGTGCGTGCGGCTGTCTCCGGGCTCTTTGCGTCCACCAGCTTGACGAATGGTGGCGCGATGCGGGGGTCGGCGGCTTGCGCGCTTCCTTCCGAGGGCTCGCCGACAAGGATAAACGCCGTGGCGCCGGCAGCCACCAGGAGGCCGAGAGAGGCGAGGAGAATTTTGCGGTTCATGTCATTAAGCCTTATTGACGGGCGCAGCTATTCATTTAGATTGCGATCTAACTCTAATTCGGCTATAGATGTCAAATGAAATCTAATTGGAGATCGCTATGAGAGTCAGTCGCGCTCAGGCCGAGGCCAATCGTGAAACGGTGATCAATGTCGCAAGCCGGCTCTTCCGGGAGCATGGCTTCGACGGCATCGGGCTGAAAGATCTGATGAAAGGTGCCGGCCTCACGCAAGGCGGATTCTACAAGCAGTTCGAATCAAAGGACGATCTTGCAGCGCTGGCATCCGGGCGAGCGATGGAGAGCGCCGTTCGCCGGTGGTCGAGGGTTGCCGCCGGAAGCGCCGATCCCTTCGGAGCGGTTGTCGGCATGTATCTTTCGACCGGGCACCAGGAAGAGAAAGGCGATGGCTGCCCCTTGGCCGCGCTCGGATCCGACGCGGCGCGTCAGAGTGAAGCGGTACGAGCTCCATTCCAGAATGGGATAGAAGCCCACCTTCAGATCCTCGACGAACTGCTCCCGGCATCGGATGGCACGAAACCTTATGACAAAGCCATGATCGTCCTCTCCCTCATGGTGGGCGCCGTGACCATTTCTCGCATCATGACCGATCAGGCCATGGCGGAGCGTCTGCTTGAGACCGCTGCCGGTGCAGTCAAGCACATCGCTGGCGGCAGAGACGAAGAATGAGATTTCGGTTGCGATGAGGAGCTGGAGCGGGTGAAGGGAATCGAACCCTCGTATTCAGCTTGGGAAGCTGCTGCTCTACCATTGAGCTACACCCGCGATGCGCTGAGATTTCCAACAGAAGGGGGCCGCTGTCAAGTCGCGTCGGCGCGGCGCCTCAGATGCGGAAGTGTTTCGAGAGTTTCAGGCCCTGGGCCTGGTAGTTGGAGCCGAGGCCGGAGCCGTAGAGGCTGGCGGGCTTTTCCTGCATGTGTTCGTAAACGAGGCGGCCGACGATCTGGCCGTCCTCGAGGATGAAGGGCACTTCGTGGCTGCGCACTTCGAGCACGGCGCGGCTGCCGCGGCCGCCGGCCGGGGCATGGCCGAAGCCCGGATCGAAGAAGCCGGCGTAGTGGACGCGGAACTCGCCGACCAGCGGATCGAAGGGGGTCATCTCGGCGGCATAATCCGGCGGCACATGCACGGCCTCGCGCGAGACGAGGATATAGAACTCGTCGGGATCGAGGATCAGTTCGTTGCGGCCGCGGCTATAGAGCGGCTCCCAGAAATCGAAGATGTCGTGCTGGTCCTTCTCGTCGACATCGACGACGGCGGTGTGGTGCTTGCCGCGATAGCCGATCAGGCCGTCCTTGTCGCCGCTGAGATCGATCGACAGCGCGATGCCGCCGCCCGACACGTTCGGCTGCTTGCTGGCGACGAGCGTCTCGCTTTCGTGCAGCTTCAACAGTTCCGGCTCGCCGAGCAGGGACTGGCCGACGCGGAAGCGGATCTGCGACAGGCGCGAGCCGCGGCGCACGACGATCGGGAAGGTGCGCGGGCTGATTTCGAGATAGAGCGGACCGGAATAGCCTGATGGGATCTTGTCGAATTCCTGGGCGTAATCGGTGATGACGCGGGTGAAGATATCGAGCCTGCCGGTCGAGCTTTTCGGATTGGCCGAGGCCGACATATCGGCCGGCAGTGCCAAGCTCTCCATCAGCGGCACGATGTAGACGCAGCCGGTTTCGAGCACCGCGCCCTGGGACAGATCGATCACATGCAGGCTGAGCCGGTCGAGCTTGTCCGACACGAGATGCGAAGGCCCCGGCATGAAACTGGCACGCACGCGAAAGGCCTTGCTCCCCAGTCGCAGGTCGAGACTTGCCGGCTGGATCTGATCGCGGTCCAGCTCCCGCTCGGAGTTAAGACGCCCCGTTTCAAACAGCGCTGCGATCGCGCGGTCCGCCAGAATTCCAGTTTCGCGAGCCATCATGCCCCATCCATCTTTTGCGCCGACAAAACCAAATACGGGGAATTGACGCAAGCAGCTAACAGCAGTATTGCAGAATTATCCCGTGGTGATTTGGCCGGTCGGCTTGCAGCCACGTTAAACAAGTGGCTAAAAAGACCGGGTTATGAAACCGGTCTGCTTTTGCGGCCGGTTTTTTTGTTATGTGAAGGTGATGGCATGAGCAAGACCTGGCGCCCGGCAACCCAACTCGTCCATGGCGGCACGCTGCGTTCGCAATATGGCGAAACGTCCGAGGCAATCTATCTCACGCAGGGTTTCGTCTATGACACGTCCGAGGCGGCCGAAGCCCGGTTCAAGGGCGAGACCGACGGCTACATCTACGCCCGCTACGGCAGCCCGACCAACGACATGTTCGAAAAGCGCATGTGCATGCTCGAAGGTGCCGAAGACGCCCGCGCCACCGCGTCCGGCATGGCCGCCGTCAGTGCCGCGATCCTCTGCCAGGTCAAGGCGGGCGACCATATCGTTGCCGCGCGCGCCCTCTTCGGCTCCTGCCGCTGGGTGGTGGAAACGCTGGCGCCGAAATACGGCATCGAATGCACGCTGGTCGACGGCCGCGACCTGAAGAACTGGGAAGAGGCAATCCGGCCGAACACCAAGGTGTTCTTCCTGGAAAGCCCGACCAACCCGACGCTCGAGATCGTCGATATCGCCGGTGTGGCAAAGCTCGCCAACCAGGTGGGCGCCAAGGTCGTGGTCGACAACGTCTTCGCCACGCCACTCTTCCAGAAGCCGTTGGAACTCGGCGCCCATATCGTCGTCTATTCCGCCACCAAGCATATCGACGGCCAGGGCCGGTGCCTGGGTGGCGTCGTGCTCGCCGACAAGGCCTGGATCGACGAGAACCTGCATGACTATTTCCGCCATACCGGCCCGGCCATGTCGCCGTTCAACGCCTGGACGCTCTTGAAGGGCATCGAGACGCTGCCGCTGCGCGTGCGTCAGCAGACGCAGAATGCCGCGAAGATCGCCGATTTCCTGGCCGAGCAGAACAAGGTCGCCAAGGTGATCTATCCCGGCCGCAAGGACCATCCGCAGGCCGACATCATCGCCAGGCAGATGACCGGCGGCTCGACCCTCGTCGCCTTCGAGCTGAAGGGCGGCAAGGAGGCGGCCTTCGCGCTGCAGAACGCGCTCGATATCATCAAGATCTCCAACAATCTCGGCGACAGCAAGAGCCTGATCACCCATCCGGCGACGACGACCCACAAGAACCTGACGGAAGAGGCGCGCGCCGAACTCGGCATCTCGCCGGGCACCGTTCGTCTTTCGGCCGGCATCGAGGATACGGACGACTTGATCGACGATTTCGCCAAGGCGCTTGCCAAGGTCTCGGCCTGATCGACAGCATTGGCGGCCGAGCCTCCGGGTTCGGCCGCGGGGACGGCGCCCCGGCGCTGCCAAGTAAAATAATACCGACAATTAGGCTTAACGATCGAAACCCATGCGATCACGGCTGTTTCATCGCCGATCAACGTTCCGTTTGTTGACGGATAGGGCCTTCTTATAAGATACGGGTAACATATCTTGACTAAGGTGCAAGGCATGTATCGCGCCCTGACTAGAGATATCGAAGTCGTCGTCGAACCATTCTATCTGGAGGAGCAATCCGATCCGGAAGACGATCGCTATGTCTGGGGTTACCGGATTGTCATCAGCAACAATTCCGGCGTCGCCGTTCGCCTCATCAACCGCTACTGGAACATCACCGACCAGAACGGGCAGGTGGACGAGGTGACCGGCCCCGGCGTCGTCGGCGAACAGCCGCGGCTCAGCCCCGGCGACACCTATGAATATTCCTCCGGCTGCCCGCTCGATACGCCCTCCGGGCTGATGTTCGGCCATTACCAGATGGAAACGGACGAAGGCGAGCTGTTCGACGTCGACATCCCCGCCTTCTCGCTGGATTCACCGGGGCTGCTGCGCGTGCTGAATTGAGCGCGCAGGTTCGCGGTCGCTTCGTCAGTGCGAACACGAACGCCGTGCTTGCCGCATGGGTCCTCGGGTCAAGCCCGGGGACGACGGAGCGTGGGGACAACGACCAGCAAGAGGCGAGAGGCCGGGAACAACTTCATCAAAAGTGCGCAGCGGTTTTGTTGGAAGTGGGGTTTGCTTTACGTGCTTCTCACGCAAATTCGCTTGCGCATTTTGCTGGAATTCCGAGACGTATCGCCTCTTGCCGCTCGTTTCTTCCCACTCTCCGTCGTCCTCGGGCTTGACCCGAGGACCCATGCGGCAAGCACTGCGCGTGGATGCGGCGGCTGCGGCCGGATGCAGCCTTCCAGTCAGTACCGACATGGACGCCGTACCCGCGGTCGTGGATCCTCGGGCTTGCCCAGTCATCAATCTGCTAAAGGTCAAAAGGATCCGAGGCCTGCGTGCCCGGCTTTGCTTCGAACGGATCTGTTGATTGTGGCGGCGCCGGCTGTTTTGCGACCGCATCGTTTACCGCCTTTTGGCAGGCGAGCAACTCATCCGCTGCCCGGGCGGAATCTTTCAGACCGAGGGCAACAATCTGCTTGCCTCTAAAGCTGGCGCGGAAACTCAGTTTACCAGCGAACGCCTCAACCAAGTCGGGATCCTTGAAATCAATCCATAATGATTTGAGGCCAGCGAGATCCAGACCTCTCGCATCAACCGTCCGTTTAGACTGGTCGAACGAGAGTTCGATGGGATAATGCTTACCTTTCTCCAAGGATTTCCAGTTTGGATTTCCGAGCAGAATGTAAAGAGGGTTGTCCTTTTTTCGGAAATTGAAGCCAAGACGAAAAATGGTGTCGTCATCAAAGGAAGTCAGAACAAAACAGCCATTGTCTAAAGTCGGGTCGACAGCCACGCTCCAGCCCCCGACCTCTTTCCATTGGATTGTCTCGTCATCAGCCAAGCCAATTCGTGGCATCGCAGCCATGAATGCGAGTACGAAATACAAAAAGCGCATGAAGGCCCCATCCCCAAAGAACCAGTTGGATAATAGGTGCACAGTGACTACCGAAAGTCGAGTCACTGTGCTGGATCATCGCTAATCTTTTGTATTTGTTCGACGTGTCCTCAACCGAGCCTACTCAGCCGGCTGAAGCTCGGTCGGCTCGAAGCGGTAGGTGGTCGAGCAGAACTCGCAGGTGACGGCGATCTCGCCGTTTTCCTGGCTTTCCTCGATCTCCTCGGCCGAAAAGCCCTTCAGCACGCCCTTGATCTTGTCCCGCGAGCAGCTGCAGCGGTCGAAGACGGCGCGCGGTTCGTAGACGCGCACGCCGCGCTCGTGGAACAGGCGGAACAGGAGCCGCTCGGTGCCGACAAGCGGGTCGGTCAGCTCGTCGGCATCGATGGTCTCGACCAGCGAGCGGGCTTCGACCCAGGCGTCGTCCTCGCCATGCGGGCGGTCGCCATTGTCGCCGTCGCCGCCGTGGAGATCCGGGTGGCGCATGCGCTCAGGCGCTTCGGGCAGGAACTGGGCGACGAGGCCGCCGGCCCGCCAGCGATGGCGCGGCTTGCCGGCATCGTCGCGATCGAAGAGCTCGGCCGCAGCCAGGCGCACGCGCGTCGGGATCTGCTCCGACTGGCGGAAATAGACACCGGCGATCTCCTCGAGCGAGGTGCCGTCGAGCGCGACGATGCCCTGATAGGGCTGCGCGAACTTGCCCTGGTCTATGGTAAAGGCGAGCACACCCTTGCCGAGCAGCTGTTCCGGCTCGGTTTCGCCCGCTTCAACCGCCTTGTTGAGCAGCGCCTGATCGAAACGGGCATAGGCGCGGACATTTTCCGGCGTGGAGAAATCGGCGACGAGAAGATCGACCGGGCCATCGCCCTTGGTCTGCACGGTGAACTTGCCGTCGAACTTCAGCGAGGTGCCGAGCAGCACCGTCAGCACGACGACTTCGGCAAGCAGCCGGGCAACGGGCGCGGGATAATGATGGCGCTCGAGGATCGCATCGAGCATCGGGCCGAGCTGGACGGCGCGGCCGCGCACATCCAGACCCTCCACCTGGAAAGGGACGACATGGTCATCGCCGGCGAAATCGAACTGGCCGAGGGCGGCTGCAGCTTCTGCCATGGCTTTCACTCCTAGTTTTCAAGCGATGAGCAAGGGTGCCCTTCGCTCGCGCGGCCGCGCGTTGTTCGCGCGCGGCGTCCGATTATGGTTCAGATCGCGCCCAGGCACCAAGCAAGAATCGACTTCTGCGCGTGAAGACGGTTTTCCGCTTCATCGAAGACCACGGATTGCGGGCCGTCGATCACCTCATCCGTCACTTCCTCGCCGCGATGGGCAGGCAGGCAATGCATGAACAATGCATCGCTGCCGGCCTTGGCCATCAAGGCCGCATTGACCTGATAAGGCTGAAAGACGTTGTGACCCCGGGCCCGATGTTCCTGATTCATGGAGACCCAGGTATCGGTCACCACACAATCGACGCCTTCGACCGCACGGTCGGCATCATGGCAGAGCATGATTTCGGCGCCCTCATTGCGGGCCCAGTTCAGATAGTGATCCTTGGGCTCCGAACCAAGGGGTACGGCCATGTTCATGCGGTAGCCGAAACGCGCGGCCCCCTCGACCAGCGAATGCAGCACATTGTTGCCGTCGCCGGTCCAGGCGATGGTCTTGCCCTTGATCGGGCCGCGATGCTCTTCGAAGGTCATGATGTCGGCCATGATCTGGCAGGGATGGGTATCATCCGTCAGCGCATTGATGACAGGCACGGTCGCATGCTCGGCAAGCTCCAGCAGGCGCGAGTGCTCGGTGGTGCGGATCATGATCGCATCGACATAACGCGACAGCACCTTGGCGGTGTCGCCGATCGTCTCGGCGCGGCCGAGCTGCATTTCGGTGCCGGACAGAAACAGCGTTTCGCCGCCGAGCTGGCGCATGCCGACGTCGAAGGAGACGCGGGTGCGCGTCGACGGCTTCTCGAAGATCATCGCCAGCATCTTGCCGGCGAGCGGCTTGTCGCCCTGGCCGGCCTTGAAGGCCTGCTTGCGGGAAAGCGCATCGTTCATGATGGTTCTGAGGTCGGCCGATGTGACGGCCGAAAGATCGAGGAAGTGTTTAGGAGCCATGTTCTTACCTGTCGTGCGCCCGAAGGCGGCAATCCCTTCAAGCCGTCTTCTTGACCTTGGAGGCGCGGATGCTCTCGGCGGCGCGCTCGAGGCGGGCGAGACCCTCGCGGGCTTCCTCGGCGGTGACGACGAGCGGCGGAAGAAGGCGGATGACGTTGTCGCCGGCCGGCACGCCGAGCAGATGCGCGGCGCGGATCGCCTGCAGCAGTTCGGCCGAGGGGACGGCCGCCTTGACGCCGAGCAGCAGGCCCTCGCCCCTCACATCCTCGATCACATCGGGATAACGGTCCTCCAGCGAGGCCAGCCCCTGACGGAAGACCAGCGCGACGTCGCGCACATGTTCCAGGAAGCCGTCGGCGAGAATGACATCGAGCACGGCGCTGCCGACGGCCATGGCCAGCGGATTGCCGCCATAGGTCGAACCATGGGTGCCGGCCTTCATGCCGGAGGCGGCCTCTGATGTGGCAAGGCAGGCGCCGAGCGGGAAGCCGCCGCCGATGCCCTTGGCGACAGCCATGATGTCGGGCGTGATGCCCGACCATTCATGGGCGAAGAGCTTGCCGGTGCGGCCAACCCCGGTCTGGACCTCGTCGAGGATCAGCAGCAGGCCTTTCTCGTCGCAGATCTGGCGCAACGCCTTCATGAACTCAGCCGTGGCGGGACGCACGCCGCCCTCGCCCTGCACCGGTTCGATGAGGATTGCCGCCGTGGCATCGGTGATGGCAGCGCGCACCGCTTCGATGTCGCCGAACGGCACCTGATCGAAACCTGGCGTCTTGGGGCCGAAGCCTTCGAGATATTTCTCCTGGCCGCCGGCGGCGATCGTCGCAAGCGTGCGCCCATGGAAGGCGCCTTCAAAAGTGATGATATGGAAGCGCTCGGGGTGGCCCTTGGAAAACTGATAGCGGCGCGCCGTCTTGATCGCGCATTCGAGCGCCTCGGCACCGGAATTGGTGAAGAACACCTTGTCGGCAAAGGTCGCATCCGTCAGCCGTTTGGCCAGGCGCTCCTGGCCGGGGATCTCATAGATGTTGGAGAGGTGCCAGACCTTGTCGGCCTGCTCCTTCAAGGCGGCGACCACATGCGGATTGCCGTGGCCGACTGAGGTGACGGCGACGCCGGCGCCGAAATCGAGATAACGCTCGCCGCCTTCGGTGATCAGCCATACGCCCTCGCCTCGCTCGAACCGCAGCGGGGCACGAGAATAGGTGTCATAAAGCGGCGCGGCTTCGGCCATGGCGCGGGTCTCCCGATCATTGTTGTCAAACACGGACTCCGGCTAAGAAAACCAGGCCCGAAAAATCAAAAATGCCGCCTTTCGGCGGCGATCGGTACTATTTCCTTTTCGCGCTGCAATGTCAACAAAACTGCGCCCTTAGCGGATGCAGCAAGCTTGTACAGCGGCATTATAGCCTTCAACAGGCATTATTGCAGAAATGACACGCAGGGGCAGCAAGTTGGGGAAAACTACGAATTCGATTCATCCGGATTCCCGCGACTCTTGTCACGGAGTCAGCCTCACACTAGGTTAAAGTTCAATTACTAGACTGCATGCGGCGGAACTAGTCACCAAAATTGATCAAGCGTTTCTTGTTTCGGAGGCTTCCGGGACAACGGTGAGGGATTCTGCCATCACCAACGCAAAAGGTGGAGACAGGGCATGAACTGGACAGACGAGCGGGTCGAGAAACTCAAGAAGCTGTGGTCCGAAGGGCTGAGCGCCAGCCAGATCGCGGCACAACTTGGCGGCGTGAGCCGAAACGCCGTTATCGGCAAAGTGCACCGGCTGAGCCTGCCGGGCCGCGCCAAGGCCGGCGGCACAGCCACCGCGGCGCGCACGCCGAAGCGCCAGACATCGGCGCCGCGCGCGCCGAACTACGCCTCCCGGATCACCACCCGCACCGTGACCCGCCAGCAGGGCGCAACGATGCTGAAGGAAGAGATCGAGATCGATGCCGTCGAGGAAATGGAATATGTTCCGAAGGGCAATGTGGTCGTCCCGATTTCCCGCCGCCTCGGCCTGACGGAACTGACCGAACGCACCTGCAAATGGCCGGTCGGCGATCCGCTCAAGGACGACTTCCACTTCTGCGGCTGCGAGTCCCCGGACAATTCGCCCTATTGCAGCTATCACCAGAAGCTTGCCTATCAGCCGATCAATGAACGGCGCCGGGCGGCAGCGCGGGTCAGCTGAGCGGACAACCATTGCTGGAAAATGCGAAAACGGGCCGAGTGGCCCGTTTTGTTATGCGAGTGGATTGGGTGTAGCTGCCCCTCATCCGGCCGCCACCTTCTCCCCGTAAGCGGGGCGAAGGGGAAGTGCCGCAACGTCTCCGTCCCTCGCTGGCCTCTAGCAGGGCACGTCCCCTCGCCCAGTTTACGGGGACAGGGTTAGGGTGAGGGGGCGGACACCGGCACAAAAAATAGAAACCCGCTCAGGCTTCCATCGAATAGCCGGCGCCGCGGACCGTGCGGATGACGTCCTGCATGTTGGAGAAGTTCAGCGCCTTGCGCAGGCGGCCGACATGGACGTCGACAGTGCGTTCGTCGACATAGATATCGTGGCCCCAGACGCCGTCGAGCAATTGCGAGCGGGAAAAGACGCGGCCCGGCGACGACATCAGGAATTCCAAGAGGCGGAATTCGGTCGGGCCGAGGCGGACTTCGCGGCTCTTGCGATGGACGCGGTGGGTTTCGCGGTCGAGCTCGATATCGCCGCATTTCAGCACCGAGGACAGCACCTCCGGGCGGGCGCGGCGCAGCATGGCCTTGACGCGGGCAACGAGTTCGGGGGTCGAGAACGGCTTGACGACGTAATCGTCGGCACCGGTGGACAGCCCGCGGACACGTTCGCTCTCCTCGCCGCGCGCCGTCAGCATGATGATCGGCAGCCGTTCGGTTTCCGGCCGCATGCGCAGGCGCCGGCAGAGTTCGATGCCGGAGACGCCGGGCAGCATCCAGTCGAGGATGAGAAGATCGGGCGTTCGTTCCTGAAGCCTGATTTCGGCCTCGTCGCCGCGCAGGATGGTATCGACTTCGAAGCCTTCCGCTTCGAGATTATAGCGGAGAAGCACGCTGAGGGCTTCTTCGTCTTCAACAACTGCAACTCTCGGGATCATGCGTGTCCGTCTCCTCGCGCACGATCCTTAAACCGGGGGTGATTTAAGCAAGGGATCCCGCGCAAAATCAGAAATTGGCTGCGACCTCTTTGCGCGCCCGGGCGGGCGCGCACGCAATGAGCTGGTCCGGCACGGTTATTCCGTGGCGGCACCGACGGTGTTGGCGCTGTCGTCCTTCGGACGGTCGCCCTCCGGCTGGGCGCCGGTTGCCATGTAGTAGATCGTCTCGGCGATATTGGTGGCGTGATCGCCGATGCGCTCGATGTTCTTGGCGCAGAAGAGAAGATGCGTGCAGCTCGTGATGTTGCGCGGATCTTCCATCATATAGGTCAGGAGTTCGCGGAACAGCGAGGTGTACATCGCGTCGATCTCGTTGTCGCGTTCGCGGATGGCGGTCGCCTTGTCGGCGGCGCGCGTCGTATAGACGTCGAGCACTTCCTTGAGCTGGACGAGTGCCAGTTCGGACAGGTGCTCGAGACCGCGGGCGAGCTTGCGCGGAACGCCGGTGCTCTGCACGGCGATGACGCGCTTGGCGGTGTTCTTGCCGAGGTCGCCGACGCGTTCGAGATCGGCGGCGATGCGGATCGAACCCATGATTTCGCGCAGGTCCGAGGCCATCGGCTGACGACGGGCGATGGTGACGATCGCCTTGTCGCCGATTTCGCGTTCGGCGTGATCGAGGATCACATCGTCGGAAATGACCTTCTGCGCCAGCGCCGTGTCGCCGTTGACCAGCGCCCGAACGGATTCGGCGACCATCTGCTCGGCCAGGCCGCCCATTTCGGAAATCCGCCTGGAGAGGAACTTCAGATCATCATCATAGGCAGAATAAATATGTGTCGATGCCATGGGGCTTTGTCCTCGAATAACGGGAAGGCTTCGGATGGCCGCAATCAGCCGAAGCGACCCATGATGTAGTCCTGGGTGCGCGGATCGTCCGGATTGGTGAACATCTTGTCGGTGTCGTTCTCCTCGACGAGGTTGCCGAGGTGGAACATGGCGGTGCGCTGCGACACGCGCGCCGCCTGCTGCATCGAGTGGGTGACGATGACGATCGTGTAGTTCTCCCGCAGCTCGTGGATCAGCTCCTCGACCTTGGCGGTGGCGATCGGGTCGAGCGCCGAGCAGGGCTCGTCCATCAGGATGACCTCAGGGCTGACGGCGACGGCACGGGCAATGCACAGGCGCTGCTGCTGGCCGCCGGAGAGGCCGGTGCCGGACTCGTGCACGCGGTCCTTGACCTCGTTCCAGAGGCCGGCGCGCTGCAGGCTCACCTCGACGATCTGGTCGAGATCGGCCTTCGACTTGGCCAGGCCATGGATGCGCGGGCCGTACGAGACGTTTTCATAGATCGTCTTCGGGAACGGGTTCGGCTTCTGGAAAACCATGCCGACGCGGGCGCGCAGTTCGACGACATCGATGTCAGGATCATAGATATCGTCGCCGTCGAGGGTGATCTTGCCGGCGAAGCGGCAGCCCTCGATAGTGTCGTTCATTCGGTTGAGGCTTCGCAGGAAGGTCGACTTGCCGCAGCCCGAAGGGCCGATCAGCGCGGTTACGGTGTTTTCGCGGATGTTCAGGTTCACATCGAAAAGCGCGCGCTTCTCGCCGTAGTAAACCGAGACATCCTGGCCGATCATCTTATACGGGACGTTGCTCATTTTCTGATCCAGCGCCTTTTCAACTGCAGCTTCCGTCAACATGTTCATGATGTAACTCCGTTTACCAGCGGCGCTCGAAGCGACGACGCAAGAGGATGGCGCCCATGTTCATGACGATCAGGAACAGGAGCAGGACGATGATGGCACCCGAAGTACGCTCAACGAAGGCACGTTCGGCCTCGTTCGCCCACATATAGACCTGCACCGGCAGGGCCGTCGAGGGCTCGAGCGGCGTGGCCGGCGCGTTGGCGACGAAGGCGACCATGCCGATCAGGAGCAGCGGCGCGGTTTCGCCGAGCGCATGCGCCAGGCCGATGATCGTGCCTGTCAGGATGCCGGGCATGGCAAGCGGCAGGACGTGGTGGAACACCATCTGCATCTTCGAGGCGCCGAGACCGAGCGCTGCGGCGCGGATCGACGGCGGCACGGCGCGCAGTGCTGCGCGGGTGGCGATGATGATCGTCGGCAGGGTCATCAGCGTCAGCACCAGGCCGCCGACCAGCGAGGCTGAACGCGGCAGGCCGATGAAGTTGATGAAGACGGAAAGGCCGAGCAGACCGTAGACGATCGAGGGAACGGCGGCGAGGTTGTTGATGTTGACCTCGATCAGGTCCGTCAGCTTGTTCTTCGGCGCGAACTCCTCGAGATAGATCGAGGCGGCAACGCCGATCGGCAGGGACAGCGCCAGCACGATCAGCATCAGGTAGAGCGAGCCGATGAGGGCGACGCCGAGGCCGGCAGCTTCCGGACGGCTGGAGTTGCCGTTGACGAACAGGCCGGTGTTGAACTCTTTCTGAAGAGCGCCGCTCGCCTTCAGCTGGTTCATCCAGGTCACCTGCTTGTCGTTGACCTTGCGGTTCTTCTCATCGACGGAGAGATCGATCTGGCCCTTGTTGGCGCTGTCGATATTGGCGTCGGCGAGCAGCGAGACATTGACCGTCTTGCCGATGAGCGAGGGGTCGGCGACGACCATATCGCGCAGCTGGATCGGCGCGCTCTTGGAGAGCATGGCGGTCGCCTCGCGCACGTCAGGCTTGCTCGAAGCATTGATGTTCAGCTGCTTGACGATCGCGTCGCGCAGCAGAACCGGGTAATTGGCGGCGACCAGCACCGAAGGATCGCTCGCACGCTTGTTATCAGGATCGATCGTCTTCTCGGAGAATTCGATCGGCAGGGTGATCGCCGTCTGCTGGAAGGCAGTGTAGCCTTTGCCGATCACCGTCCATAGCAGGATGAACAGGAAGACGAGACCGAAGGTGATGGCGGCGATGCCATAGGCCTGGAACCGGCGCTCGGCGGCGTAGCGGCGCTTGATGCCGATATCGCGGCGCGCTGGCGCCTTGGAAACGGTGCCGGCGGTGGGAGAAACAATATCCGTCATTCGTACTGCTCCCGGTATTTGCGCACGATGTAGAGCGCGTAGATATTGAGGCAAAGCGTGATGCAGAACAGGGTGATGCCGAGGGCGAAGGCAACCAGCGTCTGCGGCGAGGTGAACTCAAGGTCGCCTGTGAGCTGGTTGACGATCTTGACGGTCACCGTCGTCATCGGCTCGAAAGGATTGATCTGGATGCGGGCGGCGACACCGGCGGCCAGCACGACGATCATGGTTTCGCCGATGGCGCGCGAGGCCGTCATCAGCAGTGCGCCGACGATGCCCGGAAGGGCTGCCGGCAAGACCACCTTCTTGATGGTTTCGGAGCGGGTGGCACCGAGACCGAGCGAACCGTCACGCAGAGCCCGCGGCACGGCGGTGATGATGTCATCCGACAGCGAGGACACGTAGGGGATCAGCATGATGCCCATGACGATACCGGCCGTCAGAACGCTCTGCGCCTGGATGAAGCTCGCATAGTTGCCGGAGAGCAGGCCGCTGATCTGAGCGGAGAAATCGCGCAGGAACGGACCGACGGTGACGAGCGCGAAGAAGCCGTAGACGATCGTCGGAATGCCGGCCAGCACCTCAAGAAGCGGCTTGGCGACGCCGCGCACCTTCGGCGAGGCGTATTCGGCCATGTAGATGGCGGCGAAGAGCCCGACCGGCACGGCGACCAGCATGGCGACCAGGCCGATATAGAGCGTGCCGAGCAGCAGCGGGATCAGGCCGAACTGGCCGAAGGACGAGCTGCCGGCGCCGGCAAAGCGCGGATCCCAGACGGTGCCGAAGAAGAACTCGCCGGCGGGAACGGCGGCAAAGAAGCGCGTGGCCTCCGACAGCATCGACAAGACGATGCCGATCGTTGTCAGGATGGCGATCGAGGAGGCGAGCAGCAGCGCCCAGAGCATGACGCGCTCGACGCGGTTGCGGGCGCGGAAGCGGGGCGCGATGGAGCGCAGCGCGTATAAGGCGCCGGCGACGGCCAGAACGAAGACGATCGCGGTCATGGCCATGCGGCTCGTCAGACTCATGGCGTTGAGCGTCTTGGCGGCAGTGACCATGTAAGGCTGCGGCTGGCCGGCGAGCGGCACGCCTTTCTCGCTGAGCTTGGCCTGCAGCGCCGCCGGATCGTTTGCGACCGCCGCGATTTCATCCGAAGTCAGCATCGTCAGGCCGCGGGCGACCGTCGCTACCATCGAATAGCTCAGATCCTGCTCGACTGTGGCCTGGGCCTTGACCTCGTCAGGAAAAGCACCGCGAACGGAAGACTGGATGATGCCGGGGCTGACGGAGAGCCAGACGCAGAGAACGATGAGGGCAGGAAGAACGGCCCAGATCGCCGCATAGGCGCCGTAATAGGCCGGCCGTGAATGCAGTGCGGAGGATCTGCCCCCGGCAAGTGCTGAGGCACGGCTGCGCGCGACCAGATAGGCGGCGGCGCCGATCACCGCAAGGCACAGAAGTATGACGGATGTGCTCATTCGTTACGTCCCCAGGCCCATGGCCCCCAAAAAGCCGGCGGCTTCATCAGCCTGCCTTCGGCTTCCAATCATGGAGAAGGAATTCAACCCTGCACCGGACATGCCGGCGCGCAGGGGCATAAAGCAATGCCGGCGCGGGCTCAGAGAGCACCGCGCCGGCAAAGTTATTACATGGACTTGCCGGCTTCGACAGCCTTGCGGATCGCTTCGCGCTCGGCATCCGGAGCGGCAACGAGGCCGTATTCAGCCAGCGGGCCTTCGGGGCCGATCATCTGGTCGGATACGAAGAAGTTGACGTATTCCTTCAGGCCCGGAACGGCGCCGAGATGTGCCTTCTTGACGTAGAAGAACAGCGGGCGGGAAACCGGATAGGTGCCGTTGGCGATCGTTTCGGTGGACGGAACGATGCCGTTCACGGTTGCGACCTTGAGCTTGTCGGCGTTGTTTTCATAGAAGGAAAGGCCGAATACGCCGACGCCGGTCTTGTTGGCGGCGATGCGTGCCAGGGTTTCCGGATAGTCGCCGTCGATGTCGACTGCAGCGCCGTCCTTGCGGACTGCGACGCAAGCCTTGCCCTGGGCAGCCTTGTCGGAGATTTCCTTGGCGATGACGTCGGTTGCGCCCGAAGCCTTGCAGCCGGCGGCGAGAACGTTCTGTTCGAAGACTTCGCGGGTGCCGTGCTTTTCGCCCGGGATGTAGGCGGCGATGTCAACAGCCGGGAGCTTCGGGTTGACTTCCGACCACTTCTTGTAGGGGTTGGCGACGAGCTTGCCGTCGACGACGACCTGGGCTGCGAGGGCCTTGTAGATGTCGGCGGGAACGTAGGCGACATCGGGGTTGGAAGAGTCGGTCGCGAAGACGATGCCGTCATAACCGATCTTGACTTCCTGGATGTCGGTCACGCCGGCAGCCTTGCAGGCTTCGGCTTCGTTCTTGTTGATAGGACGCGAAGCGTTGGCAATGTCGATCGTGTCTTCGCCGACGCCCTTGCAGAATTCCTTCAGACCAGCGCCCGTACCGCCGGATTCGACGACCGGGGTCTTGAAGTTGGTGAAGGTCTCGCCGAAGGACTCGGCAACGATCTTTGCGTAAGGCAGGACGGTGGACGAACCAGCAATCTGGATCTGGTCACGGGCGACGGCAGCGCCAGCGAAAGCTGCGGTTGCGGCGAGCGCGGCAACGGTGAGCTTGAAGGTGTTCATTAGAATCTCCCGGGTATTGGGCTTGTGTGAGTGCGGCCTCTAGAGAGGCCCTCGCATGCCTTTTTTCATCGGCGGGACTCTCTTAGCGCTGTAAGCCCCGTCCTTTTATGTCAAATCCGTGAAACATTTGTGACAGACTAAGTTATTGAAAGTAGGCGTAATTCTCAAAAGCACCGAGGAACGAATGTCGAGAACCGGCAAAGTCGGACCCTTCAATCTACCTCTCGTTGCAGAAACTGCGGGCGCATCTAAAATTGGAGGCCCTAACCCTCCCCCGTTTTACTGGGAGAGGGGACTTAACTCAGCTGTCTCGTATGGCACGTCCCCATCAGAACCGCACGGTAAAATCTGTGCCCTTGCCGACTTCGGATTTGACGATCAGCCGCGCCCGGTGGCGGGTGAGGATGTGTTTGACGATGGCGAGGCCGAGGCCGGTGCCTTTTTTCGAGCGGCTGTCCTCGATGCTGACGCGGTAGAAGCGTTCCGTCAGACGCGGCACGTGCTCGGCCGGGATGCCCGGCCCTTTGTCGATGATGCTGACCTCGACGGGCCTGCCGGCGCCATTCTTCAGCCGGACGTCGACGACCTTGCCTTCCTGGCCGTATTTGCAGGCATTTTCCATCAGGTTCTCGAAGACCTGGACGAGCTCGTCGCGATCTCCCAGCACCTCGACCTTGCCGTCGGGCAGATGCAGGTTGATATCGACGCCGACGTCTCTGGCCAGCGGCACCAGCGAGTCGCGGACATGGCCGAGCAGCGGCACCAGGTCGACCTTCTCATCCGGGGCGATATGCGATTTCAGCTCCAGCCGCGAGAGCGACAAGAGGTCGTCGACCAGCCGGCTCATGCGTGTCGTCTGATCGAACATGATGCCCAGGAACTGCGCCTGCGCCTTCTGATCGTTCTTCGCCGGCCCCTGAATGGTTTCGATGAAGCCGCGCAGCGAGGCGAGCGGCGTGCGCAGCTCGTGGCTGGCATTGGCGACGAAATCCGAGCGCATGCGGTCGATGCGGCGAACCTCCGATATATCGCGGAAGGAGAGGATGAAAAACCGCTCGCTCTGGCCGTCGGCCTTGAATTCGACGGGCGCGCTGCGGACGATATAGACGCGCTCGGATGGCAGCCGCTCGGAATGCTCGATCTGGTTCGGCGCATTGGTGGCGATGGTTTCGCGCACCATGTCGAGCACGCCGGGCGAGCGCAGCCGGGCCGATATATGAGCGCCGAGCGCCACTTCGCCGAAGGCCTTTTCGGCGGCGCGGTTCTGGAAGAGCACCGAGGCGTCTTCCGACAGCACCATGACGGGAATATCGAGGCCGGCAAGCGTGGCGGAAATGTCAGGCAGGCGGCTCGGCGGCGCTTCCGGCTCCGTCTCCTCCGGCTCGGCCGGCTCCACCTTGAGCACCGGCGCCTCGTTGAACAGCGCGGTAAAGATCATGACGAGCAGGAGCACGAGCACGCCCCACTTGTTCATGCCGGCGGCAAGAGCAATCAAGGCGCTGAGGATG
The DNA here is from genome assembly GCF_019793465.1 of Rhizobium croatiense. GTDB lineage: Bacteria > Pseudomonadota > Alphaproteobacteria > Rhizobiales > Rhizobiaceae > Rhizobium > Rhizobium croatiense. The sequence goes on along the minus strand of NZ_JAILYJ010000025.1, from coordinate 33,775 downwards.
GCGGCAAGCAGCACCGGCCGTTCGCGCCGGATGCGCGCCAACAGGCTTTTTCTCCACGGGATTTCGTCTGGCAAGTGGGCCTCGCGGCGTCGATTCGTTTTTCTTTATATTGGAACTCTGCCTGATAGCGGCAATTCATGACAGAAGTTTTCGGCTGGCGCGCCCGAAGCGAAAGACCGCAGCCCAAGCCTTGAGAAATATTGCCGGCGGCCCGCGAAAGATTTGATTTTCAATGGCAAATATGTTCGCCTGCGGCAAGATGGCCACCAGCGCAGGAGGAGCATATGGGCGAGGATGTCGAAAGCAGGGCCGTGGAACTGGATATCCGCGGCAAGAAGCGCGTCTTCGACGTCGATGATCCGGTTCTGCCGGACTGGGTGGAGGAACATGCGCTGGAATCCGGCGCATTTCCCTACAGGAAGAAACTCAATGAAGAGGACTATCTTGAACAGCTGGAAAAGCTGCAGGTGGAACTCGTCAAGATGCAGTTCTGGCTGCAGGCATCAGGCAAACGGGTGATGGCGCTGTTCGAGGGGCGGGACGCGGCCGGCAAGGGCGGCGCGATCTCGGCCTCCTCGGCGCATATGAACCCGCGCCTTGCCCGCGTCGTCGCACTGACCAAGCCGACCGAACGCGAACAGGGGCAATGGTATTTCCAGCGCTATGTCGCGCAGTTCCCGACATCGGGCGAGTTCGTGCTGTTCGACCGCTCCTGGTACAATCGCGCCGGCGTCGAGCCGGTCATGGGCTTCTGCACGCCGCAGCAATATGAAGGCTTCCTCAAACAGGCGCCGCAGCTCGAAAAGATCATCGCCCATGAGGGCATCTTCTTCTTCAAATTCTACCTCGATATCGGCCGGGAGATGCAGATCAAGCGGTTCCATGACCGAAGGCACGATCCGCTGAAGGTCTGGAAGCTGTCGTCGATGGACATCGCGGCGCTGACGAAATGGGGCGATTACAGCGAAAAACGCGATCGGATGCTGAAGGAAACCCATACGGATTTCGCGCCATGGACCGTCATCCGCGCCAATGACAAGCGGCGTGCGCGTCTGCAGCTCATCCGTCACATGCTGAACAGGATGGACTATGAGGGCAAGGACAAGGCGGCGATCGGCGAGGTCGACGAGGAGATCATCGGCTCCGGCCCCGGCTTCCTGAAATAGGTCGTCCGCCGCCCGGCTGCATAATTGCCGGACAGCGCCGCGCTTTTCCGACGCGGCGCTGTAAAAAGCCGGTCACTGCCCCGGCAGGATGCGGATGGCGAAGAGGTTGATGCCGCGCGCCTTGCCGTCGAGATCGCTGTTGATCGTCAGCGTGCCCGGCGAATTCGGGGCGAGCGAGCGGTCGAACTTCACCTGCAGCAGCGCATCCGACTTTTCGCGGGTGACGGTGAAGCGATGGCGGGCGCAATTGCCGAGCGATTGGAAATTGCATTCGACCGTCACCTGCGTCGGCTCGTCGGTGGTCGATTGCAGCGTCAGCGCGATGGTCGAGGATTTGCCGGCAAGCTGCTGCAGCACCGAGGCCGGAACGCTGACAGAGATATTGCCGTCAGCCGCGCCGCTTTCGGAAATCAGGCGCACGGCGGGACCGTCATTCTCGGTGATGTTTTCGGTGCGGGCCCGCGGGCCGCTCTTGATCTTATCGGCCTCCTCAGGCTTGAACACCGGGATCCAGTCGGCCGAAAAACTGTTCTGCGGATCGATGGTCACCGGCTGATCGGTGTGGGTGGCGCCATCGCCGGCGCTGTCGTCATTGCCGGTGAAATCCTCCGGCTGGGTGCTCGCCGGCGGATTGGCGACGCTGGTGTCGCGCTCGGCCGCCGTCAACAGCAGGCCCGAGGTATAGGCCCACCAGGCGCCGATGCCGATGAAGGCAAAGAGCACGCACCAGACGAGGAGCCGCGAAAAGAACTTGCGCGGCTTGCGGCGGCCCGCCGCCCGCTCCGGGCGGAAATCCATGCTGGTCGCACGCTCGCCGCGCGTCAGCCGCTCCTCGCCGGCCGGGGCGGCCGCGAGATGATCGGCATTGCCGGCGCGGACGTTGTCGAGGCTCGACTCGTCGCTGCGGTGCATGACCACCTCGGGAGAGCGGGCCTCGCCCGCGGCCACCGGACTGTCGATCAGGCTGCCGATATCGGTCACGTCGCCGCGATGAACCGGCGGCGCCGGCATTTCGACGACCGGCGGCACCGGCACCTCGGGCGGCCGTTGGCGAGGGTGGAGCCGGTCGCGCTCCTCGCCTTCGATGGCGTGAATGGTGCTTTCCAGGCGGTGGCGGTGATGGGCGACGGCGTCAGCATCGGTAATATCCTGCTTGCGCAGGCCGGCTTCCAGCGCCTGGCGGGCCGACTGGTAGATCCTCGCTCGAACTTCCGGATTGTCGCGATCGGCATTTTCGAGCGCTGTTCTGATGGCCGTTTCTAATCCGCTCACGTCACGTCCTTCACCTTGAATCCGGCCTCGGACCGCAATCCCCGCCGTTCTCCATCAAAATTCGGTAGCGGCAAGTGCGGCAAACCGCAAGCCTTGCAGGCCCGCCCGCCGTTGATCTTAGGCGATATTCGCCAGCTTTCACGGACGTGCGGCCCTTCACTAAAGCGCGTCGCATCAAATTTGATTCATGCCACGCGCTTTAGTTCCTTGTTTTTATGCATGTCGTTGTCCCGGAACCGCTGCACACTTCCGGGCGACGTGCATTATCCGTTCTGCGGGCCTGATATATCGGGCGGAAATCGACGAAGGCATGGCAGCCGCTCTTTTATCGGCTTTTCTTCTCTGTTATGAGATTGACGTTTTCGTAAACGTCAATGCGAGCGGTGAACCATGGCCCTGCCCCCGATCCTCAAGGACAAACTCAGACTGCCGGTGATCGGCTCGCCGCTGTTCATCATTTCGCATCCGGCGCTGACGCTGGCGCAATGCAAGGCAGGCGTCGTCGGCGCCTTTCCGGCGCTGAACGCCCGGCCGGAAAGCCAGCTGGACGAATGGCTGGCCGAGATCACCGAGGAGCTCGCCCGCCACGACGCCACCCATCCGGAGCGGCCGGCGGCCCCCTTTGCCGTCAACCAGATCGTCCACATGTCGAACAAGCGGCTGGAGCATGACCTCTCGCTCTGCGTCAAATACAAGGTGCCTGTTGTCATCTCCTCGCTCGGCGCCGTGCCGGAGGTCAATGCCGCCGTACATTCCTATGGCGGCATCGTGTTGCACGACATTATCAACAATCGCCATGCCCATTCGGCGATCCGCAAGGGTGCCGACGGGCTGATCGCGGTGGCATCAGGCGCCGGCGGCCATGCCGGCACGCTGTCGCCCTTTGCGCTGATCCAGGAAATCCGCGAATGGTTCGACGGGCCGCTGCTGCTTGCCGGCGCGATTTCGACCGGCGGCGCCATTCTCGCCGCCGAGGCGATGGGCGCCGACATGGCCTATATCGGCTCACCCTTCATCGCCACGCAAGAGGCGCGCGCTGCCGACGCCTACAAGCAGGCGATCGTCGACGGTGTGGCCGCCGACATCGTCTATTCCAACTATTTCACCGGCGTGCACGGCAACTATCTCAAGCCCTCGATCCTCGCCGCCGGCATGGACCCCGACAACCTGCCCGTCGCCGACCCGTCGAAGATGGATTTCGAACAGGCGACCGGCGGCGCAAAGGCCTGGAAGGATATCTGGGGCAGCGGCCAGGGCATCGGCGCCGTCAAGGCCGTCGAGCCGGTGGCCAAACTCGTCGACCGGCTGGAGGCAGAATATAAGGCCGCCCGCGCCCGGCTGGCACTCTGAGGGCGGTCTTCAACAGCCTGCCCTCTTTTTTGCCAAAGGCATGACAGGGTGCTTGAAATCTTCGGACAATGCCTGTATCAGCGCCATGCAAATCGCAGGCCGCACGCTTCGGCCGCCAAATGCCGCTTTAGCTCAGTCGGTAGAGCACATCATTCGTAATGATGGGGTCACGTGTTCGAGTCACGTAAGCGGCACCATTTCCCTCTGAAACCACTGTGTTTTTGGCCTTGCTTTCGTTTGCCGGAGAAACAAGGTGGCGCGTAACTGGCGCGTTGGCGACGACTTCACGCACAAGAGCGTCTAACGCAGCACAAGCGTTCTTAAGATAGTTCGTGTCGCCGTGTGGACCGGCATCCTGTTTCTTCATCAGAATTGTGTGGAACGCTGCTTAGCTCGCCACGCTTGAATGCTCGATTGATAGCAGCCTTGCCAACAGCCAGCACACGATTGGCGCTGCTGTTACGCATACCCTTTGCTGTCAGGAAATCGTGAAACTTCTCCTGCCGCTTCACGTCTCTTACATCGGCTACCGTGGAAGCTTCCCGAAACTCAATCCAGTAATTCACAGAGGTCAAGGCATGGTCAGCCGAGCGCAGAGTGTGGCTGAAGGTTCTTAAGGAGGACAGCCGCGATCTTCACGGCTGCGAGTTATGCCGGGCAGTCCACTGACTACCTTTGGAAGAAGGCGTTTCCGGATACCGAACAGCAGGACCACAAGGAAGCTGCCGAATAACGAATATTGCTTGGTACACCCTTTCGGTGTGCCAAGCTATTTTGTTCCGGCCTAGCTATATACAAGCACGGAAACGACCAAGATCGACAACGGCCACGCCATGTGAACATTCGGTCGAGGCTCACGGGAAAGCCCACCGTGTCCAGCAACGGGGGATGATGATGGAGCGCTAGGACCATTTGGCCGTTTGCTCTGCCACCGCGACATCACAATCCCCGCTACGGCGGGGTTTATTTTGCGATCGAGGCTGTGGCCTGTGGCGAAAAACGATCCATCAGCTGAGTTCCGCCGAAGTAGGTGACGCCACCCACGAATACGAACACGAACGCTAGCACGGACAGAATAGCGAACCGACCCTTGGCCGTTGCAGTCCTGTTCTTGAAATCAAGGATGAGGGAGTTTTCATTTTCCTGCATCGGCGCATTTCTCCTTAACAAAAAGAAAAAACCGCCTGCTACTGCTACGCATTAAACAGAATCGTTTGATTCCTGCAATAGGCCCGGTACCGAGACAGTACCGGCTGTTAAGGCTTCAGCAACCCGCCGATTTACGCGACCTTCTCTCAACACGCTGAAATGTTTCATGGATTCCTAGTTCCCCGCAGGCTTGCGTATCACAAGATTTATTCGCGGTAAAAGTATCGATTGACAGCCCCTTTTCACAGGCTCAAATGCCATCCGGCCCCTGCCGCAAGTGCCACGAAAACAAAGAGAATCCAGCGCCAGCCGAGGGCCAAAATCACCGAAACCAGCACCAGCGTCATTAAGACGGCGATCGGCGCAGCCTTCAGCGATTTTTTCTCGTCTACTTGGATGGGCATGCTGCCTCCACCGTCTCCCTAGTGTCATGGACAGGGTCGACAGTGAAATTAGTTGCACTAAAGGCCGCGCACCCGGCCCGCCGCTTGAGGTAGTATCTTCGACGGCAACGGACAGCGTTAAGCTAATTTTACTGGGCTGCAGCGCAACTTAGGAGGGTACAGGCCATGGAGGGCGGGGTATCAGGGCGGCCGTTGCGTCCTTTCGATTGCGAACTATCCGCAAGGAACAATGCCGCCGCCGGACAGGTTCTCCCCTCTGAGACAACAAGGATGGAGAAAACCATGTCCTGTAAACTCATCGCGATATCGCTTCTTTCGATCGGCCTTGCCGGCTCGGCGCTGGCGCAGACGACCGGCGGTGCAAATTCCAGTGGGCGGCTTTCGGTGGCGCCTGTCATCGGCGGCTCGGGGAGCTCGGGCGCGGGTTCGGCCGGTACCGGATCCGTCGGTACGGGCTCGGCCGGCACCGGCTCTGTCGGCACCGATCCCGGTACGACCGGCAGCACCATCGGCAACACCTCCGGCTCTGGCGGCGTCGATCTGAATAGCGGTCGCAGCACGATCAATCGCGGCGGCGTCAATCCGGATCTTCAGCAGGTGCCGGGCTGCACCGCCGGCACCGGTTCACTCAGCGAGGCATGCCAGCAGTGAGGAAGGGCGAGCGTCCGCCTCCGATAGAATGAGGGCCCGGCCGCGATCGCGCCGGGCCTTTATTTCGGCTGACGTCGCGCAAAAACGATGGCTGCCACGAGAATTGCTTTACCGACTGGCTTTCAGGTCGTAGAACGACTGCATCCTCCGCACATGGCGCATCGCCCCACACCTCAGCCAGCCTGCCGATATTTTCCGGCGTCCGCGGAGCACCCGAAGAGGATCGTCATGTCGAATGCAGCGCATCGCTCGAACCGCGTGCTTGTCGTCGCGACCATCATGCTCGCGACATTCATGGTTGCCATCGAGGCGACGATCGTGGCGACCGCCATGCCGCGCATCGTCGGCCAGCTCGGCGGATTTTCCTATTACAGCTGGGTGTTTTCGGCCTTCCTGCTGGCGCAGTCGACGACGACAGTCATCTACGGCAAGCTTTCCGATATTTTCGGGCGCAAGCCGGTGCTGATCGGCGGGATTATCATCTTCCTCGCCGGCTCGGCGCTCTGCGGCTTTGCCTGGTCGATGATGTCGCTGGTGCTGTTCCGGCTGCTGCAGGGGCTGGGTGCCGGCGCCATCCAGCCGGTGACGATGACGATCATCGGCGATCTCTTCAAGCTCGAGGAACGCGGCCGGGTGCAGGGCGCGATGGCGACCGTCTGGGCGACCTCGGCCGTCATCGGGCCGCTTGCCGGCGGCATCATCGTCGACAATATCTCCTGGGCCTGGATCTTCTGGATCAACCTGCCGATCGGCATCGTCTCGATTGTTGCCTTCATGATCTTCCTGAAGGAGGACGTTGCGCACCAGCAGGCAAGGATCGATTATCTCGGGTCGGTGCTGTTTTCGGTCTCGATCGTCGCCCTGCTCGTCATGCTGACGGAAACCGATGCGGGCGCCTCAATCCTGCTGTCGCTTTTCGCCGTCTTCGTCGTCGCGGGGCTGCTCTTCCTCGCCCAGGAGAAACGGGCGCCGGAGCCGATCATTTCGATCGCGCTCTGGAGCCGCCGGCTGATCGCCACCAGCAATGCGGCGACGCTGCTTGCCGGCATGGCGCTGATCGGGCTTTCCACTATCCTGCCGATCTATGTGCAAGGCGTGCTCGGCCGCTCGCCGATCGTTGCCGGCTTCACGCTCACCATGCTGATCGTCGGCTGGCCCATGGCCGTCATTCTTTCCGGCCGCTTCTACAAGGCTTTCGGCATTCGCCGGACGTTGCGCGTCGGCAGCCTGATGTTTCCGTTCGGCGCCTGTTTCCTGCTGTTCCTGACGCCGGAAAGCTCACCGGTTCTGGCCGGCGCCGGCTCCTTCTTCATGGGCTTCGGCATGGGACTGATCAGCCTGACCAGCATCGTGCTGGTCCAGGACAGCGTCGAATGGTCGATGCGCGGCAGCGCCACCGCCTCGATCATCTTCGCCCGCAGCCTCGGCAATACGCTCGGCGCCACCGTGCTCGGCGCCATCCTCAACGCCGGCATCAGCCACCATGCGAGCGGCGAGACGGCGGCGGCCCTGCACAATGCGCTGAACCAGCCGACCGGGCTCTCGGCGCTCGCCGCCGACCCGGCGATCCGCGGCGTCTTCAATGCGGCCCTGCACTGGAGCTTCTGGGGCGTGGTCGTCGTGGCCGTCCTGACATTCTTCACCACCTGGCTGATCCCGGTCGGCCATGGCCGCAAACGCGAAGAGCCGGCGGTGGCCAGCGAAGCGGCCTCGCATTGACCGTTGCGTTCTTCATGGCAGCGCCGAGCGGCGGCTGTCCAGAACGCGCAGGATCAGGTTGCGCCTTCCCTTGCGCTGGCCAAGATCGATATCGCTGACGAGCTTCGCGCCGCCCTCGCGCCGTTCCAGGGTGATCTTGCGGCTATGGAAGGCTTCGAGCTCGGCGCGGTGGGCGACGCTGATGATGGTCACTGTCGGCATTTCGTCGATCACCATCTCCATCATGCTGTCCTGGCTCTTCTCATCCAGCGCCGAGGTGGCTTCGTCGAGCACGATGATATCGGGATTGTGCAGCAGCAGCCGGGCAAAGGCGAGCCGCTGCTTTTCGCCGCCGGACAGGATCTGATCCCATGGCGCGTCTTCCTCGATCTTTTCGTTGAGATAATCCAGTCCCACCTTGGTCAACGCCGCGGTGATCTCCTCCGGCGTCCAGCTGTCGGCGGCGCGGGGATAGGCGACGGCGCGGCGAAGCGTGCCGGACGGGATATAGGGCCGCTGCGGCAACATGAACAAGCGCCGGTCGGCGTGGAAATCGACGCTGCCGTGGCCCCACGGCCAGAGACCGGCGATGGCGCGCACCAGCGTGCTCTTGCCCGAGCCGGATTCTCCGGCCACCAGCACCCGCTCGCCCGGCACGATCTCGACATGGGTCTCCTTGACCACGGCGGTGCCGTCGTCGAGCGACACGGAGAGATCGTTCAGATTGAGGATCGCATTGCCTTGGGTTTCGCTGTGCTTAATGCGTCTCAGCGCATCGTTCTGTTCGGCGCGCTCGAGGCCGTCGAGCGACGTCATCAGCGAGGCAATGCGCCGCGCACAGGCGTTCCAGTCGGCAAGACGCGGGTAGTTGTCGACCAGCCAGCCGAAGGCGTGCTGAACGATGGCGAAGGCGGAGGCGGCCTGCATGACCTCGCCGAGCGTCATGCCGCCGGCGAGAAACTTCGGCGCGCACAGCAGGAGCGGCACGACGGGCGCAATCAGCATCGACCCGTGCGACACGAAGGTCGTGCGCATGTGCTGTCGCGCAAGCAGCGCCCATTGCTTGAGCACGTTGGAAAATGTCTTGTCGAGATCGCTCCGCTCCTCCTCCTCGCCGCCGAGCAAGGCGATGCTCTCCCCATTTTCGCGCACACGGGTCAGCGTGTAGCGGAGCTCGGCCTCCACCTGGTTCTTGACCTCGGAGACCTGGACGAAGTGACGGCCAATGATCGCGATCACGGTTGAGGTGATCACGGCATAGAGAACCGCAGTGACGACGAGAAAGCCGGGAATGGTGATGGTCGCCCCTGCGACCGGCAGCTCGAGCGCTCCGCCGATGGTCCACAGCACGACGATGAAGGTCGAGGCCGCCAGAAATGCGGAAATGACGCCGGCGATGAAATCGACCGGCGCTTCGGTGGCAATGCGCAAATCCTCCGAGATGCGCGCCTCGGGATTCTTGTGATCGCCGCCGATCAGGTTCAGCTGATAATAACGGCCGTTGGCGAGCCAGCGCGCGATCACCGCCGCCGTCAGCCAGGAGCGCCAGCGGCGCTGGATCATCATGCGGACATAGACTTGCGCAGTGACGAGGGCGACGCTTCCGAGCACGAGCGGCACGAAGACGGCGCTCAGGTAATAGACGGTGCCGGCGTCGTGCCGCTCGATGGCGTCGAAGATCCCGCGGTTCCAGCGATTGATCCCATATTGGAAACCGACATTCATGCAGATCATTACCAGCAGACCGATCGAGCACGGCCAGGCGAGCCTGTCGCCACTGCTGCCCCAGTAATGGCGGGCGCTGATCCAGAAACGTTTCAGCAAATATCGCTTGCGCGCCTGCTCGGCCTCCTCGGGCGTGAGCTCCGGACTGGGTTCGATGGCTGGCGGCGGCGCGGCCTCGACAGTCGATGCCTTCTCGGGGCGCGACTTCTCGGCACCGTGCTCCTCGGTGCCGTCGACCGATTTCGGGTTGAGTTTAGCGTCGGTCATAAGCCAGACAACGGCTTACAATTCGAAAGGTTTCATGAGGCCGATGCCGGAGGCGGCATCGCAGGTCTCAAGGGGACGAGGCGCAGCAGCCGCACGGGCGCTGTTACGACGCCTTGTCCGCGCCGACGACATAGCTGTCATTCGCCGCGTTCTGGATCATCGCGATGGCGACCGGCGGAACGATGAAACTCCAGATGCCGAGCCAGGCAATCGAAACGACGTTTCCCCGGCCTCTGTCGCGAGCCCGCTCGTTGAGGAGATCGCCAAGGGTCATGACGAGAACCGGCAATCCGAGCGGTACGAGGATCGCGATCAGCATGGCGGCAAGCGGCGTCAGCAGTCGCGGCGATGGTGCTGCGCCCGCAAGCTCGCCGTGGATGCGATAGACCCAATAAGCAAGATAGATAAAACCGGCCACGGCAATGGCGAAGACCAGAAGTGTCAGGAGCAGCGCGATCGAAGAACCGCTGATGCCGACATCATTTGCCTGAAACAGACGAATGCCGACCGCCGCCAGCAGAATCAGGATCGGCGGGGTGATCAGGATGACGGCAACGAGAAGAGGCGAGCGTCGCCGCGTCGCAATCGGCTTGTGGCGGGGACGCGGCGCGTCGTCGAAGGCGAGGTTGCCGGCCGGCACCAGCAAGACGACGGCGAGGAGCAGGCAGGCCAGAAAGGCAGAAACGACCGGCACGGCGCCGAGATCGAGCCCGTATAACCACGACGCGCCGACCGGCGCAAAGGCCGAGATCAGGATCGTCGTCGACATCAGCGTGAGAGCGCAGCCGAAGTCGATTTTGCCCGGTCGCCCGCCCACCAGGAATATCGCGCTCGCGAGCGGGAAGACCGCCCGGAGGGCGCCGAGAATCAGGCCAAAGAAGAGCAAAGAGCCCGGCGACCCCCACAAGGCAGGCGCCGGCAGAAAAGCGACGGCGACGACAGCACAGACGAGAATGGGAGTGATCAGTGCCGACCGGCCATGGCGGCCCGCGACGATAAAGGCCAGAAAGGCGCCGACGACCCAGCCGAGGGTGGAGCCGAAATAGAAGATCCCGATCGTCTGAGCACTGCTGCCCGCCATTTGCGAGATCACGGGAAAGACCGTGCTCAGACCTTGGCCGGCGACGGCTATGAGAAGCGAGGAAAGGAAGACTGCCCAATAGCGATAGGTGCTGAGGAAATCAGCCAGCGTCCATTCGGTATCGCTGGCGGAGGCAGAGGTGTTTTCCATCGGAACCTGCTTTCCATTGATGACCATCGCTGATCGCGGGCGTGGATGCGTCGACCAGGCGTATCGAGGAATTATTTCAATAGCGCTGACACTGCAGCGGGATCAACCCAGAGTTTTGCCGACATGGCATGGTGGAATTATAAATGTGAGATAGACTAATCGTCGTTGGTCCTGCCGTGTGGCCCCCTCATCCGACCCTTCGGGCCACCTTCTCCCCGAGGGGAGAAGAGGGAGCAAGGCGTGCCGACACTGCCCAAAAAAACCTGTCTGCTTAAAGGCACTCCGTTTAATGGGACCCGTGGCGAAGCGGCATTCTCCCTCTTCTCCCCTCGGGGAGAAGGTGGCCCGAAGGGTCGGATGAGGGGGCTGCACGGCACGGCTTTGGTTGCCCTTCTCTTACGCTCCTCACACGCTCTCCGTCGCGATCTGCGGCAGGGATTGCAGCAGGGTCTGGCGGGCGGAGCGCAGATGGACGCGGCAGGCTTTCTCGATGGCCGCCTGGTCGCCGGATTCGAGTGCGGCGATGTAATCGAGATGTTCGTGGATGGCGCGCTCGTTGCGCTCGCGGGCAGCAGTCTTGTTCCACTGGTAGTGATAATGGAAGATGATGGCGATCGCGTCGTAGAAATCGGCGATGAAGCGGTTCTTCGAGGCGCGGTGGATCAAGAGGTGGAAACGCTCGTCGAGGACGGAGAAATCCTTGAAGCGCTGGTTGATGTCGGCGAGCATGGCGAGATGCTCCTCGCGCATAGTGGCGAGATCGGTCCAGGCCTGATTGTCGCGGGGAAGCCGGCCGAATTCGGCAGCCGAATGCAGCTCGAACATCTCGCGCACATCGGCGAGTTCGAGCGCGAATTCGCGGGTGAAGCCTTTCAGCGTCCAATGGCTGTTCGGCCGCTTCTCGATGAGGCCGAAGCGGGAGAAACGGATCAGGAATTCGCGCACGCTCGTCGTGCCGGTGCCGATCTCTCGGGCAAGCTCCAGCTCGTTGATCTGCATGCCGGGCGCGGCATCATCGGAAAGGATGCGCTGCATGAAGCTGCGCTCGATGATGTCGTGCAGGGAATCCGTTTCTTCCGAGGGAAAGAGGTCGCGGTCGGTCGGCTGGCGCAGCACGGTCTTCTGGCGTTTGTTCCAGCGGATGATACCTTCCTCGCTCAGACGGGTGAGGATGGCGCGCGCGGTGGAACGGCTGACGCCGAGCTGGGCGGCGATCTCCGGCTCCGAGGGCAGCGCGGTATCCGTGCGCAGGGCCACAGCATACCTGTTATAGGCTTCCTTGAAGACCGTGTTCTGCCTTGCCATCCGACCCCCGCTTTCCGCCCGCGTGCCAGAACGCCATTCCGCCGAAAGGCGGAAGAGAGTTAGACACCGCAGCGTGTTCAAACGACCATTAGCGTATTTCCACGCGCCTGCGGCGCATCGCCGTCCTCGTCCACAGGATCAATATTCCCGTTGACTTGAAAATGTTTATTGTAGATAAAAAACAAAATCAATGCGCATGTGCCATTCGAAAACCGCGTGATGCTTCTGGAGAGATGAGTTTGGACAAACAGCCTTGGATCATCCTGTCGGCGGGCGACAATGTCGCGGTCGCGACGGCCGCCATCGCGCCGGGTTCGACGGTTGCCGGCATCGTGGCCTCTCAGAAAATCGATCCCGGCCATAAGGTGGCGATCGCGGATATTCCGCTCGGGTCCCCCGTCGTGAAATACGGCCAGGCGATCGGCCGCACTACGGCCGAGGTCAAGGCCGGCGACCATGTGCACAGCCACAATCTGCATTTCGAAAACGACCGGCTTGCCGCGACCGCCAATTCGGCGCCGGAAGCAGCGACCGGCGAAGACAAGGCGCGCACCTTCATGGGCTATCGCCGCGCCGACGGGCGGGCAGCGACGCGCAACTATATCGGCATCATCGCCAGCGTGAACTGTTCGACCACGGTCTGCCGGGCGATCGCCGACGAGGCGAACCGGACGATCCTGCCGCATTATGACGGCATCGACGGTTTCGTGCCGATCGTGCACGACCAGGGCTGCGGCATGAGCTCGACCGGCGACGGCATGAACGTGCTGCACCGGACTCTGGCCGGCTATACCAGACATGTGAATTTCGGCGGCGTGCTGATGATCGGCCTCGGCTGCGAGGTCAACCAGCTGACGCTGTACGGCCAGAGCGGTGCGGGCGCCTCCAAACGGCATTTCAACATTCAGGATGCCGGCGGCTCGCGCCGGGCGGTCGAGCGCGCCATGGGCGTTCTGCGCGAAATCGCGGCCGACGTCGGCAGGGAAAAACGCGTGCCGATCCTGATCGGCGAGATCATCATCGGCCTGCAATGCGGCGGTTCGGACGGGTTTTCCGGCATCACCGCCAATCCGGCGCTCGGCGTGGCGGCCGATCTTCTGGCGGCGGCCGGCGGCACGGCGATCCTGTCGGAAACCTCGGAAATCTATGGTGCGGAACATCTGCTGCGCAGTCGCGCAGTGAGCGACGAAGTAGCTAAGAAGCTCGACGAGAAAATCGCCTGGTGGGAGGAGTATGTGGCGCTGCACGGCGCCTCGCTTGATAACAACCCCTCGCCCGGCAACAAGCGCGGCGGCCTGACCACCATTCTGGAAAAATCGCTCGGCGCCGTCGCCAAGGGCGGGCGCTCGCCGCTGACGGCGGTCTATGGTTATGCCGAGCGGGTCACCGCCCCCGGCCTCGTCTTCATGGACACACCAGGCTACGATCCTGTCTCGGCGACTGGCCAGGTGGCGGGCGGGGCGAATATGATCGCCTTCACCACCGGCCGCGGCAGCTGCTTCGGCTGCCGGCCGGCGCCGTCGCTGAAGCTTTCCAGCAATTCGGCGCTCTATGCGGCAATGGAAGAAGACATGGACATCGATTGCGGCACGATCGCCACCGGCGATGCGACGATCAGCGGCAAGGGCCGCGAGATCTTCGACCTGATCATCGAGACGGCCTCCGGCAAAAGGACGAAGAGCGAACTCTTCGGCTACGGCGACAATGAATTCGTGCCCTGGCATCTCGGCGCAACGCTCTGATCTGAAATAGAAAATCCCGAAAGCTTGGCGAGGAGGCGTGATGAAGACGAGACGGATCGGCAGGACCAAGCTCGAAGTGACCGAAATCAGCTATGGGGCGGCGCCCTTGGGCGGTCTCTACCGGGCCTGCCCGCGCGAGCAGGCGATGGAAACGCTGCAGGCAGCCTGGAACAGCGGCATCCGCTATTTCGATGTCGCCCCCTGGTATGGGCTCGGCCTTGCGGAACGGCGGGTCGGCGATTTCCTGCGCGTTCAGCCGGATCGGTCCTACGTGCTCTCCACCAAGGTCGGCCGGCTGCTGCGGCCGGTGCCGACGGGAACCGTGCCTGACTACAGCTATGTCGACCCGCTCTCCTTCGATGCCGATTACGACTATTCCTATGACGGCATCATGCGCTCGGTCGAGTTCAGCTATGCCCGCCTCGGCCTCAACCGCATCGACATTCTCTATGTGCACGATATCGGCGTCTATACGCATGGTGCAGCAAAGAACGCGGTCTACCAGAAGCAACTGCTCGATTCCGGCGTGAAGGCGCTGGAAGAACTGAAATCTTCCGGTGCGATCTCCGCCTTCGGCCTCGGCGTCAACGAAGTGCCGGTCTGCCTCGACGTGATGCGCCATGCCGATCTCGACTGCATCCTGCTTGCCGGCCGCTATACGCTGCTCGACCGTTCGGCGGTCGCCGAACTGCTGCCGCTCTGCCGGCAGAAGGGGACCTCGCTCGTGATCGGCGGCGTCTTCAACTCCGGCATTCTCGCCACCGGCCCTGTGCCCGGCTCGCATTTCGACTATATGCCGGCAAGCGAGGACGTGCTTGCCAAGGTCGGCGCGATGGAGGCGATCGCCAAGCGGCATGGGGCGCCGCTCGCCGCTGCCGCCATGCAGTTTCCGTTGCGCGATCCGATCGTCGCCTCGGTGCTGATCGGCACGGCGAAGCCTTCGAGCCTGACACGCAACATGGAGACCGTCGAGCCGCCGCTGCCCGATAGCATCTACGGCGAATTTGAGCCCTATACGCTGGTCGCGCCGCCGCTCGGCGCCGATGCGGTCAGAGTCTGAAGGAGACGCCATGCTCAAGGGTATTCATCCGCTGCTCGGTCCCGACCTGCTTCATGCGCTGAAGACCATGGGCCATGGCGACGATATCGTCATAGCGGACGCCAATTTTCCCTCGGGCTCGATGGGCCCGCCGGTCATTCGCGCCGACGGCGTCAGCGCCACCGACATGGCCGAGGCCATCCTGACCCACATGCCGCTCGACACTTTCGTGCCGGAGACCGCATGGCGGATGGAGGTGGTCGGCGATCCCCGGGCCGTGCCCGTGGTCTGCGCCGAGTTCCAAGAGATCGTCTCCAGGCGCGCCGGCGATTTTACCATCGTGCCGGTGGAGCGCTTCGCCTTCTATGCGATGGCCCGCAAGGCCGCCTATATCGTCGCGACGACGGAATTCCGGCTGTATGGCAACCTGATTCTGAAAAAGGGCGTCGTGCATCCGCACGAGGTCGATCTCGCCTGACACCTATTTTAGGTTATGGTTGTATTGAAATGAAATCAGCTATTTGTAGGGAGTTTACGGAAACAAAAAAGCCCTGTTGACGCACTTGCAATTTGTTTGCGCCTCGGCTAGCTTCTCCCTGCAAATGTTTTTTATCGATAAAAACCATCCGCCAGCGTTCAGCGGTTCGGTTTATTGGAGGAGAACGCATCCTGAGAGGAGAACCCTTATGAGCATCGTGAAATCCCTTCTGTCCCGCCGCGCCTTTACCGCGCTGGCAGGCGCCGCCGTCATCGCCACGGCGATGCCGGTCACGTCCTTTGCCGCCGATGTGACGATCCCGATCATCGTCAAGGACACGACGTCCTTCTATTGGCAGATCGTTCTGGCCGGCGCCCGCAAGGCCGGCAAGGATCTCGGCGTCAACGTGCCGGAACTCGGCGCCCAGGCCGAATCCGACATCAACGGCCAGATCAGCATTCTTGAGAACGCCGTTGCCGGCAAGCCGGCCGCCATCGTCATCTCGCCGACGGAATTCAAGGCGCTCGGCAAGCCGATCGATGAAGCCGCCAAGTCGGTTCCGATCATCGGCATCGACTCAGGCGCCGACTCCAAGGCGTTCAAGTCGTTCCTGACGACCGACAACGTCCAGGGCGGCCGCATCGCCGCCGATGGTCTTGCCGCCGCCATCAAGGAGATGACCGGCAAGGAAGAAGGCGACATCGTCATCCTCACCAATCTTCCCGGCGTCGGCTCGCTGGAGCAGCGCCGCGAAGGCTTCCTGGATCAGATCAAGACCAAGCATCCCGGCCTGAAGGTCATCGCCGACAAGTATGGTGACGGCCAGGCAACGACCGGCCTCAACATGATGACCGACCTGATCACCGCCAATCCGAACCTCGTCGGTGTCTTCGCCTCGAACCTCATCCTGGCGCAGGGCGTTGGCCAGGCGATCGCCGAAAACAAGCTCGGCGACAAGATCAAGGTCATCGGCTTCGACAGCGACGACAAGACGGTCGGCTTCCTCAAGGACGGTGCGATCGCCGGCCTCGTCGTTCAGGACCCCTATCGCATGGGCTATGACGGCATCAAGACCGCGCTTGCCGTCTCCAAGGGCGAAAAGGTTCCTGAGAATGTCGATACCGGCGCCAATCTCGTCACCAAGGCGAACATGGCCGATCCGAAGATCGACGCGCTCCTGAACCCGAAGATCAAGTAAGGCGACAAGCGGCCGCGCCGGCTCAAAAACCGGCGCGGCCTTTTCTATCCAGGTTATCAGGGGCCATGGTATGGTTCAGCAGGGATGGAGCAGACGCGACAAGAGGAGGAGAGGTCCATGATCGGACTGGAAGAGGTCAGTCATCGCCATGATGACAGCGCCACGCTGAAAGAAGCCAATCGCATTCCCGCCGGATCGGCTATCCTCGAACTGAAAGGCCTGCAGAAGAATTACGGTCATGTGCAGGCGCTGAAGCCGGCGACGCTGACCTTCCTGGCCGGAGAGATCCACGCCATCGTCGGCGAAAACGGCGCCGGCAAATCCACCCTCATCAAATTGCTCACCGGTGTCATCACCCGCACGGCCGGCGAAGTGCTGTGGTGCGGCCATCCGGTCGCGCTGTCGACGCCGAACGAGGCGATTGCCCGCGGCATCAACGCCGTGCACCAGGAAGTCGTCCTCTGCCCGCACCTGACGGTCGCCGCCAACCTTTTCCTCGGCGACGAGGTCAACCGTTACGGCCTGATGCGCAAGAAGCAGATGGAGAAGATGGCGCAGGCCGTGCTCGACGATCTCGGCTTCGGTCTGCCGGCCGGCGCGCTCCTGAGCTCGCTGACGATCGGCCAGCAGCAGCTGGTGGCAACGGCACGGGCGGCGATGCGCGGCACGCAGTTCCTGATCTTCGACGAACCCACCGCCTATCTGACGCGCCAGGAATCGGCGCAGTTGTTCAAGCTGATCCGCCGCCTGCAGGGCGAAGGCGTCACCATCGTCTATATCAGCCACCGCATGGAGGAAGTGTTCGAACTGGCCGACCGTGTCTCTGTGCTGCGCGACGGCACGCATGTCGGCACGCGGCTGATCGGCGAGACCAACGATGCCGAGCTGATCGCTTTGATGATCAACCGCTCGATCGAGCAGATCTACCACAAGGAAGAGATCGGCTTCGGCGAGACGATCGTCGAGGTCAAGGGTCTTTCGGGTCCGGGTTTCGAGGACGTGTCGCTCAGCGTCAAGGCCGGACAGATCGTCGGTCTCTACGGGTTGATCGGCGCCGGCCGCAGCGAATTTGCGCTCGGCCTCTACGGACGCCAGCCGATCAGTTCAGGCGAAATCCACTGGATGGGTAAACGTGTCGATATCCGCAATGAACGCACGGCGATGGAGCTCGGCATTGCACTGGCGCCGGAAAGCCGTCGCGATCAGGGGCTTTGCCTCAACCTGCCGATCGGCCTCAACATTAACCTGCCGGTCTTCGGGCGCCTCAGCCAAGGACCGGTGATCAGTCATACGCGGGAATCGGCCAATGCCGACAGGCAGATCCGCGATCTCAGCATCAAGACGCCGAGCCGGCGCGTGCCGGCCTCCAGCATGTCCGGCGGCAACCAGCAGAAGATCGTCATCGGCAAGTGGCTGAGCCACGGCGCAAGGCTGTTCATCTTCGATGAGCCGACCGTCGGCGTCGACGTCGGTACCAAGGCGGAAATCTACCGGCTGTTCGCCAAACTTCTGAAGGAGGGGGCCGGCATCATTCTGATTTCCTCCTACCTGCCCGAGGTCTACGAACTGGCCGACCGGCTGCACGTCTTCCGCGGCGGCCGGCTCGTCGCCAGCCATGATTTCCACGCGGCGACGCATGAGCAAGTGCTCAGCGAAGCGATCGGCGTCTGAGCACAAGCAATTCCAGCAAAAGTGCGCTGCGGTTTTGCGTTCGGAAATTGCGTGAGAACAAAGAGATAGAGAATTTCGGTCATTCGGAAAACGGAAATTCTCTAAGAGGGAGAAAATTCATGACTGCCACCCCCACCGAAATCGTCGCGCCACCGCCACGCCGGAAAATGAACATCCTGTTCGGCCTGACCCTGATCGGCCTGCTGATCTTCCTCTGGATCGTGCTCGGCTTCGTCACCGCCAGCTTCTGGACGCCGCTCAACATCTCCAACCTGCTGCGTCAAGGAGCGATGACGGCGATCCTGGCGCTCGGCCAGACCTTCGTCATCATCACCGCCGGCATCGATCTGTCGGTCGGCGCGATCGTCGGTTTCTGCACCGTCATCATCGCCTGGCTGTTGCAGGCGGGCGTGCCGCTCTGGGCGGCGATCCTGCTGACGCTCGCCATGGGCGTCGCGATCGGCGCCTTCCACGGCTTCGGCATCGTCCATATGGGCCTGCCGCCGTTCATCATCACGCTGGCGACCCTGACGTCGCTGCGCGGCATCGGCCTGCTGATCACCAACGGCTCGACAATCAGCATCACCGACGAAAGCTTCAGCAATTTCGCCCGCGCCGATTTCCTCGGCATTCCGAGCCTGTTCTGGATGGTCATCCTGGTGGCGGTGCCCTCCTTCGTCTTCCTGCATCTGAGCCGCTGGGGCCGCTATCTCTTCGCCGTCGGCTCGAATGCCGAAGCGGCGCGCCTCTCCGGCGTCAACGTCAAGGGCATGATCTACCTTGCCTATATTCTCTCGGCCGGCTTCGCCGCCTTCGTCGGCGTGCTGCTCGCCTCGCGCATCGCCATCGGTAATGCGACGCAGGCCGACGGCTGGGAACTGCAGGCGATCGCCTCCTCCGTCATCGGCGGCACCAGCCTGTTCGGCGCGGTCGGTTCGGTGCACGGCCCGCTGATCGGCGCCTTCATCCTCGCCACCATCAACAACGGCGCCAATCTTCTGAACGTCAACTCCTTCTGGCAGCGCATCATCACCGGTCTGCTGATCATCGTGATCGTCTTCTTCGACCAGTTGCGCCGCCGCAAGAGCAGTTGAGAAACATCGAGAAGCCGGTCGAGCAGGCCGGCTTCTTTAATTTCCAGGAATGCGAGACCTGTCATGAAAGCAGTTATTTGCCGGGAGCCCGGCGTGCTCGAGGTCGTCGAACGGCCATCCCCCGCCGCACCGGCGCCCGGCTGGCTGCGGCTTGCCGTCAGCCATGTCGGCATCTGCGGCACGGATTATCATATCTTCGAGGGCAAACACCCTTTCCTCGAATACCCGCGGGTGATGGGACACGAAATCTCGGCGACCGTGCTGGAAGCCGGCGACGGCGTGGATTGGGCGGCCGGCACACCGGTCATCGTCAACCCCTATCTCTCCTGCGGCCAATGCATCGCCTGCCGCCAGGGCAAGCCGAACTGCTGCACCGACATCAAGGTGCTCGGCGTCCATACCGACGGCGCCTTCTGCGAGGAGATTTCGGTTCCGGCAGGCAATCTCTATCCCGCCGAGGGGCTGAGCCTGGAGGCTGTGGCGACAGTCGAGTTCCTGGCGATCGGTGCCCATGCCGTGCGCCGCTCGCTGGCCGGCGCCGGCGCGCGGTCGCTCGTCATCGGCGCCGGGCCGATCGGCCTCGGGACGGCGATCTTCTCGCGCATCGCCGGGCATGAGGTGACGTTGCTCGACACCAGCGCCGAGCGGCTGCAGATGGCGGCCGAACGCTTCGGCTTTACCTCCGGCATCGTCGCCAATGAAGGGACAGCCGAGGCCGTGCGGGAAAAAACCGATGGCGACGGTTTCGACGTGGTCTTCGACGCGACGGGTTACGGCCCGTCGATGGAAAAAGCCTTCTCCTTCGTCGCCCATGGCGGCGCGCTGGTGCTGGTCAGCGTCGTCAAGGACGACATCCGCTTCTCCGACCCGGAATTCCACAAACGCGAGATGATGCTGATCGGCAGCCGCAACGCCACCCAGGCCGATTTCGAGCATGTGGCGGATTCGATCGCGAAGGGACTGGTGCCGGTGGATAAACTGATCACCCATCGCACGACACTTGCCGATGCGCCGCGCGATCTCGCCCGCTGGGCGCATGAGAAGAGCGGGCTGATCAAGGCGGTAATCCGGGTTGGGGGTTAGGAGACAACGAATAACATGGGCGTGGAGTGCTCGGCGTGGATACTCGGGTCAAGCCCGAGTATGACGGAGGGTGGGGAAACCCGTGCGGCAAGAGGCGGGACGTTCGGAGAATTCCAGCAAAATGCGGGGCGGTTTTGCGTGGGAATCGCGTAAATAAAGACGGCAATTCCCACAAAATCACCACGCCCTTGGGGTCCTTTCCGCATAGGTTCCCCCACCCTCCGTCGTCCTCGGGCTTGACCCGAGGACCCATGCGGCAAAGCACTGCATTCGCGTTTCAAAAGCGCAAAACGCTTTCCGTCCGAGATTGCGGAACCGCTAACGCTCCATTGCCGCAATCGCCCTGCACATCTCTCTGACCACCGCACTATCCGTCCGGTTCGCGCTTTTCGCCTCGAAACCAAAGGCGACCGCACGGGGGTCGGCCCTTTCTATAGGCGAGCTGCAGGACCC
Source organism: Rhizobium croatiense (assembly GCF_019793465.1). Lineage (GTDB taxonomy): Bacteria > Pseudomonadota > Alphaproteobacteria > Rhizobiales > Rhizobiaceae > Rhizobium > Rhizobium croatiense. The sequence goes on along the minus strand of NZ_JAILYJ010000025.1, from coordinate 12,799 downwards.
ATGCACCTCGCGGGCGCCGGTTGCCTGCAAGATCGCGCCGACATCGGCGGGGCGGATGCCGCTGCCGGGCATGATGGAAATGCGGCCGGCCGCCTTTGCCGACAGGCGTTTCAGCGTTTCGATGCCATCCGCGGCCTTCAGCGCGCAGCCCGAGGACAGGATGCGTTCGCAGCCGAGCTCGACCGCCTGTTCCAACGCCTCATCGGCATCCGGCACCAGATCGAAGGCCCGATGCAGCGTCGAGCCGAGGCCTGAAGCATGCGCCTTCAGGCGGTGGATCAGCGGCATGTCGAGCCTGCCGTCCGGCCGGTTGGCGCCGATGACGACGCCGGCGAGGCCTGCGGCGCGCACGGCGTCGATATCGAGCAGCATCGCTTCCTCGTCGGTGCGGCCGAAGATGAAGGGACCGGCATGCGGGCGGATCATCGCGTAGACGGGGATCGGCGCCCGGGCGGCGATCCGCATCAGGCTCGGCAGCGGCGTCAGGCCGCCGAGCTCCAGCGCCGAGCAGAGCTCGATGCGGCCGGCGCCGCCCTCGATCGCGGCGGCAAGGCCCTCGACGCTATCGACGCAGACTTCCAGCAGGATCGTCATGCTGCGCTCTCCCTGACTGCGTCGGTATTTGCGGCGGCTTCCGACGTTATTCTTGCCGCCGCCGCGATGATGACGGCGCAGGCATCGGCGGCGGCTTTGCGGTGGTTGAAGGCGACGTGATAGGACATCGGCAGGTGCTCGTCGAGATCGACGATGCGCACCTTGCCGGCGATCGGCATGGCGCTGACGCGGCCGAGGAAGGAAACGTAACCGTGATTGGCGACGAGGTCGACAATCACGGGCAGCGAATCCGCCGCGGTGATATCGCGGCTGCGCAGGCGCCGGTCGGGCGCGCGCTCGGCGCTGAAGGCCATGGCCGCATGACCGAGGCCGGTGCGCGGGCTCGGCATGCAGATCGCATGACCGGCGACGAGATCGGCGACCGTCGTTTCCGTGCTGTGCGGCGGGGCGATCACCACCATATCGGTCTGCAGCAGTTCGCGATGGCGGAAGTCTTCCAGGCCGAAGACCGAATCCAGGATCGCCACATCGATGCGGCCGCTTTTCAGCGCCTCGCGCAGATCGTCGGCGGTCATCGAGACCAGCGAGATCGCATTGTTGCTCCGGCGCGCATTCCATTCGGAGACCAGCAGGCCGAGGCAACGCGCCACCCAGCTTTCCGATCCGGTCGGGATGATCGAGCCGATGCGCAGCGACCGGGCGGTGCGCCGGTAGCGTTCGTCGGCTGCCGATTTCAGATCGTTCCATGCCTGGCTGATCGCCATGAAAATCTGGTAGGCCCGCCTGCCCTCCTCCGTAAGAATAGAGCCTTGTGCCTGCCGCTCGAACAGCCGACAGCCGAGAAATTTCTCAAGATTGGCAAGCTGAAGCGAAAGCTGCGGCTGACCGAGATGAAGGCGGCGGGCAGCGCGGTTGATGCTGCCCTGGTCGGCGACCTCAAGAAAGCGCTCGATTGCGACGATCTTGACGGGAATGCGGGCGGCCCAGGCCTCATTGATCCCGCTGGCGCCGACTTGGCCGGCGAATTGGCAGAGTTCGCCGATCGCGACCGTGATCGGCTCCAGGCCCTCGAGCACGCCGCCGCCTGCGATCAGCGTCACCAGTTCGCCGGAAGCGCGTTCCGTCAGCTTCATCGCCAGCTCGGTCTCGGCATTGCGGATGGCCGCAGACACGGTCGAGGGCGACAACTGGAAGCGGCGCGCGGTCTCGCGGACCGAAGCCGAGGTCAGGACGTGGCCGATTATGAACAGGGCGCCGAGATGCAAAGGCTGGCTCCGGAAAGCGCTTTAAAAACCGGACGATATGATGTGTTCGCGAAAAAAGATATCCCTGCCTCGACAGAGCCGGGTTATCGTCGTCGTCATAAAAATCCGGGCGGCGGTTATCCGCAGAAGAGCACCGGAAGCATCGCGGAAACACGCAAGGGAACAAAAACAAGTCGCGCCGGCCCTGGAAAAGGGAATGGCTTTCCGCGCGCCGCACCGTGTTCGCCGCCATAATCAAGGGCGCGGACGCAAATACTGGAGGGGGCCTGCATCGATTTTTCGAGCGTGCACGCTATTTCCATCACGCACGCAATTCCGGCATGATGGCGGCCTTGTCGCCTTCGCCGGCGGATTTCCTGCGCATACGCCTCCCGCCGGGGGCTTGCGCCACGTCAACGGTGTTAAAACAGGGGATATTCCATGCTGAAGAAACTCGCACTTGCCGTCTCGCTCTCCGCCTTTGCGGCGGGTGCGGTTCAGGCCGCAGACGTCGTCGTCTCGTCGAAAATCGACACCGAAGGCACGCTGCTCGGCAATGTCATCGCACTGGCGCTCGAAGCAAACGGCATCAAGACGCAGGACCGCATCGCGCTCGGCGCCACACCCGTCGTTCGCAAGGCGATTACTGCAGGCGAAATCGATATCTACCCGGAATATACCGGCAATGCCGGCTTCTTCTTCAACAAGGCCGATGACGCCGCCTGGAAGAACAACGACCAGGGTTACGAGCTGGCGAAGAAGCTCGACTACGACGCCAACAAGATCGTCTGGCTGACGCCGTCGCCCGCCAACAACACCTGGGCGCTCGCCGTGCGCAACGACGTCGCCAGCCCGAACAAGCTGAAGACCATGTCGGATTTCGGCAAGTGGGTTGCCGGCGGCGGCACCGCCAAGCTTGCGGCGTCTTCCGAATTCGTCAATTCGGCCGGCGCGCTTCCCGCCTTCCAGACGACCTACGGCTTCCAGCTGAAGCCCGACCAGATGGTCGTTCTCTCCGGCGGCGACACGGCGGCGACGATCAAGGCGGCCGCCGACCAGACGAACGGCGTCAACACCGCCATGGTCTACGGCACCGACGGCGCGATCGAAGCGGCCGAACTGACCGTTCTCGAAGACGACAAGGGCGTGCAGCAGGTCTATGCGCCGACCGCGATCATCCGCGAAGCGGTGTTGAAGGCCAATCCGAAGATCGAGGAAATCCTCTCGCCGATCTTCAAGAGCCTCAGCGCCGATGAGCTGCGCAAGCTGAACGCCAAGATCCAGGTCGACGGCGAGCCGGCAAAGTCCGTCGCCGAGGCCTATCTCAAGGAAAAAGGCTTCCTGAAGTAATCATCGCCCGCTCCGCCCGGCAGCGGGCGGAGCGTCCTTTCCCCATAAGGTTGGATCGATGGACGAAACCTCAGCGGTCCGCAGGCTGGACCGGCTCGGCGTGGTTCTGGTGACCGGCGGCATTGCGGCCACCGCACTGATGCCCTTCATCTACGTCAAGGCCAACCGCATCGCCGCCGGCAAACCGATGCTGCTGGCTCAGCTGCTTCCCCAGCCTTCCGTCGTCATCCTGACCGCCCTCCTCATTCTCACGGCCTTGGCGACGCTGTTTCTTCGCAACGCCGTGGCGCGGCTTGTCATCGCGACACTCTGCCTTGCGGCGCTGGTCGTTGCGATCGGTATGGTCTCGAGTGCGGCGACGCCGCCCGGCAGCACCGTGGCGCGCATGACGCCCGGCGGCGGCTTCTGGGTGCTGTTCGCGGTGATCGGGCTCGTCATCTCCGATGCGCTGGTGAAGATCAGGCTGGCGCCATGGATGCGGGTGGCGGCGCTTGCGGCCTATACGGCGCTGCTCTTCATCTCGCTCGCCTCCGGCCTGCTCGACAGCCTGTCGATCATGAAGGAATTTTCGACGCGGGCGCCGCAATTCGAGACGGAAGCGATTTCGCATCTGCTGCTGGCGCTCGGCTCGCTTGCCATCGCCATTATCCTCGGCCTGCCGCTCGGCATCCTCTGCTTCTGGGTGCCCAGGCTGCGCGCGGTCGTGCTGCAGGGCCTGAGCCTCATCCAGACGATCCCGAGCCTGGCGCTCTTCGGCCTCTTGATGCTGCCGCTCGGCTATCTCGCCACCCATGTGCCGCTGGCAGCCGCTGCCGGTATCCGCGGCATCGGCACGGCGCCTGCGCTGATCGCACTGGTGCTCTATTCGCTGCTGCCGATCGTCGCCAATACCGTCGTCGGCCTGCAGGGCGTCGATCCCTCGGTGCGCGACGCCGCAGCCGGAATGGGGCTGACGCGCCGGCAGATCCTTGTTGGTATCGACATGCCGCTCGCCTTTCCGGTTATTCTCACCGGCATCCGCATCGTGCTGGTGCAGGCGATCGGCATGGTGACGATCGCCGCATTGATCGGCGGCGGCGGCTTCGGCATCTTCATCTTCCAGGGGCTCGGCCAGACGGCGATGGACCTCGTCCTGCTCGGCGCCGTGCCGACCGTCTTCCTCGCCTTCTCATCGGCCGTCATCCTCGATGCGGTCATCGACAGCATCCGGGGGCCTGCCGCATGAGCATGATCGAAATCCGCAACGTCACCAAGCGCTATGGTGCTGCCACCGTCGTCGACAATGTCTCGATGCAGGTCGAAAAGGGCTCGATCACCGTCGTCGTCGGCACGTCGGGCTCCGGGAAATCGACACTGATGCGGATGGTCAACCGGCTGGTGCCGATCACCGAAGGCGAGATCTTCGTCGGCGGCCAGAATGTCATGGACGTCGAGGTGACGGAGCTTCGCCGCCGGATCGGCTACGCGATCCAGGGGCACGGGCTGTTTCCGCATCGGACCGTGGCGCAGAATATCGCCACCGTGCCGCAGCTGCTCGAATGGGATTCGACGCGCATCGCAGCGCGCGTCGAAGAGCTGCTCGGACTGTTCAACCTCGATCCGGCGACTTTCGCCGACAAATATCCGCACCAGCTTTCCGGCGGCCAGCAACAGCGCGTCGGCGTCGCCCGGGCGCTGGCGGCCGAACCGGAACTGCTGTTGATGGACGAGCCTTTCGGCGCCCTCGATCCCGTCATCCGCGGCAAGGCGCAGGACGACCTTCTGGCGATCCAGAAACAGTTCGGCACGACCATCATCCTCGTCACCCACGACATGGACGAGGCCTTCCATCTCGGCAATCAGATCGCGGTGATGAGCCAAGGCCGCTTGCTGCAATGCTCGACGCCAGAAAAGATCCTCACCGAACCCGCCGATCCCTTCGTTCAGCAACTGACCGGCACCTCCGACCGGGCGCTGAAGCTGATGTCGCTGCTGCCGCTGAAGGAGAGCATGGAGCCGGCCAAGAGCGGGCTCGCCTATGCCCTGCCGCAGTCGCTGAGTCTCCGCGACGCGCTCGCCGAAATGATCTGGCAGGGGGTCGACGAGGCGGCCGTGCAGGATGGCGAGAAGGCCGCTGTCGGGTCGATCTCGATGAGCCGGCTGCTCGAACTGGGCCGCAAGGCATGAAACTCCTCGTCGCCAATCTCTTCCGCCTGGCGGCGCTCGCCCTGCTCTTGATCCTGCTGTTCAGGACCGAGTGGCTTTCCTTCCTGCTGACGCCGCTGACCAGCAACAATGCGCCCGCCGTCTATACGCAGAACAGCCTTGCCTCGCTTGCGCTCGGGCATCTGCAACTGGTCATCGGCTCGATCGCCTGCAGCGCCGTGCTTGCCGTTCTCGGCGGCATCTTCGTCACCCGCGGCAGCGGCGCCGACTTCCTGCCGCTGTCGCGGGCGATTGCCAATGCCGGGCAGACCTTTCCGCCGGTCGCTGTGCTGGCGCTTGCCGTTCCCGCCACCGGCTTCGGTGCCATGCCGACGCTGATCGCACTTTTTCTCTACGGCCTCTTGCCGATCTTCGAAAACACCGTCGCCGGTCTCAAGCAGGTGTCGCCGCAGGTGCTCGATGCCGCCGACGGCATGGGCATGAGCGCCACGCAGCGGCTGTTGCGCGTCGAGTTGCCGCTTGCCCTGCCGCTGATCCTCGAAGGGCTGAAGGTCGCGACCGTCATCAATATCGGCACGGCGACGATCGGCTCGACGGTGGCGGCAAAGGGTCTCGGCGAGGTGATCATCGCCGGGCTGATATCAGACAATACCGCCTTCATCCTGCAGGGCGGGCTGATCGTCGGCCTGATGGCGGTGCTGATCTATGACGCCATGGGCCTCGTCGAAGCGGCGATCACGCGAAGAATCGGCTTGCGCGCGGCGTAAGGGGACCGCTACCGTGACCGAAAAAATGGGAGGCAGAATTGGCGAAGATGATCCACTCCATGATCCGTGTTCTCGACGAGGCGCGTTCGGTCGAATTCTACAGCAAAGCCTTCGGCCTCTCGGTCGCCGACCGTGTCGATTTCGAAACCTTCACGCTGATTTATCTCAGTAGTGCCGAAACCGGCTTCGAACTGGAGCTGACGGTCAACAAGGGCCGGACCGAGCCCTATGATCTCGGCAATGCCTATGGCCATCTCGCCGTCTCGGTCCACGAGGTGGCGGTGGAACGCGAGCGCATGCTGAAACTCGGGCTGAAACCGGGCGAGCTGGTCGAGCTCAACCGTGACGGCAGGCTCTTCGGCCTGTTCTTTTTCGTCAGCGATCCCGACGGCTACAAGATCGAAGTGCTGCAGCGCCACGGGCGGTTTCTTTAGAACCCGCCATCACCAATACCACACCAAAAAGGCCCCGTTTCCAACGGGGCCCTTCCAGTTCGGCCTATCGGACGAGATTACATCCAGTAAGGCGGCACGCCGTAGTAGTCATAGACCCGGCGGCCATTATCGTTGTACCAGGTGTCGTCATCGTCCGAATAGCTCGGGGCGCCTTCGATCTGCTCCTTGGTCAGGTCGATGCGATAGCCGTCCAGCTGGGTGTCGTAGTTCAGCTTTTCCCAGGGGAGCGGATAGTGATTGTCACCGATGCCCAGGAAGCCGCCGAAGCTCAGCACCGCATAGGCTACGCGGCCATCGAGCTTGCCGATGATCAGGCGTTCGATCGAGCCGATATGCCTGCCATCCGGGCCATAGACGCGGGTGCCTTCAACGCGGTCGCTGGCGATCAGCGACGGCGTATCCTTCACATTCGGATCGCGGCGAGTGGCGTCGGTTTCCTCGTTCAACATTGTGCACCTCCTTTGGTGTTTCCTCATGGTGAGTATGCAGAATCAACGTCACGGCGGACTCAAAGTTCCCGGTCAATCCACCCGCAAATGTTGACGTTTACGTCAAGGTTAGTATAGCGTCATTCAGCTTGAACCGTTCAGGCAATGGCATAAGCTGCCGGCCAGGAAGATGGAGGATGCTTCCGGTCAATTGCAGGCCAGCCGACAGCGGCTCGGCCGGCGCGGCGGCCGCAAGGGAGAGAGAGATACGATGACCAGCATTTCCGTCCATCCGAACGGAGCAAAAGCAGACAAGCCCTGGCTTGCCACCTATCCCGATATGGTTCCGGCCGAACTGCCGCCGCTGGAACATGCCTCGCTTGCCGAACTCTTGGAAAAATCCTGCGCCCGTTATGCCGATCGCACGGTTTTTTCCAGCATGGGCAAGGCGATGAGCTACCGCGAGCTGGACGACCAGACGCGCAAGGTCGCCGCCTGGCTGCAGAGCATCGGGCTCGACAAGGGCGACCGCGTCGCAGTGATGATGCCGAATGTCTTGCAGAACCCGGTCGCGACCTATGCCATCCTCAGAGCCGGCTTCGTCGTCGTCAACGTCAACCCGCTCTATACGCCGCGTGAACTCGAACACCAGCTGCGCGATTCCGGCGCCAAGGCGATCTTCGTCCTGGAGAATTTCGCCCGTACGGTCGAGCAGGTCCTGAACAAGACCGATCTGCGCCACGTCGTCGTCACCTCGCTTGGGGAGATGCTTGGCCCCAAGGGGCTGATCGTCAATTTCGTTGTGCGCAAGGTGAAGAAGCTCGTCCCCTCCTGGTCGATCCCGCAGCACAAGAGCTTCAGCCAGGTGCTGCGCGAAGGCGCGAAAAAGAGCATTCAGCCGGTGGCGCTTGCCGGTGGCGACGTCGCCTTCCTGCAATATACCGGCGGCACAACAGGCGTTGCCAAGGGCGCGGTGCTCACCCATCAGAACCTGCTCGCCAACAAGCTGCAGCTATCGCTCTGGCTGCGATCGGCCTTCGAGCGCAAGAAACAGCCCGAAGTGCTGAATTTCCTCTGCGCCCTGCCGCTCTACCACATCTTCGCGCTGACGGTGAATTCGCTGATGGGCATATCGCTCGGCGCCCACAATATCCTGATCGCCAATCCGCGCGACATTCCCGGCCTCGTCAAGGAATTCGGAAACTCTGATGTGCATATCTTTCCCGGCCTCAACACGCTGTTCAACGCGCTGATGAACAATGCCGATTTTGCCAAGCTCGATTTCTCCCCGCTGATCATGTCGCTTGGCGGCGGCATGGCCGTGCAGCGCCCGGTCGCCGAACGCTGGCTGAAGATGACCGGCACGGCAATTACAGAGGGTTACGGGCTTTCCGAGACGTCGCCTGTCGCCACCGCCAACCGCTTCGATTCGATCGAGTTTACCGGCTCGATCGGTCTGCCGATGCCCTCCACCGACCTCGATATCCGCGACGAGGAGGGCAATTCGCTGCCGCTCGGCGAAATCGGCGAGATCTGCATCCGCGGGCCGCAGGTGATGGCCGGTTATTGGCAGAAGCCGGAGGAAACGGCGCGGGTGATGACGGCCGACGGCTATTTCCGCTCGGGCGACATGGGCTTCATGGACGAGCGCGGCTATACCAAGATCGTCGACCGCAAGAAGGACATGATCCTGGTTTCCGGCTTCAACGTCTATCCGAACGAGATCGAGGAGGTCGCCGCCATGCATGCCGGCATTCTCGAAGCCGCGGCGGTCGGCGTGCCGGACGGGCATTCGGGCGAGGCGGTCAAACTCTTCGTGGTCAGGAAGGACCCTAACCTGACGGAATCCGAGGTGAAGGCCCATTGCATCGCCAATCTCACCAACTACAAGCGCCCGCGCTTCATCGAATTCCGCACCGAGCTGCCGAAGTCGCCAGTCGGCAAGATCCTGCGCAAGGACCTGCGCGGCTAATTTGACAACCTTATGAAATTTAAGGCCATCCGCTTGCCGCGGGTGGCTTTTTTCGTATTGGAGCGGCGGCCGAACTTGATTTGCGGCCGATAAAGCGAATAGTTTCCGCAACCCTTTCCGCCTCCAAAGGAGACTCCCATGAACGCCATCGTCGAACAGCTGAAAAGCACGGCCGCCACCACCAAGGCGACCGATCTCCGGGCCGCCTTCGCCGCCGATTCGCAGCGCTTTTCCCGCTTCTCCGTCGCGCTCGACGATCTCCTGATGGATTTTTCCAAAACGGCGGTGAATGACGACATCCTGAAGCTGTTGGTCAAGCTCGCCGAAGAAGGCGGTGTCGAGAAGAAGCGCGATGAGATGTTCTCCGGCAAGGCGATCAATTTCACCGAGGAGCGCGCCGTTCTGCACACGGCCTTGCGCAACCGCTCCAACACGCCTGTTCTGGTCGACGGCAAGGACGTCATGCCCGATGTCAACGCGGTGCTTGCCGCCATGGGCAAATTCGCCGACGAGATCCGCTCCGGCGCGCTGAAGGGCGCCGCCGGCAAGGCGATCACCGACGTCGTCAATATCGGCATCGGCGGCTCGGACCTCGGCCCCGTCATGGCGACGCTGGCGCTTGCCCCCTTCCATGACGGCCCGCGCGCGCATTTCGTCTCCAACGTCGACGGCGCTCATATCGCCGATATCCTGAAGCTGGTGCAGCCGGAAACGACGCTGTTCATCGTCGCCTCGAAGACCTTCACCACCGTCGAGACGATGACCAATGCGCAGACGGCGCGCAATTTCATTGCCAAGGCGCTCGGCGAAGCGGCCGTGCAGCACCACTTCGCCGCCGTCTCGACCGCGCTCGACAAGGTCGCCGCCTTCGGCATCGACAGCGCCCGCGTCTTCGGCTTCTGGGACTGGGTCGGCGGCCGCTATTCGATCTGGTCGGCGATCGGCCTGCCGTTGATGATCGCGATCGGGCCGGAGAATTTCGGCAAATTCCTTGACGGCGCCCATGCCGTCGACAATCACTTCCGTAAGACACCGATTACCGAAAACCTGCCGATGCTGCTCGGCCTGATCGGCTTCTACCACCGCAATGTGCTTGGTTATCCGACCCGCGCCATCCTGCCTTACGACCAGCGCCTGTCGCGCTTTCCTGCCTATCTGCAGCAGCTCGACATGGAATCGAACGGCAAGGGTGTCACCGTCGACGGCACGCCGGTCGAAGGCAATTCCGGCCCGGTCGTCTGGGGCGAACCCGGCACCAACGGCCAGCACGCCTTCTATCAGCTCATCCATCAGGGCACGAGCATCATCCCGGCCGAGTTCATGATCGCCGCCAATGCCTTCGAACCGGAGCTGCGCCATCAGCACCAGCTGCTGATCTCCAACGTTCTTGCCCAGTCGGAAGCGCTGATGAAGGGCCGCAGCTTCGCGGAAGCCAAGAAGCAGCTGACCGACAAGGGCATGGACGACGAGAAGGCCGATTTCATCGCCCCGCACCGTGTCTTCCAGGGCAACCGGCCGTCGATTACCTTCGTTTACGACAAGCTGACCCCTTATGCGCTCGGCCGCCTGATCGCGCTCTACGAACATCGCGTCTTCGTCGAAGGCGTGCTCTTCCGCATCAACTCCTTCGACCAGTGGGGCGTCGAGCTCGGCAAGGAACTGGCGACGGGCCTGCTGCCTGTCGTCGAGGGCAAGGAGAGCGCGGCAGGCCATGATTCCTCGACGCAAGGGCTGGTCGCGGCGCTGGCGAAACTCGCAAAATAGCGATCGAGGGGCGGCGCGCCGACCCTTAATCCGTGAGGCCGGGCAACTGTCCCTGCCCGTCCTCCGGCGATCTGTGTGGCTAGAGCCGGTGGGCTGCGACCGGCGCGCCCATTGACCGGCCGACGCCGCGATCGGCGCCAACATCATCATTGCCAAAACGGACATCGGCAGGATCTGATTGAGCCCCTGCCGCGCGATGGGTTCATCGTGCGGAACCGGATGAAACGTTCTTCTAATGGAAAGTTGTAGAAAGAATTCTTCCATTCCGCTGGAATCGCCCTAGATTCAAGCAAATTCTGTGCAATGGGTATTTCCGACGACATGGCCTATCAAGCCCGGAACGACGCTTCGTTCCATTGTTCCTGCCGGCCTATGCGGCGGCCCCTCGTCCGGATGGCTCGTTCGATGTCGGTGCCTGCCCGGCATCGCCCCCGTCAGATTCCGGAGGTTCTCCAGGACGCTCGTCACATCGCGTTCTCATGTTTCATCTCAACTGAAGGAAGCTTATGAGCCGTCTTATCGTCGTTTCCAATCGTGTTCCCGTGCCGAGCAAGGATGGGGGTGCTGCTGCCGGCGGGCTGGCCGTCGCGCTGCAGGCGGCCCTGCAGGAGCGCGGCGGCATCTGGATGGGATGGTCGGGAGAATCGAGCGGCGACAGGGAACCGGGCGCGCTGTCGCTGCAGCAGAAGGGCAACATCACCTATGCCCTGACCGACCTCACCGACACCGACGTCGAGGAATATTATCGCGGCTTTGCAAACCGCGTTCTCTGGCCGATCTGCCACTACCGCCTGGATCTCGCCGAATATGGCCGGAAGGAAATGGCCGGTTATTTCCGCGTCAACCGCTTCTTTGCGCACCGACTGGCGCCGTTGATCGAGCCTGATGATATTATCTGGGTTCACGATTATCACCTCATCCCGCTGGCGGCGGAACTGCGCCAGATGGGACTGAAGAACCGGATCGGGTTCTTTCTGCACATTCCCTGGCCGCCGGCCGACATCCTCGTCACCATGCCGGTCCACGAGGAAATCATGCGTGGGCTCTCGCATTACGATCTCGTCGGCTTCCAGACGGACTATGATTTGCAGAATTTCGCCGGCTATCTGCGCCGCGAGGGCATTGGCGACGACCTCGGCAACGGATTGTTCGATTCACACGGGCGGATATTCAAGGCCGGCGCCTATCCGATCGGCATCGAGACCGCAGCCTTCGCCGAATTCGCCAAAAAAGCCGCCGACAACGTCATGGTCCAGAAGACCCGGCGCAGCATCGAAGGCCGCGACATGATCATCGGCGTCGATCGTCTCGATTATTCGAAGGGCATCATTCAGCGGCTGGAAGCGTTCGAGCGTTTCATCACCAGCAATCCCGCCTACCAGAACAAGGTGACTTTCCTGCAGATCACGCCGAAATCGCGATCGGAAGTTCCCGAATACGAGCAGATGCAGAAGATGGTCGCCGAACAGGCCGGCCGCGTCAACGGCGCCATCGGAACGGTCGACTGGGTGCCGATCCGCTATGTCAACCGATCGATCAGCCGCAACGTGCTCGCCGGGCTTTTCCGGCTGGCGACGATCGGGCTGGTCACGCCGTTGCGCGACGGCATGAACCTCGTCGCCAAGGAATATGTCGCCGCCCAGGATCCGGATCGCCCGGGTGTCTTGGTGCTATCACGCTTCGCCGGCGCCGCACGCGAGTTGAAGGGCGCGCTGCTGGTCAATCCCTACGACGTCGAAGGCACCGCCAATGCCATCGCCAAGGGCCTCGCCATGTCGCTCGAGGAGCGCCGCGAGCGCTGGAGCATGATGATGGAGCATCTGCTCTCACACGACGTCTCGCTCTGGTGCGAGAACTTCCTGCGGGACCTGGTGGTTGCTTCCGAGCTCCGGCCGGAGCGGGCTGAGGGGGCGCGACCGCGTGAGGTGTGAAACCTCCGGCAAAACAGTGCAGGTTGGCACGCGAAATGGGGCGTCGAGACCTTGCGGCATATCCCCTTCTCCCCCTCGGGGAGAGCGACTGTCTTTTTTGTCAAGCGTTTTGCCATGGTCGTCCGTCCCTGATGATGGCATTGAGGATAGTGAGCAGCTTGCGCATGGTGGCGACGGTTGCGACGATC
>NZ_JAILYJ010000024.1 GCF_019793465.1 Rhizobium croatiense | reverse complement strand
TGCCGGAGAGGATTGAGTGCTAGGTCAGCGGGTCCACTGATCGAGGTTTTTCGCCAGACTCTGCTGTCGTGGGCCAGCAAGTCTTTTGGGGTGGGACGCACTGCCAACAGCTGCTTTTCCGGTGGTCAGCTGACCACAGCTACAACACTCTGAAAAGAAGCGACATTTTCGGGCGCTACTATGGACGGCGCATGACCCGCTCCTCGCGCCACCTCTCACAAGATCGGTTGTGTAGAGATAGGTACCGTCCTGTCGCCGCCATGGGTCGCGGGGTCTTGGCGGTCATTTTTGATCGTACATGACGTTCTAAGGGCATTGGTCATGGTTGCCCGGGTAGAATGGCCGACAGCCCTTCTATGCGGCTGGTGTAGTAAGGTCAGTTGATGCACGGAGCCGATTGAGCGGCTTCGTGTTCGAACGAACAATCGCGGTGTTTGTCACGACTGAAAGGAGACATTGCTTTGTAATCTTAACGGCGGTCTCCGCAGGATGCTTCAGGACGAAGACCTCCCAGGCTTCGAGGACAGTCGAAATTTGCTGGTCGTAAAACGAATGTTTGCAGATCTTCGGCCGTAATCATTCTTGTAGGAAATATAGCTGGCGGCGCGGACAAATGGCTCAATCAAATTGTCGAGCATCCTTGAAAGAACGCCGAAACGCGGACGGATTGTAAAAGAAACAAATACTGTCTGACTGAGTTCCGGCTCGCGCCCGAATTCGTCGTGCAGCCGAGACGGCTTTTTGGTAGCGAGGGGAGCGGCTGTCCTCTGCTTTTACCCGCGCCGCCGAGGGTCATGGCCCGCGCGCCTCTGCGGATCATAATCACCGCGGCTGAAGCCTTCAGCACGTTCCGGGGGAGGGGGCGAGCAGGCGGAGGAAGCCGGCTCCGCGGCGAGGATGTAGGCGCTGAGCTGAAACCGCGGAGCGATAGCGACTAGCGGTCCTGGCGCTACAGATCCCCAAAGGCCGGACCTGACGGCTATGCAGTCGAATAGCGACAAGAAAAGACTCTCTGCCATCGGGCGTCGGATGAACCATGCCCTCAACGGCGAATGAGGCCAAATCGGTGGGCTTCGTCCAGCAGGACCCGCACCGAGGACGGTTGCCAGTTCTTGCCGCTGCGCACAGGCCGTTCTCCCATCTGGTCCAGTTGCGCGGCAATGTCGCGCAGCGACAGGTTGGGATCGGCAATGGCAATTGCCGCCACCAGCTTCATCAGATAGTCTTCGGGAGCCCGGCGAGGGGATCGAGCAAGGAGTTCCTTCTCCGCGAGCTTTTCGCGTACCATGCGATGAACAGCGCGACGAAGGCGTTCGACGGTCCAGTCGTGGCCACGGCGATTGAGAACCCGCACGACATTGTCCCAACTGTGCTGCGGCCGGAGTTGACGCACCATCGGCAGCCACGTCTGCGCCGATGCAATGAGTTCATCGAGATAGAGCTTCTCCCGTGCCTGCGAGATTGCCTTGATCGCCTCCGGCCGTCGTTCTCGCAGACCGGGATTTCCAGGAAGCTTGCCGCGTGCCTTCGCCGCCTTAATGCCGGCTTTGGTACGCTCAGCGATTAGCGCCCGCTCGAGCTGCGCGACGGCGCCGAGGACCTGAAGGGAAAACATGCCCTGCGGGGTCGACGTATCGATTGGATCGCGGATCGACCGGAAATGCACGCCGCGGGCCTCGAGGTCCTCGATCACCGACAAGAGATGACTGACGGATCGGGCCAGTCGATCGAGGCGCACGACAATGAGGACGTCGCCGGCGCTAAGTTCAGCGAGTAATCGCGTCAGCACCGGTCGAGCCCGCGATGCTCCGGAACCATGCTCCTGATGGATCCGATCGCAGCCGGCTGCACGCAGCTCGTCCAACTGGGCATCGTGGACCTGTTCATCCGTCGACACCCGGGCATAACCGATCAGCCGCTTGGGAGATTGTTGGTTGTCAAATGTTTGTGGCTTTGCCATCGCGCTTGTAACGGCCCTGTCTCGAAGTAGTTTGTACAGATAAGGCATGCGTTAGAAATCGAACAGTTGCAAGCGTGTTTTAGGCATCAAATAGCGGCCCGCCAGACTCAAATCGCCGCCCGAGATAAGCAACGGAGCGTCCGCACTGACAAACCCGCGCCAGCGGGCTCCTGTGGCGGAAAGGCCGGAAAAACAACCGTTTTGGAGATGCCGCGAGAGCAGGGGCCCTCGGGAGGTCGCCGGCACATTATGCCGGAAGAAGGGTCGGGATTATGCGGGGCAACTGCGGCGGCCGAATTCTGTCTCGGGGAGTCCGGTCATCCCAGACGAAATCGGCCGAAAAGCCTGGAAAACCGCGCATTTCCTGCGATCCATGGTGACCGACACCCTAATTTGCGGCGTTATAGCAATCACTTCCGATAAGCGGTACTTATCGGTGGCGAGCCGCCACGGGCTCTTTTATAGCATGTGGGGAACCGCAGTGACCTTATAGCTTTCGTTTAAGACATCATTTACCATAATTTCAATGGCTTACGATCTCTCGAAAATCAGCCTGAGTGTCTTAATGCGGCCGGCTTTCGACGCTGTTGTCGCTCTGACGCGTCTGGACGAGCGCATTGAGCGCTCCGTGGTAGGATCAGGCTGGCTAGAACGCCAAAACTTTGCCGACGCCTGCGCCTCGCTGTGGATCGACGGAGAACTCGTCCATCTCGAAGACCTCGTCCTCCACGACGCCACCCGCGATATCCGCACCCCCACTCACGAACTGACCATCGCCCGCGACGTGCTGCGCACTCGCCGACGCATTTGCGGCCAGGCGCCTGACTGGGCGCTATCCGCCGAAGGTTTGCGGACGCTGAGGCAGACATCGGAAACCACGTCGGCCGCCGCGGGCGAGGCGGAGACGGCCGGAGTCATCAGGCCCAAGGCCCCGATCGAGCCAGAAGGGGAGGGTGATGATGGTGATGACGTCAAAGATCTGCCGGGCGTCGACTATGCTGCAATCGATGCGCTGCTCGCGCGCTCGGACGCCGCAATCGAACGAGCCAAAAAGCCCGGTCGGACCCCGGCCAATAACCGCGAGCGAGACCCTCTCGTCTATGATCTCGACTGGGACGAAGATGCTCGGCTCGACGAATGGCGCGGCGCGCTGCGCCAGGCCGAAAACTTGCCGGCCGTGCTGCAGGCGATCGTCGCCCTCGATGCCTGGAATGAGTTGTCGGTGCTGCAGCACGCGCCCTGGCTTGGCCGGCTGTTTGCCGCCTCGATCCTGCGCCAGGCCGGCATCACTACCGGCGCCCATCTTGCCGCCGTCAATCTCGGGCTCAAAACGATACCCGTCGATCGGCGCCGCAGTCGCGATCGGAAGACTCGACTGCTCGCGATTGCCCAGGGGCTGATCGCGGCCGCGGAGATTGGCATGAAAGAACATGACCGGTTGACGCTGGCGCGAAAAATGATGGAGCGAAAGCTGGAGGGACGCCGAACCTCTTCAAAATTGCCAGAACTGGTCGAGCTGGTCATGGCAAAACCGCTGGTCTCTGCCGGGATGGTTGCGAAGACGCTCGACGTCACACCGCAGGCGGCGCGGCGGATTGTTTTGGAGCTTGGCCTCAGGGAGATGACCGGGAGGGGGAGGTTTCGGGCATGGGGAGTGCACTAAGGTCTAAGGTCACCGGGCGATTGTTGGCATTCCGTGCAGGGTCGTGGGCCGCTAGTGTAAGCGACTGAGGCAAAGGGACGATGAGCGTGCGTCTAACAAAGGCAGACGTCATTGAGTGTTTCGAAAAGTGCGATAGATAGTATCGGCTAGCAAGCAAGGCTATCCTAGACCACTATGAACGCAACGACAAGGATTGCTACAAGCGCTGCACAATTGATGACCTGGTTGGGGCATCGAGCTTAAGCCGCTATCACGTTCTCGCTACCCCGCAGATCGTCAGGTACATATTCTTTCCCGGAACCAAAGGAATAGATCCGACTGATAAGTTTTCCGTCCCAGACGAACTTGAAGTGGTTGCCCTGAACGGCCCGATCTAGGACCTCACCCCGAAGTACGCAGACACAAAAGCCGGCACCTCGCTCTGGCGGCCTATAGAGCAGGCCGTCGAAACCGGCATCCATGATATGCCGACCGCGCTTGTATCTCGTGTCAATATCAAGGTCCGGATCCCAATCGCGACCATCAACGAAGCGGCCTTTCACGGTGCGCGACAATTCTCGCATCTCAAGTCCAATCGGTGCCTCGCTAGTGCGAGACAGGAACCTCTCTCGTTTCCAAATGGAAACAGAAAGGGCTGTCTGAATGTCGCTAAATAGTTCTAGCACCGGATTTTCGGGGCCGAAAAACCGCGAGCCCTCCGGGTTGTGATATGTGAATGGGGCATGATTCCAGTTCTGAAGAAGTGGGGCGTTATCATCAACAATCGTAGCTCCACCTCGGAGAATGCGCTCTCGGTCTTTCAGGCGCGGATTGGTTAGGGACTCAATCTCAGCCAGTTCCTTACTCCGACCATTCGCTACCCGCGCAAAAACATCAATCGTCGGAAATCGCGACGGAATGAGAGTAAAGAACGTTTGCTTGACGTCGATCACAGTGAAAGAGTTAGCCGCCACGCTGCGCGTCCACATATTGTCTGACACGGAATATATCCATCACTTGGCCGCCGCGCATAACGTCGAGAGCACTCTGCCCGCGGAAAAACTGGTTAGGTCTTCGGATCCAAGTGTCAGCAGCTCTGCTGTCCGGGAGTAGAATCTCAAGGGCCTTATGGATCGCGAGTAGGTGAGAGACTCGCTCGACGGTGTCTCTTGGAATTGAGCCTCCTTCTTTCTTCCACTTAAAGAAGGTCGATCGGCCAGGCGATCCCAGCAGGAGAAGTTGGTCTTCGGTTGAAAGCTCCCACAACTCCGCAAGTCCTTGAAATGCCTCCATGACTGCCGGAATCGATGATCGCCCTTCGGCCGCTGCGGCGACGGGTTCGATATTAGCCACGCATGAATCTCCCGAAAAGTCCCAATATGGACTTGTATTTCAAATAAGTCCCGATATAGATTAGTCCATATCGGGACTAGAATCGCAGTGTAGTCCACTGACGAATCACGATCAAGAGTCGCCGGAGAACGGAGCGCAGTTATGGTAAAAGACAACAAGAAATTCGAGTTCACTGTCGATGGCGCGATTTATAGCATCGGCGATAAAGTCATGGACGGCAGTCAGATTCGGGAGACCGCGGGCAAAGTGCCTGCGAGCGAGTTTGTCCTCATACAGATCGTTGAGAAATCCGGGCGCTCGATTGGCCTTGAGGATGAGGTGAAGTTCGCCCCGGGTGAAACTGCGGTATTCCGGACTTTCGAAAGCGATCGGGTTTACAACTTCACTGTTGACGAACGCGGTTGGGAGTGGGGCGAGGGAGCAATCGCTGCCGCCGATCTCTATCGTTACGCGGACATTGATGAGGACCGCGAACTGGTCCTCGATAGTGATGGTGACACAATCATCCCGGTCGATGGCAAAATCGATTTGAGCGGTAAGGGCGTCGAGCGCGTCCGTAGCCGCGAACCCAAAACCGTGACAATTAAAGTCAACGGGCGGCCGCGGACCGTTGAGAAGCGTCGCCATAGCTATCGCGAAATCGCCGCGATTGCTTACCCGAATCCCGACTTCGAAAACTTCAACTACACCACGACCTACCTTCATGGGGTCGGTGGTGCAGAGGGTGATCTCGTTGAGGGTGAATCTATCATGGTCAAGAATGGGATGGTGTTCAATGTCCGTCGATCTGATAAGTCGTGACCCGTTTCTGAAGCAACTCGAAGACGAAGGCTTCGAGCTTGAGGTGAGCAACGGTCATTTGATTGTCCGTAGCATTCCTTATGTGACGGTCGATGGCTCCTTGGCCCGCGGCGTCCTCACCTGTGCCCTTTCGCTTGAAGCGTCCTCTGGGTTGACCTCGACGCCGCAGGGCGATCACACCATGTATTTCGCAGGTGGGATGCCATGTCATCGCGATGGAAAGCCGATGAACAATATCGTCAACGGTGCCGTTCAGCAGCGCTTCGCTGATATTGATGTTAGCTATTATTTGTCGTCGAAGCCGGAGATCACTCATCGCTACGAGACTATCTACGACAAGGTAGTAGCTTACGAGGGATTGATCGGCGGTGCCGCGAGATCTTTGGACCGAACGGCTAACGCCAGGACGCATGCCCGCGGGTTGATCTCAAATGACGACAGTCCATTCGCAATTCCTGACTCTGCCTCGGCCCGATACCGTATAGGCGCGGTAAACCGAAAGCTTATGGGACGGGTCGCCATCATAGGCCTTGGCGGGACCGGGTCCTACCTGCTCGACCTTCTTGCCAAGACATGGGTCACGGAGATCCACCTGTATGACGGGGATCAGCTTCTTAATCACAATTTGTTCCGGTCGCCTGGCTCGCCTGAAAGGGAATTGCTCAAGGAGTTCCCTTTCAAGGTGAACTACTACACGCAGGTTTACGCGCGTATTCACAAGGGCATCGTTTCCCACCCGGTCCGCGTTACATATGGCAATGTTGACGAGCTCTCGGGCTTCGACTTCGTCTTTGTCTGCATCGATAAGGGCTCGTCGCGGCGCGAAATCGCTGAGGGACTGGTCCGGTTGGCGATCCCGTTTATCGACACCGGGATCGGCGTTGGCCTGGAGGATGGCAGGCTGGACGGATGCGCGAGGGCGACGTTCATCCGCCCAGGCACCGACTGGAGCGAGGTCGAGAGGCTGCTTCCCTTCGGCGATGACGTAGAAGATGACGATGTCTACCGAACGGATATCCAGATCGCGGCCATCAACTCGCTAAACGCAATCATGGCCATCATGCGCTGGCAGCGGTGGGCGGACTATTTTCGTGATGAGCGTAATGAGATGAATTCGGTTTACATGATCGAGGGGAACAATATCTCGAACAGGGCTGCGATATGACGCGGATTAAAAGGCTGAGAACAGTCTTCACAGCGGAGATACCTGAAACTCTCGACGACGGGGTTTTGTATGTTTCGCGGGAGTGTCGCGTCGCACTCCACAATTGCGCGTGCGGGTGCGGTGAGGAAGTATCGACGCCTCTGGTCGCGACCGAATACAAGTTAACTATGCACGGCGACAACGCATCGCTCTGGCCATCGATCGGCAATCACGACTTTGCCTGTGCTTCGCACTACGTCATCGATCAAGGGATGATAGTTTGGGCCAACAAGATGTCACGGGCTGCAATCGAGGCCGGCCGAGAGAAGGATCGGCTTCTTAAGCGACCGCCCGCGCCTTCCCCTATTGCAGAAACGATGGGACCAACAGCCGGAGGTCTATTTGGCTGGTTCAAGTCCATCTTCCGAAAGTTCTTCAACTGACAGGCGGCGGACGCAGGCGAACAAAGACCTGCGTCCTTCTGACATTTAGTGGCTTGCGGTGACGGGAAGGCGGAAAGTTCTCGCTCGGGCTACCCAATCGGTCCACCGTCGGGCTCCAGTGATAATGACTCGCGTCGAGAGCCGGCATAGTGCAATCTGGGGTAGGGGGAATCAGGGGTAGGACATGCATCTCATCTTCGGCTTGGCAGCAGATGGTCGAGTTTATCCCGACGCGCACGACGCATCCGGAAGTTTGGATGAGGATGTCGTTGGACCCTTGGGTCTGGTTCAGACGCTTGAAACCCAGCTAGGAATGCTTGCACCGAGCGTTTCGAAGGCGGTGCGCATTTCGACTTATCTCGCAAAGCTCCGTGCTTGCGGTGGCGATCGTTTCTGGGCCTCGTCATTTTCGAGGGATCCCTGGTCTACGGCCGCCACCCTCCTTGAGTGGCGCGATACGCTGGTGGGCGGTGGCTGGCACGGTACCGCGACCGGTAGCAATCGCCTAGACGATCTCGCTGCCGCAGAGGCAGTCGAGCCAACATTGCCGGCGGGCTTGGAAGATCGCGCCATAGCTTTGCTCGACGTCCTTAAGACAAGGCCTGGCCTAAGAATTCACCAACTCGGTTTGGCAGACCGGCGGGATCTTTTGCCGCCACTGTGGGCACGCATTGTTAAGGCTCTCGAATCCGTCGGGGTCACGATCTTCCAACACGAGCAGCCCGACCTGGCGGCAGAGGGCTCTGACCTGCGCATAGTGCAGAGGGTTCTATCAGGGGAGCCCGTCCAGCCACTGGCAGGCGACGGCACTCTTACAATGGTGGAAGCCGATACGGAGCTCATGGCTGCTGAAACGATCGCCGACTGGTTAGCAGCCTTGCCGTCGGAGGACCTGCGCGGAAGCGTCATTCTCGCTTCCGACGGCGATACGGCGCTCCTGGACCATGCTTTGCGGGCGAGGGGCATTCCAGCCCTCGGGCTCTCCGCCTCATCACCCTGGCGTGGAGCACTGCAGGTTCTTCCTCTGGCTTTCGCCGCCGCGTGGCAGCCGTTCGATCCCCGCGCGCTATTAAACCTCTTTCTCCTTCCCAGGCCACCTGTTGCGGCCTGGGCCGCGCGTCGGCTCGCACGCGCGCTCAGCGAAGAGCCGGGGGTCGGTGGCCGCGTCTGGCGCGAAGCATGGGTCCAAATCGAGGATCGCCTGCTCGAAATCAATACGCGATCCGACGCGGATACAGCGCGCCGTAAAACCGACACGACGCTTGCGGAATGGCGCGCATGGACGGAGGTCGGGCGCTTTGCGAGAGGCGAGGGGATGCCACTGTCGGAGGCGTTGGCGATCTGCGGGAGAGTGGCCGCTTGGGCGATGCGTTCGGACGGTGGCGATGGCGACCGCTTGCTGATGGCAGTTTCGAATGCTGCGGCTGCTGTGTCTGACGCCCTGAGCCGCCTGGAGCTTTCGGTCATTCCCGCCCTCCTTCTCGAGCGGGTTGTCTTGCAAGTCCTGTCGGAGGGCGTTCCCAATCCGGACCATTTTGCGGAAGCTGGTGCTGTTCGTGCCATCAAGGCGCCAGGAGCATTGTGGTCCTCGGCCCTGCGTGTCATCTGGTGGAACTTTGTCGGTCCTGGCGAAAAGATTGCCATCACACCATGGGACAATGCCGAGCGTGAAGCGCTCATTGCCAATGGAGTGGAGATCGATGCTTCACCAGCGATTGCGCGTCGGATCGAGGCCGCCCATAGCAGTGTCATCCGGCGTTGCCACGGAAACCTCATTCTCGTGCGCCCAGCGCTTGCGCGCGACGCGCAGACGACCCTTCATCCAATGGCGCATCGTTTGCGGCCTCTGCTGAAAGAAAGCGGGGCGGCGATCACCTTCAAGGCGGAACGGCTGCTGCGTGAACCCGATGCCATGCTCGCCGGCAGGATACTTCCTCGCCAGCTTGTTGGACGGCAAGTGCAGCCGCCAGCAGGGGTTCCAGTCTGGACAATACCGCCGGGAACGACACGCCTTACCGACACCCGTCGTGAGAGCGCGACTTCGCTGACACGGATGTTGAACTGTCAATTGAGCTGGTTCGCCCAGGATATTCTCAATCTTCGGCCGGGTCGTTTTGCAGAAATCCCAGGCACCGACCAGCTCTTCGGAAATCTCGCCCACGAGATCGCCCGCCGGCTGCTCCTTCCGGGCGCACCACCGGCCGAAGCCGGTATCAGGACGGAAGCAATCAGGCATTTCGAAAGCCTGCTTCCCGAGATCGCAGCTCCGCTCCTCCAGCCCGAACATGCCGGAGAACTCGCGGCCGCTCGCGAAATGGTGCCACGTGCCTTGGAGGCGCTTGTTCGCCTGCTCCATGCTCAAGGTCTGGAGATCGTCGGGTCGGAGCTCGATCGGGAAGGTATCCAGGGGCAGCTCCTGCTTCAGGGCAGACTCGACCTCCTGGTTCGTCGCGGCGACCGGATCGCAGTTCTGGACCTCAAATGGACCCGCTCCGAACGGCGATATAGGGAGGAAGTCGCGTCCGGGCGTGCCATCCAGCTAGCCATCTATCGCGGGCTTTCGGCCAGCGACGGGACGGGTGCTCCGGGAGGCTATTTTCTGCTGCGCCAGCGACGCATAGTAGCGGGTCCGGGCTCCATTCTGACCGGCAATCCTATTGAAGCGGATATAGATGACCTCGCTACGCTTGGCCATGTGAAAAACGATTGGCGTCTCTGGCACGATCTCACCACGAAGGGGACTCTGATTGCGGCCGGCTTCCCCGATACAGGTGATCTGCGACCTGCTGGGCTTGCGATTGATGCAGCGAAAGAACCCTGCCGCTTCTGCAATTTGCGCGGCCTCTGTCGCGTCTACGAGGAGCTTGTTTGATGTCGCGACTGACGACCATTACCGCCGCCGCTGGCGCCGGAAAGACGACGAGGATCGTCAATGACATCGCCGACGAGGTTCTGGTGCGTACGCCCGAACAGATCCTTGCGACGACGTTCACCATCAAGGCGGCGGATGAACTTGTCGAACGCGCCCGTGCCAAACTATTTGAGCAAGGCAAGGCGGACGCAGCTGCCCAGTTGCTCGGTGCGCGCTTCGGCACTGTCAACGCCGTTTGCAGCCAAATCGTCAGCGAATTTGTCATCGACCTGGGGCGCTCGCCGTCGACCGCTGTCATCGGTGAATCCAACATGTCGCTGGTGTTCAGCGTGGCCGCGGACGGTGCAATCGCCGCACGTGCCGAGGTCCTGAACGAACTCGCGGACCACTTCGGCTACAATGATCCTCGTGCGCCGGGGACGGGAGAACCGCCTGACTGGCGCCGGACTGTGCGCAGTATCGCGACCCTCGCGCGGGCAAATGGAATTGAGGCTGACCAGTTAGCCTCGTCGGCGCAGCGATCAATTGAGGCCTTTCTGGCATGCTTTCCACCTCCCGCGGCAGACGCCGCGGACCTCGACGCAGCACTGGCCAACGCGTTGAAGGATGCCTTCGAAATGCGCCCGGCCATCGTGAGCAGCACGGGAGCGGATTCGGTCGAGACGATCAGGGCGGCGCATGAACGCATTTTACGCGGCGAAACGCTCAGTTGGTCGACTTGGGCGCGTTTGACCAAGGTGAAATGCGCGCCCACCAAGGACGGACAGCCTTATAATCAGGCGTTGATCCATCTTATCGCCGCGGCGGGGCGGCACAGCGAGCATCCGCGGCTCCGGTTCGAATGCGAGCAGTTCATCACGGAGACGTTTCATTGCGCCGCCGAGGCGTTGACCGCTTACCAGGATTGGAAGGCCGAGCGTGGGCTATTGGATTTTACGGATCAGGAAGCTCTCGCGCTAGAGATCCTCAAAACACCTCACCTGGCCGCAAGGCTCAAGGAACGTGTCAGCCGTGTCTTCGTCGATGAGTTCCAGGATTCGAGTCCCTTGCAGCTTGCCGTGTTCACACTTCTTGGGGAGCTGGTCGACGAGAGCACCTGGGTTGGTGATCCGAAGCAGGCCATCTACGGCTTTCGCGGCGCCGACACCGAGCTGACCCAGGCTGCGTTTCTCGGCGCTGGGGGGAAGCCCGAGGACAATCCGGTCCTGTCCAAATCATGGCGAAGCCGCAAAAGCCTGGTCGATCTCTTCAATGCCATGTTTACGCCGGTCTTCGAACGGATGGGACTGCCGGCGGCGAAGCACGCGTTTTCGGATGCGGCGCGATCCGACGCTGGCTTTGACAAGCCTTCAGCAGGATGGTGGTGGCTGATGGGCAAAGTCGACGAGCAGGCACAAGCCCTCGCGGAGGGAATCCGGCAATGTCTGGCCGAAGCCGACAACTGGCTTGTCGAAGACGACAAGCACGATCACAGGCCAATCACGCCAGGTGACATCGCCATTCTCTGCCGTTCCAATACCGATGTCGGACGTTTTGCCCTCGCCCTTAGCCGTGCTGGACTTCCGGTGGCAGTTGAACGATCGGGACTTGCGCGTACACCCCATGTGGAATTCGTGCTCGCCGCTTGTCGGCGCGTGGCTGACGCGACGGATCGCCTTGCCCTCGCGGAGCTCGCCCGCTTCTTCGCTGATGATGCCGGTTCCAATGCATGGCTGCAGGCTGCTACCTCTGATGATGCCGACGCAGCGCTCCGGGCAGCCGTGCCGATATCGGATGCGCTTGATAGGCTCGCAGGTCAATTGCTCAATTTCACGCCGGCCGAACTGGTCGACGCCGTACTCGCGTTGCCAGCACTGTTGAGCCATATCGAGAGCTGGGGCGATACCGCGATGCGCTTCGACGACCTCGAGGCGTTGCGCGGTTTCTCACGCGCCTATGAGGAAGAGTGCGCTGCATCCGGCTCGCCTGCGACCCTGCAGGGGCTGCTGCTTGCGCTCGACGGAGCGGAGCCGAAGCGCCCCCCAAGCCTTGCCAGTGATGCGATCCAGGTCATGACCTATCACGGATCGAAAGGCCTTGAATGGCCAATGACGATCTTGACCGGACTTGCCTGGGAATCGAAGGCGCGGCTGTTCGAGCCGGTCGCCGAGACGACCGGCGAGCTTGATTGGCGCAACCCTCTGGCGGAGCGGTGGATTCGCTTCTGGCCGTGGCCGTATGGTCAGAGTGGAAAAGGCGGCACGATCGATGTTGAGGTAGCGAACTCAGAGACGGGGCGGCGTGCTTTGCAACGCGCTGTCGAGGAAGACACCAGGCTTCTCTATGTTGGCGCCACGCGAGCCCGCGACTATCTGATCTTTGCTCCGCCGGCGAAAGGCCCGCTCAATTGGCTGAGCCTGCTCAATGCGCCGGAGGCCGCAGCGCATGTCGTTCCTCCCCAGAACGACGATAACCAGCTTGGGGTTGGGAACCAGAATTTCACAGTCAATGTGAAGGCGCTTGCGACGAGTGGCGAATTGACGGAGCGTGGCAGGCTGCCCACCTACGTGCGAGCGCGAACGACCGAGCCGCAGGTCCGTCCGCCCTTGTTTCTGAAACCAAGCGAGGCGGTAGGTGGAAGCTGGAAGGTCGTCGAAAGGGTTGACCTTGGCGGAAGGCTCCCGATACACGGGATCGCCGACATTGCAGCGCTAGGCGAAGCGCTCCATTCCATCATCGGCTATGATGATCCAGACCGCGACCGAAGTCAGCGCCTTGCCGACGCGTCGTCTATCCTGACGCGTTGGAACGTGATTGGCTTCAAAGCAGATGATGCGCTTATCGCCAGTGACCGACTAGCAACCTGGCGCCGCGGCCGATGGCCGGTGACCAGGTGCATTGCTGAAGTGCCCGTCACGTCACCCGCAGCCGATCAGCTTCTCAAGGGCCGTATTGATATGCTGGTCGAAACCGGGATTGATTTCGCTATTATCGACCACAAGAGCTTTCCCGGCCGTTTCGAGCTTTGGGAAGAACGAGCCGTTGGCCACGCGCCGCAACTTGCTGCCTATGCAGGTGCGGTGGAATCAATCACCGGACGGCGTTGCTCTGAACTCTGGATCCATATGCCCGTAGTTGGCACAATGTTCCGATTGGCTCCAGTGACGCGCGATCCCTGAAACATAAGCCATGGCCGCCGGCGCAACGCCGGCCAATCTCCTCGAAAGTGTTGAGGTTAAGGTGCAGCAACTTAACGACGTTTTTTGTCAGGCTACGGCTTCCATCGGAGGCCTCTACTTTCATCTACCAGTCCATGGAAGCGATCCCAAATTTCGCGAACGCGTATATTGCTATGAATTATATCACCAA
The DNA here is from genome assembly GCF_019793465.1 of Rhizobium croatiense. Lineage (GTDB taxonomy): Bacteria > Pseudomonadota > Alphaproteobacteria > Rhizobiales > Rhizobiaceae > Rhizobium > Rhizobium croatiense. The sequence goes on along the minus strand of NZ_JAILYJ010000024.1, from coordinate 49,829 downwards.
CTTCGGCAGATCTGGCCGTCGGACACTGCGTTCGTGTTGAACGGTGAAGTAGACAAACAAGGACACGCTCTGATCAAGGCAACCGGCGCCCGTCTCGCGTCGCCGGATCTGCTTGTTCACATCCCCGGATCGATGGACAACAATCATGCCATCATTGAGGTGAAACCTGGTTCTGCGCGGCTTGGCGGCATATGTAAGGATATTCTAACGCTATCTGAATACTGTCGCCTCGTAGGCTACCATCGCGCTATTTACCTGTTCTATGGCGAACTTCCAGAACGTCTGATCACCCAAGCGATCGAGATTGTCACAAAAGTCAACGGGCCGATCACTCCCATAGAGTTGTGGTTCCACCCTCAACCCGGAACACCGGCCGAGCTAGTCGGCACATTGATTCACGGTGACTCTGCGTCCAAGGGCTTTTGAAATGCCTGGGCGCGCTAACGCGTAGGGGAGTTGACTAATCTTGTCCTGAAAGGGAACAAGCAGATTATCACACGGGGCTTTATGCATGAACAAACAGATCGATCCGCAAGACCGAAACATTAAATCTCTTTTCCAAGACTTTTACCGCGTTCCCGATTATCAGCGGGAGTACGTTTGGGGTGAGACGGACCCTCGCGGTGAGGGTGGCGAAGAGGTCGAACAATTTCTGAGCGACATCTACAGCGAGTACCAGAATGCCAGTAAGAACGACGCGCCTGAGTATTTCATCGGGACCGTTGTTGTTTGTCGCGAGGCCGGCGATGTTTTCGACCTCATCGACGGTCAGCAGCGAACTACAACCGCCTATCTCACATTATGCGCGCTCCGCGATAAGCTGGTCGCTTTAAAGGCAGATGTTCCAGAGGAACTTCCCGGACAGATAATTTACAGCTCCACCAACTGGCAGGGCGAGACAACGCAAAGTCTAAGGCTCGACCTTCAATACGAAGATGCGGGCGACGTCCTAAGAAGGTATGCGGAAGGTGCAGGCACCGACGCCCCCAGCGATGGAACGAGGTCAATCCGAAATCTCTACAATGCATATCTGACAATCAAGGAATTTATTGAGACCACGCTTAAAAACGATCCAGCCGAAGTACGCCGTTTCTACGGCTACTTCACCAACAAGGTGAAGATCATCCGGATCGAAACTCCGACCGTAGCCGTGGCGTTGAAAATATTTGAGACGATCAATGATCGTGGCGTCGGCCTCGACGCCATGGACTTGCTCAAGAACCTCCTTTTCATGAACGCAAAAGGTGAGGAGTTTAGCAAGCTGAAAGCTGTGTGGAAACAGCTCACCGATGCTATCTATCAGGCGAACGAAAAGCCGCTACGGTTCTTGAGGTACTATCTGCTTGCGGCGCATGACGTAGACGGAAGGCTTCGTGAAGACGCGATCTACGATTGGTTTCGGAAGAACGCGGAGCAAACCAATCACGAAAAAAAACCGCTCGCTTTTGCCGGAAAGCTGCTTGACGCTGCCAAGGCGTATGCTCACTTCGCGAAGGGACAGAACGTCGCTGGCGAAGAAGAGGCAGGAATCATCAACACCCGTCTGCTCGGAGGAAAGTCCATAAAGCAGCACTTTATTCTCCTGCTTGCTGGTCGCTCCCTGTCCCCTGCGAATTTCAGCAAACTTGCCGACGATCTGGAGAAAACCATGTTCGTTTGGCTACTGACCGGCACGTCAGGTAAAGAGTATGAGAGACGTATTATCGAAGCTGCGCATCAGCTCAACAAAATCTCTGATGCGCAGCTTGAACTGTTTTTGGAGAAAACCTTGCGTGCCGAGCGTCAAACGCTGGCCCTTGAATTCCGGAGGACGTTGCTTGGTTTGAAGACCTGGCAGCTCCGCGGCTTCCGTCTCCGCTATCTACTGGCAAAGCTCACGCAGTATATCGACCTGCAGGCATACGGCTCGAGTGCATCGCGCGACCGCCTGTCCGACTACACGGCCGGCGGCAACGACATTGAGCACATCTTGGCATCGAATGCTTCTTTCGAGGCTATGGAAGAGTTTGGCGAGGGTGCCGCCGATATTCATATTCGCCAGTGTCTCGGCAACCTGTTACTCATCGAGAAAGCGATCAACAGGGCGCTTCAGAACGGCCGGTATTCCGGAAAAATCGTAGCGTATGAGCAGTCGAAATTTCTGCTAACGAAGTGTCAGGCGGATGCTGCAGCGCACGAGGTGGGCAAGGACGACAGGATTACGGCAACCGTGCGCAAGCTTGAAAGCTGGCAAACTTGGAATGCGGTAGCTGTCACAGAGCGTCAGGAGTTTCTGAGTAAACTGGCGGAGGTCGTCTGGGATATCCCAATGCCTTCAGCATCAAGCAACTGACAAGGAGTACCAGCGGCTGCACGAAGGGTTATGCGCGGACTACCTGACACGACTAAGGTGCTGAGCCAGCGCAGGTAACCACATGCGATAAAGCGCTTCGAGCCCCACCTGCAGTGCGGGCCGGCCCGTCAAAAACGTCCGGGTTGAATATCGCTCCGTGGGACTCTGTATGGAAATCGTTAGGGCTGCTTGATTACAGGCCGCATCTCTATCGAGATCTGCAGATCTCGACCGTCACGCCAAGACCGGTTGGTCCGTCTCCGGGCCCAAAGGGTGCCTGGTCTCCAATTCCAAGATCAGCCGTTCGTTTCAGTAATCTCTGTCTGTTTCTATAGGTTCATTACGCCCGTATGCTTCCGTCAGTGAATGGCAGTTTGTTCAGCCAGATGGAACCCTTGAGGTCCCGCCTAGTCATTGGTCTCCATTGCGCACTCATTCGAGTCACCCAGCGTGGATGTTGGTTTGATTCCTCGTCCCGAAATAGCGCCTGCTTAGGCTAAATCGATTGGATGCGCGGTAATCAAAATAGGTGGTAGGCCGTCTCCGTGATCATTCCAAACCGTCCTAATGCAATAACTGCGGCCATTCGGCATCCCGACAAAGCAGTCAACGACTAGCTTCATTCCGAAGGCATGTTTCTCTACTGAAGCGACAGGATTGCAAGCAGCGTGCTCTCGCATCGTTTCCTTAAATGACTCAATGTCTTCACGTTTGTGGCCAACGCCTTCAAAAAATTTGGCCTTCGCTGCTCCTATTGAATGGTTGTTGTTGAGAAGGTAGTCAGCGACCTTATTGTCGGCAATGCGAAGGTCTTGGGGGTTCTCAATCCACGATTGCTCGCCCAATGGCTGCCAAGGCGGGGTGTCATGCATCGATCGGCTCCAGATCACTCCCGAAGACCGTTACTGTCAAAGCCGGGGCAAGCGAAACCTCAACCTCGTATGCATCTCGCGACGGATAGCTATCGACGATGACTCCTTCTGTGCCTGCGGGAATATCGATTCTCGCGGCCGTGAAAGCACGCCGCAGCCTGACTAGGGAATGTGCGGCAAACCGATGGCCCGCTGTCCTACGGATAATGTCCTCAATCTGATGGGGCGCGAACGCTACGTCCCAATCCCAGCGACCGAAGCCACCTGAAGCATTGATTGCCCCGATCCACTCGTCGAGCGCGAGCCTTTTTGCCTTGTCCTGAGGGCTGTCAGTGCCCTTGACTTCCAGCGCCAGCATCGTCCCACCTGTGAGGCGCACAAGGAAGTCCGGAACATAGCGTCGCCGCGAACCCGCCCACATGTAGTAGATCTGGAAGCCGAGATGATCGTTCTTGGCATAAGCGATGACGTCGTCGCGCTTCTCGAAGATGTTCGCTGCATGTCCCTCCCAGGATGAATCCCCAACCAGGTGGCTGATATGCGACTTGGTTGTCGGAAAGCACGGCTTGGTGGTGTACCAGGTCCGCATCTGGCCGGTGGCGCCGATCGGGTTTTCCTCGTCGAACACCGGCGTCAGACGTTCCGTGTTCTGCTCTGTCACGTTGCTCAGCACATGCTGAACGACGAGGTCGATGTTGAGTGCGATCAGAATCCGCCGCCGAAGCGGGTCGGAGTGGAACAGCGACGGGATGTCGAGGCGGTCGGAGTTGAGGAACGCCTCAACGATCTTGACCAGCTGCGCTGCGAGATACTCGTAGTTACCCGAAAAACCGTGGCTGAGTTCGGCGAAGGCCTTCCGTGCTGCCTGAAAGACGAGACGTTGCAGACGAAAGCCGTCAGGCAGTTTCTCGAGGTCGATGGCTGTCACCTTGCCCATGTCGGTCGCGCCGCCGAGCGCGGGGGCCAATTCCGCGCTGATTGGCGTGCTGGCAGGGTCGAGCACGAGCGGTGTTACCTTGCCCCAGTCCATGGCAAGTTGTGGTCTCACGACCGTTTCAACCCGCAGCACGTTCGGCCAGCGAAGTTCCAGGTGGGCCCGCTCGGGCAGGACTTCGATCTGAGTGGTCGGTTTCGGAGGCGGTGGAGCTTCCCCGCCTTCGCCTGTTTCCGAAATGGAAAGCGGCACACCGAAAACGTTGACGTATTCGGGCAGGAACAGGCCATTCTCGTCCGTGTCATAGGACACCCGACGCAATCCGCGCCCGACGACCTGTTCGCAGAGCAGCTGCGAGGTGAAGGCCCGGAGACCCATGATGTGCGTGACGTTCTTGGCGTCCCATCCCTCCGACAGCATCGCAACCGATATGACGTTCTGCAGATCCTGTCCGGCCCCATCCCGCTTTCCGACGTTGTCCACGATCTCACGCAGCAGTTCTTCCTTCTTCAGGGCGCGGAACTGCTGGCGGCGGGTCTCGGGGATGGTCGCAGCGTCGATGATTGCCTTCAGCCGCGCCTCGTAATCCTTGTCGGAGGTCGCGGTCTCGCCGATCTCAGCCTTCTCCAGCACCTTGGAATCGACCCGGAGCGTTCGGGTCGGTGCGTGCAATTCCGGCCAGTGCGCATCGCCCTTGTTGAAATAGGTCTCGATGCGGGCTGCGGTTTCGGTGCGGTTGCAGACCGTCAGCATGACCGGCGGGGAATGATGCCCGGCCTCCTGCCATTGCGCCCGAGTTTCCCGCCAGTCGGCGCCGAGCAGCGTATAGGCGTCCTGGACCAGCTTCGGCAGCGCTTCATGCGCTTCGGCCTTGCGGTTCAGATCTTCGGAAACGGTCGGGTCGCGGTAAATGTGGTAGAGTTTCGAGCGCAGCGTCTTAGCATCCGGAACCGCATCGTCCCTGACCACCACGCGCGGGGTCTTCACCAGCCCGGCCTCGATCGCGTCGTTTAGGCCGAAATCCGAGATGATCCAGTCGAACAGCGCAGTATCGGTGCTCTTCTTACCCGTCGGCGCGAAGGGCGTTGCCGACAGGTCGAAGCAGCGCTGGATGCGCCGGGTCTTGTGGATGCGGTCGAGCCCCTCGATCCAGCGCGTTGCCTCGTCGAGGTCGATGCCATGCTCCTCGGCATGCTTCTTGCTGATCTTCACCTCGGGCGGCTTGCGATAGGCGTGGTGTGCCTCGTCGTTGATGACGATGATGTCCTTGTGCGCCGCCAGCTTGCCCAGCACGCGCCGTGTGAAGGCTTCGTCGGATTCGCGCCCCTTCTTCACCACCGAGCGGTCCGCTTCCTTCAGCGGCATTAGCGTGTGCCAGTTCTCGATCATCACCTCCGCCTGGTTCAGTTTCTGGCGCAGGGCCTCGGACGGGCACAGGTTGAACTCGTCGTAATAGCTGCCCTCGCTGGGCAATAGCACCTGCAGCCGTTCCTTCACGGTTAGGCCGGGCGCCACGATGAACACCGCACGGCTGAAATCCTTGTTCCGCTTCGGATAGGTCAGCGCGTTCAGCACCTGCCAGGTGATGATCATCGCCATCACCGTGGTCTTTCCCGCGCCCGTCGCCATCTTGTTGCAGAGACGCTCCCATACTCCGCCATCGCCGGGGATCGCGATGCCCTGCTTGTAGCCTGCCGCACCCTCGACCCACCAGATCAGCGTCTCGATGGCCTCAAGCTGGCAGAAATAGAACGGATGCTGTCGCGCTTCGTGGTCGTGCCAGTGCTCCAACAGCTTGCGGGTGACGATGGTCACGCCGGGCCAGCCGTCTTCGCGCCACTGATCCACGCGGATGCGGATCGTGTTCACCAGATCCAGCACCTCTGTGCGTTTGGTGTTGTTGCGCGCGTCAAAGACCTCGTAGCTTGCCGGCCGCCGCTCGGGCTTGATCTCCAGCTTGCCGCCCTTGGCCTCGACCCAATGCTGCGCCGGGCAAACGAAGGGCGAATTGATGATGAGGGACATGGGCTTATCCCTCCAGCGACATGATCTTGAGCGACTCGATCCCGCGGTCGTCCACGATCTTGACCGCGATGCGTCGGTTCTCGCCCGCTTCGAAGGGCAGCGAGACGGTGCCGTGGAACTGCTCCAGCAGGTCTTCGTCCAGCTCTGCCCTCACGGTTTTGCGCAGGCGGTTCCAGCCGCCCTTCGCATCCGCTATCGGGAAGAACACCTGATGCGGCATCAAGGATCGGTTGTCGTAATCCACGTCAAGCGACCACATGGCGATCTGCTTGGTGCCGCCCGAGACCAGATCGCCCTTGCGCGGATCGAAATAGTCGAAACCGTTGACCTGAACCTCCCACAGCCCGTCCTTGCGCTTGCGCAGGTCCACATCGGGCTGGCCCATCAGCCAGAAGGACTGGTTGGAACTGCGGCCCTTCTTCAAGTCTTCGGTCAAAAGGTCGGTGTTCATCTGCGCCTTGAGCAGCGTTACGCCCGGCCAGTTCACCTCGGCGATGTCTTTCGCAGCCTCAGGGTCAAAGGTGAAGGCGCAGAATAGGATGAATTTCGGCGACGGGCGCAGGGTCTCGGCTTCGGTCAGCGCCAGTTCCACCTGCCGCTGCTCCAGCGCCGCGTGCTCGGGGCCGAAGCTGACGACGACGCGTTCGCCCGTCTCGGCCAGCAATCCGCTGGCGTGTATGTGTTTCAGCCCCGGCAGCGTCTCGAATTCGGCGAAGCGGAGCATGGCGCCGCCCTTGCCACGCACGCCGGTCTTCAGCAGTTCGTCGCGCCAGAGCGCTTGGCGCGACGTCTCGCCGGAGCGGGCGACGGTTTCGTCGGCCTCTTGTGGGGGCAAGCTGTCGTCCAGCGACAGGACGGTAGGCGCCGGCACCGCCTCGACTGAGAATGGCCCGCAGATGCGCAATTTGGATTTGTCGATGCGCGGCTTGTCGTAAAGCGTTTCCTGCTCGGCGTGGTCACTTATGCTCTGGTCCATGCGGCGCAGCATCGCCTGCCGGGCTTTGTGGAAGCTTTCGAAGGGCGCACGGGCTGTATCGGGCCATGCGTCGGGCCAGTCTAACGGCACTTCCCATTCGTGCAGGGTGTCACCTTTGGCGAAGTCTACTGGCTCACCCTTGCGCACGCCTTGGCTGGGCTTGAGTGGCTTTGGTGGAGTGGCGGCCAGCGCACTGATCAGATCGGCCAGCGCCGCGGCGATTTTGGGATGGTCTTCATCAAATATCTTGTCGATATCCGTATTGCTGCCAATCGACCCCAGGCTAATGCGCTTTGCAGTTTCATGATCAAATCCGCCCTTCAATCCTTCGTGCGGGTATTTTAGAATGTAGTAGTCAAAGCTGGCAGTCATCAGCCGCTGCTTTGCGAGCGTGATGGCAATACGTGAGGTATCGCAAGTGATCCAGCGGCGCCCCCATTTTTCAGCTGTAAACGCCGTAGTTCCGGAGCCGCAGGTAATATCTAACACTAGATCACCTGGATCTGTCGTCATCAATATGCAGCGCTCTACAATGCGGGTGTTGGTTTCGACGACGTATTGCATGTTGGATGCGCCACCAAACCCAAGCCAAACTGAGTGAAACACCTTGTATTCGAAATCAGTCGCAAATTTCTTCAAACGAAGCGACGTAGTTTTCGGAACTATCCGCCCAGCTTTAGCCGCGCGATCAAGTCCTTCGATCGGCACCTTCCAATGTTCATTCGCGCCGCACGGCCAGCTCTTTCCCATGAAATTGTATGGGCAGGTGGTCGTACTTCTGAAGCCATCCGATTTCAGCGGGTCTTCAGAATAGTCGCCATCCATATCCGGCTTTTTTTCATAGAGAGTTCGGTACTTCAGGCGATCTTTGTTCTTCGCGTAAAACAACAGGATGTCGCAAACCTTTCCGAGGTGGCTGCCAGTCACAGATCCTGTTTTCGAGAATGATATCTGCGAGACAAAATTTGTAACGCCGAATATTTCGTCAAGCACTCCCCTGACCAAATGTACATTCTCATCAGATATCTGCACGAAGACTGCTCCACTATCGTTCAGCAGCTCTCTTGCCAATATTAAGCGGTCACGCAAATAGGTGAGGTATGAATGGATGCCGAGTTCCCACGTGTCCCGAAAGGCCTTGATCATCTCGGGTTCTTGGTTGAGGTCCTCATCTTTATCCGAGTCTGACAGCTTTCTTTTGTTCGTGAAGGGCTGGAAGTTTGATCCGTATTTGATGCCATAGGGCGGATCGATGTAGATCATCTGCACCTTGCCGCGCATGCTCTCCTTGGCCAGAAGCGAGTTCATGACCAGAAGGCTGTCGCCCGCCACCAGCCGGTTCGACCAGCCCTTTTCATGGTGATAGAAATCCAGTGCTTGGCGCAGCGGCAGGTTCTCGAACGGTGCGGCGAACAGGTCCGGCTGCCGCCACTGGGTCGGCGCATCCTTGCCCTTCAGCCGCTTCGCCGCATTGGCGAGGATCGTCGCCGGGTCCACCCGTTCATGGACATGGAGCGAGACGGTATCGACCTCGAAGCTCAATCGCTCTGCCTTGCCAGTCCAGTTCAAATAGGGCGCCTGCAGCCGCTTCAGTTCCCGCAGCGCGTCCTCCATCCGCTCGGGATCTTCGCTGGCCAGCGCGTCGTCGATCAGCTTCTCGATTCCCGCGCGCGCAGAGTCAAAATTCAGCACCGGGTCGAGATGCGGGTCATAGGCCCAGACCGTCTTGTCGCCATCTGGATCTGTACCGGCATGGACCATCCCGACCTCGGGGTTGTTCACCCGCGTCTCGCCGTGGCGGTAGGACAGCACCTCCACGAGCCCGTCCGCCCTGCGCGCGACCTTCTTCCCGGCCTTGGCCCTTCGCTGACGCGAGGCGGCCTCTTCGGTGTGGATCAGTTCGAACTGGTCGTCCTCGTCACTCTCATCCTCGTCTAGGTCGTCTTTATCATCGTCCGGTTCATCCGTGACACGGAAGATCGACCCGCCACGTCCCTGGCCACTCCCCAGCACGCCCTCATCGATCAGCGCATCGCGCGCGGCGATGTAGTCGTCTTCGGCAAGGTCCGGCATGTGCTCGCGCAGCAGCGCAAGCATCGCCCCGTTGCCAATGGTGGAGCCATCTTCGGGTGTCAGGGACAGGATTAGATTGGAAATATCGGACATGGGGCCAGGAACTCATAAACGGTCTTGTTCTTCATTACCTATCGCGCCGGTTGTCCGTTTGCACCTAGGAATTCTATTTCCTGATGCCCGACTGAAGATCATAAAGCGAGCAAGTATGCGAATGGTCGCTTCGGCGAAGCTCTAGCGCAGCATCGAGGGTTGTCGCAAATGGCCCCTGAGGAGCGTGAGCGAGCCGCTCTCAACGCGGAACGTTTGCTTTACCCGCTGCACTCCAACAAACGGCCTGACAGGTTGCGGTCCCCTTCCGGACAGCCCATAGCAGACCAGATGCTTGATCTGGCTGATTTATTTACCGCCTTGCATCCGAAATTCTGGCGGGTCGTTGGTTCATATCCCTTCAAGGCGTCTATCTTGAACCTCATCCAATTCATTTCGTGGACATGGGTTTGGGTTTTGGTTGGTACAGGCGCCGTTTGACGAGCGCAAAGCGTTGCGGAGATCCTTGTCCACCACCGCAAGATCGAGCCATTCCGGATCGAAGTAGCCGCCGCACCACCGGATAGTTTCAGTATATTCCGGATCTTCCTTGTCGGCGATGATCTCCAGGAAGCGCTCATAGCCGGAAACGCCGCCAACATCTTCGGGTGGCCGCGCCCTTTCGCCAGCAATGCAGCTTCCCTGTTTTGGCGAAGGCGCGAGTGTCAGGAATTCCTCGACCGCAACGGTGTGCCGCCAGCCATCCCCGAAATCATAGTTATAGCTGAAGACAGAACCTTCTTCAAAGTCCAGCAAGCGAACCTCTGTCTGATCGAAGACGCGAGGATCGTCGTCGGTCGCGTCCTCTGTGAGGACCTCGATATCACCATAGCGTAGACCACCAATCCGAAACTCGTAGAGATGATAGTTCCACCAGTTGAAGGCAGCCTGAATTCCGAGATGCAGGTGCTGAAGATTCCAGTCGATGGGCAGGACTAACCGACGCCAGACTTGCGGCTGGATCTCGTCGATGGAAACTTTGATCTGCACGGCGTTTGCGGGCTTGAACATGACAGGAATGAACAAGGTCGCAAGGAGATCGTCAAGAAGGTCGCTCGACGATATGGCTGGGATCGGCACGCTCCTGGCAGCAACCTGCCGGCTTGTGCAGGCGTCGATGCTCACTATCTCTGGTATGGGCCTGAATTGGAGCATCGCCATGGATCAAAGCGCGGCCGATATGGTGTCGAAGGTGTGCATCGAAATTCTTCCGCCGGAACGGGAAGACACCTGCACTCCGGACGCAGCAATCTGTCCCTGCTGTCGAAAGTTGCGCCCGGCATCGAGCATGGATGACGATGGCTGTGGGATTTGTGACGAATGCCTGGCGCCCTGACCTCCAGCAAAGAAGCGTCTGCTGTTTCTGCCTCATTTGAAGCCGCGCTTGCCAGACTATCTGACGGCTATATTCACGGGAATTTCGGTGGTCGAGCATGGGGCGTGACCGTCAAGCGGTCGGAGGACGGAAAGCGGACTTGGCTCTATGGCGAGGAGCTTGGCGGAACAGATATCATCAGCTTCAACTTCTATCGATTGGCTGCATCAGGCTCGCTGCTGAAGCCGTGCGAAATGTCATCCACCAAGGTGATCGAGTTCGTTCTCGGCTTTGAGCCGAGTACGCAGAAAGCTGTGCCTTCATCATAGTGGCCGAAAAATAAGCAAAAGATTTATGTTGCAATGCAGCATACGCATGGCTGCATTGCGATCTGAATGCTGGCGATCAAAGAAGCCTCTGGTATCCTCAGGGCATCGAAGCAATGCACCTCCTCCCGCAGGGCTTCGTGTTTCAGGCGACCCACCCCTCCTCCCAAGGGACGTCTGACGGAACAGCGGCACTCCTCCTCCCAGCCGTTGTTCAATTCTTTCGAAAAGCCTGCCGCACCTCCTCCCGCTGCAGGCTTTTTCGTTTTACGACAGATTCGTGGTCTGAGATCAGGCGTCAAAGCAGACTACCCTGTTCCACCGGCTCTCCGGATTTCGACACGATCGTAGATCCGTATGGTTCGCGTGAAGAAATGATGAGCGCATCATTCTGTAGTGGTCGAGCGAGGTGCTTTGCCTCGTCCCAAGGCGCCCGCATCCAGATGTCGGTTTCTTCCTTTGTCAGCAACAGTACCGGCATGGCCTTCTCGTGGATGGGCTTGACGAGATCGTTGGGATCCGTGGTGAGAAACCCATAGAGGTCGTCAGTGGTCAGGCCGTCCCTGACCTTCCGCACGCTTTTCCACTGCGGCACATGAATGCCCGCAAAGAACATCAGCGATTTCGCCTCATCGCGGGCAAACCAGGTATTGGGTACCTTGCCGCCGGTTTCCTGGCTTGCCGGATCCGGTTCGGCAAAGCTTGTGACCGGGACCAGGCATCGATGCTCGATGCCAAACCATCGTGTCCAGTGGGGAAGGTTAAGCTTGCGGACATTGGTCACGCCCCGGTCCGGTTCCATGCGGATGAGCTCGTCCATTTCGACTGCCTGACCCTTGGCTCTCAGTTTCTCCGCCCGAGCTTCCGCAGCCTTCTTTTGCACGAAAATCGGCGATGGCAGGCCCCAGCGCGCATGCACGAGCTGCTTTCTTCCGTCAGCCGTGTTGCGGACGACCGGCCCCATCTGGTCGGGGTTCATCTGATAGGCCGGCATCAGATTGATCAGGCTTTCGGCATCCTGGGCCCACTTCGCGACCCAGTCCTTGTCTTCCATCCGGTAGAGATTGCACATCCAACGCCATCCACGTTCGCAAGGTCGTGGAAGACAATCTAACGGACGATACCGATTTCGCTAGTCGAGCGTGAAGACGTCGGCATTGTCCTGACGTTCCCGCAAGCCCTTGTAGGATGGATGCCGCAGTTTGCCGTCTCCGGTCCAGGCCCGAAACTCGATCTCGGCGATCAAGGTCGGCGCGACCCAGACGATGTCAGCTTTCCCGGCGAAGGACACAGGTGGCTGCTTTTGCTTCCAGCGCAGATTGTCGAGCGTCTTGCGCAGCCTATCCATCTCGGCTTGCTTGAAGCCCGTGCCGACGCTCCCAACATGAACAAGATCATGGTCGCGGTAGGCGGCAAGCACGAGAGACCCGAAGCCGCCAAGCGACGCCGTGGATGGCTCATAGCCGACGATCATGAAGGCTTCGCTCTCAACGCATTTGACCTTCACCCAGTCGCCGGTGCGGCCGGAGCGATAGGGCTGATCGAGGTTCTTGCCGACGATGCCTTCGAGACCAAGGCGGCAAACGTTCTCAAGCAGGACAGCGGGATCCGCGTCGAACGTCTCCGAAAGACGGATGGCGCCATCTTTCTCGGTGAGCGTATCCTCAAGAAGATGCCGGCGCGAGCGGTATTCGATCCCGCGCAGATCATGGCCGTCGAGATAAATTAGATCGAAGGCGTAGAGAATGGCGTCCGAGGCGCGGTTGCCAGCGGCCTTTCCAGAAGCGCCGAGCGATTGCTGCAGCAGCTCAAAATCCGGTCGCCCTTCTTGGTCAAGCACCACCGCCTCGCCATCGATGATCATCGTCGCCGGCCCGAGCGCCCGAGCGGCCTCTGCTATATCAGGAAAGCGATGCGTCCAATCATGGCCACCACGTGTAAGGATGCGCACACCTTGCGGCTCGATATGGACCGCCAGGCGATAGCCGTCCCATTTCAGCTCCCAGCTCCACTGATCACCTTTTGGCGGATGTGCCTTCAGCTCAGCCAGCGCTGGCTCAACCCGATCGGGCATGGGATCGAAAAGCAGCTGTGGCTGTGCCGGATTGCGTTTCCTGCGTGGCTTCGAGCGGATCGGAGCTTCGCCGTCACGAAGAAGCGGCTTTGTTCTAGGTGGGTTTGACCTGGGAGGCTTTGTCATGGCTGAAGTGCAGCACAAAAAGCTTAAGAACATTGCGACGAACTGACTTCTTTCCCCGCTATCCACCGGCAGGGCCCAAACGCCCGGAAACTGCGCCAAAAATTCTTTTCGGCCTTACGCGATTGATTCCGTTCGCAATCTTCAAGATCGCTAATGCTAGGCGAATATTCCTACGCTCAATGTGTCTTGACTCTTTGCTGGCACAAGAACAGATAGTGAACATATCGCCCGCCCGACATGATGTCGATCCCGCCAACGCGACCTTGAAGGGAGCCGTGAACGATGAATGCTGCCCGTGCCACGAGGGCCCCTGAGGAGGTTTCCGATGTGATCGCCAATCTGCGCGAGCGCATCGCATCAATGGAGGGTGCGCAGGCCAGACGTGCCGGCTGTCTGCCCTTCGGTCTGTCGGAGATCGATGCGGTCCTGCCGGGCGGTGGTCTCGCCCATGGAGCGCTGCATGAGTTCGCGGGCGGCGGTTCCGGTACTGTTGATGGCGCGGCGGCGGCACTCTGTGTGGCCGGCATTGCCGCGCGAACCAAAGGCCCCGTCGTTTGGTGTTTGACCCGACCGGATCTATTCTTTCCGGCGCTTGCCCAGGTGGGCCTCCATCCCGACCGGGTGATTTTTGTCGAGTCCGACAGGGAAGAGGATGTTCTGGCCAATATGGAGGAGGGACTGTCGTTCGGCGGTCTCGGAGCGGTCGTCGGCGAACTTGTCCGCCTGCCGATGGTCAGTTCCCGCCGATTGCAGCTAGCCGCCGAGCGAACCGGGACGATGGCTCTTGCCGTCCGGCGATGGCGACGGCAGACCGAGGCGAATGATTTTGGCCAGCCGACGGCGTCAACAACCAGATGGCGGGTCAGTGTGATGCCATCGGAAGAGCTGCCGGTACCGGGGGTGGGCAGGCCTCAATGGTTTCTTGAATTGATGCGCGTGAAAGCGGGTGAGTGTGCTGAGTTTCTCGTGAGGGCGTGTGATGACAAGGGTCGTCTCGATCTATCTTCCGGATCTGCCGACGGATCGTATTCGGCGGGCGGATCCCTCCATTTCGCCTGAACAGCCAATTGCCGTGATCGCAAGAAGCGGGTCGAAGCGATGGGTTTCGGCTGCCGACCCGGCTGCCCGGGTGGCAGGCGTGCATGTCGGCATGCCGGCGGCAAAGGCGCAGTCGCTGTTTCATGGCCTGATGATGGTCGACGCGGATATCGAAGCCGATCGGGTAGCCCTCGAACGCATCACACTGTGGGCACTAACAATCTATTCGCCGATCGTCGCGATTGACGGGATCGACGGCATCGTGATGGACACCGAAGGCGCCGACCACCTGCAGGGCGGCGAGCTGCCAATGGTGACAAAGATCGCCAACCAGTTTCTGGGCAGGAAGCTGACTGCCCGCGTGGCGGTCGCCGACAGCTGGGGTGCAGCCCATGCCTGCGCCCGCGCAATCAAGCGCGAGACGATTGTCATTCCGCCGGGTGAGACAGTGCGGGCCGTCGAAAAGCTGCCTATATCGCTCCTGCGCCTGCCGGCAACGATTGTCAGCGATCTCCGCATTCTCGGATTTCAGACGATCGGGGAGCTTGCCAATACCCCGCGCGCGCCGCTGACGTTGCGCTTTGGGCCGGAGGTTGGGCGCCGTCTCGACCAGATGCTCTGTCGCATCGCCGAGCCGATCAAGCCAATCCGGACGCCTGAGCTGGTCGAAGTCTCGAAAGCCTTCGCTGAACCAATTGGCGCTGCCGAAACGATCAACAAATATGTCGGCCGCCTCGTCGTCCAACTGGTCGATGAGCTTCAGAAGCGCGGCCTTGGGGTGCGCCGCGCCGACCTGATCGTCGAGAAGGTCGACGGCACCAGACAAGCCATTCGCGCAGGCACTGCCAAACCTGCCCGCGACGTTGCCTGGCTGACGAAACTGTTTCGGGACCGGACGGAAAAGATCGAGCCGGGTTTCGGGATCGAGAGGCTCACCCTTGTCGCCGTCATGGTAGAGCCATTGGAGGAGGCGCAGAAAGTCTCTGCTCTGGTCGAGGATGACATCACCGATGTGACACCGCTCATCGATATCTATGGAAATCGGGGCCAGCGGGTCTATCGCGTCGCGCCGGTTGCATCCGATGTGCCGGAACGTTCCGTCCGGCGGATCAGTCCCGTTGCTGAACCGATCCCTGTTGCCTGGGTGAGCCATTGGCGCCGTCCAGTCCGGCTTTTGCCACGACCCGAACTGATCGAGGCGATTGCGCTGATGCCGGACCGGCCGCCTGTTTCCATCGTCTGGCGCGGCAAGCGCCGTAAGGTCAAACGCGCCGACGGCCCGGAACGCATCTTCGGGGAGTGGTGGCAGCGTGACGCCGAGATGGAGGCGGTGCGGGACTACTTTCTCATCGAGGACGAGGCAGGCGAGCGCCTGTGGGTGTTCCGCTCCGGCGACGGAGTGGATCCCGAGACCGGGTCCCATCGCTGGTTCTGCCACGGGATCTTCGCATGAGCTACGCCGAGCTGCAGGTCACGACCCACTTTTCCTTTCTGCGCGGCGCCTCCTCTGCACAGGAATTGTTCGAGACGGCGAAACAGCTCGGCATCGAAGCACTCGGCGTCGTCGATCGCAATTCGCTGGCCGGGATCGTCCGCGCCCTGGAAGCATCTCGCGCCACGGGTCTGCGCCTGGTCGTCGGCTGTCGGCTCGATCTCGCGGATGGGATGTCTGTGCTGGTCTATCCGATGGACCGATCCGCCTATTCGCGCCTGACGCGCCTCATCACGCTGGGCAAATCGCGCGGCGGCAAGAACAACTGCATCCTGCACTGGGACGATATCGTCGCTTACTCCGAGGGGATGATCGGCATTTTGGTGCCGGATCTGCCGGATGATCTTTGCGCGATCCAGCTTCGAAAAATGGCTGAGCTGTTTGGTGATCGCGCTTACGTCTCTCTCTGTCTGCGTCGGCGACCGAACGACCAGTTGCGGCTGCATGAGATTTCCAACATGGCGGCTCGGTTCAAGGTCAGAACCGTCGTCACCAATGATGTGCTGTTTCATGAGCCGGGCCGGCGGCAATTGCAGGACATCGTTACCTGTATCCGGCACAACACCACGATCGACGATGTCGGTTTCGAGCGCGAACGCCACGCCGACCGCTACCTCAAGCCACCGGAGGAAATGGCACGCCTGTTTCCGCGCTACGCGCAAGCACTCGCGCGAACCCTGGAAATCGTGCATCGCTGCAAGTTCTCGCTTGAGGAGCTGACCTACCAGTACCCGGAGGAAGCCATCGTTCCGGGCAAGGACGCCCAGGCGTCTCTCGAGCATTATGTCTGGGAATGTGCGCCGGACCGGTACCCGGAAGGTCTGCCGCCGGACGTGTTGAAGACCGTACGCCACGAGCTCGATCTCATCCGCACCATGAAATACGCGCCGTACTTCCTGACGGTGTTTTCGATCGTGCGCTTTGCCAGAAGCCAGGGCATTCTCTGTCAGGGCAGGGGATCGGCGGCCAACAGCGCCGTCTGCTATATTCTCGGCATCACATCGATCGACCCCTCGACCAATGATCTCCTCTTCGAGCGTTTCGTCAGCCAGGAACGCGACGAGCCGCCGGATATCGATGTCGACTTCGAGCACGAACGGCGCGAGGAGGTCATCCAGTGGATCTACAAGACTTATACCAAGGAGAAGGCGGCACTTTGTGCGACCGTCACCCGATACCGGGCCAAGGGCGCAATCCGCGATGTCGGCAAGGCGCTTGGCCTGCCTGAAGATGTCATCAAGGCGCTGTCGTCAGGCATGTGGTCCTGGTCGGAAGAAATTCCCGACCGAAACATCAGGGAACTCAATCTCAACCCGGACGACCGGCGCTTAGCGCTCACCCTGAAACTGGCACAGCAGCTGATGGGCGCGCCGCGTCATCTCGGCCAGCACCCCGGCGGCTTTGTCCTCACCCATGACCGGCTGGACGATCTTGTACCGATCGAGCCGGCGACGATGAAAGACCGGCAGATCATCGAATGGGACAAGGACGATGTCGAGGCTCTGAAGTTCATGAAGGTGGATGTCTTGGCGCTCGGGATGCTCACCTGCATGGCCAAGGCTTTTGATCTCATCCGCGAGCACAAAGGGCAGGATCTTGATCTCTCGAAAATCAGCCAAGAGGATGCGGCGACCTATGCAATGATCCGCAAGGCTGACACGCTCGGCACCTTCCAGATCGAAAGCCGTGCGCAGATGGCGATGCTGCCGCGGTTAAAACCGCGCACGTTCTACGATCTCGTTGTTCAGGTGGCGATCGTGCGGCCGGGCCCAATCCAGGGCGACATGGTGCATCCCTATCTCCGTCGTCGCGAAGGCAAGGAGCCCGTCGAGTATCCGACACCCGAGTTGGAGGCGGTGCTCGGCAAGACACTTGGCGTGCCGCTGTTTCAAGAGTCAGCGATGCGCGTCGCCATGGTCTGTGCCGGCTTTACCGGTGGTGAGGCCGACCAGCTGCGCAAATCCATGGCGACCTTCAAGTTCACCGGCGGCGTCTCGCGCTTCAAGGACAAGCTGGTGTCAGGCATGGTCAAGAACGGATATTCGGCCGAGTTCGCCGAAAAGACCTTTTCGCAGTTGGAGGGCTTTGGCTCATACGGCTTTCCGGAAAGTCATGCGGCCTCCTTTGCGTTGATTGCCTACGCTTCGAACTACATCAAGTGCCATTGCCCCGACGTCTTTTGTGCAGCCCTTCTCAACAGCCAGCCAATGGGATTTTATGCTCCGGCCCAGATCGTCGGGGACGCGATCAAGCATGGCGTCGAGGTGCGGCCGGTCTGCGTCAACCGCTCGCGATGGGACTGCACGCTGGAAAGGATTGGAGGCAGCGATCGTCATGCTGTGCGCCTCGGGTTTCGGCAGGTGAAAGGGCTGGCTGTCGCGGACGCCGCACGGATCGTTGCAGCGCGCATGAACAACCCGTTCGCCTCAGTCGATGACATGTGGCGCCGGTCTAGCGTGCCGACCGAAGCGCTTGTTCAACTCGCGGAGGCCGACGCCTTTCTGCCATCGCTGAAACTCGAACGACGCGATGCGCTTTGGGCGATCAAGGCGCTGCGCGACGAGCCGTTACCGCTGTTTGCCGCCGCCGCCGAACGTGAGGCAACAGCAATTGCCGAGCAACAGGAGCCGGAGGTGGCACTTCGGCAGATGAACGACGGCCACAACGTGATCGAGGACTACAGCCACATCGGGCTGACTTTGCGCCAGCATCCGGTCGCCTTTCTGCGCAAGGGCCTGTCGGTACGCAATATCATCACCTGTGCCGAGGCGATGAATGCTCGGGATGGCCGATGGGTTTACACCGCTGGACTCGTGCTGGTGCGGCAGAAGCCGGGATCGGCCAAGGGTGTGATGTTCATCACCATCGAGGACGAGACGGGTCCGGCCAACGTCGTTGTGTGGCCGTCGCTATTCGAGAAGCGTCGGCGTATCGTACTGGGATCCTCAATGATGGCGATCAACGGGCGGATCCAGCGAGAAGGGGAGGTGGTCCATCTCGTCGCCCAGCAACTCTTCGATCTCTCAGCCGATCTGGTTGGCCTTGCCGATCGAGATACGGAGTTCAGGCTGCCGACCGGGAGAGGCGACGAGTTTGCCCATGGGGGTGGGCCGGATTCACGTGATCGGCTAAAGCCGGTCGTTCCGCGGGACATGTTCACACCCGATCTTCATATCGATACGCTGAAGGTGAAGAGCCGGAATTTTCATTGAGCGATCTGGGTAAATGTCTGGTCGGAGGCGCTATTGGTTCAAAGCGATGTTACTTCTCAGTGGCCACTTCGCTGAAAATCTAGATGTTGACCGAGGCGTCGGGGAATTTCGCGGTGATCTCGAACGTGCCGCCCAAAGCCTCCATATAGCGTCGCAGGCTGCTGACATAGATATCGCCACGCTGCTCCAGCTTTGCGACAGCCGGCTGCTTCACATAGAGTGCGCGTGCCAGATCCTGCTGAGTTTTTTCGGGCCACGCGCAGCTCGTGTAGCGCCAAGTCTTCGAGAATTGTCTTTGTCGCTTCATCTTGCGGGCACGGCCTTCTGGGCCATTCTGTTGTGCAAGGTGTCGGATGAGAAGGGGAGGGAAAGGAAGTTGCTGCCGTTTGGCTTCTAGAAGCCCCGACTGCCCTTACAATATCGTCCTGAACGGCCTCGATCAGCGTCGTGTACCACTCACCAAACTCGTCGTTTATTGGGGGAACAAGAGGCGTGCGAAGCATACGCTAAGGGCGAACGGAATGAGAATTTAGGCTCCCGCAATGCGACGCTCTCGCTGAGAACGTCGCGCAGTGTTCAGGCACTGTGATGATTAGTCCGGACCTGCGAGCGAAGCTCGTCTCGTCGCCCAAGAACCTAGAGAATTAGTAACGTAAGGTTGTTACTTAGGTGTATTGGCGGTGGCGAATGTATGGCGACCGGGCAAATGAATAGACGCTCAATGCAGAAACAGAGAATATGACCGTACACACTTTCAAATCCTCTTCCAGCTCTCCCGAAATAATTAAGATCAACAAAGGCTTAATCCGCGAGAATTACCGGAACCGAAGGCAGACAAATGTGATGGTGGACACCAACATCCTGCTGACGATTGAAATCGCGTATAACGGATCGCAGCGGCATAAGGACTTGAAAGACGCAGGCATTGTCGATCTGGCAAGGTTGATCGAGACGACGTCAAAATACGGCGTTTTCATATCGCCTGCTGCTGCCTACCAGGAGCTTCCGCCGGGGCGACGGGCTCCGGTCGAGGCTGCGTTCGAAAGGTTTTGCAGAGACTACCTGCCCAAGTTCCGGGATGACCCTAACTCAGTGAAGGTTCCTTTCGCCGGCGAAAGTTTTGAGCCCGAGGCCTTCAGTGCACTATCACCGGAGCGTCAGACGACCATCGCCTGCTCTTATGCGTCACTGCTGGCCTTAAACATTATTTATCGCCTGGAAGCGTTGGACGGGTTTGAAAAATTCACGCTCTACATCGACTACTGCGAGGAAGTCCTTAACCTCATCAGCCTGAAGGAATTGTCGATCGCGCGATACGTATTCGCTCCTGAAAAGGGTATGACTGACGTTGTGAGGACGCGGAAGTCGGCCACTGTGAACAATTTCACGAAACTGAAGAAGGGCGGCGCCAAAGGCTTGACCCGGGTCCAAGAGCTACACCGTATCGCGCTGAACGGTGCTAATGACCTAAAACTGATCTCCGCCGCTGATATCGTGAATAATTCACGAGAGCAGTTCATGTTTGGAGTGATCGAGCACGATGTGTGGATCGCGACTCGTGACGAAAAACTCTACGAGTTCTGCCGCGCATGTCCAGGTTTCGTTGGCTGGGGGGCCGGGGGACCCCTTGCCCGCTTCGTTGACACACACGCAGATATAAAAGGCACCCGCTATTGGAAGGACACCATAGACCTGCAACAGCAAAGGCTCGAAGCGCGTTACGCAACGGTTGATCGAGCCAAGGAAATGGACGACATCGTGGCGGCGGCTTTCAATATTGAAGCTGACCTCTTGGACGATAGGGCAATCGGGTACTTTTCAAAGAGATCATGGAGATCTCAAGGGTGACGAGCATTTGCGTCTAAAAACCTCGACAGAGCTATGGTCGGCACTGAGCAGGTAAAAAACCGTGCCACTAAGAGTCCGTGCCGAAACTGGTCATGATTGGCGTGCGATGCGTCTGACGAGGATCATGACGGCTGCCGCGTAGAGGAAAGCGGTGGCGGATTCGATGGTCGCCTCGGCGTCCTTCCATAGCCTGCGGTTACGGCTGATCCAGGCGAAGAAGCGCTCGACCACCCATCGCCTCGGCTGCACGGCGAAGCCGATCTGATCGGGCTTTCGCCTGACAATTTCGACTGCAATGGACGTGGCTTCGGCCACGCGCGGGCCTTGGTAGCCTGCATCGGCGAAGACCTTGCCGACAAATGGAAATGGCCGCCGCGAGGCTTGCAGCACCGGGCCCGCTCCGTCGCGGTCCTGGATATTGGCCGGATGCGGGAACAGCACCAGCGCCCGACCGTCGGTGTCGACCAGTGCATGGCGCTTGCGGCCCTTGATCTTCTTGCCCGCATCATAGCCGCGCGGCCCGCCGCTCTCGCAGGTCTTGACCGTCTGGCTGTCGATGACCGAGGCCGTGGGCGAGGCCTCGCGTCCGCATCGCTGCCGATCCTGCATCAGAAGCTGGTGATTGATCTTCTCGAACAGGCAGTCGTCGCGGAACCGGCAGAACCACCGGAACACCGTGCTTCTCGGCGGAAAGTCGGACGGCAGAAGCCGCCAGCCGATGCCGCCGCGCATGACATAGAAGATTGCATTCATGATCTCGCGCAGCGGCCATCCGCGCGGACGTCCCGTCTTCGCCGCAGCCGGCATCATCGGCGCAATCAAATTCCACTCGCGATCCGTCAGATCGGTTTCATAACGCAGGCTTTCTCGGTTATGCTGGCGACGGGTAGCTGGCGTCCACATCAGGTCTCTCCGATTAGGCTTCGACACCCAATTCGGAATCACGACCGCGCCAGCTACTCAACCCTTTCGAGACGGGCTCTTAGGTATGCTTCCGGATCACCGAGCATGTTTTGTATCGGAGACGTCACCGGGAATATGCCGTGGATCTATCAACCGATACAAATATACGTCTATTTCGCTCTCTTCGGGTGGTGCAGTTACATCGGCGTTCAGACAAAGAGAACTTGGTCGAAGTTTCGCGGAACTGATAGTGTCACCAATGCCAATTCCCAGGGTTAAGATCGGAACGCTCAAGATCATCCTTTGCTTTCTGAGCGGCATCGGCGATCCCCTTCGCGAGATCGGCGGCAGCCTTCGCGGCGGCATCTGCTGCAGCTTTGGCGTTGTCGACTGCGCCCTGAACGCCTTTCGTCCCCTCCCGCCAGGCGTTGTCAGGAAGATCTTTGAGGGAGTCGAAAGGCCGCTCGTAGAGCTTGGTCAATTCTTTTTTCGTTTCCTCCGCCACATGCTGCCCCGCCCGAACGGCGTCCATGATTGCTTTGGCAAGCAAGTTCTTATCTAGTAGCGTGACATTCCAAGACTTAAGAATGAAGTTGTCATCGGGCTCGCAGGCAATAGCGGGAACGGCTTCGTTAAGGGCTGTCTTGAAAGCGTCAAACTGTTCCTTCGAAACCGGACCCGCATCACCCGTTTTTGGAACTATCGAGTAACCTGCGGAGAGCTCAAGATAATCCGCCCCCACCACGACGTCCTTCGGATCCCATGCGACCTCAACACCTCTGCGACCGAAGTTCGTATACTCGCGTTCGTCGGGCCTTGGCTCCTCGTTTTTGCCGAAGGGGTAGAATGTCGGGAGGCTGGAGATCAAAATTGAAGGCGCTTGTTTCCCGCCGCCGATGTTGCGCTCAACGTCAATCCTCAACTGATGAATGGTAAGCCACGCATTCGCCGCGATGTCGCTAGGCGCGCTCGGGGTAACGCCAATGGTTATACGTCGGCAGGCAAGCTCGGGTATCAGAACAATCGCCGAGCCGGCGGCGACCGTTTGCTTCGCCACTTTTATCGAGACTGGAAGATCGAGTGACGTTTTGGCGTGAAGATCGATATCATTGCCAAAACCTCCTCCAACAAAGGCGGCATTCGTGTGGGTGTGCAGTTCCACTTTCAGGCTTGCATCTACTCGAAGTGCGGTTTGAAGGCCAACCCCAGGCACCCACTTGATGTCTGGTGGCTGAACGTCGAACAATCCGGAGAGAAATGACGGCCCACGTGGCGTGACGACAAGGCTGACCTCACCTAAGAGGTCGTCCTTCAGCAAGGCTGGGTGAGCGATCTCTCCGCTCGCATTGGAACTGCTGATCGAGCCCGTCGTTGCCTGACGGAGCTCTGAAGCCATCTCTAAAATCGGAGTATTGTGGATTCGGACATAGACGAGATCGCGATCGTCGCGGAAAGGGCGCAGACGGTCGGAAACCGATTTCCTGCGGCGCTCAAGCGCTTCAGAAGTCGTTTCTTTTGTTTCGGCCAAGTGCGAGAAGACCTCGTCGATAGTTTTTCCGCCGAGCATCCAAATGCCGTTTGTCGTCGATACGGGGATTTCGGCTGCAATGCTTCTATGAAGCTTGTCGCGATTGATCTTAATCGCAAGATCATACCCGCCGCTCACTTCGAACTTGTTGTGACTGGAATTCGCTTTGCCAATGTCCAGTTCTAAGTCACTCACAATGCTTGGCCCCGGAATAACGAGTTCCTTGCCCCAACCCGTAAAAGCTCCGTCGGCGATTAGTTCGGCTAAGAGGTCCCCCGAACTTAATGATAAATTTCCCCAATTGAATTTAGGCTTAACTGCGTACGGGACGAGATGAAGGCGGATTGCGTTCCGGCCTTTGTCGTCCTTGTCGGGCAGCGGAAGGAGCATGGTATCGAGTTCAGCAAATGCTGTCGTTCCTGCCCACCAAGACGTCTTTTTATCGGCTTGATAATGAGCGGAAAGCGATAATTTGGCATGAAATGAGCCATCGTTCGTGCTCAGCACCGCTTCTTCGACCCGCACTATGACTGCGCCATCATAGTGTCCTTCGGGATCCTTATCGCCGAGGCGAACGACGCGTTCGATCCCATTGAGCCCGCTTACAAGTCCTCTCAGCGCGCGCTCGGGTAGAAAGATGCGGTTGCTCCAGTCGTCTGGCTTGGCCCCGGTTTGTAGAATGGCTTCGGTGAGGGCCAGCGAGCGCTCTTGCAACGCAAGTGTCTCTTCGAGTCTCCGCTCTTCAAACAGATGATAAAGATATGTCCCAGCTACACCGCAGACCAACACGACGATGGCGGCAAGTCCAATTAAAAGTTTCCTCATGTCGTTCCCCCAGGTTGCCACAATGGTGCACATTATTATTGTATTTTTCACCATAAATCTTGCACCGGCTGGCGAACTCAAGCGTCCCTAAGATCGACCCGGACATATCCGGGCGATCATACATGAGTGTACGGCCGGCTCACTGAGCCGGAGCCGCTTCGGCATAGCCGATCTCGTCGAAGACGGTGAAGGTGATCTCGCTCGGGCCGGCAAGCTCCTTCATGCGGCGAGCGATATGGAACGCGATGACAACAATGCACCCGGAAGCGCTGCTTCGACACAACTTACTATTGACGCGCCCGGCTGCGATTGGACGACCCCATGAGTTTAACTGCGTGCTATCCCTTGACCCAGGATAATAGAATTCGATCGCATTGAGAACGACCGTTGCGCGGTCGCTCGATGGTAATATCTAAAAGATCATGCCGCCCGCGACGTCGATCGTGCTTCCCGTTATCCAATCCGCGTCGCTAGATACCGCGAAGGAGACTGCTGCGGCGATGTCAGTAGGCTCGCCTATTCGACCTAGCGGCGTTTTACCGATCAAGTAGCCATCGGACGCAACGTCTCGGATATCGGCGTTGCCTTCCGTGGCGGTGAAACCGGGGGCGATCCCTACTACCCGAATCTTGCGAGATCCCAGCTCAAGCGCGAGAGACCGCGTGAGCGTGTTGACCGCTCCCTTCGTTGAGCAGTAAGCGTGCACAGTAGGATAAGGACTTTGCGCCATTCCGGAGCTGATATTAACGATCACGCCTCCTTCACCCAATTCGCGAGCCGCGGCCTGCGTCATAAGAAGAAGGCCGCGCACGTTAAGAGCAAAGTGCTCGTCGATGCTCGCAGCGGTTAGGCTTTCAAGGCTGTCCATTTTATAGACAGCCGCATTGTTGATGAGAATGTCCAACTTTCCGAACTTCTCGATGGTAGCGCGAACGAGGGACGAAATTTCGGCCGGGTTGGAGATGTCGGCTTTGATTGCGAATGCGGAGCCGCCAGCCGCCGTAATTCTATCGACGACGGCCTGCGCCATGTCCGACGATCGGGCGTAGTTCACGATTACAGAGGCGCCATCCGCAGCCAAGCGCTCAGCAATGCCAGCGCCAATGCCCTTCGACGACCCGGTCACGATCGCGACTTTCCCAGTAAGCTTTTGCATATCTTAATTTCCTATCAATCACTAGGAAACACATTTATGGGACTTGAACACAGCCGTCAAGAGTTTAATAATGATCACTATGATTGACGACCTTTATCATGCGCCTAGGAAGGGTGGACGGCCCCTGTCCTTTGACCGGGATGCTGCTCTCCAAAAGGCGATGGTGCTGTTCTGGCGGTACGGCTATGAAGGGACATCTCTCGCCACATTGACCGCCGCGCTCGGGGTCAAACCGTCGAGCATCTACACCGCCTTCGGAGACAAGAAGCGGTTGTTTCTGGAGGCTGTCGAACTCTATCTCGCGAGCGGGCCGGCAGTTGAGGACGTGGTCAGCGACGGAAAGTCGCTCACGGAGGTCGTCCACGAGTTGCTTGTCAATGCGGCTACCAAGTTTACCGGAGAGGAAACCCCTCGGGGCTGCTTGCTGGCAACGTCGGTCATAAGCTGTTCACAAGACTCGATGGATCTGCAGGAGATGCTTGCCGGCATCAGGCGCCATCTTGAGGCACAGCTACTGATTCGAATTTCCTACGCCATAGATAAAGGCGAAATAGGCCCAGACGTAAATCCGGTAGCGCTTGCGGGGCTCATCATGGCTGTTGCGCAGGGCATGTCGACCCTCGCACGCGATGGCGCATCGCGATCCCATCTTATGTCGATCGTCGATATCACGTTAGCGTCATTACCTTTTCGAACATAAGTCTTAGGTGCCGTTGCTCTTGAATATCAAATAAAGCGGCGGGCCTCGCGCGACGTGCACTAATGGCGCAGGCTCATCGCGCCGTACGAATCGTTCGCGCTCAGCATCCTGGTTCCACGTGTGTAACAACGCCTGATCCCGCACTATATGGAGTCCCCGCCATTCCGCCGTATCCGCTTATACGCTTCTAACTGAGCGGCGAGATGTGCTTCACAGAGTATCAGGAATATCTGTGCCAGTGATGACGCTAAAGGCGGAATGGTGACCTTCGATGCTGATTTTGAATTGGTCATGGCGCGGCTACGGCCGCTAACGACTCCACAACACAGGTGCACTTCTGGCTTCGATACTGCAGTTCCCATAAATAGACTTTGGCAATATGTTATAACGCCACAGTGCAATCATCGGCACAGGCCGGCCTGCAGCCGGACGACGTTATCGTCGCTCTCGACCAGCAGCCGGTGACGGACGTCGGGCAACTCCTCTCAATACTCGTGAAGGAGCATGCCCGTGCTCTCATCACCGTCGTGAGGAACGGCCACCGCCTCTTCGTGGCCGCTGACGTGCAGACCCAGTAGCAGCCCGCAGACCGTGTTCTGTCCGCTGAAATTCCAAGGTCGCTCTCGTGCTTGATGAAGATCAACGACGAAAATCTGCGGCGCTGTCACGATCGGCACGTCGCAAACCTGAAGGAGGTTGTCATGAACGACATTCAACTCAGACAGAACATTCTCGACGAAATGGAATTCGAGCCCAGCATCGACGCGGCTGATATCGGCGTCGCGGTCGATAGCGGGATCGTCACACTGACTGGTCACGTGCGCACCTACGCGGAGAAAGAAGCCGCAGAGCGCGTGGTTAGTCGCGTCAAGGGCGTGCGCGGAATAGC
Source organism: Rhizobium croatiense (assembly GCF_019793465.1). Taxonomy (GTDB): domain Bacteria; phylum Pseudomonadota; class Alphaproteobacteria; order Rhizobiales; family Rhizobiaceae; genus Rhizobium; species Rhizobium croatiense. The sequence continues at coordinate 23,095 of NZ_JAILYJ010000024.1, read as the reverse complement.
TGCCGATATCGAGGTCCGGATTTTCGGGCCGAAGGAAACAGACGACGACTACATCGCCCGGCGCGCTGTCAAAATGCTCGACTGGAACGTTTCCGTGCCAAAGGATTCGGTGCAGGTGCGGGTCCTCAAAGGGTGGATCACCTTGCGGGGAGAGGTCGAGTGGCAATATCAAAAGAACGCGGCCTACGACGCCGTGCGGGATCTCGCCGGCGTAGTAGGGGTGTCCAACCTAGTGGAGCTGAAGCCGCATATTACGGCGGTGGATGTCAAGAAACGCATCGAGGATGCTTTCCAGCGCGACGCCGCTCTTGAGGCCGATGCAATCAGAATCGACGTCCAAGGCAGAAAGGTAATCCTCTCCGGCAAGGTGAAGACCTGGTCGGAACGGCAGGCGGCGGAGCGCGCTGCATGGTCCGCTCCAGGGATCAGCACTCTCGACGACCGACTGACGGTCGGGTGATCGAATATCGGGATTGGCTAGACATTACTGCTCTGCCCACACTCAGCAGCAAGGGCGCCGCTGAGCGCCCTTCGCATAGAGCCCAATTTCCTTGATCGACTTGCGCGCAGATCTCGTCTTCGGAACGAAATTCCGCACCACCCGTTGCAGAGCCTCCGTCGCGAGCACAAGGCGACCATTGATGTTCTTGGAGAGCGACCTTGGGTGGCGACGTAGGCTGGGATCTTCCGCGAAGAAAGATATGAGTCCCCGCAACGGCAGCGCGATTGAGGTTCGGGTTTGATTTTTCTAAATTGAAATCCTGCTGTCGAGCAGAATCGCTATTAGGCCTCGCGGCGAGCAGCAGCCTGAGACGGGTCGACATCTCCGATGCAGTGTACGGCTTCTTCAGCCAGCCGGCGCCCGCTTCGATCTCCTTGTCCGCGGCATGGGGTTCAGAAAAGCCCGACGTCAGGAGAATTTTCACCCTCGGCCAGCGCTCCCGGACATTCCGGGCCAGTTCGTCGTCGTTCATTCCCGGCATGGCCACATCACTGAACAGGAGCGCTACGTCATGCCCCGCCTCCAGCTCCTTCAACGCGTCGATCCCGTTCGTAGCTTCGATCACGAAGTAGGCAAGCGTCTGCAGGCGGCTGACCGTCACTCGGCGAACTCTCGCGTCGTCCTCGACCACCAGGATAGTTTCCGTGCCCCGAGGCGGGGCTTCCTCAGCCCGCTGCTCGTTCGGATGAGAATCCTTTCCGGCGTCGGCGCGTGGAAGAAAGAGGCGCACCGTCGTCCCTTCGCCAAGTTCGCTGTAGAGCTGCAGGTGCCCTGCGGATTGCTTTGCGAAACCGTAGACCATGCTCAGCCCAAGCCCCGTTCCCGAGCCCGTCGGTTTCGCGGTGAAGAACGGTCGAAAGCCCTCTCCATCACATCGGACGTCATTCCGGTGCCGGTGTCGGTCACGGAAATGAGGACGTAGCTGCCGGGGCGGATCGCCGGGTACATCAGGACATAGTCGGAGTCGATCTTGCAACAGAGCCCTTGCAGGCGGGCACCTCAAAGCAGACAGGAGCTGCGATGGAGGACAAGGCTTCGCAGGTTCTATCGAGCACGAAATACAGCACTGCTACCAAGCAGTTGGCAGGATCCGTGCTCTCACAATCCAACAAAAAGCGCTGATGAACGAACAAGAACTTTCGAACCAGTTTCTGTTGTTTTTCCCGGGCTTCTCGTCAACCAGTCTTATTCCGTTTCCTGCCACCTTAACTCATCATCTTCCGGAAAAGCGGCAGTTGGTTGCGAACATCCAGTGCCTCGGTCGGTGGACTCCGCTGAAGCGCCTATTTGAAGTCACTCTGCCCCACGCTTCAATGCAGCTAGGAATGGGAAGCGATGAGCAAAGTGCGTAGGAGATCAAAGTTTCCCACTCCTTGTGGCCTGCCGAGGTCGGCGATCGATGACAGGCGTAATCGAGAGACACTGGCCCCGAGACATCAATGCCGCTTGGGGGAGACGTATCTGACAACGTTGGTTGTAAATCCGCTTTTGTTTGCCGATGCACATTCAGTGCCATGGCTGGATCGCATGGTTCAGATACACGCAGATAGACATCGCGACCGATCGCGCGCGTGCCCGGCCTCGCCGAAAAGGTGCCAGATGTGACGGCAGCCTTGCATGCAAAGCTCGACGAGCACCGGGCGTTCGTACGGGAGCGTGGAGAAGACTTGCCGGAAATCCAGAATTGGCGCTGGGCACGCTCCTCCTAGTGCGACAGAGGACCGGATTGGGTAGCGACTACCACCAGCCATACTGCCGCAGCTACGCCGGCACGCAGGAGAAAGGATTCGAGTGCGAGGTGGCAACCTCGCCTTCGACTTGGGGTGTCCCACGGCAATCGCAGCCTTTGCAGCGTCAGCTATCTGTTTCGAGTCCTGTTCGTTCTGCAAACGATGCGATCTTAATACGTCCTGGAGAATGATCGCCGGGTCATGCTGCAGCCGTCAACGAGAGGCAGCTAAGGGTGAAGCCCGGTCCCATCGCCGTCAGGACAGTTCTCCTGGGTAGTCCTTGCGCAAGAAGCTTCTCGAGTACGAACAGCGCGGTTGGCGAGGACATGTTCCCATAGTCCGAGAGAACCTCACGTTCCTGGTCGAGGGTTCCCTGGCTTAGTTTAAGCGCCGATTCCAAGGCGGTGATAACCTTTGATCCACCGGGGTGGCACGCAAACCGGTCAACGTCGGCAGGAGCAAGATCTGATCGGGCGAGTATGGACGTTACGCCCTTCAGCACATGAGTTTCGGCGAACGGTGGTATCGCACGATCGAAGATCACGCCCAGACCCTCCGGATCGACGCTCCATCCCATGATGTCTAGCGTGTCGGGCCACGTATGCTGGCCTGCAAGTTCGACCTCGGCCAGACCGGTCTCACTAGCACGCACCACGCAGGCGGCGGCCCCGTCGCCGAAGAGGGCGGTCGCCACGATGTTCGCCTTCGTAAGCTTGTCCATGCGAAATGCCAACGTGCAGGTCTCGACGGCGACCACCAGCACGACTGAGCCTGGCCGGGATGCCGCCAGCCGTGACCCGATTGAAAGCCCAGAGACTCCGCCGGCACAGCCGAGGCCAAACACGGGAACCCGTTCGACATCGTCCCGGAAGCCCAGTTCTCGGCTTACCCTCGCTTCCAGACTAGGTGTCGCAATACCAGTCGAGGAGACGGTTACGATCGTGTCGACATCGCCTGCTGCAATGCCCGCCGACACGAGAGCTTTGCTGGCGGCGGCGACGAACATTGCACCCGCGCCCTCGATATGAGCGAGGTTTCGTTCGGGCCATCCCGACGTCTCGAGATACCACTCGATCGGCCGGACGGCATAGCGGCGCCGAATTCCCGAGGTTTCGAACACCCTTGCCAGCTTTTCGAAATCGTCAAATCGCGATGAGAACGCGGTGTGCGAGGCTCGCGCCGCGTCACGCTGGTCGATGACATGTGGCGGAACGGCGGTGCCGACGGATACCAGCTTGACGGGTTGCTGCATAAGACTCCTTGCGACGGCGCGGGAAGAATTTGGTACGCCGCGCGAGGACGAGACCGAACCGTAACGCCTCGATCCTCAATAAGTTGCAATGCGGGCGAGCCTGACGCCGCACTTCGTCGGAAGGCTTCAGAGACGACGACGCGTGAAGAATGCCTCCCGCGGCTTCGTGTCTGCCTTGATCCACGTCAATGCGCTCAACAAGTTGGCTCCGTAATTGTCCGATCGAAAAGGAGACAGCGCGATGCTTGCTAGAGACATCATGACGACCCCGTGACGACGCTCGACGAGGGACACAACGTCAGGGAAGCCGTCGAGATCGTCAACGCCAGCAAGATCGGCGCGGTGCCCGTCATCGATGGCGAAGGGCGGCTCACCGGCATCGTCACCGGGGAGACCTGCTGCGCCGGGTGGCGTCATCCTGGGCGAGACGGGCGGTACCGCATACGCGCGACCGCGAAGATGCACTGGCGGACTATGTGAAGGCCCGAAGCTGGCGCGTCAAGGACGTGATGTCGACGCCCGTCGTCAGCGCCGCCCCGAGCGCAACCGCGAGCCAGCTCGCAGAACTCCTGCAGGCCCACGACATCAAACACCGAACGGCAGACTCGCCGGCATAATCAGCCGTCACGACTTGATGCGAGCGCTTCTCGATGTTCGACGGCAGTGTACTGCTTCCGGCGACGAGGCCCTAGGGACGGCCGTTCGTGGCCGCCTGGAAACCGAGTTCGAAATAAGGTTCCCCATCGTCAATGCGACCGTCTCCAACGGGGCAGTCACCCTGAGGGGAGAGGTCGAGACGGAGCTGGAATGCTCGGCGGCCAGGGTGGCGGCGGAAAGCATCCGCGGCGTCGGCGGCGTGGTAAACAACATCACCCTGGCTACCGCATGGTGAGCTCTCTCAAACTATGAAATCGTCCCTGGAGTTTCCGTCATGTTTGTCAGGGTCATCGCAGACGCCGTCGTGTCGAGGCTTCTCCTCATCATCCTGATCCTCATGGTGGGGACGGTCGTGAGCGTCCTACTGGTGAGGCCATCCCACGACTCCCGAACCGGGCGCGTCGAGCGCTCTCTCTGACCCGTGAGTGCGCGATGAACATCTGGCCCTCCAGGATTTAATTGTCCGGCCGCGTCCCGCAAAAGACCGGAGGCGCGACGGATTCGATGCTCTCCGAACTATTCGGCTTCATCTGGCTGATGGGAAGGCGTCATCAGGCGTTGGTCGCAGGGCTGTCCCTGGCTCTTTTCGTTATCGGCGCGGCGCCTCTCGAACTCCAGCGCCGGATCGTCAATGAGGCGACCGAGCAAGCGTCATACCGGTCTCTTCTCTTTCTCGTATCCCTCTATCTCGCGGTCGCAGTGTTGAAGGGCGCGATAAAATTCACCTCCAACCTCTAAAGAAGCTGGGTGGGCGAAAAAAGCACGCTTTGGCTCGGGGCGCGCGTTCTGCATCGGGCCGAGACGCCGCCATCGGAATCCACGCTCGAGGGGGTTGAGCTGTCGATCATCTTTGCGGAAGCGGAACCGGTGGGCAGTTTCGTTGGGACCAGCATCTCCGAGCCGCTACTCCAGATCGGCATCCTTGTCACCGTGGGCGGTTATCTGATCTATCTCCAGCCGCTGATGAGGATGGCCGCCCGCAAAGCCGATCACCCGCTACAGCGCAATGAAACGCGCGGGCGCTCGGCTTTACTCCCTACCGTCACCTACGCCACGTACTGGGACACGATCCAGTAGAACGGCCACCTTTTCCCGCGTGCAAGTGGCCATATGGGGGTGGCGTAATAACCAGGCATACGCGAGGTCGGTATGGCAGGTTTGATCTCTCCTTCCAGGTCGCTCGCGTCATAGATCGCGACGACGCCGGGCACCGAGAACGCATCGCCGACATCGATGTTCAGGATTCGGGCATGTGGCTGGTCGGAGCGTCGCAATGCGATATGCAACATACCGCGGCGCCATGTATCGACATACTGACCAACACCCGTCAGCAGACGTGGATCTTCGGTGCGCTTGTCCCGCTTGCCGACAAGTTTGGGCCGCAGCTCGACGGAATGGTCCTGCTGGCTCATTCGTAGAACTCCACACCCTTTCGCAACTCTTGCCATTGCGCGTCGTCGTGGCCGAAAATGATAGAAGCTCCCCGCTCCCGAAGAGCTTTCAGGCGAGCGAGTGCCTCTGCGGCGAGTTCGATGTTCCAAGTATTTCTCGGAGCGATACCGGTGTCGACGCTCGCCTGGAGCGGGGCAGCATCTGAAGCGAGTATAAATGAACCATCTTTTTCCAGCTCGACACGGGCGACGGTCATTCCGGGGGTATGACCCGGCATGGGCAGCAAGACGATGCGCCCGTCGCCAAAGACGTCATGCTCGGCATTGAAGGTCTGGAAACCCTGGGGCTGGTCCCATTCTCCTCGAAGATAGCCTTGATTTTCTGCACCGCTTGCCGTGGCGGCCTGCGCCTCCGCTTCGTGGCAGAGGATCGTTGCGCGCCGAAAGTACGCGTTGCAGCCGCAATGATCGGGATGCAGATGTGAACAGATCACAACATCTATGTCCTCGGGATCGAGAGCAAGAGTCTTCAACTGATGAACGACCGTCCGCTCTGGCGAAAAGATCGGGGTCATAACCTTGCTTAACCCACCCCATCGCGCGCCTGGATCGATGGCGGCCTCTGGATTGCATCCGCTATCGAACAGCGCGTTGCCTTGGGGATGGCGCATCAGGGTGGCGTGAACCGGCAATTCAATCGCTTCTTCCTTCAGCGCCCCAGGGACGTAAATGGACCGGCGCATACGAAGCCGGCCGGCCTCGAGAAAATGCATCTTCATCTTAAAGGTCCTCTCTTGCTAGCCAGTTCGCGGACGGCGTTGACGATGTTTTCATAGCCCGTACAACGACAGATGTTTCCTGAGAGCGCTTCCCTGATCTTATCATCGGTTTCCAGCGGATGGTGGCGAAGAAGGTCGATGATCGCCAACGATGAAACTGGGCCTACAAATTCGCATTGCAGGCCATGATGCTGGCGGAACGCTTCTTGGATTCGTCCGAGTATCGACGCTTCCCTGGCCATGGTTTCGATTTCGCTCCCGTCTGCCTGCACTGCAAGCATCAGACAGGAGCGTGCGCTCCTTCCATCGAGAATGACGGTGCAGGCACCGCAAACGCCATGTTCGCACCCGACATGGGTTCCGGTCAGGCAAAGGATCCTGGCGCAGGAAGTGGCTCAGCAGCGTTCGTGCTTCGATCGTGCGCGTCATATACGCTTCGTTGACGCTGACGGTGATCGTCTTCTCACTCATCTTGCTTGAAGCCTTTCGTGGTTCGCGCGGCTCCAGGCGGCGCGAAGGGCCCGTTTGGCAAGGACGCCTGAGAGATGCCTGCGGTAATCTGCAGAGGCATGGATATCCGTGTTGGGCGTGAGGATTCCAGCCAGGCGATCCGCCACCGTATCGAGAACCGGCTCGGAAACATCCGTCCCCTCGATGATGCCCTCGATCTCTTCAAGCCGCAGCGGGGTTTCACCAACGCCCATCATGCCAACGCGAACGTCAGACGCCCTGCCATCTACACAATGCAGCGTCGTCGCAAAGCAAGCGAGTGCGAAGTCCCCGTGGCGTTTTGCAAACTCCTCAAATCCCCATCCGGCATCCGGTCTCATCGCGTCGAGCTCGACGCGAATTACAAACTCGTCCGGTTCCAACGAGTTGACCAGCGATCCGACAAAAAAATCGGCTGCAGGTATTTCGCGTCTGCCGCGCTGAGAGGAGGCGATGACCGTCCCACCGAGGAACCGTGTCATCATCGGCATCTCGGTCGCTGGATCCGCATGCGCGACGCTGCCGCCGAAGGTGCCGCGGTTGCGCACGGTCATATGGGTGACGTGATGCATCGCCTCATGCACGATCGGCAAGTGTTGGCGGATGATCGGGTCTGTCGCGGTCATGTGATGGCGTACCGTCGGCGCCGATTCTCACCCGATCTCCGTGCAGTTCGATCCGATCTCCATGAACCGAAGTTACTACGCGCGGCGCCCAAAATCCCGCGGCCCTGCTCGGATGGATACGATCTCTCTGAGCAGTTCGAGGTTCTCGCCGGTCATGGTGGCCACGTCTTCGATCGTGCAGATATGCATCGAACGAGCCATCAGGCGGCCTTTTGCGCAGTGGAGACCGTCGGAAGCATATTCCACGGCAACAGGTCTTCAAGCCTATCTACCGGTTAATCTTTGATCTGGGTTAGGACGTCCGTGAGGTAGCTCTCGGGGTTGCGGCCATGCAGTTTGTCCGTTCCAATGATGGTCAAGATATTAGCGTTGCGCTATCCCGTTCGTAATTTGCATCGTGTAAGTCTTCACTCCTGATGCTCGTTCTCGGGCCGCGCCACGCAACGCGCGGCCCGTCTTTCGGTTTTCTCAACCCGGGAAATTGCTACTCGGATTGATTGATTATTACGAGTTTATATGCAACCTTCGGTACGATCGCCGACGGTCGGCGCACATCAGGAGGAAAAACCATGATCCGTACTAATGCAGTTGCAGCACTTGTGTTTGCTGTAGCAACCTCAGCTCTTGCTTTCGATGCAAGCAACTTCAAGGATTTTTCAAGCATCGCATCGGCTTCCAGCAGTTGGCAGAACCAGTCCGGCTCGACGATGATCATTCAAGTCGACTCGTTCGGAAACGTCTCCGGCCAATATGTAAACAGAGCCCAGGGCACCGGATGCCAGAACTCGCCCTATCCGCTAACAGGAAGGGTAAACGGGACGTTCATCGCATTTTCGGTCGGCTGGAACAATTCGACGGAGAACTGCAATTCCGCAACCGGATGGACCGGCTACGCACAGGTCAACGGCAACAACACTGAGATAGTCACGAGCTGGAACCTCGCTTACGAAGGCGGCTCCGGTCCGGCCATTGAGCAAGGACAAGACACTTTCCAGTACGTGCCGACGACTGAGAACAAAAGCCTCTTGAAGGATTAATCTCCTCTGCCCTGCCGGCGCTGGCCCGTCAGAGATTGTGGAGCAAGAATTCATCGAATATGGCCAAAGGCTTAGACGAAGCTGCTTTCCCTGCCGAATAAAAGCGCCGCGTGCTCGTCCGCGCGGCGCAAATCCTTATTTGATGAGTTCAATGCGGCCAAAACGGCAAGCTTTCCGGACAAAAGTAAGCATCCGAGGATGCGCCGCCTTGGGGCAAACGCGGCGATCTGATCAAGGTCGTTTGGCACGATGGCCAGGGGGCCTGCCTGTTCACGAAAAAATTGGAGCGAGGAAGGTTTATCTAGCGTGACGGCCAGGGCGCTTGTCTGTTCACGAAGAAGCTGGAGCGCGGCCGCTTCATCTGGCCGTCAGCCGCTGACGGCACGGTGGTGATCACACCGGCGCAGCTCGGTTATCTGCTCGAAGGTCTACAGAAATATCCCTGCTTGTGAGTCTGACGAATCATCACCGGACAAGATCGAGGTGCTGGATCCGAGCCATCCGTTATTTGGACGCTCCTTTAATGTGATCCGTGAGGTGGGACGTAGAGGCGGCAACTTCGCGCCGTCGTATGAGGTTGAACATCGTGGTGGATCGACCTTGCTGATACCCGTGTCTGCGACACAGGGATATGTCGAAGCCTGAAATACTGACGCGCAAAGGACACCATTCGCCCAATTGTGAGGAGAAGGTTTTGCCAATCACTGTGCAACGCCTCCGCCTTGCAGCGGGCATCTAGGTAAAGGCACAGCGCAACAGATGGACACACGAACCTAGTTTGCTCAGCGCCGTACAACTTGCCGCCAGGCTCGATATTCCCGTCAATTGGATTTACGTTCAAATCAGGCGGAAGCGCCTGCTCATCGACCAGCAATCAACCGGAGCATATTTGTTCCAAAATTCCCCGGCGGTCGTCAACGCGGTTCGCGACCTTCGCAACCGTACCATTCATCAACTCGATCTGAGAATCATTCAGCCTCACCAGGAGGGGCATCAACATCCGTTGTCGCTGGAGGGAATTGACTGGCGCGCACGGCAGGAAACCTGGCGCCCCAGCCGGGTTTGACTGAATTTTTACATTGAGATTGTTGAGAAATCTGATTCAATGTCGTTATGACATTGCCGCCGCTTACCCTGCCATCGGACCTTGCCAGCGCTCATCCGGCGCTGCTGGCCGAACCTGCTGCGCGGCTGCAAGCTGAGGCGGAAGCGGCCAACGCGAAGGCGCGGCTGTCGAACATTGAGGCGCTCAACGTGCATTTGCAGTTGCTGATCGGCAAGCTGGAGCGCGAGAAGCACGGGCCGCGCCGCGAGCGCACGCAGCGGCTGATCGATCAGTTGGAATTTGCAGCTCGAAGAGCTCGTGGCGTAGGCCGCCGAGGACGAACTGAGCGTCCAAGAGGCCGCGGCCAGAACGCAGTCCGTGCGCGCCTTCGCCCGCAAGCGTCCAGTGCGCAAGGCGTGGCCCAAAGACGTCGAGCGCGCACGCATCGTCATCGAAGCGCCGACGGCATGTGCCTGCTGTGGCGGCTCGCGGCTGTCGAAGCTGGGCGAGGACGTGACGGAAACGCTGGAGGATATCCCGCGCCGATTCAAGGTGATCGAGACGGTGCGCGAGAAATTTACCTGCCGCGATTGCGAGGCGATCAGTCAGGCTCCCGCACCGTTCCATGCGACGCCCGCGCGGCTTCATCGGCCCTCAGTTGCTGGCGACGATCGTGTTCGACAAGTTCGGGCAGCACATCCCGCTGAACCGCCAGAGCACGCGGTTCAAATGTGAGGCATCGGTCCGTCGACCCAGACCCTGGCCGGTGAATGTTGATCCGAATGTCTTCGAGCTGCGGCAAATGCTGGAGCATCACTGTCGCACGGCATACCAGGAGGCAACGTAGCCGGCTGCGGCGACCCCATGCGAATGCGGGACGTCGCGGACGATGCTACCGACAATGGCGTCCCTTTGATCGACGCCATTCGGCCAGTTCGGCACGATGTAGCCGCGATAGCTGTAGATCCAGGTCTCGCCGGCCACATCGCCCTTTCCAGTGAATTGCAGCTCGACAGGGTCTCCCGGACGCACCGTACCGGTCAATTCCAGCGACCACCCGGGCCCACCAATGGTTCCGCCGACCTTGCGCCGAGCCAACTCGGTCAGCACCAGCGTTCCCTGGCCAAATTCCAGTGCATTGAAATCAACCGATAAATCGGGATTGTTGATCAGGCTGCGATAACTCCAAGTGCCAGTGAAGCTCATAGTTCCTCCCAATGGCGATCGACGCCCTAATGATGGCCGGAAACGGTGCCACCCTGGCCGTCCGGCAGGGTGATCCTGATGTTCTGCATCATGCCCTGGTCCTCATGATCGAGGATGTGGCAATGCAGAACGAACTCGCCGATATAGCGCTGGTAGTGCGTCCGCACGGTGATCGTGTAGCGCGCCGACGGATCGGTGCCGGGATTCTTGATCCACAGCGTGTCCTTCCAGACATTTTTCAAGCCTGGATATTGCGGATCGCCGTCGTCATCGGCGCCAAGCGCGCTGACATCGTTGCCGGCCGCATCGACAATTTTGATGATCTGAAACGGATTGACATGGATATGGAATGGGTGGCTGACGAAATCCGAGCGGAGCGTCCATTCGTCGACTCCGCTCAGCGGCAACGTCCGGTCGATGCGGTTGGGATCATAAGGTTTGCCGTCAACCTCGAAGAAGGTGGCACCCGGCTGTTTCACATCGATGTTAAACACCAGTTGCTGCTCGCCGGTGACCTCGCCCGCGTCGATGTCCGGATGGGGAATAAAGCTTGAGAGCGACATCTCGTTCTTGAGGTCATCGATAACCTTGCCGGCGACATTCTGTGACATCGTGCGCTCAGCCGCCGAAATCAGCCAATCCTGCAGATAGGTGCCGATCTCGCCATTGACGGCATGGCCGCCTACTGCAGTGACTATGCCGAGAAGCCGTCGGCTTGGAGCCTCCTGGTTGACGCTGGCCGCTGCCGGTGCGGCGCCATCGATGATGCAGTAGTCACCCGCTCCTGGCAACACCACCAGCGCGTCAACGCGGTAGCCCGGTTGCAGGATCGCTTGCTGCCGCATCTGCACCTGCGCCATTGTCAGCCCGTCCTGGGCCACCACCCCATACGGAATAGTATCCTTGCCGCAATTCTGATCGATCCATCTGTCGGTGTCCGCTGCCGCAAGCGTGCGGAACGCGGTCGTCCCGGTCTTGCGCCGGATTTCGAAATTGATGGTGTCGCGAACCCCGGCGTGTATCATCCGCCACCGCTCGACCGAGCCAGCCTCCGCTAATGCCAACTGACCAAGCACCTGGCCGTTGACGCTGGTGAAGCGGCCCGAAGCCGGCCAACTGCCAGGTCCGAACTGATCGTAGCTTTCGATGCCGCCCACCTGTCCTGGCTGGCAATCATAAGTGATGTCGCCATTGTTATCGGTGCAAGCATATTGAATCTGCTGTAGCACCAAAACCCGTTCGGCGATATCGGAGCCGCCCGGCTGCTTCAATAGGCGGTCGATATCGCCAGTCTCGGTCGGTGTCGGCATGCGATCGCCACGGATGATCAACGCCCCGGACATGCCACTCGACACCTGCAATGCGGTTGATCCGTGTAGGTGTGGGTGATACCAGAAGGTGCCGGCGGGATGCTCAACGGCGATGTTGTATTCATATTGGAACGAAACGCCGGGACGGATTGAGATCAGCACATTATCGCCATTGCCAGACGGATTTACCCAGAGACCGTGCGAATGCAGGTTGGTACCGTTGAAGCAATGGGGGGTATTGGCACTGCCACCGCCGATGCCGCAGGTGGAATCCTGAGGGAACAGGTTGTGAAGCGTTACCCGCACCGTCTGACCGGGCCGTAGATCGATGGTCGGTCCAACCAATGGCGTGTCGGCACCGGATAAGCCGGTCTGGCGGGCGTCTTGATAGCCGCGCAGTTTAACGTGGTCGTAGCGCGCCGTGGCCGGATTGTAGATCTGTCGGTCGAGATAGGTAGCGTTCATATCGAGCAGAACCTCGCCCGGAAATGTCTCCCGGCTTTGTTCGAAGGTTTTCAGCATCCCCTGGGATTTTGTGATAGGTTGCAGCATATAGGCCAGGGGGTTAGTCACGGCCCTGGCCTCTTGAGCGACTGCGAATAGCGCATGGGTGACCGAAAAAACGCTCGCCATACCGAAGATCGCAATTTTGTCAGACACAGACAAACAACCCTCCCAAACCTCTGCCCGGAGTTTTGTTCTCCCCGGGTCGAACCGCATCCACAAAGTTCTACTGCGTCACCATGCGTTCACCTGCAATTCGACTTTGACTCGCGCGCTTTCTCGGGAGAAGACAGCTGCCGCCGCGCGACGAGAAAGTTTCAAGACTCATGCCACTCTGGCCGGATCGAGCCTCAGAAGGAATCTTGTGCCTATGCTTCAAGGACTTCCACGAGAGCGCGGTAGGAAGTCGGGCGGAACAGCACCATGGCGCGCACCTGACAAACCTGACAGCAGGTGTAGTAGGCCCGACATTTTTGTGGGGAGCATCGTTACGTGCGGCAATACGCGTCTCACCTTGTTTGTTTGTCGAGCTGCACTCGAGCAACGCCTTGACGCTCATATCGCGGTCACCGCCGCGGGCATTAATGTCGGCGTCACATACCGTTCATCACACCGCCTAATCGGAGAGACACCACGGGCAGACTACGCCAGTTCTTCCGGCTCTCTGCGCTGCGCGATGATCTCGAAACAAGGTTGCTTGCTCAGGAGTATCGCGCCCTGCTCCTCGACGATCATTTCGACGACGGCAGGAGGGAGCCCTTCCACAATCTTCTCCTACGGACGTCTCTTATGGACGTCCAACGCGATATCTCAGATGCACGGAGCCGAGGCCAGCGGCTTCGGCGCTGATAAACGTGAGCCTCGCCCTGCCGGCAAGCCCATCCTCGCCGCCCTCGAATATGGCCGGTGTATTCGACTTGCCTCCGATCGCAGGGAAGATGACCAGGCTGACCTCGTCAACAAGACCCGCCTTCAAGAAATGGCCATTGGTTTGCGCCCCGCCTTCCAGCATCAAGCGCTTCACACCGAACTCGGTTCCAAGAAGGTCAAGCGCGTTTTTCAGATCGACGCCATCTTTCTCCGAGACGATATAGGAAACGCCAGCCTGGGTGAGGCCCGCCAGGTAAGCATCATCCACGTCAGATCCTGTCAGGACCACAAGGTGAGCTCCCTCAATGTCGCTCTTGTCCCAGCGTAGCCGACCGTCCTTATCCACGATGACAGCGAACTCGCCGGCGTCCGGGTTGGCGATATGGATCGGTCGCGCGGCTGTGCCGGTTGCTTGATAGGGGCGGTCGACGGCGTCCGCGAACTCTTCTCCCGTCGCTCTTCCCGAAAGCCAGGCGTCGGCACCGATCTTCTCATGCAGGCCGTCATAGATCTTCACGAGCTCATCGACCGAATGGCCGGTTGCCTCGGCCCAATCATTGACGATCAATCGGCCATCCAGCGGCGACATCATGTGACAGATTACATAGGGTCTGGGCATTGGATTACTCTCCTCTACAAACATTCCACCGTCAGTGGCCTGCCTTCAACCAGGCTGCGAATTTATCCATCCAGTCGGGGTGCCAACGTGAAAGCGCGGGTCGGTTCAGAATCATGTCATCGGCCGCCCAGCGGATCCGTCTGGCATCTATCGCAGACGTAACCGCGTTATCCGGACAGATGATGTAAAAATTCTCGTCGAGCAGACGGACCAGGAAGTATTCCACCAGTTGCTCTGCGGTCCATGCCTCATCGGGTTTCGCAATGCCCTGCGGCTTGAGTGCGATGTTCATGGGTGTCCACGTGTAGCCAGGGACGAGGAGATGAGCCGAAACACGACCTCCCGTCTCCTTCAGAAGCTCGTGCGACAGCTGTTCGGTCAGGACTTTGACAGCTGCCTTTGCCACCGAATATGCGGCGTTACCTGGAGGAGTCGTAATACCTTCCTTGGAGCCGAGGTTGACAACGGCCGACTGGCGACCGGCTTCGATCATGTAGGGCACGAAGACGTGTTGCGCGGCCAGAACACCTCCGAAGTTTACATCGATCTGGCGTCGCCACTTTGCAGGATTGTCCCAAGGGCCGGCTCCTTGCGTTATGCCCGCGTTGTTTACTAGGACGGCCACGTCGCCAAACCGCGAAATCGTTTCGTCCCGCAACCTGGTCAGTGCCGACAAATCTGATACGTCGCCGCTCACGATCAGGATGTCCGTGTCGAGTGTCGAAGTAACATCCTCAAGTGCGTCGGCGTCGAGATCCAGCAGCGCGAGCTTCATGCCGCGGGCCGCGAGAGCCCTCGCGATTGCCAAGCCGATGCCCTTCGCAGCTCCCGTGATGACCGCAACGCGGCCAGGAGCAACGACGCTGTTCATTCTCTCGCTCATTTTTTGTCTTTCCCGTCATTGGACCGTCACCGCTGGAAGGTGTGCCGGACAAGCCGTCGCCGTGGAATTTTTCTCCGAGAAGCGTGCCGGCCGATGGCACCAGCGCAGAGAAGTCCATCAACGCTACTCGGGCGCTTGGGTCGTCGGATCATATCCGCGGGCTGCGAACGACCGTTCGATCGCACTATAAGAATAGGGTAGCGCGACGGCTACTTGAAGTGAGCGGGATCGCACGCACCGATGAGCCGTGTTCACTCAAGGGCCTTCGTGACGTAGGGAATGCCTGGCCAGTTCGACCGCGGACGGGACCAAAAAGGTAACGCACTCCTGGTCCCTGCCAGATCGGTGGATGATTTTCACTCGCCGCCCCGATCAATTTTGCTCATGTAACCAATCGGCTCCACGGGCATTTGGTCACCAGCGCCTCGAGACGATCGTGGTGCTGACCAAACCAAAGGAGTGAAATCATGACAGGGAATAAACCACTCGCAATGATCACGGGCGGCTCATCTGGAATAGGCTTCGAGCTTGCCAAACAATTCGCCAAGAATGGATTCGATGTCGCCATTTCAGGCTCAAGCGACAAGGTGAACGAGGCCGCCGATGCGCTACGAAGCCTTGATGCCGAAGCATATCCGTTCAAAGCGGATGCCTCGACGTACGATGGCGTCGAGAGGTTCTGGACCTTTACGCAGGGGCTGGGGCGCCCCTTGGAAGCCGCGGCTCTGAACGTCGGTATCGGTATTGGCGGCGCCTTTGTCGATAACGATCTCGAGGATGAGCTTCGCCTGCTTGCGATCAATGTAACCGGGACCGTCCATATGGCCAAACGCGTCGTCCAACATATGGTCAAGAACGGCCGCGGCAGGATTCTCATCACCTCCTCGGTTTCGGCGACCCTGCCCACGCCATACGAAACCGTTTACGGCCCGTCGAAGGCATTCGGTTACATGGTCGCGGAATCTCTGCGCGAGGAGTTGCGCTCGACCGGGGTCACGGTGACGGCACTCCTTCCGGGCGCCACCAACAGCGACTTCCACGCGAACGCTGGAATGGGCGGTACGAAGCTCGGTGGCCAACAAAAAAACGACAAGACGCTCGTCGCCAAGCAGGGCTTCGAGGCCCTCATGAACGGCATCGACCATATCGTCGGCGGAGATCAGAAAACCAAGCGGCAGGTGTTGGAAAACCGGACGACCCCCGAGCCCGTCAAAGCCGCGCGGCAAGCCGAATTGACCCAACCGCAGTGAAGGAGCACGTCATGTCACATCTGAAAAACAAGGTCGCCATCGTCACAGGGGCTTCCTCGGGCATTGGAGCGGCGACCGCCAGAGGATTGGCGGAAAAAGGTGCGCGCGTCGTCCTTGCCGGCCGCAATGAGGAACGCCTCAGTCAGATCGTCGAAGACATCACCGGTTCGGGAGGTATTGCCAGCTACAAGGTTGCTGATGCCACGGATTTTGAGAGTACCAAGGCCCTCGTCGCGTTCGCCACAACGACGTACGGCCCGGTCGATATATTGGTCAACAATGCCGGCCTCATGCTCTTTTCCTATTGGAAGGATGCCGCCGTCGGCGATTGGAACAAGATGATCGATACCAACCTGCGTGGCTATCTGCATGCGATCGCCGCGGTGCTGCCGTCGATGTTGGAGCGCCGGTCCGGCCGCATCCTGAATATGAGCTCTATCGCCGGCGTTCATGTCGGCGAGGCGGCAGGGGTTTACGGAGCCACGAAGTTCTTCATACGCGGTATTACCGAAAGCCTCAGGAAGGAGGTGGGCGTGGGTAGCGGGATCCAAGTGTCTATGATCAGCCCTGGCGTGATCGATACCGGCTGGGCCGACAAGGTTCATGACGAGACGGGCAGAAAGATCGCCGGAGAGCTCAACAAGCAGGGTATTCCGCCGTCGTCGGTGGCTGAAGCCGTGGTCTATGCACTAGACCAGCCCCCGGAGATCACGATCAACGACATTTCGTCCATCCAACCCGGCAGGACTGGTAGCCCGCGTTTTCGAGAGCTCAGAACTAGAACCTCCGGGACTGTTAGACCGCCTCGCGGAACCAACCGGTGCCGTCTCTCGTGGCTGTGGACACGAAGATCTTCATTGCATGACGATCTAATCCCGGACGTTTTCGTTTTTCAGCGACCGGGCCATCTCCGCCGTCCTTCGCAGGATCCAACATGGATCACTAGGTCAAATTTTTGACTGCTTCCTCGGCCATCACATACCAAATACAGGGCCAGTTAAATAAGGATTGAAGGTGCCGGCCGGCCTGAAGCAAGGTCGGCGCCGGCAAGGGCGATCTTTTTCAGTACAAGTGCGAGTATCCATAACTCATGGTATCAACGCGGGCCGATCTGGCCGACCTTGAAACTTTCGTCGCGATCGCGCGTGCGGGGGGGTTCCGAAAGGCCGCCGCGCTTCGCGGCGTTTCCGGGTCTGCCCTCAGCCACTCGATCAGGGGTTTGGAGGCCCGTCTGGGCGTCCGTCTGTTTCATCGGACAAGCAGGAGCATCAGTCTCACCGCCGCCGGCGAAGTGCTGCTTGCCGAACTGGAGCCCCGTTTCCTCGGCATTCAAGCTGCGATGGATCTCCTAGACAGTTTCAGGAGCGGGCCTACGGGCAGAGTGAGAGTGACCACCCTGCGTGACGCCGCCGAGCTGCTGATCGCTCCTCGACTGCACAGTTTTCGCAAGAGCTACCCAGATGTCGAGGTCGAAGTCAGCGTCGAGGATCGCTTCATCGATATGGTCGCCGAAGGTTTTGACGCGGGCATCCGTTATGGGGGAACGGTTCCCGAGGGGATGATCGCGTCGCGTCTGACATCCGAACTCGAATGGATCGTAGTCGGTTCTCCGGCCTATCTCAACGAACGAGGGCGGCCCGCGCGGCCGGAAGATCTCTTGACGCACGAGTGCATCCGGATCCGAACCGGTACGGATCACCTCTGCAAATGGGAACTTGGCGACGGCGATCGCATGGTTTCTCTCGACGTTCCGGGACTTCTCACGCTCGGAGATTCGGAACTATCTATCCGCATGGCGGAGGAGGGAGGCGGTCTCTTTTATTGCCTGCAGGCCCGGGTCGAGGACAAACTTGCGGCCGGTTCACTCGAAGTCGTGCTGCCGGACTGGACCTCTACCGGGCCGGGTTTTCATGCATACTACGTTTCGCATCGACAGGTGCCGTCCGCTCTCCGGACGTTTCTCGACTACCTTAAGGCGCCGGTTGCGGGCGATTGAAGTGACGGCCAGACGAGACAGCTTCACCAGGCAGGAGAATCGCATATGGATGGTAAGGAGTTGTTTTGCTGAGGCAAATCGACTCAAGAACTCTCCGATAATTTGGAGGTACGGATGAATCGATTTGCCACCTGTTTTAAAGATCTGCCCGACCCTCGGGGCGCAACACACGTCATCCGCTGATGTCGATCCTGTTCATTGCCATTGCCGCGATCGTTTGCGGCGCCGAAAGCTGCGCCGACATGGCCGATTCGGCGTTTCCAAAAAGAAGTGGCTCAAGACGATCGTGCCGCTGCCCTATGGCATCGCCGGCCATGGCACCTTCTCCACCGTTTTCCGCTGCCTCAATCAGGTTGCCTTCGAAGCCGCTTTACCGAAGCCTTTGCAAAGGGCATGGAAGGCGTGGTGGCGGTCGACGGCAAGGCGGTACGAGGCGACGCCGCTGCCCCTCGTCAAGGTCTGGGCTGCCGGTTGCGGCCTGGTCATCGGCCAACAGACCGCGCCGGGCCGCAACGAGGTCCAAGGGGCGCTCGATGCGCTTGCGCTTTTGTCGCTGGAAGGTGCCATCGTCACCGCCGATGCCCTGCATTGCCGCGCCGATACCGCTCATGCCATCCTTTCCGCCGGCGGCGACTATGCCCTGGCGTTGAAGGCCAATCAGCCCGGCCTCCTGGCACAGACGATTGCTCGTCTGGACGACGTCGAGCCACTCGGCGTCCAGACCGCCGCCGAGAATGACCATGACCGCTGCGAAAGACGCCGTGCCTGCATCGTCGCCGTCAATGACATCGACTTCCCCGGCCTGCAGGCCATCGGCTCCGTCGAGGCCACAAGCCGTCATGCCGATGGCCGTCTGACCAGCCATGTCCGCTACTTCCTGCTCTCCACCGTCATGTCGGCTGCCGCCCTGATCGAGGTAACCAGAACTCATTGGCAGATCGAAAACAAACTGCACTGGGTGCTCGACGTCCAGTTCCG
Source organism: Rhizobium croatiense (assembly GCF_019793465.1). Classification (GTDB taxonomy): domain Bacteria; phylum Pseudomonadota; class Alphaproteobacteria; order Rhizobiales; family Rhizobiaceae; genus Rhizobium; species Rhizobium croatiense. The sequence continues at coordinate 3,971 of NZ_JAILYJ010000024.1, read as the reverse complement.
CGAGGATGCCGCCAGAAACCGTAAGGATCACGGACCGGCAAACATTGCTCTGTTACGAAAGATTGCCCTCAACCTCATCCGGGCCCATCCAGATAAGGCCTCCATTCGTCGAAAGATCAAGAAGGCAGGGTGGGACGATCAGTTCCTCATCTCTATCATCGCTCATATGCGATAGCCCTGCTTCACCAGGGGAATTTGAGTGCCGGCAGAAAGCGGTCGCTCGCAGCCAGAAAAATAATTGGCAGCAAGATCGCCTGGCATCCTTTAACATGCCGAAAGCGGAAAAAAATACGTGACAGCCTCCGATCCCTCTCTGAGCCGAGGCCATCCATGATGGTAGAGAATCCGCAAGTCTTCGGCTGTCTGACACGACCAGCCGGTACGAATGCGGTACTGCCACGGCTCTCCTCCAGGCGCCCGTTTTTGATCTCTCGATATCTAAATTTGTGCAGACGAGCAGGCAAAGCTATAACGGCAGGATCAACGAATACTGGTAGCTCTCAGACAATCTGGATCGATATCAACCGGGAATGCCTGCATATGTAGGGAGGATTCAAGCACGGCGTGAGGGCGATGCAGACGGACGAGGCGGAGACGTCACGGAAACCCGAGAGCACCTGCATCACCTCGCTCGAGGTTTCCAGGCGGCCTTGTAGGAGACCCGCGGCGTAGTGCCCCGAAAACCCCACCGCGCAAATGCTGATTATGAAAGACAGTACGAAAATGATTACTCTGTAGCCGGAAACGGGACAACAGCCTGTCCATTGTGGTCGATCCTTGTCCATAGGCGGTGAAGAAACTTCATCAATCGGGATCCGCCTCCGAGGGAAGCATCGAATCATCAATGACGACACGAAAGCTGCGCGACCGAGGTTGTCTGTCAACAGATTGTCTGATAAAGCTTGCTAATGTTCGAACTGTCTCACAAACTTGCGGAGGAATAACTCCGTAACAGAACCGGCGCTGCCGCAGCCGGCACAACTTTCACTGCTGAAATCGATTGCCGCGATGTTCCTTGTTTTCAATGGAAAGCGGTGACCGCATCTCGGCTATGTGAAGGCTTCGAACATGTCGTCGTCCTCGCGACGGCGGGACGCGACGCCTTGATGAACAAACGGGCGTCCTTTTTATGGATGGACGGCTCCATGGCGCCGAGATCACCAGCTTCCCCGATATGCATCTTGAGATGTTGATCTGGGACAGGTAAGTATTGAGATTCAAGAAGCAGAGAAGATGATTGATAAGAAAGCATTGCTCGATAATATGACCTTGGCGGAGCAGGTCTCGCTACTTTCCGGCGATACGTTCTGGTCTTTACCGCCCATCGACCGCCTAGGGATAGGGAGATTGCGCTTGACCGACGGCCCCAACGGCGCCCGCGGGGCGGGGTCTTTTGTCGGAGGTGTGACTGCAGCGGCTTTCCCGGTGGGCATCGCCATCGGAGCGAGTTGGAACCCGGATCTAGCCAAGGAAATCGGCAGTGCCCTAGGTGACGAGGTTCTTTCAAAAGGTGCCCACGTCTCGTTAGCCCCCACCGTTAACATCCAGCGTAGCGTCACAAACGGCCGCAACTTTGAGTGCTTCTCTGAGGATCCGATCCTGACGGCGGAACTTGCAGTCGGCTATATCGAAGGTCTGCAGTCCACGAAAGTCGGTGCCACGATAAAACATTTCGTCGGCAACGAGTCCGAGATTGAACGTACAACCATCTCTTCAGATATCGATGAACGCACGCTGCGCGAAGTCTACCTGATACCCTTTGAGACGGCGGTGAAGCGGGCAAAGGTCTGGGCCGTGATGTCTTCGTATAACAAGCTAAACGGTACTTACACGGCGGAAAGCCATTGGCTGTTGAACGAGGTTCTGCGCGGTGACTGGGGTTTTAACGGCGTGGTGATGTCGGACTGGTTCGGCTCGCGTTCGACCGCACCCACCGTGAATGCCGGGCTGGATCTGGAGATGCCGGGCCCGACTCGCGATCGCGGCTCCAAGCTACTGGCTGCGGTCGAAGGCGGCGAGGTTAGTGTCGAGACGATCCGCGCCTGTGTGCGCAATATCCTGACTTTGATGGAACGCACCGGCGCTATCAACGATCATCGCGAGTTTAAGGAGTACGCCATTGATCAACCGAAACATAGGGCATTGATCAGGCGCGCGGGAGCGGAAAGCGCAGTTCTGCTACAGAATGACGGGATCCTGCCATTGGCTCAGCAAGGTATGGTCGCCATCATTGGACCCAATGCCAAGGTCGCGCAGGTGATGGGAGGCGGCTCGGCGCAGTTGAACCCTCACTATGTCATCAGTCCGTGGCAGGGGCTGGTGGACGCGCTGGGTGAGGAGAATCTGTGCTACGCTCAGGGCTGCAACAATTATCGGTTTCAGCCGCTAATCGAAAACCCCACAACCTTCGAGTTTTTCCAAGGAAGGGAGCTAGCTGGCGAACCGGTGAAGGTCGTCGAGGAACCGTCGAGCCTTGGTGTATGGTTGCCCCCCGTGGCCGAGGGCTTTGTCGATCCCCTTCGCTTTTCGGCTAGAATGCGCACCATCTTCACAGCCTCGGAAGCCGGCGTCTATCGCGTCGGACTAACCTCGGCCGGGCTTGGCCGGGTCTATGTGGACGGCAGACTTGTGGTGGACGCTTGGGCTTCCTGGATACGTGGTACCACATTCTTTGAAGAAGGCTGCGAAGAGGTCGTGGGTGAAATCACGCTCGAAGCCGGCCGTACATACGAGGTCGTCGCCGAGTACGCCCGGCACGACCACGTCAACCTCTATATCGCCGCAATTCGGGTAGGAATAGGCAGATTTTCGGCCGAAGCGGAGATTGCCGAGGCAGCAGCCGTCGCGGCAAAGGCTGATCATGCGGTAGTCTTCGTGGGCAGAACGGGCGACTGGGATACCGAGGGCTCCGATCTTCGCGGTATTGCACTTCCCGGTCTGCAGAACCAGCTTGTTGAGGCGGTAATTGCGGCCAATCCGAACACGATCGTCGTACTACAAACCGGTGGACCGGTGGAAATGCCCTGGCTTTCCGGTGCTCGTGCAGTACTGCAATGCTGGTATCCCGGACAGGAGGCTGGCAACGCGATCGCCGATGTGCTCCTCGGCAAGGCCGAGCCCTCGGGCCGACTGGCACAGACCTTCCCCGTGCGCTGGGCTGACAACCCCACACATACTGAGGATGACGCGGTCTATCCAGGTAAGGACGGCCATGTGCGATATGACGAAGGTGTGTTCGTCGGTTATCGGCACTACGACCGCCACGGCATTAAGCCGCTGTTCCCGTTCGGTCATGGTCTCGGTTATTCAAGCTTTGCGATGTCGGACCTGACGGTAGGGCTACCAGACGCTGCCGGCGCGGTGACAGTGACACTGGAATTGACCAACATCAGCGAGCGGCCAGGTTCGGCAGTGGTGCAAATCTATGTCGGCGATGTTGAAGCATCTATACCCAGACCGGTTAAAGAGCTGAAAGCCTTCTCGAAAATTGCCCTGGAACCCGGTGAGAAACGAAGGTTGCGTTTCATACTTGACGCCCGAACATTTGCCTTCTTCGACACGACCGAGCGGCGTTGGCGGATAGAGGCGGGGGAATTTGCAGTGATGGCTGGGTTCTCGGCCACCGACATCCGTTTGAGTTTAACTGTCACGCAAAAGGGCGCTGTCTTGGCGCTCTGAATGGGCCGCAAATCAATGACCACATTGGGCAGTGGTCGAGTTCCAACGTATGCAGTTTTGGCGGTGAAGCTGGGTGAGTTGAGTGAGAGAATGCCTCAAAACCGGTACTTGGTTAATGGCATGGCGAAACACCGCCTGCGCCTCCAAAAACAGGCAATGTTTTCTGAACGATCGTAAGCGCGATTTTCCCCGCACCTTCTGCAATTGAGTGAGCTTTGGCATGAGGTGTCCACCAAAATAGGTGGACACCAAGGGATGGAAGAAGTGACCTGCCACTGAATTTTCATCCGGCG
>NZ_JAILYJ010000023.1 GCF_019793465.1 Rhizobium croatiense | reverse complement strand
CTCTCGTCGAAGATCAGGAAATCATTCTCGAAAATCTCCACCCCGTCGAAGCCGGCCTTGGCGATCGCCTCCAGCTTGTCGCTGAGGTCGCCGCTCAATGAAACGGTCGCAATCGAGGTCTTCATCGCAGGGTCCTTTCCGACACGCGTTAAGTCGTCATCGTCTTGAAATGCGCGAGCATGCGGCCGGCATCGGGCTCCCTGCCGGTGATCAGGCGAAAGGCGCCGACCGCCTGGAAGACCGCCATGCCGCCGCCGTCGAGCGTCCGGCAGCCGCGCTGCCTCGCCTGCCGCAGAAGCTCGGTTTCCAAGGGGAAATAGACGATCTCAGCCACCCAATGCCGTGGTTCGAGAAGCTCGGGCGGAAGCGGCATGCCGGGATATTTGGCCATGCCCGTCGGCGTCGCATGGATCAGGCCGGATGCGTCTTTCATTGCTGTTTCCAGGTCACTTCCCGCAGCGATCGACGCGCCGGGAAAGAGCGCGGACATCGTTTCGGCCAGATCGACGGCGCGTTCGTTCTCGCGGTCGAAGACGGTCAGCCGCTCGAGGCCGAGCGTCAAGATCGCATAGGCGGTCGCCACGCCCGCCCCGCCGGCGCCAAGCTGCACGGCGGAGGAAAGGTCGGCTTGCGGCAGCCCGCGCCGAAAGCTTTCGGCAAAGCCCCACCAGTCGGTGTTGTGGCCAAAGCGCCGGCCGTCCTTCAGGACGACGGTGTTGACGGCGCCGAGCGCCCGGGCCTCAGGCGACAACTCGTCGAGCAGGGGAATGACGAGCTGCTTGCAGGGATGAGTGATATTGAGACCGGCAAGTCCACGCGCTTCGGCATCGCCGATCAAACGCGGAAGATCGGCCGGCGACGCATCCAGCTTGGCGAGATCGATCAGCTCATAATCGTAATCCAGCCCCTGCGCCGCACCTTCCTGCATATGCATGGCAGGCGTCAGCGAGGCCTGGATGCCGGCGCCAATCAGCCCGGCCTTCAACGGTTTCAGGAGTGTCTCGGCCATGCGCCAGTTCCTGTCTTGCTCGTGATGGGAATGGCCCGCGGGGTCGCCCGCGGGCCTGATCTGTTTACTTGCCGCGAACCGTGTCGAGCTCCTTGAAGAGCTGCGTGACGGTCTCCGCGCCGATCTGAGCCGCGAACTTATCGACCAGCGGCTTGACGGCATCACGCAGCTTCTGCGTTTCTTCGGGGCTGAGCTCGGCGACTTCCATGCCGGTCTTCTTGATTTCCTCGATCGCCTTGGCGTCCAGCTCCCTGGAAACCTTGCGCTGATAGTCGCGGGCTTCCGTCGCGGCCGCCTCGAAGATTGCCTTTTCCTCTTCGTTCAGGCCGTCCCAGAACTTCTTGCTGATGAGCACGATCTGCGGATTGTACTGGTGACGGGTCACCGTCATGTACTTCTGCACCTCGAAAAACTTCGCATTGATGATGTTGGCGGCTGGGTTTTCCTGGCCGTCGACCGTGCCTGTTTCGAGCGCGGTATAGAGTTCCGTATAGGGCAGCGGCACTGCATTGGCGCCCAGGCTGTTGAAGAGCTCGATCGGGATCGGCGACTGGATGGTGCGGATCTTCAGGCCTTTGATGTCCTCGAGCTTGGTGACCGCATGACGGTTGTTGGTGAGGTTGCGGAAACCGAGCTCCCAATAGGCGAGGCCGACGAGGCCGGTGTCGGGCAGGAGTTTCATCAGACTGGTGCCGAACGCGCCGTCCATCACCTTGTCCGCCTCTTCGCCGCTGTTGAAGAGGAAGGGCAGGTCGACGGCGCCGAACTGCTTGACGTTGCTTGCGAGAATGCCGGCGTTGAGCACCGTCATCTCGATGACGCCGCCCTGCAGGGCCGACACCGTCTGAACGTCGCCGCCGAGGACGCCGCCCGGAAACAGCTTGACCTCGATCTTGCCGCCGCTCTTTTCCTTCACCAGCTCGGCGAACTTCTCCATGCCCATGACCTGGGGATGGCCCTTATTGTTGGCGGCAGCGAATTTGAGGTTGTGTTCGCGGATCTCGGCCATAGCAGGGCCGTTCGCCAAGAGAGCCATGGGCAGAGCCAGTCCCAGCGCCAGTTTCGTCAATCTATTCAGCATGTTTTCCTCCCAGGATAGAGCCGGATCTCCGTCCGGCTGCGTTGAGATTCCATCGCCGACACGGCGACATCAGTGTCCGAACCAGGCGACCGGAGCGGTCACCAGCGCAGGGAAAAGGACGAGCAGAAGCAGAACGATCAGCTCGGCGATCATGAAGGGAATGACGCCCTTCATCAGATCCTCCATCGACAACTTCGAAACGCCGCAAATGACGTTGAGCACCGTTCCGACCGGCGGCGTTATCAGCCCGATCGAATTGTTGATGATGAACAGCACGCCGAAATAGACCGGGTCGATGCCCGCCTGCTTGATAATCGGCATCAGCACCGGCGTCATCACCAGGATCGTCGGCGTCATGTCCATGGCCGTACCGACGACGATGATGAGCACCATGATGGCAAGCAGCAGCAGCGTCTGATTGTCCATCAGCGGCTCGACGAGGCTTGCAAGCTCGCCGGGCACATCGGCGACGGTGATCAGCCAGGCCGAGACGGCGGCGCAGGCCACCAGGAACATCACCACCGAGGTGATCTTCGCGGCCGCGACGAAGACCTCGAACAGCCGAGACGGCGGCAGTTCGCGATAGACGACCATTGAAACGAAGAGCGAATAGACCGCCGCCACGACGCCGGCTTCGGTCGGCGTGAACACGCCGAATTTCAGGCCGACGATGATGATGACGGGAAGCATCAGCGCCCAGATGCTTTCGACGAAGGCCTTGATCCGCACGGCGCCGCTCTGTTTCGGCGGCAGGGCGAATTGTTCCTTGCGGGCTACGATCAGCCAGGTGATGCAAAGGGCAGCCGCGATCAACAGGCCGGGGACGATGCCGGCCAGGAACAGCTTGGTGATCGAAACTCCGCCTATGACGCCATAGAGGATGAAGCCGATCGAGGGCGGGATGATCGGGCCGATGATCGAGGCCGAGGCGAGCAGGCCGCCGGCGCGAGCCGGATCATGACCCGATTTCAGCATCATCGGGAAGAGCAGGGCGCCAAGGGCGGCCGCATCGGCGACGGCCGATCCCGAAAGGCTGGATAATACGCAGGCCGCGAAGATCGCGACGAAGCCGAGGCCGCCTCTGATATGACCGACCATGGCCATGGCGAGATTGACGATACGGCGCGAAAGGCCGCCGGTGTTCATCACCTCACCGGCGAGAAGGAAGAAGGGCACGGCCATTAGCGGGAAGCTGTCGGCGCCGTTCAGCACATTCTGCGCGACGATCTGCGCATCGAACATGCCGAGATACATCATCAGCGCCACGCCTGTTATGATGAGGGCAAAGGCAATCGGCACGCCGAGCGCCATGGGGCCGAGAAGTGCGCCGAGGAAAATGGTGACGGTCATGACGGCCTCCTCAGTGCTTCGGCTTCAGCACGGAAAAAGCCGTGTGCGCGGGATCTTCGAGCGCAGCCTCTTCCTCGCTGTCGCGCACCAGTGCTGCCGTCGTCACATCGATGCGGTCGGTGACGATCGCGAAGGCGTCCCACAGAAGGATGAAAAAGGCCGGCACACCGAAGGCAAGTCCGGCGCCGTAGAAGACACCCATCGAAATACCGGTTGCCGGCGCCGAAACATGAAGATTGATCAGCGTCTGGGTCCAGCTGCCGCTGATCATCAGCCACGTGGCGGCGAGCATCATGCCATACCCGAGAAGCACGGCGAGTTTGGCGACAGGCTTCGGGAGGCGCGTGATGAGGGAATCGACACCGAGATGCGCGTGCTCGCGCATCGCGACGACGGCGCCGAGGAAGGTCAGCCATACGAAAAAGATGCGCGAGAGTTCCTCCGAAGAGGTAATGCCCTGGTTGAAGGCGTAACGGAGCACGACATTGCCGAAAACCAGCACGACCATAGCTGCCAGCAGGAGCGCGATCGTCACCTTCAGCGCGAAGAAATAGAAATCGATAATACGGGTCATTCGCTCCTCCCAAGCGTTGCCTTGCCCTGTCGGCCGACCGTCGTCAGACCCGCCTGGCGCGTCGTGACCGAAATATTGCCGTCGCGATCAATTCCTCCACTGGTCGCCTCTTCAAAATGTACTAACTAGTTCGTATGTCAAGCAGCATCTGTTGAAACATGTCGTCAACGTGAATAAGACTGACGGGTCATCGGAAACAGAAACGCATGCTTCCACTGAAGCCGAAGACCGAAATTCGAAATATAAAACAATAGATTAGAAAGTGCGGTAGCGAGGTCCATGGCGGAACGGGGCGAAAACGGCCGGAAGAATGATCCGGAGCAGACGAAGGAAGACATCCTCCTCGTCGCAACTCATGAATTCTCGACCCATGGCCTCGCCGGCGCCCGCGTCGACTCGATTGCCGAGAAGACGCGCACCTCGAAACGGATGATTTATTATTATTTCGGCAGCAAGGAGGGACTCTATCTTGCCGTCCTGGAGCAGTCCTATCGCAAGATCCGCTCGCTGGAATCCGATCTGCATCTGTCCAATCTCGAACCGGAAGAGGCGCTGCGGACGCTGATCTCGACGACCTTCGACCACGACGAGGCCAATCCGGATTTCGTCCGCCTCGTCAGCATCGAGAATATTCATCATGCCGCACACATGCTTCGCTCGGAGGCGATCCGCGATCTCAACGTTTCGGTTATCGAAACCATCGCCGGCATATTGGAGCGCGGCTTCGACCAGGGCATCTTCCGGCGCAAGGCCGACCCGATCGACATCCATATGATGATCAGCGCCTTCTGCTTCTTCCGCGTGTCCAACCGTTATACGTTCGGCACTATCTTCAGGCGCAATCTCTCGGACGGCGATACCATCGAACGCCATCGCGGCATGATTGCCGACGCTGTCGTCAGCTATCTGAAAAGCTGAGGGCAGGACGCTCCACCTCAACTGCGCGGCGATGGCACGGGCAGGGTGATTTCGAACTCGGCGCCGGCGCCAACCGTCGGCCGAAGGTGGCTTGCCCCTGCGCGTCTGTTCAGACGCGCAGGGGCACTGCGACATTAGGCAGTCGCCCGCGAACGCACGGTCAGATCCTAACCTCGAGCATATGTTGGAGCCGCCATTCTTCCGCAAAGAAGAGCGAGGGAAGAATAAAAGACATCATCGAAATCGCTGTGCACGTCTGGCATTGTGCAACAGCTCGCAGGCCGTCGCGAAGGGCCCGAAAAGTTTGAGCAGCATCGCTTGTTCCTCGGCATCTATATAGTGACGAGCGCAGAATTCCGTGACGGACCAGACTTTCGTCAGATCGTCCGTTTCGATTTGCCTGGGTTCGATGTGTTCGGTCAACGGCGTGTCCTCCGAACAGCAAGACTACGCCCCTGAGGATTTTATAAGAACTAGCTAAAAAGGATTACGAGCAACTATATCCAGGAAGCACGTATCAGCAACGCGGATGCGAAAACGCCCGCCGATGGCGCGGCGGGCGTCTTGTCTTACTGATCTATTGCTGCGGATCAAACACCGACGCCGTCGGGATGAGCGTCCGTGCCGATGATGTTGAGCGTCACCTTGGCGGTGTCCGTATTGCCTTCGCCGTCGGAGATCTTGTAGTAGCGGAGAACTTCCGTGTAGGTCACGCCTGCATCCAGATCGGCCGTCAGGTCGTAGGTGAACGTGCCATCCGACTTGACATGGAACGTGCCATACGTGCCGGCAACGTCGGTTACGGCGTCGGCAGCAGCGTCTACCTTGGTGCTCAGGAACTGGCGCAGGAACATCTTGCCGTTGTCGCCGGCAATGTCGTTGTCCAGAACGTTGCCGCCGATGGGCTGGCCTTCGGTGAAGCTGTAGGTGTCATCGACCGCGACCGGCTTGATCTGGGTCACGCCCTGGATGTTCAGGGTGAACAGGCCCATGTCGGTGTGACCGGCGCCGTCGGAGATCTTGTAGGAAACCTTTTCGACCAGCGTCTCACCGTTGGCGAAACCGATCTTGGCAGCATCGCTCAGCACATAGGTGTAGCTGCCATCGGCCTTGACGAAGAACGTGCCGTAGTCACCCTGGATCGTGGTGACCTGACCGGCCTGCTTGGCGCCGACCGTCTGCTGGTCGAAGGCGCGCAGGAACAGGTGGCCGTTGTCGGAGGAATCGTTGGACAGAAGATTTCCGGAAATTACGTCGGTTTCTGCAAAAGTTGCACTATCATCAGTTGCGTGAATCGGGGAAGCCATTAGTTTCTCCTAAAATTGTTTTATCGGTGGGTCATTTTGACCTTAGCGAGCGGCTTCTTTAACAACTTATTAATACTACAAGTCAATGGGGTATTTAACGCAAGGTTAACATTCACCCATAACGTGCAGTGACGTTTATGAAGCGACCAATACGTTATCTGCTTCAATCAAATTTGAAGCAATTTCGACCAATTTACACCCGGTAAACTTGAAGGAACCTGCCCCGTGACTATGTTGCGGCCGTGCTCTTCTGACGCTGCTTCTATCCCGGCTGCACACCGTTGCAATCCTGGACACCGGCACCTACCTTAGCCGCAGCCGATCTCACCGGACACTCAAGCAGTGCCGACACGGGAATGAACGCAAAAGGATCGGCGGCATGCGCCATCCGGGCGGCCCATGGGCAATCCCAGCAGCAAGATGATTCCGGCTCCGGCCGTCAGAGGATTTCTTTTTGAACCCACGAAATATGGCGACTGCGGCTGCGGTCGTTGATCGGCCGGCGCAAGGGTCGCGATGCTGTCCCAAACTGCTGGAGCGTGAAGGGCATTTGCCTCTTTAGCCGCCGTGAATGCAGGCCTGATTGCCTGATAACGCGGCTGACGGAGATCGGCCCACCATCCAAACAAGGAGAATGCGAATGCAGGTACTCGTCAGAGACAACAACGTCGATCAAGCCCTGAGAGCGTTGAAAAAGAAAATGCAGCGCGAAGGACTGTTCCGCGAAATGAAGGAGCGGCGCGCCTATGAGAAACCGTCCGAACGCCGCGTCAGAGAAAAAGCCCAGGCGATCAGCCGGCAGCGCAAGGCCGCACGCAAGAAGATGCAGCGCGAAGGACTGCTGGCCGGGCGGAAGCAGGCGGCAGCGCGTTGATAGCTTTTCCGAAAGGATAGACAATGGACGAATTGAATAGCCTTGCCATTTCAGAAGAACGCCTCGAGGATTGCCGTGATGTGGTCGAGCCGGATCTGCAGGATCTGATCCAGCGTGCGCTGACATCGGGCTTTTCACGGGAGGAAATCCTCATAGCCGTCAGCGAACTGGTCGCAGAAGACTTCGCAATAGTCATGGAAACTCCAAGCGTGCATTGAGGAGCGAATGACGGTGACGGCGCAGAAGGATCTCTCTGCTGTGGCCGACGACCGCCTTCCGAAGGGGTTTCGACATTTCCCGGATATCGAAACCCCGGATCTACAGCGTTCCGTTCTCGAAGCGATATCGCCCTGAAACTTCGTTCAAGCCGGGTTAGCTGACGCCTTGACGAAATCGATGAAGGCGCGGAGCGGTGCCGGCACCAGGCGCCGTCCGGGATAATAGAGAAACGGCCCGGAAAAGCGCTGCCACCAGGGTTCGAGAATGGGCTCGAGAACGCCACTGTCAAAATACGGGCGCAGCCAGTCTTCGAAAATGCTGATCACGCCCGTGCCCGCTATGGCGGCCTCGACAGACAGATCGATCGCCCCGCCGACCTTGACGATCAATGGTCCTGATGGTTCGACCCGCACCACCTCGCCGTCCCGCTCATATTCCCAGGGCGCCGTCAGCGCACCGCTGTCAAAACGGCCCAGCAGGCAGGCATGGTCGAGAAGTTCGCTCGGATGTTGCGGCCGGCCGTGACGGTCGAGATAGTCGGGGGATGCGGCAGTGGCAAAGCGCTGCTGGCGCGGCCCGATCGGAACTGCGATCATATCCTGCTCCAGCCGCTCGTCATAGCGGATGCCGGCATCGCATCCGGCAGCAACCACGTCGACGAAGCTCTCCTCGGCGACGATCTCGAGGCGAATATCGGGATAGGCGGCGAGGAATGGCGGAACGATGGCTGGCAGCACCAAGCGCGCCGCGCTGACCGGCACGTTGAGCCGCAGAGAACCTGCCGGCCTGTCACGAAATCGGTTGACCACGTCGAGCGCGGCCTCCACCTCAGTCAAAGCAGGGCCAAGCCGTTCCAGCAGGCCTTTGCCCGCTTCGGTTGGAACAACGCTTCGCGTCGTGCGGTTGAGCAGTCTGACCCCGAGATCCGCCTCGAGGCGCCGCACCGCCTCGCTCAAGAAGGAGGCGCTGCTGCCGCTGGACCGCGCGGCCTCGCGAAAACCGCTGGCCCGCGCCACGGCGACAAAGGCATTGAGATCGCTCAAATCTGCTTTCACTGTTCGCCACTCCGCACGGCCCGTACGGATTGTACCCCATTTTCACACGCTCCGCCAAGGCGTAGTCTTGGCCTCACCTCTTGAAAGGAGTGAGATCATGTCCATTATCGACCAGGCCGGCAGCTTCAATCTCGGCGACCGCAACGTGAAACGACTTGGCTATGGCGCCATGCAGCTCGCGGGGCCTGGCGTGTTCGGCCCGCCCAGGGATCATGGCGCCGCGCTTGGCGGTCGCAAGCGGTGTCAATCACATCGACACCAGCGATTTCTACGGTCCGCACGTCACCAACCAGATCATCCGCGAAGCCCTCCACCCCTATCGCGATGATCTCGTCATCGTCACCAAAGTCGGCGCCAGGCGCGGCCCGGACGGGTCCTGGATTCCGGCTTTCTCGCGCCATGAGCTGACCGAGGCAGTGCACGACAATCTGCGTAACCTCGGCCTTGACGTGCTCGATGTCGTCAACCTCAGGATCATGTTCGACGTGCATGGCCCGGCCGAAGGATCGATAGAAGCACCTCTGACGGTGCTTGCCGATCTCCAGCGGCAGGGTCTCGTCCGTCACGTCGGCTTGAGCAACGCCACCTCGCGCCAGGTCGCCGAAGGCCGCGGGATCACCGACATCGTCTGCGTGCAAAACCAGTACAATCTGGCGCATCGGGCCGACGATCCGCTCATCGACGCGCTCGCCCGTGAGGGCACTGCCTATGTGCCGTTCTTCCCGCTCGGCGGGTTTACGCCGCTGCAGTCGTCCACCCTCTCCAAGGTCACCGAGCGCCTCAGCGCTACCCCGATGCAGGTGGCACTCGCCTGGTTGCTGCATCGCGCGCCCAATATCCTGCTGATCCCAGGCACGTCGTCGCTCGGCCATCTCAGGGAAAACCTCGCCGCTGCCAGCCTCGTACTGCCCGATGAGGCCATCGAGGAATTGAACCGGATGGCCGATATCGCTGCCTGAGGGCATTAGAATGGCCGGACGGGCGGCTGGCCGCCACGCTCGGGCGCGGCCAGCGGCCATCATTGCGATCAAAATGCCTCAAGGCGCCGGACCGCAGATCGGTGTTTCGGCAGGCCGACTGATCGCGGTCCCTGTCCGGTCAGGTCAAAACTTCAAGACGCTTTTGAAAGAACCTGGCTCGGCAAGCCGCTTGATCATCAGGACGATTTCCCGGTGATAAGTTCATAGGCCACGAAGGCCGCTGACATCATCAGGAAAACCCCGATCGCCAAGGGATAATTGGCGGCCGCATTCGGATCGGTCAGCTTGGGAATGCCGATCACGGTGCCGGCCGCCAAGACGGCCGACAACGCGACCTCCTGGACAATCAGTTTCGAGCGGCGTGTCATGATTGACCTCCTGTCGCCAAAATGAGCGTCGTCCTTGTCTCACCACAGCAATGCTAGAGCAATCAGGAGAGGCATCAAGGTCACTTCGGCAATTTATGCGCGGAGAGCGCATGGTTGGCACGCCTAGTGTGCCTCGCGGATACAGCATTCAGGGACCATTTGGTCCCTGACTACAGTGCAGCGGCAGCCAACCTTTGGCCGCTATGCCTTCAATAGCGCTCCGGGACGTACATTTCAGCGGGGACCGGCGCCCTGATGTAATCTTCATGGCGGATGCGATCCGGCAGCTGGATCTCCGGTTTCGGCACATCCTCATAGGGAATCTGCTCGAGAAGATGGGCGATGCAGTTCAGCCGCGCTCGTTTCTTGTCCACGGCCTGCACCACCCACCAAGGCGCTTCCTTGGTGTGGGTGCGCGCCAGCATTTCTTCCTTGGCTTTGGTATATTCCTCCCAATGGACACGGCTTTCCATATCCATCGGTGAAAGCTTCCACTGCTTCAGCGGATCGTGGATACGCATCGTGAAGCGGAATTCCTGCTCTTCGTCGGTGATCGAGAACCAGTATTTGATCAGCACGATGCCGGAGCGGACGAGCATGCGTTCGAATTCCGGCACCGAGCGGAAGAATTCCTCGAGCTCGTCGGCGGTGCAGAACCCCATCACGCGCTCGACGCCGGCGCGGTTGTACCAGCTGCGGTCGAAGAGCACGATCTCGCCGGCTGTGGGCAGGTGCGGAACATAGCGCTGGAAATACCATTGATGGCGCTCCCGCTCGGTCGGGGCGGGCAGTGCGACGGTGCGGCAGACGCGCGGATTGAGCCTCTTGGTGACGCGCTTGATCGCGCCGCCCTTTCCGGCCGAATCCCGGCCCTCGAAAAGCACTACCACCTTCAGCTTCTTGTGCTGGACCCAATCCTGCAGCCGCACCAGTTCGTGCTGCAGCCGGAAGAGTTCGCGGAAGTAGATCTTTCGCTCGAGCGTCTGCTCGGCCGGTTCCGACATTCCCTCGGCGACCAGATCGTCCAGCCGGTCTTCCTCCATCTGCATTTCCAACTCCTCATCGAAGCTGTCTGCGATTTCGGCCTTTATGCGGTCGAGTTGGTCCTGCGGTGTTTGAGCCATGGTTTTTTCCTTCCTGCTGTTTTGACAGGAGCATGCCAGTGCGAAGCTTATATGACGGCCACTGATCGAGCTGAAACGGTTAGGCCCGTCTCTCGTTCCAAACGCAGCTTAGAGCTGCCCCGCCCGATATCGGTCGGCAAGGTTTCGGCAGGCGCGGATCGTCAGGGCCATGACGGTGAGCGTCGTGCCGGCGATGCCGCTGCCCGGGAAGGCGCTGGCGTCGGTGACGATGAGGTTCGGGGCATCCCAGACCTGGTTATAGGAATTGAGCACCGACGCCTCCGGGCTTTCACCCATGCGCGCACCGCCAGTTTCATGGATGGCCGCGCCCATGCACATGGTCTTGCGGAACCATGTGCGGAACATGAAGCGGCTGAAGACGTCCGCATCGGGAAAGGCGCCCCTGCCCATCTCCTTAAGGCCGGTCGGCGAGCCGATGAATTCGAGCTCGCCGCCGACCTCGCTCACCATGGCGATCAGCGTCTCCTCCTGCCGGCGAAGCAGCGCCTGTTCCTCCGCCTGCATGACGCAGCGGATATGCGGCACGGGAATGTTCCAGGCGTCCCTGCGCCAGGCATCGAGGGTGATGCGGTTGTCGGCATAGGGCAGCATGCGGCCGAAACCGAAGAAGGCGAGACGCGCATCGGTGTCCCCGGAAACAGGTGCCCGGCCGACGCTGCCCTGGTAGTCGAAATCGCCGCGGGCCGCATCGCCCTCGCCGAAGCGGGGGATGAAGATCCCGCCCGAGGGATTGTAGAACGGGTCGGTCGGAGCGGATTCGTCGGGCGCCCAGCCCTTCGCCTTCGAAAAGGAACCGAAGGCGAGGCAGGGAAGCTGATCCATGAAATAGCGGCCGAGGACGCCCGAGCTGTTTCCAAGGCCGTCGGGATGTTGGGCCGAGGCCGAATTGAGGAGCAGCCGCACGCTCTCGATCGGCGAGGCCGACAGCACGACTGTCGCGGCACGAGCCTTCGATATCTCACCCGTATTGCGGTCGATGAATTCCGCGCCGGTGGCGCGGCCGGTTTTCTCATCCGTCGTGATTCGGCGAACGACGGCGTCGTAGCGAACCTTCAGCCGGCCGGTGGCCTTGGCATCCTTAAGCGGCCGCGGCATGCGTTCGGCGTCCGGCGCGATGTAGCGCCAGGAAACGACGCGCCTCTCCGGCCAACGGCTTTCAACCGCCTGCTTGAAGATCTGTTCGGCGGGCGTCAGACCCGCCGGTTTGGCATAGATCCCGTCCGGCAGCGTCGGCACATCGTCCTTGTTGCCGTAGAGCCCGAGATAGGACTCCACTTCGTCGTAGAACGGCGTGAGCTCGTCATAGGAGACCGGCCAATCGACGCCCTTTCCAGAGCGCGACCGGATCTTGAAATCGTCGTCGGTCCAGCGCAGCAGCACGCGGCCGAAACTGTGCAGACGCCCGCCGCCCTGGCGGCCGCGGATCCAGAGGAAAGGCTCGCCCTTCGGCGTCGTATAGGGGTTCTTGCGGTCGTTGACGAAGAAGTGGCTGAAGCGCTCGGTAAAAAAGGCCGCGCGCGCCTGGATCGGCTGGCCTTTGAGGGTGGCCCGCGCGCGCTCCCAGATATTGATGCTGCTTGCGGGCGCTTTCTTGCGCGCCGGGTCGAAATCCCTAGAGCCGACGGCGGGGCCCGCCTCGAGCAGGAGCACCGACAGCCCTTGCGCCGTCAGTTCTTTTACCGCGAAGGAACCCGCCGCGCCGGAGCCGATCACCAGCGCATCATAGATGATCTCAGACATGTCTTTCCAAATCCTGTCCTGGAGCAATTGCTCAAAACGGCCCGGAGCGCGCCGGCCATTGCGGGAAAACGAAGGGGCGAAGCATCAGAGCCGCGATCCGTCGGCGCCGAAGAGCGACGCCTTGGCGATATCGAGCCCGGGGGCCACGGCGTCGCCAGGCTGCAGGGCCACGTCGCCCATTAGCCTCAGCGAGAGGCTTTGATCCGCCCAGTCGAACCACACGACCGCATCGGACCCCATCGGCTCGACGACGGAAACGCGGCCGGGAATGGTGGGCAGGCTACCTGCCGCGGCATCGAGCACGAGGTGCTCAGGGCGAAAGCCGAGCGTTGCCGGTCCTTCCGCCGCAGCTGCTCGAAAGGAATAACCGGAGAGATCGACGGCAAGCCCCCTGCTTTGAAAGACTGGCGCGCTGTCGCCGCGCTCGATCCGGCCTTCGACGAAGTTCATCGCCGGCGCACCGATGAAACCCGCAACGAAGAGGTTCGCCGGACGGCGATAGATATCAGCCGGCGAGGCAAGCTGCTGGATGACGCCGTCGCGCATGATGGCGATGCGGTCGGCAAGGGTGAGAGCCTCGACCTGATCGTGGGTGACGTAGATCATCGTGTTGCCGAGGCGCTGATGCAGCTTCTTGATCTCGACGCGCAATTCGTTGCGCAGCTTGGCGTCGAGGTTCGACAACGGTTCGTCGAAGAGAAAGACATCGACTTCCCGCACCAGCGCCCGGCCGATGGCCACGCGCTGACGCTGGCCGCCGGAAAGTTCGGCAGGGCGCCGGTCGAGCAGCGTGTCGAGGTGAAGGAGAGCGGCCGTGCGGGCGACACGGGCCTCGATCTCGGCCTTCGGGAGGCCGGCGACGCGAAGGCCGAAGGAGAGGTTCTTGCGGACAGACATGCGCGGGTAGAGCGCGTAGGACTGAAAGACCATGCCGATGCCGCGGTCCTTCGGCTCCTCCCAGCTGACGTTCTTGCCCGAGATCCAGATCTCGCCGGCAGCGATGTCCTGCAGCCCGGCAATGGCGTTCAGCAGCGTGGACTTGCCACAACCGGAAGGACCGAGCAGTACCAGGAACTCCTGCGGGGCAATATCGATCGACATCTTCTCGATCACCGTATGGTGGCCATAGGCGATCTTCAGATCCTTCACGGAGACGGCGGATTGCATGGAAGCGTTACCCCTTGACTGCGCCGGCCGCGATGCCGCGCACGAACCAGCGGCCGGACAGGAAATAGATTGCGAGCGGAACGATGGCGGTCAGGATCGTCGCCGCCATGTTCACATTGTAGGTGCGCTCGCCCATCGTGGTGTTGACGATATTGTTGAGCTGGACGGTCATCGGCAGGTTGTCGCGGCCGGCAAAGACGAGACCGAGCAGGAAGTCGTTCCAGATGCCGGTGAACTGGAGCATCGAGACGACGACGACCATCGGCACCGCGATCGGCAGCATGATCTCGAAAAAGATCCGCCAGAAGCCCGCGCCGTCGACGCGCGCCGCCTTGCAGAGTTCCTCCGGCACGCTGACGAAATAGTTGCGAAAGAGCAGCGTCACCAGCGGCAGGCCGAAGATGACATGCACGAGAATGATGCCGGCCAGCGAATTGTAGAGCTCGATATTCGCCATCGCCCGGACCATCGGATAGAGGAAGATCTGGTAGGGGATGAGGCCGCCGGCCATCAGCAGACCGAAGAGCGCATTTGCCCCGCGCGGCCGCCAGAGCGACAGCGCATAGCCGTTGACGGCGCCGACAAAGACCGAGAGCGCGACCGCGGGAACGGTGATCGCCACCGAATTCCAGAAGCCGCTGCGAATGCCGACGCAGACGGTGCCCATGCAGGCGCCCGACCAAGCGGTCGCCCAAGCAGAGAAATCGAGCCTGGCCGGCAGCGCGAAGATCTGCCCGAGCCGGATCTCGTCCATCGATTTCAGCGAGGTGACGACCATGGTGTAGAGCGGCAGAAGGAAGAAAAGTGCTGCGACGACCAGGAAGGCGTAGAGGCCGATGCGCCCGGCGGTGAGCCGTGCCGGCCTCGGACCGTTCGGATGGAGATCGGCCATCACGCGGCTCCCTTCGCTCTGGCGCGCATGTGCATCGCGTAGCGGAACGGGGCGACCGCGATGATCACGCCGAGGACAAGCACCGTGGCACCGGCCGTGGCGAGGCCGAGGTTCTGGCGTCCGAACAGATTATCCATGATGAATTTCGCCGGCACTTCCGTCGAGTTGCCGGGGCCGCCATTGGTCATGGCGACGACGATGTCGTAAGTCTTGATCACGCCCATGGCGAGCAGCATGCCGGCAGCCGCCAGCGCCGGCCCGAGCTGCGGCAGGATGATCGAGACATAGATCCGCCAGACGGGAATGCCGTCGATGCGCGCCGCCTTCCATTGCTCGGCCTCGATGCCGCGCATGCCGGCCAGCGCGATGACCATGACCAGCCCCGCGCCCTGCCAGACGCCGGCAAGCACCAGCGCATAGATCGCCATGTCGCGGTTGACCACCCAGTCGAGAACAAAGCTTTCCCAGCCGAGCGAACGCACGCTGGCCTGGATGCCGAGCGTCGGGTTGAGCATCCATTGCCAGATCAGCCCGGTCACCACGAAGGACATGGCGTAGGGATAAAGGAAGATGGTCCTGAAGGCGCTTTCGAAGCGGATCTTGCGGTCGAGTGCGGCGGCGAGCAGAAAGCCGAGCAGCAGACAGCCTGCGACGTATAGGACGCCGAAGATCAGCACGTTCTGCAGTGACGCGAGCCATTTGGCGGAAGAGAAGAGCTTCGAATATTGCGCAAGGCCGACATAGGTCGAGGAGGGAAAGAGCGTGGAATTGGTGAAGGACAGGCGGATCGACCACGCCATGGTGCCGATGAAGACCACCACCGCGACGAACCATGTCGGCAGCAGGGCGATGGTGGCGGAGAAGTTGGGCTTACGTTTGAAGGACATCGGCCAGCTCGTCGACAGATGAAAGGGGCGCGCTGCCGCTGCGCGAAGGCAGCGGCCGGGCTGCCGTGGCGTCGGATCAGGCCGACGCCACGGCGCTATCCTATTCGAAAATGGCGAAGAAGTTCTCGGCCGCGGAGGCTGCGTCGTTCGAGCCGCCGCTCCAAAATTCGTCGACGTAATCGTCGAGCGCGCCGACCTGCTGGGGCGTCAGCACAATCGCCTGGTCCGGCACGATCGCGCCGGCTGCCATCAGCTCCGCACCCTTCTGAGCACAGACATCGAGCTTCGACTTGTCGACGTCGGTGCGCATCGGCACCGAGCCTTTCTTCAGCGCGAACTCGACCTGGACGGCCGGATCCATGACGACCTCGGCGAGCAGTTTCTGCGCCTTGTCGGTGCCGGTATTGCCGGTCTTCGGGAACCAGAGCGAATCGGCGATGTAGACCATGCCCTTCGATTCCGGCGCGATCATGCAGCCATAGTCCTTGCCCGGCTCCTTGCCGGCGACGGTGAATTCGCCCTTGGCCCAATCGCCCATGAACTGCACGCCGGCCTTGGCGGTGATCAGCATGGCCGTCGCGTCGTTCCAATTGCGGCCGGCGGCACCGGCGTCGACATAACCGCGCAGCTTGCCGAGGATTTCGAGGGTCTTCTTCACGCCCTCGACCGATGCCTCGCTTTTGTCCTTGTCGACATAGATCTTCAGAAAGCCGTCGATCCCGACCTGCGAAAGCAGGATCATGTTGAAGACCTTGGTCTGCTGCCACGGCTGCCCGCCCCAGGCGACCGGAATAATGCCGGCGGCCTTCAGCTTGTCGAGGTCAGCGAAGAATTCGTCCCAGCTCTTCGGCTCCTCCGCGATGCCGGCCTTTCCGAAGGCTTCCTTGGAATAGAAGACCCAGCTTTCGCCATGGGCGCCGGTCGGCGCGAGATAGACCTTGCCGTCATAGGAAATGAGATCGGTGATCGATTTCGGCAGGACGTCGGCCCATTTGCCGGCGGCCGCGACGTCGTCGATCGGGTTGAATAGGCCCTGGCTGACGAAATCCGCAGCCGCAAGGCCGATGACGCCCTGTTTGGCGCCAGGCGCGTCGCCGGCGACGATCCGGTTTTGGAATGCCGCATCGGCCGCGCCGAAACCGGCGATCGAGGAATCCTTCCAGACACCGCCGCGCTTTTCGAATTCGCTTCTGATGACATTGAGGGCGGCGGCTTCGCCGCCCGATGTCCAGGACGACATCATCTCGATCGTCGGCTTGTCCTCGGCATGGGCCGAAGCGAAGAGACCGGCGAATGCTACGCCGGCAAGAAAAAGTTTCATCATGGTCTTCATTGTTCCACCTCTTGAAAATGCCCTCTTGGCGGGGCGTTCGTAGTCTTCGGAATGATAGTCAGCGATAGATCGGCAGGAGCGCCTGCCGGACGAGCGTCAGCCCGTTGGCGATGTCGCGGACGGGATCCGGCGCGGCATCGAGTTCGAGGATCGCCCAGCCTTCATAGGCCCGGTCGCGCAGCAGCCGGATCCAGGCCGGCCAGTCGACCCGCCCGAGGCCGAAGCCGCAGAAATAGGGGCGGTGGCGATCGTGAATGTGCTTGTCGATCGGGGTGTCGGCGGGCATGGGGCCGATCGCATCCTTCCAATGGGCGATGATCATCCGCTCATGATGACGGTCGACGAGTTGGACGGGATCTGAGCCGGCAACGATGATATGGGCCGTGTCGGGGCACATATGCACATAGGCGGGGTCGGTCAAAAGCATCATCAGATCGACGTCACGCGCGCCGGCAAAAATCGAATGCGCTTCGGTATGCAGCGCCAGCCGCACGCCCCTGATATAGAGGGTCGAGCCGAGACGGTTCAGGAAGTCGGCAATCAGCTTGGCGCGGTCGAAATCATAAAACTGCACCGGCTGGGCGCCGAGCGTCTGGCGCAGCGGGGCGCCGATCACCATGATGTCGCTGCCGCAGGCTCTCAGGAAGTCGGCATAGCGCTCCGCCTTGTCGATCAGCGCGCGCTGGGCCTCGGGGTCGGCAAAGTCCCCCGCCGCCTCCAGCTCCGCGAAGAAACCGCTGCAGAGCGTCAGGCCGCGTTTTGCCAGCTCGGCTGCGAAAGCCTTCACCGAACCATAGGTCTTGATCGCGTCCTGCCAGTTGAAGGGAGAGAAGGTCAGCTCGACACCGGTAACGCCGGAGGCCTGGACGCTGTCGAGGATCTTGTCCCAGAAGGCGCGCGGCGCAGCGCGCGCATGGTCGATGATCGCATCATGGCTGTCGACGCCCCAAAAGCCGGGATGAAAGAACGTCACGAGATCGACGCCGAAGCGCAGCCTGTCGGCAGTAGCCATATCTATCTCATTTCTCGAGGCACGACTTAGCGGAGTGCGGAACAGCACCTCCACATCCAATAAGTCATGAAATTTCAACGCATTAAGAGATGGCAATCGTTTGCCATGACTTAATGATAGCCAAGCTGGTTTTTTTGGCAAGCGATTTTTGGCAAACGTTTGCTATAAGCCACCACCTGCCTTAAAGTTGCAAATCGAAGCATCCGATGAAAGAACGACACGTGAATAAAAACAAGGATGTAATGGGAGAGGAACCATCAGGGGCCTTGATGGCGGATGTCGCGCGGCTCGCCGGCGTTGCCATATCAACGGTCAGCCGTGCGCTCGCCAACCCCGGGCGGGTCAATGAAAAGACGCGCGCCAAGATCAACGCGGCCGCCAAGCAACTCGGCTATACGCCCAATGCAATGGCGCGGGGCCTCAGGGTCGGCAAATCCAACATCATCATGATCATCCTGCCTGGATCGCTCTATTACGGCGTCTCGCAGATCATTCCGCAGGTCCTGCAGAGTATCAACAAATCGCTGATCCAGGGCGGCTACAATCTGATGATCGCCAACCTCGGTCGCGACGAGATTTCCGAGCGGCACATTCTCGATCTTGCCTTCGGCGGCAGCGTGCGCGGCGCGATCATCCTGTCGTCGAAGCTTCCGGAGGTCGATGGGCGCTCGCTGGCAAATTCCGGCCTGCCGATCGTTTCGATGCTGCTCGACATGAGCGATGCGGGCCTGCAGAGCGTCATCACCAACGACCGCGAGGCTGTGCGCGACGTCACCGCTGAACTGATCCGTCTAGGCCACCGACGATTCTTCTATCTTGCGGGACCTGAAGGCAATTATCACGACGTCGAGCGCTATGGCGGCGTGCTCGAGGCGCTTGAGGCAGCCGGCCTATCGGAGGAGGCAGTGCGTCGCTCGGGCGGTCGTCTCGATTATCAGCACGGTTTCGATATTGGCGTAAAGGCGGCAGAGGATTTCACCGAATTGGCCGAGAAACCAACGGCGGTCATCGCCACTAGCGATGATATGGCCATTTCATTCGTCAGCCGCATCAAGCGCGCAGGCTTGAGCATTCCCGATGATCTCTCCATCGTCTCCTTCGATGGCTCCCCGGTCTGCGAATTTTCCTCGCCGCCGCTCTCGACGATCGAGCAACCGGTGGAAGAGATGGGCCGCGCCGCGGTGGAACTTTTGCTCGACGCCATTGGCCAGAGGCAAAACCCGGTCTCCGTGCGCACCGTCGTCCGCAGCAAGCTCATCCCGCGGGAGAGCATCGCCCCTCCGAAGGCTTGACGATGCCGGAACTGCTTCATTGAATTCATTCATGGACAAGTACAGCGAGGAGGCCTAAATTAGCGTTCGGTATTACCTCCGACTAGGGAGAGCTCATGGCGTCGCCGACCTCGCTCAAGCTCGATGAAGAGCTGAAGGGCCGCGTCCAACAATTGGCCGAGGCTCGCCGCCGTTCGTCCCACTGGATCATGCGTGAAGCCATCGCGCAATATGTCGAGCGCGAGGAGAGGCGCGAGGCGCTGCGGCAGGAGACGCTTGACGCCTGGAATGAATTTGAGGCGACGGGATTGCACATCACCGGCGTCGAGGTCGAAAAATGGCTTTCGACCTGGGGAACTGACGACGAGTTGTCCGCCCCCGAATGCCACAAGTAATCTTCTCCCCGGCCGCCATCCGCGACCTCGAGCGGCTCCGGGAATTCCTGCGGCCGAAAAACCCGTCGGTCGCCAGGCGGGCAGGCGAAACCATTCTCAACGGCGTGAGCCTCCTCGGCGCACATCCCCATATGGGACGCCTCATCGAAGACTTGCCCGAGCAATATCGGGAATGGCTCATCGATTTCGGAGATAGCGGATACGTCGCGCGTTATCGTGTGGATGGCGACATCTTGACGATCCTCGCCGTGCGACATCAGAAGGAAGCAGGGTTCTGATCCGGCTCCGAGGGTCCGTCTGTCGGTTTCGCAAGCGTCCGGTGACATGGCCGCCCATGGGGCGCCGATTGCACTCCATCAAAACTTCGTCTGACCCCATCAGTCGGCGCATCGTGCTACGAAAATCACAACACCGGGCGACATGAAACTTCAGGCCTGCGCGGTGGAATGTTGAAATTCCGAGCACGCACATGGACCTCTCGAAGATCAAGACGCTGATCGACTTTGTCGGACGATCCAATATTACCGAGCTGACCGTGACGGAAAAGGACGTGACGGTTCGGATTTTCGGCTCGTCGCCGGCAGAGGCAGGCGTTGCCGAGCCCCCGCAAAAGCCGGAATCGACGATTAGCCTTGTCTCCGATGCGCCTTCCAGCGCCGAGAAAACCTCCTATGCGGTGAAGGCGCCCGTCTTTGGCGTCCTGCACCGGGCGCCAGCGCCCAGCGAGCCGCCATTCGTCGCGATCGGCGACGCGGTGGAGGAGGGGCAGACCCTTTTCATCATCGAGGCGATGAAGGTCTTCAATACGATCGCCGCGCCGCGATCCGGGCGCATCACGCACCTGACCGATATCGACAATGGCGAGGTCGAGACCGGCGACCTGCTGGCGGAGATCGCCTGATGCCGGAAACATCTGAACAATCCGCTGCTTCGGGACGCCGTTTCGACACGGTCCTCATCGCCAATCGCGGCGAGATCGCCGCCCGGATAGAGCGCGCCTGCCGCGAACTCGGCCTGAGGACAGTCGCCATCTGCTCCGAGGCGGATCGGCAAGCGCCTTACATCAAGACCGCAGACCATTTTCTCTGCATCGGCCCTTCGACCGCGAGCAGGAGCTATCTCAATCAGGACGCCATTCTTCTCGCCGCACGCCTGACCGGCGCGGCCGCCATCCATCCTGGTTACGGTTTTCTGTCTGAGAACGCCGCATTCGCCGACGCCGTCGAAAAGGCCGGGCTGACCTTCATCGGCCCGACCGCTTCATCGATTGCGACCATGGGCGACAAGATCGCGGCGAAGCGGGCGATGATGGCGGCCGGCGTCCCCTGCGTTCCCGGTCCCGATAGCGCACTGCCCGACGACCCGGCCGCCATACAGCGCATCGCGCTGGAGATCGGCTATCCCGTCATCGTCAAGGCGTCAGGGGGCGGCGGCGGACGCGGCATGCGCGTCGTGGCGAAGCCCGATCAACTGCATGAAGCGATCGCGCTGACCCGGGAAGAGGCGCGCAAGGCCTTCGGCTCGCCTTCGCTCTACATGGAGAAATTCCTAGAGCATCCGCGCCATATCGAGATCCAGGTCATTTGCGACGATCACGGCAATGCCGTGTGGCTGGGGCATCGCGATTGCTCGATGCAGCGCCGCCATCAGAAGGTCGTGGAGGAAGCACCGGCGCCGGGAATCGCGCCCGATATCATCCAGCCGGTCGGCATGGCCTGCGTCCAGGCCTGCCGCCAGATCGGCTATCGCGGTGTCGGCACCTTCGAGTTCCTCTATGAGGACGGCGCTTTCTATTTCATCGAGATGAACACGCGGCTTCAGGTCGAACATCCCGTCACCGAGATGACGAGCGGGATCGATATCGTCCAGGCGCAGATAAAGGCGGCACAGGGTGACCTTCTGGATCTCGTCCAGAGCGATGTCCCCTGCGAGGGCCACTCTTTCGAATGCCGCATCAACGCCGAGGATCCCGACACTTTCCTGCCGTCGGCAGGCGTCGTCACTCGTCTCGCTTTGCCGCAGGGGCCGGGCATCCGGGTCGATACGCATATTCATCCCGGCTACAGGGTCTCGCCCTATTACGACTCGCTGATCGCCAAGCTGATCGTCCACGCGCCGACGCGGGCGAAAGCAATGGCCAGAATGTGCGAGGCGCTTGCCGGCACCGAGATCGAAGGCATCGCCACCAATATCCCCTTCCTGCGCGCCCTGTTCGAGGACCACGCATTCGCGCGCGGTGAGACCGATATCCACTATCTCGAGCAATGGCTGAAGCTGAGGAGGACGGCGGCATGAACGCCATCGACTTCAGCGATCCCGCAACCATTGCATTCCTGACCGAGGCTCTGAGGGCCGCCGGCGTGAAGGGCCTCGAAATCTCCCGGCCGGACGGGCAGCTTCGCATCTTCATTTCAGGGGAGGGCGGCGCGCAGGTAGCCGCACCCCGCGCTCCGGGCTCCCCACCTGTTGTCGTGAAGGCGCCGCTGGCGGGGCATTTCTGCGCCGAACATCCGGCCGCCGCCGTCACGCCGCAAACTCTGCCGCGCTCGGTATCCGATGCCGATCTCCTCGGCTTCATCAGGGTAGGGCATGTGCTGCTTCCTCTTCGCGCCGGCCGTTCCGGTGTCTTGACCAGGCTGCTCGCCGAGCCCGGCGCTCTGGTCGGCTTCGGTGACCCTCTGTTCGAAATCGAGCTGCCATCATGATCGCCACGACGAACAGACATGCCTCGCAACGCGAAATCATCCCGGCCACCCAAAGCCGGGCGCGGGTTTCCTCGATCGGGGCCAGATCCTTCCTGCTCGAGGCGCCAGGCGATTTCGATCTCATCGCGCAGCGTCGCATTTGGGCCCTGTCTCAGACGGTGAGAGGCTGGGCAGACCTTGCCGAAAATATTCCCGGGATGACCAACCTGCTCGTGATCTTCAAGGAGACGCCCGAAGATCCCGATGCGGTGGTCGCCCGGCTGCTGGAGGCATGGGAGAATGCGCAGAGCATCGATCTTAACGGCAAGACCATCGAGATTCCCGTCCATTACGGCGGCGAACATGCGACCGATCTTCCGGCCGTTTGCGATCTCTCGGGCTTAAGCGACCGCGAGGTCGTCCGCATCCATCATGAAGCCACCTACCGTGTCTTCGCGTTGGGCAGCGCGCCGGGCTTCGGCTATCTGCATGGGCTCGATCCGCGCATCTACATGCCGCGTAAGACCGTGCCGTCGCTGAAGATGCCGAAGGGCTCCGTGACGATCGGCGGCATGCAGACCGGCGTCGCCATGCTGACCGGTCCCAACGGCTGGAATTCCATCGGCTTCGCGACGCTTGAGATGTTCGACCCGACCGCGCCAACCCCCGCCTTGATGGCGCCCGGAGATACGGTGCGGTTCCTGCCGGCGAGGATCGAGCTATGATCGAGATTTGGGAAAGCGGCCCTTTCAACACGGTGCAGGATCTGGGACGCCCCGGCTATCGCGACATCGGCGTATCGGCGAGCGGCGCGATGGATCCACTTGCAGTCAGGATCGGCAATATTCTCGTCGGCAATGACGAGAATGCGGCGGTGATCGAGGTCCAGACCTTCCCGTTCAGCCTGCGTTTCGAGCGGCGCACCGTCTTTGCCGTGACCGGCGCCGACGGCCGTCCTCACCTCGACGGATCGGAACTCATTCCCTGGTGCGCCTATACCGCAGAGCCCGGACAAGTTCTTCAGCTGCAGCAGCCCCCGCGGCTGGCGCGCGCCTATATTTCGGTCGGCGGCGGGCTGGATATTCCTGTCGTGATGGGGTCGCGTAGCACGTCGCTGCGCGGCGGCTTCGGCGGCAATGCCGGCCGGCCGCTGGCGAAAGGCGATCGGATCGCGGTC
Source organism: Rhizobium croatiense (assembly GCF_019793465.1). GTDB lineage: Bacteria > Pseudomonadota > Alphaproteobacteria > Rhizobiales > Rhizobiaceae > Rhizobium > Rhizobium croatiense. The sequence continues at coordinate 64,360 of NZ_JAILYJ010000023.1, read as the reverse complement.
GGCGAGGACGCGGAGATTGCCATGCTGCCGGCCACGGGCCTCGCCGTCGTCGAGCCGGCCGTGGCACTGCGCGACGTCTTCCCGGCTCCCGTCGATGGGGCGCTGCCGATCCGCGCCCTGCCTGCCGGCGAGCATGGTCTCTTCGCCGGAGACGGCGAAGCCTTCTGGGGCCAAACCTGGCGGATTTCCTCGCGCAGCGATCGCACGGGCTACCGCCTCTCCGGCGAGCCGGTCACGCCGACCGCCGCCATCGAGATGCGCTCGCACGGCGTCGTGCCCGGCGTCATCCAGGTTCCGCCCGGCGGCGAACCGATCGTGCAGATGAGCGATGCGAACACGGCCGGTGGCTATCCGAAGGTCGCCGGGGTGATCGAATGCGACCTCTGGCGGCTCGGGCAGGCCCGCATCGGCGCCCGCCTGAAATTCGTCCGGTCGACGCATGCGGAGGCGCGCACAGTCGAACAGGCCGTCGCCCGGTATGTCGAGGATGTCAGGCTGACATCTGGGATGGTCAAGCGCGCCCTGAAGGCGATGGCCTAAGGGAGGCGAAAGGAGGAACTGATGAAGATCGATCTGAATTCCGACATGGGCGAAGGATTTGGCCCCTACCGGCTCTGCGACGATGACGCGATGATGAAAATCGTCTCCTCGGCCAATATCGCCTGCGGTTTCCACGGCGGCGACCCCGATACGATGGGGCGCATGGTGCGGTTGGCGAAGCTGAATGGCGTCGGCATCGGCGCCCACCCCGGCCTGCCCGACCGGCTGGGCTTCGGCCGCCGCGAATTACCCTTTCAGGCGGACGAGCTTCGCCAGCAGATGCTCTACCAGCTCGGCGCGCTGATGGCGATCGCCAAAGCCGAGCGGGTCGCGGTCTCCCATATCAGTTTCCATGCGGCCATGGGCAATATGGTCAACCGCGACCCTGTCCTCGCCGACCTGATGATGGATGCGATCGCCGCCGTCGACGCCACTCTCGTCGTCTTCGTCACATCAGGCAGCGAGATCGAGCAGGCCGCCAAACGCGCACGCCTGAAAACGCTGGCACTTTTCCTCGCCGACCGGGCCTATGACGCCGGCGGCAGGCTTGTCACACGCGGGCTCCCGGGCGCCGTCATCAAGGACGAAGCTGCCGTGCGTGCGCGTGTGCGAAAATTCCTGTTCGACGGCAGCGTCGAGACCATCGACGGTGCTGTGATCGCCATGCCGGCGCGCTCCATCCTCGTTCACAGCGACACGCCGGGCGCCCTTGAGCTCGCCGGCATCGTGCGCGGTGAGATCGAAGCCACGGGCGCCACACTCGCGCCCGCCGCCGAACTCGCCGACTGACGCAATCCGATCGCCCGCCGGCGGTCTTTATTCCAATCCCTCACCGAAGGACCATTCCGATGTCCGTGATCGCCGACCGTCTGAGAAACGTCTCCATATCCGCATCCGCCGCCATGACCCAGCGCGCCCGGGAATTGGCCGCCAAAGGGATCAAAGTCGTCAGCCTCTCCTCCGGCGAGCCGGATTTCCCCACCCCGGCGCACGCGATCGAGGCGGCCCATGCGGCTGCACTTGCCGGCGATACGAAATATCCGCCGATGGACGGCACCCCGGCGCTGAAGGCCGCCATCATCAAAAAGTTCAAGCGCGACAACAATCTCGACTACGATGCCAGCCAGATCGTCGTCTCGGGCGGCGGCAAGCAGGTGATCTTCAACGCCATGCTGGCGACCTGCAACCCCGGCGACGAGGTCGTCATTCCCACACCCTCCTGGGTCAGCTATGCCGACATCGTCAAATTCGCCGGCGGCGTGCCGGTCGCAGTCCCCTGCCACGAGCAGGCCGGCTTCAAGCTGCGCCCTGAGGATTTGGAGGCGGCGATCACGCCGCGCACCAAATGGCTCTTCCTGAACTTCCCGAACAATCCGACCGGAGCCGCCTGCTCCCGGGCGGAGATGGCCGCCATCGCCGAGGTCATGCTGCGCCATCCCAATGTCTGGATCATGACCGACGACATCTATGAGCACCTGGTCTATGACGACTTCCAGTTCTGCACGATAGCGGAGGTTGAGCCGAAGCTCTACGACCGCGTCCTGACGATGAACGGCGTCTCCAAGGCTTACGCGATGACCGGCTGGCGGCTCGGATTCTGCGCCGGACCGAAAGAGCTGATCTCGACGATCAGCAACGTCAACGGCCAGAATGGCGGCGGCATTGCGACGCTGACCCAGGCGGCGGCGACCGCCGCGCTGGACGGGTCCCAGGACCTGCTGAAGGAGCGGGCGGCGATCTACAAGACGCGACGCGACTTCGTCCTCGACAAATTATCCGCGGTGGAAGGGCTGCGCTGCCATCGGCCCGAAGGCGCCTTCTATATCTATCCCAACATATCGGGGCTGATCGGCAAGACCAGCAAGGGCGGGCGCAGGATCGAGACCGACGTCGATTTCGTCATGGCGCTGGTGGAGGAGCATCACGTCGCGACCGTGCAAGGCGCGGCTTACGGAATGAGCCCCTTCTTTCGCATTTCCTACGCGACAAGCATGGAAAAACTCGGCGAGGGCTGCGCGCGGATCGCCCAGTTCTGCAAGGACATGCGCTGACCGGCGCTCCCCTCTCAGGCTTTCAGCCGCGCCGTCAATTCGAGAAGAATGTCTCGGACGGCAAGGGCCGGTTCCGACAAGGGATTCTGGTCGGAAACGCAGAGCGACAGGGTTTCTTCGATCCGCGGCGAGACGAGCCGGCAGATCAGCGGCTCGCTCGATTCCGAGACGATGCGATCGGCGATCGCCTTCGGCATGATCGTCGCGCCGAGGCCGCTGCCGACCGCGCGGGCAAGCGTTCGGACGATCTCGACTTCCGCCACGACCTTCAGATTGGTGCGCGTGCGGGTGAAGGCGGTATCGACCGCGCGGCGGACGAAATTATAGGCCGGCGGCAGGAGCAGCGGTATCCCGTCGAGAGCGTTGACCGCGACGGGTTTCGTATCCGCTTCGATGGCAAAATCGCGATGGGCGACCAGGAAAAACTCTTCGCTGAGGATCGGTTCGAACCGCACGCCCTTGATCGGCCCGGTTCCATGCAGAAGCGCCATCTCCAGCCGGCCGTTCATGATCATCTGGCTGTAGGTCTGGCCGACGCTTTCGGTGAGGTGCAGGAGAATACCGGGATGCCGTTTCCGGGTTTCCGCCAGCAGATCGACGGAGAGCGTCGCCGCGCTGCTGAACGGCACGAGGCCGACCGAGACGCGCCCGGCAAGCGAATTGCCGGCGGCCGATGCATCGGCCTGCGCCTGCTCCATCTGCCGAAGGATGATCTGCGCATGGCGATATACCGCGTGTCCGGCATCGGTCATGCTGACACCCTGCTGGCTGCGGATCAGCAGCTTGTGGCCGAAATGCTCCTCAAGTGCTGCAAGCTGCTGGCTGAGCGCCGGCTGGGCGATATGCAAAAGATCCGCCGCTCGTGTGATGCTGCCGCTGTCGACGATCACGATGAAGGATTTGAGGCGTCTGATGTCCATGGGGATCGGGGTACCATTCTGATCTGCGGATCATGTTTGCAGAGGCGCATTGCTTTTGCAACGCGATGCGGCCCGAGGCAAGGCCGAGAGAGAGTATCGGCATCGCCGCCTTCTCTTCTTCGGCAGGCCGCGCCGCTCCATAACCGTTGCTTATTGCTCCAGAGATAATCGGTCTTAGGCAAGGGGTTAAAGCTTCGCTACTGTCTTAATCAACCACAAGGGAACGACAATGCCATTCTCCGATTACAAGACCGCACTGGTGACCGGCGCATCCTCCGGGATCGGCGCAGCCGTGGTTGAGCGGCTTCGCCGGGAGAACATCGAAGTCCACGCCGTTGCCCGCAGTGCCCAAGCGCTGCAGCAGCTGGCCGAGCGTACGGGCTGCATTGCTCATGTCATCGATGTGACCGACCGCCCGGCAATCGCCGAGCTCGCGGGCCGCGTGGAGTTCGACATTCTCGTCAACAATGCCGGCGTCGACCGGCCGAAGAAGTTCCTGGAAGCCGACGAGGGCGATATCGACCTTCTCGTCGACGTCAATCTCAGGGCGGTTCTGCACCTCTGCCGCCTCGTCGTGCCGGGCATGGTGGCGCGGGACCGCGGCCACGTCATCAACATCTCGTCGATCGCCGGCGCCTATAATTTCGGCGGCAACTCCTCCTATCACGCCACCAAGGCCGGCGTGAGCATGCTGTCCAACCAGCTGCGCATCGACGCTTTCGGCAAGCGGGTGCGGGTGACCGAAATCTGCCCCGGCCGGGTCGCCACCGATATTTTCAACCACGTCCACGGCGATGACCCCAGCATCCGGGAACGGTTCATCGATGGTTTCGAACTGCCGCAGGCGGCCGATATCGCCGACGCGATCGCCTTCGCCATAGCAGCTCCCGTCGCCGTCAACATCGGACATATGGAGATCACGCCGACGCTGCAGGTCATGGGCGGCCTGCAGACGGCGAAGCCGCAGCCGAAGACGGATCCGTCCGGGGAGCCGGGCCCGTGAACGGTTTCGACCTTTCGGCAATCCTCGGAAATCCCGACTATGCCGCCATGCTGCTGCATGGCATCCAGATGACCTTCATCATCTATGCCGGCTCCTGGTTGCTGGCGATGGCACTCGCCCTGCTGCTGCTCGGCGTGCGCCTGTCGCCCTTCCGCTTCGGCGATCCGTTGGTCGCCGCTTACGTATCCTACCACCGCAACGTCCCCACCCTGGTGCAACTGATGCTGTGGTATTTCGGGATTTTCACCCTGATGCCGAACGGGGTGGCGACATGGCTCGCAAGCCATAATGCCGAGGCGATCTTCGCGGTGATCGGGCTCGGGCTCTGCCAGGCAGCCTATTTCAGCGAAGATCTTCGCTCCGGCGTGCGTTCGGTCAGCGACGGCCAGATGCAGGCCGCCCGTGCGCTCGGCCATGGTTATGTCTCGGCGATGCGTTTCGTCATCATGCCGCAGGGCGTGCGCAACGCGCTGCCGCCGCTCGTCAATCACAGCGTTTCCCTGTTCAAGAACAGCAGTCTCGCCGTCGTCATCGGCGCCTCGGAACTGACGCATGCCGTCAAGGAAATCGAAAACCTCAGCTTCCGCACCTTCGAGATCTACCTGATCGGCACGGTTCTCTACCTCTTCTTCTCGCTGATCATCATGAGCGTCGGCGCCTATCTGTCGATGCGCGCGGATCCTGCCAGGAGTGCGCGCGCATGATCCAGGACATGATCGCCATCGTCCGAGACTACTGGCTGCTGCTCTTGATCGGCCAATATCCGAACGGACCGCTCGGCGGGCTCGCCAACACGTTGATCCTTTCGGCGCTCAGCATCACCCTCGCTTTTCCGGCCAGTATCCTCTTCGCCTTAGCGCGTCTTTCCAAGTCGCGGCTCTTGCGCTGGCCGGTCACGGCGCTCGTCTATTTCACCAGGGGCGTGCCGCTGTTGATGCTCATCCTGTGGAGCTATTTCCTGGTTCCGCTGCTGACCGGCGCCGACGTGCCGAGCTTCGTCACCATGCTGACGACGCTCGTGGTCTATCAGAGCGCCTTCCTCAGCGAAGTCGTCCGCGCCGGCATCGTCGCGCTCGGGCCGGGCCAGATGGATGCGGCGCGGGCGCTCGGCCACGGCTATATGGGCGCGATGCGCTTCATCATCCTGCCGCAGGCGCTCTACAACATGATCCCGAGCATCATCTCCACCTTCGTCTCGACGATCAAGGACACGACGCTCGGTTATGTCATCAACGTGCCTGATCTGACCTTCGCGGCAAGCCAGGTCAACAACCAGCTGCTGACGCAGCCCTTCCAGGTCTTCCTCATCCTGGCGATCGTCTACTTCATCATCTGCTGGACGCTCACCTACTTCGCCAATCGCCTCGAGCGGCGCATCACCCGGCGGCGTGCGGGACTTCTCGTGCCCGCCGCTGCCGTGGTCACACCGTCGAAAATCGTATCGGAGCAGCTATGACGATGTCCGTTTCAACGCAGGAATCGCAGACGATCCGGCTTTCCCAGGTCTGCAAGAGCTACGGCGACTATCCGGTCCTCAAGGATATCGATGCGCAGGTGGCACGCGGCGAGGTCGTGGTCATTTGCGGACCGTCCGGTTCGGGAAAATCGACGCTGATCCGCACGATCAATCGGCTCGAGGAGATCAACAGCGGATCGATCACGCTCGACGGGCAGAACATTCATGCCGCCATGCGGGCGAAGGAACTCAACGCGATGCGCAGCCGGATCGGCTTCGTATTCCAGAATTTCAACCTGTTTCCGCATCTCTCGGTCGCCGAAAACGTCTCGATGTCGCCTATCCGGGTGAAGGGCGTGGCGCCCGAGGTCGCGCATGAAAAGGCTCTCAAGCTCCTCGATCGGGTCGGCCTCGCCGACAAGGCCCGCGCCTATCCCGGGCAGCTGTCGGGCGGCCAGCAGCAGCGGGTAGCGATCGCCCGCGCCCTTGCCATGGAACCGCCGGTGATGCTGTTCGACGAACCGACGAGCGCGCTCGATCCCGAAATGGTCGGCGAAGTGCTCGCCGTCATGAAGAGCCTGGCGTCCGAAGGCATGACCATGCTCTGCGTCACCCATGAAATGGGTTTCGCGCGCGACGTCGCCGATCGGATCTGGTTCATCGATGCCGGCCAGATCATCGAAACGGCCACCCCAAAGGAATTCTTCAGCAATCCGCGCCATCCCCGGGCTCAGCGTTTCCTCGCTGATCTCAGGCACTGATACCAACCACCAAAAACAAAGGAGAACAGCAATGAACTGGAAATACCTAAGCCTCACCGTCGCATTTGCCGGCATGGCAGCCGCTGTGCCCGCCAAAGCCGATCAGCTCGACAATATCATGTCGGCAAAAACGCTGCGCTGCGCGACGTTCGCCGACGTTCCCCCTTTCGCCTCGCCCGATCCGAAGACCCGTGAGATGGCCGGTTTCGACGTCGATCTCTGCGGCGCCATCGCCAAGGAATTGGGCGTCAAGGCTGAGATCAAGCCGGTTTCGGTCGAGGCGCGGGTACCCGAGGTCAAGCTTGGCCGCGTCGACATCACCGTGGCCAACCTTGCCTATACGCTGAGCCGCGCCGAGCAGATCCAGTTCAGCGATCCCTATTATCTCGCCAAGGAAATGCTGATCGTGCCGGCCGACGATGCCGGCAAGAAGAAGGCGGATTACGCCGGCCAGCGCATCGCCTCGACCAAGGGCTCGACCTCGGAAATGTCGATCAAGCTCAACAAATCCGAGCCGCTGACATTCCAGGATACCGCATCTGCCTATCTCGCCGTCCAGCAGGGCAAGGCGCGCGGCATGGTCGCCAACACCATGACGACGACCAAGTTCGTCAATGAATCGAAGAGCAAGGGCAAGGAAATGCGGATGATCGAGGAGCCGATGCTCTACCAGCCAATCGGCATCGGCATGGCCAAGGATCAGCCGAAGCTGACGGCAAAGATCAACGAAATCCTGCACAAGCTCGACGCATCAGGCGAGATCAACAAGATCTGGGACAAGTGGCTCGGCCCGAATACCGAATACAAGATGACCCGCACCGACAAGGTCGTGCCGCTCTCCGAGCTGAAATTCGACCCGATCCCATGAGGCCAACCGGCCTCAACGTCATCCATTGACGATTTCCAAACGAAATCAGACGGCGGGGAACGCCGCCGTCGACCAACGATCGGAGCCATCCATGATCCATATTAAAGATATCGCCGAACGGCCCGCCAAAGCCGATATCGACGCCGTTTCCAAATTTTCGCCGGCGACGATCCACGAAGCCCAGGGCCGCCGCGGCGCGCTGTCCTCCCGCCTCAAGCCCGTCGATTACCGCATGAAACTGTGCGGCCCGGCCTTTACGGTCAAATGCGCGCCGCGCGACAATATCATGCTGCAGCTCGCTATCAACTATGCCAAGCCCGGCGATATCATCGTCGTCTCGGCTGGCGAGTACGAGGAAGCAGGATCCTTCGGCGATGTGCTCGCCAATGCCTGCCTTGCCAAAGGCATCGGCGGCCTCGTCACCGACACCGGCGTGCGCGACACGCTGCAGCTTAGAGAGCTCGGCTTCCCCGTCTTCTCGCTCAGCGTCTGCATCAAGGGCACGGTGAAGGAAACTATTGCGACAGTGAACGACCCGATCATCGTCGGCGGCGAAACCATCAATCCCGGCGACATCATCGTCGGCGATGCCGACGGCCTGGTGGTCGTGCCCAGGCAGGAAGCGCAAGAAGCAGCGAGGCTTTCGCAGGCCCGCGAAGATGCCGAAGCCGGCTATATCGCCGCCTACAAGGGGGGGAAGTCGGTCATCGAGGTCAGCAATCTGGCGCCGGTGCTGAAAGCCAAGGGCCTGGTAGTCGATATTTGAGACGCCGCACGGATCGGCTCTTGATAAGCCTGGGCCGGCTTTCCAGCTGCGCGAACGCCCGCGACTGGAGTATCTCAGATATTCTCAGGCGTCACGATTTCAAAGGTAATGGTCCGCTGAATCGTGGCACCCGACGCACCCTGCGTGATCGTCTCGATCATCGTCTCGACCAGAGCCGCGGAAGTCTGCTCCAGCGGATGACAGAGGGCGGCGGTAATCATCCCCTCTGACAGGCCTTTTCGCGTCTCCGGGCCAATGTCCCGGCAGACGAGGCGGATGCTTCGGCGCCGCTCCTGCGGCACTTCCCTCAGCGCCCGCAAGACCCCGGAAATGCCGCCGCCGACAATCAGAATGCCGGTGAGGTCATCCGTCGTCGCCAAGAGTTCCTTGACCATCCGATAGGCCTCGTTCGGTTCCTCATGCGTGGGGCGGCTGTCCTCGATGGTCAGATGCGGCGCGTGTTCGCGCATATAGGAGCGGAAGCTTGCATCGGAGACGTCCTGACATTGGTAACGATGGTTGCCGATGAAGACGGCAATGCGCCCCGGCCCATGGCTCATGTTCGAGATCAGCCATGCCGCCGTTCGCCCCATTTTCCAATTGTCGGCCCCGACATAAGCGGCCCGCTCGCGGGCGGATTGGTCGGTAATATAGGCGATGACCGGCTTGCCCTTCTCGTGCAGCTCGCGGATGGCCTGGGCGATCACCGGATGATCGGCGGCGACGACGGCAACGGCGTCGCAATTTGCACCGAGCGCCTTGAGTCGGCCGGCAATATTTTCCGGCGTCAGCAGATCCACAAAGTCGACCAGGGGATCGATGACCTCATCGCGCCTGGCGCGGCATGCCTCGACGATCTTCTTGCCGAAGAGCTGGTAGAGCTCACGGCTGGATTGCTGCAGCAGAAAGCCAAGCCGGTATTTCGGCACCGTCTTGCGCAGCCGGTCCTCGATTGCGCCGGCGCCGTAAAAGCCGATCCGCTCCGCGGCCGCCTGGACGCGCTGCACGGTCGTGCCTTTGACGGAGGCAGTACCGGCCAGAATCCGATTGACGGTCGCAATTGAGACATCGGCCTCCTTGGCAAGGTCGGAGATGGTCGGCCGCCGCATGATTATTCCTCTCCCTCGCCAGAACGATCGTATCATTATGAGTGATACGCCGTGATACTTTATGCATGTTTAGTATGATTTCATATTTCGAGAATTTCAAGCGGTGATATGTTTCTCTTCACGGTCCGCCAGGGAGGCGGGCCAAGGAGGAGATTGAGATGACTAAATTTCGCCGCCTTGCGGCAACCGTGTCGGCTGTCGCGATCATGACCTGCACTGCCACGGCCGTTATGGCCGCCAACATCTTCGTCGTCGGCGGCAAACCGGACGATCCGTTCTGGTCGATCGTCAAGCGCGGCGCCGAGGATGCCGGCAAGGTCGTTGAGGCACAGGGCGGCAAGGTCGTCTGGCTCGGGCCTCAGAATTACGACAATCTCGGCGTCGATGCGGCCGAACTGATCCGTCAGGCCATCGACCAGGGCGCCGATGCGATCGTCGGTCCGGACTGGGTGCCGGAAGCCATGGATCCAGCCTTCAAAGCGGTCGTCGACAAGAAAATTCCGCTGGTCATCTATAATGCCGGCGGCATCGAAGCCGCCGATCGCCTCGGTGCCATGAACTATGTCGGCTCCAACGACTATCTCTCCGGCAAGGCCGCGGGCAGCTACTTCGCCAAGCACGACCTGAAGAACGCCGTCTGCCTCAACACGCTGCCGGGTGCGGCAAACATCGAAGCCTTCTGCAAAGGCATGACCGATGGCGTGACGGAAGGTGGCGGCGTCGGTTCGGCGCTGCCGCTGCCGGCGACGTCATTCGGTTCGGCCACCGCCGTGGCGCAGGCGCTCAAGGCGCATCTGCTGCAGCATCCGGAGATCAAGGCCGTCTTCGCGATCGGCAACGTCGATACGAACTCCGCAGTCAACGGCGTGACACAGGCCGGCAAAGCGGGACAGGTGAAGGTCTGCGGCATGAACATGGATGAAACGGTTCTGAACAACATCAAGAGCGGCAGCCAGCTTTGCGCGATCGACCAGCAGGGTTACCTGCAGGGCTATCTGGCCGTCTCGATCCTGAACGGCAACGTTAATTACGGGCTCACCGTCCCAACCCGGGAGATCCTGACCGGCCCCGGCGTCATCGACGCTTCGAACGTCGACGCCACCTTGGCAGGCGTGAAGGCCGGCGCCCGCTAGGGGGATCGGCCGGACGTGGTGAAGCTGCCTGCCCCTCACGCGGGCGGCTTCCATTCTTTCAGAAGCGCCGGCCGTTATCGGTCATGCGGCTTTATTGGTGGTGTCAAATGAACGCGAGAAACGATGTCCTCGCCCCGTCGGTTCCTTCGGGCGGCCATGCCAAAGCGACCATCGGTCAGCTTTCCCGGCGCCCTGAAGCGGGGTCGCTGCTGGGCTTGATTGCGGTGTTCGTCTTCTTCGCCCTGCTGGGCGGCAAGGTCTTCCTGTCCGCTGCGGGCTATGCGAGCTGGCTCAACGTCGCCGCCGAGATCGGCATCGTCGCGCTGCCGATCGGGCTCCTGATGATCGCAGGCGAAATGGACCTGTCGATCGGCGCGGTGATCCCGGCATCATCACTGACGGTGGCGATCATATCAGGCCATTACGGCCTTCCCGAAATCGTCGGGATTTCCGCCGGCCTCAGCGTCGGGCTCCTCGTCGGCTTTTTCAACGGTTACCTCGTCAACCGCACCCGTATCCCGTCCTTGATCGTCACCATCGGTTCGATGTTCGCCGTCATGGGGCTGACGCTGGGCTTCACCGTGCTGATCGCCGGCAGCACCGGCGTATCGCTGGTGCCAAGCCCGGCCGTCAAAGCGATCCTCGGCGATTTCATCGGCGGCATGTTCCAGGTGACGATCTTCTGGTGGATCCTGTTTGCGGCGGCGTTCTTCTGCCTGCTGCATATCTCGCCCGTGGGCAACTGGATCTTCGCTCTCGGCGGCGACAAGGTCTCGGCGCGCAACGCCGGCATTCCGACGGAAAAGCTCACCATCGCCCTCTATATGCTGTCGGGCTTTTCCGCCGCCTTCGTCGGCGTCAGCCAGGTGCTTGTCTACCAAAGCGCGCAGGTGCTCGGCGGGCAATCCTTCATCTTCAATTCGATCATGTGCGTGGTCATCGGCGGCGTGCTTCTGACCGGAGGCGCCGGATCGGTGGTGGGCATCGTCTTCGGCACGCTCACCTTCGCGATCGTCAATCAGGGCATCTATTTCACCGGCATAGACCCGAACCTCGGCAGCGTCATCATCGGCGCGCTCCTGCTGCTCGCCGTGATGATGAACGACAAGTTCCGGCTGATGGCGATGTCCTATGCGGCGAAAAAGAAGAAGTGAGGGCGAAGAGATGACCGGCTTTTCCATTGGACAGTTTGTACGCCGCCCGGAATTCGGCGCCGTGTTGAGCTTCGTGGCAGTAATCGCTTTCTATGTCGCCTTCGGCGGCGTCAGCCTCGGCGCGCTCTTCGGCGCGGCAAGCTGGGTCAATTTCGCCGCCAATCTCGGCATCGTCGCCCTGCCTGTCGGCCTTCTGATGATTGCTGGCGAGCTCGATATCTCGATCGGCGCGATGATCCCGGCGGGCTCGATGACGATCGCCATCCTCTCGGGCTATTACGAGCTGCCGATCGTCGTCGGCATGCTCGGCGTGCTCGCCATCGGCCTTGTCGTCGGGCTGGTCAACGGTTTGCTGGCGGTGCGCACCAGCGTGCCTTCGCTGATCATCACCCTCGGCACGCTGGTTGCCGTGCAGGGGCTTGTACTTGCGGGATCCGTCATCCTGACCGGGGCCGCTTCGGTTCCGCTCAATGCGCCGGGCTGGGCCAAGGCGGTGTTCGGCGATCTCATCCAAGGCAAATTCCAGGTGATCATCCTGTGGTGGCTGGCGCTGACTTTGGTCTTTGGTTTCGTGCTGCACGCGACGCGTTACGGCAACTGGATCGTCGCCATGGGCGGAGACGAGGTCAGCGCGCGCAATGCCGGCATTCCGACCGACCGGCTGCGGATCGTTCTCTTCGTTCTCTCGAGCACGGCCGCCTCTTTCGTCGGAATGTGCGGCGCCATCCTGTTCAATTCCGCGCAGGTCTCGGGCGGCATGAACTACATCTTCAATACGATCGTCTCGATCGTGGTGGGCGGCGTGCTGCTCACGGGCGGCTTCGGTTCGGTCGCCGGGATCTTTCTCGGCGCGCTGACCTTCGCCGTCGTCAGCCAGGGCATCTACTTCACCTATATCGACCGCAATTGGTCCAACCTGATTATCGGGGTGATGCTGATGGCCGCCGTTCTAATGAACAACACGTTCCGGCAGATGGCGTTAAGCTTCGTGCCGAAGAAAAAGAAGTGAGCGTCAACCATGTCCGACAATATTCCGATCCTTGAACTCCAGAATGTCGACAAGAGCTTCGGCCCGATCGACGTGCTGCACGACATCTCGCTCAAGGTCCGTGCGGGCGAGGTGCTCTGCCTGCTCGGTGATAACGGCGCCGGCAAATCGACACTGATCAAGACGCTTGCGGGTGTCCACAAGCCGACGCGCGGCGCCATTCTGATGGATGGCCATCCGGTCGAATTCAGCGGACCGCGATGCGCAGGAAAAAGGCATCTCGGCAGTACATCAATTCGGCGGCACATTTCCGCTGATGTCGATCGGCCGCTCCTTCTTCGTCGGCGTCGAGCCGACCAAGGGCGGGGTCCTTTCAAGGTCTATGACCGCAGGAAGGCCAATGAGATTGCCGTGAAAGCCGTGCAGGATTTCGGCATCACCCGGATTGATGATGGCGACCGCCTTGTCGGCGGGCTTTCGGGCGGCGAACGTCAGTCGCTCGCCATTGCCCGGGCCGTGCATTTCGGCGCGCGCGTGCTGATCCTTGACGAACCGACGGCCGCTCTCGGCGTGAAGCAGGCAGCGCATGTGCTGCGGATCGTCAACGAAGCCAAGCGGCGGGGTCTGGCGGTGATCTTCATCACCCACCAGGTCATGCATGCGATGGCGGTGGGTGACCACTTCGCCGTTCTCATCCGCGGCGCGATCGCCGCCGATTTCCGTCGGGGCGAGAAGACCCGCGAGGAGATTACCGACCTGATGGCCGGCGGGGAAACCATGGCGGATCTCGAAGCCCAGATCGATACTTACATTGCAAGCCATGAGAGCCATTCACCGCCGGCTGAGTAACCGCTGACGGCACCCAAACGACACGCCCCAAACACACAGTGTCCGGCAGCGACAAACAGGTCGCCGCCGGGGAAGGAAAATCATGCCTGGAATCCGGAGGTCAAAATGAAGATCGCAATCGACCCGTTCATGCATCGGCATCTCTCACTCGAGGCGTTGCCGGGGAAGGTCAAGGAACTCGGCTACGACTGGATCGAGCTCTCGCCACGCGGAGATTTCCTCGAATGGTTCAAGGCGCCGCGCGTCTTTCCCGAGCGGATCAAATCATTGAAGCGCTCGCTGAAGGAGGCGGATGTCGGGATCGCCTCGCTGCTGCCGATGTACCGCTGGGCGTCCAATGATGAGACCGAACGCAAGGCCGCCGTCAAGCACTGGAAACGCGCCATCGAGATCGCGGTCGAGCTGGAAGTCGACACGATGAATTCCGAGTTCGGCCGCGGCCCGCATCCCGACAAGGGGTCCTGCTATTGCTGCCACACCGGCTCGATGATCGAGGCCTGCGAAGATGCCTGGTGGCGCTCGATGGAGGAACTGGTGCCGATCTTCGAGCGCGAGGGCATCCAGCTCAATGTCGAACCGCATCCGGAAGACTGGTGCGAAACGCTGCAGCCGGCGCTCGACATCATCCGCACGGTCAATTCGAAGAGCGTCAAGTTCCTCTATTGCGCCCCGCACACCTTCTATTTCGGCGACGACACCAAGGCGATGCTGCGTGAGGCCAAGGACGTGCTGGCACATGTCCATGTCGGCGACACCTTCAACCACAAGGCCTCATCCGGCCTTCGTTATATCCTCAACCCGCCCGGCACCAATGCCCGGGTGCACCAGCACCTCAATATCGGTCAGGGCGAGGTTCCGTGGGACGAGTTCTTCGGCACGCTCGCCGAGATCGGCTTCGACGGCATCATGACCGCCTGCGTCTTCGCCTGGGAGGACAAGGCAGATCAGAGCGGCACCTTCATGCGCGCGGAAATGCAGCGTTACATCGATAAGCACTGGGGGGCGAAATGACCCTTCAGGTTGGTGTCATCGGCACGGGGATGATCGGTCAGGATCATATCCGCCGCCTGACGAACGTCGTTTCCGGTGTCGAAATCGTCGGCGTCACCGACATCGACCAGGCCCGTGCCGCCGCTGCCGCCCCTGCGGGGGCGGAGGTGTTCGCCACCCCTTCGGCACTTATCTCTTCGGAAAAAGTCCAGGCCGTGATCATCTCTTCCTGGGGGCCGGCGCATGAGGAGCAGCTGCTCGCCTGCATTGCCGCCGGCAAGCCGGTGTTCTGCGAAAAGCCGCTGGTGACCTCCGAGGCAGCCGCGCTCCGCGTGATGGAGGCGGAAGTGGCCTTCGGCAGGCGGCTCGTCCAGGTGGGTTTCATGCGCCGTTTCGATGCCGATTATCGCCGCCTGAAAGCGGTCATCGACGGCGGCAAACTGGGCGCACCGCTGATGTTTCATTCCGTACATCGCAATGCCTCGGTTCCCGAAGGGCTCTACACCTCCGAGATGCCGCTGAACGACACGCTGGTCCATGACGCCGATATCTCCCGCTGGCTCCTGTCGGATGAAGTCACCGGCGTGGAGGTGCGTGTGCCGCGCCGCTCCTCGCGCGGCGAGGAATTGCGCGACCCGGTTTTCGTCCTCCTGCACATGGCCTCGGGTGCGCTTGTCGACGTCGAGATTTCGGTAAACATCGCCTATGGCTATGACATCCGCGGCGAGATCAGCTGCGAGGCGGGCGTCGCCGCGCTGCCGAACCGCCCGGCGACCGTGATCTCGGATTCGAGCGGCATTCGCCAGGCGATCCCCGAGGATTGGCGCGAGCGCTTCATCGAAGCTTACGACCAGGAATTCCGCGAATGGATCGTCGATGCCTCCAAGGGAACGGCCGGCGGTCCTTCCACCTGGGATGGTTACGCGGCCACGCTGGTGGCCGATGCCGCTCTCAGAGCAGTGACCAGCGGCGGCCTCGAACCCGTCAACATGACACCGAAACCCAAGCTTTACGCACCACCGACCGCCATGGCGGCGGAATGACGCAGCAGGCCACTTCAGGAGCAATGATCAGATGATCAACGGAGAAAGATCCATCGAGCGCCCCTTGCGCTGGGGCATGGTCGGCGGCGGCCGCACCGGGCAGGTGGGCTACAAGCACAGAACCGGCGCCCAGCGGGACGGCACCTACCGGCTCGTCTGCGGCGCCTTCGACCTCGAGGCCGAGCGCGGACGCGACTTCGGCACGAAGATCGGCGTCGCCGCCGACAGATGCTACGGCGACTACAAGCAACTGATCGCCGGGGAGGCCGCGCGCGAGGACGGCGTTGAAGTCGTCTCGATCGCCACGCCTAATTTCACTCATTACGAGATCACCAAGGCGTGCCTGGAAGCCGGGCTGCACGTGATCTGCGAAAAGCCGCTGTTCTTCACCGTCGCCGAATGCGACGAGATCGCCAAGCTCGCCGAAGAGAAGGGCCTGATCGTCGGCGTCACCTATGGTTTCACCGGCCATCCGCTGGTCCATCAGATGGCGGCAATGATCAAAAAGGGCATGCTCGGCGAGATCCGCATCGTCGACATGCAATATACCCACGGCTTCAATTCGGGCGACGATGTCGGCGCCGGCGAGGCGGTGAAATGGCGCACCAATCCGAAGACAGCGGGCCCGACCTTCGTTCTCGGCGATATCGGCACCCACCTCTATTATCTCTCCGAAGTGGTGCTGCCGCATCTGAAAATCGAAAAACTGCTCTGCGACCGCAAGGCCTTCATACCGACCCGCGCGCCGCTCGAAGACCATGCGACCGTTCTCATGCATTACGACAACGGCGCCCGCGGCCGTCTCTGGGTGTCGTCGGTCAATGCCGGAAACATGGGTTCGCAGCGCTACCGTTTCGTCGGCTCCAAGGCTTCCATCGAATGGTCGGATGCCCAGCCTGACCAGCTGATTTACGAAGTCCAGGGCGAGCCGAACCGAACCCTGCACCACGGCATGCCCTACCTCGAAGAGGAAAGCCTCGCGGCCGACCGCATGGGCGCGCTGCACACCGAGGGTCTCGGCGACAGCTGGGCGAACATCTACCTCTGGATCGCCCAGGCGATCGACGCAAAGAGCCGCGGCGATGAAGCTTTCCTCAGGAGCCACCATTATCCCGGCATCGAGGCCGGCACCGAAGGCGTGCGCTGGCTGGAAAACTGCGTCCGCTCGGCGGATGCGGGCGCCGCCTGGATCGACTTCAAATAGCTCCCTCCGGGGGCGCGCCGGGATCTCCTCCACCCCTCTCACAGTGCGCGCCCTCATTTTTCATAAGGAAGATCGAGACGATGAAACTCTCCATTTGCACCGACGTGATGGGCAACCTGTCATTTACCGACATGCTCGACAAATGCGTCAAACTCGGCGTCGAGGGCATCGAAATGACCGGCGGCGGCTGGTCGCGCGCGCCGCATTTCCGCGCTGATGAACTGCTTGAAGACAAGGGGCTTCTGAAAACCAAGCTTAGGGAAATCGAAGCGCGTGGCCTTGAAATCGCGGCGCTGAACTGCTCGGCAAACCCGCTTGATCCCGGCGACATGGGCAAGCGCCACCGCAAGGAAATGGAACAGACGATCCGTCTTGCCGGCGAAATCGGCGTCAAGACCATCGTCACCATGTCCGGCCTTCCGGAAGCCGCCCCCGGCGACAGCGTGCCGAACTGGCTCGTCTACACCAAGAGCTGGCCCGACGAGATGCCGGAACGTGACCGTTACCAGTGGGAAGACCGCGCCTTCCCGCTCTGGCACGATCTGGTCAAGCTCGCGAGAGAAGTCGGCGTCGAGAAATACGCGCTCGAAAACTTCTCGGCGATGCTCGTCTGGAACCCGGAAACCCTGTTCCGTCTGCGCAACGAGGTCGGGCCGTCCGTCGGCATGAACCTCGATCCGAGCCATCTCTTCTGGAAGGGCGCCGATCCGATTGCTTCGGCCCGGGCGCTCGGTAACGCCATCCATCATTGCCACGGCAAGGACACCCGCATCGAGCGTGGTCTCGCCGACGTCAATGGCCTGCTGGAACTCAAGGACGTCACCGACGTCGCCAACCGCACCTGGAACTATGTCGCCGTCGGCGCAGGGCATGATCTGCAATGGTGGAAGGAGTTCTTCTCGGTCGTGCGGATGGTCGGCTATAACGGCTGGGTCAGCCTCGAGATGGAAGACTTCACCATGTCGACCGACGCCGGCATCCAGTCCTCCATCGACGCGCTACAGGCGACGATCAGCCGATGAGCCGCCGTACAAGTTCATCATTGCGATTGAACTTCACCCCGGGACGCGGAGCGAGATTCTCGCCCGCGCCCCTGAGGTGCAGGCCGCGACGCGTGCAGGGCCCGGTTGCCTCTCCTACAATTTCTTCACGTGCACGGACGACCCGGACCGACTGGTCGTTGTGGAGACTTGGAAGGACGAGGCAGCCCACGCCTCCCACATGGAACAGGATCACACGAAGCGCTTCATCGCCTTCCATGAACAATTTCACCGGTCTTTGACCTTTGAGACCATCAACACCGGGACCTGAATGGCCAATCCGATCACCATAACCACCGCACCGTGCTGCTGGGGCGTCGACGACGTTAAAAACCCACATCTTCCCGGATGGCAAAAGGTGCTGGATGAAGCGCAGGCCGCAGGCTTTGGCGGACTGGAGCTCGGGCCATACGGCTACCTGCCGCTCGATCTCGATGTCGTCGCGGATGCGCTGAACAAGCGGGATCTCAGGATCGTCGCCGGCACGATTTTTGACGATCTCGTTTCGCCCGGCAACAGAGACAATCTCCTGCGCCAGACCGATGAGATCTGCGCATTGGTCGTGCAGCTTCCGAAGCCCAAGACCCATCCGGGGCAGCGCTTCGCGGCTCCCTACTTGACCGTCATGGACTGGGGACACGACGAGCGCGACTACGCGGCCGGACATTCCGACGGCGCGCCTCGCCTCGATGACGTGGCTTGGGGTGGGATGATCGACAATATCCGTGCGATCGCTGCTCTTGCCCGCGACAAGTATGGCATCCGGGCAACCATCCATCCGCACGCCGGCGGTTATATCGAGTTCGCCGATGAACTTGAGAGGATCGTCAACGATATCCCTGCCGAGCTGGCCGGTCTTTGCCTCGACACAGGTCACATGGCCTATTCCGGCATGGATCCGGTCGAGACCCTGCGCCGCTACTGGGATCGTGTCGATTACATCCACTTCAAGGACATCGATGCCAAGTTCTTTCAGGAGGTCATGGGCGAACGCATCCGCTTCTTCGATGCCTGCGCAAAAGGCGTGATGTGTCCGATCGGACGTGGATCCATCGACTATGCCGCGGTTCGCAGCCTTCTGACCGAGCTCGGCTACGCCGGCTACATCACCGTCGAACAGGAACGCGATCCCCGCAACACCGGCAGCATTCTCGATGATCTGGCGGCCAGCCGAGACTTCCTGCACCGCATGGGCTTCAGGGGAGGGAAGGCCAGCGCAGCGTGACGAGTCAACGCTCACGCCCACCGCATCTTTCCCTATGACCGCCCAACGCGCTTCACCGATGCGGTTCCCGGAACCGACGCAGGCGGCCATTGGTGGGACGTTGCCGTTCCTGCGGTCGGAGGCCCGGAGCGGCTCGAACGGGCGCGCGCACGCTACAACGAGAATGCCGCCCATCAACGCGTGTTCGATTGAAAAAGGCTGGCCCTCGAAGATCGGCCTGGACACTATTATGGACAGATGTTCTATGAAGTGGACAGATTTGACCGGAGCGGGCCATGCAACTTTCCATGTGGACTTACCCCTGGGATATCCAGGACCAAGGGCTCGATAGGATTGCCGCCGAGTTTCGCAACCGGGCAGGCCTCAACACGATCAGCATGGCGACCTCCTATCATGCAGGCCGCTTCCTCCAGCCGCGCAGCCCGCGGCAAAAGGCCTATTTTCCCGAGGACGGCACGGTCTACTTCCGGCCGGACGAAAGCCTGTGGCAGGACAAGGCGATCCGGCCGCTGATGGCGGGGAATGTGACCGAGCGCGGCGACATGCTGGAGGCGCTGACCCAGGACCGTGACGTGACGGGTCTCAAGGTCTCCTGCTGGACGGTCTGCCTCCACAATAGCCGTCTCGGCATGCTGCATCCCGATCATGTGACGCGCAACGCCTTCGGCAATGCCAACTATTACAATCTCTGCCCTTCCAGCCCGGCGGCGCGCGCCTATGCCGTCACCCTCGTGCGCGATATCACCATGAACTACCGGCCGGATATGGTCGAACTCGAAAGCCCGAACTTCATGGGCTTCGCGCATGAATACCATCATGAGAAGGACGGCGTCGGCCTGAATGCAGAAGACGATTTCCTGCTGTCGCTCTGCTTCTGCGACCATTGCATGACGCGCGCGGCAAGGGCCGGCGTGCCGGTCGAAGGCGCGCGCCGAACGGTTGCGCGTTTCATCGCCGAACTCTGCGAACGTGATGTGCCGGAACGGCAGTTCCCGAAATTTCCGGCGGCCGGCATCGATGCCTTCGGCGACCACCCCGATCTTCATGCCTATCTCGCTTGGCGCAGCGAACCGGTGACCAGCCTGATCGGCGAGATCAAGGCGGCGGCCGATCCGGCGAGCCGGATCGTGCTGATCGACCTGAAGGACGGCTGGCTTGGCGGCGTCGATCCCTCAGCCGTCGGCAAGCTCTGCGACGGGGCGATCCTCTGCTGCTACGACATGGAGCCGAATGCGATCGGCGATGTCATCCGCACCGGTCGGGCGGCACTTGGATCGGAAAAATTCCTCGGCGTCGGCCTGCGCGTCTTCTATCCCGAGGTCGGTGAAGCCGCGATCCTGGCGGCCCGCGCCAAGGCCGCCGTCGATGCCGGCGCCGACGGCGTGAACTTCTACAATTACGGCCTCATCCCGGCAAAGCGTCTCGACTGGGTCAAGGCGGCGGTCGCCGCGATCAGCTAAGCGGCAATCGGTTCGGCGACCTGGATCAGACAATCGCCGGCCTGGCTGTCGCAATGCAGCCGGTGGGAAATGACGATGCCGTCCTCGGCAAAGCGCAGCTCTTCCTCCAACTGCCCCAGGCGTTCCAGATCGTGATACCATCCGGCCAGATCGCCGGCCGAAACGGTGGCGCCAAGGACTGCGGCGGGCTCGAACCAGCCTCTACGGTCGGCATAGATGCCCTGGCTGTGCCGGGAGAGCGACAGCAGCTGCAGCGACCCCGGCTCGGCGAGCGGCGTGCGAGAAAGGACCGGACGCCCGACGATGCCGAGCGCCACGAGCAGCCGGTCGATCGCCGCCGCCGTGAAGGCCATCGTCGCGGGCGTCACGGTTCCGCCGCCGCCGAACTCGCCGGAAAGACCGATGATGCCGGCCCTTGCCGCAGCCCCCATCGATGTCGGCGCCGCCAGGCCATTGTCGGCGATGAAGGCATGCGATGCGCCGATCGCCCGCATCAGCGAGACCGACCGCTCGAAGCGCGTGGCGTCGGCCTGCCGCTCGATCAGCGTGCAGGGCAGGTGCGCCATCGACGTGCCGCCTGAATGCAGATCGAAGACGACGTCGTGGCGCGGGAAGAGTTCGTGTTCGAGGAAATGCGCCAGGCGCGCCGTCGGCGGCCCCATGGGATCGCCGGGAAAGGCCCGGTTGAGGTTGCCGCCGTCGAAGGGCGAGCAGCGTTTGGCTGCCATCACCGCCGGCAGGTTCGCCATCGGCAGGATGGTGATGGCGCCGCGGATTTCAGCGGCGTCGAGCAGGCGCATCAGCCGGGCGAGCTGCAGTTCGCCCTCATATTCATCGCCGTGGTTGCCGGCCATCAGCAGCAAAGACGGCCCCTCGCCACTTTTGAGGCGAAGGATCGGAATGCGGATCTGATAGTAGGGCGAACGGTCGATCGAATAGGGAATGGCGAGATGACCGGCCTGGCGGCCCTCGCGCGAAAAGTCGATCGGATTGACGAGACCGCTATGCATGATGTCTCCAGTTCGGGCGCTTGCCCTCGATCAGAGGGCGGCGACCGCGGTCATTTCGACGCGCAGGTCCGGGTCGGCAAGGCGGGCCTCGGTGCAGGCGCGGGCCGGTGGGTTTTCGATGTCGATCCAGCTGTCATAAACGCCGTTCATCGCCTCGAAATCGGTAATCGCCGGCAGGAAGACGTTGACAGCGAGGAGACGCGAGCGATCGGTCCCGGCTTCCTGCAAAAGGGCGTCGATCTTGCCGAGCACATCGCGGGTCTGCTCCTCGATATCAGCCTTGCGATTTTCCGCGACCTGGCCGGCAATATAGACGAGACCGCCATAGCTGACGGCTTGGCTCATACGCGAACCCTTCTGGTAACGCTGGATCATGCAGGTTTTCCTTTTCGTGGTTTTGCAGGGAGAATTCAGCCGAAGCTGGTCAGATAGGCTGCCGTCACCGAATGATCCGGATCGAGGCCATAAAGGATCGCATGCCGGTCAAGGCAGGTGCAGGGATGCGAGATGCCGAACTCGATGACGTCGCCGACCGAGACATCGCTGCCATCGGCAAGTGTTAGGAAGGCGTGCTGATCGTTGAGGCGGAGAACTCTCGCGCCTTCGAGACCGGTGAGGCGCACGCCATTGCGATATAGCGCCAGCGGCAGCGGCAAGTCCTGGTCCATCGCCACGTCGCGCATGCCCATGCCTGCGATCGCAAGCCCTGGCTCCGGCTGCGACAGCACCTCGGCCCAGACCCTGAGCGCCGGACGGAACCCGCCTGCCGCGGACACCGTCTTATTGCCGATGCGCAAGCCGCCGCGTGCATCGAGGCCGGCAAGACCGCGCTCATAGATGCCGTGATCGTGGAAGAAGATCGCGCCGCTGCGCAGCACGAGCCGGCAGGCTGGATCGGCGGCGATGGCGGCTGCAAGCCGCGCCACCACTATGTCGAAAAACACCGAACCGCCTGACGTGACGAGGAGCGGCCGTTTGCTGCCGATACGGGCGCGGACCTTCGGCAGGAAATCGGCCGTCATCGCCATCAGCGCGTCGATGCGAAGTCTGGTCTCCTCCGGATTGGCGGTCGCGGCCGCACCCTCATAGGCAGCGATGCCGCTCATCCGGAAGGCCGGCGTCTCCGCGGCCAGGATCGCGTCGAGAATTGCGGCGGCGGCTTCGACGCTGCGGAGACCGGCGCGGCCGGCGCCGAATTCCACCATCAGACCGAGAGGCGGCAGGTCCGTGCGTTCCAGCCAGGCGGAGGCAAGCGCCTCGACCAGCGCCGTCGAATCCACGAAGACATGGAGCTCCGCCTCGGGATAATGGCCGAGCAGGGCCGCAAGCCGGCGGGCGGCGGCGGCCCCGCCGATCTCGTTGGCGAGGATCAGCCGGCGCTGTCCGGCCTTGAGCAGCACGGCGGCCTGGCGGATGTCGGCAACCGTCGTGCCCCAGGCGCCTGCCGAAAGAAGGGTGTCCGCCAGCGCCGTCGACATTGGGGTCTTGGCGTGCGGCGCGATTTCGGCACTATTGCTCTTCACATAGGCCATCATCAGCTCGACATTGCCGGCGAAGGCCTGCCGGTCGAGCGAGATCAGCGGCAGAGCCATCCTGCCGTCATAGGGCTTCCATCCCTGTGCTCCGATGGCCGCAAGCGGCAACGGCGGATGGCCCGGCGGAAAGCCGCGTATCCGCTCGTCGATCAGGACGTTTTCGATCGTCGCATGTAGGTCAGACATGGGAATCTCTCCCGATCTCGGCCGGATCGGCCAAACCAAGGCGATAAGTATCGTTGGCGGTGGCAAAGAACAAAGCGCGCTGCTCGTCGTAAGAGAGCTCGGCGGCGACCGTGCGGAACACCTGATAAACCTCGTCGAAAGAAGCATGCAGGCCGGCGACCGGGAAGTCGCTCGCAAACATCGCACGTTCAGGGCCGAAACAAGCGAGGCAATGCTCGATCACCGGCCGGAGGCTTTCGAGCGTCCACGCATGGTCATAGGCGACGAGGTCGGAGATCTTCAGGCGCAGGTTCGGCTCTTTGCCGAGTGATCGCAGGCCGCGGCGCCAGAGCGCCATGCCGTCCTCCGTCCGGTCGACGGGGCTGCCGCCGTGGTTGAGCACGAAAAGCATTTCGGGAAAGGCCTGCACGAGATCGAGCGCCTCGGCCATCTGCCAGGGGTAGAGCATCAGGTCGAAGACCAGTCCGAGCCGCGTGGCATGAGCAAGCCCCGCGCGCCAGGCGGGATCGCTGATGCGATCCGGACGAGGCGCAAAACGCTTCGCCGCATCGGGATGCCAGCTCAGAATATCGCGGACGCCGACGACGTTGGGGTTTTGCGCCTCCGCTTCGAGCAGGCGCGCGGCGTCCGGGCCGTCGAGAGGAACGCGCGCGACATAACGGCGCGCCACGCCGGAGCTGCGGTCGAGGCCATCCAGCCAGCGGCTCTCTTCCAGCGGGTAGGCAACCGACCAGCCGGCCTCCACGTGCACCGTCGCAACGACGTTCTGTTGCGCGGCATCGGCGCGATAATCGTCGATGCCGTAATCGCGCAGGATCGGCCCGAGGTTTCCGACCGCCATCTCCTCGCCGGAAGCCCGCGCCTTCTCAAGCCAGGGATGGCGCAGCAGGCTGAGATCCCAGAGATGGTGGTGCGGGTCGATCACCGGCCCGTCATAGCGCTTCGTCATCGGCGCGCCTCGCGGCCGGAAACGAGCAGCAGGGCGAGGATCAGCGTGCCGAACATGATCGAGCGCCAACCGGGCGAGGCGTTGACGACGGTGATCAGCGCCGTCGTGGTGACGAGCAGGATCGCCCCCGGGATGGTGCCGGCATAGGTGCCGCGGCCGCCGAGGATGGAGGTGCCGCCGAGCACGACGGCGGCGATCGAGGTCAGCAGATAGGGATCGCCGATGCCGACATAACCTTGCCGGTTCATGCCCAGCACCAGAATGCCCGCAAGCCCGGCGAAGAAGCCGGACAGAGTATGGACGATCAGCGTATTGCGGGTGACGCTGACGCCGGAAAGCCGGGCGGCGAGCGGGTTTGCCCCGAGTGCGAGGAAACGCGCGCCGATCGGCATGCGGTGGACGAGCAGCAGGACGACGATCGCGACGAAAAGCCACAGAATGATGCCCGAGGGAATGGCGAGCGGCCGCGCCTGGCCGAGCAGGATGACGGCCGGATTGCTGACGGTGACGGCGCTGCCGCCGGCGACGATGACGAGCAGGCCCTGCAGGAAGGTCGCCATGGCAAGCGTCATGATGATCGGCGGCACGCGAAGATAGGCGGCACCGGCACCGTTCATCAGACCGATGCCGGTGGCGATGGCAAGGGCCGCCGCGATGCCGGCAAGGCCGGTCGGGTCCCAGGCGGGCGAGATCAGCGGCAGCAGGATCGCAGTGACTGTGATAACCGCGCCGACCGAAAGATCGATGCCGCCCATCAGGATGACGAGCGTCTGGCCGGCCGCGACGATGCCGATCACCGCGGCGAGTTCAAGGAGGTAGCGCAGATGGCCATAGGCGCCGAAACCGCGCAGCGTGAAGCTTGCGACGATCCAGACGAGCGCGACCAGAAGGAGGGTCAGCAGCGGCGGATTGCGAAACGCGGACCGGATGATGTTCATCGCTTTGCCCTCCATGCGCCGAGAATTTCCGGAACGGCGACCGCCCCGACGATGATCAACCCTTGCGCGACATATTGCGCAACCGGCGGGAAGCCGAGGAAGAACATCACGTTGATCATCACCGAGAGCAGCAGGCTGCCGCAGATCGCGCCGCGCATGGTGCCCTTACCGCCGAGGAAACCGACACCGCCGAGCACGGCCGCGGCGATCGAGTTCAGCGTGAAGGGCGTGCCGATGACGGGATCGCCCGAGCCGGTCTGCGCCGCGACGAAGAGGCCGGCCAGTGCCGACAGCAGACCGGAGAGCGCGAAGGCTGCAACCTTCACCCGTTCGACCGGGACGCCGGAGCGGAATGCGCCGACCGGGTTGTCGCCGGCCGCATAGATGCCGAGGCCGAGCGGCGTTGCGAGAAAGACCTTCCAGAGCATGAGGATCGCGACCAGCAGCAGGAAGGCGACGGGCGTGTGGCCGGCCAGCACCGTCGACAGCCAATCGGGAATGAATCCGCCCGGCCGCGGCAGCAGGATCAGCGCGACGCCGCCGATGATAAAGGAGCCGGCCAGCGTGACGATGATCGCCGGCAGCCTCAGATGCGTCACGATCGCGCCGATGGCGGCGCCGATCGAAAGGCCGGCGAGTGCGACAGCGACAATGCCGCCCGGCACGCCGAGCGCCCCTTGCATCGTCGTCGCCGCGATCACCGCGCCGAGGCTGACGAGCGGGCCGATCGCGAGTGTGATGCCGCCATTCAGCATCAGCAGCGCCTGCGCCATGGTGACGAGCGCGAGCGGGAACCAATTCTGCGTGAACTTGGAAAAGCCGCCGATGGTCAGGATGCCGGGAAAGAGCAGCGCATAGAGGATGAGAAAACCAGCGACGACGAGATAGAGGCCGGCGAGGCCGCGGTTGCGGCGCAGCTGGATCGAACCGTAAAGCCGGGATGACGAAATCGTGCTCATGCCGCCTCTCCCTGCGTCGTAGCCGCAATACCCATGGCCGCACCGACGATCGCGCCTTCACTGATCGCATCCTGCGACAGTGTTGCCGCGACGCGGCCCTCGCGCAGAACCACGACGCGGTCGCAGAGATGGACGAGCTCCGGCGTATCGGAACTGACCAGAATGACGAGCCGCCCCTCGGCGGCGAAGGCGCGCAGCATCAGGTAGATTTCCCGCTTGGTTTCGATGTCGACGCCGCGCGTCGGATCGTTGAGAAGCAGAACGGACGGATCGAGCGGCAGCCATTTGGCAAGCGCCACCTTCTGCTGGTTGCCGCCGGAAAGCGCCTGCACCGGGCGGGCCGTATCGCCCTTGATCGTCAGCCGGCGCGCGAGAGCGGCGACCAGGCCGCTTTCCGCCGGCCGGTCGCGCAGCCCCTTGCGGGCGAGCCGTCCGAGCGAGGGCAGGATGAGATTGGCAGCAATGGAATGCGGCAACACCAGTCCCTCATGTTTGCGGTCGGCAGGCACATAGACGATGCCGGCTGCATTCGCCGCACCGACATCGGCGGGCAGGCCGGGTTTGCCTGATACTTCCGCCCGGCTGGCAGACGCGGGAATCGCGCCGTAGAGGCCGAGCAGCAGGTCTTCCTGCCCTTGTCCCACCAGCCCGCCAATGCCGACGATCTCGCCGGCGCGGGCGGAGAAAGCGACATCCCGCACCATGCCGGCCGAAAAACCTTCGACGCTGATGCACATCGCACCGGGTGCCGCGGCCGGGCGCGGCGGGAACAGGTCGCCGGTCTCGCGGCCGACCATCAGGCGCACCAGACCCTCGCCGTCGATGCCGGACAGCGATTGATCCGCCGTGACGACGCCATCCTTCAGCACGGTGACATGCGAGCAGAGCGCCTGCACCTCGTTGAGGCGATGGGAGATATAAAGAAGCGCCGTGCCGCGCCCTCTCAGAGTCTCGATCAGCCGGGCCAGGATGCCGGCTTCGTGCGCCGAGAGCGACGAGGTCGGCTCGTCCAGGATCAGCACGCGCGGCTTGCGGAACAGCGCCTTGGCGATCTCCACCATCTGACGCCGGCCAAGTGCCAGATCGGCGACCGGCATGTCGAGCGGCTCGGTCAGTCCGACCATGTCGCAGACCTCTCGGACGCCGCGATGCAGCGCTCGATAGTCGATGAGACCGAACCGGCGCGGGAAGGCGCCGGTCCCGATGTTTTCGGCAATCGACAGGCTGGCCGTGAGGCTCAGCTCCTGCTGAACCACGGCGATGCCGGCCGCGCGCGCCGCCGCAGGGCTGAAGCGCCCGACAGACTTGCCGTCAATGAGGATGGACCCGTTGTCCGGCTGGAGGGCGCCGGACAGGAGATTGATCAACGTCGACTTGCCGGCGCCGTTTTCGCCGAGCAGGGCATGAACCCTGCCCGGCAGAAGGGCGATGTCGACGCCCTTCAGAACGGGATTGCCGAAAAATCCCTTGAACACCTGCCGGGCTTCCAGCAGGGGCCTTTCTTCCGTCATGACGGCGTCCCTCAATCCGGATTACTTGGTGGCAAGCAGCTTGTCGAAGAGCGCCTTGTCGTAATCCGAGTAGATATAGCCGTCAGCCGGGAACTTGTCGGCCCGCGCGAGGTAGCTGCCGATCGTGCTGTCGTCGATGACGGGCAGCGGCACCTTGACGAAGGCCGGCACGTCCTTGCCTTGCAGCGCCTGGACGGCGGTATAGACCGAAAGCGCGCCGAGCCAGTTCGGCTGCATCGTCGCCCAGCCCTTCAGGCCCTTCTCCTTCCACAGTTCCAGGAACTGCCGGGCATTTTCGCCTGTCGTCGGCACCTGGTCGCGGCCCTGGCGCTCGAAGGCGAGGACGGAGCCGGCCGACAGCGCGCCGCCGAGCGACAGCACGCCATCGATCTCGGGATTGGCAAAAAGCAGGCTGGTCATCGCTTCCTGTGCCGGCGCGACGTTATATTCGGTGTTGGTCTCGGTGATCACCTGCAGACCCGGATTGGCGTCCAACACCGGCTGGGCGCCCTTGCGACGGTCGTCGCTGACCGAAATGCCGGCCGGGCCGTTCATGATGATGATCTTGCCCTTGCCGCCGAGCTGGCTGACCATCCACTTGGCGGCGGTCGCGCCCCATTCGTCGGAATCGGTGTTGATCTTTGCCGTCACCTTGTCGGTGTTCACAAGGCTGTCGAAATTGACGACGGCGATGCCCTTGTCGCAGGCATCCGATATGACGCGGTCGAGGGCGTTGGAGGAGCCGGCGATCACGACGATGGCGTCGATATTGGCGTCGATCATCGACTGGATATGCTGAATCTGCGTCTGGGCGTTGCCCTGCGCGTCGGTAATCATCAGGTCCTTGACGAGGCCCGCCTTCTTCAGCTCCTCCACTTCGGCGGTGATGGTGCCTTCGGTCTGCTTCATCCAGGTCGGCACCGAATAGATGTTCGCCCAGCCGATCGTATAGGGCGCCTTCCTGTCTCCCTTGATGCAATTGGCGGCGGCCGAGGCCGTGCCGGCCGAAAAGGCAAGCAGGGTGGCTGCGGCCGCAGCGCCGGCGAGAAGACGGCGGCGCAGTGAAACGGAAATGCTTTCTTCAAAATTCTTCATGTCGATCCCCTTTTTGCGGCAGCGCTGGCGGCTTGCCATTTGTTTTTGTCCGCTATATTGTACATATGATCTTTATACCGGACGAGCTGATCTTATGCCGATTTTTTTACCCCGCAAGAGGGGGTGGGAAGATTTCATTCGCGAGGCATGACGGGATCGATTGACAGATGCGGCGGACGGCTTGAAAAGCTTCGCCGGACAGAACAGAGCCCGACAACAACAGGGCCCAACAAGAACGGGATTGACAGCGATGGATGCAGTTCAGGACGAAGCAGCCGGCAAGCGCGCCCGAGGGCTCGACCGCGCCTTCGAGATCCTCGACTTCCTGCGCCAGAAACGGCAGGCCTTGAAGCCGAATGAAATCGCCGCGCAGATCGGCGCGCCGCGCTCATCGGTGTACGAACTCGTCAACCTGCTGCTGAGCAATGGCATCCTCGAATTCACCGGCGGGGAGGGCCGCGTCTATCTCGGCCGCAAGCTTTATTTCCTCGGCGCCGCCTATGAGAACCATTTCGATTTCACCCGCGAATGCGAGGCAGCACTAGAACAGCTTGCCGACGAGACGCGGGAGACGGCGCAGTTCTGCATGCTGGACGGGAACAAATATACGGTCGTGCGCATGCGTGAGGGCGCGAGGCCCTTCCGCATCTCGACCGATATTGGACAATCCGTGCCGATCCCGTGGACCGCGTCGGGCCGCCTGCTCGTCGCGCATCTGTCGGATCAGGACATCCTCAACTTCATTCCGCCGCAGGATTTCCGCCTGCCGGGCGGCGAATGGCTCGAGCCGCAAACCTTCATCGCCGAGGTCCGCCAGGCCGAGCGTGAAGGTCTCTTCACCTTCAACAGCATCGTCGACAGCTTCACCCATTGTTTTGCCGTGCCGGTGCGCGTCGAGGAAGGCCATGCCGCCGCAACGCTCTGCCTCGTCACGCCGCGCGACGACGGCATCGCCAACCGGGGCCGCTACCTCGACTGCCTGAAGAAGGCCGCCGCCGGCCTGGAGCACGCCCCGGCCCGGCCAAGACGCGGCTGACGCCTGGACAAGCCAGGCATTGCCATCCGCCAGCGCGGACGTTGGTGCATAAACCGGTGCCCGGCGTCCGACATGGAAATCGGCTGCCGCTCCGATCGTCGATTTCCAGATTCACGCCGATCCCGCAAAACTATTCACTCCTCCCCCGAAATTACGAAATGAAGTTTCTCTATAAAATTTATGGAGAACGTAGGCTAGCGTCCTGACAGCCAAACTGACCTCGGCCTTGAGCAGACCGGGCCATTGGCGGCAAACCGAGAGGACGCGAAATGACACGAAAAATCAGGCTTGGGGCATTTCTTCCTGGTGGCGGACAGCATGTTGCATCCTGGCGGCACCCCGACCAGCCGGTCGACGGCGCCACCAGTTTCGAGTTTCATAAACAACTTGCGCTGACGGCCGAACGCGGGCTCTTCGACGCCTATTTTCTCGCCGACAACCTGGCTGTCGGTTTCGGCGGTGCACGAGAAGGCGGCAACGCCCGCGTCGCCGGCTTCGAGCCCGTCACATTGTTCTCCGCGCTCGCGCCCCTGACCACCCATCTCGGCTTCATCGCGACGTCCTCAACCACCTACGAGGAGCCTTATACCACCGCCCGGAAATTCGCTTCGCTCGACCTGATTTCGGACGGCCGCGCCGGCTGGAACGTCGTCACCACGACAGGCGACCCGACGGCGCAGAATTTCAACCGCGATACCCAGCTTCCGCATGCCGAGCGCTATCGCCGCGCCGCCGAGCACGTCGACGTCGTCCGCAAACTCTGGGAAAGCTTCGAGGACGACGCGTTCATCCGCGACAAGGAGACCGGCGTATTCTTCGACCCGGCGAAGCTGCACGACACCGACCACCGTGGCGAACATTTCAGCGTGCGCGGCCCGCTCAACGTGTCGCGCTCGCCGCAGGGCCATCCTGTTATCGTGCAGGCCGGGCAGTCCGAAGACGGCCGCGGGCTTGCCGCAGCAACGGCCGAGGTGATCTTCACCGCCCATCAGCACATCGAAACCGCCCAGGAATTCTACCGGGATATTAAGGCACGCGCCCGCGGTCTCGGCCGCAACCCCGATCACATCCTGGTCATGCCCGGCGTTTCCGCCTTCGTCGGCAGAACCGAAGCGGAGGCGCGGGAGAAATACGACCGTCTGACGTCACTGATCGTCGAAGAGGACGGGATCGGCCTCCTCAACGGCCTGACCGGCGGCACGCTCGACCTGCACGGCTACGACCTCGACGGGCCACTGCCGCCGGCGCCGCCGACCGAAGGCATGAAGAGCCGCCAGGCCCTCATCCGCCAGATCGCCGACGAAAACAATTTCACCATCCGCCAGCTCTACCAGTGGATCGCATCCGCGCGCGGCCACTACACCATCGTCGGAACGCCGGAAAAAATCGCCGATACGCTGCAGACATGGTTCGAGAACGAAGCCGCTGACGGCTTCAACATTCTGCCGCCCTGGCTGCCGACGGCGCTCGACGACTTCGTCGACCTGGTCATCCCGGAACTGCAGCGCCGCGGCCTGTTCCGCACGGCCTATGAGGGCAGGACGCTCCGGGAAAATCTCGGCCTGCCGTTCCCGAGCAACCGCCGAGCTGCCGGACGTGCAGCTCTCCAGGCAGCAGAGTGAGGAGCGATCCATGGCTTATGAAATCAATCAGGTCCTCCCAAGAAGCTTCAGCCGCCTGAAGAGCGGCGAAAGCAATACGCCCACTTTCGCGTCGCATGTGCGCGGTGTGCTCGCATCGCTTTTACCGCGCTACGGCCTGCTGATCGGCTTCCTCGCACTCTGGCAGGTGTCGAGCACCAGGGGCTGGATCAATCCCGCCATCTTCCCGCCCTTGAACGTAATCCTGTCGGCTCTCTGGACCAACCTCGCCAACGGCGCGCTGCTCGATGATATCGTCATCAGCCTGCAGCGATCCGGCACCGCTTTCGCCTTTGCCGTCGTGGTCGGCATTCCGCTCGGCCTGTTCATGGGGCAGTTTCGAGCCGTCGAGCAGGCGCTCGATCCGATCCTGCAGCTCTTCCGCCAGACCTCGGCGCTGGCGCTCTATCCGGTCTTCATCCTGCTGCTCGGCCTCGGCGAAACGTCCAAGATCTTCGTGATCTTCTGGGCGACGCTGTTTCCGGTGCTGCTCGCCACGATCGGCGGCGTCAAGGAGGTGGACAGGAAGCTTATCGAGATGGCCCGGACCTATGGCGCCGGACCGCTGACCATCTTCCGCCGCGTCATCCTGCCGGCCTCGGTGCCTGCGATCTTCGTCGGCCTGCGCCTCTCGGCGACGACGGCGCTTCTGCTGCTGATCGCCGCCGAGATGATCGGCGCCAACAAGGGCATCGGCTTCCAGGTCATGAACGCCCAGTACAATTTCCAGATCCCGCTGATGTTTGCGGCGATCCTGCTGCTCGCCTTCCTCGGCCTTGCCGCCAATGCCCTGCTCGTTCTCCTGCAACGCCGCCTCTGCCGCTGGTCGCAGCCGAACGCCTGATTTCTTCCTCCGATTTTTTCTTTTCCGAAAGGACATCCCATGACGTTCCATCCCCGCAATTTTCTCCTGCCGGCCGTGATCGCTCTCGGTCTCGCCACGCCGGCCGCTGCCGCCGACGCAGTGAAACTGCGCTATCTCGCGAGCCAGGGCGGTCTTGCCGCCCATGAACTCGCCGACGCGCTCGGCTATTTCAAAGACACCGGCATCACGTTTGAGAATGTCGGCTACGCCCAGGGCGGGCCGGCCTCTCTCATCGCTCTGGCATCCGGGGACGTGGAGATCGGCAGCGCCGCCACCTCCGCCGTCTTGAATTCGATCATCGGCGGCAATGATTTCGTCGCCGCCTACCCGTCGAACGGCATCAATGACGAGGTGCAGTCGACCTTCTACGTGCTGGAAGACAGCCCGATCAAAAGCATCAAGGATATTGCCGGCAAGAGCATCGCGGTCAACACGCTCGGCGCCCATCTCGATTACACCATCCGCGAAGCCCTGCATTCCGTCGGCCTGCCGAGCGATTCCGCCAATCAGGTCGTCGTTCCCGGGCCGCAGCTCGAGCAGGTGCTGCGCTCCAAGCAGGTCGATATTGCCGCCTTCGGCTACTGGCAGACGACCTTCGAGGGTGCGGCGCTGAAAAACGGCGGCCTGCGCGCGGTCTTCGACGATACCGACGTGCTCGGCGACATCGCCGGCGGCTTCGTGGTCCTGCGCCGCGATTTCATTCAGCAGCATCCCGAGGCCGCGAAGATTTTCGTCGAACAGTCGGCCCGCGCCCTCGACTATGCCCGCGAACATCCCGAGGAAACCAAGAAGATCCTGGCCAAGGCGCTCAGCGAGCGTGGTGAGAACCCTGACATCGCGCAGTATTTCCGCGGCTACGGCGTTCGCGCCGGCGGTCTGCCGGTCGAGCGCGACATCCAGTTCTGGATCGACGTCCTGGTTCGCGAAGGCAAGCTGAAGCAGGGCCAGTTGGCGGCCAAGGACATCATCTTCACCGCCGACGCCAAGCCGGCAAGCAACTGAGGAACTGCAATGAGCCTCGCCCAGGACATTCGCCGCGGAGAGGTGACGATCCGTCACCTCTCCAAATCCTACAAGCTGAACGGCAGCCATCTGCAGGTTCTGAAAGATATCAACCTCCACATCCGCTCCGGTGAAAGCCTCGCCATCGTCGGCGCCAGCGGATCGGGCAAGACGACCCTGCTCCGGGTTCTGGCCGGTCTCGAAGAGTCCGATACCGGTGAGGTGCTCGTCGACGGCAAGGCAATCCGCGGCGTCGGCGCGGAACGCGCCGTCATCTTCCAGGAGCCGCGCCTTCTTCCCTGGCTTGACGTCCTCGGCAACGTCGCCTTCGGGCTGGAGACGAGAGGTCTCGCCCGCGAGCAGGCGAGGGCGCGTGCGCGCCACTACGTCAAGCTCGTCGGCCTGCAGCAATTCGAGTCGGCCTATCCAAGGCAACTCTCCGGCGGCATGGCACAGCGCGTCGGCATCGCCCGGGCGCTTGCCGTTCAGCCGGAAATCCTGCTGCTCGACGAACCGCTCGGCGCGCTCGATGCGATGACCAAGATCGGTATGCAGCAGGAGCTCGCCCGGATCTGGCGCGACGAGGATGTAACGACCATTCTCGTCACGCACGATCTCGAGGAGGCGATTTATCTCGCCGACCGGATCCTGATCCTGCCGCGGGAAAAGGGAGGCGAGCCGCGCCTGATCGACATCGATCTGCCGCGTCCGCGCGACCGCAGCGCGCCGGAATTCGTCCGGCATCGCGAGGAGCTGCTGAACCTGTTCGGGCTGCATTGAAAGCTGTCGGCAGCCTTCTAGGACTACACGGACCATGGGTCGACGAGATCGATCCCGAACCCCTCGAAATCTCTGGTGTTACGCGTGGCGAGAGTGAGATCGTGAGCAACCGCGGTTGCAGCGATCAGTCCGTCCATCGACGACAGGCCGCGGCCGCTCCGCTTCGCGCGGCCCATAAGGTCACCCGAAGCCTAGGCAACCGGCTCATCCACCGGAATAATTCGGCGCTCGGGCAAGCCATTCGCGGCCGCCCGACGTTTCACGGCAAAAGCACCTTGCCGAGACGATGGATATGGGCGGCGCCGATGCCGCAGCAGCCGCCGATGATCGTCGCGCCGGCCTCGGCCCAGGAGCAGGCAAAACGCGAATAGGCGTCGTCGTTCAGATCGTCGCGGGTGTCGTGCAGACCTTCATTGGCGGCCGATGCGCCCTGTTCCCCTTCGAAGGCGTTGGCATAGACGCCGATTTCGATCTGGGCGTCCACCATCCGGAACGTCTCGGCGGCCGTCTCGACCGCTGCTCGCATGACCTCAGGCTTGCTGCAATTGAACAGGAAGGCCGCCGCACCCGATGACACTGCCCAGGACGCCGCCGCCTCGACGCTTTCACAGGAGCGGAGCTTCGGCTCACCGCTTTCGATGTCCGCCTCGTCATCCGCCAATGTGAACGAGATCCAGAACGGTTTGCCCGATGCCGCCACCGCTTTGCGGACAGCCTCGCCCTCGGCGATCAGGCTCAGGGTCTCGCCGAGCCATATATCGACGAAGGGGTCGAGGTTTTCGACCAGCACCTTGAGATAATCCTGCACCCGTTCAGGCCGAAAATTCTGCGGCTCGTAGGAGCCGAAGATCGGCGGCAGCGAACCGGCGACCAGCACCTTGCGACCGGTGACGGAATCGGCCGCCTCGCGTGCTAGGCGACCGGCAAGACGGATCAGCGCCGCACCCTCCTTCTGGAACCGGTCTTCGCCGATATGAAAGGGCACCAGCGCATAGCTGTTCGTCGTAATGATCTCAGAGCCGGCGGCGATGAATTCCTTATGCACCTCGCGGACGATATCCGGCGAATTGATCAGCGCCAGCGCCGACCATTCCGGCTGCTTCAATTCGGCGCCAAGCCGCAGCAACTCGCGGCTCATACCGCCATCGAGAATTCGTGTAGTGCTCATGAAGAGATCTCCATTCAGGCTGTCGCGCCGTTACCGGCGGCGGGCTTTAAAAACAAAGTGAGAAACGTCCGTCCGCCTAACGCCGGACCGGCACTTGCGCTTCGAGACCTCGAAAGACGCAGGCGATGACGGCGGTCAGGGCGAGATAGAAAAGGGTGACGACAAGCAGCGGCTCATAGACCAGCAGCGTGTCCTGGCGAACCTTGTTGGCCACCGCATAGAGATCCATCACCGTCACCGTGAAGGCAAGCGGCGTCGCCTTCAGCTGCATGACGATCTCTCCGGCAATCGTCGGCAGGGCGATGCGGATGGCGCGCGGCAGCCAGATACGGCGGGTCAGCTTCCAGGGCGACAGGCCGAAGGCCCGGCCGGCTTCGAGCTCGCCCTTGGGAACGGCAAGCAGCGCGCCGCGCAAAACCTCCGCCTCGTAAGCCGCATAGTTCAGCGTGAAGCTGACGGCAGCGAAGAAGAAGCCTTCGCGCAGGATCGGCCAGAACAGGCTCTGGCGGATGCCGGGAACCATCGGCAGCAGCGAGCCGACGCCGTAATAGAGAAGCCACAGCTGGATCAGCAGCGGCGTGCCGCGAAAGAAGGTGCAGTAGCCGCGGGCAAGCAGCCGCGTCAGCCTGCCGCCGCTGACCTGCGCGAAGGCGAGACCGATAGCGATGATAAAACCGAATACCACCGAGATGACCAGCAGCGACACCGTCTGCCAGGCGCCGGTCAGAAGAAGCGGCCAGTAGGAAGAGATCCAGGTGAAACTCATGGGGCGCGGCTTTCTTCAGGCAAGGCGCGGCTGTCCCCGCCGCACCCGCCCCTCGATCAGCTTGAAAGCGAGGTTGGAAACGAGCGTGATGGCGAGATAGAGAAGGGCCGAAGCCAGGAAAAACACGAAGTAGTGTTTGGTGCTCGCCCCGGCGAGGCGGGTGGCGAGCGCCAGTTCCTGGTAGCCGACGACTGCGACCAGCGCGCTGTCCTTGGTGACCGACATCCACAGATTGGCCAGCCCCGGCAGCGCGTTCGGCAAAAGCGCCGGCAGCAGGACGCGGCGGAACCGCAGCATCGGTCCCATGCCGAAGGCCTTGGCCGCTTCGATCTGGCCGACCGGAATGGCGAGAATCGCGCCGCGCAGCACCTCCGTCATATAGGCGCCCTGCACGAAGCCGAGCACGGCGACGGCGGCGACGAAGCCGTTGACATTGACCGGCGGCAGTTCGAATACCGCCAGCAGCCGGTTGAGGCCGTCGGTGCCTGCATAATAGAGCCCGACGATCAGGATCAGCTCGGGAACCGCGCGGATGACGGTGGTGTAGAGATCGAGCAGCAGGCGGAGCAGGCGATTGCCGGATAGCTTTCCAAGCGCGCCGCCGGTGCCGAGCAACAGGCCGACCGCAAAGGCGCAGGCCGAGATGGCGACCGTGGAGACTGCACCTGTCAAGAGAACGCGGCCCCATCCCGGAGGATAGGGAGACAGCAGGTCCAGAATGCCTTGTTGCGCGGTCGCCATCTCTTGGACTGCTTACTTCGCGCCGTAGATGTCGAAGTCGAAGTATTTCTTGGTGATCGCGTCATACTGGCCGTTGGCGCGAACCACAGCGATCGCCGCATTCAGCTTGGCTTTCAGCTCCGTATCTTCCTTGCGCAGACCGCCCGAAACGCCGGCTCCGAGAATTTCCTTGTCGTCGGCGACATCTCCCATCTTGGCGCAGCAATCCTTGCCGCCGTCGCTTTTCAGGAACGCGTCGAGCGCGAGCGAATCGCCGAAAACGTAGTCGATACGGCCGGAAGCGAGATCCTGGAAAGCCTCGTCGAGCGTCTGGTAGGTCTTCTCCTCAGCAGCGCCGGCAAAATACTTCTTGTAATACTCAGACTGGATCGTCGACACCTGGATGCCGATGGTCTTGCCCTTCACGTCTTCAGCGGTCGCACCCGGCTTCTGGTCCTTGGGACCGATCAGGGTGCTCGGCGTGTTATAATATTTGTCGGTGAAGTCGATCACCTTCGAGCGTTCCGCCGTGTTCGACATCGACGACCAGATCACGTCGAACTTCTTGCTCTCAAGAGCCGGAATGAGACCATCCCAGGAGATGTCGACGATCGAGCATTTCTCCTTCATCTCTGCGCAGACGGCGTTCATCAGGTCGATTTCCCATCCGTGCCACTCCCCCGAGGCGTCCTTGGCGAAGAACGGCGGATAGGATTCGTTCATGACGCCGAAGCGGACTTCGGCCTGCGCGGCGACGGCAGAAAGCGCAAGTGCCGCGCCGGCAAAAAGCGTGGGGAGCAGTTTCATTCGCAGGATTCTCCTGGTTCGTGTGTTGTCGATGATGACTGGTGTGGATCAATGGGCGCTGAGACGGGTGAACTCCCGGCAGCGGGCGCTGACCGGCGCCCCGAAAACCTGTTCCGGCGGCCCTTCCTCCTCGATCCGTCCCTGATGCAGGAAGAGAACGCGGCTCGAGACATCCCGGGCGAAACGCATTTCATGCGTGACGATCAGCATGGTCCGGCCTTCTTCGGCGAGATCGCGGATGACCTTCAACACCTCGCCGACCAGCTCCGGATCGAGCGCCGAGGTCGGCTCGTCGAACAGCATGACGGCGGGATCGACGCAGAGCGCCCGCGCAATCGCCGCGCGTTGCTGCTGACCGCCGGAGAGAAAGGCGGGATAGACGTCGCGCTTGTCGAACAGCCCGACCTTGTGGAGCAGGGCTTCTGCCTTTTCGATCGCCTCGCGCTTTGAAATGCCCATGACATGCACCGGCGCCTCGATGACGTTTTCCAATACGGTGCGATGAGCCCAGAGATTGAAGCTCTGAAAGACCATGCCGAGCCCGGTCCGCAGCCGCTCGATCTGCCGCCAGCTCTGCGGCTGCAGCCGCCCGCCGCGGCCGACTTTCAGCGCGACGTCCTCGCCGTTGACGGCAATGCGGCCGCGATCCGGCGTTTCCAGGAAATTGATGCATCGAAGGAAGGTGCTCTTGCCGGAGCCCGACGAGCCGATGATCGAAATCACGTCGGACTTGTGGGCCTCGGTCGAGATACCCTTGAGAACCTGTTGCGAGCCGAAGCTTTTATGGAGATCTTCGACGCGAAGAGCAGGAAAGGACTGATCCGACATGCATGGGTCCGGCTGAACTGAGTTTGCAAAGGATAATGATAAAAGAACGCGGTTTTTTCGCGCAATTATCACCTCTTTTGCATATTTTGTGCAAAATAATCTTCCTCACGCATCGAATGCGGCAGAAACTATGAAATGCCATAACTGAATTGGACTGGACAATGGAACAGCTGGATCGTTTTGACCGTGACATTCTCGATATCGTTCAGCGCGACTGCCAGCTGAAGGCCGAAACGATCGCCGAACGGATCGGGCTGTCGGTCTCGGCCGTGCAGCGGCGATTGAAACGGCTGCGCGAAGAGGGGATCATCAAGGCGGAGGTCGCCGTCGTCGATCGGAAGGCGACAGGAACATCGATGGTGTTCATCGTCGGCATGGAAATCGAGCGGGACAATTACGACGCGCTGGCGAAGTTCCGCGTCTGGGCGGAGAAGCAGGATCATATCCAGCAGGTCTATTACGTCACCGGAGCAGTCGATCTGATCGCCATCGTCACCGCCCGAGACGTCGAGCATTATGACGACATCGCCGCCCTGATCATGGCTGACAATCCGCAAATCCGCCGCATGCACACCAATGTCGTGCTGCGCGACGTCAAGCTCGGCCTGTTCGTGCCGCTCGAATAGCTCCGGGACAAGCCGCTGGACTCGCCTTCGGCAAAGGGCATAATTCCGGGCGCAAATTTCGGGAGGAACGATCCTTGACGTTACGACACCAGATCATCGCATTGGCGATCGTCCCGCTCGTCATCTCGATCCTTGCGATCACCGCCTTCATCACCTGGCAATCGGCAAACCTCGCCAAGAACAGCATCGATACGTTCGAGCAGAACATGCTGAAGACCAAGGAAGCCGAGATCCTCA
This sequence comes from Rhizobium croatiense, assembly GCF_019793465.1. Classification (GTDB taxonomy): domain Bacteria; phylum Pseudomonadota; class Alphaproteobacteria; order Rhizobiales; family Rhizobiaceae; genus Rhizobium; species Rhizobium croatiense. The sequence continues at coordinate 25,142 of NZ_JAILYJ010000023.1, read as the reverse complement.
ATCTGACCAATCTTGCCCTCTCCGCCATCCAGACGATCTACGACAAGGCGGGGGCCGACGACGAAGCCGCCAAGCAGCAGGTGGCGGCAATCCTGACTTCGCTCGACTACGGCAAGGACGGCTATTTCTTCGTCTATGATTACGACGGCAACAATATCGTCCATCCGCGCCAGAGCTTTCGGCATGGGCAAAATTGGCTCGACCTGACCGATCCCGATGGCGACAAGGTGATTGCCGAGCTGATCGCCACGGCAAAGGCGGGCGGCGGCCTGCACCAGTACAAATGGCAGAAACCTTCGACCGGACAGATCGCCGACAAGCTCTCCTTCGTCGTCAGCCTCGACAAATGGCACTGGGTCGTCGGCACCGGCGTCTACCTGGACGATGTCTTCGCCCAGAGTGCCGCCGCCAACAAGGTGATGCGCGCCAATATCAAGCGAACCTTCGTGATCGTCGCGCTGATCGCCGTGCCGTCGGTGCTCGTTGTTTTCACGACCTGCATGCTGCTGACCTTTCATGAGCGCCGCATGGCCGACAGCCGGCTCAAGGAGCTGACGCAGCGGGTGATCGACACCCAGGAAGAGGAGCGGACACGGCTGGCGCGCGAGCTGCATGACGGCATCTCCCAGACCCTTCTCGGGGTGCGTTATGCGATGGATCTCGCCGGCCGCAAGGTCAGGACCAATGTCGACGAGGCGGCGCTGACCATCGATCGCGGCGTCGACGCGCTGAACGGCGCCATCAAGGAGATCCGGCTGCTCTCGCATGATCTGCGGCCCCGCGTGCTCGACGATCTCGGCCTGACGGCTGCGCTGGAGGCGCTGTGTCATCACTTTGCCGAACGGACGGGAATCGAGACGAAGATCGACGCCTCGGGCTTCGCCGGCACGCTGAAGGCGGAAGCCAGCACCGCCCTTTATCGCGTCGCCCAGGAGGCCTTCAACAATGTCGAGCGGCATTCGGGCGCCTCGAAGCTCTCGGTCAAGCTCTGGAGCGACGGCGGCCGCGCCCGCATGACCATCTCCGACAACGGCACCGGCTTCGATGGCGCCGGCGGCTCGGGCCTCGGCCTGCGCAACATGCAGGAGCGGATGGCGCACTTCCGTGGCCTACTCCTCATCAACAGCAGCGAGGCCGGCACGACACTGACGGCAATGATGCCGAGATCGGCCAATCTGCCCGCCGGCAAGCAGGCGGAAGCCGCATGACGGAACGCCCGAAAATAAGGGTGCTCCTGATCGACAACCATCCGCTGGTGTTGGACGGGCTGAAAGCGGTGCTCGAAACATTCGATCATATCGAGGTCGCCGGCACCGCCGGCCTCGCGCAGACCGGGCTCGATATCGCCCGGCAGATCCAGCCGCAGGTGGTGCTGATGGACATCAACATGCCGAAACTCAGCGGCATCGATGCGATCGAACTGTTCAGAAGCGAACTTCCGCAGACTCGCGTGGTGATGCTCTCCATGCATGACAGTCGCGAGTATATCTCCTCTTCGGTCATGCGCGGTGCCGCCGGTTATGTTCTGAAAGACGTCTCCACAGAGGAGATCGTCGCGGCCATCGAAACCGTCGCGGATGGCGGCACCTATTTCTCCTCCGGCGTCTTCGACGCGCTGATGGGGGAACGGCCGGAGGAAGGGAGCGATCGCTTGACGCCGCGCGAACGCGATACCCTCGGGCTGATCGTTGCCGGCCGGAGCAACCGCGAGATCGCCGAAGTGCTCGGGATAAGCTCTGCCACGGCGGAAACCCATCGCAAGAACCTCAAGAAGAAACTTGGCATCGCCACCACCGCAGGCCTCATACGCTATGCGCTCGACCATGGCATCGTCTCGAAAATCGACGCGAATTCGCGCCTACCCACTTCTGGGTAGAGCCCGGTATTTCGGCTCTGCGCCCATCTTGTGGGGATAAAACCGACGCCCTAGGACTCCATTCGCGGCTTGCCAAGTGCCAAGCCGTTGGGAGGAATTCACATGCGTTACATCAGCTTCCGATTGGCCGGAAAAGCTCGAGCGACCCGAACCGGGTCTGCTGCCGCCGCCGGCTGACAGACCTGCCTTCCACGCCGACAACTGGAACATGGCGACCGCGATTGCGGCGCCTGAAAGGTACTCCGACATGGAAAAACCACGTAGCAAGGCAGCGCTCTGGCTGCTGATCATTCCGTATATCGGTCTGCTCTGGCCGCCATTTTACAATCTCCGCGAGCCGTCGCTTTTCGGCTTTCCCTTCTTCTACTGGTATCAGCTTCTCTGGGTGCCGATCACCGCGACGCTGACCTGGATCGCCTATCGGAGCGTTCGCCATGACGACTGACATCAACGGCACGGCGCTTGCCGTCTTCATCTTCTTTTTCGCCCTCGTCACCGTCATGGGCTTCGTCGCCAGCCGCTGGCGCAAGCCCGAGACGCTCGCCCATATCGATGAATGGGGTCTCGGCGGGCGCAACTTCGGCACCTGGATCACCTGGTTCCTCGTCGGCGGCGATTTCTACACCGCCTATACCGTCATCGCCGTCCCGGCGCTGGTCTATACGGTCGGCGCCTACGGCTTCTTCGCGCTGCCCTATACCATCGTCGTTTATCCCTTCGTCTTCATGGTCATGCCGATCCTGTGGAAACGCGCCAAGGATTTCGGCTATGTGACGGCCGCCGACGTCGTCCACGGCCAATATGGATCGCGCGGTCTCGAACTCGCCGTCGCGGCGACGGGCGTCATCGCCACCATGCCTTACATCGCCCTCCAGCTCGTCGGCATGACAGCGGTCTTGAAGGCGCTCGGACTGCATGGCGAACTGCCGCTGGCGATCGCCTTCATCGTGCTGGCGCTCTACACCTATTCGGCGGGCCTGCGCGCCCCGGCGTTGATCGCCTTCGTCAAGGACATCATGATCTATATCGTGGTGATCGCGGCGGTCGCACTCATCCCATCGAAGCTCGGCGGCTATGCCAATGTCTTCGCCTCGGCCGATGCGGCCTTCCAGGCCAAGGGCTCCGGCAACCTGCTGCTCGGCGGCAATCAGTATGTCGCCTATGCCACGCTCGCTCTCGGTTCGGCGCTCGCGGCCTTCATGTATCCGCATACGCTGACCGGCATCTTTGCCTCCAACAGCGGCAAGACGATCCGCAAGAATGCGATCATGCTGCCCGCCTATACGCTGCTGCTCGGCCTTCTGGCGCTGCTCGGCTATATGGGCCATGCTGCCAACCTGAAGCTCGACAGTGCCAATGACGTCGTTCCGACCCTGTTCAAGACGTTGTTTTCGGGCTGGTTCTCCGGTTTCGCCTTTGCGGCGATCGCCATCGGCGCACTGGTGCCGGCGGCGGTGATGAGCATCGGCGCCGCCAACCTCTTCACCCGCAATTTCTGGAAGGCCTATGTCGACCCCAAGGTCAGCGATGCGGGCGAAGCCAAGGTCGCGAAGGTGACGTCGCTGGTGGTGAAGGTCGGTGCGTTGCTCGTCATCATCTTCCTGCCGACGCAGTTCGCCCTCGACCTGCAGCTGCTCGGCGGCATCTGGATCCTGCAGACGCTTCCAGCCCTGGTCTTCGGCCTCTACACCAACTGGTTCCGTGCGCCCGGGCTGCTTGCCGGCTGGTTCGTCGGCTTCTGCGGCGGCACCTATCTCGTCTGGGATGCCGGCTGGAAGCCGCTGCATCTGATCAGCCTCGGCGGTGAACCCTTCACCGTCTATACCGGGCTGCTGGCGCTTGCGGCAAACATCGCTGTTGCCGTCGTGGTCAACGCCCTCCTTCCGGCCAAGGTCCCGGCCCGGGCGTAAGATAAAAATACGAAGGGCAGCAAACGCTGCCCTTCGCTACCTTATTTTTCAGCAGAACCCTCTGCGGTTTAAAACTCTTCCCAATTGCCAGCCAATGCTGCGTTCCCCTGAGTCGCATTCCCCTGGAACGACTTGGTCACTCTGGCAACCATCTGGCGGGCCGGCGAAGCCACGGGTTGAGCATGCTGCGCCGCGGGAGCCGGCTGCGATATGCGCCTCGATGCCACCGCTCCGCCAATGTTGAACTGGCCCAGGAGCTGGAACAGCGCATCGGCTTCCTTGGCGAGTTTGTGAGCGGCGGCTGTGGCTTCCTCGACCATGGCGGCGTTCTGCTGCGTGCCCTGGTCCATCCTGTTGACGGCGGTATTGATTTCTTTCAGCCCGGTCGCCTGCTCCTGCGAGGCGCCGACGATGGCGCCGACATTGCCGTCGACCTGCTGCACCTGTACCGCAATCTCCTGCAGGGCCTTTCCGGTTTCGCCAACCAGGGCGACGCCGCTTTTCACATGGCCGTTCGAAGCGTTGATCAGTTCCTTGATTTCCTTTGCCGCCTTGGCGGAACGCTGCGCCAATTCGCGCACTTCCTGGGCGACGACGGCAAAGCCCTTGCCGGCTTCACCGGCGCGGGCCGCTTCGACACCGGCGTTCAGCGCCAGTAGGTTGGTCTGGAAGGCGATCTCGTCGATGACGCCGATGATGCTGCCGATCTCGGTGGCCGAGGATTCGATCTTGCCCATGGCATCGACCGCGTCACGGACGACGCTGCCCGAGCGCTCCGCATTGTCCTTGGTCTTGCGAACGAGCTGGCCCGCCTCCTGAGCCCTGTTGCTGGAGTCGGCGACGGTGGTGGTGATCTCTTCCAGGGCAGCGGCGGTCTCCTCGACGGAGGCGGCCTGCTGCTCGGTCCGCTTGGCGAGATCGTCCGAAGCCGAGCGGATCTCCTGTGCGCCGGCAGCAATGGCGCTGGCGTTCTCGGCCACCTTCTGCATGGCGGCGCGGAGCTTTTCGACGGCGGAATTGAAGTCGGCCCTCAGTTTTTCCAGGGTCGGGATGAACGGCGTGCCGATCTGCTGCGTGAGGTCGCCATCGGCCAACGCCTGCAATGCACTGCCAAGCTGGCCAACGGCCCGGTCCGTCTGCTCGGCAAGGGTGCGGCGTTCGTCGGCATCCTGTTCGAGGCGATGCCGTTCCGCAACGGCCCGTCTGGCTTCCGCATCGGCTTCCCGCTCCGCCTTTGCCGAAATGGCGTCGCGCAATCCCGCCACGGCGCGGGCAAGCTTGCCGATCTCGTCGCCGCGCGCTTCGAGGCGACGATCGCCATCGAGATTGCCCTCCGCCATCGCCTTCAGCGAAAGCTGCAGTTTTGCCAGCGGGCCGAAGATCGTGCGTGCGGTAATGACCGCGGCGAGGACGGAAAGAAGCGCCGCGATGCCCAGCGCCCTCAGAACGATCGGCTTGAAGCCGCTCGCCGTGCTGCGGACGTCGCCGCCGATCGATTTGTTCAGTGCTTCCTGGTAGTCGATGAATTTGTTGATGGCCCCGAGCCAGGCATCGAAGGACGGCCGCGCCTGTTCGAGCAGGATCTTGCGGGCAGCCTCGCCATCGCCCTTCTCCTGCAACGCGATGATCTGGGCGACCAGGGGATTGGTTTTCGCATGGATGTCGGCGATCTCTTTCAGGATGGACTTCTCCTGGTCCGTCGCGCCGGCCGGCGATGCGACCATATCGGCCATGCGCTTTTCGTTCTCGGCATAGGAAGCCGCGAGCTTTTCGATCAGTGCCTCGGCCGCCTTACGCTCATCGGCGGAGGTCACCAGGGTCACGTCGCGAATGGCAATTGCCCGGTCGTGCACGCTGCCGCGATAGTTGATGGCGAACCGCTGCTTGACGCTGTTGACGTCGTTGATCGTTTCGAGATTGCTGTTGATCTCCTCGACCTTAACCTCCGCATAAATGCTCAGGCCGGCCATCAGCAAGATCAGGAAGCTGAAGCCAAGGGCGAGACGCACCGCGATCCCGAAATTCTGAATGCTCTTCATTACTACTCTCCGTCGTATGGGAGGTTTTGTTACAGGTGTCTGGACTGCCAGGATCGTTCGTCGCATCTCGTTCAAATGTGGGACCCGGTTGTCCCGAGCACCCCATAGGCGCCCCGCACGCGGAAGCGACGCTATTCGCATACCGCCGCACGTGTCCCCTGAGCGCAGCCAGCGCATCAAAGGTGCGAGGCGCCTGCGTCGCGGTAACAATGTCGATTTCATACGAGATTCGGATGCCCGGCCCGCCGTCATGGCGTAGGTGACGATCCCTGGGAACGTCACTCCGATAGCTTAAAACTAAAGTTATATATTTTAGAGAATGTAAACGACGCCGAGAGGGCGTCGTTCTGTTGCGTTTTTTGTATATTTCATCGGTAGTTCTGCGCAAATTGTCTAATTTTCTCCACAGGGAAGAATATGTGAAGTTGCTGTAAGGAAACGGAGCATATCACCTGTTGCAAAAAAGACCGCTGAATGTTCGCGGGAGCGGTGCCCGAATAATGATCTGCGGAAGCGCGAGGCGATGTTCGTCGCTTGTTAAGCGAAACTCTTTGAGAATTTTTAGAAGTTCTGGTGGACGATACGCTCGGAAAAAATGGGGCAGAGGTGGCACCACAGGCATCTTCCAAGTCACGGCAGAATGAGAACCTGACGGCGCGCTGGCAGGTGCTGCTCGAGAGTGCCGTGCGTCTGGATTGGGAATGCCGCACCGGCGAAGCGCTCGAGGTCGGCGAGGCCGCCTATGAAGCCGCGCTCGAGGCAGGCGATGTTGCCGGAGCCTTGCACGCCTCACATCGGCTGGCGCTCATCCATTTCAACAAGGAGAGCTTGGCTGAGGGCCTGAAAATATGCATTCGCGCCGAAACCTGGCTCCGCTATTGCCAGGACCAGGCTGCCATCATTTCCCTGCAGTCGATCCATGGCGGCCTTCTGGTGGCCCTCGGCGATCTGGAAACCGGCTTCGCCCTTCTGACCGATTGCCAGAAGCGCACCAAGTCCTGCACGGATCCGCTTGCCAACTGGCGGGCACGCACGGCCTATGCGGTGGCATTGTTCGATACGAAAGACTTCGATCGCGCGGCCGAGGCTGCCGCCGAAAGTCTGGATTATGCGGAGACGAGCGGTCTGGCAAAAGGCTCCGTGCTGATCGCCCGCTCGATTGCCGGCCGCATGGCGGCACGCGCACTCGGCGAGCATCGCCTGGCAAGGCGGGAGATCGACAACACCCTGCTTGCCCGCACGGAAGATCAGTTGCGGTCGATTCTGACCGAGGCTCAGGCGGAAAACCTGCCCTATGAGATTGCCGAGTGCCATTGCTATCTCGGGCTCCTGGCATGGACGCGTAGCGAAGATGCCGCGGCGGCTGCCCATTATATCGCAGCCATCGCCGCCTCCCGGGTCGCAGAGGACGAGGTGCTGCTGGCAGAAACCTCCTACTGGTACGCCTATCTTCTGGCGGGGCAGCGCGCTTTCGGCGAAGCCGTGTCGCTGCTTGCAGCCATTGAGGCGATGGAAGGCGTTCTGGCCACGCCCGGCATGAAGCTGCGTCATTTCGACATGCGCTTCCGGATCGCCGAAATGGCCAGCGACTGGAGGGCGGCTTTCGACTATCACAAGGCCTACCACGAGATGGTGGTCGAGGATTATCGCCGGCTTGCCTCGGCGCGTGCCTATACGATGAAGCTGGCGCTCGACCTGGAGACGATGCGCCGCAAGGAAGACAGCGCCCGTCTGGAGCGCGAACGCCTGCTGGAGGAAAATCTGCGGCTTGCCTCCGAACAGCGCGAGGCGGTGCTGGCATCGCGCACTGATCCGCTGACCGGTCTCGGCAATCGCCGCGAATTGCAGCGCAGGTGCAGAGATTGGGCCGAATCCGGCGTGACCCATGCGGCGTTGCTGCTGTTCGACATCGACCACTTCAAACGCATCAACGACATGTTTTCCCATGCGACGGGCGACATGGTTCTGCGTCAGATTGCCGGATTGCTGGCCGGCATCGGACCGGAAGGCAGTCTGGCGATCCGCATGGGCGGCGAGGAATTCCTGATTCTGCTTCCCGGCACGACAGCCGGCGACGCCTTTGCCGATGCCGAGCGGCTGCGCCTGCGGGTGCAGGACCATGAATGGTCGGCGGTGACCCCGAAGCTTGAGGTCACCTGCTCCATCGGTCTGGCGGACTGGTCTTTGACCGACAGGCTGGAGGCTGCGCTGCATGTCGCGGACGCCAACCTCTACGCCGCCAAGAATGCCGGCCGCAACCGCTGCGTGGCGACGGCGGCGTAACGCTTGGTGCTTACCGGTTGCTCCGCCTGATGTCAGGCGACACGCGGTGGATATTCGTTGGCGGCGAAGACGTGATGATGCACCTTGCCGGTGAAAAGCTTCAAAAGCTCGCCGGTGACCTCGCGGCTCTGAAACCGCACGTCGGAGAGAAGTGCTGCGTTCACCGCCTCCATGTGAGGATACCGAATGGCCAGGGCCATGGCATAGACCGGCGCGCCTTCGTCGCGTTCGACCCCGTCCAGCACCCGGATTTCTTCGGCTCCGGGAAATTTCGTCCACAAAGGGACAAGGCGCTGTCTCACAAAGTCGCGAAATTCCTCTTCCCGGCCGGGATGGATTTCGCCTTCAAACAAAGCGTAGCGAATGATCATAGGTTCTCTTTTCCAAAACTCGAGGGAGCTGGATCGATGTCGGGTGACTGAGGGGAGGGCGTATCGTCGATACGCCCTGGGAAGGCTTATTTGCCCCAGATTTTCTTATATTGATCGCGGTAGCCGTTATCGGGATCGAAGCTGTTCTTCGGTCCGCCGTCGAATTCGACATTCTCGCTGGTCACCACGTGCAGCGGCGACACATAGCCCGACCACGGCGCGCCGGCGAAAGCGCGGTTCAGTTCGTCGACGAGCTGCCAGCCCTGCAGGTTGAGCGGCTCGGCGACGGTGACGGCCTGGAACTGCTTGGCGCGGATACGCTGATAGGCGCTCTCCGAACCGTCGCCGGCCGCGACATTCACCGGCTTGCCGTCACCGGCAATGCCGGCCGAGGCGAGCGAAGGTCCCATGAAGTCGTAATAGAGGTCGTTGATCGCCAGGGAATGCGTCCACTTGGCGCCGTATTTCTGCAGCAGCGACGTCGTCAGCTGCGGCATGCGCTGGGAGGTTTCGGCGATCGGCGTGTCGACATATTCCAGCACGGTGCCGCCGAGATCCTCGATCTCCTTCTTCATGCGGTCGGCCTTGGCGATCGCGATCGCATAGGTCGAGTCGGTGAAGATGATGACTCCAGGCTTGCCGCCAGCATCGGCGAAGGCCCAATCGGCCGCGGACTTCGAGACTTCCATCGCATCGGTGGTCACATTGGCGAAAACGCCGACCTCCGGAACCGGGCCGACCGCCGAGGCGGCGTGCCAGGAAACCATCGGAATGCCGGCCGCCTTGGCCGCCTCCATCGCCGGCTTCTGCTCGACGGCGTCGAAGCCGTTGATGATGATGCCGTCTGGCTTCAGCGCCATGGCCTGGCCGAAAGCCGCCGTCCGTCCGCCGATCGAGCCGGCGCCGTCAAGCGCCTTCACCGTCCAGCCCAAGGCGCCCGCCGCCTCCTCAACACCGTTGACCACGCCGAGGATGCCCCCATTTTTCATATCGGCGGCAAGAATGACGATGTTCTTGCCGCTCGCACCCTTCGGGCCGCTCGTCGGGCCATCCCAAGCGCTCACCTTGGACGCATACTTGTCGACCACGGCCTTGGCGTCGGCCATGGAATCGGCCATTGCTGGCACGCTGAGCAGAAGGGCGACGGTTGCGACCGTTGCCTGCATTAAAGTCCTGCGCTTCATGTTCACTCCTCCATTTTATTTGTTCTGGAACACCGGCTGAGCCGACATCCTCATTTGGATGCGGGTGTGATCCTCCTCACAGCTCCGCGCTTGCGCTGGGCGTAACCTGCTATGCCGATGGCAATCAGCAGGGTTACGCCGTTGAACAGCGGTTCGACGAAGAACGACCCGCCGAATTGCTGAATTCCCGATATCCCGACCGCCAGGATGATGACGCCGATCAGGGTGCCCCAGACATTCACCCGCCCCGGCTTGATCGTCGTCGATCCGAGGAATGCGCCGACAAGCGCCGGCAGCAGATATTCGAGGCCGACGCTCGCCTGGCCGATGCGCAGCTTCGAGGCGAGAAGGACACCGGTCAGAGCCGCCAGCAGACCCGAGGTGATGAAGGCCCCCATCACGAATTTGCGGACCGGAATGCCGTTGAGCGCCGCAGCCTTGGGATTGGCGCCGATGGCGTAGAGATAGCGGCCGATCGGCAGATATTCGAGCACGATCCACATGCAGATCGCGATCAGGAGCACGTAGAAGCCGGTGATCGGCAGGCCGAACAGCATGGTGCCGTTCAGCGCATAGAAACCTTCAGGCAACACGCCGACCACCTGCCGCCCGCCGGTGTGCCAGAGGGCAAGCGCGTAGAGAACCGTTCCGGTGCCGAGCGTTGCGATGAAACTGTCGATCTTGGCGACTTCGACCAGCAGGCCGTTGATGAAGCCGGTGAGAACGCCGAGCGCCAGAACGATGATTACCGCGACCGGCCAGGGCAGGCCGTAGGCCGTCTGCAGGCTGATGGCGAGGATGTGCCAGAGCACGATGCCGTAGCCGACCGTCAGATCGATACGCCCGGATGCCATCGGGATCATCGCGGCGAGCGACAGCAGCGCGATAATCGCCTTGTCGGAGACGATCGAGCGGACATTCAGCACGGTCGGGAACGTGTCGGGCAAGAGGATCGAGAAGAGTACGATCAGGCCGACGGTCAGGATCACCAGCCCGTAGACCGGGATCAGGCGGCCGATCTTCTGGCCGGTGGACAGGCCGGCCATTTCGCTTTTGGTCGGCTCCAGCGCGGTGGATTCAATGGATTGCATTGCTGTTCTCCCGATGGCTCAAGCCGCTTCCGAGGCGGAGGCGGCGGTGATGACCGCCTCCGTCGTCAGAGCGCTTCCACTCAGTTCGCTAACGATTTTGCCGCGCGAGAAAACCAGCGCGCGGTGGCAGATATGGGCGATTTCCTCGAAATCCGTCGAGACCACGACGACCGCCAGACCGGCTTCCAGCGCCTGGGTGATCAGGCGGTAGATCTCGGCGCGCGCGCCGATGTCGACGCCGGCGGTCGGGTCTTCGGCAACCAGCAGCTTGCGGCCGGTCGCCAGCCAGCGGCCGACGACCACTTTCTGTTGGTTGCCGCCCGATAGCGCTTCCGCCGGCAGATCCGGATCGTTCGGCCTGAGGCCGACGGAATGGCCGATCGCATGGGCGAGATCGGCTTCGCCGCGCGGCGACAGGAAGGAAAAAAGCCCGCGGCCGACGGCGCCAGGATTGAGATAGGTGTTTTCCCGAATGGAAAGCGACAGCGCGACGGATTCCTCGGTCCGGTCACGGGCGATCAGACCGATGCCCGACGCCATGGCCTGCCGCGGGCTGGAAAGATCCGGCGCCTGGTCATGCAGCAGAACCGAGCCGCTGAAGGGCTCGCAGCCGAACAGCGCCCGGCCGACCCGTTCCTGGCCGGCGCCGCGCAGCCCGGCCAGGCCCAGCAGCTCGCCCTCACGGATATCGAAGGAGATCGGGCTCGTGCCGGCGCAGACGAGGTCGCGGACCTTGACGATCGCCTTGCCGGGCTTGATCTCGGTCTTCGAAAAGAGACTGTCGCCGCTGCGGCCGATGATCATCGTCACCAGTTCGTCGGGGGTGGTCTCGCTGACGGGCTTCTGCCCGACCATGCATCCGTCGCGCAGCACGGCGACGCGATCGGCGATGCGGAAAATCTCGTCCAGCCTGTGGGAGACGTAGATCATGCCGACACCGCGCTCCTTCAGCGGGCGGATCGCATTGAACAGCCGATCGACTTCGTCGGCGGGAAGGCTCGCCGTCGGCTCGTCGAGCACCAGGACATCGGCTTCGACGGCAAGCGCGCGGGCAATGGCGACGAGCGATTTTTCGGTGCGCGACAGGGCCGAGACCCGCGTCGTCGGATCGAAGTCGCAGCCGACCAGCTTCAGAGCTTCCTTGGCCCGCGCCTGCGTCCTTCCCCAGTCGATCAGGCCACCGCGCATCGAGAAGCCCTGCGACAGACCCATATTCTCGCCGACCGTCATCCACTCGATCAGACCGAGATCCTGGTGGATGAAGGCGACCGGCTGCCGCTCGTTCGGTTTCGGCGGGCGATGATGGTAGCTCTGGCCGCGAAAGAGGATCTCGCCGTTATCCGGCTTGTAGATGCCGGCAAGCGTCTTGATCAGCGTCGATTTCCCGGCGCCGTTTTCCCCCAGCAGCGCCAGGATCTCGCCCTCGCGCAGATCGATCGATACGTCACGCAGCGCCTGCGTGCCGCCGAAGCTCTTGGTGATCGATTGGAACTCCAGCAGTCTCTTGGCTTCCACTGTGGCTCCTCCCAAAGCTGCAGCTGTCGTCATAAAGTTATGTTATCGATAACATTCGTCGGTAGTCAAGCGGAAAGTGACAATCCCCAACTCCGCGAGATGACGTCAGCCGGCGCGAAATCCGTCGAGGAGATGCATCATCTCGGCAGAGTCCTTCGGGCCAAGGCCGGCGGCGCAAAGCAGGCGGTGAATCTCCACCACCGCACCCGTCATCGGCAGCGGAGTCTTGGTCTTCAGCGCAAAGGCCTGGAGCGAATCGAGATCCTTCAGCATATTGTCGATCCTGCCCGTCGGCGAGAAATCCCGGGCGGCGAATTTCGCCATGAACTCCTGCAATATCCGGCTGTCTGCCCGCCCACCGGCAAGCGCTGCCGGAATTGCGGCCGGGTCGACGCCGCCGGCTTCCGCGAGCTTGACGGCTTCCGCGACCGCCTGGAACAGCACGGCACAGAACAGCTGATTGATCAGCTTGGTGGTCTGCCCGGCGCCGGGGCCGCCCATCAGCGTATAATTTGCGGCAAGATGCTGCATCACCACGCGCGCCCGCTCGAAATCCTCAGGGCTGCCGCCGGCCATGATCGTCAGCTTTCCGCCGAGCGCGCCGGGTACGCCGCCCGACAGCGGACAATCCACCCATGCCATGCCGGTTTCCGCACGCAGCCGTTTCGCCATGTCGGCCGTTTCGCCGGGGTCGATGGAGGACATGTCGATCAGCAGCTTGTCGGCGATTGCCGCCGCCGCAACCCCCTTCTCGCCGAAGACGACGGCGCGCACGATACTGGCGTGATTGAGGCTGAGAATGCAGAATTCCGACGCCGAGACGGCGCTCGCCACGGAGCTCGCCGCGTGGGCGCCCTTTGCCGTCAATGCTGCGACCTTTTCGGCATCGAGATCGAAGACCGATACTTTGTGGCCGGTCTCGATCAGCCGCGTGACGATCGCCGTTCCCATGATGCCGGCACCGATAACGGCGACATCTGCCCTATAATCATCCTGCATGAAAACCTCCCTTGACGGCCACGCCCAGCCCCTCACAAGCCAGCGCCACCATATCATCCAAAGCCCTATCGATCGCCACAGTAACCACACCGGCTTCACCGGTCGGCGGTTCCAGCGTCTGCAGTTGGCTGTCGAGCAACGACGCCGGCATGAAGTGGCCCTGACGGGCCTGCATCCGCGACAGCAGCAGATCGCGCGAGCCCTCCAGGAAAACAAAGGCCAGGCGCCCGCCCGCCGCCTGCCTCAACCGGTCTCGATAGCTGCGCTTTAGCGCCGAGCACGAAATCACCAGTCCTTGCGGCCTCTTTTGAGCGGTCTTTATTTCGTCGCCGATCCGGTCGAGCCAGGGCAGGCGGTCGGCGTCGGTGAGCGGTATGCCCTGAGCCATCTTCTCGACATTTGCCGCGGGGTGGAGTTGGTCGCCCTCCACAAATCGCACGCCGTTTCGAGCGGCGATGCCCGCCCCAACCGAGGATTTGCCACAACCGCTCACGCCCATGACCACGACGGCCAGAGGCAGCACTTCTTTCTCGCTCTCCATCGTCGCGTCTCTGTCAGAGGCAGGTCGTGATGCCGCCATCGACATAAAGCGTGTGGCCGTTGATGAAAGACGAGCCGCGGCCCGAGAGGAAAACGGCGGCACCCACCAATTCCTCGACATTGCCCCAGCGTCCGGCCGGCGTCCGCTTCTCCAGCCAGGACGAGAATTCGGGATTGTCGACGAGCGCCTGGTTGAGCGGCGTCTTGAAATAACCCGGCGCGATCGCATTGATCTGCAGGCCGTGCTTGGCCCAGTCGGCGCACATGCCGCGCGTCAGGTTGCGCACGGCCCCCTTGGTCGCCGTATAGGGGGCGATGCCGGGACGGGCGAGTTCGCTCTGAACCGAGGCGATGTTGATGATCTTGCCTTGACCGCGGGCGATCATGGCCTTGGCGGCTGCCTGGCCGACGTAAAACACGCTCGAAATATTGGTGGTCAGCAGCAGCTCCCATTTGTCGGCCGGAAAGTCTTCCAGCGGCGTGCGAAACTGCATGCCGGCATTGTTGATCAGGATGTCGAGCGGGCCGATATCGGCCTCGATCGCATCGATGCCCGCTTTGGCGGCGTCCTTGCTGGTCACATCGAAGATGGCCGCATGGGCCGACAGGCCTTGAGCCTTGAGGCTCTCGACGGCCCGTTTGACGCTTTCGGGCGTGCGGCCGTTGATGACGACCTCGGCGCCATGCTGCGCCAGGCCCTCGGCCAGCGCATAACCGATCCCCTGGCTCGAGCCGGTAATCAGGGCGAGCCGTCCGGTCAGATCAAACAGGTTCTTCATGCAAGTAACTCCTCCGGTGTCGCTGCGAATGACGGCTTATACCGCCACTTCAGGTGAAACTCACTTGACATCGCTTTTCGGGATTATATGTTATCGATAACATAATCAACTGTCAAAATGCGGCACGGAGACGGAATGCCTGAGGTAGAGATCTTGATGACCGGAGCCTACCCGGAATGGGATATGGTCGATCTGGAGGCGAAGTATCGCGTTCACCGCTTGTGGGAAGCGGCAGACCGGCAGGAACTGATCGCAAGGGTTGGCAAGGATATTCGCGCCATCGCGACGCGCGGTGAACTCGGCGCGTCCGCCGAGCTAATGAAGCAATTGCCGAAGCTGGAGATCGTCTCCTGCTACGGCGTCGGCACCGATGCCATCGACCTCTCCTATGCCCGCGCCAACCGCATTCGCGTCACCAACACCCCTGACGTGCTCACCGAGGACGTCGCCGATATCGCCATCGGGCTGCTGCTTGCCACGGCGCGGCAGATTCCGCAGGCCGATGTCTTCGTCCGCGCCGGCCAGTGGGGCAATGTCGCCATGCCGCTGGTGACCCGCGTCGCCGGCAAGAAGGTCGGACTGGCCGGCATGGGGCGGATCGGCAAGGCGATCGCCAAGCGAGCAGCAGCTTTTGGCTGCGACATCGCCTATTTCGCCCGCAATGAGCACATGGATGTCGCGTATGCCTACCAGCAGGACCTGGTGGCACTTGCCGATTGGGCCGATTTCCTGATCGTCATCGTCCCCGGCGGGCAGGCGACCATGAAGATCATCAATGCCGAAGTGCTGAAAGCCCTCGGTCCCAACGGCATGTTGATCAATGTTTCGCGCGGGACGACGGTCGACGAAGAGGCGCTGATCGCAGCCCTTCAAAACGGCACCATCCAGGCCGCCGGCCTCGACGTCTTCCTCAACGAGCCGAAGATCGATGCGCGTTTCCTGACGCTTCAAAACGTGGTGTTGCAGCCCCATCATGGCTCCGGTACCGTCGAAACCCGCAAGGCCATGGGCCTGCTGGTCAGAGACAATCTCGCCGCGCATTTTGCCGGCAACCCGCTTCCAACTCCCGTCGTGTGAGGGTTTCGCTATGAAAGCCATCGTCATTCATGCCGCCAAGGATCTCAGGATCGAGGAGCGCGAGCCAGAGGTTGCGGGCGAGGGGCAGGTGGAAATCGCTATCGAAGCCGGCGGCATTTGCGGCTCCGACCTGCATTATTACAATCATGGCGGCTTCGGCACCGTTCGCTTGCGCGAGCCGATGATCCTCGGCCACGAAATCGCCGGCACGGTCAAGGCGCTGGGTGCCGGTGTGAGCGATCTTGCCGTCGGCGACCGTGTTGCCGTGTCCCCGAGCCGGCCGTGCAATCATTGCCAATATTGCCTGAAGGGACAGCAGAACCACTGTCTCAACATGCGGTTTTACGGCAGCGCCATGCCGATGCCGCATATTCAGGGCGGCTTTCGCCAGAGGCTGGTGGCGGAGCGCTGGCAATGCCACAAGGTCACTGAGGGCATTTCCATTCACGAGGCCGCCTTCGCCGAACCCTTTGCCGTGACGCTGCATGCGGCCAGCCGCGCCGGATCGCTGCTGGGCAAACGCGTGCTCGTCACCGGTTGCGGCCCTATCGGGATGCTGGCGATTGTTGCGGCGCGCGTTCTCGGCGCCCGCGAAATCGTCGCGACCGATGTGACTGACAGCGTGCTGGCGATCGCCCGCACCAGCGGCGCGGATCGGACGATCAATGTCGCCACGCATGCCGCCGACCTCGCCGCTTACGGCGCCGACAAGGGATATTTCGACGTCATGTTCGAAGCGTCGGGCAATGAGCGCGCCGTGCGCGCCGGCCTGGAGGCGCTGAAGCCCCGCGCCGTTCTCGTGCAGCTCGGCCTCGGCGGCGATGTCTCCATCCCGCAGAACATGATCGTCGCCAAGGAAATCGAGATGCGCGGGACGTTCCGGTTCCATGAAGAGTTTGCGCTTGCCGTCGAACTGATCAACGCGCGCCGCGTCGACCTGAAGCCACTGCTGACAGAGGTTTTTGCCATCGACCAGGCCGTCGCCGCCTTTGAATTGGCCAGCGACCGCAGCAAGTCGATGAAAGTCCAGATCGCCTTCTGACAAGGCGCCGATTATCGGGCGCCGCGATCCGTGCTTTCGCGCAGGACGACCCTGTAGCCGGTCAATGTGATCTCGTCGCCGGTCGCCTCGCCGCCCGCCTGCAGGGCATCGAGCAGGCGGACGGCAGCCTGGCGGCCGATGCCGTAACAGTCGACATTGATCGTGGTGATGCTGGGATGACAGATCGACGAGATCTCGTAATCGCCGAAACCGGCAATGGCGATATCCCGCGGCACGCGCATTCCCCTGCGCTTGCATTCCATGATCGCACCGAAGGCGGACAGGTCGGAGACGCAGAGAACGACTTCCGTGTCCGGCCAGCGCTCCAGGAGGCTCATCACCGCTTGGCCGCCCTGTTCCATCGTGATCGGCGGCACGCCGAAGGAAATCGCCCGGCCCGGTCCCAATCCCAGTTCCTCGACAGTCTTCAGGAAACCGCTTCGCCGCTGGCTGCCGCGCGTATCGCGCGCCGTCGTTCCGCCGATGTAGCCGAACCGCCGATAGCCCTGGCTTGCAAGCGTCCGTACCAGCAGCGACATCGCCTCGCTGTTGGAAAAGCCGACGACGTGATTGATCGGCTCTTCTGGAATTTCCCAGGTTTCAACCACCGGAATGCCGGCCTTATCAAGCATGCGCCGCGCCCGGTCGGTATGCGAACCGCCTGTCAGGATGATGCCCTCGGGGCGTCGGCGCAGCATCGCCTCGATCAGCTTTTCCTCTTTTTCGGCGGAATAATCGGTATAGCCGAGAAGAAGCTGTAGGCCGGTATTTTCCAAGGCATCGGTGATGCCGCGTGCGGTATCGGAAAAATTCGAATTGTTGATGGAGGGCACCAGCGCCGCGATGAAGCCGCTGCGCCGCGATGAAAGGCTGCCGGCGGAAAGATCGAGCACATAACCGAGCGCATCGACGGCTTCCATGATGCGCTTCCGGGTCTCTTCGGAAACGCTCGCATCCTGGCGAAAGGCGCGCGAAACGGTCATGGCCGACACGCCGACATATTTGGCGACTTCGGCCATCGTCAGCTTTTGGGCGTCTCCTCCCTTGAGACGCCTGCCTTTTGACTCATCCTCGTCTTTCACCGGCTCCGCTTTCAAACAGCTTCCGCGTTGGGCATGTCAGAAGACGATAAAGTTATCGCTATCATCGCACAATCAATATTATTACAGGACTGCCGCGTTCCACAGTTCGTCGATCTCTGTACGAAGGGCGAAAAACGGGGCAGGATGATATCGATAACAATTTGAAGTGAGGGAGATCATGTTCGGAGAAATCGAGGGTACGGGGTTCGAAGTGCTCGACCCACGTTTTGAAAGCTGTTTCGTCGGCCATGCCCGCGTCGAGCGGCTTTGGACGGGCGGCCGCTGGCTGGAAGGACCAGCCTGGTTTGCCGCCGGGCGTTATCTGGTCTTCTCGGATATCCCCAACAATCGCATGATGCGCTACGACGATAGCAGCGGGCAGACGTCGGTCTTCCGCGCGCCCAGCAACAATTCCAACGGCAACACGGTCGACAATCAGGGACGACTGATCACCTGCGAACATCTGGCGCGCCGTGTCACGCGAACGGATTTCGACGGCGGGATTACCGTGCTGGCCGATCGCATTGCCGGAAAACGGCTCAACTCGCCCAACGACGTCACCGTCAAATCCGACGGAACCATCTGGTTCACCGACCCGAGCTACGGCATCCTTCACGATTATGAGGGCGACTACGGCGAAGAGGAAATCGGCGGATGCCATGTCTACCGGCATGATCCGGCAACAGGCACGACCGATCGGATGACGTCCGATTTCATCAAGCCGAACGGGCTGGCCTTTTCTCCCGACGAAACAGTGCTTTATGTCGCCGACACCGGCGGGACCCATCTGCCCGACGGCCCGCGTCATATAAGAAAACTCGCTGTATCGGGTGATGGACAGCTCACCGATCTCGGCATTTTCGCCGAATGCACCGCAGGCTTTTTCGACGGCTTTCGCGTCGACCGGAAGGGGAGGATCTGGACGAGCGCCGGCGACGGTGTGCACGCTTACGATCCGGACGGCACGCTGATCGGCAAGATCCATATTCCTGAGATCGTCTCCAATGTCGCTTTCGGCGGCGAGAAACGAAACCGCCTCTTCATCACCGCAACCACGTCGCTCTACGCTGTCTATCTCACGGCCAATGGGTCGAGGCTGGGATTAGAGCGGGCTGTCGTTCCGTTCTCCGTTGAGGCGTAATGTGTGGTCGACTCGGGGAGCATTTCGGTAATAAACCTGTAGGCCCGCGACAAAATCAGTCCACAACCTGTATCAATGCGCACAGAATTCAGTTTAAAGGATGATTTTATTAGTTGCTTATCGTCCTATAGACTGATATTTTAGTTATCTTAGACCAGCCTGTGATGTGATTTTGTAGTAGGGCCAAAAGGTTTCAGTGATGAAAAGCGAAGTGCGAAAACGAGCGCGGAAACGGCTTGATGAACGCCTTCATGCACTGCAGCCTACGGAGAACTTCAGAGCTCCCCCTAAAGGATGGGTTCGCGCATTGCGAGACGCACTCGGCATGACCGGAGCGCAACTCGGTTCCCGGATGGGGATCCGGCCGCAGACAGTGGAAACGATCGAGAAGTCGGAGGCATCAGGAACGATCCAGCTTAGCACTTTGCGCCGCGCAGCCGAAGCGCTCGACTGCACGCTTGTCTACGCACTGGTCCCGAATACGTCGCTCGAGGCCGCACTCAACGGCCGGGCAAGAAAGATCGCGTTGCGCGAACTTCAGCGGGTCGCGCATACGATGCGCCTGGAGGCACAGGGCACCGATGACGCCGATCTTGAATCCCGTATCCAAGCCTACATCCGTGACCAGCTTTCCGAGCGCGATCTCTGGTCAGAGAAATGACCGACCTCTTCCAGGAACCCGAGGACGCAACACCGCTTGAACCGCAGGAACGCGAGGGCCTGCTTCAAAGCTGGATCACGCATCGAAACGACCTCAACGAGGCCGAACAGGAGAACATCGTCAAGGGCGCAGCCTGGGGCCGCGGACGACGGCGTATGCCGGTCGACAAGGTGCTGACGGAAGACTTTATGCGCACATTGCACCGACGCATGCTCGGCGAGGTCTGGCAATGGGCAGGTCGCTTCCGGGCGACGGAGCGGAACATTGGTATTCAGGCCTATCGCATCCCGGTCGAGCTCGCGGCGTTGCTTGCCGACGTGCGATACTGGATCGAGCATGAGACCTTCGCCGCGGACGAGATTGCAATCCGATTCCACCATCGTCTGGTCGCCATCCATCCGTTCCCAAACGGCAACGGGCGCCATGCGCGACTGGCGGCCGATCTTCTCGTGGAAAAGCTGAACAAAGAGCCCTTCAGTTGGGGGAGCGGGAGCCTCAGCGACATGGGCGATCTACGCATGCGCTATGTCGCAGCACTTCAGGCCGCCGACAACCACGACATCGGTCCCCTTCTCGAGTTTGCCCGCAGCTGAACGCGGAGCTCCTCGCTCCACTGAAAATCCAGCTCAATCTTCAAACGCCAGCAACAGAGGCCGCCCTCCCAGGCGGCATCTGCTTCGCAATGCTTTCGTCATTGACTGAGCCCGTCAGCCAATCGGATGAGCCCGAGGAAATCGGACCTGTAGCCGAAGGGGTCTGCCCCCCGCGATGCCGCGGCGAGATCGCCAATCGCCTGATAGGAATAGGCATCGAGGGCACCGGTGCGGCTTAGTTTCTGGCCGAAGGCGGCGACGGCCACCGAGAAACGGACATCCTGAGGAGCGGCGTCAACAGTGGCGACCATATTGCGGTCGTCGACAGGCGTGGTGATGAGGGCGCTCTTGTCCTCGCCCGGCCGCTTGTAGCGCATCTTGACGAAGGCAAGCTCGCCCTGATGCGCGCTGCCCGATGTCTCGGCCGATGCCTTATCGGCGGCGCCATAACGCAGATCGTCATTCATGACCGCGGGACTTCCCTTGGGCGTAATCTCATAGATCGCCGTGACGCTGTGGCCGGAGCCGATATCGCCGGCATCGACGCGGTCATTGTTGAAGTCCTCACGCTTGAGAGCGCGTGTCTCGTAGCCGATCAGCCGGTATTCGGCGATCCGTTCCGGGTTGAATTCGACCTGGAACTTGACGTCCTTCGCGATCGGAAACAGCGTCGATCCGGCCTCTTCCACGAGCGTCTTCTGCGCCTCCGCCAGCGTGTCGATATAGGCGGCGCTGCCATTGCCGTTCTGCGCCAGCGTCTGCATCAGGGAATCGTTGAGATTGCCGCGGCCGAAGCCGAGAACAGTGAGGAAGATGCCCTCCTTGCGTTTGTCCTCGATGATGCGCTTCAGATCCTCGTCGCTCGACGGGCCGACATTGAAGTCGCCGTCCGTCGCCAGCATTACCCGGTTGACGCCGTCCTTGACGAAGGCCTTTTTGGCAAGATCGTAGGCCGCCTCGATGCCCTCGGCGCCGCCGGTCGAGCCTCCAGCCTCCAGCCTGTCGATTGCCGAGAGGATCTTCGATTTCTCCGACACCCGCGTCGGCTCTAGCACCGTGCCTGCATTGCCGGCATAGGTGACGATCGAGACGGTATCGTCTGGCTTCAGCCGTTTGACCAATAGACGGAAGGCGCTCTTCAGCAGCGGCAGCTTGTCCGGCTCGTCCATCGAGCCCGACACGTCGATCAGGAAGACGAGATTGGCGTGCGGCGCGGTCGCCGGCGCGATGTCATAACCCTTGATCGCCACATGCATCAGTTCCGTGTCGTGGTTCCACGGCGTCGGCATCACGGTCACGGTCGCCTTGAAGGGCTGGTCGGCCTTGTCGGGACGCGGCCAGTCATAGGGGAAGTAATTGATCATCTCCTCGACGCGCACCGATTGCGGATCGGGCATCGCCCCGCCGGTCAGGGACCGGCGGACGAAGGAATAGGAGGCGCTGTCGACATCGGCGGAGAAGGTCGAGACCGGATCGGTCGCGACATTCTTGATCGGATTTGCGGCGGCATTGGCAAAGCGCTCGCGGCTGGGATCGACTTGAACCTGCATACGGCTTTCCGTCGGCGGAGCAGGCGAGGGGGCGACGGCCATCGGCTTCGCCAGCTGCTGCTGGGGAACAGCGGCACCTGATGCAACAGAGCGTTTGGCCCCTTCGGACATTGTACCCCCCGACTTATTCAAGAGGGCGGAGACGTCGTCGGAATTGAGATCAGATTTCCGCGCGGCGATCGCCTGCTCCTTGTCCTGCAAGACTTGAGCGCTCTCAGCCGCCGACAATTGAGCCGACCGATTCTCTTCAGTCACCGCTTCGGAAAGCGCGGGCGAGGCCGGCCGGCCAGTCGGTATGGGCACTTCCTTTTTCGAAACAGTGCCCTCGATCCTTTCCTGGTCGACGATCGGTCGGTTGCGGGTCAGCTCGAAGGTGAGATAACCGGCGGCGGGAATGACGAGCAGCGTCGCAAGGGCTGAACCGGCGAGGAATTTCTTATTCACAGCAGGGCTCCATATCCAGTTGATGATGGAGCTTGGACGCCAGCCTTTCGCATTTCCTTGGGCTGCCGCTGCATTATTTTCTGCGCTGTCGAAGGCCTGCATCGCCGCGGCAAGGGCGCGTGCCCGCGCCTCTGGATCGGCTGCCGGCGGTGCGAGGCGGGAGAGCTTTTCGAGTTCCTTGTCCATCATACCTCTTCCTTGCCGAGCATGGCTTTCAGCCTCTTGCGCGCCTCGTGGACCTGCCAGGACACGGTCGCCTCCGAGCAGCCCATGACATCGGCGGCCGCCGAATGGCTGAGGCCTTCGCCATAGACGAGCAGCACGGCGTCGCATTGCCGTTCCGGCAAAGCGCGCACGGCCGCCCATAATTCGCTCGACTGCTCATCGTCGTTTCCGCCCGGCGCATCCGGCTGCGGTTCGGCCGCGTAAGCGCGGAATGTCTGCCCTTCCCGCGCAAGCTTGCGTCTATGGTCGCGTGCCGCGTTGAGCGTCAGCGTGTAGAGCCATGTCCTGAAGCGGCTGGCGCCGCGAAAGCCGCGGATGGCCGCGCCGAGCTTGACGCAGACCTCCTGGGCGATATCGTCGGCGTCGGTGGAACTGCCTGACCATCGCCATGCCGTCGCGTGGACGAAATCATAATGGCGCGAGACCAGTTGCCCGAAGGCCTCCCGGTCACCCCCCTGCGCTCGTTCTATGAGCTCCGCATCCAATGCGCACCTACCCCCAAGCTATCAAGCAAGATGCTATTTCGGGATTGAGACGTTTCTCCGATGGCTTTCCTTGGGTCGACGCCCAAAAAAATTTGGCGAATTTTGAATTGGGCTCAAAATAATCGAGCGCCGCGACATAAACGGGTCGCTGCCGGACAGATCGGTTCCATCGCAAAGGCGCAAGATGACGGCAGAGTCGGCCAGGGACATGGATCTGCATGTTCCAAATCGAAAGGACCCCCAATGTCCGCTCCAACGCCTGTCCCCACCGAAAAGGGCATCCTGCAATTTCTCGCAATTTGCGATGCTTTTTATCCGCCGGATGCGATTGAGGCATCGGTCGAACAGCAGCGGCATTGGTACGATGCCCTCTGCGCGCGCTTCGACCGTCCGCTGCCCCCGGATATGATCTTTGCGGACGGCATGGTCCAGCGCGTACCGATCCGGCGCTACCGTCCGCGCAAAATCGTTACCCGCACCATTCTGCTCTATCTTCATGGCGGCGGTTTCGTCGTCGGTTCGCTTGAGAGCCATCATGCCATCTGCGCCGAGATCGCCGATTTCGCCGGTGCGGAACTCGTATCGGTCGATTATCGGCTCGCGCCCGAATATCGCTGGCCGGCGCAGACGGATGACGGTTTTGCCGTGCTGAAACATCTGCTTTCCGCCGGGAGCAAGGTCGTGCTGATCGGCGACAGCGCCGGCGGCAATCTCGCGGCCGGCCTTGCCTTGCGCGCACGCAATGAGGAGCTATCAGGCGTCGTTGGCCAGGTGCTGATCTACCCGGCGCTCGGCGGCGACCTTGCCGCAGGTTCCTATGTCGAAATGGCTGCAGCGCCCGGCCTGACAACGGCAGATGTCACCTATTATCGCACGATCCTGCAGGCGCCTGACAACAATGAGATCGCCGAGCCGCTGCAGGCGCCGTCGCTTGCCGGGCTGCCGCCGGCCTTCATCACGGTCGCGCATTTCGATCCGCTCCGCGACGACGGCCGGCAATATGCCGCCCGGCTGGCTGCGGAGGGCCTCGAGGTCTCGTTCCGGGAGGAGCCGCAGATGGTGCATGCCTGGCTGCGCGCCCGCCACATGAGCGATGGCGCCAAGGACGGCTTCCGCGCGGTCTGCGAGGCCGTCCGGCATTTTGCGACCGCCTGACGATCACATCAGGTCGCGGGCGATCTTTTTTTCCGCGAAGACCTTTTCGAAGATCTGCACGTCATCCTCGAAAGCCGTGACGATGGCGCTGATGATCCAATCGGTCGCCGTGCAGGCAATCCGCGCAGTTGCGACGGTGCGGACGAACCAGCCGGAACGGCGCATGTCGCAGGTCCAGGTCGAAATCCCCGTCATCGACAGCGGATCATCGGGCGAGATCGACCAGACTTCCTCCCGCAACTGCCGGGTCGACAGGCCGGTCTCAGGATGTTCGTAGAGCCCGGTATCCTCATGAATGCGATATTTCGTGCGGTTCGACGAAAGGTCACGAACGACCTGTCGCTTGGTCGCGGCGGCGGCATGCTCGATATATTTCGGCAAAGGATCGGGATTGGCCGGCTCATCGATTTCAATGCTCCTGTGTTCACCAAGCATCGGCAGCCCAAGACCAAGCGAGGCGATATCGATCTCGATCCCCCCATCTTCCGACGGCTGCAGGATCATCGGCCAATAGGCGGTGGAAAGCGAAAGGCGGATACGATGTCCCTTGCGGAAGCGATAGCCGCAGGCATCGAGCACGAGCCGGATCGACACTGTCTCGCCCGCGGTCAGTGGTTTCGGATCGGCATTGCCATCGCGATGGGTGAGGTTGACGACGCCGAAGGTGACCCGCGTCGCCGTGCCATCGGGATGAACATCGACGAGCCGGGCGCAAAGATTTCCGCCCGACGCCCGGGAGCGCAGCGCAAGCGTCAGCACCGGCCGGCCGAGATAATCGTGATCCCGCGCCAGCGGCATCGTATCGAAGACCAGCGAGCCGGCATCGTCAAAGCGTTGATCGATCGCCATTTCGGCGTCGGGCTTCAGGGTGAAATATTCACCCGATGCCGTGCCGGTATCGAGGGGAGAACTCAGATAGACGGGATGCTCCGGCGCATGCGGGATCGGCATGCCCTCCGTCAGCCTGCCGAACTGCTCGACATAGAAGCATTGCATCTTCGGCGGCGACCAGCTGTCCTTCGCCACCCAGAAACCCGGATCGCTGTCGCGGCGGAGAGCCGGGCGGATAGCATCGAGAATATAGGCGCGGGCCTGCGGCA
>NZ_JAILYJ010000022.1 GCF_019793465.1 Rhizobium croatiense | reverse complement strand
GCCGACGGCGCTCTACAGACGTGATCACCTCAATTGGATGCTTCGTCATATGACTACTCCTAGTGTTACCACTAGGACTGGCAGTCAGAAGCCCTCTATCGCAAGACGGCCTTCACCGTGGGCTTACTCAGCAAATAGGCAGAACCATTACGAAATCACGGCGCAATCGCTGGCGTTTTTTTCCGCCACCCGTTCAAATGGCCGAAAGTTTCGAGTTGATCGAATTGAAGCTCCCGTGTTCGGGAAGTGGTGGGATCCGGGAACGTTTGGCAAGATTCAACGAACCACTGGCCGCCACGCCCAGAGAGGGTCATAGGGAATACGATGACAAGCGCGGACGCTCAGTCGTTCAGTCAGGTTGCGAGCACGTATCAGCTTGGGATCGGTATGACTCACATAGCGCCTCCAACTGATTTACGGCACTAGCCAAATCGTGAAGTTCCGATTTCAGCGATTGGATGATGTCGAAATGTCCGGAGCCATTCGAATTCGCAGTTGAACTTTTCAAATCCGCAGAACTTCTATTCGGATGGGGAAATGGGATGAGCTTTTGCACGGTTATGCTTTTGACGATATTGACGCAGAATAGTAGATTGTACTGGGCAAGTCTTTGCAATGGCAATCGAAAGCGAAAACACGTCAACGTATGTTTCGTCGCGCAATTCGGTACAGGGCCTGCATATTTCGGAACATCAAAGCACCTGAAGTTTTAAGTAGTTCCTATTGGTCCGCGTTTTATCCAATCGCCCAGAGTAGTTTGGGCTTCCGTTGGATGAGTGCGGTATAAACAGCGCCGCAGGTGGCGTGGATCCTGCGCGCTGTTAGCCGTAGGCTTCACGCGGTTCGGGTCCCAACAGATGCGGGAGGCAAGCGCATGAGTGCCACCCCTTCCTCTGCGGGCATCGGCGTAAGATGGGAATCACCGCGAGAGAACTCGAGCACTGCGTTTGCAGCGAGAAGTTCGGACTTCGGGATGGGCTTGCTATAGTAGAACCCCTGTGCCACAGCGCAGCCGCTTTCAGCCAAGAATTTTTCTTGATCGACCGTCTCCACGCCCTCAGCGACTACATTTTGCCCTAGGCAGCGCGCAATTGAGAGAATTGCCTTGACCAGTTCTCTACTTCGCTTGTCGGATCGATTGATGAATGACCGGTCAATTTTGAGGGTATCAATGGGAAAGTTAGCCAAATAGCTCAGAGATGAGTAGCCGGTGCCGAAATCATCGATCGCTATGGAAATTCCGCTCGCATGCAATTGAGAGAGTGTCGTCGAAACGCCCTCGCAGTTATGGAGCAGGAGACTCTCAGTTATTTCAACCTCGATCCACTCCGCACGACAACCGGTTTCCTGCAATACGTCCGCCACCGTTTGCGACAAACGCGGGCATTGAAACTGCTTAGGAGACAAATTTATCGCAATCTTGTGCGGGGGCAGTCCATCTGCATTCATGACGGCAGCCGTGCAACACGCCTCATGCAGCACCCATCGTCCAAGATCGATGATCAATCCCGTTTCCTCGGCGACACCTATGAATTCTCCCGGAGGGATCATTCCCATCTTCGGATGATGCCATCGTAGCAGTGCTTCTGAACCGATCACCTTTCCGTTGTCCAATAGGACCTTTGGCTGATAATGGAGTTCAAGTTGCTCATGTTTCAAAGCTAGGCGTAGGTCTGATTCTAGCGCTAGGCGCTTTTCAGCCCCAATCGTGAGATCCTTTGAGTAGAAGCGGAAGTTGCTACGCCCCGAGCGCTTCGCCAAATACATCGCAGAATCCGCATATTTCACCAAATCGTCGGGAGCGTCGCCGTCATTTGGAAATACCGATATCCCGATGCTGCAGGATACAAAGATCTCCCTGTCGGAAAGCATGAAGCGTTCGCCGAATGCGGCAAGCATTCTGCTGGCAATTTGAGCCAAATCGTCATTGTCCTGAACATTGGGCAGCAAGACTGCAAATTCATCTCCACCGAGTCTCGCCACGGTGTCGCTGGCACGGACGCCTTTTTTCATGCGTGTCGCCACCTGCCGCAGCAACTCGTCACCGACGGGATGTCCCATAGTGTCATTGATCGCTTTGAAATGGTCCATATCGATCAGCATCACCCCGGCTCGCTGGCCCGCCGAAGCCGCGTCCCCGATCATCTCGCGTAGCCGTTCATTGAAAAGTGTCCGGTTAGGCAGGCCGGTCAGAGAATCGTAGAATGCCATCTGATGGATTTTCTTACGGGACGTGTCCAGTTCGGTGATATCGCGGGCGACGCCGAGGATCCCCATCAGCTTTCCCCCCGTGAATACCGGAACCTTACGAGTCTCCAAAAGCGTTGATCGACCGTCCTCGTGAGCGGTAAACCGTTCCTCATTGATGAGAATACGGCCGGCTTGCATGGCCTCCTCATCCTTGTCACGAAAAAACTGGGCGAGTTCGGGAGTAAACAGGTCATAATCCGTTTTCCCGACGATTTCCGCTTCTGCCTTGCCGACCAATTCTTCGAAGGCATGATTGCACAACAGATATTTGCCTGTTACGTCTTTCAGCCATACCATATCCGGAATGGTCTGCAGGACACTTAGGAGGCGAGCCCGAGCTTCAATAGTCGTGCCCTCGGCGTGCTTTCGTTCGGTAATATCGCGAGATAACACCAGAAAAGTGACGGTTGAGTGATTGCTGCTTGGTCGCCTTGCGACCGACAGTTCAAACCAACGGGATTCGCCGTTTGGTAGGGCTATACGGACACAACGACCGTAGGAGGCGCCGGTTTCATCGGCTTCTTCAAGAGCCAGCATAGCGATGTCGGCCTGATCTGGAGGGAGCACATCGCGGACAAGCTTGCCGAGCAGCACTTCTTTTCGCTGCGCCAGGATCTCCTGATTCCTTGCCCAGACCTGCAGGTAGCGACCGTCGGCATTTACCTCGAACAGAACGTCAGGAATGGCGGCAATAATTCCCTCTGCGAATTCAAGAGCCTCTTTGAGATCATGCTCCGCACGTTTTCGCTCTGTGATGTCCAACATCGCGCCAACCAAGCCGATCCTGTTACCAGCGATATCAGTGATTGCGGTCTTGCTGAGTAAAAGATCAACGACACCACCATTCTCGGTGGTGGCCTTTGCTTCATATTGCTGAACACCGCCATTTGCAAAAAGCGCCTCGTCCAACGCGGCATACGTCTCGGCTATGGGTGCGGGCACCAAATCGAAAACGGTTTTTCCGATAATATCTCCCTTTGAGCGGCCGGAGAAGCTTTCGAAGGCCCTGTTGCAACCAAGGTGTATCCCATCTCTGTTTTTGAAGAAGACGGGTAACGGGATCGCGTCGAGTACGACGGCACTGGACATCTCTTCGGCGTTGAATGGCAAGTCGATGTTTGTCGCAGGATGCCGCGGATTCGCCCGGAAAGCCTTCTCAAACGGTTGCTTCAGACTTGCGACATCTGCGTCGTGACCGTGCGATGGCCGGACAACGGAGGCTTCCGAAAATGGCGGGGCCGTGCCCGTGGCAAGCGGAGGGCTGGCATTGACCGCGTTGCGGAAGGCTCCACGCCCCTGGTCGATTTGAGCATCAGTCGGCATCTGCACTTCCACAGGCTGTTCGGGGCGGGATGTGCGTTCCGATTGACGTACGTGTTTCATGTGCCTGTCCTGCTTTGTCACGTGGCTGAGCAATCATGCGTCAAGCCAGCATTTTGTTAGGACCGCACAAGTCATTTGGCGGAGTACCATGCCGCTACCCCACCGGGATATCGCTCTCATTCAGAATCATCAAAGACGTGTATTTGCATGTGGTCGGCGACGCCGCCCATATCATTTAGAACGCTTGCCAATCATCATTCGAAGGCGCGAGCACCAGGTTACCACGGCGCATCGGATAGTCTCCGCGGTCAACCATTGTCTGACCGGGCGGGAAGCTCTTCCCAAGTTCGCCCGTGACCTTCTGTGGCTTCCCGCTCTCGTCTTTGAAGTGGAAATGTTTCAACAGTGCGGCTAGGCTTTGGCTCTCTTGAGCGAGGTGCGATCCTGCAGTATTCATCTCCGCGACCATGCTCGCATTTTCTTGAGTGGCATGGTCCATATGGTTAACCGCGCCGTTGATCTCGCGCAGGCCCGACGATTGTTCCTGGGAGGCCGTTGCGATTGCGTCCATATGAAGATTTACATCCTGCACAAGCTCTTCAATCGTTCTCAGGCCCGATCCGGTTTCACTCACGAGCCTTACGCCTTCGTCGACGGCAAGAGCTGAATTGCCGATGAGATCCTTGATTTCTTTTGCCGCTGTCGCTGAGCGCTGTGCAAGCTCCCTGACCTCCTGGGCAACAACCGCAAAGCCTTTTCCCGCGTCGCCAGCACGCGCTGCTTCGACGCCGGCGTTCAGCGCCAGGAGGTTCGTTTGGAAGGCGATCGCGTCGATGACGCTGATGATCTGGGAAATCTGCTTGGAGGAGTTTTCAATGCGATTCATGGCGCCGATAGCATCGCGTACAACCCGACCGGACATTTCCGCATGATCTCGCATCTGTTGGACGGCTCCGCGCGCCTCAGCCGTCCTCTTCGTGGTCGATGCAACGTTGACGGTTATCTCCTCCAACGCCGCTGCAGTTTCCTCGAGCGAAGCCGCCTGCTGCTCCGTGCGTCTTGAAAGATTTTCAGATGCGGCCGAGACGCCCGAGCTGCCATTCGTGACCGTTTCGACTGAATGGCCGACGGTAACAAGCACGTCCCGGAGCTGACGAATGGAAGCGTTGAAATCCCTGCGCAAACTTTCAAACTGTGGCGCTAACGGCTCCTCAATTTCATAAATCAAGTCTCCATCCGCCATCCGCTTCAACCCGGTTGCCAATGCCGTCGTCGCTCGGATGAGGCGCTCTTCTGCTTCTTTTTCCGCCCTTACCTGAATATCCAGCTTCTCTTGGTCAGAACGAATGCGCTCAGCTTCCGCGGATGTCTCCAGGTTACTTTTCTGTATGGCCGCGCCGCGGAAAAACTCAAGGCAACGCGCCATGTCCCCGATCTCGTCGCGTCGGATCGTCAAGGGCACCGGCGCCGACGTATCGCCTTCTGCGAGTGCCTTCATTCGGCTTGTCAGAGTCCGAATGGAGCTTGAAATTCTCCGAACGACCGAAATGCACAAAATGAGTACCGTAGACATGATCAGAAGCGTGGCGCCGGAGTAGCCGATAAAGGCATTGCGAAGATCGGCGTAACGCTGAAATGCCATCTCGTCCAACTCGTCGCCGGTGCGCATAATGAGTGCGGTCAACAAAGCAGCCCGCTGTTGGGTGATTTCATTCCATCGATCCAACGTCTCGGGGGGGAAGGAAACGCCCGGCTGGTTTGCATACATCTGATCGCGAACGCCCGCGATGAACTTGCCTGCGGCGCTGGCCTCGAAGTCGTCATAAGATTTGACGAGATCGGCGGGGAGAAATTCCTGCATCGCAGGCACATAAAGCTGCTTTAGATTTTTTGACTGTAAGAGGGACGAAAATAGATCGACGGACATGGCTGAATTTTTGACGTAGGCTCGGCCGGGCCTGATCTCCAGCAAACTAGCTTCCGTGATCTGCATGAGCGCGTGAAAACCGGTAATTTGGCGTGCTAAATCCAAATCATTGACAGTCGCCCCAGTGCGACGGACGAGCTCCAAGCCCGCAAGGGCAGCTGGGCGCAAAGCAACAGCTCCCTCCGCCTCGCTAGCCGTTCCGTCATCGACGCGCCGGCGGAAGCTATCGATATTGTCCCGCCTTTCACGAATGATCTGTACCGCCCGTTCTATGGCCGGATCGTCGAATGCCTTTTTCCAAGAGTCGTAAGCGGAAAAGACCGCTGTAAAAGCCCTGTCCGATGCAGCTTGCTTTGCCCGACGCACGTCGGCGCCTGCAAACGCTTCCGCCGCTATAGCTTGGGCGAGGAATCCGCCTTCCCGCCCAAGTCGCTGCGTTGTTTGTGCGCTGCGGAAGGTAGAGTATTCTCGGTAATATCCCAGTGATGTTGATACTCCGATGATTACGAACGCCGTCAACGGGATAATTGCCAAAATCATTAAAAGTAGAGATAGCGGCAGTCTCGACATATGTTCCTCATAGACGACTATAAATTACACCGGCTTCCATTAGCGACGCGGTCCAGAACATTGCGACATTGACCGCTATGTGTGAGATGACCTCGGCATAATTACTATAAGATTAACCCCTGTAGTGGTCTTGAACTGCGTTGCGCAGATCGGAACATCGTCGCGTTCAGGGGATCATCTGCAAGACAGATCTTGGGCCGAGGCAGTCGGCTTTTCTGGAGAGTGCTGTTGCTGCAAGCCTTGAGGACGGTCGAGCGTGCCGGCTGATCGTAGCTCGGTCGGCGCAATCTGCTTATGATATACGCAATGTTTCCGAGGGAAGTACCCCATAGCGCTTGCGATAGTCCGCAGAAAATCTGCCTCTATGCACGAAGCCCCATTTCAGAGCGACCTGCGTGACCGAGAGGCCAGGTTCGCCTGTCATCAGTTCCTGATGCACTAATTCCAACCGTAGGTGCTGCAGGAATGCCAGAGGGGTCGTATTCCGAAAGTTGCGAAAACCGCTTTGAAGAGTGCGTCGGCTTACGCCACAAGCCGTTGCGATTTCCTCAAGAGATAGCGGCCGAGTAATATTGGCACGCATATAGTCGACCGCCCGCTTAACGGCCTTGGGTAAGGGTGATTCAGCAACGCGGCATAACTCAGATGAGTAGCGATGCTGCGCAGCTTCGATCAAAAGCTCCATCGTCGTTTCAGTGAGGTGATGAAGTGCTATCGGTGATTGAAGGAGGGTTCCGTCTCGTAATCCAGCATACAGCACTGGTACCAGTTGAACCAAAAGGGAGCCGAACCCGACCGATAGGTCGATTTCTGGCGAAAAATCGAGGCTGCCTCTTATTGGCGTATTGAGCCGACATCCCAAACGGCGCGTCAGCTCATCATGGGCGATCCTAAGCCCCAAATGTTTCCTGGGCCCAATGAATTGGGTCGTACTCGCCGACATACTGTTCACGAAAACGCCCCGCGTTCCCTCTGACGGGATTTGTCTGCCGTCAACGGTAACGACCGATCGCCCATGTAGTGGAAGCATGATGATGTTTGCCTCCGCCGGTCCCCGGTGCTGGACGGTTAGGTCGCCCTCGTAGTGCGCGGCAATAACTGCAATCGGACCATTGGTAATCGCATGTACATCGTAGGCGATCGTCTTATCGCCATGTACATGCGCTTCAGATTGCGGGGAAAGCCTCGAAAGCGCTGCCGCGAGTTCCTCGCTGCAGGTACCTTTGAGCGAGAAATGGTCAATCTTAGAGGGGGACACTCTCAACTCTCCACATCATCACTTCCTTCCCGAAACGGTATTCAAGCATGAGGCCCGCCTATCGCTAACGACAGGCGGACAGGGCAATTGACTTGTCGCGGCCAGTCCTCGCCGTGAATTCGACGCAGTCGAAGTCGCCTAAGTTGATAGTGCGAAGATCAATCATTGTTATATATGGAACTCCGACAGAATTGTTACCTGCTGCCAACCATCGCTTCGCAACCGATTCCCAAATGTCTGGCCTTTGATGGTCTCCATTCACGGCCCAGCAGACTCGGGCGTGCTCGCGCTAGCGACTAAACCTCATCCTTTAAGGTTTCTTTTTGCGTGATCAAACGTGCGGAGTGATGGCCGGAAACAAAGATCCATAGCCAGCTTAGTCCCACTGCCAATCTGCTCCTCGTACCTATCAGGAAGTAGATATGGGCAAGCCCCCAAATCCACCATGCAATTCCGCCCTTGAGCCGGATCTTCCCAAAGTCGATAACAGCCGAATTCGGCCCGATGGTAGCCAGGTTTCCCAGATGCCTATATCTGAACGCACTTGGAGTGGGTGTACCCAGACGTCGTGCTTCAATTACCGAAGCGACATATTTGCCTTGCTGTTTGGCGGCGGGAGCCACTCCGGGGACGGGTGTTCCATCAGCGGCCTTCACGGAGGCAGTATCTCCAATAATAAAAATCTCGGGCTTACCGCCAACAGTCAGATCTGGCTGCACGACCGCCCTACCCGCCCTGTCCTTTTCAGCACCGACCCAGGCGGCGGCGTTCGACGCTTGCACCCCCGCAGCCCAGATGACGGTCCGGCTTGAAACGAACTCATCTCCGATCGCGATGCCGTTCTCGTTGCATGCCGTCACGGGAATGCCTGTTCTCACTTCGACGCCCATCTTGATTAGCGACTGCTCGGCATATCTCGAAAGTGCTTCCGGGAACACGGGTAGGACACGTGGACCTGCCTCGATGAGAAGGATGCGCGCCGATCTGGTGTCGATGCTACGGAACTCCTCAACAAGGGTTCGTTGGGCCAGTTGCGCTATAATCCCAGCCATCTCCACGCCTGTCGGGCCTGCTCCGATTATGCTGAACGTGAGCATTGCCTTCCGCCGTTCGGGATCAGCCTCCAATTCGGCCTTCTCAAACGCGAGAAGAAGCCGCCGCCGGATGGTCGTCGCGTCTTCGAGTGCCTTTAGCCCGGGCGCAAACGGCTCCCACTCGTCCCGGCCAAAATAGGCGTGCCTTGCACCTGTCGCGAGAACGAGCGTGTCATAGGGAATAGCATTCCCATCCTTGAGCGATACTACGCGTGCCTCGGTATCAACGCCAACAACCTCGCCCAGCAGCGTCGATACATCCTTTCGTCCTCTGAACAATGCTCTGATGGGCCAGGCTATCTCCGAGGTTGCCAATACAGTCGTGGCAACTTGGTAGAGGAGCGGTTGAAAGAGGTGATGGTTGCGCCTGTCGACGATCGTTATGGAAGTGTCGGGACACTTGAGGTCCTTCGCTAACTGGAGTCCGGCAAAGCCACCGCCGACTACGACAACTCGATGCGTATCCATTTCGTCTCCCTCAAACCTGCGCGCTCGGGGCGCGCGCCTCGTAGAAATGGCCATTGCGCCCGATCAGTCGCTGATACGGGTATTTACATTAATCGACGGTGGACTCACCAACAGTGGAAGAAGAGGCTCCAGCACCCGCTTGACATTAGGATGTTCGCCATGGCCAACGACAGCCGCCTCATTCTGCCAGCCGTCTAAGATGATGAAAGTGTTCGGATCGTCCGACCGCTGGTAGAGGTCGTAGTAGAGACAACCAGACTCTTCGCGGGCGGGTCCAATGAATTCCTGAAGGAGTTCTTTTACGCGATTTCGATTTTGGGACGTGGTTTTGAATTCAACGACAAGGTGCTGTTCCTCTGACTTCTTCGATGTCATTTGCGCTGGCTCCTAATTGAAAACGACGACCGGCTTGATCACTCGCCCGGCTTCGGCGTCCGCGATCGCTTCGTTGATCTTCTCGAAGGGATACTTGGTGATCAATTTTTGGAAGGGGAAAAGCCCAGCCTGATTAAGATCCATCATCTGCGGAATGAACAGCTGTGGAATCTGATCACCAAGGATCGCACCCTGGATCTTGCGATTGAACACCATTAGATCGAGGGGGATGGGAATGTCGTTCCCGAGCGCGTCGAGGCCGAGCAAGACAACGTGCCCGCCGGCACGGGTGCACTTGATCGAGTTCAGAATAACCGGAATGATGCCAACTGCGTCGATCGCGAAGTCGGCACCGCCGCCCGTCAGCGCATGGATCTGGTTGACTACGTCGGGATCTTTGCCGTTGATCGCATGTGTGGCACCAAGCCCCATGGCCATGTCTAGCCTCTGCTGATTCAGATCTATGATGATAATCTTGCTGCACCGACGAACTTTGGCGGCCATCACGGCGGCCATGCCGACAGCACCTGCGCCGAAAACGGCTATCGTCGACCCTATTTCCGGCTTCATCGCGTTTATCACTGTTCCTGCACCCGTTGCCATGCCGCACCCGAGTGGCGCAGCGTCGGTAAGGTCGAGGTCTGTTTTCGGCAAAAGCGCTGCATTGTTTTCAGTCGCAAGGATATGCGTCGCAAAGGACGACTGGCCCACGAAATTGCTGCCAATGCCAACTTCATCGCAGAGCAATGCCTTCTTACCATTCGGACGAAGCCCCGTAAGATTGTACTGGGTATAGTTTTGGCAGTTCATTGGGTGAGAACGGCGGCAGTCGGCGCAGAATCCGCATGAGCTCTGGCTCAGTGCGACGTGATCACCCACTTTGAGGCTCTGAACTTCTGGTCCGACCGCCTCGACGACGCCGACGCCTTCGTGCCCCGGGATCACCGGTGCCGGCGGGCCAAAAATACCGTCGCGAAGCAGCAAGTCCGTGTGGCAGATCCCGCTCGCAACCGTGCGAACCAGGATCTCGTTGCCTTCGGGGTCAGCCAGTTCGAGTTCACGGAATTCCAGCGGGCTCTTTGGCTTCACGGCGACAGCCGCAGTGATTTTCACCATTATATTCTCCTGCGTTCTCCCGCAATTGCTACGGGAATGACTTGATCGGCCCGACGGACTAGACGCGACCCGCGCGCGCACCGTAGATGATTGCGGCAAATGCAATGATCACGCCCTGGACGATAAGCTTGCCCGGCTCCTGGATGCCGAAGACGGTCAGCATCGCGAACAGGAAGCTGAAGGCAACGACGGCAACGAACGGCCCGGCGACGCCGCCCCGGTCGACGCCGAACGTCACACCGCCGAGGATCGTGGCGGCGAGAGCATTCATGAAGGTGTCGAAGCCTGGCTTGATGGTGCCGACCGCCAACGCGGATACCTGGACCAGGGCCGCGATGCCTGTCAGGGCGCCCGCGAGCGTGTGCGAGACAAAAATCGTACGTGCCAACGGAATTCCTGTAGTTTCCGCCGCCCTCGGATTGTCGCCGACGGCCCTGAAGTAACGCCCGACGATGAGAAAGCGAAATGCGATAGAAATCAGGGCGGCGATGACGATCCACAGGACCACGGAATAGGAAAGGCCGTGGATATTGCCGCTCGTAAGTATTCGAAGCCAGCTTGGCGTTGAACCGGGCGCGCGGCCGGCGCTCATGTATTGGACGATCCCAATCAGAATGGCCGAAACACTTAGTGTGGAGATAACGGCAGAAGCGCGCACGTATGCTACGAGTATTCCGTTTACACCCCCCACAGCTAGCCCAATCACAACAGGCATGAGGACGGTCATTAGCGGTGGATAGTTGTTGAGCTGGCCCGAGCTGGCCAGATAAATCGCGAACGCGAAAATACCGCTGACAGAGAGATCGATGGATCGCACCCGCATGACAAGCGACTGGGCGAGCACCGCGATCCCGAGCGGCGCTGACTGCTTGAGGATTACAAACCAGTAGTTGGGATTTATGAGCGTGGCGCTCACTGCTGGAGCAACCGCAACCAGGATTGCGAGCACATAGTATGCGGGCGGTAGCCCGAGTATCCACGAAATGGCGCTCTTACCCCTCAATGAGCGAGATGGTGCTTCAGTTTTCGAGTCTGATGTGGTCATCGAGAAGTCCATTTCTTTCAAAGTCCGATTGTTTTGCGTCGCTGCGAAACGACGAGTACGAGAAGCAACACACCCTTGACGACCGACTGAAGAAATGCAGAGACGTTGGCCAGATTCATCACATTATTCACTGTCCCGAGGATCGCCGCGCCAACGACGGTTCCCACAATGCTTCCGATGCCCCCGGCGAGGTGGACCCCACCCAATGCTGCAGCCGTTACAGACTCAATCCCGAATGAAGCGCCGCCCTTAGGATCACCCGATGCAAGGCGACCTGCAAGAAACATCCCCGCAGCGCATGCGAATAGAGCAGAAAGAACATACGCTTTGATGATGGTGCGCTCGACGGGAACACCGTTCATCCGTGCGTTGAAGTCATTGCCGCCGGAAGCGAAGAGGTAGAGGCCGAAGGGACGACGATAGAGAATCCAGGATGCGAAGAGCGATGCCGTGATCAACCAAAACAATGAGTTAGGTACGGGGCCGATGGATCCGGCTACCGAGCCGGAAAGCCACTCCGGCACGCGCCCGCCTGGGATTGGCAAAATGATCAACGCGATACCTTGGCCGATGCCCATTGTTGTCAGCGTCATGATGATTGGATGTACATTGAGGCGCGCGACACCGTAACCGTTCGCTACTCCGAACCCCATCGCCACCGCGATGCAGATAAGCACGCGGGTTATCTCAGGAAGATCAAGCGTCATGATCGTCGTCGTTAGACTGATGACGGACCCAACCGACACGTCGAGGCCGCCAGTGAGAATGACGAACGTCTGACCGAGAGCCGAGATGACGAGCACCGTCGATTGCGCCAGGAGATTAGACAAATTCTCCGGATCCATGAAGTCCGGCAATAATATTACCGAGGCGACAACCATCACCAGGAGCGTTCCAATGGAAAGCCCGATCGCTCCCGCGCGATAAGGGAGCTTCAGGCGACTGGCAAATGAATTCATAAGTTATCCTCCTCAATGCACCGCAGCACGGGGATCCGGTGACGCACTCGCCCCCAGCGCAGTCTCGAGGATTCTTTCCTCGGTCGCCCCCTCTGCGGACATCTGCCCGACGATCTTCCTGTCATGAACGACCAAAATGCTGTCGCAGAGCCCTATAAGCTCAGCGTGCTCGCGCGACGAAACCACGACCGCACCGCCACGATCACTGAAGTCCCGCAGCAATCTGTAAATCTCTGCCTTTGCACCGACGTCGACGCCGCGCGTGGGCTCCTCAATAACGAGGATGTCCACTCCGGAGAGCAACCAGCGGCCCAGCAGCACCTTCTGCTGATTCCCGCCCGAGAGTTTACCTACGGGCGCATTGGGATCGGCGGCCGCAACTCGTAACGACTTGATCACCTCGCGGACCCTCGACACCGATCGCCACGCAACGCTTGCCATATTCCGATTGAGCTGTTTTCCCAGCGCGATGTTGTCGTAGATAGGCAGGCGCAGGAACAGCCCTTCCTGCTTCCTGTCCTCAGGGATAAAACCGATTCCTGATGCGACCGCGCGAGCGAACCCTGACCCTACATTCACCACGTGCATGCTGTTGTCGGGGCCGGCACGCCACACGGCGATGGCCTTTGGCGATTCAACGCCCACAATGGCACGCATTATCTCTCGCTGGCCCTGTCCTTCGAGCCCTGCCAGCCCGATGATTTCACCTTTTCTGACAACGAAAGTGACTGTCGAGCTGCTGTCGTCGAGGCGCAAGTCCGAAACCTCCAGCATTGCCGCTCCGGTGGCCTGCGAGCGCGGCGGAAAGAAGTTCTGAAGTTCGCGACCAACCATTGTCGCTACCAGCGTTTGCAAGTTGAAGTCCTGCGCTCTTGCAGTCCTTACCCAAGCGCCATCTTTCATGACGGTGATGGTGTCGCATAGTTCGAAGACTTCATTCATGCGATGAGAGATGTAGACGACAGCCTTATGTTGAGCCTTAAGGTCGCGGATAACCTTGAAAAGATGCGCGACATCGGTCGAGTTCAACGCCGCCGTTGGCTCGTCGAAGATGAATACGTCCGCGTTCGACGTAAGTCCCTTCGCGATCTCTACTGCCTGCTGCTGCGCGACAGTCAGTGTCTCGACGATCGCGGTTGCGTCGAGCTGTGGAAATACGTCAGCCAGCAAAGCGCGAGCGCGTTTCACTACCTCGACGCTATCGATCGAACCGTCAATGCGACGAGGTTCGTGGCCCAGGAACATGTTCTCAGCAACGGTGAGATTGGGGATCAGGGTAAACTCCTGAAACACCGTCGACACTCCCGCCAACCGTGCCTCCTTAGGGGAACGGAAATTGACTTCCTCCCCGCGGAGCCGAACACTTCCTGCGCCCGGCTGATATACCCCCGCCAGAATACGCATCAGGGTGGACTTCCCCGCGCCGTTTTCCCCCATCAGAGCGTGCACGGAGCCACGTTCCAGGGAAAAGCGAACGTCCGAAAGGACTTTCGTGAAACCAAACGATTTGTTGATGCCGACCATCTCGACAAGCGTGCTCATGGGAATTTCCATCTTCGACAGGGATACGGGCACGAGTGATCGTGCCCGTAGTTCATCAAGCCTTGAAATAATCAAGGAGCTTTTCGTTCGGCATTTCGGTCGGCGCCCAGTACGCATCAGTGAGATCTGCGCGATAGAACTGGGAGAGCGTCTCGTCGGTGATCGGCTTGGGGCGGTTCGTCCAGTTACGCTGAATCGGCTTCCCATCCAGCAAGGCGAAGGCGGCCCGTAGCGCGGCAGTAGACAGAGCGGGTGGGCAAATCGGACCGATCGAGGAAAGTTTTTCGTCATTCCAACGACGCATCCAGCCGTTAAGTGCTTCGCCCGTGATTGGCGGGATCGTTGAGGCGCCAGCCTCCTGCAAGGCATCCAAAACGCCAAGAGACATGTTGGCTCCATCGGTCCAGATGCCCGCGACATCTGGGTCGGAGAGATACAAGCTTTCGGCGATCTTCTTTGAGTCCTCATAAGACCAGCTTCCGTGCTGGGTCGACGTGATCTGAAGTCCAGACTTGCTGAAGACTTCCATGGCGCCTGCATAACGATCTGCATCGATGGGATGCCCGGCGACGCCACGCAGAACCCATACCTTGCCCTTGTTGCCAAGCTTGTCGACGAGGAACTGAGCCATCACGCGCCCGAAATAGAAGTCGTCGCCCTGGACCTGAACCGTAAACTCCTCGGTGTCGACGCGTCCGAGATAGACTACGGTTGGAATGCCAGCAGCCTTTGCCTTCTTGATGCCCTCGACGGCGGAACCGGTGGTTAGCGGTGCGATGATGATCGCATCGACCTTCTGGGCGATCAGATCCTCGATATCGGCAACTTGTTTGGAGGCATTGAGATCAGCGCTCCGGAACTGGTAATCAGCGATCCGATCCTTGTTCTTTTTTATTTCATATTCGGCTTCAAACGCCGTCTGGTAGGTATGCGTTGAACCAGCGAGGCCGTAGTGGCTGTGTCCGATCTTCCACGGGCCTGACTTCTTGAACTTACCCGCGTCGACAATTGGGTTGGCGCCTTCGGAGGGCCAAGTGTCAGGTAGGAGACTGATCGCGTCGTCGGCGCGAAGAATCCCCGGCATTCCGAACGTGCCGGCTACAGCAATTGCCCCGCTCGCTTGTAGAAATGTACGTCTCTTCATGAAAATTCCTCCTCCGGCCGCTCTGGGCGGCATTGTCTGTTAAGGCGAGAGCCTTGCCTTCCCAAGCCGTGCCGGACTCTCCTCAATACGGCGGAGTGCATTGGTATGAGCTATCAGACAATCTGTCAATAAATATAAACTTCGACGTTTGTTTTTTCGACATCGTTTTGTTTTCACTTGCACATAGTCGCACTTGACGGATTGTCCGATAGTGCGACAATATTCGTGTTCGCTAAATCGATGGGAGGGTTATGAATGTCCACTCTGGTGATTGTCCGGCATGGCCAAAGCGAAGGGAACGCGCGCGGGGAGTTCACGGGTACGAGCGACGTGCCGCTCACACAGGAGGGCTGGTCTGAGAGCAGGCGAGCCGGCTCACTGCTCGCGAACCTCGGCATCTCGTTCGATATTGCGTTTAGCTCTGCCCTCTTGCGCACAGTCGACACTTGCAGAGCGATTTTGAACGAAACCAACGGCGATCTGCTGGAGCCAATCAGGAGAACCGAGTTGAACGAACGCGACTACGGACAGCTCACCGGCATCAACAAGAACGTGGCACGTGAGCGGTGGGGCCAGGATGTTGTCCAGGTTTGGCGCCGCTCGTACAGCACTCCACCACCTGGGGGAGAAAGCATACGGGACATAAGCGCGAGGGTTCTGCCCTTTTTGATAAGCGAAGCGTTCCCCCCCTTGTTGAGAGGGAAATCGGTTCTTGTGGTGGCCCACGGGAATACGATCAGGTCACTAAAGCAGGGCATCGAACGCCTCACGATCCAGGATACGCTCGCTATTGAGTCACCGACCGCCGCGCCAACTGTATACCGGATTGCGTCGGACCTCTCGATCATCGAGAAGACTAACGTCCTGGTTGGTACTGTCTGTTAAGCCTGGCTGGCAGTAGCATCGTTTGTAGTCGGTTGAACTTGGCAATACCGGTGTCTCGAAGCTGTCGATAGCCTTCAGAACCGGCTCGACGTCGGCAAGCGACGCCATCCGGCTCGCCTCACACGTTGCTACTAAATTTTCGTCTGCCGATCTTTCAGCCCAAAGCGGGACAAGACGCATGCTCCCTTTCGAACATGCATCGGAACCCTTTGATCACTTCAAATCAGCGTTCACTCGTGACTTTGCAAAAATGCAGCCCTGCTCCGGTTGAACTGATCTAATTTAATAGAGTAATTATTGACTGATTGTCTGACGATGAGTACGTTCGCGCGAATTGCGTTGTGAGCCTTGGAGGAACAGTTACATGAAGCAGGCATATGCGGCGGTCTCGCGCGAAAAGGCGAAGCCCTTGATCTTGGAGTGCATAGGGATTGAGGAACCTCGTGCAGACGAGATTTTGGTCCGCATCGTCGCATCGGGGGTATGTCATACCGACCTGGTGGTCAGGGACCAGGGATATGACGTACCTCAACCTGTTGTGTTGGGACACGAAGGCTCTGGCGTCGTCGAGGCCGTCGGGAGCGCAGTTAAAGATCTTGTGCCCGGTGATCACGTTGCTTTGAGCTACGCCTATTGCGGCAAGTGCGAAAAGTGCCTTTCCGGTACACCTTTCTACTGCGAGGACTTCTTCGGTCGCAATTTCCGCGGCACTCGTCCGGATGGCACCTGCCCGATCCATGATTCTCACGGGAAACAGATTAGTGGCTGCTTCTTCGAGCAGTCGTCATTTGCAACCTACGCCATCGCCAGCGAACGA
Source organism: Rhizobium croatiense (assembly GCF_019793465.1). GTDB lineage: Bacteria > Pseudomonadota > Alphaproteobacteria > Rhizobiales > Rhizobiaceae > Rhizobium > Rhizobium croatiense. Next base: position 85,278 of record NZ_JAILYJ010000022.1, on the reverse strand, counting down.
AACGCCGTGAAGGTTGCAAAGGATGTTCCACTCGAGTTGATCGGACCGCTCGGGTGCGGGCTTCAGACCGGTGCTGGCGCGGTACTGAATTGCCTCAAGCCGAAGCCCGGCTCGTCAATAGCAGTGTTCGGTGCTGGTGCGGTTGGCATGGCGGCTACGATGGCCGCGAAAATCGCCGGATGCGCGACCATCATCGTGATCGACTTGAACGATGAACGGCTGGAACTTTCGCGCGAACTCGGGGCGACGCACACGATAAATGCCCGCAAATTGGACAGCGTTGCCGCGATCAGGAAGATCGTCCCCGCAGGCGTTGATTTCAGCTTGGAATGCACGAGTTCGCCGCGAGTTTTCCGTCAGGCAGTCGACTGCCTTGGTACGCCGGGAACATGCGGTCTCGTTGGCTCGTCCGCTCTCGGCACTGAAGGCACGATCGATATCGGGAACTTCCTTTTCGGCCGCACATTGATCGGCGTTGTCGAAGGACAAAGCGTTCCGTCCGAGTTCGTCCCGCAGTTGATCGAGTATTGGCAGCAGGGACTTTTCCCGTTCGACAAACTGGTTCAGTTCTATGACCTCGACCAGATCAACGAGGCGATGGCTGATTCCGAGAGCGGCAAAGTCATTAAGCCGATCCTTCGCATGAAGCATTAGTTTTGCGAGACTTTTCGAAAGACAAGACGGACCGCGATTAAATGCGATCCGTCGGAACAGCCGTGCTCAAGACGAGATATGGTCGAACGCTGCTTTCGATGCAATCGCGGGCCACATCACTCCGATAGGCCTGCACGAATGATGTGCTGGCAGGGCCCACGCAAAAGCTCTAGGACTCTGCCGGTCAAAGGCGGCCCCCTACAATCACCGGCAGGTAAGTGGCGAGGGCGGCTCCGTTAACCCAGGGGTCCAGAGAACACCTGCGCGCCAAACACTGAAAAGACGTTGCTCCGGCCGACGTGTTCAGCTGACGTGTCCTGGTCCAACAGGTGGCCAAACCGATCGCGCTTTGTCTTAAAATAAGTGATGTTGGACGCGCTAGATGCGGCGATCAGACTCTGGCGAGACGACACGATGACGCCTGACGTTCGCAGCGCCTCTATTTTTGTAGGATTGTTGGTCAGAAGCCGAACGCTGCCGATACCGAGGTCGCGGATGATATCCGCCGCTGCGTTATATTCGCGGGAATCAGATGCGAAGCCGAGTTCCCGATTTGCCTCAAGAGTATCACGACCATGATCCTGCAGGCTGTAAGCCGCAATTTTGTTTCCTAAGCCAATGCCACGCCCCTCTTGCCCACGCATGTAGATCACGCAACCAGCGCCCGCTAACTGGACCGCCCGAAGAGCCATTTCGAGCTGTTGACCGCAGTCGCATCGCATGGACCGGAACGCCTCACCTGTCAGACATTCAGAATGCACCCGTACCAGAACGTCTTCCTTCTCGCACAACTCGCCAAGTGTCAAAGCTAAGTGTTCCGTTCCCGTCAAACTATCGCGATAAGCAATTGCCTTGAAATCCCCAAACCGCGTTGGCATAAAGGACTGCGCGTAACGCTTTACCCTCGTATCACGACTCCTGCAGTACTCAATCAAAGCGTCGATCGTTACTATGTGCAGGCCATGTTCGATTGCGAACTTCTCGAGATCTGGCAGTCGAGACATGGTTCCGTCGTCATTGGCGATCTCGCAGATTACGCCAGCCGGCGCCAGGCCGGCAAGTCGTGCAAGATCCACGGCAGCTTCGGTGTGGCCAGGACGGCCCAGGACACCGAGACGATTTGCACGCAAAGGAAAAATGTGACCCGGTCGCGATAGGTCTTCCGGCCGCGTCTGCGGATCGATGAGCGACTTGACGGTTGCTGCTCGATCTTCGGCTGAAATCCCTGTCGTTGTGCCGTGTTTGCAATCGACGGAAACGGTAAATGCCGTCTGCAGTGAGTCCGAATTACGTGTGACCATCAGGGGGATCTCGAGTTTGTCGAGACGTTCGGCTGGAAGTGGCACGCAGATAAGGCCTCTCGCATATTTCATCATGAAAGCGATGTGCTCAGCTGTTATTTTTTCGGCAGCAACGACTAGGTCGCCTTCATTCTCCCGGTTTTCGTCGTCGACCACGATAACCATCTCGCCCGCTTCGATCGCCTCGATCGCCTCATCTATGCTCGAAAAAGACATGGAATCCTCCTCCTTATTATGGGCTGACGGCGCGACGCGCGGCATCGAGCTCTCTGTCGACAAGCGCGCGCAGGTTCTCAGAAAGAGCATCGTTCTGAAAATCTTCATCGAGAGCGAAAATGAAACGGCTATGTATTTGCGCTTCGAAAAAGTCGAATAAGGCTTCCATCGAGGCTTCGACGAGCGGCTTGTGACTCGATGCTTTACCGGTTGCAAAAGGGATCACATAGCGGCCCTTAAGCGCTTTCATGTCGACAAGGTCGAATAAATGCTTCAGCAACCCAGTGTAAGATGCTTTGTAGACCGGACTACCAACAACTAGCACGTCACTAGCCAAAATATCGTTGAGTGCCGCTTTAACAATCTCAGCGGCGCTGGAGGGCAACACTGTTGCCCCAAGGTGCGGATGAAGGTCGACAAGGTCCCAGCAGCTTGCTTCGTTGCCGGACGCGCGCACCCGATCCACCATGAAGTCTGCTACGGCCCGGGTTTTCGAGGGGCGCGATAAATTCCCCGTTATTACAACAACTTTCATGTCACAGGACTCCCAACATTCTCGCATAAGACAATCTTACAATTTTCACTCACACCGCAATGGAGGTCGTTGAGGACCCGTGGGGGCAAAAATAGTCCTGCGGTGTCCTGAGCCCTCACAACCCGTAATTTCCCAACCTCGAAGGCTGGATTGCTTCGCAGAAGTCTTCTGTCTCGTACGACTTTATTCTCTCAATGGGTGGGCTCGCCGTGCAAGCGCACCTACTGTCTGCAATCCCTGCCGCTTTTACCGACCCAGCACGTTTGCGTTAGAACCTCCTGGACACGGAATGAGGCGTTGCCGCTTGATATACGGTCGCCGTGGCTCCACCTCAGTTACGACAGGTAGTATCCCGGTCACTTACGGGAACTCTGGTGAGCTTGCCTTCGATGGATCATGGGCGAGCCAAGGTTCCGCATGCGATACCCATACGTTTGACATCGGCACACTTCCAGGATCGGTATCGAACGTGCCGGCTCTAACGACTTTGAGCTCCGGGCTGGCCGGCCGCTCCGCATAAACGTGCGAGCCACATACCGAACAAAACCACCGCAGCTTTCCAGGCGTCGATTCGAAGCTATGAAGCGTATCTTGGCCTGTAAGGATCTTGAAGTGCTCGCTTTTCACCTTCGCAGCGGTATTGTGATCAGCGGCGTGTGACTTCCGGCATGTTTGACAGAAGCAATTCCACATGGGTCCATCAATTTCCTGAACCTGGTACGTTACCGCTTTGCATTGGCATGATCCGAAGATTGGCATCGGGTATCCTTTCACTGATTCATTACGTTGATTTCAAATTTCTCGTCGCCGCTAAGCCAGCGTTTGATGTTGCGCGCAGCCTGGCGGATGCGGTGTTCGTTCTCGACGAGCGCCAGACGGACGTAGTCGTCGCCCATTTCGCCGAAGCCGATACCCGGTGCAACGGCGACGTCGGCCTTCTCGACCAGCAGCTTGGAAAACTCCAGCGAACCGAGATGACGGAACTTTTCCGGGATCTTTGCCCAGGCGAACATGGTGGCAGCCGGCGGCGGCACGTCGAAGCCGGCCTTCCCGAAGCTTTCGACCATGACGTCGCGGCGACGCTTGTAGACGTTGCGAACCTCCGCAATGTCGGAACCGTCGCCGTTCAGCGCATGGGTCGCGGCCACCTGGATCGGCGTGAAGGCGCCGTAGTCGAGATAGGACTTGACGCGGGTGAGCGCCGCGATCAGCCGCTCGTTGCCGACGGCAAAGCCCATGCGCCAGCCGGGCATGGAAAAGGTCTTCGACATCGAGGTGAATTCGACGGTCACATCCATTGCACCCGGCACTTCGAGAACCGATGGCGGCGGAGCGCCGTCGAAGTAGATCTCGGAATAGGCAAGGTCGGAAAGCACGATGATGTCATGCTTCTTGGCGAAGGCGACGACGTCCTTATAGAAATCGAGCGTCGCGACGAGGGCCGTCGGGTTCGACGGATAGTTGAGGATCAGCGCCAACGGCTTCGGGATCGAATGCCGGACCGCCCGCTCCAGCGGCGGGAAAAAGCTCTCATCCGGCTCAACCGACATCGAGCGGATCACGCCGCCCGCCATCAGGAAACCGAAGGCGTGGATCGGATAGGTCGGGTTCGGGCAGAGGATCACGTCGCCGGGCGCGGTGATCGCCTGCGCCATGTTGGCGAAGCCTTCCTTGGAGCCCAAGGTGGCGACCACCTGGGTATCCGGGTTGAGCTTGACACCGAAACGGCGGGCATAATAGGCGGCCTGGGCACGGCGCAGCCCCGGAATGCCCTTGGAGGAGGAATAGCGGTGGGTGCGCGGATCCTGCACGACCTCGCACAGCTTGTCGACGATCGACTGAGGAGTGGGAAGGTCGGGGTTTCCCATGCCGAGATCAATGATATCGGCGCCGCCCGCTCGCGCGCTTGCTTTCAAACGGTTGACCTGTTCGAAAACATAAGGCGGCAAACGTTGAATTCTGTGAAAGTCCAGCACACTATTTCCAATCAAATCGCAGATACCTCCCGCGCCGATTATAGAAACCGACGCGGGAGGCTGGGAGGTCTCCTTCCGGAGAACATTCATTACTTCTTCGGCCGCCAAGCTAACGGATCTTCAGGACGTTCGAAGTAGTTTGCAGCGACGTCTGCAGGCCACCAGCCGTTGTTCTTCGGCTCGATCCAATCCGTGGAATTGGGATCGCAATCTTCCTTCAGCACTTCCTTCACGTCATCAATGGTGTAAGGAAGCGCAGGACGAAGAATCGACTGGATCTTTGGTCCCTGGCCTTCGAGCGTTCGCATCATGACGTCCCACACAAGGCGGGCATCAGACCGCGGCGGCCAGAAATGGAAGCTCTTGCTTATGAAATCAGGGTTCTTACGCCAGTAGCAGGCTGCCGAAGCCTCACCCCCGAGCACGATAGGCATCATGTCGCGGCCGGATTGCTGTACTGCGTTCACGACACCGTTTTCTGAAGCGGACTGAACGAGAATGCCATTAACCTCAGCAAGATTGGTGGCAAGAAACTTCTGAACCTCAACCTGGGCGACCTGGTCGGTCCATTTGCCAGCTATCGTGCCTACAATTTTGATACCGGGGAATTTATCGAACGCGTTCTTCGCGCCGATGTCGAAGCTGTCCGATGATGCGAAACCGGGGATGCCCGATACCATCAGGACGTTGCCTTTTTCACCGATTTCCTTGGCAAGCCATTCAGCAGCCTTGTAGCCACCGTCGGTGTTATTCTCTGTGGCATTGATTGCGTAGGGTGATGTGACATAGCCCGAGACTGAGAAGACTGGCACGCCTTTCGAATGAGCATACTCTATGGTCTTGTTAAGTGCGGTAATGTTCGAGCAGCAAATGACGATCGCATCAACACCGTCGTCAACCATCTGCCGCATCTGCTGGATTTGGACAGCGTCTTTGAGGTCAGACTGCGTGACGATTAGATCGGAGACTAGGCCTGCTTCCTTATATCTCGGAAGCAATACGTTGGTGAATTCGTCCAGGATGTTCGCGCGCCAGGTATTACCGGCATATGTGGATGCATAACCAATTTTCCACGGCGGTGGACGTTTTGGAACAAAATCTTTGTACACCGTCCCCCCGAGCGGAATGGCGGGATCGATATTCTCGTAAAGCGCCTTTTGGTCCGGCGGCAACGAATCGAGGCCGTCAGCCTTCGCCACGCCGTTCATGTGATAAAGGCTCGACAGCGTAAAAAGCGCTGCAACGATTTTCTTCAGCATTCAGGGCCTCCTCCCCTTGTGGTTCCGCTCAACCGCCGGCCCCTTTGGCCGCCAGCCGCGAAAATCCTGCCAGAATCTGGCAGAGTTCGTGTCGGGACGGCAATCGCCGTCCCGAGGACTGGTTCAGTTGCGCAGACCGGCTTGCTTGAGCAGCGGCATGACACGGTCGTTAAAGAAGGGAAGTTCCTCGTTGTAATCGACCATTGTCAGCAAGGCGCCGTTGACGCCTGTATTGCTGAGATCCACGAGCTTGTCGGCGACTTGTTCTGGATTGCCGACGATCGGGTATCCACCCCAGCCAGCGACGAAGCGTTCCTTGAATTTTTGATACATTTCGGCAGAATGGTTTTGAGATTGCACCTGCAGAACTTCACAGATGTTCTCGCATGCCTCCCAGTCACCCTTCTGGTTGACGTAGTAGTCGTAGTATTCCTTTGCTTCCTTCTCCGTTTCGCGAACGATAACGGGGCAAGCTGTGAATGTGCCAAGATCACGGTTATATTCAGTACGCGCCAGGTCCTTCACCTTTTTGACCCAGGCAGCGCCGGATTCCATGTCTTGCATGAAGCCGAAGTTGAAGTCGCAGAACTTGGCGGTGAAATGCAGTCCCTTGCCCGAGGCGCCGGCGCAGATCAGGAGCGGGCGACCCGCCTTGTTGTAGGGTTTGGGTTCACTGAAGGCGTCTTTGACTTTGAGGAACTCGCCTTCGAAGGTAACGCCATTGCGTTTCCAGAGCGTCTCGACGATATCCATCCATTCAGTGGCGTATTCATAGCGGGTGTCGTGCTCCATCATAGGAACTCCGAACATTTCCATTTCGGGAGTGAACCAGCCGGTAACGAGATTGAGGCCGTATCGACCCTTCGAGATGTGATCGATTGTTGTCGCCATCTTGGTTGCAACAATCGGGTTTAGCGTCGGAATGTGAGTCGTTGAGAAGAACTGGAGCTTCGTGGTGACCGCCGCGAGAGCGGCCGCCCAGGTGAACGTATCCATGTTCACGCCATTGAAGTTTGAAGGACCGCCAAAACCACGCCAGCGTGCAATCGGCACCATGCATTCCCAACCGGCTGCCTCAAGCTTCTTTGCAATCTCGACGTTGTGGTCGAAGGTAGGTTCGAACGTTGTCTCAGCGAGCGTAATCGCGCATGCATTCGAGCAATTCGTGCCAAATACGCCGAGCTTGAGCTTGTTATCATTGAACATTGGGTTTCCGGCAGCGCGGAAATCGTCTTGTGCGGTCACTGTAGTCCCTCCTCGGGCTGGCAACGGATGATGCTCAGCCCACTCAAATGCGTTGAATAACTAGATGCCCATCTCGTCGAAAACTTCCGCTGCCACGCGGAAGCTGTCGATGGCCGCAGGAACACCGCAGTAAATCGAAACCTGGAGGAAAACCTCCCGAATTTCCTCTTTGGTAAGACCGTTGTTGATTGCTCCGCGAACATGCAGTTTCAGCTCATGCGGACGATTGAGGGCCGAAATCATCCCGAGATTGAGGATGCTGCGCTGCTTGCGCTCCAGGCCCGGCCGATTCCAAATCGCGTCCCAGCAGTATTCTGTGACGAGGGTTTGCATCGGCCAATTGAAGTCGGTGGCTTTGCTGACCGACGCATCAACATAGCCCCCCCCCAAGACTTCGCGCCGGGTCTTTAGTCCGCGCTCAAAGCGCTCTGTGACTTCACGTCCATGAATTTCTCTTGCGGGTGCCATATTGCTCACGCTTTTCTCCTTGCCGCCCTTGGGCTTTCGATGAGTGATGTGATTGGTGGTTAAAGCCACCTACTATGCGGCCGATCCACTGATGGACGACGACCTGACGAGTTGACCGTTTTCGTAGAGAAGCGGCGCGATTGACTCGATGAACCGTGCTTCGAGCACTTCTCCGAGCACAACATCATGCGTTCCAACGTGAACGACATCTTTTAGCTTGCAGACAAACGCCGCCTGCGCATCGGACAGGACCGGCATGCCGTCGAGAGACAGCCACTCGCCGTAATGAAAGCGCTCTTCACCCTTCAATTGCCCACTGAACAGCGGCACAAGATCGGCATGTGAAAGATGCAGCATGTTCACGGCGAACTTCCCGGAGATCTTCAAAGGCTGATTCACCGAAGCCGATTGGTTGATGCAGACAAGAACAGTTGGTGGGTCCGCGGTAACCGACTGGACCGCGGTGGCGGCCATGCCATGACGGACCCCGTTGAGTTCGGTCGTGATCAAGCAGATGGTTGATGTGAACCGACGCATAGCTGCCTTAAAAGTCAACTGCGCCTCAGTGCTGGTATCGGCCATATTGTCCTCCCACGGCCAAATTCGATCGAGCCTAGATAAACAGATCAGCAGACAATCTGTCAACTGGATTTTCACAATTGACAGATTGTCTGCTAAAATGTCTTCTAAGGCACCCAAAAATGAGGAGATGGTCGATGGATTTGAATCAAAGAGTTTGTATCGTCACAGGGGGCGGCAGCGGCATTGGTCGTGCGACAGCCGAGCTTTTCGCAAAGAACGGCGCCTATGTGGTTGTTGCTGATGTCAATGAAGACGCCGCGGTTCGTGTGGCGAACGAGATCGGCTCGAAGGCTTTCGGTGTTCGCGTCGACGTCTCGTCCGCCAAGGACGCGGAAAGCATGGTTGAGAAGACGACCGCAAAGTGGGGCCGGGTCGACGTGCTCGTCAATAATGCCGGGTTCGGAACGACGGGGAATGTGGTGACCATTCCTGAAGAAACTTGGGACCGGATTATGTCCGTAAACGTCAAAGGGATCTTCCTTTGCTCAAAGTACGTCATTCCTGTTATGCGACGGAACGGCGGAGGTTCGATCATCAATACGACTTCCTACACCGCAACCTCAGCAATCGCGGACAGGACTGCCTACGTAGCATCGAAAGGAGCAATATCTTCGCTGACGCGCGCGATGGCCATGGATCATGCGAAAGAGGGAATTCGTGTCAACGCGGTCGCTCCAGGGACAATCGACTCTCCTTACTTCACGAAAATCTTCGCCGAAGCGAAGGACCCCGCGAAGCTTCGCAGCGATTTCAACGCCCGTGCCGTCATGGATCGGATGGGGACAGCTGAAGAGATTGCTGAAGCAATGCTTTTTCTTGCGTCCGATCGTTCGAGGTTCGCGACCGGTAGCATTCTGACGGTCGATGGCGGCTCCTCGATCGGAAACCACCTGGTCAAGTGAAGGAAAGGGCGGCACTCGTCATGCCCTTACATTTGAGGCAGGAACACCGGGTATAAGGCTCCAGCCTCGTTGATCATTGACGTGTTCCTAACCCGTCAATGACAGCACAGAGCTGTTGGCCTAGGCGCAGCTCTTGTCGGACTTGCGGCACGCTCCAGCAAATATGATAGAGAAGGAGAAGGACTGCCGGCGACAACTAGATCTAACAGCGGAAACTGGATCAAGGACATTTCGCAATTTTTGTCGAATAACCCCACGATGTCGGTCAGATGACGTCATGCGAGTGCCGACCTTCCGGAATAGCCGCATGCTGGTTCCGAATGCCCTCTATCGCAACGCTGTCGGCATAAGTTTAGTCCGGAATACAAGGTGATACGATCGTGTCCCGGGAGGTGGTGTAGGTCGCGGCTGATGGCCGTGCTTTCCCGACATGGGTCGGAAGGGGATATCAGCGTGCCACAGCGGGGCAGGCTGATTTGGGGCTCATCTCATTTGGGCCATGGTCTCAAGCGTCATATACTTGGCGCGTTGAACGGCCCATTCGTCATTCTGTTCGAGCAGCAGTGCGCCGACGAGACGGACGATGGCTTCGTCGTTCGGAAAGATGCCGACGACCTCGGTGCGTCGCTTGATTTCGCCGTTGAGACGCTCAATTGGATTCGTCGAGTGCAGCTTTGCCCGGTGCTCTTTCGGGAAGGTCATGTAGGCGAGCACGTCCTCTTCAGCGTCGTCCATGATGGTGGCAAGCTTCGGCACTTTCGGCCTGATTTGATCGGCGACACTGCGCCATTGTGCGGCTTGCTGCCTCCGGGGTCTCCTGGGCAAAGGCCGTCGCGATGAAGGCGGATACGACCCGCCTGCCGCTCTTTCCAGCATGCGCGAGCACGTTCCTCATGAAGTGAACCCGGCACCTTTGCCAAGTGGCATTGAGAACCTTGGAAACGGCAGCCTTGAGACCTTCGTGCGCATCAGAGACAACCAACTTCACCCCGCGTAGACCGCGGCGCGTTAGCCTGCGCAGGAATTCCGTCCAGATCGGTTCGGCCTCCGAGGTGCCAACTTCCATACCCAGGACCTCGCGCCGACCGTCGTTATTGACGCCGACCGCGATAATGACGGCGACTGAGACGATGCGGCCGCCACGCCGGACCTTGAGATAGGTCGCATCCACCACAGGTCGTCGACAGAACGAGTCGAGATTCCCTGGATATACGCTTCCTGGATAACGGCCGTCAGAGCTTTCTCTGCCATGCGGCGCGGTTCAAGGAAGCTCGGAAAGTAGCTGCCTTTGCGCAGCTTCGGAATGCGAAGCTCGACGGTGCCAGCCCGCGTCTCCCAATCGCGGTCACGGTAGCCATTGCGTTGAGTGAGCCGCATGGGGTTCTTCACACCGAAGTCAGCACCCGTAGCCGAGCCGACCTCCAACTCCATCAGCCGCTCGGCGGCAAAGCCAATCATCTCACGCAACAAATCTGCATCGGCACTCTTCTCAACAAGCGAACGCACGTTCATCATGTCATTGGTCATCGGTGATCTTTCCGTCAGGTTGGTCTTGAACAACCCGACCCTAGCGGAAAACACTGATGGCCGCCCGCAAAGCCGATCACCCGCTACAGCGCAACGAGAAGCGCGCGGGCGCTCGGCTTTACTCCCTACCGTCACCTACGCCACGTACTGGGACACGATCGGTAAATGGCCAACGCGGTTGCTTTGTGATCAGCCGTTATCTTCGACGAACCGAATAGCGTCTTGCAAGAAGCTCCGGAAATAGTCAGGATTTTCGCACATCGGAAAGTGCCCAAGCCCCTCCATAACGACATGACGGCTGCCAGGAATGAGGGCCGCTAGCGCTGCTCCGTCTGCAGGCGTCGCAGAGTAGTCATAGGTCCCGGAGAGAAGAACGGTCGGTGTTCGCTTGGCATCAATCTTCGGACCGACGACGGCACCGTCGAACTCGTCGCTGTAGAACGAAAGATCGCCGGGATAAACTCCAGGAGCACCCTGCGAGTAGATCCAACTGGCGCGGCGTCGCTCTTCTTGCGGGCTGAGCGGGCTCATGATTCCGCGGACATAGGCTGAGTTATGAAGCGACCCATGAACGTTGACGTTGTGTTGAAAGGGGTTGCGACGGCCCTTTGACTTCAACGGCGGCTCGACCGCAATTACACCCATTAGACGTTCCGGTCGCTCCGCCGCCAGCACCATGCACATCGCCGCGCCCATAGATCCTCCAACGACGATAGCTCTGTCTCCGACGAGCTGGTCGAGTATCGCCGTGCACCAGGTCAGGTAGAGATCCGTTGTGAGTTGATAGGGCGAGCCGTCCCAAGTTAAAGGAGGCATCGAACGTCCGTGAAACGGCAGATCAACTGAGATCAATCGGTTCGTACGCGCAAACCCAGTGTCGGAGAGTTGCGGTAGAAACTGACGGCCGTCTGCGCCAGCCGTATGGAGGAAAAGGATAGGAGTTCCTGCACCGGCTTCCTCGTAAAAGATATCGTGTTCTACGCCGCCGACCTCTACCCGCTTATAGCGTCCGGTGACCTGTTCAATATTTCGATCGATCTTCGGCGCAACTAGGGGCGGAGACGCTACGACGATTTCGAACAGTCGCTCCAGAGCGGGACGCGCTTGAGCGATTGCTACGGGCGAACCAGATAACGTGAACTCAGGGTTAGCGAGTTGAAAGGCGGTGAACGAATGGTAGGTTGCCGGCGGCGGCACCTGCATAACCTTTTCCCAAGCTCCTTCTGGGGCACTCAGTATGACGTCAGCATTTTCGTCCGCGCCGTCCAGTGCGACTATCCCGCCTCCCACAGCAAGTGATGACTTTTCTGGTCCAACTTGCAACGAGATCCGTGTTGTAAGACCTGGGGTCAGTCGCGGTAGCTCCGGATCTTCGATCGCCAGGGTTACGCGTTTAATCAGCTCGGCATGGGCGCCCATACGTCCTCCCTAACAAAATGATGTTGTTGGGAAGCCGCACTTCCTGTGTCTCACCTCCCATAAGAGAGGTAAGCAGATTTTCAGACAATCTGTCAACCTTAGCCGTCGCCTGAACTTCGTTTTGTGGAACTACTCGGAGGTTTCGACGGGGTTCTTGCTCAAGTAGTCCAACGCCACCTTAGCCGCGATTTCGATATGGCGCTTGCAAAGCGCGGCTGCCCTGTCGCCATCACGCAACGCAATAGCGGCCGCAATCTCTCTTATTTCGAAAACGCTGTTCTGCAGCCGCCCTGGCTGGGTCATCGATGTCATCCGCAACAATGTGACCCGGTTGTGCAACGACGTGAGCATTTGCTTCACAAACACGTTCTTGCTGCCGGTCATCAAACAATCGTAAAAAGCGGTCTTGGCTTCGATGATCCGCGTTCCGGAACCGCTCTTGGCTGCGGCTTCGAACGCTTCCACGGTCTCGAGGAGAGCAACGATCTCTTCATTCGAACCGTTCTCGGCGAACTCCTGGCCGGCAAAGCTTTCAAGCAGCGCGCGTACACTATAAAGCTGCCTAGCCTCCTCGTAGCTGATAGTGCTGACAACCGGCCCCCGATGCGGATAGCTAGTAATAAGCCCTTCAGCTTCTAACTGGCGTAGCGCCTCGCGAACTGAAGTTCGGCCAACCCCGATAAGTTCGCACAACTCGCGCTCCACCAGCCGCTGCCCGGGCTTGAAACGGCCACTTGAAATAGCCTGCCGGAGCTTATCCTCAACAAGGATTCGAAGAGAGGCGTTTTGACGTCTAATCTGGAGGTCGATCGTTCCCATTCACAACAAACCTTCGATGAAATTTCTAGTGACGCACAGAATCAATATACTGCCGGAGCGTTTCGTAGGACAACCCGATTGTCTGCAAACAGCAAAAAATTTCAATCGGTTTATTGTGGGTCACAGGAGAACTCTAGCGAACTGGAGGTCTGGCGCAAGGGGAGAAAATTTCTGTAGCACCTCAGGGTCATGACCCGGAATGATGAGTCCGTTTGCTCCGGCAAGGACGCGGAGCTTGTTGTAACCCTCGATGACCTCTAGGTAATCTGCAAACAGGGGAAACGCGCCGTCATTTTCAAGATAGTGCTGGAAATGAAGCGCGTCGGAAGCGATAACCAGCAAAGCGCCGCCTGTTGCCACCGTAACAACTTGCAAACCTTTCGAGTGACCGCCAACCAGATGCACCCTGCATCCAGGAACAATTTCCCCATCCCCATCATGGAACCGTACCCGTGACTGAAAAACGAGCCGGACCGCGTCGACGACACCTTCTGTAGCAAAAGGCCGACGCATTCGCTCATGGCACATACACCGCCCCGTTCCATACGCCATCTCCCGATCCTGAATGTGAAAAGTGGCGTTAGGAAAGGCCGGGAGGTTTCCGGCGTGATCGTAGTGCAGGTGTGTCACAACGACATCAGTAATTTCGCTGGATTTGATGCCAAGGCTGCTCAGTGCTGCCACCGGATGGATCAAGAGGGTCCGCCCTCTGGCCGCGCCCTCTCCGGCTTCGAAACCAGTGTCAACAAGAATTAATCGGTCCTCGAGACGGATCAGCCACACGAAGTAGTCGATTTGTGATGGACGATCATGAATGTCATTCGTCTCTAGTATCAGGTCACTTACTGGTCTTTGCGCGGTGCCGTAATGGATGGCGAGCACTGTCCACTCGTTCAAGAGAATTCTCCCCGCCATCAGTCCATCAAGACTAGGTGTCGATTGATCTCGGCCCTGTCAAGACGGTCGAAAACCTCATTGATCTCATCAAGGGGGCCAGTGCTCGACAGCAATTTGTCCACTGGCAGCTTACCTTTGAGGTAAAGGTCGATATAGCGGGGTATGTCGCGCGATGGCACGCAGGAACCCATATAGCTGCCCTTGATCGTTCTCTCCTCTCCGACCAACGGCAAGGGCGAAACCTCGAAACGGGAATTTGCGCTGGCCAGTCCGGCCGTAGCGGTCATCCCTCCGCGCCGGGTAATCTCATATGCAAGCTCGAATGCCTTTTTGGATCCAGCCATCTCTATCGCGTAGTCTACCCCGCCGCTTGTCGCGCCTTTTACTTGGGCAACAATATTCGGCGAGGTGGCCAAAAAAGTCTTCGTCGCTCCCAGCTCCTTGGCAAGATCCAGCTTCGCTTGGATTAGGTCGATCGCCACGATATCGCTTGCACCGCTCGCAACAGCGCCAAGTATCGCCGAAAGGCCTACGCCGCCGAGCCCGATTACCGCCACACTACGGCCTGGGCGGACCCCACACGTGTTCATCACAGCTCCAACGCCGGTCATAACGGCACAGCCGAAGAGAGCAGCTGTCGCCAAATCGATATCTTTGGTCACTTTGACTACCGAGCTCGCCGACACGACAGCATATTCGGAAAACGCAGAAACGCCGCTATGGTGGTTAATTTCGTATCCTCTCAAACGGATGTGCTTGCCGCCGGATAGAAGCGTTCCTGCAGCATTGGCCTGGTAGCCCGGTTCGCAGAGGCTGGCGCGGCCTTCAGCGCAATATGAGCAATGGCCACAAACCGGCAGAAATGACATGACTACATGGTCACCAACCTCAACCTTCTCGACACTCGGTCCGATTGCTGCGACGACGCCAGATGCCTCATGGCCTAGAGCGACTGGAAGCGGACGCGGTCTGTCCCCATTGATTGCGGACAGGTCAGAGTGGCAGACACCGGCAGCCTTGATCTTGACCAACACCTCCATGGGGCCAGGCGGCGTCAGTTCCACAAGCTCAATCTTAAGAGGTTTCGAATTTGAATAGGGCTTCGGCAGACCCGACTCCCTGAGGATTACCGAACGCATCTGCATCTTTGAAATTCCTTATCGATGTGCAAGCAACTGCATTGGAGAGGGGATATAGCGGAATCCGTCTCCGTTTCGCACCACATGCCCGGCACCTGGCCATGCGAAGTGATAGGACATTACCGCAATGCGATCTGTCGCCAGCATATCAAGCACGCGCGTGCGGGATCTAGCTGACAGCTTCGGGTCCGTGTCGTATCGGAATTCCATCATCGGCCTCTCCATCAACAGGATATGATGGTGCGTAAGGTCGCCGAGAAAACAGAGGCGATCGTTTCCCGACTGCAGCATAAAACAATGATGACCGAGCGTGTGGCCGGGGGCCGAAATCGCGTGAACGCCCGGCAAGAACTCCTCGCCGTCTTTGAAAAAGAAGGTCCGATCCTTGTGGGGAAGCAGGTTTCGCCGAGCGTTATCGATTTGAAATTGAAATGAAGAATCGATCGACGACCCGTCCGTCCAGTCCGTGAAGTCTCGCTCACTGATGAAGATGTCGGCGTTCGGGAAATTTAACCTTCCATTGGCATCGCACAGACCGCCGATATGATCGATATGGGCGTGCGACAGAACCACCGCATCGATCTCCGTCGGATCTCGACCTGCCTCTCTCAGGCTGGCTAGGAGTCGACCTGTGGTGGGCCCGAAAGCTTTGGAAGACCCCATCCCGGTATCAAATAGAATTGTTCTTCCATTTATCTCAACAAGCGGCACGTTTTGCTCGAGTACAACTTTGTTCGTTGGCAGGAAATTGTCCTCTAGCATCAGGCTGACCGTGCGTGGCTCTACCCCCAAGAAGTTCAGGCGAGGATCTCCTAGCTCTAACGGCCCGTCGGACAGTACCGTGATTTTTCCATCGCCAAATTCGAACGGATAAAAATACGGAAGCTTGGCCAGGTGATGCATACTAAGAGACACTGATTTTCCTCCCATCAGGTGCTTGGCGACATTTTTGGCAGATTGTATGATAATCTGTCAAATATTTTTGAAGAAAGCCATATCGAGAGCGACTGCCTTGCTTTAGGAGCCGGTGTACCGCGTTTTCCCCGGCCTACCGAATGCCGCGCAGTAGGAGCAGAGCATTCGAGAATGCGGCTCGCGGGGCCGCACAACGCATGGTCGTTGACCCAGCGTTGCCCCCTGTTCCGCGAAAAACCGCAGACATTCAGAGATTGACGAGGCTCAAGTTGAGTTGTCTCACAGCGCGCACCGCATCACCGTCCATCAGACAGGTGACATTTTCCCTTATTCGCGCTCATCATCGCGAAGCGGCGTAACGATCTGAAACGAAGCCGGTGGCGGACGCGCGCACCCAAAGAGCGATCAATTCCATCTTCGGCAGGGCCTTGCTGTAAAAGAAGCCTTGCGCCGAACCGCATCCGTTCGCTGCGAGAAATGCTGCCTGCTCGGCGGTCTCAACACCTTCCGCCACCACGTCCTGCCCAAGACATTGTGCAATGGACAGAATCGCTTTGACCAATTCTTCGTTCCTTTTGTCCGAGCTATTTATGAATGACCGATCGATCTTCAGCGTGTCGATCGGGAAGCGGGCTAGATAGTTGAGCGCCGAGTAACCGGTGCCAAAATCATCGATAGCAATCGAAAATCCCATTTGACGCAGCTTAAGAAGCGTCTGCAGGGTCTCGCCCTTCCGATCGAGAAGCAGACTCTCCGTGATTTCGATTTCGATCCATTCCGCGCGGCAACCGGTTTCACCGAGGATTGCAGCGATCTCGTTTACCAACCGTGAGCATTGGAATTGCTTACCCGAAAGGTTGACTGCAATCTTGTGCAGGTGGTGGCAATCGGCGTTCAGCTCCTTCGCCGTCTTGCACGCTTCACGCAGCACCCATCGCCCGAGTTCAACGATCAGCCCGGTATCCTCAGCGACCGGAATGAATCGAACCGGCGGAATCATGCCCATCTCGGGATGAGGCCATCTCAACAACGCTTCCGATCCTATCATTACGCCGCTGTCCAGAAGCACCTTGGGCTGGTAGTGCAGCTCCAATTCTTCGCGCTCGATAGCGCGGCGCAATTCAGATTCCAACTGCATCCGCTCCTCCACGCCCACAGTCAAATCCTTCGAATAAAAGCGAAAACTGTTTCTCCCCGAGCGTTTGGCAAGATACATCGCAGAGTCGGCGTATTTCACCAGATCGTTGACATCTGTGCTGTCGTCGGGCGAGATCGCGATGCCTACACTGCATGACACGTAGACTTCCTTGCCATCCAATAGGAAAGATTCCTTGAATCTCTCGAGGATCGAGCACGCAACCCAATCGAGATCGTCGGTTGTCTGGATTTCCGGCAACAGAATCGCGAACTCGTCGCCGCCGAGACGCGCAACCGTGTCGAGATCGCGGACAGATTTCTTAAGCCGGGTAGCGACCTGGCAGAGTAGTTGATCACCCACAGGGTGACCCATCGTATCGTTCACGACTTTGAAATGGTCGATGTCAATCAGCATTACCCCTGTCCGCCGACGTTGAGACGACGCGTCACTGACGACCTTTTGCAATCGCTCGTTAAACAGCAAGCGGTTCGGCAAAGAAGTCACCGGATCGTAAAAGGCCATTTGCCTGATTTTTTCCCGCGAGGCGTTCAGTTCCGTGACATCGCGAGAGACCCCGAGGACTCCTGTAACCTCTCCCCCGGCGCCGAGGACCGCAAGTTTACGTGTTTCGAGAAGAATGGACTGACCGTTCTCCGGGGAAACCACCCAATTCTCGTCGATAAGTATGCCACCGGCTTCGATCGTGGCCTCATCAGATTTTCCGGAAATGTGAGCTCTCTCAGCCCCGAACAATTCAAGGTCCGTTTTTCCAACGACCTCCGCCTCCGATTTCCCGGTCAGCCGCTCAAATGCATGATTGCACAACAGGTGTACGCCATCGACATTCTTTACCCAAACCATGTCAGGAATGGTTTGCAGCACACTTAGCAATTGCGTCCGCACGGAGTTGATGGCGTCTTCCGCCTGCCTTCGTTCCGTGACATCACGCGAAAATGCCAGGAGCGTGGTGGCGGCGTCAGGATCGGCGCTTGGTCGTCTAGCCACCGACAACTCGAACCATCGGGTCTCGCCGTTTGGCAAGGATACGCTAATGCATCGACCGTAGGCAACTCCTTCACTGCTTGCAGTTCGAAGCGCCTCCATTGCAATAGCCGCTTGATCAGGCGCAAGAACTTGGTCGACCGTCCTACCCAGTAGCATTTCCCGCTGCTGGGCTAGTAGTTCGGGATTTCTGGTCCAGACCTGAAGATATCGCCCATCCTCGTCGACCTCAAACAGAACGTCTGGAATAGCGGTGACGATCCCTTGGGCTAGTTCGAGAGCGTTTTTGAGTTCCTGCTCCGCCAACTTGTGTTCGGTTATGTCGATGATAACGCCAATCAGACCCGCGGGCTCGTCGTCGTGACCTCTGAAAACTGCCTTGTTGCAGACAACATCCAGGATGGCGCCGTTTGCGAGAGCGATCTTACGCTCGGAGACTTGGGCTCCACCCCTTTCAAGAAGGCCTTTCTCTTCAATAGAATAAATTTCCGCCAGTTGCGTTGAACTGAGATCAAAATCTGTATTCCCGATGATCTCGTCGCGCGAGCGACCGAGGAGATCTTCGAAAACCTTGTTGCAACCGACATAGCGACCGTGCAGATCTTTGAAGAAAATTGGGAGGGGCAACACGCCGATCAATGCTTCAAGCAGCGCTCCTCGGTCGGCTGAGGTATCATGATGCAGCGCTTCGTCTCTCCGGCGATTGCGCCTTTTCTGAAAAAAGGAGCGTTGCCAAAGCGGTTGTAAAGTCGAATTCATCGTGAAGCTCCTTACCGAGGGCCAAGACAGATGCATCATCCATCCGATCAGGAATTCCGGGAACGCCACCCAAATCATTCGAGCAACAAATTGATGCAGATATGTCAGTAAGGCGTCGAACCGCGCGTCGGCCTGAGCCGGATAGTGCGGTCGGAAATGAACTTTGCTTTCACATTCGAAGCAACAACCTTCGCGGCAGCACGTAGATCGAAAGGCGCAATGAGTATGTTGTCCCGTTTGGCGAGAGGAGGGCCGGAGGAAGAATGCTACCGCGGAGCAAATATGTTCGTTGGAACCGGATCGCTTGTCTCATGTCTCCTGAGGCGACCCGGGCATTTCCCAATTTGAACTGTCATTCCTTAGCGCAGCCTACCTTGCACGAGAGCCGATCATGAAGGCACCGCATTCCACACAGACCCCGCATGCGATCTTCAATCGGCCGGCTTCCAGGAGAGCGGATCCGCTGGGTTATCGAAATATTTAGCAGCAGCGCTGGCAGACCACCAAGCTGTATTCTTCGGCTCGATCCAATCCTCAGAGTTAGGATCGCAATCAGCTGGCAAAACCGCCATTACATCCTCTATGGTACTGGGAATTGCTGGCCGCAGGATTGTCTGAATTTTGGGGCCCTGTCCCTCAAGAGTTCGCATCATTACGTCCCATACGAAACCCGCCTCAGAGCGCGGCGGCCAGAAATGAAAACTCTTGCTTACGAAGTCGGGGTTCCGTCGCCAGTAACAGGCTGCCGAAGCTTCGCCCCCTAGAACGATTGGGATCATGTCGCGCCCGGACTGGCGCACCGCGTTGATAACACCATTCTCAGCTCCCGACTGAACGATAATACCATCAATTCGACCGGGATTCGCTGCAAGGAATTTTTGCACCTCGGCCTGCGCGACCTTGTCTGTCCACTTCCCGTCGACATGACCTACGATCTTTATCTCGGGATAATACTCCAGAGCCTTCTTTGCGCCGACGTCAAAGCTGTCCGAGGAGGCAAAGCCGGAGATCCCCGAAACGAGAAGCACATTGCCACTTCCTTCGATTTCTTCAGCGAGCCACTTCGCCGCCTCAAACCCGCCTTGCATGTTGTTCTCAGTTGCGTTGACGGCGAACGGCGATGTTACGTAACCAGAGTACGAGAACACAGGCACTCCTTTTGAATACGCATACTCTATCGTAGGATTAAGCGCCGTGAGGTTCGAACAGCAGATAATAATTGCATCAACGCCGTCGTCTACCATCTGCCGCATCTGCCTGATCTGGACAGCGTCTTCAAGATTTGACTGGGTGACGATGAACTCGGAGACCAGCCCCGCTTTCTTGAAAGCTGGAACAATCTTGTTTGTGAACTCATCAAGAATACTCGCACGCCAAGAATTGTCAGCATATGTCGATGCGTACCCAATTTTCCACGGCGGTGCTCGCTGTGCCTTAAACGTGCGGAAGACAGATTCACCTGTAGGCAACTTTGGATCGAGCAACTCGTAGGTTTTTCGTTCCTCCCGCGGCAATTCCGTAAGGCCACCGGCGGCCGCTACAGAAGGGATCACCAAGCCGGTGATTAGAATAATGGCTCTTGTAATTTCACGTATGCGCACGGATTTGATACCTCTCGTGTCTCTGAGCATTGCAAAGCAGTTGATCTCTTGAAGGTTGATCGGCTCTAGGTGGGTTTTTTACAGTCAGACGGGCGGCGAAAGGGAGACCAAGAGCCTAAGGCCGGATTTCGCTTCCGTAAGCGGATTTCCCTTCAGTAGAACGCCGCTATCACAGTGGCCATCCGACGCGTGGCAGTCTCGTTCGATGCGTAGCTTACGCCACTAACCTAACCCGACGCGTCGACTTATCTTCGGTCAATTTGAATGAAGCGAGCCGCTCGCTGAGTTCGTTAGTCTGATCCGAGAGAGTCTTTGCCGCGGCATTTGTCTGCTCGGCCATGGCAGCGTTTTGTTGTGTTCCCTGGTCAAGTACATTGACGTTATTGTTGATCTCGGCGAGGGACGCCGCTTGCTCGCGGCTCGAATTGACGATTTGATCAATCCGATCGGAAATCTTCAAGATCGACGCCGTTATGTTGTGTAACGCCTCACCTGCTTTCCCCACGTAATCTGAGCCGATCGCCACCTCCGAAGAGGATTCCGAAATCAGGTGGCGAATCTCGCGGGCTGCAGCTGATGATTTCTGGGCAAGTTCGCGCACTTCCTGGGCTACGACTGCAAAACCCTTTCCGGCATCTCCAGCACGAGCCGCCTCGACACCAGCATTTAGTGCCAAAAGATTTGTCTGGAACGCAATCGTATCGATCAAACCAATGATTTGGCCGATCTTGTGGGACGCGTCTTCTATTCTGCCCATTGCGTTGATCGCATCGGTCACAATGGTTGCCGCACCCTCGGCGTGTTCTTTAACAACGGACACGAAAGCCTGGGTTTCATAGGCATTCTCGGATGATTTTCTGACCGTGACCGTCACCTGTTCGACGGCGGCCGCAGCCTCCTCCAGTGAGGCGGCTTGCAATTCAGTTCGCCGCGACAGATCATCTGAGGCTTTGAAAAGCTCGCTGGTTCCCCATTGAATTTGATTGGTATTCTCGTCGATATGAGACACTGTCTCTCTCAGGATCGAAAGCGAGTGATTGAAATCGCGCCTCAGCGGCTCAAGATTGGGATGGAATTGGCGGTCAATTTCTTGAGAGATGTCGCCACGCGCCAATCGAGATAACGCCTCTCCTAGAATGGTGACGGCAGTTGCGACCTCCTCCTCCATCTGAGCGCGTTCGCGTTCACGATCCATCCGCTCCTGTTCAACGGTTTTCCTATCGGCTTCCGTTCGTGTCTCGATGTCCATCTTCGAGACAGCATTTTCACGGAAAACCTCGAGTGCGCGAGCCATTTCACCTATTTCGTCTCTCCGGTCACGTCCGACAATCTGCGATCGAAGATCGCCCTTTGCCAGCTCTTGCATGCGCTTCGCGATCCGTTCGATCGGGGCGCGAAGTGTCGCCATCAGGCCGGCGCCAGCCGCCAAGGCTACCAAGACGCCGGACACTGTGGCGATAGTTGACAGCAAGCGGGCAAGATTGCTTTCATTGCGAGCATCGTTTTCCTGAGTTGCTGCAAAGGTTACGAGGTTTTTCCAGATCTCCTGGCCGGTTTTGTCCGCCTCAGAATATTGCGCTTGGCGGGCTTCCGCTATCTTGACCAGCTTCTCTGTGTTCTCTTGGATAGAATCCACCTGGGCGAATAGATCTTCCTGCATTTTATCGAAGCCAGATATCGAGCTGGCAACGCCTCCAACTGCCACGGTGTCACGCGCCAATTTTGTAAGTTGCTCAACGAGGCGCTGCTGATTCTCTGCGTTGGCTGTACGGAACAGGTTATTGATTTCGATTTCGATCGAATCGGCGTCCTGGCCGATCGTTGTCGCCGTCGCAACAAGCATTTCGGAATCCGTCAACGCTTTATCCAACGCCCGGATCGCATTTGTTCCTTCAATCATGTGCTGGATCGCATCCACTCGCAGGTTCGTCGCAAAGCTCTGTAGGTCAGAGCCGGCAAGCCGTGTGGAAGGGTCGACAAATTCGGGGTTGGCGATTAGCTTGGCGATAGTCCTCTCAATTTTAGTAACGGCCTGCTCGTCAGCAGTCGAGACTACCCGCTTAACTGTTTTTAGCGACTTTTTGATCACAAGCCCTTGCTGGGCGACAGTCGGAGGCTGCTTCGCTCCGTCCGGCAAGCTCACCAAGTCTTCCGCCATGTGTTGCATAACTGATGCCGTATCGAGTGAGCGGGTAGCCTCCCGGAGCATGGTTTTCCCGGAGTTCTCCTGATTGCGTACTTGTGAGCGCACATCAACCGCAGCCAATTTAAGGGCGCCTCCGACCTCCTTGATCTTCGACAAGTTGGAAACAATGTCGCTGCGAACGGATTCCTCGTCATTATGCAAAGACCACATGCGGCCGATGCTGCCCGAGATAACGGACATTGCCGATACACTGTTTTCGAGCGCACCAGTTTCGCTCCCGCTACCTGCCGCCGCTTCCTGGAGCGACTGCATGGTTGCGCTCTGCCCGTTTAAACTTGTCAGCGCCTCATCTCGGTACTCCGTTGAGCTTTGCGCCAAAAAGCGGTTCATACTTTCCGCGACACTTCGAAACCCGCTCAAGGTCTGAAGAACCTCATTTGAAAGCCGAAGACGAGACTGAAGCAAGCCAGTTGCTTTTAAGCCGACCCCACCAACTGCCGCCAATATCAGGATCAAGGGTACAAGTACCAATAACACCTTTGCTCTTATGGTAAAGGTGGACAACAGGCGATCGACGAACATACTTACCTCCAAAGGGCTCAAACGGTGCTGGGGCCTCGCTTTTGGAATAGTAATGTTTGAGCCTGAACGAACATGGATAAGAGTTTCACTAAAACAATCGAAACTTTTTTACGTGTTGTTAGGATTTGACCTCTTGCCCATTGCGTCTTTCGAGAAACTTAACGGAAGGTTAATACCTGCAGATTTGCCGGATCAGAACGTGGGAGTGGATCTATCTGCACCGAGGATCGATCTCCAGCACGTTCCCTGTCAGCTTTCCGGACAGTTCCGAATTCGCCAGGAATTGCACGGCGTGGATCACTGTTCGAAGCACGTCATTTTCGCTTGAAGACGTAGAGTTCACATCGCTGGCGTGTACAGCATTTATCCTCAGCCCGGAACCGAAATATTGCCTAGCAATTGCGGAGGTAGTAGTGCGCAACGCCGCTTGAAGGACGGCTTCTGCTTCCAGCGAGGTCGTCTCTTCGAACCATGCGACGTCCACTACGGCAAGCTCCGCGCCCTGAAGTCGAGAGCTAAAGGCACCTGTAACTCTGATTAGATTGGATACGGCATCAAGCCCCAGATTCGCGCTGGATAGCGATCCCGTTACAGTTTGGGTTGTTTCATTTCTGCGGAAAACTATGTTCACCAGAACGTCGACCCGTCTCCAGCGCAAATACACCTGGTCAGCCATTGAGTTGACGTAAACGTCTCTGTTCGGGTTGACTTTGACCGGTAAAAAATTGTTTCCCTGGCCTTCAGCCAGGGAGGCGAAGTCGGCGGGATTGGCGTCGCCTACGGCGACCCGATAGCCTTTTTCTATAAATGAGCGCGCCAAACAAAGACCAACAGGATTTGACGCGCCTATCAAGACACAGACTTTTTCCCCAGGAGAAATGTTGGCGTCACTGTCACGTTCAACCAGTACCTCGGTCGATGGAGTATGACACGCCTTGTGAGTCAGAGACGCTTGTATCACGCGCCGGTCGCCGCTTCCGGCAGATTAAGAAGGTCGACAATTTGTGCATTTTTGGCCAAGTTTAGCACTTATAACTCCCGGTCCGTCGCTGCGTCTCCCGCGAACAAGCAATGCGCGGGCGATATAGTAAAATTTTTGTCCGACAATCTGTCAATTCCTTTTTGCGATTTTCGGCGGACACAGGTCGAGACCGGCGTCATTTTGAGGCCTCATGCACGCAATGCCGTAAGCATCGGTATTCCGACACCCGGTTGAGTTTGATGTGGTCTTTCCTGTTAGTCTTCTCTCGCCGCCACGTTCCGATTTGATCGCGCTTTTCGCGTTCGCGCGGCACAGACAACAGCACGCCTATGGCAGCACAAGCTGTTTGACCATCATCAGGTTTCGTCCTTAAGCTCTTCTTTTGCCCAATCAGACGCCCGGAGTCCGTACCCGCTAAGAAGAGCGCAAAGTCAACTCAATGCGACGAGGCGCGGCTTACGCATTGATATTTGCCGCGACCGCCTCGCTTAGTAGGCCAAAAGAACTCGTCGACGTCTTTGCGTCTCCGAGTGTTGAGCCTGGAGCGTGCCTCTCTTATACGTCATAACCGAAGTATGCTGATGCGCAGGATAAGAGGACCAGCGTGTGGCGAAATCGTGGGGCCATCCTACAGCACAATCATTTTTCTCCGTGTCGACTCAACGGCCTCCAAGGTCGGTTGGCGTAGGTTCTCTCCCACTCATAGCACTCCCACCCTTCCCGTGACGGGCTGCGATCGAAAGCAGCCCGTCACCCCTCGCCTTGGGAGGCATCTTTAGATTGATTTGCCGTGCGGGAACTCCACTAGAACCGTGGCAGATTTCCCTGATGCTGCCTTGCCTTTGATCAGGAATAGCATTAACGTATATCAGACAATCTGTCAATCTGTTCGAGGCTTGTGGAAGCCAGTCATCGCATCATTAGAGGCTTCCCAACTGCAGCGCTGAAAAACTAGGAGGCCATCTCGAGCGGGAGAACGTGGATGTCGGTGCTGGTGATGATCCGCCATGACGAAAGCCTAGGGAATGAGAGATTCAACCGGCCTCCACAAAGGTCCGAATCGGTCATGTACGCGATCAAAATCGCTCGCACGCCATCCGGTCTCGAGCTTTGAAGGTTTGGAAAACTAGTCCCGGCATGTGCGAGTTGGTGTTCATAGATAGGTTTATATTGGATGACCGAAAGTTTGTTCAGCAAGCCCGATGAAGGGACCTTAGTGAAAGACAACTTTATCGAGGGCTCCGATCCCGAACGTCTTTTGCCTTTGATATCATCGCCCCTGGCGTCCTCTGACCTTGCTCAACACGACAGTAGATCGCTTAACTCTCGCTGCAGTCGAATTTCCCTTGATGGTTTTGGCGTTGCGGATGCCCATCATGAAGGGGCGTTCTCGGTCATGATAGATTCCCCAGTTGACGTCGTAACGGTCTTCCTGCCGGCGTCCGGGAATGCAGTCTTTCATTGGTCTGGGCAACAGGTAGAGTCGCCGCATGTTGCAAATGCTCCGCTGAATGCCCGACAAGATGGCATAAGATCTCAACTGTCATTGACGATCGATACGCAATCCTTGCGTGACAAGCTTTCTCGCATGCTCGATCGGACGATCAGCGGAAATCTGCAAATTCAGCCGACCCTTGATCTTGCATCGAGCGCGGGAACGCTCATGCGAGAACTAGCCCTGTCTGCCCATCGCGGCCTCAGTGCCGGGGGGGCTCTGCGACAATGCCCGTCGGCCTATAGCTCGCTCCTCGACGCGATAGAGTACCTTTTGATCGAAAGCTGTATGCATCGCTATACCGATGAACTTCGTCGTCCGTCTCCGTCTCCCACGCCTCGCCACGTGAAACGGGCAATGGAGTTTATGGAAGAGCATATGGCTCAACCCATTTCCCTTAACGATATCGCCGCTGCGGCCAAGGTCAGCGTGCGGACTTTGCAGCACGGCTTCCGACAATTTCGTAATACCAGCCCCACAATGCACCTCCGAGACTTGCGTATGTGCGCAGCTCGACAGGAACTGCTGCAAAACGGCGCTAAAATCAGCGTTTCGGAAATAGCGCTTAAGTGGGGCTTCACACACCTCGGCCGTTTTGCTGCAGAGTACAAGAGACGTTACGGCGAACTGCCATCTAAAACAGTGCATATGATGGCCTCTCCGCCCGAAAGCTGACCCGGAAATAGCCCTTCGCGATGGCGCTGTGGTTCGCAGCGCTCCACCGGGCTATACCATCGCTGCGCCCTTAATTTTTCGGTCTGTCGCCACAGACGGTCAGCAGCCGAGCGTACAGTGCTTCAAGGTGATTGGTGATTTGGATCATTTGCAGCCGCTCTTGCTCCAGGCGCTGCGACTGTGCATCTTCGTGGCTTTCTAAGTGGGTATCTGTCTTAGCCTGTTGCCCGAAATTGATTGCGATAACTTTGGACATCTTCGAACTCTCGTTGAATTTCGTTAATACTCCGCGTCTTGAAGGAAGACAGTCGCGGAAGGTGAAAAAGCAAAAGTCTGCTAGGCAGCTGCGATGCGTCCTGATTGGTGCCAAACCTTTGCTCAAAACTAAGGGAGCATTCCATCCCTTGTTCAAGCGGAGTGATTCCGTAGCTGAAGGTTGGGTCGAAGTCGCGCCTAAGTCCGAACCGGTTGGATCCGATCGCCGTTGATCGATAGAATGCCAGAGACCTGATCGACGACCGGGCCGATGATACCATCTGCTACCTCAACGACGACAATGGCGCTGTGGCTAGACCGATGGGATTGGTTATCTCGGCAGCAAGCTCTATCACCGGAATGACAGAACCGGCAGATCCCTGAACCGAGAACATGCGTTAGGGGCAGCGGCGTCGCCTCTGCTAACCCCCGGATTTCCGGGATCAACGTCGTCTTCATGCAGAACTGCTGGCTGCCAGATGGAAACCGATAATATCCTGCGGTGAATTATGACATGATTCATTAAAACTCTTCCCATTCCTTAGTCGCGACAGCGGCTGTAGTACGTCCGCCGAAGGCGCCGGCAAGCTTCTGGGAGAGGGCACGCGCTGGCGAGGCGGCCGGCTTACCGTTCTGGTGGGCAACACGCCGTACAAAAGTCGAACCGTCGAGCCTGAAGCGCGCAATAAGCCGCGCCAGATTGGAAGCCTCATCCGCCAACCGGTTGGTGGCCGCCGTCGATTCTTCCACCATCGCCGCATTCTGCTGGGTCGTCTGATCCATCTGGTTGACCGCAGTGCTGACTTCCGCCAGCCCGGTCGATTGCTCTCGTGCCGCCGTCGAGATCGTATGAACGTGCTCGTTCACCTTGATCACGTGGCCTCGGATTAGACCAAGGGCATCGCCTGTGGCCGTTACCAGCCTGACCCCAGTTTTGACCTCGTCGCCGGACCGGTTGATCAGCGCCTTGATATCCTTGGCGGCAGTGGCGGAGCGCTGTGCCAGTTCACGCACCTCCTGAGCCACAACGGCGAAACCCTTTCCAGCGTCACCCGCACGCGCCGCCTCGACGCCGGCGTTAAGGGCCAAAAGATTGGTCTGGAAGGCGATCTCGTCAATGACGTTAATGATCTGGCCGATTTCATCCGAGGCCTGCTCGATGCGGCCCATGGCGGCGACCGCGTCTTTGACAACCGCGCTCGACTGCTCGGTGCTTCTGCGTGCCTCATCGACCATATGGCTGGCTTCCGTGGCTCTTTCTGTCGAGCTTTTTACCGCCACCGTGATTTCCTCAAGCGCCGAAGAGGTCTCCTCCAGGGCCGCGGCTTGCTGTTCCGTGCGCTTTGAAAGGTCGCCTGAGGCGATGCGCATCTCGCCGGCTCCGCCGTTGATCGTGTCGACGGCGGAGCGAACCTCGCCTAATACGGATCGAAGGGCTGCCATGGTGGCGTTGACATTACTCTTCAGTTCACCAAAGGCTCCCTGAAACTCGCCGCACATGTTTTCCGTCAGATCCCCATCGGCAAGCGCTGAGATAACTCGGCGAGTTTCGGCGATGCCCCGGTCAACAGAGGTGACCAGCTCATTGACGCTTCCTGCAAAACGGTCGAGAGCCGCATCGCCGTATTTCTTGGTGATGCGATGGGTGAAGTCACCGGCTACGGCGGCTGACACCACCTCGGCAATGCTCGACTGCAAGTCGGCGCTCTTGGCCTGCAACGCGGCCTCCTGCGCGTTCAGATCGCGGGCCTTGATGCTGTTTTGCTTGAATACCTCAACGGCTCTCGACATCTTGCCGATTTCGTCGGCGCGCATTGCGAAAGGAACCTCAGTGTCGAGATTACCATCTGCCAGTACGCCCATCGTGGTAGTCAACCGCGAGATCGGATCGGTAATCTTCCGGATGCAGTAAAGCAGGGCTATAATGCCCGTCGTAGTTGCCAGCGCCATGGCAAGAATGGTGACCAAAACCGTCGATGAAACGGCGCCCATCGTGTTTCCGACGGCCGCGACTCCACCACGCTTGTTAACTGCGACATCCTGGTCAAGGAGCGCTCCGCTATCATTATACAGTTTCGTCGTGGCGTCACTCGTTAGAAGAGCAAATGCTTCATCCTTCTTGCCTGCCTGCATTAGTTTAACAATCCGCTCGCCATCCTCCTGATATTGCGTCCACAAAGCGGAGAACGCGTCATAGGCCTGACGCTCCTCGCCGGATGTCACCATCGGCTCATATTCACCACGGGCATTCGCGAGATCCTCCATCTTCTGGCGGAAGGTGGTGATATTATGCGCAAGGCTCGTCGAATCTGATGAGTTTGTCACCAGCCTGAACTGCAGGATGCGGTAGTCCCCGGTGATCGTATTGATCCGATTTATCACATCGATCGATGGCAGCCAGTTGCTGGCAACTTCGGATATATTGCTCCTAATGGACAGCAGCTTGACGATACTCACGATGCCCTGGCCCGCCGCGAGAAGAGAGAGCAGAACAAATATCAAAGATAAAGCGAGTCTAATGGACTTGGGCATAAAGGCAAACCTTTTAGGTGAGGTGGACGATCGACTTGTCTACTCAAATCTTCCAATTGCCGTTTCATTCATTCGAACGGCAGATCAATCTTGTGGGTCTGTGACATAGCTGAGAATACCTATTGGTTGCGTTGGTTAATGAAGCCTTTCCTGCCCGTCTCGAATGCAAAAAGACGACGTTTTAAGGATAGTCAGGCGTCCAATGGATCGTCCGCGCTTACAAGGAGGATGCAGCCGGCAAAATTTCATTTGGCGCCGTTCGAAGAGCATCATCGTTTTCAGCAACCGAGTTTCGCCCCGCCACGAGCGACCTAGAGCAAGTCCTGCGATCGATGAATCGATTGTGATGTGACGGCGTCCATCGAAGCTGATTCAACTCCACAGAGAAGAGGTGGATGATGGGACAGGCCCTGAGCGATGATCTTCGAATACGGGTTTTGAAAGCGTCTGCGGCGGGCATGTCGGCTCGACAGGCTGCGGCTCGTTTCGGAGTTGGGATTTCGACGGCGATCCGCTGGATTGCAAGAGCGAAAGAGGGTGAGCTGACTGCTCGGCCACAGGGCTGGAGACGACCTTCGGCAGTGGATGCACACGAGGAATTCGTTGTCGCGTTGATCAACGAGCGTAGGGATGTGACGCTCGATGAGATGGTTGAGCGCTTGTCCGTCGAGCGGCAGGTGAAGATCAGCCGCAGCGCACTTGGCGCTTGGCTTCGAAGCCGTGGGTGGACCTTTAAAAAGGACCGCACACGCACTGGAGCAGGACCGACCGGACGTCCTGAAGCGCCGGCGCGCCTGGTTCGATGGTCAATTGGACCTCGATCCGGAGAAACTGATCTTCATCGACGAAAGTGTGCTGCAGAGGCACGGAAGGAGTTCAGTGTGAGCTAACCCCGTAACGTGAAGCTGCGTGAATGATGGAGGATGGCCCTCCGGGATCGGCTTTCAGGAGCGGGTCTCAAACCAGTCCGAGCTGCTGCGGTAAAGAGCCGTGGTGGTGAGCGCCGGATGAAAAGTTCGGACGAGATCCGAGCAGGTGCGTGTCCGAAGACGAACGAAAGTGAACCCTCCGAAGACGCGCCGTTATGAATATAAGCGTCGTCGAAACCAGGACTGTTTCGTCATCCTGGGACAAGTCCGCCGGGTGCCTGATGATTGGGCGGGCGGCGACCGGCGTAGAGGGGGCGTGAGTTGGACACAGGCTTTCACCCGGAACTGCAGGAACCAGGCTCCTGATGCCAAGGGAGAAGCCCAAGCGGAGAAACCGTAAGGCGAGAGTACCGATGCAGGAGACTGGGGCGGACCGATCCGTATGAGCGTTGAGGGCCCTGTAATGGGGCCGGAGCAAAGGGATCGGATCAGGTGGTCGTATTGTTTGGAACAACTGGAAACAGGACTTCGATAGGTACGACAGACAAGCCGTTTCGGATTGAGAAGCGGCAAGTGTACGAAGCTTACAAAGCGGTCAAAGCCAACCGTGGTGCAGCCGGGTGGACGGTGAGACCCTGGAGATGTTTGACAAAGACCTTGCGAGAAATCTCTACAAGATCTGGAATCGGCGGTCAGTGATCGGATCGCGCAGATGGTGGTCAAGCAGATGATTGATCCGGAATCCGACATCAAAGCTGTTCGACAATCTTCCGCATGATCTCTTGCTGAAGACGGTCAGAAAAGACGTTAAATGCAACTGGGCTCTGCTCTACATCGAAAGATGGTTGACCGCGCCTATGGAAAAGAACGGAGAAGTCATTGAGCGGATGCGTGGTACCCCGCAAGGGGGCGTGGTCAGCCCGATCCTATCGAATCTCTTCCTGCATTACGCGTTTGACGTCTGGATGACCCGGACGCATCCGGATCTACCATAAAGGCCTGGCGCCGGCGAAGATCGGCGGCTACGTCAAACCGACACTGAGGGTGCGGCCGCCGACAACTACACCTTGACGCGTCGCTGGTTGACGCGAATGGCTTTCGCTTGACCCTCCACGCTGGCACGTGCAGCATCGTCGGCCTGATCGATTTCAGGACGAACGCGTGCATCGATCGGGTGGTGATCATGCTCCTGCTCAGGACTCCGATACGTTGAAACGACAACGCCACGGTGCAACAGCTCGTTCATGTCGTGTTACCTCTTCGAAGGCTACAAGCTATCTGGGAAAGACTTACCTTGTAGGGCATTGGCGGAAGGATCGACAATCGAAAAGACAGGCAGAAATCTCGTCTGCAAGGCCGGCCCCAGAAGGGGTCGGAAGGGAAGATCCGTAGGACAGCTCCCGCGAAACCTCTAGAAAAGTCCAGCCTTTTGAGACCTCGCAACCGGCGGAGAGGATGTTGCTGTCCTGCCTCTATTCAACAGACCTCTCCCCCTTTAAGTTCAGTCGGCGAGCGACCCTTGGGCGATCGCTATGCGCCGATCCCGCCCATGCAGACGTATTTCATGGATAAGAAGTCATCCATTCCGTACTTTGAGCCCTCTCGGCCGAAGCCGGATTGCTTGACGCCGCCGAATGGCGCTAATTCGGTGGAAATCAGACCCGTGTTCACGCCAACCATGCCGTATTCCAGCGCCTCTGTGACCTTCC
Organism: Rhizobium croatiense; assembly: GCF_019793465.1. GTDB lineage: Bacteria > Pseudomonadota > Alphaproteobacteria > Rhizobiales > Rhizobiaceae > Rhizobium > Rhizobium croatiense. The sequence goes on along the minus strand of NZ_JAILYJ010000022.1, from coordinate 53,679 downwards.
AAACGTTCCTGAGGTCGTTGGCGAAAAAGTAGGCTGCCAAGCCGAATTCCGTATCGTTCGCGAGTTCGATGACTTCCTCGACAGTATCGAACTTGAACACCGGAGCCAGAGGCGCGAAGGTTTCCTCACGCGCAACCTTCATATCCTTTGTGGCACCCGAGAGAAGCGTTGGTTGGACGAACGTGCCTCCGCGAGCATCGCGGTCACCACCAACCACGACAGTCGCACCCTTGGTCACAGCGTCATCGATATGACCATAGAGCTTTGCTACCGCTTCATCGTTGATCAACGGGCCGATCGTCGCCCCGCTCTCAAACCCGTCAAGAACCTGCAAGGCACTCACGCGCATTGCCAGCTTCTCGACGAACCTGTCATGGATCCCGCTCTGTACGTAAATACGGTTCGCGCACACGCAGGTTTGACCCGCGTTACGAAACTTAGAAAGCATAGCCCCCTCGACCGCCTGGTCGAGATCTGCATCGTCGAAAACGATAAACGGCGCATTGCCGCCGAGTTCCAGGCTCAGCTTCATGATCTTCTGGGCGCCTTGCGCCATCAAGATACGGCCAACTTCGGTCGAACCGGTGAAGGTCAGTTTCTTGACGACCGGGTTGGAGCAGACCTCCTCGCCAAACATTCTTGCATTATCCGTCGGGAGGACGCTGAACAAGCCATCGGGTATTCCGGCACGCTCCGCGAGGATCGCCAATGCAAGCGCCGATAACGGAGTCTCGGCAGCAGGCTTGAATACGATCGCGCAGCCGGACGCGAGCGCCGGCGCGATCTTGCGGCACACCATCGCCGACGGAAAGTTCCAAGGAGCGATGGCGGCCACAACGCCAACCGGCTGCTTGATGACAAGCAGTCGCTTGTCGGCCTGGTGACCTGGAATGGTGTCACCATAGACACGCTTGGCTTCCTCACCGAACCATTCGATGTAGGAAGCGCCGTAAGCAATCTCGCCACGCGCTTCCGCCAGTGGCTTGCCCATTTCCGATGTCAGAATTACGGCCAGGTCTTCAGCGTTAGCTACCACCTCTTCGTAGAACTTCCGCATGATCAGCGAGCGTTCCTTCGCCGAAACCCTAGCCCACTTCTTCTGTGCAGCCTTTGCAGCATCGATAGAGGCTCGCACTTCAGCAAGGCCAGCGCTAGGCAAAGAGGCAAGGACGTCCATCGTGGAGGGGTTTAGCACGTTGATGCGTGTGCCGTTTACCCCTTCGCTCGACCACTTTCCTCCAACCAGCATCTGCTCGCGAACGAGAGTCTGGTCCTTCAAACGGCCTAGCAGGGTGCTGGAGATTGCCATGGATCTTCCTTTCTATGCATTGATCATATCTGATTTCGAATGTGTGGTGACCGTGCGTATATCGCGACCATCGGAACGATGAGCAGACCGACGACAGCCTGCTGCGCCGGAAAGTTCAGTCCGAGGCCAACTAGAAGCGAGGTCAGTACAGTCAGGACAAGAACACCGAGCACTGTCGCGCCATAGCCGCCCGCCCCACCAAGAAGCGACGTCCCTCCAATCACCACCGCTGCTACGGTGGTGAAAAGATAAGGGTCGCCCACGCCGACGAAGCCACCACCGGAAAACCCTAGTAGCAGCATGCCCGTGATTGCAGACATGGCACCGCTGACGCTATGGATGACGGTCCAGACCTTGAATTCGGAGATTCCGAGGCGGGCGGCCGCCGTCCGGCTTCCGCCGACGGCGTAAATGCTGCGGCCAAACCAGGTGTTGTACATGAACCATCCAAGCGCGATGGCGACGATAGCCCAGATCACGATGACCGGAGGCAGCGACAGGCCGAAAAACTTTCCGTTGAACGCCGAAATGTTCCTCAGCCATTCGGGTACCGGAGCAAACACTGTACCACCAAACGCCGAGCCGAGTGAGGTGTAGATCTGGACCGCACCGACGGCCGCGAAGCCAACTCCGAGCGACATGATCAGCGCTTGCCCTTGGAGACGGAAGCTCAGGGCGCCATTGGCGGCCCCGACAAGCGCACCGAGGAGCATGACAACCAGCATCGCGAGGGGAGCGGGAATACCTGCGACCATAAGGCTGGGAAGGAGGATGTTCGCGCCTCCAATAATATATGGTATCGAAAGATCGAGCGCACCGACCAGAGCGCACAGGGTCTGGCCAATGGAGGCAAGCCCCAGAAACGCTGCGAGAAGAAGGATTGAACGCGCGTTTTGGGATGATACGAAGCCGGGGACCAGCAATGCACCGAGTGCTAAGAGAGAGGCCAGAAGAACAAAGCCAATGACGATGCTCCGATGAGCCTTGAGCGGGTTAGACTTCTGAGCCGATTTGATTTCGGAATTCATAACTGTCGCGACCATTATCTTGCTCCTTACACAACCGCGCGGCGACTGATGACAAAGACGTTCACGAGAAGTGATCCGACGAGGATTAAGCCGAATGCCATCTGGGTAACGAACCCCGAAACCGTGCCGAAGTTGAAGGTGGAGAGGAGATAGGAGATGAGGAACATGTTGATCGCGCCAAGCGTAGATCCAAGTGCTCCACCACGACCACCGGAGAGGCTCGCACCTCCGAGAACCAGGGCCGTAACAGCCTGAAGGGTGTAGGTGCTGCCCTGCGTCGGATCACCAGAGGAGATCAGCGCCGTGTAGCTGAGGGCGGCAAGTCCAGCGAATGCTCCACCAACAACGTGGGCGATGATGCGGACTGCGTCCACTCGAACGCCGCTCGTATACGCCATGCGCTCATCCGCACCCGTCATGCGAAGGTTGCGGTAAAACATAGTCCCCCTGAGAAGGAGCCATAATGCATACGCTGCAACCAGCAACAGCAAAACAGGTGACATGATGTCGGTCCCCGCCCCCCAGCTAAGCATCCAGTCGGGCGCGACTCCACCCGGTCGGGACATCACCATCAGGTTCAACCCGGAGAGGACAAGAAAACCCGACAGCGTAACGATTATCGGAGCGACACGCACATAAATGATAACCAGCGCCTGGAGTAGCTGGAATGCCGCTCCCAGGCCGACTGCCCATACTATCACTGCGATAGGGTTGGTAATTCCGTTACCCACAAGCCAGGTAATAAGGGTAACGTTGATGAACCCCATCAAGGGGCCAACTGAAAGGTCCACTGCTCCACGACCCGCCATGACAATGGGGGTGAGGGCAAGCGCCGTTAGAATCAAGGGCGTGGCGACAAGGATTGCACCTGCGAGGCCGTTGTTCGTGAATAGCCCGTGTCCGCGTAGGGCAACGGCGACCAAAAGGACAATGAATAGGCCGGCCGGCACGAAGAGGGAACGGTCCTGGGTGATTTGACGGAATGCGATTCCAGACATCATGCAGTCCTTTCCAGATCGAACTCGATGGAGGCGTTTGGCGATTTTCCAAACATTGCGGCCAAGATTGGCTCTTCCGCTATGTCCTCGCCTGCTAGCGACCGGAAAAGCCTTCCAGCAAAGAAGACGTCGACGCGGTCCGCAAAGCCGATGAACTCTTCGATTTCGCTTGATAGATAAATCACGCTGCCACCCTTCTCCGTGAACAGGCGCAGTTCGCGGTAGAGATCGCGCTTCGTTCCGAGGTCGACACCGCGAGCGGGATCGTTAAGGACGATGACGGACGGTTCGTTTGCAAAGGCACGGCCGATCAAAACTTTTTGCTGATTTCCGCCCGACAGTGAGGTGATCTTGTTCGCCGGACTTCCAATCTTAATCCGGAGCCGATCCACCTCGCGTTTGAACATGGGTTTGAGGCCGGCCTTATTGATTATACCAAGAGGACCGAGGTTCTTTCGATAGACGCCGATGGCAAGATTTTCGAAGATGCTCTGCTGAGGGAAGATACCTTCACGCTTGCGGTCGCCGGAAATATACGAGATTCCTGCTTTGGTAGCGTCTTCGAGCGATGCGACCTTTTTCATTCTCTCGGTGCTGGATGACCAGACTTGGACATTACCACCAAAAGGCTGGATGATACCCGCAACGGCGCGTACGAAAGCGTCCTGCCCCTGCCCGTCGAGTCCTGCAACACCGATGATCGCTCCTTTCGGTAGATCGAAATCGAAGGGCGCTGCCGCGCTGTGAGTAACGAGGTCTCTTACCGCTACCACGGCCGGCGCGGCGGCGCCTACTTGCTTTGATTCGTACGCCTTCGCGTCGCTTGCGTTTCGGTCCGCGGGCGTCATCATTGAAAGCAGGTTCTCTTCAGTTATTTCATGCTTCTCGAGCGTACCAATGGTGACGCCGTCGCGAAGGATCGTGGCTCGATCGGCGATGCGGACAAGTTCAGCGATCCGATGCGTTACGATCAGCACGGTCGCACCTTCCCTACGGAGACGATCAATTTCCTCGTGGAGGCGGATCGTGGAATCGAGGTCTAATGCCGCAGACGATTCATCGAGGATGAGGACCTTCGGCCTGCGCAAGACCGCTCGCGCAATAACTATCCATTGCTTGACGCTCAGAGGCAATGCCCCAACGTTCTGATCGAGATCCACGGGCTTGCCGACGAGGCGTTTCAGGATCTCCTCAGCCTCGGTACGCCGACCACTGCCGCCCTGCGAGCGGAAGATGCCGTCGCGCCCGACATACAGGTTTTCCAATACACTGGCCTCGTCGGCCACCAGCACTTCCTGGAAGATCGTTGTCAGCCCGATGCGCTTGGCGTCAGTCGGAGTCGAAATCTCTTCTCCAAGGACCGAAACGCTCCCGGAATCTGGGTGCAACACTCCAGACATGATCTTCGCCATCGTGCTTTTGCCACTTCCATTCTCTCCGACGATGGCGTGCACTTCTCCGGCCCGGGCTTCAAAATCACACTTCTTTAAGGCCTTAGTCTCGCCGAAAGACTTGGCAACATTGATCAACTTGATCGTAGTTTGGTTTTGCATCGGAGATCCTCTAATCCCAACGGCCGCGCGAGGCGGTCCTCCCACAAGAGAAACTTCTGTCCGGTGGCAAGACCCACCGGGCAGAACAGTTTCACTTCGACACAGGCTTCCAGGGATTAGCCGGGCGTTCGAAGTAGTCTGCAGCAATCGCAGCAGGAAACCACCCGTCCGCCTTGGGCTCCACGAAGTCTGTCGAGTTCAAGTCGCAATCTTCTGGTATTGCCGCGCGGACTTCATCGATGGTGTAAGGCAAGACGGGTCGAAGGAAGGACTGAACCTTAGGGCCTTGTCCCTCCAATGTGCGGAGCATGATCTCCCACATCTGTTGCATCTCGCGACGCGGCGGCCAAATATGGAAACTCCTGTCCACAAACTCGGGGTTCTTGCGCCAGTAGCACGCGGCGGAAGCTTCCCCCCCGAGAGTAATCGGGATCATGTCTCGACCTGACTGCAGCATTGCGTTGAGAACGCCGTTCTCTTGGGCCCCCTGCGTGAGGATCCCATCAATCTTCGTCGGGTTCGTCGCAAGAAACTTCTGAACTTCGACCTGGGCCACCTGGTCGGTCCACTTCCCTGCAACTTCACCGACGATCTTTATGTCGGGGTACTTAGCAAGTGCTTCCTTAGCCGCTTTGTCAAAGCTGTCCGAAGAAGCGAAACCGGGAATACCAGAAACGAGAAGGATATTGCCCTTCTTTCCTATTTTTTCCGCCAGCCACGTCGCCATCTCGGCACCGCCCTGCGCGTGATTGGCCGCGCCATTGATGGCGTATGGCGACGTCACGTAGCCCGAAAATGAGAACACCGGCACACCGGCTTTGTAGGCATATTCGATCGTCTGATTAAGAGCCGTGACGTTCGAGCAGCAGATGATGATTGCATCGACGCCTTCGTCCACCATTTGACGCATCTGCTGGATCTGAACGGCGTCTTTAAGATCCGACTGGGTGACCACGACATCAGACACCAGGCCCGCAGCCTTTGATCGCGGTAAAAGATCGCTCATGACCGCATCGAGAGCTGCGGCTCGCCAGGTGTTGCCAGCGTAGCTGCTTGCATAGCCGATCTTCCACGGAGGACCCTTTTTGGGCTTGAAGTCTTTGTAGGCGCTCGCCCCCAATGGAATCTGCGGATCTACAGTTTCATAGATCTTCTTTTCTGTAGCCGGTAGCTGATCGACACCATCCGCGTAAGCGGTTGTCGCCAGGGCGCTAACCGAGATCAGCGCCCCAAGTGTGACATTCAGAATGCACCTCATTGAAGTTCTCCTCCCGAGAAAAGGATCAGGCAACCTTAGACCGGGCTGCTGATGACTGTTGGATCTCCTCAAGAATCGGCAACAGATACTTCCGGAACTCGCTATAGTCCTCAGTAACGGGAAAATGTCCGAGCTTTTCCATTGTCCAAAACTTGGAGCCTTTGACCAGGTCTGCAGCAATCTTGGTATCGGCCGGGGACGTGTTTGGATCGTATTCGCCCGTGAGGAAGTATAGCATACATTTCGACGTATCGATTTTGCTGGCTTCTTCTGGCGACACATCGTGGTCGTAGTAGTAGTAATAAAGATCACCCGCGAAGATTCCCGGTCCACCGCAGCTGTATTCCCACTGGATTTCACGGACATTCGCTTCTGGCGAGTACGGTGAGATATTCAGCATCATCGCCGCACCGATGGAGGTGCGATTGACGTTTGGATTGTCGAACTCCCTGCGGATGCCAGCCATACCGACGTCGACGTACTCCGCCGCCGAGCGCAACGCACCTTCGACCGAGATCGTGGCGCGGAAGTTGTCCGGATAGTTCGATGCCAGGTCGATCGCGAGATGGCCGCCCATGGAGCTGCCCAAATAAACGGGGCGGTCTAGGTCGAGCGCTTTTGAGAGTTCGAGCTGGAAGTCCATCATGAACTTCTTGGTCATGTTGTATTCCTTCTCCCACCAGCGAACGCCGTAGGGGGGAAGGGACTTGCCGTGATACGGCAGATCGAACGCGATGACGCGAAAATTTTTCGTCACGTCGGAATCGCAAAGCATATGACGGTATTGGCGACCGTCGGACCCTGCCGTATGACCGACGAGAAGCGGAATCCCCTGGCCCGCTTCTTCGTAATAGACGCGGTACTCGATACCTTCTACGGTGAGATAGAGATAACGGCCGATAATGGGGTCAAACTTGGTCATGCTGCTGCTCCTTCAGAACGGGCATTGCGCATCAGGGTGGTCATGCGGTTGAGAGCAGGCAGATACGCGAAGGTTTCGTTGTTACTGCTAAGGTAGAGGCCATGCTTGATGTTTGATGACTGCAAGCACTGATAAAACGGCAAGGGTTTGTGCTGAAGCAGCGCCTCCCACTGTGAACCGGTCCCGCGTATGACGATAGTGCACTTGTCGTCGTCGTATTCGGCCTCTTCCACCTTTAGCAACGTACCGTCCTCGAAATGAAGCGCTACACTGCGGGTAGGGAAATCGCATTTTAATATACCGTTAAGATAACGAGTTTCGCGCTTGAACTCGAAATCCTCCCGCACGAATTCTATGAATTTCTTGAGATCTATCGCCATTTTAGGCTCCTCCCTTGTTGATAAGCGCTGAGAACTCCGCGCATGTTGTACATGCCCCCTCACGGGACAGCACATTCTCAAATGCCCATTTCGGTGAATACTTCCTGGGCATGCCTGAAACTGTCGATGCCTGCTGGCACACCAACGTAGATAGCCACCTGAAGGAAGATCTCCTGGATCTCCTGTTTCGTAACACCGTTGTTGATGGCGCCGCGGATGTGGCCTCTGAGCTCGTGCGGTCGGTTTAAAACCGCTATCATTCCAAGGTTGAGGATCGATCGAGCGCGACGGTCGAGGCCAGGTCGGTTCCAGATATTGTCCCAACAATACTCGGTGACGAGTTCCTGCATCGGCCAGGTGAAGTCGGTCGCCTTTCCGAGGGCCGCATCAACGTAAGCGTCCCCCATCACCTGCCGACGAGTAGCAAGTCCGCGCTTGAACTGCTCCGATGGAGCTGTTCGCTCGCCGGCCTTAGACCCCTTATCTTTCCTGTCCAAAGTGGCCATTGGGTTTCGCTCCCTTCATCATATTTGACAGATTATCAGACAATTTTCAACTGTCAGTTTGGCGTAGTTTTTCGCGGTCAGGCCTGATCTTTCACGAACTGCGCAATTTTCGTATGGTCGACATCGGGGCCTAAAGCATGCCGAGCAGCATCCCAGGCATCAGCGGTACCGGCCAATGTCGGCAGCTGGAGATTGAGCGCCTTCGACAAGTCCGCTGCAATCCTAATGTCTTTCGCCATAAGCCCCAAAGCAAAACCAGAGCCAAAAGTCTCCGAGAGGATGAACTGCTTCATCTTCACTTCTGTTGCGTTGTTCTTGCCAGACGACGAGTTGAGAATATCGACGATCGTTCTAGGATCGAGACCAAACGTTCGGCCAAGAAGAACGCCTTCGATAGCTGCCAGAACCCCGGCTCCCGATACGAAATTGTTGATGGCTTTCATGGCGTGCCCTGAGCCGATCGGGCCTGTCCTAAAAATCTGGCCGCCCATGGCGCACAGGATGGGATCAGCTTGATCGATATCGTCAGAAGCACCGCCTGCCATGATAGTAAGAGAGCCTTCGACGGCTCGCTTCACTCCGCCTGACACGGGAGCATCGACCAGCCGCAAGCCCTTCTGATGCAAGCGTTCTGCGAGCTCACGAGTATCATTGGGCGCCGATGAGCTCATGTCGATGACAAGCGCGTCAGCACTCAGGGATTGCCAGGCCCCATCCTTGAAGAGCGCGTCTTGAACAACCTTGCCGTTGGGAAGCATGGTAACCGCAACATCGGCCCCATTGAATGCTTCCGCTACCGTCTCTGCCGGAACGCCGCCGACGGCCGCGAACCTTTCCCTAGCCTCGGCCGATAGATCAAAGCCAGTGACTTCGAATTGAGCCGACAACAGATGTTGTGCCATCGGCCCGCCCATTGCGCCGAGACCAATAAAGGCGACGCGCAGATTTTTTCGTGGTGACAACGTCCCGCTCCCGAATGTGAGGCAAGCACAATCAGCTACCTCCGTTAGTGAGGAGTAGTTAACGACCTATCAGACAATCTGTCAATCGGAAAATTCATGCTTGGGCCGGCCCTCCCTCGCTACGACGCCAATTTTGCCGTCGCTTCTTCAATCACCTCACTTAAAATGACCGTGCAAGCAGCACCCATCTTATCGTCCGATGGACACCAGAGAGGTTGTTGCGTTGTCAAAAGCACCGTGCCCTGAAGGATTTAATTACACCCGGCCACCTCCAGCATCAGACAATCTGTCAATTTTCAGAAAATCTTATGGCATCAGCCTGAGGTGTTGTTGCGCAGGTACTCGAGTGCGACTTTCGCAGCCATATCAATGTGGTGCTTACAAGCGGCCGCAGCCCTGGGTCCGTTGCGATTTTGGATCGCTTCGGCAATCTCTTTGATTTCTGCAATGCTATGTTTGAGGCGCCCCGGTTGTGTCATCGAAGTCATGCGCAGAAGATTGATCCGGTTGTGCAGCGATGTTAGCATTTGCCTGACGAAGACGTTTTTGCTGCCATCCATCAAGCAGTCATAGAAGGCGTTTTTGGCAGCGATGAGCCTGTGTCCCACGCCGCTTTCCGCCGACGCTTCGAATTCTCTAACGGCATCTTGCAAAGTGGCAATATCTTCCGCCGTTCCATTTTCGGCGAACTGCTGACCAGCAAACCCCTCGAGCAGCGCGCGGACGGTGTAGAGCTGAGCGGCCTCCTCATAGGTTATGATACTGACAACTGGACCCTTGTGGGGGAAGCTTGTGATCAATCCCTCTGCCTCAAGCTGCCGAAGCGCTTCACGGACGGACGTGCGACCCACGCCGATCATTTCGCAAAGCTCGCGCTCGACGAGCCTTTGCCCCGGCTTGAACTTGCCCGTCGCAATAGCCTGTCTGAGCCTTTCTTCGACTTGCACTCGAAGAGAGGCATTTTGCCGAGCGACCTGCAGCTCCACATCTACCATGATCAATGTCCTACGTAGCACTAATGAATTTGAGCTAAATATATGGCTGCTTCGCGGGGAACTTTCAATCAGATTGTCTGATGAGCGGTCATTAGCAACTATTCTAGAGGATTGAGCCCGCTGTGTAGAGGTCGGCTTCCCGATCCATGAGGAACCGATCGGTTGGCGCGCCATAAGTGGAAATTCTAGTCCAAATGGCCTAGTTCAATTGGTGTCCTGATGGCCGACAATGTCCGCCCGCCGATTTCTCAAAACCAGCCACGGTTGCGACCCTGATCGACGAGGTGTCCACGGTCACCGACACCACCGCATCTTCCAGGAGCACCCGTTCGACTAAGGGCCGGGTGCAGCTTGGCAATCGGCAAAAGCCGCATCAGCAGACGATAGTGGTTCCGATCGCGCTTCCAGTCCGGAGGCGGCATCGATCTTGAGCACCTCAAGATCCGCCATCTTTCTTCGCCTGCCAGCCTGGCTCGTACTTGCGCTATCGCTCCCGCGATTCCCATTCTAACCACTTTTCTCTCTGACCATCTCTCTTGAAAAATTGTAACCTTCGTGCTACATATCTAGTGCAATCTGTAGTGCGAAGGTGACAAATTCCGACACCTCACAACGCTCCGGCCGCTGTGCGGCGCGCGCTGCGCAAACTGGGCGCAGACATCCACGACGCACGTCGACGTCGCCGCCTGCCTATGGCGGTAGTAGCCGAACGTGCCTTCACCTCACGCTCAACGCTTCAAAAGATCGAGGCCGGCGACACCAATGTCAGCATCGGCATCTATGCAGGCGTCCTCCAGGCACTCGGCCTGCTAGATGGGCTGAGCCAAGTCGCCGACATCCGTAACGACAGCGTCGGCCAGTCTCTGGCCAATGCAGAGTTGCCCAAGCACGCTCACCCAAGGCGATCACCGGGATCGTCACGCGATGGCTGATTTCGAAGTTCATCTCGACCTTCACGGCCGCACACGTCCCATCTGGCCCGGAGCAATCGCGCCCGTGGTGCCGAAACAATCGTGTTTGAGTATGATCGTGCCTGGCTCGAGGACCCCGGCCGCTTCTCGCTGCAGCCCGCTCTAGCTCTGAGCTGGGGAGAAAAATCACGGCTTTCTGTGGCTCAATAAAGCCAGCTGGTCGTTGTCCCCTGCCTATGACCTCAATCCAGTGCCTACGGATGTCAAGGCGCGCGCGCTGACGACAAACATTGATCTTGATGAAGGCACCTGCTCCCTTGACCTGCTGGAAGAAGCTGCAGGGCTCTACGCCCTAACGCTCGCCGAGGCTCGCGCGATCATTAAGGAAGTCGCGACACCGCAAGGTGGCGCGAGACCGCCAAGGCGGTCGGTGCGCGGTCAGCCGAGATCAACCGTATGGCCAGTGCGTTCGATCACGATGATTTGCAGCGAGCGCCAGCCCTATGACGAGAGCCTTCCTCCACAGTTTCAATCCGCCCTCTGCCGGCCCGATCACTGAACCGGATTACGGCATCGTTGCGTTGTAAAGGACGGATGTCCAATGGCAATTTTCCGATCTGCGGTCCTGGCTGAATTTGCGATGGAATTGTTTCAAGCGCCTCCGTGACCAACGAGCGAAAACCAATAATTATGTGATTCGGTGAGATCGAGACGCTACTCTACGAACAAACTATGTCACTGCCAGCGGATCCTCAATCACATCGACGATCGATGGCTGGCCAAGCACGTCCGCGAAGCGCTGTAGCATGGCAACAGTACTCGATGACATCTCCGCCCTGGAGCCCGGGATATAGCAAGCGGCTGCATAAGCGAGTTGCCGTTGCCTCGGTTCCGTTAGCAACAGCGGCAGCGTCTCCATTGCTTGCTCCGGCTCAAAGGTGACGATAGCCGTCTGCACGCGAGTGATTTCGGCCAAATGATCAGCGCTTAGTGAGCGGAAGGGCTCGTCCTCGGTCAGCACCCGTGACCAGCGCGCCAGGCGGTCGCGTCGGATCCCGCCACGATCGCTCACCAGGAGTACGACCATACGGATGATGGCATCGGCGAGTCCGCCGATCGCGATCCTCCTGAGCGCATTGGCGATGTCCGGCTGCCATCTCATATCGTCAAGTGTCGTCCCTTTGCGGTATGCTTCGTGGGGATTGTCAAAATATCGCTGCCAAGGGTTGTTCCAGATCATGTGAAACGCGAGCTCATAACCCATGTCGCGCCAGTCGCGCATGACCACGATCGCCTGTTCGACAGCCTTGAAATAGAGCGCTTCCGCAGCCAGGAAAGGATTTTCCGCTGCTGCGTTCGCCCGGGAGTTCCGTACCTGCTCTGAAATTGACTTATAGCCAACCATGATCGGATTCTGAGAAGACAGCAGCGATCGCTCCAGCCGCTTTGGATGGAACATTCGGCTGGCGTCTGCTGAGATGTCTGTGACCGCGGCCTGCACAAAGGGGCGGGCAACTGTGTGATAGATCTGCGCTTGCAGTTCAGAGACGCGGGCGACGGCAGCGAAGGGACCTCCATCGTCATGGCCATCGTTAAACTCACGGATATTCTCGAAGGTGCGCTCGATCAGTTCAACACTATAGCTCTTGTGTCCAGCATCTTCTTGAATGTCCGTGATGCGCATCTCGTAAAGGCCAGGCAACAACGCCTCAATTGCCTCGAGCGTGCTTGCAACCTCATTGTATTCTTTGTTGATTACTCTCGAGGAAACGAATGTACCGAGGTGACCGACGTCGTTGTGTACCATATAAATAATGTGCTGGCCGAGAAGGCGGATTTCCTCCTCGTTGTCATAGATTTCGGGGATCCAATTCAGCGCCTGCTGCGGCGGCGTTACATTGTCGCCATGACTGGCAAATATGATAATAGGCGCCCTGATCTTCTTAAGGTCGAAATGCCGCCGGTCCGGCTCCCCATACGCCTTGTTGTGCGCCAGTCGATTACCAACAAAGAGGTGCTCAACTATCCAGCGGATCTCGTCTCCCCGCATCAGGCAGAAGCCGCCCCACCACTTCTCAGCCTTAAGGAAGGCTTCGCTCGCCGCATCCACATCTCGGAACAGTTCGACATACTTCATGAATAACTGGCGCTCGGGATTGAGCGTTTAGAAATTCTGTACGAGATGGGCGCCGTCGAAGATGCCTCCGCCCAGATCTGACAAAAACATGGTTATCCAAGCTCCCCCGAAGAGGCCCGCCATGTAGCGGAGGGTATTTTCACCGATATTTCCCGAGGTAGGTGTCACCGGCGATCCGTTGAGGATGATCGGGCCAGCTAAGTCGAGATTTGTCGCAACCATCAGAAGGGTAGCCCAGCCAGCTTGGCAGTTGCCGACTACGACTGGAAGGCGGGCAAGCGGATGCAGGCGCATGACCTCACGAACAAAGGCCGCTTCCGCATACGTGACATTAGAGAGATACTGCCCCCCCCTCTGGCTCTCGGCGGAAGGACACCAAATAAACCGGGTGACCTTCCCGGAACGCTACGCCGACCTGGCTGTCTTCTTTGTGGCCACCGACGCCGGGACTATGTCCGGCGCGCGGGCAAATGATTATGAAGGGGCGCTTCGTGTCATCGACGTTAACACCTTGGGGCGGGATCATTCGAAGTAACACGTAATTGGATTTCAAGGGCAGATCGTTTCCATCCATAACTGTCTCGTAGTCGCAGAAGAAAACCGGCGGACAGCCTGCCGCTTCATGTTCGAGGAAGATGTCGCCGCGCTGTCGGAGAAGATCCATGCACAATATGGCGCGCTCACTAGCGTCGCGCAGGTATTCCGCCCAAGCGTAGCCCAAATTCCCATTGCCGTGCACCTCGCGTAGACTCTCGGCAAGACGTTCGGCCTCAGTAAAGAGCTTTCCCTGGCGGGTAGAGTGGCTGTCGCACATGACTTGCACGCGGCGCAATAAGGCAACCTGCAGAATTTTAGCGGTTTCAGCGCCCGCTTCCGCCAAGCGTTGGAACATCGGGAATAGACTTTGGGTCACTTGGCTCTCCAGTTCCGTGGATGGCGCTTCAATCCACCGGAGCGGGTTTAGAGATGTAAGAATATCCGCCATCGTTTCAACTCCTCTATGGTTATGATCCCGTACGCATACATACGTGCCAGATCGATCGTGCTTCCGTCTGGCGAGGTGCTCGGTAGGCAATGCCGACGCCTAGGAAAGCAGTTTGACGACTTCCGACCCCAACGAGTTACCGCCGCATTCATCCCCTGCAATGTCTATGCCAAGCACTGGGTCAGCCAGCTACGCCGGGAGAGGGGCAGCAAGCTCGTCGCCAGGGAATGCCACACAAAGTCTTCATTCAGCCTGGATCAGCAGTTTCTCCCAGCTCGTTGGAGACTATCGGAGGACAGGAGGTGATGGATTCGCCTGCGGTGTGGGATCCCACCAACTAGGATGTTTCAGCGGCCGTCCGCGTGGCTTTGGTTGGGGCTAAGGCTGGTGGTGGCATGGTTTATAGACGATGCCTTCTGTCTGACGCTCACCGATGACGGCAGTCTTCATCCGGTCGCAAAGCACTCCCGCGGAGCGCCGCCGAGAGCCTCGAAGGCCGCGATGTGGAAACGCAGGCCGGTCATCTCATGCATGACGAAGCGTGCCCAGATGGGACGGCTATGACCCGGCACTATCGTGAACTGCCAGATGATCCTCGGCGCCAGTTAAAGTGCCGATCGCGTGACACCGCCATTTTCGCTGGCGTTAGTGTTGGTCAGGTTTACAGCAGATCACCGATAACAGTGGACAGGTTAAACGGAACGATTCCGATCTCACCACGCGGCATCCTGTCGAGCAAGTCGACCGTGCGGGCAAAGGTTTCGACTTGCTGAAAGGCGTAATCAGGGTCGAGCCGGTCCAAGCCTCCGCCCGGCAAGACCTGGCAAAGATAGTCCGGTATCGGACAGCTTGATATCGTCGGAATTCCTGATGCGTATAATGGCTGTCCTTCGCCCAACATCACCTGCGCCGCCGCTGGGGCGACTATCAGCGCGCGTACCTTTTTGCGCCCGCGTGCGGCAGCGATGTACACGCCACTCATCGACTTATTACTGGTATAGATCAAATCGAGTTCCGGCTTCCCGGTGGGCGCGGGGTGCCCTTTTGCAAAGTCATCTCGCCACTCGGTACATCCAAGATGCTCAATCGTAGCTCCTGCAACGGCTTTAGCATGGCCGGGTTTGCCGTCCCACAATTCTGGATGCATTTCGAGCCAGGTCGCCGTCGCCTGATTCCCGTGGCGGCCGAACTGGGCAAGCTGGAAATGACCCGTGACGAGTACGAAGACGAGGCTTCGGTTGCGGGCAGATTTCGGTAGCGAGGAGAAATAATGCGCCAGAGCGAGTACCCCAGCACCGCCGTTCTCTTCGCACGCATTAGGTCCATCGGTGTGGGTGTTGATGATGATTGTCTCAAGCAGGTTGCAGCCCGGCAAAACCGCATAAATCGTATCGGTCGCAACGTCTTCCAACGTGCCATCCAAGGTCAGGCGACCGCTCAAACCGTGCTTGATCGCGGCTTTGATCCGCTCTCCTTCAGATTGCGCCACCCATATTGCAGGTAAGCCCCAATACGGTGTGGTGAATGGCAGCACCTGCCCCTTCAACTGCACTTCCGAGACGCCTTCGAAAATGCAAACGACGGCTAAAACCCCTGCTTCACGCGCCTTGTCGATCGGTACGCCAAGCAAACCGGTGATAAGCGGCGTGGTTACGGCTTTGGGAAAGTCTATGCCTTCCGGCAGGCTGCCGCGTCGATTGGTCACCAGTTCGAGGAATGCCGCCAGATCCCGACGCTTTACCGTCACCACCGCAATTTTGCCGCGGGCTTTCTCAAACGCCTGAACCCGACCGTTGAAAAGAACCATCTTACCCGAGATACCGCCGGGAGGTGTAAGCCCGGAATACGGGAACGGCGCCGCTACCTCAATTACTTCACCATTTGACAGTTTGAACGCGGTGGTTCGTGGCATCCACCGGCGCATCGTGAGTTGATCGCGCTTCACCTCAAGGCCCATCCCTCTCAACTCACCAGCAAGATAATCGATTGCCCGTGCTTGCGCCGGGCTGCCGGTCAATCGGGGGCCGAAACTGTTGAGCCTTTTGATCCAACTCCAAAGTTTCCGCTGATCAGGGAGTGCGGGGATGGACGGCTTTCGCTGCTCACTGAATCCGGTGCTGGGAAAAGCCGGGAATACGATCCCGGCGAGAAGAGCAGTGAGCCCAACAGTCGAAAAATCTCTTCGTTTCAAGACTAACCTCCGCGCCTCTCTATCACGATACCTATGGCCGCACGCCGCCCGTGTCCTTGCAAATCCAGTGCCATTAAAAGCACACGTCTAATCTTCAGTTTTGAATTGAACGCGCAGTCTGAATCGGTTTTGGACCGCGTGCGAAGTCAATGCAGCTTTCGGACAGACTCCGCGCAAGCATCTGAAGTGGTTGAAGAGTCACTTTACTGATCTAGGAACGCGTCGTTGGTTCAATGCCTTTAAGAGCGACTTTATCTTGAGCCTAGTCTCGGGTCGGCCAAAAACCTTTGCCTGCTTGCAGACGACCATCAGTCGCCGAATGCAGCGGCAAGACTGTAAACTGTTGACCACGATAGGCGCTGCGCGTTGGACCTTTGTCACAACAACCTATCAAAACCCTCTATTTTATCCGGCGGACTTTCATTGCCGCCAAGGTTCTGGAGCTAGCGGCAAATCAGCCCCGACTGCCAATCTATTCGATGCTTGCGTCGCTGATAGTGATGCTGGCGCCCGAACCGCCGCCTGTTTGAGGCTCCAGCCGGATAATGACGGTCTGTGGCTGACGGCAAGACGGGTCATCGGGCAAGGGAAACCCAAATCGTTGAGGCTTTGCCCCGTCCAATACCGAAAACGCCTTGTTCGGAAAAATACCAAACCTACCAATTTCGCGAACGTTACTGCCGCAGTCAAGCGAAACGACCGTCGTCACTGGTCCTGAAGTCGACGGTTCATAACCAGTGACAGTAAGGACGACCCGCGCACTGGTATCAGCCGATGAGTGGACTGCTCTGCTCGATATGGTTATCGTCGCGGGCTTACTGGTCGTTGCCCGCATGTCGCTCTCGTTAGCTTGAACCGGGCTGACGATGCGCAGCATCGATAATGCCGCCGCACGAATAGCGATAAGCACCCAACGATGATAGCGCATCGATGTCTCCACAACCCAGCCAGTCCGGATGTTAGGCGGACACTATGGCTATTTCTAGCTTTGCGGGCTCTACGGCGCCGGGTTTGCCCGCTCCCGATCCGACAGGAATGAGCTGCAGGTCGATGGCCTCGCCATCCGTCTGCCCCCTTCCGCCGTAAACCCGCTGGATCGCGTCCGTCAGATCGAGGACGAAGGATGGTTTGCGATGATGGTCGCCGTCATGACCGAGAACGGCGAAAGAACCGACGTAATGGGGATCGGTGACGGGCGTATCGGCCTTAAGGTCGTTCTTGCCGAGAAACACCCGAACGCTGGTCGTGCTGGCACTGGTGATCTCGACATCGCGCAGGAATGCCAGCACACGAGGAGCGGAGGCCGCCTGCTCCTGTGCCGCGCCGAAATCCATTGTATCCATGCCGGATGGCAGAGGCGGTTGGCGGACGATCTCCTGCAATGCGCCCGCCGGGATCTTGATCGGCAGCGAAAGCGGCACGTTTTCCGTTGCCGCCTTGCTGTTGTCCGTGGAGGTGGTCGTCACGCCGGCGACTGCAGCATCGGTCGCCGTCGCCGCGATCACGGACGTGAGTTTATCGTTCAGGGCCAGCGTTTTGGCGCTCGCCGCCGCGACCTTGAAGTAGGTCCGGAAACCATAATTGTATCCGAGTTCCTCTGGAACATAAAGGTCAGAGACCTTCGGGGACCAGAAGTTGCCGTCGACATCGTAAAAATTGTCGGTGAACGGCATGTCGGCCCAGAGCCGATCCGTGCTGTTGGCGTTGCGCAAATTCCACGTCGCCCAGATGCGGTCGATGTTGCAATGATGCATGAAGAAGATCGGATCGCGGGGCGACGACATTTCCGGCATCCAGCCACCGATATTGTTGTGCACCTGATTGTGCGGTGTCTATTCCAGCGTCCCCTGCGTGCCGCTGCTGGTGGTGACCCAGGAAGGATCGAGTGAGTTCTGTCCCTGGGGGCGGGTGGTGCCGAAGACCTCGTATGGCTTCGCCGTTAGGATGGTGTTGAGAACCTGTGGCCCAACTATATTGTCCGGCATCGGCTGCGTGATTGGCCAGGTGCGCGACGAAACATAAAGTGGATTGTCCTTGCCGTCGGGCGTCTTTTGCATTGTGAACACTTCGGGCAGGTACGGATTGTCGGTCCAGTCCCAGAACGGCATAGCGAAATCGTTGTTCTTGGTCACGTGCCGAACGATGCGCTCGTACATAGCCGTATAGGCCCTGTGCCACGGCAGGAAATACCAGTTGCCATGCGGGCAGTATTTGACGACGTCACCGCTGCCGTGAATTTTCGAGAGGTTGACCCAGTTGAATTTGTCGCTGGCGGGAAGGGCGTTGAGAAGGCGCACTGCGTCGCGATAGGTCTCGATGATCGGGTCGTTCCAGGCCAAGCCCTGCAGTGAGCGCCGCCAAGGGATTGACGGTATCTGCGCGAAGGCTTTTGTCCCCGGTAGGCCGCTGGCGAGCAGGCCTGCTGCAATGACGCCACCCTGAACGATGACATGTCTGCGTGTGATGCTCATCTTACTCTCCCTTGGATTTGAATTGTCCTTCGCCAAGATTAATGCCGCTTTTAGGACGGTTCCGCGCCGTCTGGGCGCGGGAGCAGTGGGCAATTCGCACCACCATAGAGCTTGCGTTGGCTCTTTCTGAGTTTCGGTGAATCGGCGGCACGAGAAATGAAGCAAGCGACGTGCCACTCGAAAATGCAGCGTAAAATGCGAGCTAAAAACGCTACTACCGATCGTCTTCCTGCATTCCAGTTGGAATCCAGATTCCGGAAAACTTAGTATCGCATTCCATGATCGTTCGAGCGACGGCTTGCCGACCAGCCACGGCAAGCACGTTCGGTTGCGAAAACCTCAAATGATCAAGCTGAAACAGTTGTTCAGACCGGTGAGAGGGCCCAAGATGCTGAAAACGCCCTGTGCGACGATAGAGAAGCACGCATCTCGAACAGGCTTTCGCTATCGGACCCCCAGCAATGACGGAGCCGTAGCCCGCTCGCTCTCAAATTCAAAACTGCGAAGCAGGCACCACTCCGTGGCTTGACGGGTGCGTAGAGCAGAGCGGGACAAACCGATTGTCGTGATCTCGACAAATGCGACAAAGGGCGGCGGCTGTCCGACATTTGCGAGAATAGCGGCGGGATCTCCGCGCGGGAACAACGGGCTCACCAAGTGATCCCACTTTCAGTCCCATTGTGCCCACTCATTCGGGCTTACTGTCGGACCCTATCGAGACCTCGCCGCAGCTGCGAAGCCCCACTCATATCCGTTTGAATTTGGCATCAAGGCTTGACGCTTGCCGTCCACACGGGGCAATTCGGGCAGTGTATTAGCCTGCTGTCCCGCTCGTTTCCTGACCCGACATCACAGCGGGGCAGGCCGATTTGGGGATCATCGCTCATTTGGGCCATGGTCTCAAGCGTCATATACCTGGCGCGTTGAACGGCCCATTCATCATTCTGTTCGAGCAGCAATGCACCGACGAGACGGACGATGGCTTCGTCGTTCGGAAAGATGCCGACGACCTCGGTGCGTCGCTTGATTTCGCCGTTGAGACGCTCAATTGGATTCGTCGAGTGCAGCTTTGCCCGGTGCTCTTTCGGGAAGGTCATGTAGGCGAGCACGTCCTCTTCAGCGTCGTCCATGATGGTGGCAAGCTTCGGCACTTTCGGCCTGATTTGATCGGCGACACTGCGCCATTGTGCGGCTTGCTGCCTCCGGGGTCTCCTGGGCAAAGGCCGTCGCGATGAAGGCGGATACGACCCGCCTGCCGCTCTTTCCAGCATGCGCGAGCACGTTCCTCATGAAGTGAACCCGGCACCTTTGCCAAGTGGCATTGAGAACCTTGGAAACGGCAGCCTTGATGCCCTCATGTGCATCAGAGACAACAAGGTTCACACCACGTAATCCTCGACGTGTCAGCCTGCGCAGGAATTCCGTCCAGATCGGTTCGGCCTCCGAGGTGCCAACTTCCATACCCAGGACCTCGCGCCGACCGTCGTTATTGACGCCGACCGCGATAATGACGGCGACTGAGACGATGCGGCCGCCACGCCGGACCTTGAGATAGGTCGCGTCCACCACAGGTCGTCGACAGAACGAGTCGAGATTCCCTGGATATACGCTTCCTGGATAACGGCCGTCAGAGCTTTCTCTGCCATGCGGCGCGGTTCAAGGAAGCTCGGAAAGTAGCTGCCCTTGCGCAGCTTCGGAATGCGAAGCTCGACGGTGCCAGCCCGCGTCTCCCAATCGCGGTCACGGTAGCCATTGCGTTGAGTGAGCCGCATCGGGTTCTTCACACCGAAGTCAGCACCCGTGGCCGAGCCGACCTCCAACTCCATCAGCCGCTCGGCAGCAAGACCGATCATCTCACGCAACAAATCTGCATCGGCACTCTTCTCAACAAGCGAACGCACGTTCATCATGTCATTGGTCATCGGTGATCTTTCCGTCAGGTTGGTCTTGAACAACCCGACCCTAGCGGAAAACACTGATGGCCGCCCGCAAAGCCGATCACCCGCTACAGCGCAACGAGAAGCGCGCGGGCGCTCGGCTTTACTCCCTACCGTCAGCTACACCAGGTGCTGGGACACGATCCGCGTTGCCGGTTGCTCACACCGCGCCACTTGGCGTATCAAAACCGCCGAGGCTCTAATCGCCGCTGGATGAAAGTTCAGTGGCAGGTCACGCAGGCTCAAGACCCTCAAGGGCCTCACACTACGAGTTCGTCTGCAAGACATAGACTTCGCAGCCTGAACGTTTCACCCTCGATCCGCTCCATGAAAATGCCGGGACTGAACAACGACGGCTGAGTGCAGGCATCAAGACTTAAGTCTGTCGTAAAGCAGACAAAGCGAATACAAACGTGGTGCGAACTGTCGGCTATTGGCTGACACGAAGATGCAGAACCCTCGACGTGCTGGAGGTGCCCCAGGCACCTGCTATCATCGCAGGTTGGGGCCAAGGCTGGCCTGCTCTGATCCCCGGTAGTGGGCGGGGTACACCCTGCCGATTTCAATGAAGCTACGCCTTTTTTCCCGGCTGATCTCGTCCACCGTTCAAAGGCCCAACCGCCACGTCAGCAGCGTTTAGGCGAATATACGCTCCAGCATCTCTCTTAACTGCAGCGCTTCGCCGCCATCTGAGGTTTCGCGACCGCACGCGCTTGCCATGGCAGGTCCCGCAATCCGTCGCCCAAAGCCGTTATGGATGCAATACGAAATTTCCCGGCAATCTGGACATCTGCCGCGTGAGACCTGGAATGCAATATTCGAGTTCTGGTGCCTATTCAGCTCGCATTCGTGCTGCATGTCCGAGTGGCACGTCCCTTGCTTCACTTCATGCTACTGATTCACCGCAGAGAGCGAGGATGAACTGACGTAAACTCTATTTCTATCGCCCCAGTCGCTTTGTCGGAGATGGGTCACGAGCCGCATCGACGGGGCAGGAAGGCCTCAGATCGGGATTTAGCCCCAACGAAGCTGAAACCAGGGAGGCGCTCGCGCCGTGCTGGCCTTCGCGCCAAGGGCCGGCGAATTCTCCTGCGATATCGTGGCGCGGATGCACTCTGAGCCTCGAGAGGTAAGTGCTACCCTGCTCGTCAACGAGACGCCAATGAGCGTGCGGCGTCACGGAAACATATGGCACGGATTTTTTCCACGGTAAACGTCCGTACTTTCGAAAGCTGGCAATGGTGAATCCTTCAACATACTCTGCGCAACTCGCCGACGGCACTATCTCGGTTCACGTGGATCGAAGCCTTGTACCCCCCATCGAGATGTTCGGCTTCGGGCAGCGAATCAACCCGAACCGCTCGTTTCTGTTTGTTTCCAAGGTTCTTGGTCGATTCCTGCCGATCCGCCCTTCGGTCATGGGAAATGCATTCGACCTCCTTGCACGTCAGATTCCTGCCGATATTCCTGGTCCGGTTTTGTTCATCGGAATAGCCGAAGCGGGCATTGGCCTTGGTGCGGGTGTCCATCGGCGGTTCCGCGAACTCACTGGTCGCGGCGATGCAATATATATCTGCTCCACTCGCCATGATCTTAAACTGCCGCTGCTGTGCGAATTTGAGGAAGAGCATAGCCATGCCCCGCGGCACCTCCTGCACGAACCATGCGAGGCAAGGCTCCGCGACTTGGTTCATGGTGCGACCGGCTTGGTACTCGTTGACGATGAGGCTTCGACAGGTAAGACATTTGCCAACATCTTCGCTGCCCTTCCCGCAAAAATTCGTTTGAAGCTGAAGCACACAGTCCTACTTACGCTTACCGACTGGTCAGAAGGCGCTGCCCGCGCGGAGATCACGGGAACAGTCAGTGAGGCTACTATCGTTTCCGGACGGTACAGTTGGACTCCGCGTGGGGATTTCACGGCAGCTACTCCGCAGGTCCCTTCCTGTGACCGTCCTAAGCGGCCCGAGGTCTGTCCCGACGTCGCTCGAGACTGGGCGCGTCTCGGCGTCGTCGATCACTTGCAGGGTCTCAATGCAAACGCTGCCGATGACGGGATTACCCTCGTACTCGGAACGGGCGAACACGTGTGGCAGCCCTTCCTGCTTGCGGAGCGCTTGGAAAAGGAGGGCGCTGAGGTTTTCTATTCATCCGTGACGCGTTCTCCCCTGTCGAAAGGCCACGCGATCGGTTCAGTACTTTCGTTCTCCGACAACTACGGCGGAACAGTTCCACATTACCTCTACAACGTCGATCCAGCGCTGTACTCGAAAATTATACTCTGCTCGGAGACAGGCCCGGAAAATGTCTGTGCCAGCCTGATGTCCGCACTGGGCGATCCCATTGTCCTTTCAGACGTAGAAGGTGAATGAAGCCGCCTTAGGCCATGCGGTCTGCCGCTTCGAAATCGGCTCACTCGATCGGACATTTCCGCCAGTCCACGGCGACACAACACTGCTGTCGCGTTATCTAAGGACATCACTCCCATGGGGGATACCTATGACAGCATCGCCTCCCCTGCCACACTAGGCTCCTACGCCGAATACGACGTGACGCTCCTTCTCAAGAGAGTGGATATTCAGCCTACTGACACGGCCACGAGGGAAGAGGCCATCCAATCCGGGCGGCGGCATTACTCGGAAATGATTTCCGCCGAGATGGCCCCGACCCGCGAATACATGGAGCTGTTTGCTAAGGCCATGGCCACTGGTGGCCCGCGCATGGGCGCCGAGACGGCACGCCTCGCCCTCGCGATCGTGCAGTCGGTCGAGGGTCCTATTACCCTTGTCAGTTTGGTCCGCGCCGGCGTGCCCTTCGGCATCCTTCTCAAGAGGGCCATCGCCTTACTCGGCCGGGACGTCGGACACTACGGGTTGTCGATCATTCGCGACAAGGGCGTTGACGACGAGGCTATGCGCCACATTCTTGCCAGGCGTCCTGTCGAGAGCATCGTCTTCGTAGATAGCTGGACGGGCAAAGGAGCAATTGCGAACCAACTCGAAAAGAGCTTCAAGGACTACTCAGACCGGCCTGCGCGGCTAGTTGTATTGGCCGACCCCTGCGGCTGCGCATGGCTCGCCGCATCGGGCGACGACTGGCTTATTCCCTCCGGAATGCTAGGATGCACCGTATCCGGGCTTATCAGCCGCTCGATCCTCAACGCTGCCCTCGTCGGTCCCGGTGACTTCCACGCCTGCGTCCAGTGGGATAATCTCGCGGAACACGATATTTCCCGATCATTCGTGGATGGTATGTGGAATGATGTCTCCACTGTGATTGCAACCGAAATCCCGAGCGTCTGGAGTATCGAGACCCGCCGGGCGCATCGCGATGCCGCCGCCGCTGCCGTCGCCTGGGTGATGGGGGAGGACGCCGTAACGAACATCAACCGAGTAAAGCCGGGCATTGCGGAGGCGACCAGGGCCATCCTGCGACGTGTGCCGGAAAAGGTGTACGTCTCGTCGCCAACCGATCCAGAACTCGCGGCCCTCATGTACCTGATCGACAACAAAGGCGTCCCGTATGTCGTCTCCCCTAGAAAGATCGCCCCCTACCGCGCCGTCACGCTGATCCGGCACGTCTCCTAATCTCCACGTATGTCTACTTACGAGCTCGGCGCGCAGGTCAAGGAAACTGAGATGTGACAAATTCCGTATCGTAAAATTCATTGCCAATGGAGAATCCGCGAAAGCTCACATCTGGCAATCGATCAAATATTTAACCAGTCGCATTTTGGAGTACGCATATGAAGCCCATTGCTCTGGTGGACCTCGACGACACCTTGTTTCAAACCAAGAAAAAGATACCGGAGATTGCGGAAGCCGATCTGGTATTGGCGTCCAAATCCATTAATGGAAGCAACTCCTATATGACGAAGATTCAAGCTGCCTTTGTCGAGTGGCTGCTCGTCTCCACGGAGGCCATCCCGGTTACGGCGCGCGGCTCTGAGGCTCTTTCGCGCGTTACGATCGCGTTTGAAAGCTACTCAATCGTATCGAACGGTGCCGTCATCCTCAAAAAGGACGGCAAGCCTGACGCCGAATGGCATGAGGTCGTCGCAAGGGAGCTCCGGCCGCTTGCCGGCTTTTTCGATAAGCTCCTCGATGAGGGCAGGACCAAGGCGAGGGAACTTGGCGTCCACATCCGGTGCTGGTCGGTGATGGAAGCTGATCTCGCGACATATGTTGTCTTCAAAGAGATTGACGGAGACGGCTCACGCCTTGAAGAGATTGTGCCGATCATTCGAGAAAAACGGGGTTGGGTTCGACACCACAACGGCAATAACCTTGCGCTAGTTCCGCCTGCGATCTCAAAACGGGTGGCCTCACAATTTCTGCTCAAAAAGCTTCGGACGGAGCATCCAGGTCGCCCAGTGATCGGCTACGGTGACAGTGTGAGCGACTTCTCCTACCTGTCCCTCTGCGACTGGTGGGGCGCTCCGGGTAACTCTCAAATGACAGACCTTGTCGTTTCCGCTGTTGCGCGTGAGAGATAGGTGACACGCGTACTGCGAACGTGGTGATATGTGAGGAGGGTGCAGGAATGATCCTGCACCTCCAGTCTTTTAGTAGAAACTTCCTATAGGTAAAACGCCGCGCCATATCGCGGTAAGAACCATGGCAAGCGCGGCGAGGATCGCGAGATTCCCGTCGGCTTTTACCACGAGTACGTAGAGCTTGTATTTCAGCATGATATGACCTTTCGATGAGCTCATTAGGAACTGCCGTCTCGACGGTTCGTGCCTTACTTGCGCAGAGCGAAATTTCGCGCCCATGATCCTCTCGGCGTCGATCCGCCGGAAATGGTCGACGATGGGTTGATCGTCATAGACCATGGCCGCGCTCTTGACGCAGCCGAACATCATGGCCTTCAAAGACGCGACCGGGCCCTCGCCCGCAGCCGGCGCTGGAGATAGGAAAACTTGGTTGCTTGCCAAACGCGTCCTGTCGATCTTATAAAAACGCAACGTTAGCCGAAGCGGGATCCATTTGGGATCCACGGCAACCAGCCGCCGGTCTCCCGCTCGAAACAGCAGCACATCGGCGCGCATGTCCGGCGTGAACCGTTTGCCGAACCAGCCAAGATCTTCGAGCACACCATCGAACGATGCCCCGTCGATTGGCGACTGTCTATCCATTCAAGCGGCCAGTGCGGCTGCTCGGCGTCACGCTTTCAACGCTGACGACCTCCGATCGGCAATGCACGACCCCAGTCCCAACTTGATCTCGGGCTCTGACGGCCCATCGCCCCGAAATAGAAAAGCCTGCCGCGGGAGGAGGTGCGGCAGGCTTTCCTAAAAGAACCGAACGGCGACCTGGGAGGAGGAGTGCCGCTGTTCCCACAGACGTCCCTTTGGGAGGAGGAGTGGGCCGTCTAAACTTCGAAGCGTTGCGGGAGGAAGCATCGCTTCGATGAAAATAGCAATACTCGGGCCAGCGCCATGAAGCCAGCGTCTATGTTGCACTGCAGCTATGCACCCGCCGCAACAATCGGCAGGACATCGAGCATTCCTACCCCTGATTTTGTCGGCGGCTCTGCCGCTGTTACAGAGTGGAACCGCTACAACGTCAATTTCGATATCGAAAGCCCCAAGAAGGCCGTGACAGTTCGCGGCGGCCCTGCCGTCATGGAAAGTAGCGCCGCTGGAGACGGTGGCCGGCAGCTAAGCTGGATCGGTGCGGTTCGCGACAGTCATTAGGGGACACCCGGTGACAGACAGTATGAAGTGGCAGTCGCTCCCAGAAGCGCAAGATGTTCTGCGGGTATGTTTTCACCGTTAAGACCCGGCTGTACAATCCCGATCCGGTACTCGATGAACTTGCGTTGGGCAGCCTTTCGAAGCGTGGCCAAGTCATTCAGGCTGCCTCGAATGAAACGGGCCCGGCCCTTAAGATGTGATGTTTCTCTCACGGTCAGGTGGTTGATGAGGTTCTTCAAGCTCCATGTCCCCTTCACCCCCTTCTGTGCTTGACCGCAAACGAGGTAAAGATCGTCCGCCCGGCGCCCCATTACTGCCTGCGAGTATTTCAGATGCCAGAGAAGTACGGTGACGGTATCGTCCGTCTCCTCGATCGCCACGACGTCCGCGCTCTCCCAGGTGTCATCGTCATCTCTTCCGGGAGAGTGGGCAGACAATCCTCGCAATGGGCGTTCCGCTGATCGCACCTCCTTTGGTTTTCTGACCACTTTACCGCCCGAAGCGTGACCTCTCGCTTTTGAGGCAAGTGTCCGAGCGTAAAGGGAAGCCATTGAATCTTGTAAAGAATTCGGTTGCGCAGCGGGCGGATTCCCGCTATCTTTTTCGATAGGGCAGTACGCGCTGCCCTGGGGTGTGGAAACCCCTACACGTGGTTGATGCCGGCCGTAACGGCATCACACTCCTTGACCTTCGGTCGAGGAGCCTGTGGCGTATGTCCAGGTTCCTCGGAACTAAAGGCCACAGGACCGTCGTGTACGGTTTCCAACTCCCCGATCAGTGGGTTTAGCGAGTTTTCAGCGGGGGCGCACCGCGTGAAACTCTCCATCGGGGTGTCCACCATGAAGCGCTATGCAGCAGCACAGGTCCGGACTTCGAGGCCTGCGCAAGCCGAACAGTCGAATGTAGCGCGCGAGTTGGTGCATCCAGTTGATCGGCATGTCGGACAGCAAATCCGTATCCGCCGAATGCAGTCGAATGTATCCCTAGGGGATCTCGGCGCCGGCATCGGGGTCAGTTTGCAGCAGGTACAAAAATATGAAAGCGGTAAGAACCGCGTCAGCGCTTCGATGCTCTACGAGCTTGCCAATTGCCTCAAGATCCCTGTTTCGAGGTTTTTCGAAGGTCTTCCAGATCCCGAAACCACTCAGGGCCAGCAAATCATAACAGAGATCGATGAGAAGATTGCCTACATTTCCACGGCGGAGGGACGGCGTCTGATAGACGACGTTTTGCTCCTTTCTCCGCGTGTGCGCAGCCGGGTCGTTGCCCTCGTCAGCTCGATTGTCGAGGAAGAGATGGAAGAACAGAAGCCGGTTGGTTCATCTGCTGGTTCTTAGCTCCCTACCGGTCGATTTTCTCCGCTGCTTCAAGCGAAAATTCGGTGCGCAATACCGCCTTCTGTGCCCGCGAAAAATCGGCGGCGACGTGTTCTGCCCGCTCTTGCGCAGCCAGCCGGTCGGCTTTGCGCTGCGCAAGCGATAGGCCGGCAACGGCTTCATGGCTGCGCAATACGGATTGTCGCATCAGCGCGTCCTGAAGCTCGGCGGCGGAGATAGCGCCGCTCTTGCGCAATGCGTCGACGACAGGATTGCCGGCGGCCAGGCTTGCCGCGATGTCGAGCGCTTCGGAGGCTTCCGTTTCCCGCTCCCGCGCGTTTTCGGCGTCCGCCCGCGCCTCAGAGAGGCTGCGGGAAAGATTATCCGCCCGCAGGCTGCGGATCTCCAGCAACTGCCTGAGAGACTTCAGCGCCTTCATATCAGCCGCTCAGGCACCGTTGTTCGTCGTCAGGACTTCCAACTGGCCGCCCTTGATGACCTTGATGCTGTCGGCTTGCGGCCGGCTCAGCACGTCTTCGACGGCCTTGGTGAAGACCGCGGGCCCGCGCACCAGCACCAATCCGCTGGCGGGATCTTCACGCAGCGCATCGTCCGGCAGCAGCGGGAACAGCGCGCGAATGGCGTTTTGCTCGGTCTTCCAGCTGCGGCCGCCGCGATCGAGGACGACGGTGGAGACCTCCTGCTTCGGCGCGATGATGATGCGGCTGCCGTCATAGGCGACGAAGAGATTGCTGGCATCGCCAAGCTTGACGAAGGCCTTGGCTCCGCTTTCCCGGACGGACCAGTGCTCGACCTTGCCGCTCAGCGTCCCGACTGTCGTGACCGGGATGCCGGACATGAAGGACAGCGTCTGGACAACTTCGCCAAGCGGCAGGGAGACGACATCCAGGCGCACCTCCCGCTCGCTGGCGCCGGCCGATGGAGGAAAGGAGGCCAGCAGTCCGATAGCGGCCATGTAAACAAAACGCGCAAACATCTGAGTTTACCTCACGATCCGGATATCGCCCGACAACTAATGAACGAAGGCAGGCAGTGAGTACGGAATCCAGTCTATTAATAATTATCCGATCTACTGTTGCAGATCATCGGTCCTCTGGGAACAGGACGGATATCCATTTCGCGCATTTGTTGTACATATCGCGAATTAATAACTTTTTAACATAAGCTATTGAATTCGATCTTGAATTCTGCAAGGCTCTGGCCGCCAAAACCATGCAAGGAGTTCAAGACATGGCTAGTACTTCGACACTTGATGCGGGCATCGGCTCGGCGATTTCCGCCTTCAAGTCGGCCCAGAACGAAGCGACCGAGCAGAGCCTGAAGGTTGCAACCGAAATCACCAAGATCAACGGCGTCGCAAACGCCATCAAGAAGATCGGCCCAGGCTGATTGAAACAATGGCGAGACGGGTTCGCCCGTCTCGCTTCCCCGCTTTCGAAGACAATAAAAGCCGCTCGACGGACGGTTCGGGAACAAGATGGTTATGGATCTAGATTCCTCTTCGCCGACATTCAGAGGTAACGCCGGCAACGCTGCGTCAGGCAGCGGCGGACCGGTCTTGCGCATCACGCGCGCCGGGCGCAGCTCCAATCTGCCGCTGACGACAGAGCGGCAGGTGGTCGGCGGCAGCGCCGATTGTGACCTGATCGTCCTAGGCGCCAAACCGGAACCCGCCTTTGCCATCAGTCTGCAGCGCTCCCGCGGCTCCGACACGGTGTCGTTGACCGCGTTGCGGGATGACGTCGTGATCGACGGTCGTTCCATCCCGCGCGATCGGACAATGACCCTTACGAAGAGACAGACCATCTCCTTCGACGGCACGATCTGTGAGCTCGAAGGTCTCGGCGCCGGGCGCGTGCGGTTCGCGCCGCGCCGGATTGCGGCTGCCGGCCTTCTCGGGCTGGCGGCGTTGCTTTTGCTGGCCGGCCTTTACAACAGCGATGCGCCGGCTCACGAAGCCCCGCTCGTCAGGGTTTCCGCCGCACCCGAACCGGCGCCGGCGGCGGCGGCGATCGCGGCCGAAATCCGCCAGGCCATTCGTATGGCGCAGCTTCCCCAAGATCTGAGCATCGTCGCCACCGCCGACGAAATTCGCATCGGCGAAGGATCGCGGCCTCTCGGCCTGCCCGACAAGACCAAGCTGCGCAGCATCATCGCCTCGATGAGCCGGCGCGGTTCCGTTTCCATCGTCGATCTCACCGCCCTCTCTTCCGGTCTCGACGGCTTCGTTGCCGCCGCCGGCTATACGCCCGTCAGGTTCATCATCGGCTCCGACGGCCGCCGCTACGAGGAAGGCGATGTCGTTTCGAGCGGCTGGCGCATCAAGGAGATCGGCAAAGACCAGATGATCGTTTCCCGTGACAGTGAGGACGATACGGTCAATTTCGCCTCTGCCGGCAATGCCGAGCCGAAGCTCGCCGAAATTTCCAGCAGCGAACAAGAATAGGCGATGGCGTCGGAAGCCGGATCATGAAGGTAAGGTCATCCGCCTTCGCCATGCTTGCGCAGCGCACCGATATGCTGCTTGCGGTTTTTTTCGCCTCCGTCGTGACGATGCTGGTGCTGCCGCTTCCGACAATCGTTCTGGACGTGCTGATCGCTTTCAATCTCTCCTTCGCTTTCGTGGTGCTGATCACCACGACCTATCTGAAGAGCGTGCTTGAAATCTCGACCTTTCCCGCGGTCATTCTGATCGGCACGCTGTTCCGCCTGGCCTTGACGATTTCCTCGACCCGGCTCGTGCTGGCGGACGCCGATGCCGGCGAGATCATCATGGCCTTCGGCGATTTCGTCGTTGCGGGAAATGTCGTCGTCGGGCTGATCATTTTCCTGATCGTGGCGCTGGTGCAGTTCATCGTGGTGACGAAGGGCGCCGAGCGCATCGCCGAGGTCGGCGCCCGTTTCACGCTCGACGCCATGCCGGGCAAGCAGCTCGCCATCGACAGCGACCTGCGCAACGGCCATATCAGCACGGAAGCCGCGCAGAAGCGCCGGTCGCGTCTCGAACAGGAGAGCCAGTTCTTCGGCGCGATGGACGGCGCCATGCGCTTCGTCAAGGGCGATGCGGTCGCAGGATTGGTGATCGTCGCCGTCAATCTCATCGGCGGCCTGGCGATCGGTATCTTCCAGAAGGGCCTGAGCTTCGCCGAGGCCGCCCATCTCTATACGCTGCTGTCGATCGGCGACGGTCTGGTGTCGCAGATTCCGTCCATTCTGATGGCAGTCTCGGCCGGTATCGTCGTGACCCGCGTGTCCGATGACGGCAACGGCAGTCTCGGCAGCGATATCGGCCGCGAACTCTTCCGGGAGCCCCGTGCATTGGCGATTGCGGCGGCGCTGACGATCTGCGCGGGCTTCGTGCCGGGATTTCCCACAGGCGTGCTCGGCGCGATCGGCCTGTGTCTGGCGGGCCTTGCCTTCATGGTGCATCGCCGGCGCGCCGGCCCAGCCGCGGCCGCATCGGCGAATGCCGTGGAAAGCGCCAATTCCTATCCGCTCGACAGGACGAAATATGGCGATCCCGTCATCGCCACCGTCGCGGTGGAAACGCTGGCGCGGCTTGAGGCGATGCGACTCGGCGAAATGCTGGACGGGCGGATCCGCATGGCGGCGCGCGCCGTCGGCGTCTCCGTGACGGTGCCGACGTTCAACGCCGATCCCCGCATGGCCGAGGATCTGATCCACCTTCAGGTCGAAAACGTGCCCGCCGGTCTCGTCAGCTGCGGTCCCGAACGGACGGCCGAACAGATTGCCGACGGCATCGTGCGCATCGTCCGCCGCCATATCGGCGCCCTGTTCAGCGTCGACGACGCGGCACAATGGCTGGGCAGCCTCGAACCGCGTCTCGGCAAACTGGCGATCGACGTCGCCACCCAGGTGCCGCTGATGCTGACGGTCGCGGTCGTCAGACGCCTGCTGGATTCCGGCGTGACGCTTTCCCAGCCGCGCGGACTGCTGGAAGTGATGCTGCACGCCGGCACCGATCACGCGCCGGATGCCCTGGCCGAAATGGCGCGCGCCGCGCTGGTCAAGCAGATCGCCTTCGGGCTTCTCGACCGGCGCGGATTGCTGCCGGCGCTGGTGCTTCCCGCCGAATGGGACCACTTCATCCGCTCCTATGACGCCGCTGGAGCGACCGAGAAGATCGAGATAGCCGAAAGGCTGCGCCTGCTGGCCGAGAAAGCCAGGCAGGCTCTCGAGGACGCCAACGAGCGGGGATACGATCCCATCATCATCGTGCCGGGCGAGTGGCGCCTGCTCACCCAGACGCTGATGATCCACCACAACTGCCGCATTCCGGTGCTGGCGGCGGAGGAGATCGACAGGGATATAACGATCGAAACCATCGGAGAGATCGGGCAAATCCGGAACGCTGCCGGCTCCAAACAAAGGCCGGGCTGATAGAGCAAGTGAAGTAGACGAGACCAACTGGGGATGAATGCAATGTGTGGCGTAGATGGACAAAGGCCCATAGACTTCGACAGAACCTCCCGTTTCGACCTTGAGTCCGATTGCCTTGGCGGCAGCAATAGGGCCGACACGGATTTCACCACCATCCGAACCCGCAAGGTCTCGCCCTTCGAAGATTTCTCCGGCAACCCGCCGACACTGACCTCCTATGTGCCGAATTCGCGGGAAACGTCGGAAAACGGCATGGATTCCGACCCCAAGGATCTGCTGCGCAAGCACATCAACTGGCAATCCGACTCCAAGAAGGTGGATCCATCCGACGAGAAACAGGCCACGACTTTGCAGACCACGACGGAAAAACCCGACCTCTCGAAAGAGGGCAGCGTCATCGTCGTCAACGAGCCGATCGTCGTGGATGGCGGCGTGTTCGACGGCAAGGGCGCGACCTATACGGCCTCGTCCAAGCTCGGCGATGGCGGCCAGTCCGAAACCCAATCGCCGCTGTTCATTCTCAAGAACGGCGCGACGCTCAAGAATGTCGATCTCGGCGAGAATGGCGCCGACGGAATCCACGTCTATGACGGCGCGACGCTCGAAAACGTCAATTGGCAGAATGTCGGCGAGGATGCGCTGACGGTAAAAAGCGCCGGCGACATCACTATTATCGGTGGCTCCGCCAAGGGCGCGACCGACAAGATCTTCCAGATCAATGCCGACACGAGGTTCTATCTGAAGGATTTCGTCGCTGACGGCTTTACCACGCTCGTGCGCACCAACGGCGGCAAGCAGATCGACGCCGACGTCACCATCGATGGCGGGGCGTTCTCCCACGGCAGCAACGTCTTCCGCACCGACAGCTCACTTGCCAGCGTGACGTTCCTCTCCGATATCACGCTGGACGATGTGAAGAACTGGACGCGTGTAGGTGACAACCAATCGGGCGTCTGAGACGCCCGACCACCGGAACCGCAAAGCGAAGATCAAGCGGGCGGCTTAGGCTCCCGCTTTTCATTGCCGGCCTGATCCTTGCCTGCGCGGCGGGCTGCTGCGCATTTCCGCGCCGATTTGCCGGCGCGCCGATTTCAGCTTCGGGTCGCCCTGGGTATCCTTGTATTCGCGCCGCGCCTCGGTCTTGGTCATGCGGTGTTCGTGCCTGAACAACGCGCGCGAAATGCGGATATCGAAAAACGCCGCCGCCACCATGATGCCGGCGGCAATGACGAGGATCGAGCCGAGGAGATGGGCTGTCGTGGAGAGCGTGCATGCTTCTCCGCAAAGAGGCGACCAGAAGATGCTGTTGAGGAAATAGAGGATCGCACCGCCGCCGGCGGTTGCGAGCAGGACAAACTTGACGAGCCCCTTGACGAACTCGGCGATGCTCGCGAGCGAAAAAAGCCTCTTGATGCCCTCGAACGGATTGAGCCGGGTGAAATCGAAGCTCATATGTTTGAACGATACGGGAAACCCCTGCCCGTCGAGGATCGACACCAGGATGGTCGCGGCAAGACCCATGGCAAGCGGCAGCCAGATGAGATCGAGCAGCGCCACGCCGGTTTCGCTCAAGCCGACAGTGACGGCGTCGGAGACGTCGGCTCGCGCGGCGGACTGAAGGCCGGCATCGAAACTGCGGGTGAAATCCTCGAGGATATCAGGCAAGCCCCAGGTGACGTAGACGGCGATGGCAAGGACGGAGATCGCAACCGGGATTTCCTTCGAGCGGGGAACCTGGCCCTCGCGGCGGAGCCGATCGAGCTTCACCCGGCTCGGCGGCAGGGTTTTTTCCTCGGTATCGTCATTTTTGGCCATGGGTCACCTCCAGCATGGCTTTCACCTCGTTGAATCCGTCGATCCAGAGATCGTGGAAATAGCTGGAGATAAAGGCCGTGTAGATGACGAGAATGACCACGACCGCGAAGTTCTTGATGGCCGGCAGGCTATCGTTCAGCGGGAATTGTTTCGACGAGCGGCCAACGAAGGCCAGCGACAATTCGAGCGCGCAGGTGACGATCATGAACGGGGCGGCAAGCAATCCGGCCGCTTTGAACAGCCGGCCGAATACACCGAGGATCATGTCGAGCGGATCGTCGGGCATGGCGGGCATGAGCTTGAAGAGCGGCCAGAACTCGAACGACTTGTAGAAAATCGCGACCAGATCGATGATGCCGCCGGCGCTGACGAAAATCACCAGGGCGATCGACATCATCAGCGAGCCGAGCGGCGCGGTTTCCAGCGCGTTGATCTGGTCGAAGAGATTGGCGGCATTGGCCCCGCGATAGACATCGGTCATATCACCCGCCGCCTGGGCCGCCCAGAAGGGAATGCCGAGCCCCATGCCGATGAGCGCCCCGAAGCAAAGTTCCTTCATCGAAAGGGCGGCCAGATCGAACCAGGACGTATCTCCGATAGCCAGCACCGAATAGGCGAAGGCGACGGAGGGCGCCGAAAGGCCGATTGCCAGGCCGAAACGCAGAATGCCGACGATGCTGAACAGCGAGAAGATCGGGAAGATCAGCAGGATCCCGAGCGCGCGGGCGGCGCCGAGCATGGCTGCGGCCGGTGCCGCGACCTCGATGCCGACGAGCGGAAGATGATCCGGCCCCATCCGCCCCGCCTCACTGAACCATGGTCGGGAAGTCGTTCAGGATATGAACGGAATGTTCGATCAGCGGCGTTGCCAGCACCCGGCCGAACAGCAGCAGGGTGATGGAGATCACGAAAATCTTGACGATCTGCGCGATGGTCTGTTCCTGGATTTGCGTTGCAGCCTGGAAAATGGCGATGATCAGCCCGAGAAGCGCGGCCAGGCCCAGAATGGGGCCGGCCAAGGCGAAGGTCGCCATGACGGACATGCCGATTTCAGCTGCGACCTGGTCTTCACCCATGGTGGCAGGCCTTTCGCGTGGGCGCGGCAGGCGCTCGAACCGGGGCTTTCGTCAAGGCGCGATGCTCACTGCGCATAGGACAGCACCAGACCTTCCAGCAATCGCCGCCAGCCGTCGATCGAGACGAACAGCAGCAGCTTCAGCGGTGTCGACACCACGGTCGGGGACATCATCTGCATGCCGAGCGCCACCAGAATGGCGGAGACGGCGAAGTCGATCATCAGGAAGGGCAGATAAATCAGAAATCCGATTTCAAAGGCCCGCGTCAGTTCCGAAACGAGGAAGCTTGGCGTCAGCACGGTGATATCGTCGGAGGCAATGGGGGTTGCCGGCGCGTTTGCCCAGATCTTCTGCGACGCCTGCACGAAAAAGTCGCGCACCTCGGCGTCGGAAAATTTCAGCATGAAATCCTTCAGCGGCGCTGCCACTTTGATCATGCCGTCCGCCATGCCACTGACCGTGCCGAAATCGCCGCTATGGGCGAGCAGCAATTGCCAGCTGTTTTGCAGCACCGGGTTCATCACGAAGGCCGAGAGCACGATGGCAATCGCAAAGACCAGGAGATTCGGCGGCGTCTGCTGGATGCCGATCGCATTGCGCACGATCAGCAGGACGACTGAAATCTTGGTGAAGGAGGTTGCGATCACGGCAATGACCGGCAGCATCGAGATCGCCGCCATTGCCGCGAGGCTCTGGGCAAGAGGAAAGCTCTGTTCCATCAGTCGTGCAGCGCCGTGACGCGAACGGCGCTCAACCCATCCACGGAAATGATTTCGCCCCGTCCGATAATGCGGCCCTGGGCGATGATATCGACGGCGTCCGACAATGGCCTGTCGAGGTTGAACACATAGCCCTCGCCGATCGTCTCGAGTGTGCGCAGCGGCAACTCCAGCCGTCCGGCATCGAAGACCAGCTTGATCGGGATGCTGTCGACAGGCGACGGACGCGGCTCGCCCTGCAATTGCTGATCGACGGTGTCATTCGTCATGAAATGCCTCATTGGTCCGGTTGGCGTCGACAGGAGCGGCTCGGTGAGGACCGCGCCTTTGTCCGAGCGCATGCAGGTTGCAAGGTAACGTTCACCCGTGATCGCGACCACGGTCTCCGGTGCCCCCCCATCGATGACGATGCCGTCCCCCAATCGCAGGGATTTGATCTGACCGACCGACAGCACGGCATAACCGCGCCGGATGTTGACCGCCGTCGTCAGGGCATTGAGCGTGCGGCGCGGTAGGCGGCTTGCCCAGCCGACGAGGCCGGCAAGGAAGGTTTCATCGAAACGGCCGCTCAAGGGCAGGCTCATGCCGCTCCAGCCGATTTCGAAGCCGAAATTGCCGCTAAAATCCGGCTCCGGCTGCGCGCCGATCTCCAGCAGCGAAAGGCCGATGCCGATCTTGTTCTCGATTGCCTCGAAGGCCTCGGCGAACTGATGTTCCACCACCGCCGCCTTTTCATGCGGTGACAGTTTTTCCCAGAGCAGCAGCGGTTCCAGCCTTTCGGCCAGCAGCCGCAATGCTCCGGCCGAAGCAATCAGCATCTGATCCTGCTCGCCGACGCGGCAGAGAATGCCGACAGGATCGGCGATCCGCGTGGCCGCGATATCGGGGGACAGCGGGCGAACGGAAAGCGTCTGCTCCCGGACCGGAATTTGCCAGGCGGCGCGCATCGTCGTGCCGGAACGGGAAAAGAAGCTCCCGGCCATCGATGAGTCGGGCCATGCGGGCGCGGCGATATTCATCGGACAAGCTCCTCGAGCGCTTCGACGATCGCGCCGAACGGCTGCGGCTTGCCCTGGCCGTCAAACAGGAAGCGCTGGATGAGCCCGTGTTTGGCGACGGCCTCGTCGACGGCGGCATCGCGCCCCTGGCGATATTCGCCGACGCGGATCAGCAGTTCCACCTCGTCATAGAGGGCCAGCAGGGCGCGCAGCCTGTCGGCTGCCTGGCGATGGCTCTCGCTCACCACCGCGCTCATCGTCCGGCTTCGGCTGGCCAGCACATCGATCGCCGGAAAATTGCCCGCCCTGGCAATCTTGTCAGAGAGCACGATATGGCCGTCCAGCAGCGACCTGGTTTCTTCGGCGATCGGATCGTCCTGCTCTTCGCCTTCGACGAGGACCGTATAGAAAGCCGTCATCGTGCCGTTTGCGCTGTTGCCGGCGCGCTCGAAGATCTGCGGCAAGACGGCGAATACGGAAGGCGGAAAGCCGCGCCGCACCGGCGGTTCGCCGGCAGCAAGCCCGACTTCGCGCAAGGCGCGGGCCATGCGGGTGACGCTGTCGATGACGAGCAGCACATGTTTTCCCTGCTCGCGAAAATATTCGGCGATCGCCGTTGCCGTCATCACCGCCTTGAACCGCTCCAGCGCCGGGCGATCCGATGTCGCCAGAACCAGCGCCACATTCGAGGCAACGCCTTCCGGCATGTTGTCGGCAACGAATTCGCCGACCTCGCGTCCGCGTTCCCCCACCAGCGCGCAGACGATCACATCGGCCTTGTTGTTGGCGACGATCTGGGACACCAACGTCGACTTGCCGGCGCCGGGCGCGCCGAAAAT
The DNA here is from genome assembly GCF_019793465.1 of Rhizobium croatiense. Lineage (GTDB taxonomy): Bacteria > Pseudomonadota > Alphaproteobacteria > Rhizobiales > Rhizobiaceae > Rhizobium > Rhizobium croatiense. Next base: position 16,253 of record NZ_JAILYJ010000022.1, on the reverse strand, counting down.
ACCGATGCGCTGGCCCTGCCCGCAGGTCAGCAATCCGTCCAGGGCGGCAATCCCCGAGGTGAACGGCTGGCGGATGGGACGGCGCGACAAGGGGTTGACCGGCTGGCCGTAGAGCGGCTGCAGGAAACGCGCGTCATCGCCGGCCGGATTGGCGGAGGGACGCAGGACGTTGCCGTGCGCATCGACGACCGCGCCGAGCAGGAAGTTGCCGACAGAGATCGCCGGCTCCCGGCCGGTCGGGACGATTTCCGTGCGCTGGGAGATGCCGCGGGTTTCGCCGTGAAGCGAGAGAAGTGCCGTCTCGCCGTCGATACCGACGACATCGGCGAGGCCGATGCGGCCCCTGCCCGGCTCATGCAGTTCGCAGAGCTCGCCGATCCGAACCGAGGGGATGAGCGCCCGCACCAGCAGGCCCGAAACACTCGTCACGCGGCCGCTCTGCCGCCGCACGTCCGTCTGTTCGAGCGTCCGCTCCATGCGAAGCAATGCGTCAGCCATGGACGAGGGCCTCGATCACGGTGGCGAGCTGGTCTTTCAAGCCGATCTGGCTTCGTCCCGCCGATGTCTCCAGGACGATCTCGCCGGCAGACATCAGCGGATCCGTTTCGATAGTGATGCGATGATCGATATCCGCAATTGCCTGGGCGATCATGGCGGCATCCTCGGGGGCGACATGGAGGGCGATCTCCTGGGCCTCTGCGGTCTGGGATATGGCGTGGCGGACCAATCGCCTGGTGCGTTCGTCGGCCTCCATCGATCCGAGGATCAATCCGACCGATTTCAGAACCACCGCCTCGACCCAGCTGTCGAGATTGGCAATCTCCTGTTCGGCTTTTCCGAGCGAGGCGGCAAGCCGTGCGGCGGCATCACGAACGCCCTGTTCGAACCCGTCGCGATAGCCGTTTTGGGCGGCCTGCTCGCTGGCGGCTGCAAGTGTGGCCTGGGATTGGGCGGCGTCCTGGCGGGCAGCCGCCAGAATTTGCGCCGCCTCCCTGATCTGGCCGAAGTTTTCCGCCGGAATGATGCGGTCGTGGCGTGCAAATCCCGAGCTCATCGTCCGGCGCCTTCCTGTGTGGAGGCGACCTCGTCGACGGCGGCCGTCGCCAGAACGAGCGCCGGGCTCTTCAACAGGGAAGCCGAGCCGTTTTCGGCCATGTCGCGCCAGCCCGCCCACCGCCATGCCGCAGAGATCCGATATTCGTCTGCCAGAAGCGTCAGCATCGACCAGCCATCGGCCTCGACGACATGCCTTGCCTGCTCGCTCAACAGATCAAGCGGCGGCGTTGCCGTGGAAAGATTGATGTGGCCGAGGGCGAATGCGACCGCTTCCTCGCCGTAGGCGGCCCTGAGCCTCGCAAGGGTCGGGCGATCGACCGCGGGGCAGAAGGCTGCGAGATGATAGGCGAAGCCCGCCCGGAACGCGGCCTTTGAGAGTCCGTCCGCGTCCATGGAAATCAGGCGGCGGGCGCCGTCGGCAAATGTGGCGGGGTCGCCATGGGCTTCTGCGATCTCCGTGAAAAGCCGCCGGTGCAGCCGCCGCGACAGGGTAGACCCATCGGCAAGGAGCGGCGCGGTCCCATCCCATCGGGCGGCCGTCAGCATATCCGCGGAAAGCAGCGCTGCCCTGCGGATCCTCGCCGCATCCGAGATCGCCTCGCCGTCCGAACGCGGCGTGCGCATGCTCAGCGCTCCTTCCGCTGCGGCAACAGCAGCAGCAGGCATGCCCCGATGGCGAGGATAATTGCGCCGATCACGGCCAGATTGGGGGCCTTGAAAGCCGAGAGAGCGCTTTGCACCATCGAGAATGGCGCTGCGGCGGGTGCCGGCGTCACGGTTGCCGCCGGGGCCGATGCTGCCGTTGCCGGCGGGGCCGCCGGCGCGCCGACCTCCGACCAGGGGCTGACCACCACCGAGACATCTTCGTAAGAGAGATCACGGATGCTGTTGACCAGAACGGACCGGCTTTTCATGTCGATCTCGTTGAGATTGGCGCCGGGGCGATATTGCAACACGGCCGCCGCCTTCGCCTTTTCCTTGATGAGCCCGCGGCCGTTTTCCTCCGGCAGCACCACATGGACGCGCGCCGTCGCCACGCCGTCAAGCCCCGAAAGCGTTTCGGCAAGCTGCTGCTCGATGGCGTAGCTCATCCGGGCTTTTTGTTCGTAAGGCGTCACAAGGAAGCCGTTGCCGGGAAAGAGTTCGGCGACATTTCCGAACGACTGACGCGGCAGACCGGCGCCCGCCAGCAACTCGATCGCCCGGGCATGATCGGCTGATTCAGCGGCGATCGCATAGGTCCCGCCCTTTTCGCTCCTCATGGTGACGGAGATGCCGGCGCGTTCGAGCAGGACCTGAGCATCCAGCGCATCGCGCTGATCGAGTCCCGTCAGCACGTCCTGGCTGCAGGCGGCGAGGAACAGGCAGAAAGCGAGCATGGCGGCCTTCGGAAGGACTTTGCGCGCGGGCGAAGTGATCGGTGATCTCGCAAGGGCCGATGTGATCATGATATTCACTGGCCCTGCGTCAGCCGTTTGGACGACGACATCACCGACTGGGTGAGTGACGACAGCAGCGTCGTGCCGGTCGCGAATTGCTGTGATTTCTCCAGCCGGTCGATCGATGTCGTGATGTCTTCGATCTTCGGGCCGCTGTGATCCTTGTCCGCGGCAAATCGCACCAGCGGCGTCTCCGGCTGGCCGTTCCCGGCCACCGGCATGAAGAATGCCGACAGCCGGTCGAGAATGCTGGAGGGCCTGGTATTGCCTTCCGGTGAATAGGAGGGCGGGACGGCGTCGGACTCAGGCGCGATCTTGCGGCCCTGGATGTTGGGAATGGAGGTGAGTTCGGTTGGCCGAAGGCCGGCGAAATCCGCCGGCTGCAGCCCGATCCGCTCCGCCACGATCTCCGAGGTCTTCAGCACATTGCCTGTCGATACGCCATCAACGGGCGGCGTAAAGGCGCGGCCGGTAAGTTCTTCTCCGCTCATTGCAATTCCTCAACTCGGTACACGTCAACTGCAAACGATGAACGGGAACGCTACTCGTCGCTGCCTTCGTCGATCGCCTCCTTGGCGAAATTGAAAAGCGAATTGTTCAGCATCAGGGTGTTGGAAATCATGCCTGGCAGAAACGCGTCCACGGCAGCGGAGAGTATCTCGCTCTCGCTGTTCGGATCGACCTTTTTCGTCGTGCTGCCGGTGGTGTCCTTGGAATCTGTCTTATCAGTCGTCAGCTCCACCGAGACAGGGTTTGCAGGCGCCAGGTTCAGGTCGGAATTCACTGCATCTACGGCCATATGAGCACTTCCATCAAGGAGTTATCAAAATGAATGCATGATTTGATATGGATAAAAAAACGGCCGGTCAATTGTTTAAACTTAACCGATGGTTAATTTTCGGAAATTACAATCGCTTTGACAACTTTCTCGACCTTTATATTAAAATTGAACGTTTTTATCCATAAAGCGCAGCAGATATCCAGATTGCGCATGAAATTCATACTTAAATTTATTGCTATCAAATATTCACAGGCCCGACCGCCTCTACGCCAACCGGGCCTGTGAGTACCCAGATATTTGGTGTTGCGAAAGCGTCCCGGATCAGCCCACCGCCGTACCGCGGCGCTTCTCGATATCGGCGATGATCGCGTCCCAGTTCTCAGGGGTCAGCTCGCGCTGTTCCGGGTCGCGGGGCGCGGGGGCGACGCCGCCCTTGGCGCCGACGCGCTGACCTGTTTTGGCGTAGATGCCGACCGTGTCGTTGACAGTGCGCTTAAGCATGTCGTTCATCATGTCGGTCTGCTTGTGGAAGGCTTTTTCCTGCTTGATGCTCTGGTAGATGGCAAAGCCCGCCCAGGCCGCCCAGGACACCGCGCCGGCGATCGCGAAGGCGAGCGAGAAGCCGCCGGAGACGAGCGCTACCGTTGCGCCCGTGCGCCCGAGGAAGGTGGAATTCACCAGCATATTGGCAACGCCTGCGATGCCCTCGATCGCGCCGACCGTGTCCGCCGCGGTTCCGATACCCATGAAGATGAGATCGACCGGATCGCCCTTGCCACTGGTGAGCCCCTGCAGGAACTGGTAATATTCCACCGGCAGCCAAGCGACGCCGGCAACGGCGCCAACCGTCGTCCCGGTATTCTTGAAAAAGGCGGAGAGCACGCTGCGCTGCGCCCGCGCCAGCTCGTCGGAAACGCCGACGAGTGAACTGATCCCATCCAGCAGCGAAAAATTCGAGGCTTTGATCGCCGAGCCGAGCGCACTGCCCATGTGCGCGAGAGCGCCAAGGGCGTGCAGAACCACGATGCCGATGCTGTCCCAGGTCGGGCTCGTCATGTTGAGGCCGGCATAGATGGAGCGGGATGCGGTAAGCACCGACATCACGCCGGAAGAGAGCGCCGCCTTGTATTTGACAGGATCGACCCCTGCCGGCGCCGCCGTCGCGGTCTTGTCGATCAGCTTGGCAAGGTCGGCCTTGATCGTTTCGACGCTGCCGCCCGGTCGCATCGTCGCCCAAAGCGCGGTGAAGATCGTCGTGAAATTGGTCTTGTATTGCGCCATGGCATCGGCATTGCCCTTGAACAGGGTTTCCGCCAGCGCGTCGAGGCTCGGGGCGATGATCCTCTTGATCGCCTCTTCGGCGGTCTTGCCGTCGACGATGATTGGATCGATCACATCCGTGCCGGGCATCAGCGTCTTCATCAGGCCTGACATGGAAAGTCCCATGTCCTTGAGGCTCGATGTCAGATATTCGCTGTCGATATAGGGCAGATCGAGACTTTGGATGGTCTTGCTCCAGCCATTGTCCTTGGTGGCGAACATGCGCTCGGCGATCCAGGCGTCGCCCCCGCTGCCGGCGAAGAAGCGCCCGCCGTCTGAGCCGTTGGCGGCAATGCCCTTGCCGGCCAGCCCGGTGCCGATCATGATTGCCGCCATGACGTCGTTGAACGAATAGCTGGCGAGATTGCTGGAGGGCAGCGGCGAGACGCTCTTGTCCCACTCGGCATTGGCCGGCAACTTCGAGACCAGGCTGGCGCCCATGACGAGCCCTTCCAGCGCGGTCTGCACCGCATGGCGGTAGCCCAAGACCTCCTTGCCGCCGGGTGCGCTCAGGCGCGACGTCAGGCGCTCCAGATTGCCGGCGAGATCGCCGATGCCGATTTCTCCGGCGCCTACCTTGTCGAGCAGCGGACCGAGAAGCGCCTTGACGTCGGCCTTGAACTGATCGCGCACCTCGGGGCTGTCTGACCCGTAAAACTGGTTGGCCATCGCCTGGATGGTCGGGTTGAACAGGTGGGTGATATTGTTGGGAACGGTGCTGCCGAATTCGGAAGCGGCAACCTTTTTCAAACCGTCGAGGTCGATCTTGAGATCGGGGAACAGGCTCCCGCCGAGCCCGAGCGACTGGTCGAAATCCACAACCGGCAGGATGGAGCCGAGCCCCTTCAGTTCCCGCTCGGTCTTGTTGCCGGCCAGTCCCATGCGGATCAGGCCATCGAGCGCCGTCGTCGGATCGGAGATCGTCGGCAGCACGTTCTTGTCGAAGAATTCGGCATAGGTCTTGTCGGCAATCGCCGAGCGCTGCTTTACGAAATCGTCGGGAAGCACCATGGAATAGAAGCCGAGGGCGGCATTATATTCCTTGAGAATGGTGGTGACGTCCTTGCCGGATTTGAGACCGTCATTCAGCAGGCCGCCATTGACGATGTCGCGCTCAAAGGCATCCTCGACCTTCGTACGCAGGTCCTTCATCTTCTCGTCACGCGTTATCGTGTCGTTGATGATCTCGGAAGCGTCCTTGTTCGTATCGGCCGGCGCCACGCGATAACCGGAGAAGATCAGCTTGAAGGCCTTCAGCGCCTTCTCCGTCATCAGCGAGTTGACGTCGGGGTCCGAGCCCAGGATGGCGATCGACTTGTCGAGATCCTTCAGGATCTCCTGGTCGTTGTAGATGCCGCGCTGGTTGTCGCCGAGGCTGTCCTTGTATTGGCCGAAGGTCGCCTTGGTCTGAAGCAGATCGAGATACATGATCAGTTTCTGCTCGGCAGTGTAATTGTGAGGGTTTTTGACGACGTCGATGCTCTCGAAGGATTTGTCCTTGTCCTTCAGCCCTTCCATGAAGCCCTGATTGATCTCGCTCATGAAATCGGAATTGAACAGGAGATCGATGACCGGCTGGATCGGCGCGGTAGGGCGGGACGTGCCATTCGACGTGGCGGCCAGCGAAACGAACTTCGGACTGCTCGTCTGCGCCGATATAGAGGAGAAAATCGTCAGGGCTGCCGTCGTGGTCCCGTCAGAGGCAAAAGGCGATGCCTTCTTGACCGTGGTGCTCGTGGTTTTGCCCTGGCTCGTGGAATTTTCGGACTTTGGATCGGAATTGGCGTTTAGCCGGAGAAATGAAACCGTATCGATATCCGAAGATGCTGGTGCGATCGATGACATGCGTTCCCTTTGATTTTCTTTTTCCGCTTTTCGCGGATGACGTCGTTTACCTTACGTTAGGCATAAGATCGACCTTTGCGTGATAATTCAAGCCCGATCGGACATCGCGGTTGCATAAAATGCAGCGGCCTCGCGCCTGGAGATCAAAAATCACATTTTTACCGAGGGGTCGCAGGGTATTTCCCAGGCTGTGGCGGTCATCGTTGCCGCCCCTCTGCCTCTACCAGATGAATGACGGGTCTGGCCCAAATTCGAGATGCACGGACTCGCCGGTGTAGCGTTCAAGCTTCTCGTTCAGCTGCTTTTCCATTTTGTCGAGCTTCTTCACGCCATTGGCCATATCCCACAGACCAAGCGCCAGCCCGACGGCCGAGGCAACGAGGCCGGTGACCAGTCCGGCCGCGGCAAGGCCGGTTTTGGCGGCGCTGCTGAAGATGGTCACGACTTCCGGCGCCACCGTTCCGAGTCCGGAAAAGGCACGGGACATGGCATTGGTCAGATAAAGCATCGCCTCGGAGAAACCGATCAGCGCGTTGCCGGTACCGGCAATGCCGCCGATTATTTCGAGCGCGCCCTTGGCGCGGTCGCCGGCCTTCATCGACCGCGACGCCGAATAGAAGCCGAGGCCGGCCATGGCGAGGCCGCCGGCCGCGCCGAGGATCTTGCCTGCCGCTTCCATCGTCTTCGGCGAGAAGTTCATCGAGATCCCCTTGCCCCAGCTGCCAGGCTGATTGCCGAAGGCGCTGAACGGTTTGCCGGCAACGTCGAGGTTCTTGCCGAGCCCCTCCATCGTCATGCCGACGATCTGTGTCGCCGAGCCGACCGCAGCGGCGATATCGGCCGGCGTCCACTTGCCGCCGACACCGAGGCCGTGCGCCACCAGCACGCTCGACATCGTCAGCATCTGCACGGCGTGCATCAGACCGGCCTTGTACACTTCGGCATCGATGCCGGCAGGTGTACGGGTCTGGCGCGGCAGGTCGAGCGAATCCTTGAAGGAGGCAAGCGCGTCGTCGAGCTTCATACCGCCGCGCACCATGCGCAGAACGCCGTCGACGTCGCGCGCTATATCCTGCGCCAGGTTCTGCTTCAGCGTCTCGCCGCCATCTGCCGGGCCGTTTTTGCTGATGAAATCCTCGGCGAAGGTGTTTGCCAACTGGCTGATGGCGTCATTCGTTGCGCCGGGCACAAATGTGTCATCCGGACCCGACAGCAGCGGCTCGAGATCGACACCCTGGCCGTCGCCGATATAATGTTCCTTGACGATGTTCGAGAAGGTGACGTTCGCGGCGTCGAGATGCGCGTCGATATAATCCTGGGGCAGGAGATCGACGAGCGTGTTGAGTTCGGAATAATAATCCTTCAGGGCATCTTCGAAGCTCTTGCCGGCGCTCAGCGCCCGGTCGATCGCCTTGCCGCCGCCGATATCGATCAGATAGGCGTCTTCGATGTTGGTGAGCAGATCGGAATTCTCCGGGCTTTGCAGATATTCCTTCATGCCGCTCGCGAAGATATCCGAGAGATGCTGCTGCGTCGCCGGATCGGCCGTCAGCTTTTCGATCCGCGCATCGAGGTCCTTGCCGACGCGCTCGCCATCGGGCACGCTGTCGCCATACTGGTTCATATAGCCATTGAACTGCTGTTTGATCTCGATGAGATCGTAGAGCACCGTCGCCTTCTGTTCCGGCGTCAGCTGGTCGAGGTGGTCCATGTTGTCGGGCGCGACGAAATTCCGGTTCACGTCCTTCACGGCGTCGCCGAGAATGCCGTATTTGAGTTCGTCGAGCTTCTTCAGCGTCGGCTCATAGGCGGTCGACGGAGCGTAGCCGCGCAGCACCTTGCTTTCCAGGATGTCGTTCTCGTCGATCGGGCGCTCCACGACCGGCTCGATGGCATCCGAGCCCGACATGACAAGGTCCATCTTCTTGAGGCTCGATGTCAGATAGTCGCTGTCGATATAGGGCAGATCGAGATTTTGGACGGTCTTGCTCCAGCCATTGTCCGTGGTGGCGAACATACGCTCGGCGATCCAGGCGTCACCGCCGCTGCCGGCGAAGAAGCGCCCGCGATCTGAGCCGTTGGCCGCAATGCCCTTGCCGGCCAGCCCGGCGCCGATCATGATTGCCGCCATGACGTCGTTGAACGAATAGCTGGCGAGATTGCTGGAGGGTAGCGGCGAGACGCTCTTGTCCCACTCGGCATTGGCCGGGAGCTTCGAGACCAGGCTGGCGCCCATGACGAGCCCTTCGAGCGCGGTCTGTACCGCGTGGCGGTAACCCCAGACTTCCTTGCCGCCGGGAGCGCTCAGACGCGAGGTCAGGCGCTCCAGAAGGCCGCCAAGATCAGCCTGACTGACCTCTCCGGCGCCTACCTTGTCGAGCAGCGGACCGAGAAGCGCCTTGACGTCGGCCTTGAACTGATCGCGCACCGCGGGGCTGTCTCCCCCGTAAAACTGCTTGGCCATCGCCTGGATGGTCGGGTTGAACAGGTGGGTGATGTTGTTGGGAACGGTGCTGCCGAATTCGGAAGCGGCAACCTTTTTCAAACCGTCCAGGTCGATCTTGAGATCGTTGCCCGGGTCGGTTTCGGGCGTGCTCACCTTTGCATCGACCAGGATCGCGGTGGCGCCGCTTTTGCTCTGGGTAAACCCGACGAAGCCCCGCGCAGCGGAGATGTCGAGTGCCTGCCCGTTGCCGCTCGGCGCGATCTTGCGTATTTCGCCGGCGTCGATGGTTTTTGTCGATGCAGAACGGCCAGTCACGTCTTTCTGGTCGAGGTCCACGACCAGGGTTTCGACCTCTTTCGATCCGCTGCCAACACGTTCCAACATGATTTCGTCACTCCTGATCGACGGCCGCACCCTGAACGGAGGCCCGGAAAGCCTCGTTAGGTCAGAAGTTTTTCAGTGATATGACAAATGGGTGCTATCGGAGCGGCAAAATTGAACCATTGACCCCCACATAGCGCTTCCAAATTATACCGCAGTACAAATGCTGGTGACACCGCAGTCGCCAAGGTGCGGCGCAATAGAGCACGCTACCGTAGGGAATGCGCTCACGAGACAGATCAAAGTCGGTCCTCGGGCTCGGTTTTCAGACTGCATTGTCCGGCAAATCGGTATAAGCCGTCCTCTCGAACAAATCAGGGGACAACATGGAAACCGTGGAAATCAGCAGCCGCAGCGACTTCGGCCTTTGGGCAATTGAGCGGGCGCGGGAAATCGTAACGTCCGAGGGAACTGCTTTTGCGATGGCCGCTCGCGATATGGACGACGAGGCGCTTGCAAACGCTGCAGCCGCGCTAGGCAAGGCCATCAGCGATGCGATGGTGGAAGTGTTTGACGGCCTGATAGATGAATCGTGATTGTGAAGAGACAGCGGGTCACTGACCGATAAAAATTGGTCAGCACCGTCCGGGCTCGCCGTCTTCCCCTCTCATTGCAAACTGTCAGAAACTTGCATATAATTCTGACAAGAGAAATGCCATGCAAAAGCTGACATAGCAAATCATGGGACATGCTGAACGACTGCCGGAAGGACCGCGCTTTCGGCAAAGAGTTTTTTGCATCTCGGAAATCGAGCCGCCCTGGATCAGGCTCTGTCGCGCCTGGCCGAGCGTGGCGAGCTCGTCCGGGCGGGCCGTGGTATCTATATGCGGCCCGTCAAAAGTCGCTTTGGCAGTCGGCCGCCGACGGTCGAACAGGCCGTAGAGGCGGTGGCGCAGCAGCGCGGTGAGGTCATCGTCTCGATGGCGCCGCCGCGGCAAATGCCCTGGGCCTGACCTCCCAGGTCCCGGTCCGCTCCGTCTACCTGACATCCGGCCGTAGCCGGACGATGACCCTTGGACAGCAGACGGTCGAGCTCAAGCACGTGCCGCGCTGGCAATTGGCCTTGGCCGATCGACCTGCTGGCGTGGCGGTCCGCGCACTTGCATGGCTTGGGCCGGAAAGGGCCGATGAAGCACTGTCGCGGATCAAGCGAAAGCTGCCGCCAAACGCGTTCGGCGAGCTGGTGGCGGCGGCTCCGCAGTTTCCGACCTGGCTTGCAAGAAGCGTAGGAAAGGCTGCGCATCGCTGATCTGTTTCTGACCTTGTCAAAGGATAACCGACGCGAAGCCTTGGCGGTGGCGGCCGACCGCACCGGACGGCCCATTCATCTCCTCGAAAAGGATGTCTGGGTCGTCTGGACGCTGCAGACGCTCTTTTCGTCCAAGCTCGGTGAGCATCTCGTCTTCAAGGGCGGCACCTCGCTTTCGAAAGCCTACGGTGTCATCAAAAGGTTCTCCGAGGATGTCGACCTGACCTACGATATCCGCGCCCTGGCGCCGGACTTGGTTGGCGACAATGACGAAGCACTGCCGAAAACCCGCAGCGAGGAGAAACACTGGACCAGCGAGGTGCGAAAGCGGCTTCCGGTCTGGGTGGCGGGCTCGGTGGAGCCGGTTATGGCGCGTTGCGCGTTCAATCTCTTCCGGCGGCAATCCGCCTCGAGGACGATACGCTCTACCTCGACTATGAAGCGGTGAGCAGCGGATCCGGCTATGTCGCCCCGAGCGTCATGCTCGAATTCGGAGCGCGGTCGACCGGCGAGCCGGCCAGTATCCGTCGACTGTGACGCGTCGGGCCAGGTTGATGGTGTCGAATTTCCGAAAGCGAGTCCCCGCGTCATGCACGCGGAGCGGACGTTGTGGGAGAAAGCGACCGCCATCCATGTCTTCTGCCTGCAGGAGCGCCTTCGCGGCGATCGTTTTGCCCGCCACTGGCATGATGTCGTCCGGCTGGACGATGCTGGTTTCGCCGACAAAGCATCCGCGGATCGGCAACTCGCCAATGCCGTGGCGAAACACAAATCCATGTTTTTTGCGGAAAAGGCGGCCGACCGCTCGCCCATCGACTACGCCGCAGCCGTCAACGGCAATCTGGTTCTGACGCCATCCGGAGAAGGTCTGCGTGCGCTCGGCGAGGATTACGCGCGCATGGTCGACGACGGCCTGCTGCTCGGCGATTCCGAGCCGTTCGAGCACCTGATCGAGCGATGCACGCAAATTCAGGCGCATGCCAACAAAAGCGACGCGTCAAAATAAGCAATTGCCGGCCCACAGCCGCACCCTGCCCATTACTGTGAGTGCCCTGTCACCGACGCGGTTTGGCTTCGCGCCAATTATAAGGCGTTTGCTCGTGGCAGGCACCCTTGATGTGATGAGAGTGAAGCTCGGACCCGGTTATTCCGGCTCCGGCCTCGGCGAGGATGTGGCCAAATACCGCACGGGTGCGGGTTCGTTTGAGGAAAGTTGCGCCACGTAAAATGAAGATCCGGTGTGTTTGCAGTGAAGGCATTCAAATTCCCAATTTCAATCTCGCCGGAAGCCCGAGCAAGCTCAAAATCGCTGACGCGAGAATCGACACGGATGTTCCACTTGCCGCAACGGCACGTTCTCGCGCCAAGTGCCGTCCTCCCACTGGCGCGCCGCACGCTTGATTGGCTCTATTCCCGCAGGGGGGGTCGACAAGACGAAGGTCACTTCTTGGCGTCCAGCGGATCGACGTCGCCTTTCATCAGGAAGGCCGCAATCTCGACAGGGCCAGCGCGCGCGGGCGTGACGATGATTTTTGCCATCGCCTTGTCTGAATGAAGATGCGTCGAAGCCGGCTGTGCTGCCGCAGCGATAGGCGCGCGGTGGCGGCGTGAATCGCCAAGTTGCCGCAACGGCCAGCACGAGGAACTCGACCAACGTCTCGGCGGCGAAATAGCGGAAGGTGCATTCCGGTAAACCACGGCGATCGAAACTTAAATCCGTCGCAATCTTCTCGACACTCACGTAGCATGAGCCTCGCGAACAAACGCCGCCACGCCACTATGGCAATTTCACTTCTCCTCCTCGGGATGAAATGGGACCATTCCTGAGGCGCTCTATTCCATCTCGAATACGGAGGATCCGGCATGCCTACGGTGTTGTTCAGACACGACCTCGCTTAACGATGTACTGAAGATTGCAGTCTACACGAAGCACGTTGCAGGCAGTGCTATGAAGTGTTCGCGGAAGATGGTTCGAGGTCTCGTCGGACGCTCTGTCGCGGCGAGCGCGGGACGTGTCTGATGCCCTCGATTTCAGTGAAGAACCATATTTCACGTGTTGCCCACCTGCCGACAACTTCCACCATCGCAAAAATGCACGTCCGCCTACCGAAGCTGAACGCTAACGATCCCCAAATGAGCTCAAAGATCACCTGTCGGCGGCGGCGGCGGAATTGGACTGATGAGGTGAGGGCACAGATTCTTGCCCACAACGTTCTTCAACTCGGCCCAATCCGGCGATATGTTCCCTCATCCTGGTTTCAGGCCTGCCTTCAAGGCCCTGTCGGCTCGACACTTGGATTTTACAGGCGCCTGGCTGCTGGCCGACTGCCGCGCCCATTCCGTGATGATAAAAGTATTGTGCCGTGTTGGGTTCTTCACAAATATGTCCAGCACCCGACGTAGTTCTCTGCTCGGAAGCGGTTGAGGTCTGCGCCTTGACGCCGAAGATGGCCCTCTACAAGTTGGGTGACAATGTCCCGAGAGTTCTGCTCGCATTGGTTAGACGGGCAGGCTGGCTCTTTTATGCGTAGCGGCGATCTCGATGAGATTCAGCGTCAATCAGGATGAGACTCGCGCCGGGGTGTGACGGAGTGAGGGCGTAGCCCGATCGTAGTCATACCCCGGCGTGGCGCAGATTTTCGGCGTCTCATGATCGCGGTCGGTCCGGTACATTTGCGGTTTTCTGGATTGGAGAACCAGTTTGTGCCGGGTCGCCATTTAACCGATCATCAGATGAGACTCTTCATGAAGTACCGACAAACGCATTCCGTAGAGGTCGCCGCGTCAAAAGCGTCGATCAGCCGAGCCACGGCATACCGCCTCGACAAGGAGGTACAACTGCCTTCTCAGAGCAAAGCGCCGCGCGGACGCCGCCGCCCTGATCCCTTAGAGCTGATATTCGAGACCGAAGTCGTCCCGCTCCTGAAGGCCGCACCCGGTATCCGTGCCGTCGCTGTCTACAACGAGATGCTGCGCCGACATCCAGAACTCTCTGAAGGTATCCGCCGCACGCTTGAACGACGCATTCGGTCGTGGCGTGCTGTCCATGGCGAAGCGCAGGGGGTCATCTTCCGCCAAACGCACGAGCCAGGCCGGTTGGGCCTTTCGGATTTTACCGACGCCAGCGGTCTTGGTGTGACCATCGCCGGCCAGCCGCTTGATCACCTGTTCTATCACTTCCGGCTTGTCTGGTCGGGCTTCGAACATGCCCATGTCATTCTCGGCGGCGAAAGCTTTGTCGCGCTGGCTGAAGGGCTTCAAAATGCCCTGTGGTCCGTGGGAGGTACGCCGCTTTATCATCGAAGCGACAGCCTGTCGGCGGCATTCCGCAACCTCGACGCCGATGCCAAGGTCGATCTCACCCACCGATACGATCAGCTTTGCTCCCATTATCGAATGACGCCGACGCGCAACAACAAAGGCGTCGCGCATGAGAACGGCTCTATCGAAAGCTCCCATGGCCATCTCAAGAACTCTGTTCATGACGCCCTGCTGATGCGGGGGGCCAAGGAATTCGACGACCTCAGTTCTTACCGCGCCTTTGTCGATGACATCGTCAGCCGTCGCAACGCTGCCCATGGCAAGCGCATTGATGCTGAGCGATCCCATCTGCAGGCGCTGCCCGAGCGCCGGACCACGGACTTCGAAGAGATTGTCGTTACGGTGTCCCGGACGGGCGGCTTCACCTTGCGCAAGGTCTTCTACACCGTGCCATCCCGCCTGATCGGCCACAGGTTAAGAGTTCGCCTGTTCGACGATCGGCTGGATGTCTTTGTCGGCGGTACGCATCTGATGACGTTGCGCCGAGGACGCGGCCATCCCGACGGCCGACACGACCAGGTCGTCAACTACCACCACGTCATCCATTCCCTGCGCAAAAAGCCGATGGCGCTCCGCGGCCTCGTTTATCGCGACAAGCTCTTCCCGCGTCAGGAATATCGCAAGGCCTTCGAAGCCCTCATCGAGCATCTTCCCGACAAGCAGGCTTGCAAGATCACCGTCGAACTCCTGGCGCTCGCGCATGACCGTGGTTGCGAACGCGAACTTGCCGAAGAATTGGCCAGGATACTCGATGCTGGTGACTTACCCAATCTGGCTACCATGCGAGCGCTCTTCGGTCCGGATCCAGCCAAGCTGCCGACCGTTCATGTGCAACTCGCATCGCTCAACGGTTATGAGGCCCTGATCGGGACGGGAGAAGCGGCATGAAGAACGCCCACGTTATCGATGAAGCACGCCTCGGCATCATGCTCAACGAGCTCCGGCTGCCGACGATCAAAATGCTGTGGCCACGATTTGCCGAAGAGGCGGACCGGGAAGGATGGCCGGCAGCTCGCTTCCTGTCGGCTATTGCCGAGCACGAGCTGGCAGAGCGTGCCAATCGCAGGATTGAACGGCATCTCGCCGAAGCGCACCTGCCGCCCGGAAAGACCTTAGACAGCTTCGCCTTTGACGCTGTACCCATGATCTCGAAGGCGCAGGTCATGGCAATCACCGCCGGCGACAGCTGGCTTGCCAAGGGAGCTAACATCCTCATGTTCGGTCCGCCCGGCGGAGGAAAGAGCCATCTTGCTGCTGCCATCGGCCTTGCGCTGATCGAGAACGGATGGCGGGTCCTGTTCACCCGGACCACCGATCTTGTGCAGAAGCTTCAGGTCGCCCGAAGGGAACTGCAGCTTGAGTCTGCCATCGACAAACTCAACAGGTACGACTTGCTCATCCTCGATGACCTCGCCTACGTCACCAAGGACCAGGCGGAAACAAGCGTGCTATTCGAGCTGATCTCGGCACGATACGAGCACCGGTCGATCCTGATCACCGCCAACCAGCCGTTCGGAGAGTGGAACCGGGTCTTTCCCGACCCTGCCATGACACTCGCAGCAGTCGACCGGCTCGTGCACCATGCCACGATCTTCGAGATGAACGTCGAAAGCTATCGCCGCAGAACTGCGCTTGAGGAAAAACGCCAGCGCGGCCGACCGGCCTCGTTTGCGACAATCAGGACATCAACGCTGTCTGTCGCGGAGCGGCAATCAGAAAACGACGAAGAACTTGTCAGCGGCAATCAGCATGATAATTTGATCCCGACCGCGACCTAAGAATCTCATCCAGATTGTCGCAAGCGTCTCATCCTGATTGCCGCGCTATTAGCTATTTTGCATCGATGGGCAGGCTCAAGGTTCTCTTGGAAGTCAGCATTTAGCTGCCTCACCATGGCGTTGAATAGGCTGAGTCGACCAAAGTGCTGCGCCCATTACCGAAGATTGCGATGAGGCATCAGCGTCCTTCAGCAATCTTGCCAAAGAATGCAGGCTTGCGAGATCGACGTGCGGAACCGCCAGGCTGCGCCAACAACCACTCATTGATCGGTCGAACATCCACGATGGGACCTCAAGAAGTCGACCAGAAGAAGAACCAGAAAGGCTGCAGCGGAAATATGCTTCCCTTTGGACACCGCCTCATGCACGTGAACGGGTTGCCCGGACCAGGGATGCCACGGATACAAAAGCTCGCGAACCTCGGTCCCGTGGGTGTTCTGTCGTCGTGTTGTACAACCATTTCCGGCCGCACTCATCGCTCGGATACCAGACCCCGGCCGAGGCTCTAATTGTGAGCTTTCGGGAGGTTGTCCATTCAAAGCGGATTTAGGAGACTGGAGCTATCACACCTCGAGTCGGAAGGATCGCCGCGAATGAACATTCATAAGAATGCCCGACTGACGCCGTTGCGCCGGGA
>NZ_JAILYJ010000021.1 GCF_019793465.1 Rhizobium croatiense | reverse complement strand
GTCGCAACTGTGGCTGCCATGCGCAAGCTGCTCACCATCCTCAACGCAATCATCCGGGACCAGAAAGCATGGCAAAACGCTTGACTTCCAAGACAGTCGCTCTGCCCTGCCGGGCATCTCCCCCACAGGTGGGGAGATTGGCAAAAGGTTGACCCCGCAGTCCCTTTCCGTCGCTGTGCGGAACACAGGTTCGTTGTTGTTTGGGGAAGTCGGTGCGCGCAGCCAATCTCCCCACCTGTGGGGAGATGCTCGGCAGGGCAGTAGGGGTGCCATACGCCGCCACGTCGCCATTCCAAGCCAAGCCCCGATTGACCACCCTGCCGATCTTTCTACCTTCCGCCTTGTCCAAGCATCGGAAGGAAAGCCCATGAAGGTCCTGCGCATCGTCGCCAATATTGCGGCACCCGACATCACGCCGGCGCGGCGGTTCTATCAGGATATCCTCGGTCTCGAGGTCATCATGGATCACGGCTGGATCACCACCTTCGGCGCCGCGAGGCCTATGAACGTTCAGGTGAGCGTCGCCAGCCAAGGCGGCTCCGGCACGCCGGTGCCGGACCTCTCGATCGAAGTCGACGATCTGGATGCCGCTTTCGCGGCGATGTCGGCCGCCGGTTTTCCGATCGAATACGGTCCGGTGGACGAGCCATGGGGCGTCAGGCGCTTTTATACACGCGATCCCCTGGGCAGGCTGGTGAACATCCTCGTTCACAAAAACTGAGCCGGCGGGCATGGCCCGCCGGCTCACTTATATAAAGGCAAGGCTGGCTGCTATTTCCGATTGGTGCGGCGATAGGTGTTTGCCGCTCCGCCGATGCGCACGGGCACCGGGACGGCGGCAACCTCGGTGACGAGCTTACTCTTGACCTTGCCCTGCTGACGCTTGTGCTCGAGATAGTAGGCATAGGTGAATTGCGTCGCAATGCCGGCGATGACGAAGATCGGGCCGACCAGCGGATCCTTATTGGTGATGTAGAGCACCACCTGGCCGACCATGGCGAGGATCGTGCCGGCGACAAAGATGTTGAGCGAATGGCGGCCGAGGATCGTCAGCGGGTGGTCCGCGGGACGCCGCAGGATGCGGGAGCATGCGGGGATGCTGATAATCAGATAGGTCAGCGCCAGCACATGCAGCAGCCGCGGCAGCGACAGGAAGGTCTTGTCGAAACCGGTGATAACAGGCGGCAGGCCGAGCGCTGCCAGCGAGTTGCCGAAAATCCAGAGATGACCTGTCACCCAGACGAAGGACAGCACGACGTAAGCGGCGGCGACCGCAAGCAATAGCGGATGCCGCGGGATCCGGCCGCCGCGCTTGATATGCAGGATCGAGACGATACCGATCGAAAACAGGAACTGCCACGACAGCGGATTGAGGAACCAATAGCCTTCGATCAGCATGTTGTGCGGCGCCACCTGATAAATGCCGGCGAGCAGCCAGACCGTGCCCGAGACGGCAAGCGCCAGCAGCGGGCTTCGCTCGTTCAGGAGAAGGAGGATGGGCACCATCAGCAGCAGCGCCCCGTACATGGGCAGGATATTGTTGTAGCCGATCTGGTGGCCGAGCAGGAGCAGCGCCGGGATACCGTCCTTGAGGTTCATCAGAACCGCCAGAATATTGATTTCGACAAGCAGTCCGGGCCGGTGGAACAGCCAGGCGCCGCAGATGAACAGCGCCAGCGTCATGAAGGTCGTGATCATATGGGCGAGGTAGAGCGTGAAGGCCCGCTTTGCCGCCTTGGTCGCCATTCTGAGCCGGGTGCCCGGCTGAAAGCGAGAGCCGTAGGCAAGGCCGACGGCAATACCCGATATCAGCACGAAGGCCTCGGCGGCATCGGAAAAGCCGAAATTCTTCGTCGTGGCATATTCGAAGAACTGCCCGGGAACATGATTGATGAAGATCATGATCAAGGCGAGGCCACGCAGCACGTCAAGCCGTGTATCGCGCCCTGGCGCAGCTACAGATAGGGAACTGCGCTCGGCGCCGATGGCCTCGGTCAGCGTGCTTGCCATGGGGTGTCTCCTATTATCCGATTTGCAAACGCGACGACGGCCAAAAGGGTTCCCTTTTGGCCGTTCGCGAATCGCCGTGATGTCTGCGTGGAGAAACGCTTTTATCCGAGCGGATATCCCTCTTCGGGATCGGCGATTTCGCTGCCGTTGATCGACAGAGTGTAGCCGCTGGCATTGGACGCTTTTGAGACCGAAATGCGGTATTTGCCGTCGCCCCGCTCCACCTCTGCCGCAAAACCGTCCCATTCCGACGGGAGCGACGGACGCACATAAAGCCGGCCGTCCTTCAACCGGATACCGAGGATGCCCTCGACGGCAGCCCGGTAGAGCCAGCCGGCCGAGCCGGTGTACCAGGTCCAGCCGCCTCGCGCCGTATAAGGCTCATGTCCATAGACGTCGGCGGCCACGACATAGGGTTCGACCCGGTATTGCTCGGCCGAAGCCTTGTCGAGCGCATGGGTGATCGGGTTGAGGATCTGGAAGCAGCGGAAGGCATCGTCGCCCCGCTTGAGCTCCGCCAGCGCCATCACCACCCAGGTCGCGGCATGGGTATATTGGCCGCCGTTTTCGCGCACGCCCGGCGGATAAGCCTTGATATAACCGGGATCCCTGGCGGAATTGATGAAAGGCGGTGTGAACAGCCGGATGATGCGGGCTTCCTCGTCGACCAGTTGATCGAGCACGGCATCCATGGCCTTGACGGCGCGGGCCGGGTCGCCCTCGCCGGACAGAACGCTCCAGGACTGCGCGATCGAATCGATCCGGCATTCCGGGCTTTCCTTGGAACCGAGCAGTGCGCCATCGTCGAACGTGCCGCGGCGATAGTAGCCGCCGTCCCATCCCGCGGTTTCGAGCGCTTTCTTCAAGTCCTTGAGATGTGCAGACCAGCGCTTTGCGCGCGCCGTGTCGCCGCGTTCTTCGGCATAGGGAATGAAGGCGCGCAACGCGCCTGCCAGGAACCAGCCGAGCCAGACGCTGGTGCCGCGGCCGGCGATGCCGACGCGGTTCATGCCGTCGTTCCAGTCGCCGCCGAGGAACAGCGGCAGGCCGTTAGCCCCCTTGCGAGCGATAGCGAGATCGAGTGCCAGCGCCGCATGTTCGTAGACGCTCGCCTTATCCTCGGAAATCTCCGGCTTGTAGAAGGAGTCATGCTGCCCCTCGAGAAGCGCCGGACCTTCCAGGAAGGCAATTTCCTCGTCGAGCACGCTCTTGTCGCCGGTGACGCTGCAATAGTGGTGGATCGCATAGCTCAGCCAGACGACGTCGTCCGAGATCATCGTGCGGACGCCGGCACCCGTACCAGGCAGCCACCAATGCTGGACGTCGCCCTCGCGGAATTGGCGCGAGGCGGCGTTCAGGATCTGCCTGCGGGCGATCGAGGGTTCGTGCAGCAGGAAGGCCAGCGTGTCCTGCAGCTGATCGCGGAAACCGAAGGCGCCGCTTGCCTGGTAGAAGGCGGTGCGGGCCATGATCCGGCAGCCGAGGCTCTGATAGGGCAGCCAGGTGTTGACGAGATTGTTCATCCCGCGATCCGGCGTCGAGATCTGCAGCCTGCCGGTGAAATCCCGCCAGAAGCTGCGGTTTGCCTCGACGGCCTCGTCGAACGAAGCCTTGCGGATATCGGCGATGACGGCGCGCGCTTCTTCTTCCGTCGGCGTATCGCCGAGGAAGAAGGTGAAGTCGCGCTCCTCGCCGGCGTTAAGCTCGATGTCGATAGCCAGAGCCGCGGCCGGATCGCCGTCGAGTTCGGTCGCACCCGAAAGAGCAGCCGCTGACGTAACGGCCTGCGGCGCCTGGATCGTTCCCGCCTTGCCGATGAACTCGCGCCGGCTTGCGCAGACGCTCGATGGCGTCTCGCTCGCCGCGAAGAAGGCGGTTCGGTTGGAAAAATCGATGCTGTACGGATTGGTGGCGAACAGCGCGCCCGTCTCCTCATCTTGGCTCGACAGGATGAACGGGGCGGTGCGTCCGGGATTGCTGCCGAGCACCCATTCGACATAACCATAGAGACGCAGCCTGCGGCCGGTCGAGCCGGTATTTCGCAGGCGCAGACGCTGCAGCTTCACCGGCTTGTCGCGGGCGATCGTCTGCGTCAGCTCCAGTGCGATATCGTGCTGGACGCTCGAGAAGACCGAATAGCCGAGCCCATGGCGGGCTTCGAAACGAATGTCCGGCCGGCGCGACAGTGCTGCGAACGGCGTCATGACTGCCCCGCTGTCGAGATCGGCGAGATAGAAGGCCTCGCCCGAACGGTTGACCACCGCGTCGTTCGACCAGGAGGTCAGCTGGTAGTCGCGCGAATTGACGCTCCAGGTGAAGCCTGCACCTTCGGCCGACACGTGAAAGCCGAACCTGTCATTGGAAATGACGTTGATCCAGGGCTGGGGCGTTGCATGACCGCCGGGCAGGCGAACGACATATTCGCGGCCGTCTCGGGCAAAGCCGCCGATGCCGTTCCAGAAGTCGAGATCGCCTTCCTCCTCGATGACGACAGGCGGCACGACAGGCGGCGGCACCGGCGCGACGCGCTTGACCGGAGCCTTGTTGCGCTCGGCGCGCTCCATCTCCTGCAGCTCATCCTTCGACGGTGCAAACAGGGCGACGGCGCGGTTGATCTGGTCGATCACCTTGCCGTTCTTCGCATGCAGGGTGACGCGGGAGGCCGCGATCACCGCACGATAGGTGCTTTCCTCCATCAGGTCCTTTCGAACCGCGAAGATATGCTGGCGCAACCCGTCGGCCTGGCCCATGCGGCGCACGTTCTCGCACATGGCGTCGAGCGCGTGCTGCATGTCCTGTGCGTAGGAAGAGGCACGTTCGTTCATGATGATGAGATCGGCGGTGACGCCGCGCGAGCGCAGATATTCCTGCGCCAGCAGGGCCTCGCGGGCAATGTCGAGGTCCATGTCGTCGTTGACGCGCAACGTGAAAATCGGAAAATCGCCGGAGATCGCCAAAGGCCACAGCGCCGATTGCGATTGCAGGCCGGCCTCGACGGTCGCTTCATCCTTGCGCAGCTGCATGTCGGGATAGACGAGGTAGCGCCCGAGATGCTGGAAGGCTGCCGCCTGCTGCGAGGTGACGCCGACGTGGCGCATCTGCACCTGCGTGCGCGTCCAGGCCTGGACGAGCTCATGGTTGAAGGCGTCGGGATGACGGTAGCGATTGACCGCTTTGTCGACCTCGTCGCGGTTTGGCGCGGCGATCGTCCAGAAGAACACGCTGACCTTTTTGCCGGCCGGCACACGCACGGTGCGGCGCAGCGACATGACGGGATCGAGCATGAAGCCGTCGCTGCCGGAAAGTGTGGCGCCCGGATCGAAGGCCGCCGCATCGGCGAGGCTGCGGCCACGGCCGATGAACTTGCGCCGGTCGGTCTCGAATTCGGTGTGACGAGTGTCGCCGGCATTGTCGACGATCAGATGCGCGATGCTGATGTTCGGCTCGTTCGGATCGCGTTTGTTGCGTTCCGCGCGAATGACGTCGCCGCGCTTGCCGATTTCGGTCTTGACGAACATGCGGGCGAATGCCGGATGCGCATTGTCGGTATCATCCGAGGTGATGACAGGTTCGAGATAGGAGGTGACTTCGATGAAACGGTCTTCCGTGCCCATGTTGAGCAGGGTGACACGGCGGGCCTCGGCATCATGCTCCGTCGCGATGATGCACTCCACCTCGCTCGTCAGATCACCAATCGTCTTGGTGAACTGCGCCTTTTCGTCGGCGAACTCGACTTTGATCTTTTCGCCCTCGACCCCCTTCGGCTCTGCTGTCGCCGACCACCATTCGTTGGTGGCGGTATCGCGCAGGAAGATGAAGGTGCCCCAGCGGTCTTCGGTCGGATCGGCCTTCCAGCGGGACACGGAAAGACCGTTCCAGCGGGAATAACCGGCGCCCGTCGCCGTCAGCATCAGCGAGTAGTGGCCGTTCGACAGGAACACGAGTTCGCGGTCGCGCGAAGTCGGATCGCTTATCTTCCTGATCTCCGGCCGCAGCAGATCGTCCTGGATGCTGGCCGGCGTATCGGATTCATGCTTGCCGCTCATGACGGGAATGTCGCGCGGCGCCTTTTCCTGCAACAGAAGCTCCGCCGCCTCGATGACCGGGTCGGAATGGAAGAGCTCGCGCAGATGGCCGTTGAAGGCGACGTTGGCGACGGCGGCGATCGACATGCCGTGATGGTGGGCATAATAATTGTAGACCACCGCGCATTTCTTGCCTTCCGGCACCCGCGTCGGCGTGAAGTCGACGGCGTCGTGGAAGCCGAACTTTCCGAGCGCGCCGACCTTGCGCAGCCGCTGCAGGTTTTCGAGTGCGCCCGGCGGGTCGTACTGGCTGGCGAGCAGCGATGCATAGGGCGCGATAACGGCATTGTGGCCGAGGCCGCGCTTGAGGCCGAGCGTCGGCACGCCGAAATTCGTGTACTGATAGTTGAGGTTATGGTCACGGGCATTGAAGGCCGCTTCCGAAATGCCCCACGGAATACCGAGCTTGCGGGCGTAGTTCATCTGCTCGACCACGACAAGATTATTGGTCTGGTTGAGGATGCCGCCGCCGCGCTCCTGCATGACGAGCGGTGGCATCAGATATTCGAACATCGAGCCGGACCAGGAGACCAGCGCGCCGCGCGATCCGACCGGCACGACCTGGCGGCCGAGGCGATACCAGTGCTCCGTCGGCAGGTCGCCCTTGGCGATGCCGAACAGGCTGGTCAGGCGGCATTCGGAAGCCAGCAGATCGTAGCAGGCCTGGTCGAGCTCGCCGCTTTCGACACGGTAGCCGATCGACAGCAGGCGCCGTTCCGGCCGGAACAGGAAACCGAAATCCATCGAGAAGGCAAGATCGCGGGCCTTGTCGCGCAACGCCACCAGCCGCGGCCGGAGCGCATCGACCTTGGAAAGATCGAAGGTGCTGTCGGAGATATGCGCCTCGCAGACCTTGACGAGGGATGCCGCCCATTGGGTGACCTCTTCGCTCTGCTTCGACTTGACCTCGTGGTCGAGATTGGCGGCGAGCTTTTCGATGTCGCGGGCGAGAACGGCGAGGTTGATGATGCGGATCGAGGCGAATTCGTGCTCGCGCTTGACGGCGGCAAGCGCGTTCTGGAAGCCGACAATGCGCTCTTCCAGGCGCCGGCGCAGCGGCCGCACGGTCTTGCGGTCATCCGGCAGATCCGCCAGCACTTCGCCCAAAATGCCTGCCGTATCGCCGACACCGTCGAGATTGCCCTGCATATGGGCCGACGGCGCCTCGGCCCAGTTGCGGCAGGCCGAAGAAACGGCGATCAGGTGGCCGGCGAGATTGCCGCTGTCGACCGCCGAGACGTAACGCGGCCCGAGCGTCTGCAGCGTATCGGAGTGATACCAGTTGTACAGATGGCCGCGGAATTTCTCCATTTTGTCGATCGTGGCAATCGTCTGCTCCAACCGCTCGAGCGTCTCCTCGAAGGAGAACCAGCCGAAATGCCGGCCGGACACGACGGAAAGCAGATAGACGCCGATATTGGTCGGCGAGGTGCGGGCCGCGACGATGACATGGGGCGTTTCCTGAATATTGTCCGGCGGCAGATAATTCTGCTCGGCCGTGGTGAAGGTTTCGAAATAGCGCCAGGTGCGCCGGGCGATCTTGCGCAACTCGCTCGAAACGGAATCGGCGACTTCGAGCCGGTCCTCGGTCTCGGCCGACTGGCTGACATACCAGGCGACGACAGGCGAGAGGATCCACAGCAGCGCGAAGGGGATGCCGACCAGGAAGGCGTTGTCGCCGGGAAGGGCTGCGAAACCTAGCGCCAGCAGCGCCAGCACAGGCGCATGCCACATCTGCTTGTAATAAGAGGCGAGGGTGCCTTGCCCGCCGGCCTGAACGCTGGCGGCGGTCCGCCACTGCAGCATCAGCTTGCGGCTGACGAACAGGCGGTAGAGCGAACGGCCGATCGCATCCGCCATCATGGCGGCCGAATCGGCAATGAAGACGATCCGCAATGCAACCTGCGCATTGGCGGCCGTGATATCCGACCAGACCGTATAAAGATGGGCGCGGGCGACGATATCGCTGGTGCGCGGGATGATGCCGTTGATGAGCGACAGCGTCGGCGCCACGAAGAGGCAAAAGATCAGCAGAATCTGCCAGACCAGCGCGCCGAGCGGGCCCATGAAATACCAGCCGAGCACCGAGGCGAAGAACCAGGCGATCGGCGTCAGCGAACGGCGCAGATTGTCGAACATCTTCCAGCGGCCGAGTGCCGTGACGCCGTATTTCGGATTGAACATGTAAGGCAGGAGCTGCCAGTCGCCGCGCGCCCAGCGATGCTGGCGCGAAGTCTCCACCTCGTAGCGGACGGGGAAATCCTCGACCAGCTCGAGATCGGTGACGAGGGCGCAGCGCGCCATCGAACCTTCGAGAAGATCGTGGCTGAGTACGGAATTCTCGTCGATCCGGCCCTTCAGCGAGGCTTCGAAGGCATCGACATGGTAGAGGCCCTTGCCGGTGAAGGTGCCCTCGCCGGCGAGATCCTGATAGACGTCGGAAACGGTGAAGACATAAGGATCGAGGCCGCGGTTGATCGAAAAGACGCGCTGGAAGACCGAGGCGTCCTTGCCGGTCGTCAACGACGGCGTGACACGCGGCTGCAGCACGCCGTAGCCGCTTTCGACACGGCCGGTTTTCGGATTGATGACCGGGCGGTTAATCGGATGATAGAGCTTGCCGACGAGCTTGGTGACGGCGTCACGCATCAGGCGGGTGTCGGCGTCGAGCGTCATGACATATTGCACGTTGGCCGGCACGGCATTGGCGCCCGGCAGATAGGTGGTGTCGCGGTCGCCGCGCAGCAGCATGTTGAGCTCGTGCAGCTTGCCGCGTTTGCGCTCCCAGCCCATCCAGACGCCTTCCGAGGCGTTGTAGAGACGGCGGCGATGCAACAGGTAGAACCGCGTCTTGCCGTCATAGGCATAACGGGCGGAGAGATTGGCGATCTCGCGCCTTGCATAGTCGAGAACCTCGAGATCGGCGGGTGTCTCCTCGACATCGCTGTCCGGCCAGTCGCTGAGCAGCGCGAAATAGATTTCGCCGCGCGGATTGGCGAGATAGTGGACCTCGAGATTGCGCACGTGATCGTCAACGCTGTCGCGGTTCGAGATCAGGCAGGGCACGACGAGCAGCGTGCGCGCATCCTCCGGAATGCCTTCCTTGAACTCGTAGCCGACGAGACGCGCCGGCGTCACGAAGAAGGAAAGCAGCGTGTTGAAGAGACCTGTCGCTCCCTCCGATGCCGGCAGCGAGAACATAATCAGCAGCACGGCGATTTCGATCGGACCCATGCCGGCATTCGCCATGAAGTTGCCGACAACAGCCATGGCGATGACAGTCAGCAGCATGACGGGAACGGCAATTGCCAGCCAGTTGAACTGGCGCACGGCGCGCACGAAATGCTGGGTGACCGTCGGGCGGTAATTCGCCCGCGCCTCGAGCTTCGGCCGCTGCGCGCCGGACAGGAAGCCGCCGACATTCGGTTCATGCGGCTGCGGCTCGCCGGAGGCCTTGGCAGCATCCGTCATATCGAGCGCCAGCTGGGCGATTTCCATCTCGGTCAGCGGCGAACGCTTGGCGAGCTTCTCAATCTGCTTGCGATATTTGTTCCGCGAGCCGGAATCGAGGATGCCGTAATCCGAATGTTCCCAGAGCAGCTTGTCGACATGGCTGACCTGCTCGACCCAGACCGACCATTCGGTGTCGTCGATCTCGCGCAGGCTGCGGATGATGTTGCCCATCGTCACGTTGCCGGAGGAGAGACGGCTGTGTTCGGCCGTCGTCGCCTCTTCGGTGTTGCGGCCAAGCTCTTCCAGCCGCTCGTCGAGCCAGGTGATCGCCAGGCTCGAGGTCTGCGAGCCGTCACGCAGGCGATAGAGGAACTGCGTCGAGAAGGTGTTGTCCTCGGCCAGCGGTTCCAGCGTCTTCAGATAGGCGGCCGCCCTGGCCGGATCGGTCAGGCGCACCAGCTCGTCGGCGGCCTCGTTGGCGCGGCGGCGCAGCCGGCGGCTGGCTTCGACACGGCTCGAAATACGGCGAAGGTTTTCGACGAGCACGTAGCGCACCAGCGAGGGCAGCGCCCACAATTCACCGATCCTCAGTGTCTCGTTGGCCTGGAAGCCGTCGACCAGCGCCGTCAGACTTTCCTGCGAGATCGTGCTGTGGGTATGGGCGACGTAGAGCCAAGCAAGCACCAGAGTGCGCGGAATCTCGACACCGCCGACAGACATGGTCGGCAATTCGCGGTAGAAGCGGCGGGGGAAGTCACGCCGCACCTCCTGAATTGCCTCTTCGACGATATAATGGTTGTCCAGCAGCCATTCCGCCGCCGGCGTGATCGTCTCGCCGGCCTCGACATCCGTCGCCGTCGTGCGATAGACGCGCAGGATTTCCTTCTGATTTTCCTTGTGGCGTGCGAAGAAATCGAAAGGGGCGAAAGCCGGCAGCTTGTCGACGCCGTTACGGGCGACTGCATCGCCCATCGCCTTGATGTCCTCGATGGAGAGATAGGTCGAGCGGATCGAATCATTGTGATCGATCTGCTTCATCTCGGGTTCGCGGGGAAGGCTCGGAGAAAGAATGGCAATAGACATGGGTTCGGTTCTGGATCCAAACAAAGTTATGGCTGGTTTTGCTCAGCCTTTTGCACTGCTTATCATGACTGCTACATGAACGGGCCCCAATTCGTCGAAGATCGATGAAGCCGGGGTGAATGACGTCTGGCAAGCGATGCAACCGGGCGCGGCCCTGGTCCAGGACGACCCGAGGGCGATCAATGCACTCTCCGCAAAACCATGTCGAAAAGTTGGACACCATCGGAATAATTCAAGTCAAGAGGCTTGCGCCGCCTGACCGATGCGCTTGCGCGGCGGGGGATGGCGAGCATGCCGGCGCCTGGTTGCGGCGAGGCAGGCGCCGAGGGAGGATTTTCCGGATCTTCGGCTGTCCTTTGAGCGGCTTGTTCGCCTGGTCACGGTGTCCGACCGGGGCGTGCGCCGACTTGAACTCCGCCAGACCTTAAGCGCGTCGCATCAAATTTGATTCACGCAACGCGCTTTAGCTCTTTGTTTTTATGCATGTCGTTGTCCCGGAACCGCTGCACATTTCCGGGCGACATGCATACCGGAAGCAAAAATGCGCCGCGGCGCCCTTTTCGAGCGCGTGATAAGGGGAGAGGGATGATCAAGGGGCTTGAAACACCGAGACAGTGTCCGGCATTCAATATAGGCGGCAAACTCGCCGCAGCCTCGGCGCCTGCCGAGGCTTGTTATCTGCCGACTATCCGACGAGGCCGAAGACCATGGCTACCACAAACAGGAATGCCGCGGTGAAGATTGTCCCATGGAGCACCGCCTGAAGCCTGTGACGCGTGGCGTGCGGCTTCTTGGTCGGTACGGAACCATAGTGGTTCACGTGAGTATGCGAAATACCCAGTTCTGCCATATGTCGCCTCCGTCGTTTTCGTGCGGCCGGTTGTGCGGCTCGCTGTTATATTTCTTATTCTCTATCAGGTAGGTAGAGATAAATTTCCGTCCAGAGGGAGCGGAAGAGAAAATTCAACCTGCTCTTAGCAGAGCGTGCGCCATGCCCAGATCAACGAGCGCTCGACGGCGTTCTCGTTCTGCGGCGGGTTGGAGGTCTCGATCAGGCGCCGGTCCTTTTCCCCAGGCATGGCGACCGTCATCTGTTCCTTGCGTTCGGCTTTGACGGGAGGATCGAGGTAGCCCATGGTCATCCCACCGAGAAAGAACATGCCTTGACCTCCATCGATCACGAAAGCTAACAATCGTTAACAGGATCATGACAGAAGCGGGGCAGCTGTCAATAGTCTAGCTGAATGGTCGTCTTTTAGCGAAATATTATCCTTAACACCCGCGCCGCTTGTTTCTTTTCAATGGCTTGAAATGATTGCCTTTCAGGCTTTGACAAACCCTTTGCTCGCGATCATCAAATTTTTCGTGTAGTCCTGTTGGACCGCGCCCGCCGCCAGCGCTTGCGAGCTCAATCGTTCGACAACGGCGCCATTGCGCATCACGGCGAGCCGGTCGCACATATGGGTGATCACGCCGAGATCGTGGCTTACCATAATGAAGGTGAGTTTTCGGTCGCGGCGGATCTGCTCGAGCAGGTTCAGCACTTCCGCCTGCACCGAGGCGTCGAGCGCCGATGTCGGCTCGTCGAGCAGCAGGATCGACGGTTCGACGATCAGCGCCCTGGCGATTGCCACACGCTGCCGCTGGCCGCCGGAGAGCTGGTGCGGGTAGCGGAAACGGAAGCCATTGCCGAGGCCGACCTCGTCGAGCGCCCGCGCGATGCGCCTGTCGTTGTCCCCGATGCCGTGGATCGCAAGCGGTTCGAGCAGCAGCCGGTCGATCGTCTGGCGCGGATGCAGCGAGCCATAAGGATCCTGGAAGACCATCTGCACGCGCCGATAGAAGGCCTTGCTGCGCTTTGCGCCTTTCAATGCTTCGCCGTCGACGTGGATTGCGCCGCTGCTGATCGGCGCAAGTCCGGCCACGGCGCGCAGCAAGGTGGATTTGCCCGAGCCGGACTCGCCGACGAGACCGAAGGATTCACCGCGTTCGACATCGATGCTGACATCCTTCAGCGCGTGAAATTCATCGTAGACGACGCTGAGATTGTCGACGTGGAGTGCTGCGCTCATGCCGCCCACTCCGGCCTGCGGTCGAGCACCGGCAGCGGATGGCGGTTCGCGCCGATCTCGGGCATGCAGTTCAGCAGTCCTTGCGTATAGGGATGCTGCGCATGTTTGAGATCGGCGGCCGCAAGCTCCTCGACGAGCTTTCCGGCATACATGACGATGACGCGATCGCAGAAAGAGGAGACCAGTCTCAAATCATGGGAGATGAAGATCAATCCCATGCCGCGCTCCGACACCAGCCTGTCCATGATTCTGAGCACATCGAGCTGCACCGTCACGTCGAGCGCCGAGGTCGGCTCGTCGGCAATCAGCAGCTCCGGCCCGGCGATCAGCATCATGGCGATCATCGCACGCTGCCCCATGCCGCCCGAAACTTCGTGCGGATGCAGGTCGAACACGCGTTTCGGATCGCGGATCTGCACGGCCTCCAGCATGGCGAGCGCGCGCTCGCGCGCCTCCGCCCTGCCGACCTTTTCATGGGTGCGCAGCGTTTCGCAGATCTGCCGGCCGATCGTCATAACAGGATCGAGCGAATATTTCGGATCCTGCAGGATCATGGCGATGCGCTTGCCGCGCAGCCTGCGCCGTTGCCCGGCCGAGGCCTTGAGGAGATCGATACCGCTGAAATCCATCCTGTCGGCCGTGACGATGCCGTGTTTCGGCGTCAGGCCCATGATGGCCCGGCCGGTCTGCGACTTGCCGGAGCCGGATTCGCCGACGATGCCGAGCCTTTCCTTGCCGAGCGTGAAGGAGACGCCGCGCACGGCCTCGATCATGCCGGTGCGCGTGGGGTAGCTGACCTTGAGCTTGTCGACCGTCAGAAGCGTCGTCACTGGCCGCTCTCCTTCGGATCGAGCGCGTCGCGCAGGCCGTCGCCGAGCAGATTGAAGCCGAGGCTGACGATGAGGATGGCGATGCCGGGCATCGCCGCCACCCACCATTGATCGAGGATGAAGCGTCGGCCCGAAGCGATCATCGCGCCCCATTCCGGCAGCGGCGGCTGCGCGCCCAAGCCGAGGAAGCCGAGGCCGGCGGCCGTCAGGATGATGCCGGCCATATCGAGCGTCACGCGCACGATCAGCGAGGAAATGCAGAGCGGCATGACATGGCGAACGATGATGCGCAGCGGCGAGGCGCCCATCAGCCTCACCGCCGAGATATAGTCGGACCGTCGGACTGTCAGCGTTTCGGCACGCGCGATGCGGGCATAGGGCGGCCAGGAGGTGATGGCGATGGCGATGATCGCGTTCTGAATGCCGGGGCCGAGCGCGGCGACGAAAGCGAGCGCCAGCACCAGCTTCGGAAAGGCGAGGAAAATATCGGTGATGCGCATCAGCGTCGCATCCACCCAGCCGCCAGCATAACCGGAGACGGTGCCGACGATCAGGCCGATCGGCGCCGAGATGACGGCGACGAGCGCGACGACCAGCAGCGTCAAACGCGATCCGTAGATCAGCCGCGAAAAGATATCGCGGCCCTGGTCGTCGGTGCCGAGCAGGAATTCACCCGTTCCCGGCGGCAGCAGCCGGGCATTGCGCAGATCGCCGACGACGGGATTGTGTGTGGCGATGATATCGGCGAAGGCGGCGATGAAAAGCAGTGCCACGATGATCAGCAGGCCGACGACGGCAAGCCGGTTTGCGGTGAACTGCCGCCAGGTGGCATAGGCGCGGCCGAGACGCGCCTGCATGCGCGATTGCGGCTGGTCGGACAGCAGCCAGTCGCGGCGGCTCATCGTCGGAGATGGGCTGGCGGGAGCCGTCATCGGTTGCGCGTCCTCGGGTCGAGCGTCCGGTAGAGAAGATCGGACAGAAGATTGATGCCGATGAAAACCGTGCCGATGACGATCGTGCCGCCGAGCACGGCGTTCATATCGGCATTCTGCAGCGAGTTGGTGATGTAGAGCCCGATGCCCGGCCAGGAGAAGACGGTCTCGGTCAGCACCGATCCTTCGAGCAGGCCGGCATAGGAAAGCGCGATGACGGTGACGAGCGGCACGGCGGCGTTGCGCAGCGCATGGCCCCAGATCACCCGCGTTTCCGAAAGCCCCTTGGCGCGCGCGGCAACGATATATTCCTGCGACAGCTCGTTCAGCATGAAGCTGCGGGTCATGCGGCTGATATAGGCGAGCGAGAAATAGCCGAGCAGCGAGGCGGGCAGGATGATGTGGCGGAACACATCATAGAAGACATCCCACTGCCCCTGCCAGGCGCTGTCCAGCAGATAGAAGCCGGTGATTGGCGTGAACGTATATTCGAAGACGATATCGATGCGGCCGGGAAAGGCCACCCAGCGCAGTTGCGCATAGAAGATGACGAGCGAGATCAGCGCCAGCCAGAAGATCGGCACGGAATAACCGATCAGGCCGATGACGCGCACCACCTGGTCGGCGATGCTGCCGCGGCGCACGGCGGCGAGAACACCGAGCGGCACGCCGACGCAGGCGCCGATCAGCGTTCCGAGCGTGGCAAGCTCGATCGTCGCCGGCATGACGCGGCGAATATCGACCATCACAGGGTTGGTCGTCAGCACCGAATTGCCGAAATCGCCGGACAGCACGCCTTTGACATAGATGTAGAACTGCTCATAGAGCGGCAGATTGAAGCCCATTTCCTGGCGCACACGCTCGACAACATGGGTGGGCGCGCGGTCGCCGAGGATGGCGAGCACGGGATCGATCGGCACGACGCGGCCGATGAAGAAGGTGACGGCCAGAAGGCCGAGATAGGTCGTGACGGCGGCGAACAGGAACCGCCCGATCGCCTTGGCGAGGGTGCTGGCACCGCCCTTTCGGGGCCGTGCCGCCACCTGTGTTGTTTCAATGGTGCTCAAGCGACCAATCCTGCCGGATCATTCCTTGGCGATCGGGCCGACGAAATTGGTATCGAAGCTCGGACCCAGCTTGAAGTCCTTCAAATTCTTGCGATAGCCGGCCACTTCGGTCTGCTGGAAGATGATGACGAAGGGGCTGTTGGCGAGGAACTTCTTCTGAATGTCCTCGTACATGGCCGCACGTTTTTCACCGTCACGTTCCAGCAGCGCCGCCTTGGCTTGCTTGTCGAGCTCCGGCGCCTCCCAGGTGTTGCGCCATGCAAGCGTCTTCACCGTGCCGGCATCGGAATTGTCGGGATTGCTGGTGAACGTATCGGCATTCGAGTTCGGGTCGAAATAGTCCGAACCCCACTGACCGATATAGATATCGTGGGTGCGGGCACGATATTTGGTCAGCGTCTGTTTGCCGTCGCCGGGAATGATCTCTAGTTTGACACCGGCCTGCGCCAGCGTCTGCTGCATCGATTCAGCAATGCCGGTCACCGGCTGCGTGTTGCGCACGTCCATCGTCACCGAGAATCCGTCCGGGACGCCGGCCTTGGCCAGCAGTTCCTTCGCCTTGGCAACGTCGAGCTTGTAGGGGTTTTCATCAAGCGCCCCGAGCTGGCCCTCCGGCAGGAAAGTCTGGTGGATCTCGCCGATGCCCTTGATCAGGGTCGCGCCGATCGCATCGTAGTCGACCAGATATTTGAAGGCTTCCTGGACTTCCGGCTTCTTCAGGTTCTCGTTCTTGTTGTTCAGGCTGACGTAATAGATCGTGCCCTTCGGCGCACTTGTCGTCGCCAGATCGGCGTTCTTGGATACGGCGTCGATGTCGCCGGGCTCGAGGTTGCGGGCGATGTCGATATCGCCGGCTTCGAGCGCCAGCCGCTGGGCCGAGCTTTCCTTCATATAGCGATAGATGACGCGGTTGAGCTTCGGCTTGTCGCCGTAATAATTGTCGTTGCGCTCCAGCACGACGACTTCGTTGGCCCGCCATTCGCGCAGCTTGAAGGCGCCGGAGCCGGCATAGCCGGTCT
This sequence comes from Rhizobium croatiense, assembly GCF_019793465.1. Taxonomy (GTDB): domain Bacteria; phylum Pseudomonadota; class Alphaproteobacteria; order Rhizobiales; family Rhizobiaceae; genus Rhizobium; species Rhizobium croatiense. The sequence continues at coordinate 88,854 of NZ_JAILYJ010000021.1, read as the reverse complement.
TCAGCCACTCATTGCCGAAATCATTGTCGTATTTGTGCTCGGCATCCGGCGTTATCGCCTTCACATGCTCCAGCACGAGCTTCTTGTCGACGACGGAGGCGACCGTCGCCGTCAGGCAGTTGAGCACGAAGCTCGGAGCATAGGCCTTGTCGACCGTGAAGACGAACGTATTGGCATCGGTCGCCTTGGCTTTTTCGGTAACATTGTCGCCGGTCAGACCGAACTGGGTCAGGATGAAGGCCGGGCTCTTGTCGAGCTTGACGGCGCGCTCGAACGACCATGCAACGTCTTCGGCGGTAACAGGATTTCCGGATGCGAATTTGAGGCCGGATTTGAGCTTGAACGTATAGGTAAGACCGTCATCCGAAACGCTCCAGCTCTCGGCGAGATCGCCCTTCACCTTGGATGTGTCGGCGAGATCGAGACGGACGAGCAGGTTGTAGCTGTTGCTGGTGATTTCGGCGGTCGAAAGCTCGAAAGCCTCACCAGGATCCATCGTAATGATGTCGTCGAAGGCAAAACCCTCGACCAGCGTGTCTTTAGGTGTTTCGGCAAAGGCGGATGCCGTCATCATCAGTACCGAAAGAGCGGCTCCCGCGGAAAGCAGGCGGAAATTGTGGCTGAGCTTGGTGATCATCATGGTCTGTTCCCCTGTTCTTGTTTGATTACGAAGCGTTTTGTCGGTCATGCCTCATTAAAAATATTGTCCGTTCTCGGCGCGTCCAGGGGCGCGCCGCGCTTTAGGCGTAGTCCTCCCGCCAGGCTTGTGCGAGAATGCGAAGCCAATTTTCACGGGCAAGTTTCGTGAGATCCGCCTCACCATAGCCAACCTCCCTGAGAGCAGCAATCAACTTCTGATTGCCTGATGCATCGCCGATTTCCTCAGGGATCGTGGCACCGTCGAAGTCCGATCCGAGCGCCACGCAATCGATGCCGATGCGGTTCACGAGATGGTCGATGTGGCGGATCATGTCGGCAATCGGCGTATCGCTGTCCGAGCGGCCGTCGGCGCGCAGCATGGCGGTGGCATAATTGATGCCGACGAGACCGCGGCTTTCGCGGATCGCATCGAGCTGCCTGTCCGTCAGGTTGCGCGCGACCGGCGTCAGCGCATGGGCATTGGAGTGGCTGGCGACCAGCGGCTGGTCGGTCGTCTTCGCCACGTCCCAGAAGCCCTTCTCGGTGATATGAGCAAGGTCGATCAGGATGCCGAGGCGATTGCATTCCCGTACCAGCGCAAAACCGGCATCGGTGAGACCCGGCCCGGTGTCCGGCGACATCGGGAAGGCGAAGGGAACACCGTGGCCGAAGACGTTGTGCCGGCTCCAGACCGGCCCGAGCGAGCGCAGGCCTGCCGCATAGAATACCTCGAGCGCCGACAGGTCGGCGCCGATCGCCTCACAGCCTTCCATATGCATGACGGCGGCGAAAACCTCCTCCGCCATGGCGCCGCGGATGTCCTTGACCGTGCGGCAGAGACGCCAGGCACCGGCCTTGTCGAGCCGCAGCGCGATCGCCGCCATTTCGGTGGCGATCGCAAGGGACGGAAGCGGATCAAGCGGGGCAGCCATCGGCGTGACGTAACGGCCGTCGGCATCCGGATCGGCGAAGACGAGATCGCCCGAGGGAATGTAGATGGCGCAGAGACCACCGGACAAACCGCCCGCTTTCGCCCGGCGCGCATCGATATGGCCGATCGTCGTGCCGTCCGAAAATTCCGCGATAGGGTCGCTGCCGTCTTTTGAATGTGTCCAGAGTCGAAGGAGAACGTCGTTGTGACCGTCAAATACGAATTGCATCTGTCTTCCTGCGCTGCCCCGAGGCGGGCGAATGAAGTGGCCAGAATAGAAAAGCTGACGGAATTCGCCATCTCTTTTTTTGAAAATCGGCCGTCGCCGCGAAAACGCAAACGGGGGCCGAAGCCCCCGTAAAATCGCGAATGATGCAGGCAGAGATCAGTGTTTGCGACGCTTCTTCTGTCTGTAGACGTCGATCACGACAGCGGCGACGATGATGAGGCCTTTGACGATCTCCTGGTAATAGGCATCGATCCTCAGGAAGGTGAAGCCAGATGTCATGACGCCGAGGATGATGGTGCCGATGACGGTGCCGGTGATGCGGCCGACGCCGCCGGTCAGCGAGGTGCCGCCGATGACGGTCGCGGCAATCGCATCGAGCTCATATCCGACGCCCATGCTGGCCTGCGCGGTTTCAGCGCGTGCCGCCGTGACGATGCCGGCAAGGCCGGCGAGCAATCCAGCGATCACATAGACCTTGACGAGATGCGCCTCGATGTTGATGCCGGAGACGCGCGCTGCCTGCGGGTTGGCGCCTATCGCATAGGTGAACTTTCCGTAGCGTGTGTAGCGCAGCGCAATATGGAAGATCAGCGCGACGACCAGGAAGACCACGACCGGCCAGGCCTTGGTGCCGATGAAGTGAAACTGCTCGGTGATCCCGGAAACCGGCTGTCCCTTGGTGTACCACTTCGCGACGCCTCTGGCCGACACGAACATGCCGAGCGTTGCGATGAAGGGCGGGATTTTCGTGTAGGCGATGAGTGCGCCATTCGCCAGACCCGCAGCCGCCCCGATCAGCAGGCCGACCATGATCGGCACGAGAGCCGGCAGGTCGGTCAGCGAGGGGAAGACTGCCCGTCCCCAGGTGGAGGACTGGGCGAAGCTTGTCGCGATCATCGCCGTCATGCCGACGACGGAGCCAGATGAAAGATCGATGCCGCCTGTGATGATGACCTGCGTGACGCCGACGGCGATGATGCCGATGACGGAGACCTGCAGGATCATGATCGTCAGACGCTGCGAATTCATCAGGAAGCTTTGGCCGATGAACATCCAGCCGAGCGCTTCATAGATGAGTGCGATGCCGACGAGCACGAGGAAAATGCTGAGCTCGGTCGGTAAGCGCCGCCGCCGTTGCCGGGTTGCGAGCGGAGCCGCGCCCTCTGCTGCCTTGGTACTCATGTCAAACCTCCCTTGGGCGATTGCAGACGGCGCATCACTGCGCAGCCAGCTCCATCACCTTGATCTGCGTTGCTTCATCGCGATTGAGGAAACCGGTCACGCGTCCCTCGTGCATGACCATGATGCGGTCGCTCATCCCGAGAACCTCGGGCATCTCGGATGAGATCATGATGACTGCCACGCCGTTTCGTGCCATTTCGGTGACCAGCCGGTGAATTTCCGCCTTGGCCCCGACATCGATGCCGCGTGTCGGCTCGTCGAGGATCAGGATTCGCGGATTGGTGAGCAGCCAGCGGCCGATCAGCACCTTCTGTTGATTGCCGCCTGAAAGATTTTCCACCCGCTCGTAGAGATTGGGCGTCTTCACCCGCAGCTTCTTTGCCATGTCTTCGCAGGTCGCCTCGATCGCGCCCTGCTGCACGAAGCCGCCCTTGACATATCTGTCCTGCAGAACGGCGATCTGCATGTTCTCGAGAATATCGAGGATCAGCAGACAGCCGGTATCCTTGCGGTCCTCGGTCAGGAACGCCATCCGGTTGCGGATGGCCTCGGTCGGTGAAGAAATCGTCACCGGCTTGCCGTAGAGCTCGATCGAGCCGGAGCTTGCCGGCGTCACGCCGAAGAGCGTTTCGGCGACATTGGACCGCCCGGAACCGACCAGACCGGCCACCCCGAGGATCTCACCGGCCCTTACCTCGAAGGAGACGTTCTTGAAGACGCCGTTGAGGCAGAGATCCTTGACGGAGAGCACGACCTCGCCGATCGGCACCTCTTCCTTGGGGAACATCTGGGTGATCTCGCGCCCGACCATCATGCGGATGATGTCGTCGCGGGTGACGTCGGTCGATGCATGGGTGCCGATATAACGGCCGTCGCGGAACACCGAAAACTCGTCGGCGATCTCGAAAAGCTCGTTCATCTTGTGGGTGATGTAGACGATGCCGATGCCCTGCGCCCTGAGGTCGCGGATAATGCGGAAAAGGTGCTCGACCTCGCGCTCCGTCAGTGCCGAAGTCGGCTCGTCCATGATCAGCACGTCGGAATTATAGGAAACCGCCTTGGCGATCTCGACCATCTGGCGGTTGGCGACGGACAGATACCGGACCTCGATATCGGGATCGATTGATATATTGAGCCGGTCAAACAGCTCTTCGGTCATGCGATGCATCACGCCGTGATCGACGAAGCCGAAGCGGTTCTTCGGTTCGCGGCGGATCCAGATATTTTCCGCGACCGTCATGAACGGCATCAGGTTCAGTTCCTGATGGATCATGGCAATGCCGTTCTCCAGCGCGTCGAGCGGAGATTTCAGCTGGATTTCGATCCCTTTCAGGCGGATATCGCCTTTATCGGGCGTGTAGATGCCGGCCAGGATCTTCATCAATGTCGATTTGCCGGCGCCGTTTTCGCCCATCAGCGCATGCACGGAGGCGCGCTTCAGCCGGAACTGCACGTCGTCGAGTGCGACGACCCCGGGAAATTCCTTGCGAACGCCTTCGGCGCTCAACAGATATTCCGCATTCGGAACTGCGCCGCTAGCGCGCACGGCGGCCATGGTTGTCGGGCTGACGGCCATATCATCTCCTCCGGATAAGGGCAGGAAAAAGGATGCGGGCTTTGCCCGCATCCCGTTAGGCGTTCGCCTCAGTTCTTGGCGACGAAGTCCTTGACGTTTTCAGGGGTGACGAGTTGGAAGGGGATGTAGACCTTCTTCTCGACTTTTTCGCCCTTGGCAAGTTTGAGCGCCGTATCGAGCGCGCCCTTGCCCTGGCCGGCGGCATCCTGGAATACCGTAACGTCGAGGTCGCCCGCCTGCATGGCGGCAAGCGCGTCCTGCGTGGCGTCGACGCCGCCGATGACGACCTTGCTCATATCCTTGCCGGCTGCCTTGAGTGCCTGGATAGCGCCGATCGCCATTTCGTCGTTGTTGGAGATGACAGCGTCGAACTCGATGCCGCTGGAGAGCCAGTTGGTCATAAGGTCGGCGCCCTGAGTGCGATCCCAGTTGGCCGTCTGCTCTTCGACGATCTCGATGCCTTTGCACTCATCGGTCTTGATGACGTCATGGATATCCTGGGTGCGCATGCGCGCGGCCTGGTTGGAAAGCTCGCCCATGATAACGACGGCTTTGCCCTTGCCACCGAGAATGCGGCAGATTTCCTTGGTTTCCAGCGTGCCGGATTCCTGCTCGTTGGAGGCCACGAAAGCCTGCTTGTCCGGCAGCGTGTCGACGTTGACCGGCTGACGGTTGACATAGACCAGCGGAATGCCGGCATCGGCGGCGAGCTTCGACATCGCCGTCGTGGCGTCGGTGTCGACAGGGTTGACGATGATTGCATCGACCTTGGAGGCGATGAAATTCTGGATCTGGCTCTGCTGCTTGGACACGTCGTTCTGCGCGTCTTCGACCTGCAGGGTGACGCCGCTCAGCGTCTTGGCGTAATCGGTCATGCCATTGCGCAGAACGGTCAGAAAGTTGTCGTCGAACTTCGCCATCGAGACGCCGACGGTTTCCGCGTGAGCGGCCGCCGACATGACGAGCGCCATCGCAGTGCCCAGGATAAACTTTTTCATTTTATTTCCTCCACAAACGGTGCCCGGCTGCACCCTCCTCACGCCGGAACCCCGGGCATCTGCCCGGAAGCCGCAATTCGCTACGCCGCCTCTCCCGCGGCGTCCCTAAAACGGAACAAACAAACCGTAAAATTTGTTCTGCGGAATATTCATTCCATTTTCTGGGAACGGCGTCAAGCCTCTTTAGCGGCAACGAGATGTCGATCGGACGCGCATGCCATGGTCTTCATGACCGGCGCCTGCATTCGCCGCATTGCGGAAGGCGAAGGAAGCCTCCATCTATGGCGGGTCGAAGACAGGTGGACCGCCGCAGGCGCCTTCGATCTCTCGCTGCGGCCTGATTATTTGAAGATTTTGGAGACAAGACAGATGTCCATTTCGATCTATCGCCTCACTGTTCCGATGTTTCACCGGGGCCTCGCCAGCCTGAAAACCTATCTCGACAAGGCCGAAGCCTTTGCGAGGGAAAAGAATGTCGATCCCGCCATATTGGTCGCTGCGCGCCTTGCGCCGGACATGCTGTCGCTTTCCGGCCAGTATCAGCGCGCCAGCGACAGCGCCAAATTCACTCTGGCTCGGCTGACCGGCACCGACGCCCCGAAGTTCGAAGACAATGAAAAGACGTTCGACGAGTTGCGCGAGCGCCTGGCAAAGACCGAAGCCTATCTCGCCACATTTTCGGCGCAAGCGCTGGAAGGCGTGGAAGGCCGCCAGATCACCCTGCCGGGCAGCAGCGGCATCGTGCTTCCGGGCGACGAATATGTCACCACCTTCGCGTTGCCGAACTTCTATTTCCACGTCGCGACCGCCCACGCCATCCTGCGCAATCAGGGTGCGCCGATCGGCAAGCGTGATTATCTCGGGTAAATGAGATCAGGGCCGGCGCGTCACCGGCCCTTTTTCCGTCAACTCGGTATAGGCAAGCGTCTGATCCAGATGCCGCGCCCTCAGCGACAGCAGCTTTTCGGCATATTCAAGCCGGGTGGCCGCATAGGCCGGATCAGCCGCGACATTGTCGAGCTCCATCGGATCGTCGCGAAGATTGAAGAGCAGCGGCGGCAGTGCGGTAAAATGCACATATTTGAACCGCGCATCGCGGATCACTGCGAGATTGCATTGGTTGGACCTTAGCCCGAAATGCCGTTCCGCCTCGCCGGCGGCGATATCACGGAAATCGAATTCCCAGAATGCCGCATCCCGCCATCCCGGCTCGCTCCCGCTGTTGACGAACGGCATGAGCGACCGGCCGTCGAGTCCGTTTTTCGCCTCGATACCGAGCTTTTCGCACAATGTCGGAAAAATATCCGCGGCGCTGGTGAAATCGTCAACGATCCCGCCTGCGGCACCGCTTGCGGGATCGCGGATGACAAGCGGAACATGATAGCTGCCGTCGAAGAAACCGCCCTTGCCGAGTGTCCAGTGATCGCCCGCCATCTCGGCGTGATCGGAAGTGAAGACGATAAGCGTATTCTCCCAGGCACCCGCACTCTTCAGCGCCTGCCAGATACGGCCGAGTTGCCCGTCGACCTCAGCTATCATGCCGTAATAGATTGCCCGGATCGCCGAGAAATCCTCGCCATTCCAGCCGCTGAGCGGCCCGGTGGCGCCGTGAATGAAATTGCCCTTGCCGGTGCGCGGCATGGCATAGGCGAGATAGGGATGACTCGCCTCTTCCGCTTGGGCGTTTGTCGCGCGCGCAAAAGCCGGTCCGTCACTCGGCCCGAACATCCGGTTGAACGGCTCCGGCACGGAAAAAGGCGGATGCGGACGCAAAAAAGAGACATGCGCAAACCACGGCACGTCCTGCTCGCTCATCCAGCGGATGAATTCGCCGGCCAGGAATGCGGTCTGGGTCTCGTCGCGGGAATAGGCAGGCGCCGCATCGGTAATTTCGCCGGCCTGCGCACCGACGGGAATATGGATGTCGCGGCTGACGGCATGCGCGTGGCCACGCGACCTCAGCCAGGAGAGCCATTGTCTTTCATGCTCGGGCAGAAGCTGGCGTGCGGTAAAACCCGGCAATACGCCTTCATAGGTCGTCAGATGCGGATCGCCGGCATCCATGCCGCGCGGATCGGGCGCCGTGTCGGTATAGCCGAACAGCGTCGGATCATATCCCGCCCGTCGCGCCGCCAGCGCCAGATTGTCGAAGCGGGCATCGAGCGGCGAACCGTTGCGGCAGACACGATGGTTCATCTGGTAAAGGCCGGTATAGAGCGTCGCCCGCGCCGGCGAGCAGGGTGCCGCCCCGGCATAATGCTGCCGGAAAAGCGTGCCCTCCCCGGCCAAGGCGTCGACATTTGGCGTTTTCACGCAAGCATGACCGACAGAAGACAGGCAGTCGCCGCGCCATTGGTCCGCCGTGATCAGCAGAATGTTCGGCCGGCGGTCGCTCTCGTTTCCGGCTGGCTCAATTCCGGTTGGCTCAATGCTGGTTGGATCTTGCATGCCAGTTCCAGGCGGAGCGGATGATCTCGGACAGATCATATTGCGGCACCCAGCCGAGCACGTCGCGCGCCTTGTCGTTATTGGCGACCAGCGTATGCGAATCGCCCTCGCGACGGCCGATATATTCGACCGGGAACGGCCGGTTCGACACGTCCTCGATCGCGCCGAGCAATTCCTTGACCGTCGTGCCGGTACCGGTGCCGAGGTTGAGCGCGACGGACTCTCCGCCCTTCAGGAGATATTCGACGGCGCGCACATGCGCATCGGCAAGATCCAGCACGTGGATATAGTCGCGCACGCAGGTGCCGTCGCGCGTCTCGTAATCGCTGCCGAACACCTTGAAGCCCTGGCGGCGGCCGAGCGCGGCATCGATCGCCAGCGGGATCGCATGCGTCTCCGGCTGGTGCCATTCGCCGATCCGGCCTTCGAAATCGGCGCCGGCGGCATTGAAATAGCGCAGCACCACCGAGCGCAGGCTCTTATACTGGTCGTAATCGGCAAGCGCCTGCTCGACGATATATTTCGTCCGCCCATAGGGGTTGATCGGCACCTGTCGGTGCGTCTCGTCGAGCGGCACGCTCTGCGGCAGGCCGTAGGTCGCACAGGTGGAGGAGAAGACGAAGGCATTGATGCCGGCGGCCTGTGCCGCCGAAAGCAGCGTCAAGGTGCCGATCACATTGTTCTCATAGAAGGAAACCGGATCCTTGACCGATTCGCCGACTTCGATCAGCGCCGCGAAATGCAGGATCGCCGCCGGCTTGTGCTTGGCCAGCACCTTGTCCAGCCGAGCGCGATCGCGAATATCGCCTTCCTCGGCCGGCCCCCATTTGACGAACTCGCGATGGCCGTTGGAAAAATTATCGAAGACGACCGGCTTGTAGCCCTTGTTCGCCAGGTCGAGGCACGTATGCGAGCCGATATAACCGGCGCCGCCGACCACAAGAACCGTTTCACCTGCCATGCACCACCCTTGTTGTTCTTAAAAGACGGGAGAAACCTAGACGAGATACACGGCAATAAAAAGAAGGAACTGACGACAGGCGTGAACGGCAATCGCTCAAATGCCGAACCGCCCGGCGCCCCGCACGATTTGTGCCGGATCGGCGATTCGTGAATTATTCGCGTGATTTGCATAACCGCCCGTTTTAAGGGCTCATGTGCAACGGTCCGCAGCAATCAGCCAGGGAGCGCGTGAATGAGGAAGGCATTGGTCATCTGGGGAGGCTGGCAGGGGCATGAGCCGGAGCGATGCGCCCATATCGTCGCCGATCTCTTGCGCGAGGACGGCTTTGCGGTCGAGGTGACCGGCGATCTCGGCATATTCGGATCGCCGACGCTGGCGAAAGCCGATCTGCTGGTGCCGATCATCACCGGCGAAACGCTGGAAAAGCCGCATGCAGCGGCCCTGGTCGAAGCGGTGCGCGACGGGCTCGGGCTTGCCGGCCATCACGGCGCGCTTGCCACCTCCTTCAAGGAAAGCGCGCCTTTCCGCTATGTCTGCGGCGTTACCTGGGTCGCCCATCCCGGCAACATCATCGACTTCCGGGTCGCGGTCACCCGGCAGGACGATCCTGTTATGGAGGGCATTCCCGATTTCGACTACCGTTCGGAGCAGTATTATCTGCATTACGATCCCACGGTCGAAATCCTGGCGACCACCACCTTCACCGGCGTATACGATCCGGCGGCCCGCAATGTCGTGATGCCGGTCGTCTTCAAGCGCCATTTCGGCGCCGGCCGCATCTTTTATTCCGCTCTTGGTCATGTCGCGGCCGAATTCGACCATCCCTACATGCCGCTGATCCTGCGGCGCGGCCTCAGTTGGGCGGCCCGCCGGTAGATTTGGGAAGGGTTTCGTCGAATCGCAAGACGACTGCCGGCAAGGCCGATCATGCGCCTGGATTGCCGCTGACTATTTTGGCGCACGGAGATTTGGCAATCGCCTAACGCGCCGCTTTCAGCTGCAGGTCGTTCTCGGCAGGGGGCGCAACCCGCATCAGCCGACCGGCTGCCTTCAGCTTCTCGATGAGATCGTTTCCGTCGGGCGAAGCCTTCGTCAGCTCCAGCTGCTCGAATTCCTTGAGCGCCTGCGCCCAATGGCTTTCCCCGCGCCCATCCGGCCGGCCTTCCGATTCCCACAGCGAATAAGCGCGCTGGCTCACCCAGGCGTCCTTAGTGTGACTCATAACCAACCCCAGCCGCAAAATTTGGAAGCAAATATCGATAGGCAACAAGGTGCCAAAGCGGGCTTTAGGAGTCGTTACGAGGCAGCGTTATTTTTTGGCTAACGACCATGATTCGGCGAGACTAACTGCCGATAAAGTCATACGAATTCGCGATACGATATACTTGCGCCTCCGCTCTCGGCACCTTGGACTGATTTGAATACCGGGTTAGGATCGGCGCGAAACGATAGCGGGGGCCCATGGCAGCAAAGACGACTCTCAACGCGAAGAACCTGGAAGCTCTCGGTGCACAACGCCTCGCCGAACTGCTGATCGAAATCAGCACCGGCAGCGCTGCCCATAAACGGCGGCTTCGCATGGAACTGGCCGGCAATCAGGGCAGCACCGAGGTCGCGCGTGAGATCCGCAAGCGCCTCGGCAGTATCGCACGGGCGCAGAGCGTCATCGAATGGCATAAGGTAAAAACCGTCAATGCGGACCTCGAAACGCAGCGATCCGCGATCGTCACCGTTGTGGCCGCCGACGATCCGAAGGAAGCGTTCGATCTCATCTGGCAATTCCTTGCCGTTGCCGATTCGATTTTCCACCGATCCAACAGCAGCGACACAGCCTTCATCGAGACGTTCCACCAGGCGTGCGTCGATGCCGGTGTCATCGCCAGGTGCGCGGGTATCGGTATCGATGTCCTTGCCGACAAGGTCTTCACAGCGTTGCAGGATAATGACTACGGCCAATATGACCCGCTGATCGCCGAGATGGTTCCGGCGCTGGGCAAGGACGGCCTGGAACGTTTGAAGGGCCTGCTGGTGCAATGGTCGAATGAAGTGGAGGAGAGGCCCGCCGACGCCGACCGGGAAATTCTCGGCTGGGGCGGCAGCGGACCGATCTACCAGGACGAGATCCATGCCAAGCATCGGCGTCTAACGGCGCGCATCGCTCTGCAGGACATTGCCGATGCCCAGGATGATGTCGATGCCTTCATCGCCCAGCAGCCGGAAGAGACTTTAAGGGCGCCGATGGTCGCGACCGCGATTTCCGGCCGCTTGCTCTTGGCCGGACGCGCCGAGGAAGCATTGAGGATTTTGGACGGCGTCGATCACCGGTTCGAAATGCCTTTTGAATGGCAGGACGCCCGCGCCGAAACGCTCGACGCGCTCGGACGGGGGGAGCAAGCGCAGGCCTATCGATGGCAATGCTTCGAGCAGTCGCTGAACGGGGAGCACCTTCGCGCTTTCCTGCGAAAGCTCGCCGACTTCGACGACATCGAGGCCGAAGAGAAAGCACTCGCCTTCGCGCACGGCTTTCCCGATGTTCATCGAGCCCTAGCCTTTTTCCTTGCCTGGCCCGCACACGCTGAGGCCGCAAAACTTATCTCCAGGCGCCAGGCGGAACTGGACGGCAACCTCTATGAACTAATGACGCCGGCCGCCGAAATGCTGCAGGAGAAACACCCGCTCGCTGCAACGATGCTGCTGCGGTCAATGATCGGCTTCGCTCTCGATTACGGCCGGTCCAGCCGTTACAGGCATGCCGCGCGCCATCTGGCGGAATGCGCGTCGCTCGCGCCTCATATCGACGATTTCGGCAGCGCCCGGCCTCATGACGCCTATGTCGCCGAGCTGAAGCGCCAACATGGAAACAAGCATGGCTTCTGGAGCTTGATGCGTTAGGCCGGATAGCCGATTTCACGAACGGAAGGACATCGCCATCAGGTGATTGACGCCACCTATGCCGAGAGCAGGCAGCACCAAGCGTTCGGCATAAGACCCGTTCGGAACGAGGTTGTCTTCCATGTCACAAGGACAGTTTGTTACTATGTCTTCGGTATGAAGTTGGGAAAACTGGAGCGGGCGAAGGGATTCGAACCCTCGACCCCAACCTTGGCAAGGTTGTGCTCTACCCCTGAGCTACACCCGCTCAATCCGCATCGGTCCGGGGTAGTCGTTGGACCGTGGGCGCCGCCTCGTGGCGACGGGCGCTATATGGCCTAACGGATTTTCAAATGCAACAGGGAAATGACGAAGAGACGAAGAAAAATTCGTGCGGTCGCATGAGGCTGGCGGGAAGGCCGCAAATGTGGGGGTAGAGCGTCGGTGGCGAAGATTGCCAAATGATGTGGACGGACTTAATCAGGACGCCTCGCTTTTCCTCGCCACCAACGGATTGCCCGATGCCCGAAAACACGCCCAAGACGAAAGACGATCTGTTTACCTTCCTCGACGGGCTCGGCATTGCCCATAAGACGGTCGATCACCCGCCTGTTTTCACCGTGGCCGAATCGGTTGCGCTGCGCGAGGAGATTCCCGGCGGCCACACCAAGAATCTCTTCATCAAGGACAAGAAGGACAGGTATTTTCTCCTGACCGTGGAGGAGAATGCCGAGGTCGACCTCAAGCAGGTGCACACTATCATCGGCGGCTCCGGCCGGGTCTCCTTCGGCCGGGCCGAGAGGCTCATGGAGTACCTCGGCGTCATTCCCGGCGCGGTCACCGCCTTCGGCGCGATCAACGATACGGCAGGAAATGTCACCTTCGTGCTCGATGCCGATCTGATGGCTGAGGAGACCGTCAACTGCCATCCGCTCGCCAATGATGCGACCACATCGATTGCAAGCGGCGACCTCGTCCGTTTCATGGAGGCGACCGGACATAAGCCGCTTGTCTTGAAAGTGACGTCCTGACATACGATTTTAGCGCTACAATGATGCCGGCAGGATCGGCGCGGCGGGAGATACCTATGAGCGGCAGCAACAACCCCTATAACGGTTCCTTCGGAAATCAGATGTCGGCAACGGCAAGCTTCGGCGCTCAGGGGGCACCGGCGGCGGCAGGCAGCTATATCACCGACACGACGACGGCGAATTTCGGCAAGGACGTCATCGAGGAATCGCGCAAACAGCCGGTGCTGGTCGATTTCTGGGCGCCTTGGTGCGGTCCGTGCAAGCAGCTGACACCGGTTCTGGAGAAGGTTGTCAACGAGGCCAAGGGCCGCGTCAGGCTGGTCAAGATGAACATTGACGACCATCCCTCGATTGCCGGCCAGCTCGGCATCCAGTCTATCCCCGCCGTCATCGCCTTCGTTAACGGCCGCCCGGCCGACGGTTTCATGGGCGCGGTGCCGGAAAGCCAGATCACCCAGTTCATCGACCGGATCGCCGGACCGGCCGGCGCCGATGAGGCGGCCGAAATCGAGGCCGTCCTGACGGAAGCGGCGGAGCTGCTTGCCGCCGGCAACCTCAACGAGGCCGCGCAGCTTTACGGCGCTGTCATGCAGGCCGATCCCGAGAATGCCAAGGCGCTTGCCGGAATGGCCGAATGCATGATCGCCGCAAACCAGCATGAGCGGGCGCGCGAAACACTGACGGATCTGCCGGAGGAGCTCGCTAAAGATGCCGGCATCCAGGCGGTCTTGAAGAAGCTCGACCAGATCGAGGAGGCGCGCAAGCTCGGCGATCCCGTTGCGCTCGAGCGTGACCTGGCCGCCAATCCCGACAATCACGAAGCGCGGCTGAAGCTCGCCAAGATCCTCAATGTCGAAGGCCGGCGCGACGAGGCGGCCGAACATCTGCTTCAGATCATGCGTAAGGACCGCGGCTTCGACGATGACGGCGCGCGCCGCCAGTTGCTGCAGTTCTTCGAGGTCTGGGGTTTCAAGGATCCGGCGACGGTTGCCGCCCGCCGCAAGCTTTCGGCGATGCTGTTCTCCTAAGATTAGAATATCGGCCCTTGCGTTTTTAAGCGGGGGCACCACATTCTCGTCAGAACGGGCATGCCCGTTTACAAGAATGCGGGACGGTTTCATGCAAGTCGGTAATGCCAGATACCTGAAGCCGGGCGATCTGCCCGATGCCATCGCCGTCTTCCCGTTGCCCGGGGCCCTCCTCCTGCCGGCCGGACAGCTTCCTCTCAACATCTTCGAGCCGCGCTATCTGGCGATGCTGGATGCAGCGCTTGCCGGAAACCGGCTGATCGGCATGGTGCAGCCGGCGCTCGGCGAACATGAGGACAAGGGGCACGAGCCCAGCCTCGCCACCGTCGGCTGCCTCGGGCGAATCACCTCCTTCGCCGAGACCGGCGACGGGCGCTATATCGTGTCGCTGACCGGCGTCTGCCGCTTCCGGCTGCTGGAGGAGAAGGGGACTAGCGATCCGTTCCGCACCTTCCGGATCGCGCCCTTCATCGCCGACCTCGCGGCGGAGAACGAGGAGGAGGCGGTCGATCGCACAGCCCTGCTCACCGCCTTCAAAGCCTATCTCGATGCCAACAAGCTGGACGCCGACTGGGAGAGCGTCGAGCGGGCGAGCAATCTGACGCTGGTCAATTCGCTCGCCATGATGTCGCCGTTCGGACCGGCTGAAAAACAGGCCCTGCTGGAGGCGCCCGATCTGAAGACGCGGGCCGAGACGCTGATCGCCATTACCGAAATCGTGCTGGCGCGGGTCTTCGGTGACTCCGACACGGTTCTGCAGTAAACTTCGGCAATGGACGAAAAACTGAGCCGCGTCGATCCGAAACTGCTGGAGCTCCTGGTCTGCCCGCTCTCCAAGGGCCGGCTTTCCTATGACCGCGAGCATAATGAGCTCGTTTCGGAAAAGGCGCGCCTTGCCTATCCGATCCGCGACGGCATCCCGATCATGCTGGTGTCCGAGGCGCGGCGCCTCGACGAGTAGCGCTTTTCATCATTGTTTTTAGATCGTCTGGCCGGTCAGCAGGCGGGGGTTGTCCTTCGCCGTCGTTCCGGCCGCCTGGCCGATGAAGAAGGATTTGAGGCGCGGCAGCCGGTCGACAATGCCGAGACCGACATCGCGGGCGACGCGGATCGGCATTGCGTCGTTGGAGAAGAGCCGGTTCAGCACGTCGGTCGTCACACCCATGCGGAAGGTGTCGAAGCGCCGCCAGGTCTGGTAGCGCTCGAGAATGTTGATCGAACCGATATCGAGGCCGAGACGATCGGCTTCCACGACGGTTTCGGCCAGCGCCGCCACATCCTTGAAGCCGAGGTTCAAACCTTGTCCTGAAATCGGATGGATGCCGTGGGCGGCGTCGCCGGCCAGCGCGAAACGCGGGGCGACGAAGGCGCGGGCTAGCGTCAGGCCGAGCGGAAAGGCGCGCTTGTCGCTGATGACCTTCAGCGCCCCGAGCTTGTGGCCGAAACGGCGTTCCAGCTCTTCTTCGAAGACCAACTCGTCGGCGGCGACCAGCCGGTCGGCATCATGCGTGCGCTCGGTCCAGACCAGCGAGGAGCGGTTGTTCCTGAGCGGCAGGATGGCGAAGGGGCCGGCCGGCAGGAAATGCTCCTCGGCGCAGCCCTCATGCGGCCGCTCATGTTCGACGGTCGCGACGATGCCGGACTGGCCGTAGTCCCAGGTGACGGTCCTGATGCCGGCGAGATCGCGCAGCTTCGAGCGCACGCCGTCGCACGCAACCACCAGACGGGTTTCCAGAGTGCTGCCGTCCGAAAGCATGACGGCGGCATGGCTGTCCTCGGTTTTGAGCTCCGTCGCGCCAAGCCCGTGGCGGATGTCGATGCCGAGCCGTTCGCAGGCGCCGCGCAGTGCTGCGACCATGGCGACGTTCGGGACCATGTGTGCGAAGGGCCGACCTTCGGCCACTTCGCCGTCGAAGGTCAGGAAAACCGGGCGCACCGGGTCGGAGGTTCTCGAATCGGTGACGATCATCTTGGTGATCGGCTGAGCTTCCGGCTCGATCTCGTTCCAGATGCCGAAGATTTCGAGCATCTTCACCGCAGCGGCGATGACGGCGGAAGCGCGCGCGTCGTTCTTCCACGCATGCTCGGGTGCGGCCTCGACCACCGAGACTTTCAGATGCGGTGCTGCCTGCTTGACCGCAACGGCAGCGGAAAGGCCGACATAGCCCCCGCCCACAACCAGCATATCAAGCATCACGACGCTCCCGTACCTTGTGCCTCAGATGTGATCTATATAGATCATCGCCACTTCACTTCCTACCGCCGGGAGGCATACAAAAATGACGCGCGAAACATCGGGGCCTTCGGCAATGGAGAGGCTGCTTGCGACGCTCGACCTGGAGCCGATCGAGGTCGACATCTTCCGCGGCCGCAGCCCTCAGGCCGGCTGGCAGCGGGTCTTCGGCGGTCAGGTGATCGGTCAGGCGCTGATGGCGGCGCAGCGCACCATCGAGGCTGAGCGTTTCGTCCATTCGCTGCATGCCTATTTCATGCGCCCCGGCGATCCATCGGTGCCGATCATCTATCAGGTCGAGCGCATCCGCGACGGATCGAGCTTCAACACCCGGCGTGTCGTGGCGATCCAGCACGGCAAGGCGATCTTTGCGCTGTCGGCTTCCTTCCAGGGAGAGGAGCCGGGCTTCGAGCACCAGATCGTCATGCCCGAGGTGGCGATGCCGGAGATGCTGCTCGGCGAGCAGCAGATCAAGGAGCAATATCTCGCGCATGCGCCGGAAGCGATCCGGAAATACTGGCAGCGCGAGCGGCCGATCGAGATCCGTCCCGTTTCGCTGACGCATTATTTTTCCGATAAGAAGCTCGATCCGAAGCAGGACGTCTGGGTACGCGCCACCGGTCCGGTCCCTGACGACCGGCTCTATCAAGCGGCGGTGCTTGCCTATCTTTCCGACATGACGCTGCTCGATACGTCGCTTTATGCGCATGGCACGTCGATCTTCGATCAGAGCCTGCAGGTGGCGAGCCTAGATCACTCCATGTGGTTCCATCGGCCCTGTAAGCTCGACGACTGGCTGCTCTATACGCAGGATAGCCCGTCGGCTTCCGGCGCCAGGGGGCTGACACGCGGGAGCCTGTTTACTCGGTCGGGACTGCTCGTCGCCTCGGTCGCCCAGGAAGGTTTGATTCGTAAAAAGGCAAATGAATAAATAATATGCATATTTCGAAATTTGGGCATTATTTGTGCGCTTATTGGTCAATTATCTGCCTGTTTATTGGCGCCATCTAATTTAATCTTTATTTTTCAATAGCTTATCTCGATCCGCGAATCTGGCACGTCCTTTGAATGTATATCGCCGGTCGCTGTTCAGGAACGTCAGCGGCAAGGAGAGTCGGCTCCGCGCCGAGGATAACGAAGGATGGGAAACCAGATGAAAATTGTGATGGCTATTATCAAGCCGTTCAAGCTCGATGAGGTCCGCGAAGCGCTTACGGCGATCGGCATTCAGGGCCTGACCGTGACCGAAGTGAAGGGCTACGGGCGCCAGAAGGGGCATACCGAAATCTACCGCGGCACCGAATATGCGGTCAGCTTCCTGCCGAAGCTCAAGATCGAAATCGCCGTTGCATCCGAACTCGTCGACCGGGCCGTCGAAGCCATCGCGGCGTCGGCCAAGACCGGCCAGATCGGTGACGGCAAGATTTTTGTCTATTCGATCGACCATGCCGTGCGCATCCGTACGGGCGAAACCGATTCAGAAGCGCTGTAAAGAACGGCAGACCAAGGAGCTTTTTTCAATGTCAATCTCGAAGTTTTCCTCCACCTTTGCGCGGGTTTGCGCAGCAACGGCTGCGCTTCTGGCGCCGGCCGTCGCTTTTGCTCAGGAGGCTGCGCCTGCCGCTGCCGCCGCCGCCGCTCCTGCTCTGACGATGGACAAGGGTGACAACACCTGGATGCTCGTCTCCTCGGCGCTCGTCCTGCTGATGACCATCCCGGGCCTCGCGCTTTTCTACGGCGGTCTCGTCCGCGCCAAGAACATGCTCTCCGTGCTGATGCAGGTCTTCATGATCACGGCCGTCGTGGCGCTGCTCTGGGTAACCTACGGCTATTCGCTCGCCTTCACCGATGGCGGCTCGCTGAACAGCTTCATCGGCGGCTTCTCCAAGGCGTTCCTGGCCGGCGTCAACACCTCGTCGCTGGTCGAGACCTTCTCGAAGGGCGTCGCCATTCCGGAATACACCTTCATCGTCTTCCAGATGACCTTCGCCTGCATCACGCCCGGCCTGATCGTCGGCGCCTTCGCCGAGCGCATCAAGTTCTCGGCCGTCATGCTCTTCGTCGTGCTGTGGGTCACCTTCATCTACTTCCCGATGGCGCATATGGTCTGGTTCTGGGGTGGCCCGAGCTCCTACACCTCGCCGGCCGGCCTGATCTTCTCCTACGGTGCAATCGACTTCGCCGGCGGCACGGTCGTTCACATCAATGCCGGTATCGCCGGCCTCGTCGGCGCCATCATGCTCGGCAAGCGCACGGGCTATAAGAAGGAAATCATGGCTCCGCACTCGATGACGCTGACCATGGTCGGCGCCTCGTTGCTCTGGGTCGGCTGGTTCGGCTTCAACGCCGGCTCCAACCTCGAAGCCAATGGCTATGCTTCGCTTGCCTTTATCAACACCTTCGTTGCGACGGCAGCTGCCGCCGTCTCCTGGTGCATCGTCGAAAGCCTCGCCCGCGGCAAGGCTTCGATGCTCGGCGGCGCTTCCGGTGCCGTCGCCGGTCTCGTCGCCATCACGCCTGCGGCAGGCTTTGCCGGTCCGATGGGCTCGATCGTTCTCGGCCTGATCGTCTCGCCGGTCTGCTACTTCTTCGTCGACGTGGTGAAGAACAAGTTCAACTACGACGACAGCCTCGACGTCTTCGGCGTGCATTGCATCGGCGGCATCATCGGCGCTCTCGGCACCGGTATCCTCGTCAACCCGGCGCTGGGTGGTGCAGGCATCGTCGATTATTCGACGGCCGATTTCGCCGCCACCTATGCCGGCACCGCAACCCAGGTCCTGAACCAGGCAAAGGGCGTCCTGACGACGCTGCTGTGGTCGGGCATCGGTTCGGCGATCCTCTACAAGATCGTCGACGTCGTCGTCGGCCTGCGCGTCAGCGTCGAAGCCGAGCGCGAAGGTCTCGACCTTTCGACCCACGGCGAAGCCGCCTACCACTCTTCTTGATCACAGGGAAGCGGCGCCCGGCAAAAGGGCGCCGCTTCACGGCCCGTCGCGGCCTATCTAACCATAGACCGCTTTTGGCCCGAGCCTTTCCAGGTTCGGGCCTTTTTTGATTTCCCTGCCCGGAATGCACGTCCAGCCATGCATGGTTAACATCGCTTTAACCCGGCTCTGATTAGGTAGAGCGGACGCATTTTGGCATGGCGAAGCTTCGGTGATTCGCCTGCCCTCAGGCATTGGACGGGTTAGACACATGGCAAGAAGCACGTCGCCGGCGATGGATGGCCGTCCGGATCGGTTCTCCCTCTCGGCATTCATGCTGCGGCAGATCCAGGCGCTCATCGGCTTTGCGATCTTTCTGCTGCTGGCGTTCTGCGTCGCGGCGCTGGCGACATGGAACGTCGCGGATCCGAGCTATTCCTATGCCACCGCCAACCTGCCGACGAATATCCTCGGCTACAGCGGCGCGGCCTTTGCCGATATCGTCATGCAATTCCTCGGGCTTGCCAGCGTCGTGACGATGCTGCCGATCGTCGCCTGGGCGCTGACGATGATTTCGGGCCGCCCCTTCAACCGCATTCCCGCCCGCATCGGCGCCTGGCTTGCTGGTTCGGTTTTGTCCTCCGCCGTCATCGGCTGTTTTCCGCCGCCGCTCACCTGGCCGATCCCGAATGGCATCGGCGGCGTCGTCGGCGATATGATCCTGCGTTTTCCCGCGCTCTTCGTCGGCGCCTATCCTACCGGCACCTTCGCCATGGTCGTCGGCTGCATCTTTGCCGTGCCGACCGCCTGGATGATGCTGTTTGCGTCGGGCCTCGTCGGCCGAAGCGAAGCGGATGACGAAATCGAGGACGATTACGTCGAGACGCCAAGCAGGGCGCGGGTCGTCGGCGACGAGGACGAGGAGGACGAGTCGCGCTGGGTCGCTTTCAGCGGCGCGATGACACATGCCTGGTACATGAGCCAGGGGCGGCTGCGCCGGCTCTTCGGCATGGGACCGCGCAAGCGGCGCCAGGGCGATTTCGAATCGCCCTATGATTTCAACGATGATGAGTTCGGCACGCTGAACGAACCGGTCCGCGCCAAGGCGCCGGCCGTGCGCGGCGAGCGCATGGAACCGTCGATGGAGCCATCAATGGGGGCAAGGGCGGCTTCGCCGCGGCGCGTCGTCGCCGCACCGTCGCTTTCCATCGACGACGAGGATGAGGACGACGATCCGCCTTTCGATACCGACATGCCGCCTCGCCCGGCCGACATCCTGCCCGACGACGATGACGACGACTGGATGATCCGCGCGCCGGCAAAGGCCGCCGGCAAGCCGGAGCCGCGCGTCGTGCCCGCGGTCGCACGGCCGAAACCCGGCGCCCGTGTCGAGCGCGAGGCGCAGGGTTCGTTCATTCGTCCCGAGGGTTTCCAGCTTCCGTCGATGCATCTGCTTGCCGAACCGAAGAATGTGGTGCGCGATTCGACGCTGTCGGCCGATGCGCTGGAGCAGAATGCCCGCATGCTCGAGGGCGTGCTCGAAGATTTCGGCGTCAAGGGTGAGATCATCCATGTCCGTCCCGGTCCCGTCGTCACCCTCTACGAGCTGGAGCCGGCGCCCGGCATCAAATCGTCGCGCGTCATCGGTCTTGCCGACGACATCGCCCGCTCGATGAGCGCCATTGCCGCCCGCGTCGCCGTCGTGCCGGGCCGCAACGCGATCGGCATCGAACTGCCGAACCAGACGCGCGAGACCGTCTTTCTGCGCGAATTGATCGCCTCCCGCGATTTCGACGGCAGCAAGGCCAAGCTTGCCATGGCGCTCGGCAAGACGATCGGCGGCGAAGCCGTCATCGCCGACCTCGCCAAGATGCCGCACCTGCTCGTCGCCGGAACCACCGGCTCGGGCAAATCGGTCGCCATCAATACGATGATCCTGTCGCTGCTCTACCGCATGACGCCGGAACAGTGCCGGCTGATCATGATCGACCCGAAGATGCTGGAACTCTCCGTCTATGACGGCATTCCGCATCTGCTTTCGCCTGTCGTCACCGATCCGAAGAAGGCCGTCGTCGCGCTGAAATGGACCGTGCGCGAGATGGAAGAGCGCTACAAGAAGATGTCGAAGATCGGGGTGCGCAATATCGACGGCTTCAACACCCGCGTCGAGCAGGCCTTGTCGAAGGGCGAGGCGATCTCGCGCACGGTGCAGACCGGCTTCGACCGCCATACCGGCGAAGCAATGTACGAGACCGAGGAGTTCGACCTCAGGCCGATGCCCTATATCGTCGTCATCATCGACGAAATGGCCGACCTAATGATGGTCGCCGGCAAGGATATCGAAGGCGCCGTCCAGCGCCTGGCGCAGATGGCGCGTGCGGCCGGCATCCATGTGATCATGGCGACGCAGCGCCCGTCGGTCGACGTCATCACCGGCACGATCAAGGCGAACTTCCCGACCCGCATCTCCTTCCAGGTCACGTCGAAGATCGACAGCCGCACCATCCTCGGCGAACAAGGCGCCGAACAGCTGCTCGGCATGGGCGACATGCTCTACATGGCGGGCGGCGGGCGTATCCAGCGCGTGCACGGTCCGTTCGTCTCGGATGTCGAGGTCGAAGAGATCGTCTCCTACCTGAAGACGCAGGGCTCGCCGCAATATCTCGATGCGATCACCGCCGATGACGACGAGGATGGCGATTATGGCGGCGGTGGCGGCGGCCCGGCCGGCACGTCGAACCTTTCGGATTCGGAAGATCCCTATGATCAGGCCGTCGCCGTTGTGCTGCGTGACGGCAAGGCCTCGACCTCCTACGTGCAGCGCCGGCTCGGCATCGGCTACAACCGCGCCGCCTCGCTGATCGAGCGCATGGAGAAGGAGGGCATCATCGGGCCGGCCAACCATGCCGGCAAACGCGAAATCCTCGTTCCCACAGAAGACGACATCCTCGACCGCTGACATAACAGCCATATATTTCAGATATGGCCGCTTTTGCGGAAACCCGATCGCAGCAAAGCCGTTACCTCTCGCGGGCCGATCGCAATGCCTTGAAGACGCCGCCTTTCGGCAGCATGCAGATCGCATAAAGGAGATTTAGATGCGTAACTCCGATTCCTTCCTCTCCGGCCTGACGATGACGCGGCGCGATCTTCTCGGCGCTTTCGCCGTGGCTGCGATGGCAAGCGCCATTCCCTTCGGTGCTCGCGCGCAGGCGGCGGCGCCTGCCTCCGGCACGGCGCAGGCGATTGCCGACCATTTCTCCGGCGTCACGACGATGCAGGGCGAATTCGTGCAGTTCGGCCCGCGCGGCGAGCAGACCGGCGGCAAATTTTTCATCCAGCGCCCCGGCAAGCTGCGTTTCAACTATGACGACCCATCGCCGATGCGGGTGATCGCCGACGGCAAGAATGTCGCCATCGGCAATACCAAACTCAAGACCTGGGATCTCTATCCGCTCTCCAAGACGCCGCTCAGCCTGCTGCTGGCGCAGCGTATCGACCTGTCGGCCGGCATGGTGAAGGGCGTCAAGGAAGAATCGGACCTGACGACGATCGCGCTCGGCAACAATACGGTGTTCGGAAACTCGACCATCACCATGATGTTCGACCCGAAAACCTATGACCTGCGTCAGTGGACGATCACCGACAATCAGGGCAAGGACACCTCGGTGATGATCTTCAACGTCAAAACAGGCATGCAGTTCGACGATCGCGTCTTCCGGGTTCCCTATGAGAGCATTCCCGGCACGCCGCAATCGCGCGACTGAGCCTTTTCGGTTGATCTCCTGACGCTTTTGCACGCGGCCCGGTTCCCTCCGGTCCGCCTTTGTTCTAAAGCCCTTTCATGAAAGCGTGAAAGGGCTTGCCGCATGGGCTTTTCGATTACCACCTGGAATATCAATTCGGTACGGCTGCGCATGCCGATCGTCGAGCAGCTCGTTCTCAAGCACAGGCCCGATATTCTCTGCCTGCAGGAAACCAAGGTGCCGAACGAGCTCTTTCCCGCCGCGCCCTTGCGGGCCATGGGCTATGATCACATCATCATCCACGGTCAGAAGGGCTATCACGGCGTGGCGATCGCCTCGCGCATTCCGCTGACCGAAGATCACCGGCAGGATTATTGCGGCGTCGGCGACGCCCGCCACATATCGGCGATCTTCGAACGCGGCAATCGCCGCATCCGGCTGCATAATTTCTACGTCCCGGCCGGCGGCGATGAGCCGGACCGGACGATCAATCCGAAATTCGGCCATAAGCTCGATTTCATCGAGGAGATGAAGCTGCTGAAGGCCAATGGCGAGGCCAATACCTCGGCCATCCTGGTGGGTGACCTCAACATCGCGCCGCTCGAACACGACGTCTGGTCGCACAAGCAGCTGCTGAAGATCGTCAGCCACACGCCGGTCGAAACCGACGGGTTGCTCGAGGTGATGAAGCGCGGCGCCTGGCTCGATCTCATGCGCCAGCACGTACCGGCCAGCGAGAAGCTCTATACCTGGTGGAGCTACCGCGCCAAGGACTGGGAAGCGGCCGACCGCGGCCGCCGGCTCGACCACATCTGGTCCTCATCGGATCTTGGGCCGCACCTGAAGCGGATCGAAATCCTGAAGGAAGCGCGCGGCTGGGACCGGCCCTCTGACCATGTGCCGGTGACCGCGCATTTCGACTTGTGACGGCGATCAGCTGAACCGATGGAACTGGCTTGCGGCCTTGGCCGCAAGTTCGGCGAGATTGTCGCGGATGCGATTTTCGATCAGACGGGCCGCATCAGGATATTCCTCGATCAGTCGATGGAAGAGGGCGCGGGTGATGCGGATGATGCTCGTGTCTTCGCGCGCGATCGCGGTGAACTTGCGCTCGACCAGCGTCACCAGCGCCAGCTCAGAAATCAGCGTGCCGGGGCCGGCAACGGCATCAGCCCGCTGCATGCCGTCGCTGCTCGTCGTGCGGAGTTCCAGGCTGCCGCTCAAGACGACATAGGCGCTCTCGGCCGGCGCGCCCTGGCGAAACAGCATCTGGCCGGCGGCGATCATGCGCCGGTCGGCGCCGAAGGCGATCAGTCGCAGCTGGTCCTCGCTCATGTCCTTGAACAGCGGAAGCTGCGAGAGCAGATGAATGTCGTCCGTCAGCGCCATGCGGGCTTTTCGCCTTAGAGCAATTCCAACAAACTGCGTAGCCGTTTGCGTGCGGAACTGCGTGAAAACAAAGAGATAGAGCATTTCCGTGATTCGGAGAAACCGAGATGCTCTAGGGTATGATCTTGTAGCCGCCGTTTTCCGTGACCAGGATTTCGGCATTGGAGGGATCGCGCTCGATCTTCTGACGCAACCGGTAGACATGGGTTTCCAGCGTATGCGTGGTCACGCCGGAATTATAGCCCCAGACCTCTTCGAGAAGCACGTCGCGGGTGACGACCTTCTGTTCGGCGCGGTAGAGGTAGCGGATGATCGCCGCTTCCTTTTCCGTCAGGCGGATCTTCTGGCCGTTGTCGGTGGTGAGCAGCTTCTGGCTCGGCTTGAAGAGGTACGGGCCGACGGTGAAGGTCGCGTCCTCGCTCTGCTCGTGCTGGCGCAGCTGCACGCGGATGCGCGCAAGCAGCACGGCGAAGCGGAAGGGCTTGGTGACATAGTCGTTGGCGCCGGCTTCGAGGCCGAGGATCGTATCGGAATCGGTATCGTGGCCGGTCAGCATGATGATTGGGGCCTTGAAGCCGCCCTTGCGCAGGAGCTTCACCGCTTCGCGCCCGTCCATATCGGGCAGGCCAACATCCATGATCAAGAGGTCGACCGGCGTCGAACGGGCGGTTGCAACACCCTTGCCGGCGTTGGCTTCCTGCAGAACCGTGAATTCCTCGTAAAGCGACAATTGCTCTGTCAGCGTCTGCCGAAGGTCCTCGTCGTCATCCACCAGAAGAATGGTGCGTGCGGTCATGCCGTTGCGTCCTCATGTTAGGTCCCCTAGTCCTACGCCAAATTGCGGGTTTGGCAAGGATCGGCCGGCGGTGCTGTTGCCGGGCAGGTTTTCATATGATTTCAATTAAAGCCTCAAGCAATGCAAGACATGCGAGAAAAATGGAAAAAGCAAGGCGGAGCCGGGGGATGAAGCCGTCCACGGTCGTGGTGCGCCCGGCGCCGGGAAAGAAGAGCCGGGCGATCGTGCGCATTGGCACAATCACTGTTCCGGCTGCCATCGGCCGCTCCGGCCGCACCGTGACGAAACGCGAGGGCGACGGCGCCACGCCGATCACATCGATGAAGCTGCTATCAGGCTTCCGGCGCGGCGAGCGGAACGGCCGGCTTGTCACGTCGCTTCCCATCCGCCGGATCCGCGCCGATATGTTCTGGTGCGATCAGTCCGGCAATGCCAACTACAACCGCCTCGTCAGGGCGCCATTCGGCCCCGGCCACGAGGAGATGCGGCGCAGCGACGGGCTCTACGATATCTGCCTGGTGATGGACTGGAACATCTCCTGCCGGGCGCGCAACCGCGGCTCGGCGATTTTCTTCCACCTCATCCGGCCGGGCTACGAGCCGACGGCCGGCTGCGTGGCGGTGAGTCTCGGCGACATGCGCCGCCTCCTGCCGCATCTTCGCAAGGGGACGATTGTCCGGGTGGTCTGATTGTCTTCCGGATGCGGCTGCCTATATTTTCCGGTGACCGAACGCTCAGGCTGAGATGCGTTCCGGGACGCCCCGAGTGCGGGCGCAAATCATGCCTCGTCCAATTCTTCAAACTCCCGGAGATATATTGTGACCGCTCAACCCATCATCACTTTCCATGACGGACATTCCATTCCGCAGGTCGGGCTCGGCGTCTGGCAGACGCCGCAGGAGATTGCCGCCCCGACGGTGCGCACTGCCATTGCCGCCGGCTATCGCCATATCGATACGGCGTCCGGTTACGACAACGAGGAGGGTGTCGGCGAAGGCATCCGCTCTTCCGGCCTCGACCGCAAGGACATCTTCGTCACCACCAAGCTCAGGAACACCGACCAAGGCTACGACAATACGCTGCGTGCCTTCGACGGCAGCCTGAAGAAGCTCGGCTCCGACTATGTCGACCTCTACCTCGTTCACTGGCCGTCGCCGCATCGCGGCCTCTACACCGAAACCTGGAAGGCGTTCGTGCGCATAAGGGAAGAGGGGCGCGCCCGCTCGATCGGTGTGTCGAATTTTTATCCCGAGCATCTGGAGCGGATCATCGGCGAAACCGGCGTCGTTCCTGTCATCAACCAGATCGAGCTGCATCCCGACTTCCAGCAGAAGGCGGCGCAAGAGGTTCACAAGAAACTCAACATCGCCACCGAATCCTGGAGCCCGCTCGGCCAGGGGCAGTTCATCTCGAACCCTGTCATCGGCGAGATCGCCAGGAAACATCGAAAGACGCCGGCGCAAGCCATTATCCGCTGGCACATCGACACCGGCCTCGTCGTCATCCCGAAATCGGTGACGCCGTCGCGCATCGAGGAGAATTTCCAGGTGTTCGACTTCAAGCTCGATGCCGATGACATGGCGGCGATCGCCAAGCTCGACAGCGCCGGCGCCCGCATGGGACCGGACCCGATGACGGCGGCCTTCTGATTGCCCTCCCGATCAGCGGCCGCTCCGAGGAAGATCCTCGCGCCGGCGGCCGCCTATGACGAGACATGCAGCCGTTGTGTCAATAATTGCAGCTCGACGATCCGTTGGTCGGGGCAAAGCCGTGGTCGCAGGTATTGCTCATGCGCTGGGGCATGATCCACACCTCCCGGAAAATGAGGCGCGGCCGCCATGAAAATATGAAAGCCGCCCGATGCAGGCAGAGCGCATCGGGCGGCTTTCATTGTCCTTCCGTCGGATGACGGATCAATTCCACTCGCGGATATCAACGAAGTGACCGGCGATCGCGGCGGCGGCGGCCATTGCCGGCGAGACGAGGTGCGTACGGCCCTTGAAGCCCTGGCGGCCTTCGAAGTTGCGGTTCGAGGTCGAGGCGCAACGTTCGCCCGGCTTCAGGCGGTCGTCGTTCATGGCGAGGCACATGGAGCAGCCCGGCTCGCGCCAGTCGAAGCCGGCAGCCTTGAAGATCTTGTCGAGGCCTTCGGCTTCCGCCTGTTCCTTCACAAGACCGGAGCCCGGAACGATCATGGCGTTGACGGTCGAAGCAACGGTCTTGCCCTCGACGACCTTGGCGACGGCGCGCAGATCTTCGATGCGGCCGTTGGTGCAGGAGCCGATGAAAACCCGGTCAATGCTGATGTCGGTCATCGGCGTGCCCGGCTTGAGGCCCATGTACTCGAGCGCGCGCCACTTGGAGGCACGCTTCGTCTCGTCCTGGATTTCATCGGGATTCGGCACGATGCCCTGGACCGAGACGACGTCCTCAGGCGAAGAACCCCAGGAGACGATCGGCGGCAGTTCGGCGGCGTTCAGCTTGACGACGCGGTCGAAATGAGCGCCTTCGTCTGACTGCAGCGTCTTCCAGTAGGCGATCGCCTGTTCCAGCGCTTCGCCTTTCGGCGCGCGGGGCTTGCCCTTGATATATTCGAAGGTGATTTCGTCGGGGGCGATCAGGCCGGCGCGGGCGCCGCCTTCGATCGACATGTTGCAGATCGTCATGCGGCCTTCCATCGACAGCGCACGGATCGCTTCGCCGGCATATTCGATGACGTAGCCGGTGCCGCCCGCCGTGCCGATCTCACCGATGATGGCAAGAACGATATCCTTGGCGGTGACGCCTGCCGGCAGCTGGCCGTCGACCTGCACCAGCATGTTCTTGGCCTTCTTCTGGATCAGCGTCTGGGTGGCGAGAACGTGCTCGACCTCAGATGTGCCGATGCCATGAGCGAGCGAGCCGAAGGCGCCGTGGGTCGAGGTATGGCTGTCGCCGCAGACGATCGTCATGCCCGGCAAAGTGAAGCCCTGTTCCGGCCCGATGATGTGGACGATGCCCTGGCGCTTGTCGTTCTCGGAATAATATTCGACGTTGAACTCGGCGGCATTCTTGGCAAGCTGCTCGACCTGAATGCGGCTTTCTTCGTTCTTGATGCCGAGATGGCGGTCGGCCGATGTCGGAACGTTGTGGTCGACGACCGCGAGCGTCTTTTCCGGCGCGCGGACCTTGCGGCCGCTCATGCGCAGGCCTTCGAAGGCCTGCGGCGAGGTGACCTCGTGGACCAGGTGGCGGTCGATGTAGAGAAGACAGGTGCCGTCGGCCTGTTCGTCGACCAGATGGTCGTCCCAGATCTTGTCGTAGAGGGTACGCGGTGCGCTCATGGCGGTAAGTCCGTTTTTGGATGCTTTTGGAAAATCGGAAAAGGCGGATCAGGCTCCGCCGGCCGTCATTCGATCAACGAAGTCGGCTGTTGAGCGCACCGGATACGCATGCAAAGAACCGCGCCGGCAGGCGATAATGGTCCTGCAGCACGAAAATATGCGCGCCAGTGCATCTGAACTTGGATTCCATGACCGGCATATAGCGATTTTTGAACGAAACGGCAATTCGAATCGTGCTGTGGCTCAGCGCGGCTTCTGCTTCATCTTCTTTTCAATGCGCCGCAGCGCCAGCGACAGGCCGATCGTCAGGATCAAGTAGATATAGGTGACGATCGAATAGGTCTCGAAGAAGCGGAAGGAGCCGGAGGCGTAGACCTTGCCCATCTGGGTAATGTCGGCCACGCCGAGAACCGAGACAAGAGACGAATCCTTCACCATCGAGACGAAGTCATTGGAGAGCGGCGGGAAGATGACCCTGACCGCCTGCGGGAAGACGACGAGCCGGAAGCGGCGGTAGCGCGACAGGCCGAGGGATTTGGCCGCTTCGATCTGGCCGATATCGACCGACTGGAAGCCGGCGCGGAAGATCTCGGCAATGAAGGAGGAATAGCCGATCATCAGCGCGATGATGGCGCGCCACATCAGCGAAAGGTCGCGCACGAGAATCGGTTCGGCGATGCCGCTCTTCACCAGGGGCGTGATGATGAAGTTATAGGCCGCGACAAGACCCGGCGCGCCGACGAAAGCGATGTAGAAGAGCAGCACCAGGATCGGGATGCCGCGGATGATCTCGATATAGAAGCGGGCGATCTGGCGCAGCACGATGCTGTCGGCCAGGCCGAGCAGCGCGATGCCGAGACCAAGCACTGTCGCCAGCATGAAGGCGACGAGCGTCACGAACACGGTGATGCCGGCGCCATTCACCACGGTCCGGAAGACCTGAGTGTAAATGTCGTTGGTGATGATAACGACGGCGAGAACGAGACCGATCAGAACAAGGACGGCCAGCCACCAGGGACGGTCGTCCTTCTCATGTCGCAGGGATGGTTGTGGCGCCATCTGCGATCGCTCGGGGTTATTCGCCCATCTTGTAGTCGAGGAACCACTTCTTGTTCAGCGCGTCAAAGGTGCCGTCCGCCTTCAGCGCGGCGATAGCGGCATTGACCGGAGCGACGAGATCGGACCCCTTCGGGAAGATGAAGCCGAAATCCTCGGTCCCGAGCGCTTCGCCGACCACCTTCAGGGCGCCGTTCGAGGAATCGACATAGCCCTTGGCCGCGACGCTGTCGGTCAGCACGAGGTCGACGTCGCCGGTCTTCAGCGCCTGCACGGTCGCGCCGAAGGTTTCGAAAAGCTTGATGCGCGGGTTCTGTTCGTTGCCATCGAGGATTTCATAGACGGCGGTGTAGAAAGGCGAGGTGCCGGGTTGGGCGCCAATCAGGCCGTCGTTGAAGGCGGCAAAGCTCTTGGCGTCGGTGAAGCGCTTCTCGTCGCCGCGCACCAGCATGAACTGTTGCGAGCGCATATAGGGATCGGAGAAATCGACCTTCTGCTTGCGGTCGTCCTTGATGGTGATGCCGGTCATGCCGATGTTGTACTGGCCGTCGGAGACCGCCTGGATCATCGCGTCCCAGCTGGTGTTCTGATATTCGGCCTTGAAGTTCAGCCGCTTGGCGATCTCGTTCATCGCATCATATTCCCAGCCGATCGCCTTGCCGGATTTCGGATCGATGAACTGCAGCGGCGGATAGGCATTTTCGGTGACGACGACGACGCTCTTGCCGCCGAGATCGGGCAGTTCGGCAGCCGACACGGTCAAAGGAGCGAGCGCAAGGGCGGTAAAGCCCGCAAGAACGGTACGACGAAACAGCATGGAATGGCTCCCGGATTGAACGCGAAAATTGTCACGGAAGACCTGCCGAAGGCAAGGCCGCCGGCGGCCCGCCGACGCAAAAAAGAGAAAAGGCGACCCGAAGGCCGCCTTTCCAAGCGAAAGAACTTTGCTCCAAGCGAAGAATTTTGCTCCAAGCGAAGAATTGCGTGGCGCAGATCTTATTCTGCTGCCGGTTCCGCTGCGGCGGCTGCTGCTGCTTCAGCAGCGGCCTTGGCTTCGGCGGCTTCTGCTGCTGCCTTCTCGGCGGCGAGCGCCTGAGCGGCTGCAACCTTTTCAGCTTCGATGCGTGCCTTTTCCTCGGCAACGGCGGCGCGCTCGGCGTCGTTGAGCTTGCGGGCGCGGACGCCGGTGTCTTCAACGATACGGGCGGACTTGCCGCGACGGTCGCGCAGGTAATAGAGCTTGGCGCGACGAACCTTACCGCGGCGGACGACGTCGACGCTTTCGATCAGTGGCGAATAGACCGGGAATACGCGCTCGACGCCTTCGCCGTAGGAGATCTTGCGAACCGTGAAGTTTTCCTGAAGGCCGCCGCCTGAGCGGGCGATGCAGACGCCTTCATAGGCCTGAACGCGGGTACGGTTGCCTTCCGTAACCTTCACGTTGACGCGGACGGTATCGCCCGGGGAGAATTCGGGGAGGGTGCGCTTGGCTTCGATCTTGGCGGCCTGTTCGGCCTCAAGCTGCTGAATGATGTTCATCGTCTTAACCTTTGGTTCTTCTGAAACAGCCAGAGCGCTCGGCACTGATCCCTTGGGCGAGCCTCAGGATTTTGCCCCTTCGGGGCGGGAGCGGATTCGCCATTCTTTGTTTGCTGGCAGACGGGGCTAACCCCATTTCCGCGTGCGCCAATACACGAAAGGCCGGAGCTTGTCATCCCTCGCACGACATTTTTGTGAAGGGGAGGGTGGAATCAGCCGTTTTTCTTAGGTTCAGCCCTTTCGAAGAGATCCGGCCGCCGCTCCCGCGTCAGCCGCACCGCCTCCTCGTGGCGCCATTTTTCGATGGCGCCGTGGTTGCCCGACGTCAAGATGGAGGGGATTTCCCGGCCTTCCCACTCCTGCGGCCTCGTATAATGCGGATGTTCCAGCAGCCCGCCTTCGAAGCTTTCGTGCAGGCCGGAAAGATCGTTGCCCATGACGCCGGGCAGGATGCGGATGATCGCATCGAGCACGATCAGCGCCGCCGGCTCGCCGCCCGACAGCACGTAGTCGCCGACCGAGACCTCTTCCAGCCCCCGCGCTTCGATCACCCGCTGGTCGACGCCCTCGAAGCGGCCGCAGACGATGACGACGCCGTCGCCCGCCGCCAGTTCGCGCACGCGCTGCTGCGTCAGCGGCCGCCCACGCGGGCTCATCAGCAAGCGCGGGCGGATATCGTTTTGACAGGTAGTGTCGATGGCGCGGGCGAGCACATCGGGTTTCAGCACCATGCCGGCGCCGCCGCCGGCCGGGGTGTCGTCGACGGTGCGATGTTTGTCGGTGGCGAAATCGCGAATCTGCACGGCGTCCAGCGACCATTGCCCGCGCTGCATCGCCTTGCCGGCGAGCGAAAAGCCCAGATGTCCCGGAAACATCTCCGGATAGAGTGTCAGAACGCTCGCCCGGAAAGCCATCACTTCTTCTTTTTCGGCTTGTCCAGGGTGAATTTCGAAAGTTCTTCGGGATCGTCGATCAAACCGGCCGCCAGCGGATCGATCAGCAATGTGCCGGCTTCGAGGTCGATCTCCAACACCGAGGCTTCCGAGAAGGGGATCAGCACCGGGCGCTTGCCCGGACCTTTGAGTTCCAGAAGATCGCCGGCGCCGAAATCGAAGACGCCGGTGACCGTGCCATAGCTGACGCCCTGATCGTCCTGCGCCTCGAGTCCTTCGAGATCGGCATAGTAGAACTCGTCGTCCTCCAGCTCCTCGTCGGGCAGATTGTCACGCTCGATGTAGAGTTCCAGGCCGTTCAGCGCCTCGGCGGCGTTGCGGTCGTTGATGCCGCGGAAACGAACGACGACGACATTCTTCATCTCGCGGATTTCAAGGATTTCGAAGCTGCGTCCGTCCATGCTGTGCAGATGGCCGTAATCGCCGAGCGCCGTCGGATCGGCGGTGTAGGCCTTGGCGCGCACTTCACCGCGCAGGCCCTGCGCGCCGCCGATCGTCGCCATCAGAACGGGGTTTTCAAGCTTTGTCATGGGTTCCTTCATGTGAAGCCGGAAAGACAGGCTTCTCATAAACGAAGTGCGGGTAATTGGAAACGAAAACGGGCGGCATGTCGCCATGCCGCCCGTTCGATTGGGGAAGGTCCCGATTATTCCGCGGCGTCGGCAGCAGCAGCGGCGGCGTCAGCGGCCTTCTGAGCCTTTTCAGCGGCGCGTTCCTGGGCGCGCTTGCCGGGCTTTGCCTTGACCGGGTTGTTCTTGGCTTCGCGCTTGGCAACGCCGGCTTCATCGAGGAAGCGCAGCACGCGGTCGGTCGGCTGGGCGCCGTTGTCGAGCCAGTGCTTGATGCGCTCGGCGTTCAGCTGAACGCGCTTCTCGTCGTCCTTGGCGAGCATCGGGTTCCAAGAACCGAGGTTTTCGAGGAAGCGGCCGTCACGCGGGCTGCGCGCATCGGCGAGAACGACGTGGTAGTACGGACGCTTCTTGGAGCCACCGCGGGCGAGACGAATTTTCAGTGCCATGTTCTTTACTCCTTAGGCTTTTCTTGACCGCTTCGTGAGGCGGTAGGGTTATCGGGCTGCGGCGCTCTGTTCAGCGTGATCCGCAGCGATCTGCTCATGATGCCGGATGACTTCCTTGATGACGAAGTTCAGGAACTTCTCGGCGAAATCCGGGTCCAGATTGGCGGCTTTCGCCAGCTGGCGAAGGCGTTCGATCTGGTATTCCTCGCGCGCCGGATCGGCCGGCGGCAGATTGTATTTGGCCTTCAGCACGCCGACCTCTTTGGTGCAGCGGAAGCGTTCGGCCAGCATGTGCACGAGAGCGGCATCGATGTTGTCGATCGACTGACGATAGCTCGCGAGCTGGGCTTTGACGTCTGGATCAATCATGGGGCAAACGATCCTTTCACTTCTTTTTCGGCAAACCGGGCAATCCCGGGAAACCACCGCCGAGGCCCGGCAGCTTGGCGCCGCCGAGGCCTGGCAAACCACCCGGCAGACCGCCGAGACCGGGCATACCCCCACCCGGCTTTCCAAGCCCCGCCGCTTCGGCCTGCTTCTGCAGGGCTTCGAGATGCTTCGGGTCGATATTCGAGAGATCGGGCATGCCGCCGCCCATGCCGCCTAAGCCGCCAAGCCCCATCTTGCCGGCAAGGCCGCCCATCATCTGCTTCATCATGCCGCCTTTGCCCTTGCCGCCCATCATCTTCATCATGTCGGCCATCTGGCGGTGCATCTTCAGAAGCTTGTTGATGGCGGCGGCATCGGTGCCGGAGCCGGCGGCGATGCGCTTCTTGCGCGAATGCTTGAGCAGGTCGGGATTGGCGCGCTCGGCCCTGGTCATCGACTGGATGATGGCGATCTGGCGGCCGAAAAGCTTGTCGTCGAGGCCGGCGGCGGCCATCTTGTCCTTCATGCCTGCCATGCCGGGCATCATGCCCATGATACCGCCCATGCCGCCCATCTTCTGCATCTGGCGCAGCTGGTCGGCGAGATCGTCGAGATCGAACTTGCCCTTGGCCATCTTGGCGGCCATGGCGGCCGCCTTCTCGGCGTCGATATTTTCCGCCGCGCGCTCGACGAGCGAGACGATGTCGCCCATGCCGAGAATGCGGTCGGCGATGCGGCGGGGATGGAATTCCTCGAGCTCGTTCATCTTCTCGCCGACGCCGATCAGCTTGATCGGCTTGCCGGTGACGGCGCGCATCGACAGCGCGGCGCCGCCGCGGCCGTCGCCGTCCATGCGGGTCAGCACGAGGCCGGTGATGCCGACGCGTTCGTCGAAATTGCGGGCGAGGTTGACGGCGTCCTGACCGGTCAAGCTGTCGGCGACCAGCAGGATTTCATGCGGGTTCGAACGCTTCTTGATGTCGGCCATCTCGACCATCAAGGGTTCGTCGATATGGGTGCGGCCGGCGGTGTCGAGGATGACGACGTCGTGGCCGCCGAGCTTGGCCGCCTGCACCGCACGGGCAGCGATATCCGTCGGCGACTGGCCTGATATAACAGGCAGCGTGTCGATATTGGCCTGGGCGCCGAGCTGGCGAAGCTGCTCCTGGGCTGCCGGACGGCGCGTGTCGAGCGACGCCATCAGCACTTTCTTCTTCTCGCGCGTCGACAGGCGATGGGCGATCTTGGCTGACGTCGTCGTCTTGCCCGAGCCCTGCAGGCCGACCATCATGACGACGACGGGGGCGGGCGCATGCAGGTCGATGCCGACGCCTTCGCCGCCCAGCATCTCGATCAGTTCGTCATGGACGATCTTGACCACCATCTGGCCGGGCTTGATCGACTTCAGGATCTCGGCACCGACGGCCTTTTCACGCACGCGGTCGGTGAAGGAACGCACGACGTCGAGCGCGACGTCGGCCTCCAGCAGCGCACGGCGAACCTCGCGCAGCGCTGCGGAAACATCGGCTTCCGAAAGCGCGCCACGGCCTGTCAGTCCATTCAGAATGGATCCAAGACGGTCCTGGAGGTTTTCAAACATCGGCTCTTCCTTGATACGTTTCGGGCGGGTTCGATCTGCCCGGAAACGTCGTGCTTTTCCGTGACGAAAACAAGACGCAAAGCCAAAAAGCACCCGAGGGCGCATCGCGCTGTCGGGTGTTGACCTCCGGGATCTCAGGTCCCGGTCGGCGGCTCGGAGTCATGCGGCTCGTCGCGGATTGGGCGCGATAAACAGGAAAGCCGCGCGAAAGTCAAGGCGAATGCGAGGGATGACCGCCTGGCGGAGGTTTCGGATGCTCTTTCGGGTATATGTCACAGTAAAAATTCCGGCTGGCGGCCCCAATTCGCGATAGAGCCCAGTTGCAAAATATTCCACTTGTGATTCTACTTTCTCCTTAAGTGCATCCTGTAAAATGATTCGTGAATATCCTTGATGCCGGATGATCCGGCGGAGATATCGAATGATCAATGCTGATATTGAGAGCTGGGCACTGGCGCGGGCTCATCATATTGTTCTGAACGAAGGCCTCAGTCTTGCAAAGGCGGCACAGGATCTGGATCGCAAGCGCTCCCGCTCCCTGGTTTACGAGCTGAGAAAGGTCATCACCGCCGCCATCGTCGAAGCGCATGCGGCGTCTTTCAATTCCAACGGTGCTGATCGTTAAAACCGGACTGCCTCGCAAGAACGGCCGGCGGCCATGGCTGCCCGGCACTCACCCACTGGTAATTCCTTCGTATTTCCGCCATATACAGCGGAAACACGGACGGAATGATACTATGAGCGCAACGGTCGAATTCGCGAGGATGAACGGGCTTGGTAACAAGATCCTGGTCGTCGACATGCGTGGCCGGCCGGATAAGGTAACGGCAGCGGCGGCTGTCGCGCTCAATGTCGATCCTGAGACCGAGTTCGATCAGATCATGGCGATCCATGATCCGAAGGCCGACGGCACCGATGCCTTCATCGATATCCTGAATTCCGATGGTTCGAAGGCGCAGGCCTGCGGTAACGGCACACGCTGCGTCGTGCAGGCGCTTGCCGCCGAGACTGGTCGGAAGGCCTTCACCTTCCAGACGGTCGCCGGCATTCTCAACGCCGTCGAGCACGAGGACGGGACGATCTCCGTCGATATGGGCAAGCCCGTCTTCGATTGGGACAGGATCCCGCTGGCGGAAGAATTCCACGATACCAGCCGCATCGAACTACAGATCGGCCCGATCGACAATCCGGTGCTGCATTCGCCGTCGGCCATGTCGATGGGCAACCCACATGCGATCTTCTGGGTGGACAGGGACGTGATGTCCTATGATCTCGCCCGCTTCGGGCCGCTGCTGGAAAACCATCCGATGTTTCCCGAGCGCGCCAATATCACGCTCGCGCAGGTGACCTCGCCGACATCGATGACGACGCGCACCTGGGAGCGCGGCGCGGGACTGACGCTTGCCTGCGGTTCGGCCGCCTGTTCTGCCGCCGTCAGCGCCGCGCGCACCGGCCGCACCGGCCGCACGGTGACGATCAATGTCGCAAGCGCCAAGCCGCCGGCGACACTTTCGATCGAATGGCGCGAGCGCGACGATCATGTGATCATGACCGGCCCGGCCGAATGGGAGTGGTCGGGCAGGCTCGATCCTTCGACCGGCCTCTGGTCGCGCGATGATACCCGAGGGGCGGAGGCGCAGTGAGCGGCATCGAGGTCATTACCTTCGGCTGCCGCCTCAACACATATGAATCCGAAGTGATGAAGGCGCAGGCCGAGAAGGCCGGGCTCAACAATGCCGTCCTGGTCAATACCTGTGCGGTGACCGGCGAGGCCGTGCGCCAGGCCCGCCAGGCGATCCGCCGGGCGCGCCGCGACAATCCGCATGCCCGCATCATCGTCACCGGCTGCGCCGCGCAGACGGAAAAAGAGACCTTCGCCGCCATGCCGGAGGTCGATGCCGTGCTCGGCAATGAGGAGAAGCTTTCGAGCGCTTCCTATAGCAGCCTGCCGGATTTCGGCGTTTCGGCCGAAGAGAAGCTGCGCGTCAACGATATCATGAGCGTCAAGGCAACGGCGCCGCAGATGGTCAGGCACATCGACGGCCATGTGCGCGCCTTCATCCAGGTGCAGAACGGCTGCGACCATCGCTGCACCTTCTGCATCATCCCCTATGGCCGCGGCAATTCCCGCTCGGTGCCGATGGGCGCCGTGGTCGATCAGGCCCGTAAGCTCGCCGACAGCGGCTATCGCGAGATCGTCCTGACCGGCGTCGATGCCACCAGCTATGGCGGCGACCTGCCGGGCGCCCCGACGCTCGGGCTTCTGGCGAAGGCGCTCTTGAAGCAGCTCCCGGATATCCGCCGTCTCAGACTTTCCTCGATCGACAGCATCGAGGCCGATGCCCATCTGATGGACCTCATCGCCGACGAGCCTCGTTTCATGCCGCATCTGCATCTGTCGCTGCAGCATGGCGACGACATGATCCTGAAGCGGATGAAGCGCCGGCATTCGCGCGCCGATGCGCTGCGCTTCATCGAGGATGCGCGCCGTCTGCGCCCCGAGATGAGCTTCGGCGCCGATATGATCGCCGGCTTCCCGACGGAAACCGAGGAAATGTTCGGCAATGCCGTGCGGCTGGCCGAAGAGGCCGGCATCGCGCATCTGCATGTCTTCCCCTACAGCCCACGTCCCGGCACGCCGGCCGCCCGCATGCCGCAACTCGACCGGACGCTGGTCAAGGAACGCGCCGCACGGCTGCGCGCCACTGGACATAAGCTCCATCAATCCCATCTCGATGGCATGGTCGGAACCCGGCAGTGGCTGCTTGTCGAAAACAACGGCCTGGCGCATACGGAGAACTTCACCCTGGTCGCAGCCGCCGGCCTTCGCCCCGGCGAACTTGTGCCGGCCACGATCACCGGCCACAATGGCAAGCATCTCGACATGCAATTGACGGCCGTCGCGGCCTGACTTTCACGGAATTCTCATGGCTCTCAGTTTCATCAAAAAGGTCTTCACCTTCGGCAAGCCGGCTGAAGAGCCCGTGCCCGATGCCGTGGAAAGGGAACTCGAGCCGCGCTCGCGCGACGAAGATCTGCCGGTCGCCGACGATCCCGTTCTTCCCGAGGAGATGGATGCGGGTGGTGGACCGGCGGCGGATGTCGATGAAGCGTCAGGAGAGCCGGAACCTGTCGCGGCTGAAACGGAAGTGCTGCCGCCGGCCGATCATCTGGGCGACATGGGCGTCGTGCCGTTGTCGCTACTGGAGGCCGAGGCGGAAGCCGAGCAAGATACCCCCCCTACCCTGCCGGGCGTCCCCCCCACAGGTGGGGGGACTGAGCAGTCGGATGCCGCTCGCCAGTCCATGGATGTGGAAAGCGAGTCTGCACATGCGGAGAGTGAGCCGGCTGCTTCGGCTGATGCCGTCAATGTGGCGGAACACATCGCCGCGAGTTTCCCCCCACCTGTGGGGGGGATGCCCGGCAGGGTAGGGGGGGAAGCCGTCGATCGCGAGCTTTCCACCGAAACGCCCTTGCCGCCATTGGAGATGGAGCTAGCGCCAGCGGTTGAGCCCATCCTCCCCAAAGGCTTCGCCACCGGCCCCGCGATCGTCGAACCGCAGCCTGTCGCTCCACAGGCGAAACTCAGCTGGTTCCAGCGGCTGCGCAACGGGCTTGCGCGCACCTCCTCGCAGCTCACCAATCAGATCACCGCGCTCTTCACCAAGCGCAAGCTCGACGACGAGACGCTGCAGGATCTCGAAGACCTGCTGATCCAGGCCGATCTCGGTGTCGAGACGGCGCTGCGCGTCACCGATACGCTTGCGTCCGAACGTTACGGCAAGGACGTCACCGGCGAGGATGTCAGCCGCATCATGGCGTCCGAAATCGCCAAGGTCCTGAAGCCGGTCGCCAAGCCGCTGCAGCTCGATCTCTCGCACAAGCCGCACGTCATCCTTGTCGTCGGCGTCAACGGCACAGGCAAGACCACGACGATCGGCAAGCTGGCGGCAAAGCTTTCGGGCGCCGGGCTGAAGGTGATGCTGGCGGCCGGCGATACGTTCCGCGCGGCGGCGATCGAGCAGTTGAAGATCTGGGCCGAGCGGACCAAATCCGAATTCGTCGGCACCAAGCTCGGCGCCGATGCCGCCGGCCTTGCCTATGACGCCTTCGAACAGGCGAAAGCGAAGAAATGCGACGTGCTGATCGTCGATACCGCCGGCCGCCTGCAGAACAAGGCCGAGCTGATGGCCGAGCTCGAGAAGATCGTGCGGGTGCTCGGCAAGCTCGATCCCGATGCGCCGCATACGGTGCTGCAGACACTCGACGCCACGACGGGGCAGAATGCGCTGAGCCAGGTCGAGATCTTCCGCAATGTCGCCGGCGTCAACGGGCTAATCATGACCAAGCTCGACGGCACGGCGCGCGGCGGCATTCTCGTCGCGATCTCCGCCAAGCACAAGCTGCCGGTCTATTTCATCGGCGTCGGCGAGGGTGTCGACGATCTGGAGCCGTTCGAGGCCGAGGATTTCGCCCACGCCATTGCCGGGCTTCCCCAATGATGCCACAGATAAGCCGCCGAAGGCCTGCAAGGGACGGTCGGGAAACGAATTTTTAGAAGTAGCAGGTTCGAAGAACGCATGACCACCGAAAGCGATATCACCCCGAGCGCCGCCGACCGCCATCATCCGATGCTGAAACTGGCGCTGGAACTCGGGCCGCTGATGGTCTTCTTTTTTGCCAATCTGCGCGGTCAATGGCTGGTGGAAATATTTCCTGCCCTTTCGGAACTGGGCGGTCCTCTGTTTGTCGCGACCGCGCTTTTTATGGCAGCGACAGTCACTTCGCTGATCGTGTCGAAGATCGTGCTCGGCCATTTGCCGATCATGCCCTTTGTCTCCGGCATCGTCGTCGTTATCTTCGGCTCTCTGTCGATCTGGCTGCAGAACGAGACCTTCATCAAAATGAAGCCGACCATCGTCAATGCGCTCTTCGGAGTCGCGCTGCTCGGCGGGCTTGCCTTCGGCCGCTCGCTGCTCGGTTATGTCTTCAACGCTGCCTTCCAGCTCGATGCAGAGGGTTGGCGCAAGCTTACCATCCGCTGGGGCGTCTTCTTCCTATTCCTAGCCGTGCTGAACGAAGTCGTCTGGCGCAATTTTTCGGACGATGCCTGGGTCGCCT
The DNA here is from genome assembly GCF_019793465.1 of Rhizobium croatiense. Taxonomy (GTDB): domain Bacteria; phylum Pseudomonadota; class Alphaproteobacteria; order Rhizobiales; family Rhizobiaceae; genus Rhizobium; species Rhizobium croatiense. The sequence continues at coordinate 48,887 of NZ_JAILYJ010000021.1, read as the reverse complement.
TCAAAGTCTGGGGCACGATGCCGATCACCATCATCTTCACGCTAGCGCAAATGCCGCTGGTGCTGAAACATAGCGTCAACCTGGAAACGGACGGTGAGACGTGAGCACAGCGGACGCCGAATATCGAGTCAGACACCAGAGCTTCTGGCTGGTCGCCTGTCTTGCGGTGCTGGCCTCCCAGGTCGTCGCCGAATATCTGATGGGCCGGGTGCCGATCTGCGCCTGCGGTTATGTCAAGCTGTGGGAAGACGGGGTCAATACCAGCGGCAATTCGCAGCATCTGTCCGACTGGTACACGCCGTCGCACATCATCCACGGCTTCCTGTTCTACGGGCTCGGCCACCTGGTCCTGCGCCGCAAGCCGCTGGCGGCGCGGCTGCTCCTGGCACTGGTGATCGAATCCGGCTGGGAACTGCTCGAAAATTCGCCGCTAATCATCGACCGCTACCGCACGGCGACGATCGCGCTCGATTATTACGGCGACAGCATCCTGAATTCGGCAATGGACACCGCCTTCATGTGCGTCGGTTTCTTTTTCGCCTCACGGGCGCCGGTGGCGGTCACGGTGGCGATCGCCATCTTCTTCGAGATTTTCACCGGCTATGTCATCCGCGATAATCTGACGCTGAACGTGCTGATGCTGGTCTGGCCGGTGGAGGCGATCAAGGTCTGGCAGGGTGGAGCTTAACCTGCCTCGGCAACCCCCTTGTGGGGAGGGGTCTTTCTTGACTTACGAAGCCGGCTTCGCCAGCGCCTTTTCCATCGCTGGAAACAGCCCTTCCTTCAGGCTGATATCGTCGAAGGGGCCGACGCGCTTGTAGAGGATCGTGCCGTCGGCGCCGACCAGATAGCTTTCCGGGATACCGTAGACACCCCAGTCGATCGCCGCCTTGCCGTTTGGATCGATGCCGATCGCCCGATAGGGATTTCCGAGTTCGCCGAGGAAACGCAGGGCGTTGTCGTTCTTGTCCTTGTAATTGATGGCGACGATGTTGAGCCGACCGTCTTTCGCCAGTTCCTTCAAGATCGGATGTTCGTCCCTGCAGGGGATGCACCAGGAGGCGAAAACGTTGACGAGGGTCAGCTTGCCCTTGATCGCCGCATCGGTGAGCGCCGGCAGGTTTGCCCCGTCGAGCGGCGGAAGGTTCAGCGCCGGCGCCTTGGTGCCGATCAGGGCCGATGGGATTTCGGCGATGTTCTTGCCATGGAAATCCTGGTCGTAGAGCATCTTGGCGGCCGTCGCGGCAATGGCGCCGAAGACCATCAGCGGCAGAAGCGCCAGAGCGTAGCGACCAAGTCCGCGCGGCCTTATGGTTTTGGTTTCGGGCGCCTCGTTCATTCGCCGTCCCCCGCGCGCGCCGAGCGGCGGCGAATGCCTGCGGCTTCGAGGGCTGCGAGTTCACGGCGGCGCGCCCGCCCGTCGGCCCAGGTCCAGACGGCGACCGCGACCGTCACGAGGGCTGCAAAGCCGTAAGAGGCGTAGACGTAGAAAGCATGCGTCATGGGTCTATTCCTCCCGGCTCGCCATCCGGGCGGCGAGACGGCGCTGTGCGGCGATGCGGCGGCGCCAGATTTCGTTCCTCATCGCCATGATGTGCAAGGTGAAGAAGAGGAGCGTGAAGGCGATCGCCATGACGAGGAGCGGGCGCAGGAATTCCGGGTCGATCGCCGGACCGCCGATCCTGAGCACGCTCGCCGACTGGTGCAGCGTGTTCCACCATTCGACGGAGAACTTGATGATCGGAATGTTGACGAAGCCGACGAGAATAAGCACGGCGCAGACCCGCGCGGCCCTCGACGGATCGTCGATGGCGCGGCTCAGCGCAATCAGGCCGAGATACATCAGAAAGAGGACGAAAACGGAGGTCAGGCGGGCGTCCCAGACCCACCAGGTGCCCCACATCGGTTTGCCCCAGAGCGAGCCGGTGACGAGCGCCAGCAGAGTGAAGGCGGCGCCGAGCGGGGCTGCGGCCTTGGCGGAGACGTCGGCCAGCGGATGGCGCCAGACCAGTGTGCCGATCGCCGAGACACTCATGATCGTGTAGCACATCATCGAGAGCCAGGCGGCCGGGACGTGGATATACATGATACGGACGGTCTCGCCCTGCTGGTAATCGCCTTCGGTGGAGAAGCTGAGATAGAGGCCGGCCGCGAAACAGAGCGCGGTGATGCCGGCCAACCAGGGGATGACGCGGGCCGCCAGCGCCAGAAACAGCGTCGGGTTGGCGAGATCGCTGAATTTGCGGATGGCAAGGCTTGTGTCGTTCATGGCTGCTTCCTTACCTTGATCCGGCTTTTCCCGCAATCGAATGGCATTCAATCCGACGCGTTTCGCAGCGCAAGCGCAGCGGCGGCCGGGCCGATCACCGCGAAGAACAGCGTCAGTGCGGTCAGGATGAGGAAGGGTGGCAGGAACGGGACGGGATCCTCGACGGCGGCATAGGTGGCGCTGACGCCGAAGATCAGAACCGGGATGGTCAGCGGCAGGACCAGGATCGAGACCAGCAGGCCACCACGGGGCAGGGCGACGGCAACGGCGGCGCCGACGGCGCCGATGAAGGTGATGGCCGGCGAACCGACGAGCAGCGTCAGCGCGGTCGCGCCGATCGCCGTCTCGTCCATATTCATGAAGAGGCCGAGCAGCGGCGAGGCGATGACCAAAGGCAGGCTGGTGGCCGTCCAGTGGGCACAGCATTTGACCAGTACGGTGAGGACAAGCGGTGTTTCCCGCGTCAGCATCAGGTCGAGCGATCCATCGTCGCGCTCGGCCTGGAACAGGCGGTCGAGGCCAAGAAGGGCTGCAAGCAGGGCGCCGATCCAGACGATGGCGGGGCCGATACGGGAAAGAAGCTTGAGATCCGGGCCGACGCCGAAGGGAATGACGGCGACGACGGTCAGGAAGAATAGTACTCCGATCAACGCACCGCCCCCGGCGCGGATAGAGAGCTTGAGGTCGCGGAGGAAGAGGGCGGTCATCCCCACACCCCCTGATCCACGCCGGCAAAGCCCGTCATCTTCAATTCCTGCACATTCTTCAGCCCCAGCGGCTGATGTGTCGCCGCCAGCACGATGCCGCCTTTCGCCAGATGCGCTTCGATCAATCCGGCAAACAGCCGATCGGCGCTGGCATCGAGGGCCGCTGTGGGCTCGTCGAGGATCCAGACGGGCCGGTGGGAAACGAGCAGCTTGGCGAAGGCGAATCGGCGCTGCTGGCCGGCGGAGAGATAGCCGAAGGGAAGATGGGTTATTCCCGAAAGGCCGACGGCTTCGGCTGCCGCTTCGAGGGGTAGGCCGGCGGGTGCATCCGTTTCGCCGAGGAAGGCGCTCCAGAAATCAAGGTTCTCTGCAACCGTAAGTTCATTCTTCATCGCATTTCGATGGCCGAGGTAGTGGCAGACCTCGCCGGGATGCCGGCCTCCCCGGCTGCCGTCGCCATGAAAGATGACAGTGCCCTTTTCCGGCCTCAGGAGGCCGGCGACAACGCGTAGCAAAGTGGACTTTCCCGATCCATTTCTGCCAGTGAGAACGAGTGCCTCGCCGGCTGCCAAGTAAAAGGAAATGTTAACGAAAATGAGATCGTCACCGCGCCTTGCGGCCAGATTTTCGGCGGTGAGATGCATGCATTGGCTCTTTCTTCGTTTCGGCTTTCGGAGGGGTCAAAAAATGTCCGATTTTGACCGTTTCCGGGTATGGCAAGTTTTTAGGAAATTATCTATAAGACCTGCAACCACGCCAGCGGTCGGCGTGAATTTCATCCTTGCGCCGAACTTGGAGCATCTGTTCCACGTGCGGACAGCGGAAATGGCCGTACCCGCATCCTGATGTGCATTAAGTGCATAGGCGTTCGCACGACTGTGTTGGCTATCAGAAACGGGGTCTCTCGTGTCTAAATCTCTTGACAGTTTCAATTGTCGTTCCACGCTTTCGGTGAACGGGAAGGACTATGTCTATTACAGCCTGCCCAAGGCTGAGGCAAACGGTCTGGCCGGCGTGTCGAAGCTTCCCTATTCGATGAAGGTGCTGCTCGAAAACCTGCTGCGCTTCGAAGACGGCCAATCGGTCACCAAGGAGCACATCCTGGCCGTTGCCGAGTGGCTCAACAACAAGGGTGCGGTCGAAAACGAAATCGCCTATCGCCCGGCGCGCGTGCTGATGCAGGACTTCACCGGCGTTCCCGCCGTCGTCGACCTTGCCGCGATGCGCGACGCGATGGTGTCGCTCGGCGGCGATCCCGAGAAGATCAACCCGCTCGTTCCGGTCGATCTCGTCATCGATCACTCCGTCATCGTCGACGAATTCGGCACGCCGCAGGCTTTCGCCCGTAACGTCGAGCTGGAATACCAGCGCAACGGCGAGCGCTACCGCTTCCTGAAGTGGGGCCAGCAGGCCTTCAAGAATTTCCGCGTCGTGCCTCCCGGCACCGGCATCTGTCATCAGGTCAATCTCGAATATCTCGGCCAGACCGTCTGGACCAAGGAAGAGGACGGCGAGACGATCGCCTATCCCGATACCTGCGTCGGCACAGACAGCCACACGACGATGATCAACGGTCTCGGCGTTCTCGGCTGGGGCGTGGGCGGTATCGAAGCGGAAGCCGCGATGCTCGGCCAGCCGGTTTCGATGCTGCTGCCCGAAGTCATCGGCTTCAAGCTGACCGGCAAGCTCAAGGAAGGCGTCACCGCGACCGACCTCGTTCTCACCGTCGTGCAGATGCTGCGCAAGAAGGGCGTCGTTTCGAAGTTTGTCGAATTTTTCGGCCCCGGCATGGACAACATGCCGCTCGCCGACCGTGCGACGATCGGCAATATGGGCCCGGAATATGGTGCCACCTGCGGCTTCTTCCCTGTTGACGGCGAAACCATCAACTACCTCACCATGTCCGGCCGCACGCATGACCGGATCGCGCTGGTCGAAGCCTATTCGAAGGCTCAGGGCATGTGGCGCGAAGGCGATGGTTCCGATCTCGTCTTCACCGACACGCTGGAACTCGACCTCGGCGACGTCGTCCCGTCGATGGCCGGCCCGAAGCGTCCGGAAGGCCGCATCGCGCTCGAAAACATCGCTTCCGGTTTCGCAGGCTCGATGGAAGCCGACTACAAGAAGCCCGGCCAGCTTGCCAACCGCTATGCGGTCGAAGGCACGGATTTCGATCTCGGCCATGGCGACGTGGCGATTGCCGCCATCACCTCCTGCACCAACACCTCCAACCCGTCGGTGCTGATCGCTGCCGGCCTTCTTGCCCGCAACGCCGTTGCCAAGGGCCTGAAGACCAAGCCGTGGGTCAAGACCTCGCTCGCTCCGGGATCGCAGGTCGTCGGCGAATATCTCGCCAAGTCGGGCCTGCAGGCCGACCTCGACAAGCTCGGCTTCAACCTCGTCGGCTTCGGCTGCACTACCTGCATTGGCAATTCCGGCCCGCTGCCGGCGCCGATCTCGAAGACGATCAACGACAAGGGCCTGATCGTATCCGGCGTGCTTTCCGGCAACCGTAACTTCGAAGGCCGTATCTCGCCTGACGTCCAGGCGAACTACCTCGCTTCGCCGCCGCTCGTCGTCGCCTACGCGCTTGCCGGCACGGTTCAGAAGGACCTGACGAAGGAGCCGATCGGCGAAGACCAGAATGGCAACCCCGTCTACCTCAAGGACATCTGGCCGACTTCGAAGGAAGTCCAGGAATTCATCCTGAAATACGTGACCCGCGAGCTCTACGAAAGCAAGTATGCCGACGTCTTCAAGGGCGACGTCAACTGGCAGGCCGTCCAGGTCCCGCCGGGCCAGACCTATGCCTGGGACGACGATTCGACCTATGTCCAGAACCCGCCTTACTTCGTCGGCATGGGCAAGAAGGGCACCGGCGTCGCCGACATCAAGAGCGCGCGCGTCCTCGGTCTGTTCGGTGACAAGATCACCACCGACCACATCTCTCCGGCCGGTTCGATCAAGGCAGCATCGCCGGCCGGCGCCTATCTGATCGGTCATGACGTTTCCGTTGCCGACTTCAACCAGTACGGCACGCGGCGCGGCAACCATGAAGTGATGATGCGCGGCACGTTTGCCAATATCCGCATCCGCAACCACATGCTCGGCCCGAACGGCAAGGAAGGTGGCTACACCATCCACTACCCGTCGAAGGAAGAGACGTCGATCTACGACGCGGCGATGCAGTACAAGGCCGAAGGTGTGCCGCTCGTCATCTTCGCCGGTGTCGAATACGGCAACGGCTCCTCGCGCGACTGGGCGGCCAAGGGCACCAACCTGCTCGGCGTCAAGGCGGTGGTCGCCCAGTCTTTCGAGCGTATCCATCGCTCGAACCTCGTCGGCATGGGCGTCATCCCCTTCGTCTTCGAAGAGGGCACGACCTGGCAGAGCCTCGGCCTCAAGGGCGACGAACTCGTCACCATCGAGGGCCTGGACAAGATCAACCCGCGCGAGCGGAAGATCGCCAAAATCACCTATAGCGACGGCACCGTGAAGGACGTTCCGCTGCTGTCGCGTGTCGATACGCTCGACGAGGTGATCTACCTCAACAATGGCGGCATCCTGCAGACGGTCCTGCGCGATCTCGCTGCCTGATCGTTAAGAGCCTGACATGATCACGGCCGCCGGAAAGCAATTTCCGGCGGCCTTCTTATGCTGCGACAGTCATCGAGCGAACTCACGATGATTTGTTTTCCGCGGCTTCCGGTCGTGCTGCGTCTCACCCGTTCGTGACTTTTCGTTTGGACCCGGAAGGATTATTCGTACGTTCATATCTCAGCGCCTCCGGTTCCAATACGCCGTCGGCGCTGAAAAAGAGGTGCATGAATGTCCCCCCGTTTCTTGATTCCGCTATTGGCCGGTGTTGTTCTCGCAGGCCCGCTGCATGCCGAAGACGGCACGCCGAAAGGCGTCGTCGAGCTCTTCACGGCGCAGGGCTGCTCCTCCTGTCCCCCCGCTGATGCGGCTTTCCGCAAGCTGGTGAACCAGGGCGATGTCATCGCGCTCGCCTATCACGTCGATTACTGGAATTATCTCGGCTGGGCCGATACGCTGAGCTCGAAGGAAAACACCGAGCGGCAATACGGCTATGCCAGGACGATGGGCCGCAGCAACGTCTACACGCCGCAAGCCATCGTCAACGGGCGCGGCCATCTCGCCGGTTCTGATCTCACGGGCATCAATAGCCGGATCGACAGCTACAGCAGCGAAGGCAACGGATTGACCGTTCCCATCAGCGCATCGATGCGCGGCGACGAGTTGGAGATCAGGATCGGCGCAGGGCAGGGTAAAGCCAATGTCGTCATGGTCTATTTCGACAAGGAAAAGACGATCGCCGTCGAAAAGGGTGAGAACAGCGGCAAGAAGCTCTCCTATCTGCACAGCGTTACCAATGTCGAAACCGTCGGCATGTGGGATGGCAAGGCGACCAATCTGACGCTGCCGGCAAGCGTCCTGCAGCGGCCGCAGCTCGAGGGTTGCGCTATCCTGCTGCAGTCGGCGACCGCGGACGGCGATCCGGCCGCGATCCTTGGCGCGACGGTGGTGATGGCGGGCAAAAATATCTGATTTCATCCTGATACGGATGAAGATCCGGGCGGCCCGGCCGAGCGTATTCGGGGCTGGGGTTAAGGTCGATACGCTCCGCCGGGCCCTTTGGCGCGCTGGCGCCAAACCGGGATGCATAATTCTCCTGCAAATGAGGCGCTGTTTTGACTGAAATGCGGCGCTGCCGAGAAAGCGTCGACTCTTCCACTGCGGCCGAATGTGACGGGCCGCACTCTTGCAATTTGTAGCGGCTCGGGCAAACTGTCATTCTCCTGTCACAAGCGGAGGCCTCGGGAGACTGATGACAGATCAGCCGGATTTGCGACACGGCGAAAGCCGCTCCGTCGACAATAGTTCTTCAGTCGTCGTCGATCTCAGGGAATACAAACAAAGCAAAGACCCGCTCCCGGTGACCTTCCATAGGCGCGAACTCGACGCGATCCTGTGGATCTACGGCCGCATGGTCGGCGAGGGTGAATGGCGCGATTACGCCATCGATCACCTGAAAGACAGGGCGGTGTTTTCCGTCTTCAAGCGCTCCGGCGAAATGCCGTTCTTCCGAATCGAAAAGAACCCGAAGCTCGCCGCCAAACAAGGCGCCTACTCCGTCATCAACGTCAACGGCATGATCCTGAAGCGCGGACACGAGCTGAACCACGTCCTCAAGGTGTTCGACAAGGCTTTGAAGCTGGTCGATAAGTAAGCCTGATCAGCCGGCGAACAGCGTGCCGGGATAGGCGGATGGATCCGGATCGGTCGTCATGCCCTCGCCGAGGCTGCGCTGCATGAGTATCGTGTCGAGCCAGCGGCCATGCTTGTAGCCCGTGCCCTGCATCAGGCCGACCTCCACGAAGCCCGCCTTGAGATGAAGCGCGATCGAGGCGGGGCTTGCGCCGCCGATGACGGCCACCATCTGACGAAAACCGAGGACGGTACAGCGGTCGATCAACTCGGTCATCAGTGCCTTACCGATGCCGCGGCCGCGCGCTTCGGGCGGCAGGTAGATCGAATCCTCCACCATCCAGCGATAGGCCGGGCGGGTGCGGAAGGCCGAGGCATAGGCGTAGCCGAGGAAGTTTCCGTCGTCATCGGCTGCGGCGATATAGGGATATTGCTGGCCGATGATCGCCGCAAAACGCTGCGCCATCTCGGCCTCGGAGGGCGGCGCAATCTCGTAGCTTGCAACGCCGTTCAGGACGGAGTCGCGGTAGATATCGGTGATGGCGGGAATATCGGCCTCAGAGGCGTCGCGCAGAAGGAAGGACATCGGGCAGTGGTCCAGCGGCGGATGGAGCTCCTCTAAAACCATCCCTCCGAAAACGGCGCAACAAAAAAGGCGGCCGAAGCCGCCTTTTCGATCTCGATGGACCTGCTTATTTACGGTTGCCCATGAACTGCAGCAGGAACATGAAGAGGTTGATGAAGTCGAGATAGAGCGTCAGCGCGCCCATGATCGCCTTGCGGCCGGCAACAGCAACGTCATCAGCTTCGTAGTAGAGCTCCTTGATCCGCTGCGTGTCGTAGGCGGTCAGGCCTGCGAAGATCAGCACGCCGATCACCGAGATGGCGAACTGCATCGCGGACGAGGCCAGGAAGACGTTGACGAGCGAGGCGATGATCAGGCCGAAGAGACCCATGATCAGGAACGAGCCAATTGCCGACAGGTCACGCTTCGTCGTGTAGCCGTAAAGCGACAGCGCGCCGAAGGAGGCGGCGGTGACGAAGAACGTCTGAACGACACTCTGGCCGGTATAGATCAGGAAGATCGACGAGAGTGACAGGCCGACCAGCGCGGCATAGATCGCGAAGGTCGTCTGGGCGGCGCTCACCGTCATGCTATGGATCCGGAAGCTCAGGAAGAACACCAGAGCCAGCGGCGCCAGAATGACCACCCACTTCAGCGGGCTCAGATAGATCGCCTGACCGAAAGCGGTAATCTCGCCATTGGCGAAAGCGAATTGGAACGACAGATATGCGGCCACACCGGTGATCGCCAGACCCAGCGCCATCAGGTTGTAGACCTTGAGCATATAAGTGCGCAGGCCCTGATCAATCATCTCGCCGGTTTGAGCGCGGCTTTGATAGTTACGAAGATCAGCCATAGTTTCCTCTTACAAGCTCCGATGGAGTTACGGTGTCGGGGTTTTCGACCCGGGCGCCGCTGCGGAGCTCCAGCATGCCTGCAGACAATATGAGGCCTTCGCCCCTCGCAAACAAGAGGCTTGCAAGGGCCTGGCCGGTTAAATCGCAGTAAGGTGAAGGGTTTGGGCGTCGTTCGCCGGTCAAAGCTCGCGCAGGACGGGCGCCGCCTTCTGTCCGAGGATGCGCCAGGTGCCCATGAGGCCGATGCCGACGGTCAGGACGAGCGCCGTCACCAGCGTCAGCCCCGCCACATCGGGCAGAAAGGCCGAGGGCAGCCGCATGATGCGGGCGACGATGAACCAGGCGGCGGCGGCGCCGGCGATTAGCGCGAAGATCGCGGTCGCAAGCCCCAGGATCAGATATTCGTAACTGAAGGCGCGGATCAGCATGGCCCGGGTGGCGCCGAGCGTCTTCAGCACCACCGCATCGTGGGTGCGCGCCCGGTTGCCGGCGGCAAGCGCCCCGGCAAGGACGAGGATCGAGGCGATGAGGGCCACCGAGGCTGCGGCGCGGATCGCAGTCGCCAGCTGGGCCACCAGCTGGTTGACGATATCGATCGCGTCCTTGACGCGCACGCTGGTGATCGTCGGATAGGTGTTGGTGACGGATTTCAGGATCGCCGCATCTTCGGCCGGCGTCGAGGCGGGATCGGTCAGTGTCGCCAGCCAGGCGTGCGGGGCGCCGCGGAAGGTGTTCGGCGAGAAGACCATGACGAAATTGATCGACAGCGATTCCCACTGGACGCGGCGCAGATTGGCGATCTTGGCGGTGATGTTGCGGCCGAGTACGTTGACGGTCACGGTGTTGCCGATCTTCAGGCCGAGTTCATGCGCCTCTTCCGAGGAGAAGGAGACCAGCGGCTCGCCGCTGTAATCCTTGTCCCACCAGCTGCCTTCGGTCAGCGCAGCGTTTTCCGGCACGGTGTCGGAGTAGGTGATGCCGCGATCGCCGTTCAGCACCCAGCGGCCGGCGGCCGGCACGTTCATCTTGGCGACGTCCTCGCCGTTGAAGGCGACGATGCGGCCGCGCAGCATCGGCACCTCCATGAGCTTGCCCTTCGGCGCCTGCGCCTGGACGAGGTTGCGGAATGCGTCGACCTCGGCGCTCTGGATATCGACGAAGAAGAAGTTCGGCGCGCCCTCGTTCATGCGGCCGGTCAGCTGCTGGCGCAGGTTTCCGTCGATCAAGGTCAGCGTCACTAGCAACGCCAGGCCGAGGCCGAGCGACAGCACCACCGAGGGCGTCAGGGCGCCGGGTCGGTGGATATTGCCGATCGCGAGCCTGAGCGCCGGCGAGTGAACGCGCGGGCTGCGGCGGGCGAGCCAGGCGATCAGCGCGGCGACGAGCCGCAGGACGGCGAAGGCGAAGATGATGGCGCCGACGAAGACGACGGCGATGTAGCGGTCATAGGCGGTGAGAATGGCAAGACCGGCCAAGGCCGCCATGAATAGCGTCGCAAGCAGGATATAGGGCCAAGAGGGCAGGCGGCGGGCCTCGAAACCCTGCTCGCGGAAGAGCGCCGTCGCCGGCACTTCGCGGGCATGGCCGAGCGGCAGGATTGCGAAGGCGAGTGTCGTCAGGATGCCGAAGAACGCCGCAAGCAGCAGGGCGCCGGGATAGAGGGTCGGGGTTGTGGACACCGGCAGGAACTGCGCCAGGAACTGCGCGGCGAAGATCGGCGACAGGGCGCCGATGACGAGGCCGATCATGATGCCGCCAAACGCAATGATGGTAATCTGGAAGAGATAGATCAGCACGACGACGACGGCCGGCGCACCGAGGCATTTGAAGCTGGCGATGGTGGTGCGCTTGGAATCGAGGAAGGCACGCACCGCATTGGCGACGCCGACGCCGCCGACGATCAGCGCGGTCAAGCCGACCAGTGTCAGGAACTGCGAGAAGCGGGTGATGTTTTCAGTAAGCGAGGGTGCGGCTCGGTCGCTGGTGCGGATCGCCCAGCCGGCGGACGGGAATTCCCCGGAGGCGCGCGCCTGGATGCCCGATATCGCGCGCTTGTCCTCCAGCCGGATCTTGTAGGCATGTTCAACCAGGCTTCCGGTCTGGATCAGCCCCGACGATTCGAGCGCCCGGCGGCTGACGAGCAGGCGCGGCGCAAAGCCGAAACCTTCGGAGAGGGCGTCCGGCTCGGTCTTGACGGTGCCGGTGATGCTGAGTTTGACATTGCCGAGCAGCAATTCGTCGCCGACCGCAAGGCCAAGCCGGTCGAGCAGCAGCGGAGCTGCGACCGCGCCATAGGTGCCGCTTTGGGCCGAAAGCAGGGCTGCAAGCGGATAATCCGGCTCGGCTGCGAAGCTGCCGTAGAGCGGGTAGGCGTCGTCGACCGCCTTGACCTCGACCAGCGCCTGGTCGGAACCATCAGGCTTGCGGGCCATCGAGCGCAGACCGGTCGACACCGAGACGGTGCCGAGACTTTCGAGGAAAGCCATTTCCTCAGGTGTGGCCTCGCGGTTGTTGAGCTCGAAGCGGACGTCGCCGGCCAAAAGTTCCTGTCCCTGCGAGGCGATCGTGTCGGTGATCGACTGCGAAACCGAGTTGACGGCGGCAATCGCGCCTGTGCCGAGCGCGATACAGGCAAGAAAGATGTAGAAGCCGCGAATGCCGCCGCGCAGCTCACGCAGTGCCAGGCGAAAAGCAAGTGCGGTGCGCGGCGTGATCATTCTCATGCGAATGCCGCCTCGCTGCGGCGCGCAGCGCTGTCGTCTTCGATCCGGCCGGAGCGGACGCGGATCTGGCGCGAGCAGCGGCTCGCAAGCGAGACGTCGTGGGTGACGAGAAGCAGGGTCATGCCGCGTTCGGCCTGTTTGGAAAACAATAGGTCGGCGATCTGGCGGCCAGTCTCGGTATCGAGATTGCCCGTGGGCTCGTCGGCGATCAGCAAAGCGGGCGAGGGGGCGAGCGCTCTGGCGATCGCCACGCGCTGCTGTTCGCCGCCGGAAAGCTGGCCGGGATAGTGGTTCAACCTTTCGCCGAGACCGACCGAATTAAGCTCGCGGTGGGCGATCTCGAAGGCGTTGCGGACATTGGCGAGCTCCAGCGGCACGGCGACGTTTTCCAGCGCCGTCATGTTGGCGATCAGGTGGAAGGATTGGAAGACGATGCCGATGTTACGGCCGCGGAAATCGGCGACCTCATCCTCGCTCAGCGCGTGGAGCGGCGTGTCGTTGATGTTGATTTCGCCGCTGTCGAGCTTCTCCAATCCGGCAAGCACCATCAGCAGGGTGGACTTGCCGGAACCGGAAGGGCCGACGATGCCGACGGATTCGCCGGCTGATATATCGAGATCGATACCCTTCAGCACATGGACGGAGGCCGCGGCGCTGCCAAGGGTCAGATCGGCGCTCTTCAACTCGATGATGGTTTTTGCCAACGGAAATCGCCCTATATAAGCCCGTAATCAAATTGCCGCATAACGGCACCCCGCCAATCTAGGGAAAGCAGGATGAGATTTAAAGTTGCCGTCCTTCAATTCACCGTCATTGCCCTCTCACTGATCTTTGCCGCCGGCGCAAATGCGCGGACAATCAATCTCGTCGGATTCGGGGACAGCCTGATGGCAGGCTATCAGCTGCCGCCCGGCGACGGCTTTCCCGAAAAGCTGCAGGCGGCCTTGAAGGCGAAGGGACTCGACGTCGCCATCGCCAATGCCGGCGTTTCGGGCGATACGACGACAGGGGGGCTGGCCCGCATCGACTGGTCAGTGCCTGACGGCACCGATGGCGTCATCCTGGAGCTCGGCGCCAACGATGCGCTGCGCGGCATTCCGCCCGAAGAGAGCGAAAAGAATCTCGACCAGATGATAACGCGGCTGAAGGAACGCGGCATTGCCGTGCTCCTCGTCGGCATGATGGCGCCACCCAATATGGGCGCGGATTATGCCGAACGCTTCAATCCGATTTATCGGAAACTTTCGGAGAAACACGGAGTTCGGCTTTATGCCTTCTTCCTTGACGGCGTGGTGCTCGATGCAGGGCTCAAACTCAGCGACGGCATGCATCCGAATGCGAAGGGCGTGGATGTCATGGTTCAGAAGATGGAAGCCGATGTCACAAATTTCGTCGGGACGATTTCTACTGTGAAGAAATAGGGGCTTGCGCGCTCATTGATTGCGTGATTCCGTGTAAGCACCTGCAAAAGATTCGGGGAGTGCTCGTTATGCCGAGACTGTTTACCGCCCTCGAAATTCCGCGCAATGCGGCGATGAGCCTTTCATTGCTGCGCGGCGGCCTCCCCGGAGCACGATGGATCGATGTGGAGAATTATCACATCACCCTGCGCTTCATCGGTGATGTCGACGGCCGCACCGCCGATGAAATCGTCGAACGCCTCGACCGGATCGACCGGCCGGAATTCCAGTTCCGCCTCGAAGGCATCGGTTCCTTCGGCTCGAAGAAACCGCATTCGGTCTGGGCCGGCGTCTCGCAATCGCCTGAGATGTACGCCCTGCAGGGTGAGATCGAGCGCATCTGCCAGCGCATCGGCCTGCCGCCGGATCCCCGCAAATTCATGCCGCATGTGACGCTGGCACGGCTCAAATCGTCGCGGCTCGACGATGTCGTGCAATATCTGGCCGGGCGCGGCAACTTCCACACCGCAACGTTCACGGCGCCGCGCTTCGTGCTGCTTTCATCGCGCGAATCGGTGGGCGGCGGGCCTTACCTCACCGAGGAAGTGTTTCCGCTGCACGAGGCCCGCTCGACGCCCAGCGTTTCGAGCAGCGTGCTGCAGCCGGTCAAGAGCCTGATATAGACCAGCTCAAAGCCATCGGGGCCGCCATAATAGGGATCGGGAATGTCCTCTCCCGTTCCTAGAGCCGCATCGCCAAACAGGCGGATATTCACCTTGGGCGGCGCGATCTTGCCAAGCGTCGCCAGATTGTCGCGGTCCATGGCAAGGATCAGCTCGAAATTGCTGAAATCAGTTGGCCGGATGCGGCGGGCGCGCTGCGCCGCTATGTCGATGCCATGGCGTTGCGCGGTGGCGATCGAACGCCGGTCGGGTGGCTCGCCCTCATGCCAGCCGCCGGTGCCGGCTGAATCGACGGTGAAACGGCCGGTGAGACCAGCCTCGCTGACGAGATGACGAAAAATTCCCTCGGCAAGCGGAGAACGGCATATATTGCCCATGCAAACGAAGAGGATACTGATAGGCGTCATCGGTAGACCTGTCGGAAGAACAAGAGGAACATGGCATGAAATGGGAAAAACTGGAACGGGCGGCAGTCGAGGCGCAACTGGCGGGGCTTGCCGGCTGGGCGCTCAATGACGCGGCTTCCTCGATCTCGAAGACATTCAAGTTTTCGAATTTCATCGAGGCTTTCGGCTTCATGACGGAGGCAGCGATCACCGCCGAAAAGCTCAACCATCATCCCGAATGGTTCAACGTCTATTCCCGCGTGGATGTGACGCTGAACACGCATGATGCCGGCGGACTGACGGAGCTGGATTTCAAGCTCGCCAAGGCGATGGAGAAGGCGGCGGCACGACGTCTCGGCTGAAGGTCTTGCCGATCGAACGGGGCCGATTGAAAGGGGCCGATTGAAAGCCTGGGCGCCATCACCATATGTGCGCAGGGACGAAAGGATGTCAGGGATGGACGAGGTCAAATTCGGGGAAATCCTGCTGCCGGGCGACGAGGACACCCAGAGCCGGCGGGAGAAGACGGTGCGGCAGAAGTTCTGGCCGACTTTTCGCCGCGCCGTGCGGCAGATCCCGTTCTCACGCGACGTCGTCGCCGGCTTCTACTGCGCGCTCGATCCGCAAACACCGACCAAGGTGCGCGGTGTGCTGCTCGCAGCACTCGCCTATTTCGTCATGCCGGTCGACATGATCCCGGATATTTTCGCCGTCGTCGGCTTTTCTGACGATGTCGCCGTGCTTTCGGCCGCCTTCGCCATGGTACGCAGCCATATCCGGCCGGGCCATTACGACGCGGCGGACCGCGTCCTTGCCGACCCGCCAGCGGATACGATGAAAACGATTTGAAGGCCGCGCCGGTTCAGCCGAGCTCCTGATCCAGCACCTTGCGGAGTTTGCCGAAGGCAAGCCGGATCCGTGATTTCACCGTGCCGAGCGGCAGCCCGGTCGCTTCAGCGATCTCGGCGTGCGATTGGCCGAGAAAAAAGGCGGCACGCAGCATCTCGCGCTGTTCCTGCGGCAGTTGGCCGACTGCGGCACGGATTTTGGCGTCGCGATCGTCATTAACAATGATTTCTTCGGCACCGATGTCGGCCGGCGGCTGCAGGGTCGGGTCCGTCTCGTCAAAGGTGCGGGCGTCGGCGCGGCGCTGCAGGTCGATGCGGCGGTTGCGGGCAATGCGAAAGAGCCAGGTCGAGAGTGAAGACCGCGTGGCATCGTAGAGATAGGCCTTGTGCCAGAGCACGATCATGATCTCCTGAACCAGCTCCTCGGCCTCGCCGGAGGTCATTTTCCGGCGCATCAGCCAGGTCTTCAGACGCGGGGCGAAATAGTCGAACAGGATGGAGAAAGCCTGCTGGTCGCGATCGTCTGCGACAGCCTTTGCGAGGGCAGCGAAACGCCGTCTTTCCTCGGCATCCATGTCGTCTCACGAGCCCCCTGCGGCGAAAATTTCGTCCCGGATTTCCAAAGTCTTAATGAGGTACAACGGATTTTTGAAAGGTCAAACTCTTGCCTGAATCTTTGTGTCTTAGATTCACCCGAACGGCCGGCCGGTGCCATCGGCGCACCGGCATCGCAGCCGATTTCAGCAAGGGGCAAAAGTCATGGTCGAGCTGAAATGACACAGGCACATACAAATCGCAGCTATTGTTGACCATTTGGTAACCTGAATTAAGTCAAAATAAAGCAGATCGTGATTATGCGCGCCCGCTATGATCGCTTCGGGCCTTGAATCGCAAGAACCGGCAGGAATCCATGTTTGTAAAAAGTATCGTATCCGCCCTCGCACTCATCCTTGGTATGGCCGGAGTTGCGACAGCGCAGCAGGCCGCGCCGACCCGCATTCAGCAGTTCCAGGCATGGGGCGCCTATTCCTACAAGTCGGGCGCCAGCACCGTCTGCTACGTGCTGTCCGTGCCGACGGCAAAGCAGCCGGCAAGCGTCGACCACGGCGACAATTTCTTCATCGTCTCGCAGCGCCCCGGCCAGAACATCTCCTACGAGCCGCAGGCAATGATGGGCTACACGGTGAAGGAAAATTCGAAGATCAACGTCGTCATCGACAACAAGACCTTCGTGATGTTCACCAAGGACAAGGCCGGCTGGGTCGAGAACGCGGCTCAGGAGCCGGCCCTCGTCGCGGCGATGAAGACCGGTCATTCGATGACGGTCAATGCGGTCTCGCGCAAGGGCACGGGCACGTCCTACAGCTATTCGCTTTCGGGCATCTCGGCAGCGCTGAAGCAGATCGAAAGCTGCAAGTAGGCGCCTTTTGGCCAACGGAATCTCAAGGGCCGGCCTTGCGCCGGCCCTTGCTGTTTTCCATCTCTAGAGCCTTTCCTGGTTAGATTGAAGCATTCTGTTGGCTCAAACGGAGTCGGATGGTCGACCGGCCGGCGCGCGTCGTAGCCCAGCTCTACGGCCAAGCCGGCCGGTCGATCAGCCGGCCCGTTTTAGCCAACCCGAAGGGCCGGGCATCTTTCCGCCAGGATCAGAGGCGATCGGCTCGGACGTACCTGGGGGTATGCCCGTCGCCAATCGCCTCTGCCCTGACGAAAACCTGCTCCGGCAGAATGCTTCAATCTAACCAGGAAAGGCTCTATAGTGACGCGCCGACAAAATGATGCTAAAGGCCAGGCCAACAGCGGACAGATCGCGATATCAGTCGCCGTTCCGCCATTCAATTTCTGCCAATGTGCCGTCATGCGCCTCACCTCTTCCGGCTTGCTCCTGAAGTCTGCGGGGCTTGCGGGGGCGGTTACGTGTTCGAATTCGGGATCTAAAGACCATGTCCGTCATGGATGCGATTGATGTCACCAAGCCACGGGCGCCGAACGCCTCTTCCGGCGCCGAAAAGCCTTCCCTGATCGGGCTGTCGCGCGAGGAAATGGCGGCGGTGCTCAGGGAAAAAGGCGTGGCCGAGAAGCAGATCAAGATGCGCGTCGCGCAGCTCTGGAACTGGATCTATGTGCGCGGCGTCTCCGATTTCGACCATATGACGAATGTCGCCAAGGACATGCGTGAAATGCTGAAGCAGCATTTCACCATCGCGCGTCCCGAAATCGTCGAGGAGCAGGTCTCCAACGACGGCACCCGCAAATGGCTGCTGCGCTTTCCCGCGCGGGGCGCAGGCCGCCCGGTCGAGATCGAAGCCGTCTACATTCCGGAAGAGGGGCGCGGCACGCTGTGCATTTCCAGCCAGGTCGGCTGCACGCTGACCTGTTCCTTCTGTCACACCGGCACGCAGCGGCTGGTGCGCAACCTGACCGCGGAGGAAATCCTGTCGCAGCTGCTGCTCGCCCGCGACCGGCTCGGCGACTTCCCGGATCGCGAAGCGCCGCAGGGCACGATCATGCCGGCCGAAGGCCGCAAGGTCAGCAATATCGTTATGATGGGCATGGGCGAGCCGCTCTATAATTTCGATGCCGTCAAACAAGCGCTGCTGATCGCTACGGATGGCGACGGCCTGTCGCTGTCCAAACGTCGCGTGACGCTTTCCACCTCCGGTGTCGTGCCGGAAATCTTCCGCACCGGCGAGGAGATCGGCGTCATGCTGGCGATCTCGCTGCATGCGGTGCGCGACGACCTGCGCGATATTCTGGTGCCGATCAACAAGAAGTATCCGCTGAAGGAACTGATCGACGCCTGCAAGGCCTATCCCGGCCTTTCCAATGCGCGGCGCATCACCTTCGAATATGTAATGCTGAAGGACGTCAATGACAGCCTGGAAGACGCCAAGGGGCTGATCAAGCTCCTGAAAGGCGTGCCGGCGAAGATCAACCTCATTCCGTTCAATCCCTGGCCCGGCACCAACTACCAGTGTTCGGACTGGGAGCAGATCGAGAAGTTCGCCGATTTCATCAATTCGGCGGGTTACGCTTCGCCGATCCGCACGCCGCGCGGCCGCGACATTCTTGCCGCCTGCGGCCAGCTGAAATCGGAATCCGAACGCATGCGCAAGACCGAGCGCCTGGCCTTCGAGGCGATGATGATCGCCAATCACGGCGCCGACGACTGATCAGCAAGTTTGAACCTCGCAACAATTCTCCGCGATTGATTTCAGGGGGCGCTTTTCTTAAAAGTGCCGCCAAAATCATATAGGAGGATACCCATGCGCCCGATTTTGCTCGCTCTTGCCGCCAGTTTGGTCCTTTCCCTTCCCGCCAAGGCCGATGACGTGACCGTCGCTGTGACGGCGATCGTCGAGCATCCGGCGCTGGATGCGGCCCGCAAGGGTGTTCTCGACGTGCTGACGGCGGCCGGCTACAAGGAAGGCGAGAACCTGAAATTCGTGTTCGAATCGGCGCAGGGCAATCCGGCGACGGCAGCCCAGATCGCCCGCCAGTTCGCCGGCGACGAACCCAATGTCATCGTGCCGATCTCGACGCCGTCAGCCCAGGCCGTGGTTTCCTCGACGCGTGACATTCCTGTCGTTTTCACGGCCGTCTCCGATCCGCTCGGCGCCCAGCTGGTCAAGAATATGGACAAGCCGGGCGGCAATGTCACCGGCCTTTCCGACATGTCCCCGGTCGGCGAGCACCTGGCGTTGATCAAGGAAATCCTGCCTGATGTGAAAACCATCGGCTATCTCTACAACTCAGGTGAGGCGAATTCGGTTTCGCTGCTCGCCGTGCTGAAGGCAGAAGCCGAAAAGGCCGGGCTGAAGGTGGTCGAATCGGCCGCCACCAAGTCGGCCGAGGTTCAGGGCGCTGCCCGCGCCCTCGTCGGCCGCGCCGATGCGATCTACATTCCGACCGACAACACGATCATCTCGGCGCTCGAAGGCGGCGTCGCGGTTGCCGAAGAAAGCAAGCTGCCGCTCTTCACCGCCGATACGGATTCGGTATCGCGCGGATCGATCGCCGCTCTCGGCTTCAATTATTACGACGTCGGCAAGCAGACGGGCGAAATCGTCGTGCGTGTGCTGAAAGGCGAAAACCCCGGTGATATCGCGGTCAAGACCGCCGCCGGCAGCGATCTCGTCGTCAACAAGTCGGCGGCGGCCAAGATGGGTGTCACCCTGCCCGAGAGCGTGCTTTCGCGGGCCAACAAAGTCATCGACTAATCGGCCGTAGGTCCATCGACCATTAACATTCAGCCGCTCCCGTTTGCACGGGGGCGGCTGAAGTATTACAAGGCTGCGGTTTCGCGACGGGCGGAACGGAAACAAAAAGGGGCTGAATGCCTTGAGCCAAATCGCATTCTGGGGGGCCGTCGAGCTCGGCCTGGTCTATTCCTTCGTCGCTCTCGGCGTCTATCTCGCCTTCCGCGTCCTCGATTTTCCCGACCTGACGGTCGACGGTTCCTTTCCGCTCGGCGCGGCGGTGACGGCGGTCTTGATCATTGCCGGCGTCAATGCCTGGCTTGCGGCGCTGATCGCCATGGCGGCGGGCGCGGGCGCGGGCATGGTGACGGCGCTGCTCAACGTGCGTTTCAAGATTCTCAACCTACTCGCCTCGATTCTGACGATGATCGCGCTGTTTTCCGTCAATTTGAGGGTGATGGGGAAACCCAATGTCGCCCTCATCAATGCCGATACGATGATCAGCCCGTTCTTCGGTCATGGCCTGCGCGATTTCTATGTGCGGCCGCTCTTCGTCGGCGTTCTCGTCATCGTCGCGCTCATCCTGGTCTGGCGCTTCCTGGAAAGCGACGCCGGGCTTGCCATGCGCGCGACCGGCGCCAATGGCAGGATGGCGCGGGCCCAGGGCGTCGACACCAGCCGGCAGATCTATCTCGGCATGGCGATCTCGAATGCGTTGGTCGCTTTCGGCGGCGCGCTGTTTGCCCAGACCAACGGTTTTGCCGACGTCACCTCCGGCGTCGGCACCATCGTCGTCGGCCTTGCCGCCGTCATCATCGGCGAGACCTTGCTCGGGCGGCGCGGCCTATTGATCGCGCTCGTCGGCTGCGTGCTCGGTTCGATCCTCTATCGCATCGCCATCCAGCTGGCGCTGTCGAGCGACGTCATCGGTCTGCAGGCCTCCGACCTCAATTTCGTGACGGCGGTGCTGGTGACCGTGGCACTCATTCTTCCCCGCCTTCGCAGAGGTGCCGCATCGTGATCAGCGTCAAGGATATCAAGGTCGTTTTCGGGCGTGGCACGCCGCTGCAGAAGCAGGCGCTGAACGGCGTCAGCCTGACCATCGAGCAGGGCTCCTTCGTCACCGTCATCGGCTCCAACGGCGCCGGCAAATCGACACTGCTCGGCGTGCTCGCCGGCGATGTCCTGCCGAGCGAGGGACAGGTGCTGATCGGCAAGAATGAGGTGACGCGCAAGTCGACGGCGGCGCGCGCCGGCCTGGTGGCGCGCGTCTTCCAGGATCCGCTGACAGGAAGCTGCGGCTCTTTGTCGATCGAGGAGAATCTCGCTCTCGCCGCCCGCCGCGGCGAAAGGCGCGGGCTTGCGCCGGCGCTCGCCGGCAAGAGGCGCGATTATTTCAAGGAGCGGATCGCCGAGCTCAATCTTGGGCTGGAAAACCGGCTGAAGGACCGCATGGATCTGCTTTCCGGCGGGCAGCGGCAGGCCGTTTCGCTCGTCATGGCGACACTTGCCGGGTCCGAGGTACTGCTGCTCGACGAACATACGGCAGCGCTCGATCCTGGGATGGCCGAGTTCGTGATGAACCTCACGCAGAAGATCGTGGCCGAGCGCAAGCTGACGACGATGATGGTGACCCATTCCATGCGCCAGGCGTTGGACTACGGCCACCGCACGATCATGCTGCATGGCGGCGAGATCGTTCTCGACGTTGCGGGCGACAACCGGAAGAACCTGCAGGTCGAGGACCTGATCGCAATGTTCCGCAAGATGCGCGGCCAGACGCTCGACGACGATGCTTTGCTGATTGGCTGAACCGGCCGCTATTTCGCCGGGGTGAGCAGGATCTTTGCGGCGAAGATCGAGAAGACGCCGGCGAAGGTATAGTCGATGCCGCGCAGCACCTTCCTGTTGTTCTGCAGCCAGGAAGCCAGCCAGTCGGCGGCAAGGATGACGCCGGCATTGACGGGCATGCCGATCAGGATAAAGCAAAACCCAAGGAACAGCAGCTTCTGCGTCACGGCGGGATCGCCGGCGCTGACGAATTGCGGCAGGAAGGTCATGAAGAAGATGATGACCTTCGGGTTCAGAAGATTGACCCAGAAGCCCGACGAGATGTTCGAAAGGGTGGTGCCCTTCTGCGCCTCGACCTTGGCGACGGTGAGCTTCGAGCCGAAGCGGATCGCCTGCACCGCCAGCCAGAGCAGATAAGCGGCGCCGCCGGTCTTCAGGATCAGGAAGGCGGTCGGCGAGGCGGTGATCAGCGCCGAAATGCCGAAGGCGACCAGCATGGTGTGAACGACGATCCCGAGGCTGGTGCCGACGACGACGAAGAGAGCGGAGTTCTTGCCCTGGGCCAGCGCGCGGCTGATCGACAGCGTCATGTCGGGACCGGGGGTTGCCGCGAGCAGCAACGTGGCGGCGGCAAAGCCGAGCAGCGTCGGCAGGCTGGGCAGGAGATCCATGGCACACTCCGAAAGCCGGAAAGACCTGACGATCTCTTAACCGGCTTTCGGAAAATTACCAATCAAACCTTCTGATGGCCTTCATTACTTCTGTTCCAAGAAGGCCTTGAACTTGTCGGCATGGTCCTTGTGCCAGCGCGACAGCGGCGGCCGGTTCTCGATGATGTCGCCCATCGCCCAGGCCATGCGTCGCTCGTCGACCGCGCGGCTCACGTCGTTGTCGGGGCAGAGGATATAGAAATCGCCGCGTGCGAGGCTTTCGACCATGAAATCGACCGTCTGCTCCGGCGTCCAGGCGCCGGCGGGCTTTTCCGCGCGGTCGCCCTTGGTGAGGCCGGTAAAGACGAAGCCGGGGATCAGCAGGTGCGCGGAGATCTTCGCTGCCGCGGTGTTGCGAAGCTCGTGCTCAAGCGCTTCGGTAAAGACTTTCACGCCAGCCTTGGAGATGTTGTAGGCCGGGTTGCCGGGCGGCGTGGTGATGCCCTGCTTGGAGCCGGTGTTGATGATCAGGCCGGGCTCGCCGTGCGACAGCATCTTCGGGCCGAAGACGCGCGTGCCGTTGACGACGCCCATCAGATTGACGGCGAAGATATGATCCCAGTTCGGCTGCGCGCTGAAGATCGAGGTCTCCGGGCCGATTCCGGCATTGTTCATCAGCACGTGCACGCGACCGAAACGCTGGAGCACGGCGCGTTCGAGCGCCTCCAGGGAGTCCCGGCTGGCGACGTCGGTCTCGACCGCCATGACATCCTCTTCGCCGGCAATGGCCTTGAGTTCGTCGGCGGCTGTTGCCAGGCGGTCGCCGCCGAGATCGGCGATGACGACGCTCATGCCTTGGCCGGCGAAATATTTCGCCGCCGCCAGGCCGATGCCGGACGCGCCGCCGGTGACGACCGCAACATTGGATTTCTTGAAAATGTCTTGAATATTCGTCACGGGCAGCCTCTCCTCGAGCATTGTTCGGACGATGGCGAATATGGGCTCCGCTTTCGCGCTGTCAAACGCTATCGCGCCGGTGGCGCCGCACTTGCCCTTGCTTCACGCGCCAATCTCGCTAAAAGTGCCGCGACACCGGGTTTTCGCCGGCCTTTTATGCAACGGACCTCATCATCATGGCATCATACAAAGACGTGAAGAAAGTCGTTCTCGCCTATTCCGGCGGCCTCGACACCTCGATCATCCTGAAGTGGCTGCAGACCGAGCTCGGCGCCGAAGTCGTCACCTTCACCGCCGATCTCGGCCAGGGCGAAGAACTGGAGCCGGCGCGCAAGAAGGCCGAGATGCTCGGCATCAAGGAGATTTACATCGAGGATGTGCGCGAGGAATTCGTGCGCGATTTCGTCTTCCCGATGTTCCGTGCCAATGCCGTTTACGAAGGCGTCTATCTGCTAGGCACCTCGATCGCCCGTCCGCTGATTTCCAAGCACCTGATCGATATCGCCCGCAAGACCGGCGCTGATGCGATCGCCCACGGCGCGACCGGCAAGGGCAACGACCAGGTTCGTTTCGAGCTCTCCGCCTATGCTTTGAATCCCGACATCAAGATCATCGCGCCGTGGCGCGACTGGGCGTTCAAGAGCCGCACGGATCTGCTGGCCTTCGCCGAACAGCATCAGATCCCGGTCGCCAAGGACAAGAAGGGCGAAGCGCCGTTCTCCGTCGACGCCAACCTGCTGCACTCCTCCTCCGAGGGCAAGGTTCTCGAGGACCCCGCCCAGGAGGCGCCGGAATATGTGCATATGCGCACGATTTCGCCCGAGGCCGCGCCCGACAAGGCGACGGTGATCAAGGTCGGCTTCCGCAAGGGCGACGCCGTCTCGATCAACGGCGTCGAGATGTCGCCGGCGACACTGCTCGCAACGCTCAACACTTATGGCCGCGACAACGGCATCGGCCGGCTCGACCTCGTCGAGAACCGCTTCGTCGGCATGAAGTCGCGCGGCGTCTACGAAACGCCCGGCGGCACGATCCTGCTTACGGCGCACCGCGCCATCGAATCGATCACGCTCGACCGCGGGGCAGCTCATCTCAAGGACGAGATCATGCCGCGTTACGCCGAGCTGATCTATTACGGCTTCTGGTTCTCGCCGGAGCGTGAGATGCTGCAGGCGCTGATCGACAAGAGCCAGGAGCATGTCGAAGGCGAAGTGACGCTGAAGCTCTACAAGGGCAACGTCATGGTCATCGGTCGTGAAAGCGAAAAGTCGCTCTATTCCGACAAGCTCGTCACTTTCGAGGACGACCAGGGCGCCTACGACCAGAAGGACGCAGCCGGCTTCATCAAGCTCAACGCGCTGCGCCTGCGCACGCTCGGCAAGCGCAACCTCGCGAAGTAATCACGCTTCGCTTTCGAAGGATGTGCGCCCGCCGGCTTTGCCGCGCGGGCGTTTTCGTGGAAGCGGTAGCAAGCGTCCCTAATCTCAGAACGTTTAAAATGATCGGATGCCCGACATTCCGCGTGAGGGGTAGTCGCAAAATCTAGCCGCAGGTATCAGCGATCTTCTTCAGTTCGACTGCAGGCTCCAGAGTGACGTCGTTCTTCTTTCCGACGAAACGGTAGGTCCCGCGCCACAAGCCGTCTGCAGCCTCCGAAATGCGCAGCCGGTGATCGCCGTCCTTGCAACTCGCGTCATAGGCCAAGTCACCCATGTCGGTGAAATCCAGCTTGCATTTGGCGGCCTGCGCTTTCGGCAAAACCGGGTTCATGTGGCTTTTTACGGCCGTCTTGTCGTAGCAAATCTGGAAGACCTGCTCATCGTTCTTCAGCTCTGGCGTGGGAACCGGGGTAAAGACCCTCACCTGCCAGAGTCCCGTGGGAAGGCCGCTCTCCTCAGCGAAGGCGGCGGCCGGGCTCAGCACGAATGCGGCGGCAAGAACACAGCGCAGCATGGTTTTCGCTCTCCTCATTGGCACTCGCCAATCCGCTTGACCTGAACATCCGTGACCGGCTGCGGCATGTCGGAATCGCCCTCGTAGACCTCGTTATAGGAGATCTGGCCGCTAAAGCTTTCGCCGCCATTTTCCGGTTGGAGATAGAGCCCCCATGACGTCCCGATGCCGCCGTGGTCGCATTGCGCGCTCATCTGGACGCCGCTGTCGTAGAAGTGGATCCTGTCGATCAGCACGCATTTGACGCCCGAGGGTTTGGGCATCAGCGGCAGGTTATCCGCAGTCATGTCGTTCTTGACGCAGATGTCACGGCTGGCGTCCACCACTTTCATTTCCGTATCGGTATGCTGAAGGGTCTTCCAGGTGAAGCGCCAGAGGCCTCCCCATTCCGGTCGCTTCGTCGGCGTGCCTTCGGCGCGCGCCGGCGGGCTTTCCTGGGTCGAGAGATCAGCCGTCTGCAACGCCAGCCGGCGCGAGAACCAGGCGCCGACGATGTTAAAGTCGTTGAAGGTGATGTGATACGGCTTGAGGATCTCATCCTGCTGCGCGAGTGTCGTGCCGGCGACCGAAACCTTGCGGCCGTAATAGACCTGTATCTCCCGGAATTTTTCCTCCGGCATCGGCTCGGTCTCCCGAAGCGGCGCCTGGTTCAGCACCGACTGGGCGACATCGCGGCCGAGCGCCGCATAGGTGCCTTGCGCCTCCTCGGCAAAATAAGCGCCGAACATCTCGACCATCGCGAAGGTCTGATCCTGTTTCATGCGCTCGCTAAAGGTGGCGCCAGCGGCCTCATAACCAGCCCTGTCCGTCCCGAACTTCTTAAAGATCGCCTCGTGATCACCGTCCGGATCGAGGAACATCGCATAAGTGATGTGGCCGTAGGTCCGGTAGTCGATGCCGTTGACCGGTTCGAGCATCTTCACGTCAAAACCGGCACGGCTGGCGGCGATCTTCGGCAAGGATGCCGGTGACGGGTTTTCGATACCCGCTGGGGCGGAGTGAGATTGCGCCCGCACGGAAGAGGGCAACGAGCCAGCCATCACAAGCGATAGCGCTGCGACACCGGCAAATGACGGACGCGACATGATATTATCCTCATCGAGCCGGGGACAGCGCGGCACGTCGGCGGAGGCAGGCTCTCAGAGGAACGACAGTCTTTCTATCGATCACTCCACTTGTCGCCCCGATGATGTTCAAGAATTTCTCTCCTGCGCGCCGTTTCCGCCGACTTAGATATGAAGGCGGTGCAAAAAGGAAAGGGTCGGTCCGGCACGTCGACGCCTGTCGTGGTCGCGCTCCACGAAATTGGCGGCAACGATGTCAAAAAGCGTGAATGGGATCACCGGTGATCGTGCGGTGAATTGAACAAAAATGGTGTCGACGCCTTTATCTGCCTTGAAGGGCTACAAAGGCCGGAACCATGGATGTCAGGCAGACAATCGACGCGTTCGAGCAGTGGTTCCGAACGTTTGTCTTCAGCGAATGGACGCTCTATCAATTCGGAATTATCGCCGTCGGTTATGTCGCAGCATCGTTCCTGGCATCACGCACTGAAGCCGCGTTGGAAGCGAAAGCCAGGCGCATCAAAGGTAATCCGGACCTCTTGCGCGTGATAATCGCCTTCATGCGGCGCTTGAAGTGGCTCTTTCTTGCGGTATGGCTGTGGCTTGCAAACGTCGCCCTCACCCAAAACACCTGGCCGTCGCAACGGTGGCTTGTCTCGACTGCCCTGACGCTGACGGCGGCTTGGTTCATCATCTCCGTACTGACCAAGATTATCCATAATCCCACCCTGTCGCGTACGGTCGCAATCGTCAGTTGGAGCTACGTCGCGTTGTACGCGCTCCGGCTTGACGGTCCGGTGCTTTCCGCGCTCGATGGCCTGGCTGTCAATCTGGGGGCCGTGCGGCTTTCACTCCTTCTTGTGCTGAAAGCGGTCGTCTTGGCTGTCGCGCTCATCTGGATGGCGGTTCTCGTCGGCAATGTCCTGTCCCGTTGGGTGCAGAGGTCGAGCGATCTTTCGCCATCGATCAAGGTCCTGATCAGCAAGTTCATAAAAATCGGCTTGATCATGATCGCCGGCGCAATTGCCTTGTCAGCGACCGGCATCGACCTTACGGCATTGACCGTTTTTTCCGGCGCAGTTGGCGTCGGAATAGGCTTCGGCCTTCAGAAAGTCGTATCGAACTTCATCTCGGGCATCATCATCCTGCTCGATAAATCCATCAAGCCAGGCGACACGATCACGCTCGGAGATACCTTCGGTTCGATCCGCGATTTGCGCTCGCGGTTCGTCTCGGTCATCACGCGTGACGGCAAAGAATACCTGATCCCCAACGAGGACTTCATTTCCCAACAGGTCGTCAACTGGTCGTTCTCCAGTGACTATGTCAGGATCGATGTCGACTTCGGTACGGCTTATGACAGCGATCCACATGAAGTCGCCAGAATCGCAATCGCGACTGCCTCTACGGTGGATCGCGTTGCCAACAATTACAGGGCGCCGGTATGCTGGCTTACCTGCTTTGGCGCTTCATCGCTTGATTTCCGGCTCCGCTTCTGGATCTCCGATCCCGCAAATGGTCTGACGAATGTCAGGGGCCAGGTGTTGATGGCGCTTTGGGACGCGTTCAAGGAGGCCGGCGTGTCGATCCCGTTCCCGCACCGGGAAATCATCATGAGGACGCCCGTCGAGATCAAGCAGTCGCGCAAGGACTAAGCGACGATATTGGACCCGCCGGCAAATGCTGAGCGGGCTTTTATTGCTGCGTTGAATTAGGCGACGGCTGCTTCGACATAGAGCCTGACGTCACGACGACGCGGTCCCCAGCTCTCGGCCCAGAGCGGCAGGCCGACGAAATCGGCTATATCAGGCGCGGCCTTGACAGGATCAAGCCGGATTACTTCCTCTTGATCGGTGACGGCAAAGCCGTCTTCCGTCTGATCGAGACAGGTTACCGCCAGCCCGGCTTTGACCGCAATGCCGCCGCGATCCGAGGTCAGATCATCTGCGATGGCCTTGCGGAGCATAAAGAGATCGAGCGGGGCGAGCCTTAGGCTACCTTGCCATTCGTTCGGTGCGTTGGTGGGGTCGACGACATTGACGCCACGGAGCGTGGGAACCTCCCCCTTGAGGGGTCCCGCGCCGTGGCGGGTGGTGTAGCAGCGCGTCGCATATACCGCGTCCAACTCTGTGACACCGGCCTCGGCGGCGATGGCGCGTATATTTGCTAGCCCGGTATTCGAACGGGTGACGTGAGGAAATGCGCCACGGTTCTGATCGAGGCATAGGCCTTGTGCCGCCTCGAAGATGACAGTGCCGCGTTCGCACAGCCGTCGGTCGGGCCAGAGCGTGACGTGGTCGAGATATGCGGCGCAATCCGCCTCGAAGCCGGCGATGGTGATGTCGTCAGCCAGTACGGCAGCCAGTTCTTCGGGTAAGGCGGTGATGCCGAGCGCGGCGAGCCGTCCAGGCACCCAGCCGTCTCGGATCGAAACAAGGAGGGCGTGCAGATCAGGGCGAAACAGGTCCTTTGTCGAAAGGGCGAGTTCGGGGTGCAGGTTGCGCTCGATAGTCTCGCCGAAGCCGAGGCCGCAGCTTCCGTGGCGGGCAGTGCCCCGGGCCAATTCCACGGCCTGGTTGATCAGGACGTCGAAAGGTGTGGTGATCAGGGCGCGCGGGTCGCTGCTGGTCTGAGGCTTCGCACCCCGCTCATTGAGGGCGGCCAACTCGTCGAGAAACAGCATCGGGTGAGCGACGAAGAAGCGACTGAAGTGGGTGGCAGCTCCGGCAAAGCTGCCCGAGCCGACATGGTGGAAGACGTGGCGGATGCCGGCGGGATCGACCACGGTATGGCCGGCTTGAGCGCCGCCATTGCTGCGAACCACCACCGCTCCCGGCGTGACTGCGGCAAGGCGATCGACCATCAGTCCCTTGCCTTCGTCGCCGTAAAGCGCACCGATCACGGCCTTTGCTTGGATACTCATCATTCTGCTCCTCGACGGCGCCCGGAGCGATCGCGCCGGGGCCTTTCAAATATCTCACTTAGAAGAGCGGGAGCAGGCGCCGGTTCTGGCGTTCACCAATTGCCTTGGCCACGACTGCCGCCGCCGCATCCGGCCAGCTGGCAGCCACCTCGCCGGCATCCCGGCCCTCGGTGATTTCGATGATCGAAACCACCAATTCGGCAATGCGCCTGTAGTCATCGAGCACGAAGGTGCGGCCGGGCAGCAGCGGCTGCCAGCTCCGCAGCACCCGGTCAAGTCCCTTGGCCGCATAGCCCTCGCGGATGACGATGTGGAAGACCTCGTAGGATCTCTGCGCCATCGCGAGGCATTCCCGGGCGCTCAGACCGCGCGGCGGTTCGATGCCGAAGATGCGGGCGATCTGGTCGGCGGACAGGCCGTTGTGAACCGGCTCGTCACCGATGGTGAAGAGATACCCCTTGCGGCCGCGTCTTTCGAAGGCATCGGTCGAGGTTTTGAGGGCTGCCAGAAGGTGGGCGGCGCTGTAGCTCTCGCCGTTATTGCCACCGCCATTGCCTTCCAGCCACAAGGCGCGGATCTGGCTGGCAAGCGAGATATCGGCCTCGAATTGGGTGGCCTGCAGGGGTGCGGCATCGGTGAACGCGTCTCCGACCGCCGCCACCATGATGTGCGGATCGGATACCGGACGGCGGTCGTAGATCTCCGATGTCAGGGTGATGAGCCCCCCGCGCATAAGCTCGTGGGCGATCATGCCCATCGAACCAGTCACATCCGAAGCTAGAATGATCGGAGTCGATTGCGGATTGTAGGCGCTGTCGCGGCTCTCGCGAGTGGAAAAGCGCGCCGGATCGAACCGCGGATCGATGCCGGTGGCGCCGAATATTTCCGACCGGCTGCGGCCGTCCACATGGCGTGCATTGTAGGCCGCCCATTCTGCGGTGCTGAAACGTCCCATACCCATGGCATAACTCCTTTGGTGGCTGTCTTGGAGATCCGGCTCGGGCACCCCGCCGCCGTCGTCACAGACAAATATATAGACTTGCAAATTGCACTTTGCAAGTTGCTATTTGCAAATTGTCTTTTCCCGGACTGGCCGCTATGAGGCTACGAAGGGCGGCAGGAACATTCTGATGGCAGAGGCTGAATTCGCACGACCGATCGTGACGGTCGACATCGTCTTACTGACGCTACACGAAGGACGGCTCTGCGTGGCGTTGCTTGAGCGTCCCGCCGAGCCGTTTGTCGGCGATCCGGCGCTGATCGGCGGCTATGTGCACACGGATGAGGACGCCGACGCGGAGGCGGCGGTCCGGCGCATCCTTCGTTCCAAGGCAGGGGTCGAGGGCATATTCTTCGAGCAGCTCCGGACCTTCGCATCGGCACGACGAGATCCTCGCGACTGGTCGGTGTCGATCGCGTATTTTGCGCTGGTCCCACGGGGAGCTTTAGCAGGTGGCGCCAGTCTGCTGGAGTTGCGGCCAGTCGAGGCCGCAGGCAAGCTGCCCTTCGACCATAATGAAATCGTGGATGCCGCGTTGGAGCGGCTGCGCGGCAAAGGCGCCTATTCGACCATTCCGGCGAGGCTGCTTCCTGCCGTCTTTACGATGTCGGAACTGCAAGCAATCTATGAAACGGTGATGGGCGAACGGCTGGATCAAAGTGCCTTTCGCCGCAAGATCAACGATCTGGATCTGCTCGAGGTGGTCGAGGGCGAAAAACGCCAGACCGAGCGGGCCCGACGACCGACGACGCTCTATCGGCTGAAGACGCCGGTCGCCGTGTTCGACCGAAGAATTTGAGTGCATCAGTCGCCACCCATCGGATCGTGGGAACGAGCATGATGAAAATGTCGAGCGCGGGCGAGACGCTTCCCTTGACGGGTTGCCACGATCGCATAGTCTGCCCCAAACACCCTCGGAGCATTTCCATGACGCAGTCCCTGCTGTTCGGCGCCTTCCTGGCGGCGCTCTTCTACGTGCTCATCCCCGGACCCGCTTTCCTGCAGCTGCTCGGCATCGGCGCCGGGCAGGGGCGCAAGGCGGGTGCCTTCTTCATGATGGGGCACCTGGTGGGGGATCTGATCTGGTCGTCGCTGGCGCTGATCGCGATCGTCGGTGCGAAGACGATCGGGACCTTCGTCTTCGATCTGCTCGGCCTCGCCTGCGGTTTCTACCTTGCCTGGATCGGCTGGAGCGCCGTCAATGCCAAGCCGAAAGCGGAAGGGCAGCCGCTTGTCATGGTCGAGCGGCCGTTTCGCCGCGGCCTGATCTTCGGCGTCACCAATCCGAAGGGTTATCCGGTGGCGCTCGCCACCTTCACCGCCCTGGTCGCCGGCTCTGCCGGCGCGCTCGATTTCGAGGCGCTTCCGGTGCTTCTCGGCGTGTCCTTCCTGGGATTCGTGACGGCCGACATCATCCTGATCGGCATTATCGGCGCAGGCGCGGTGCGGCGCTTCTATCGCGCCCATGAACGGCTGATCGTGCGCTGCTCCGGCGTCCTCTTCATGGGCTTTGCCGCCCAGGCGCTATGGCACGCGACGCCCGGCCTCATCGGCTGGCGCAAGACCTGATTCAGCCGTCCAGGAAATTGACCACCGATTTCAGCGTCTGAACGTCGTTGGGATCGCCGATCGACATGGCGACTTGGAGCTGGTTCTTGTAATAATCGAGGAAATTGAAGCTCGTGCCGTCGGTGACGCCGGAGAGGTCGATGATGTTGCCGAGCGGATCGATTGCGTGCATCGGCAGAGGCTCGGAGATCGCGGCGTAGGTGTTCTGATCGATCACGCCGCTGTCGAAGCTTTGGCGCGCGTAAGTGCGCAGCTCTCCGGGGCTGACGGCAGTAAAATCAGGCCCCTCGCCGGGATTATCTTCGATCTGGAACGAGACGGGGGCCGGAGCCTTGATCTCGATGTGAATATCGGCAGTCTTCGAATTTTTTGCGTTATTAGGGTTGTTTTTAAATAGCAAACTCTGAGAAGACCGCAGGGAAAAAATTTCCATGGCGCATGTCCCCTGGCAGGAAGATCACCCGGAAACTAGCGCTTGCGCGTGATTCGCGTCAATCGTTAACAAATGGTTAATTCGCACGTGACAAAGCTTGTCCACCAATTTGGCTGACGTGCATCAGTTCGCTAGCGCGAGACAAAAGCCTGGCTGCCGAAACATACCAATCCATGGCGGCCCTCCTATATTGATCCTCCATTCGCATACAAAAGGAATTCTCCCATGCCCTCTCCCCATGATTTCAATCCGGCGCTCACCCACTGGGACGGCCTGCACGGCCTGCCGCGTTTCGACGCCATCGATGACGGCGATTTTGCTGCCGCCTTCGATGCGGCGCTGGCCGCGCATGAACAAGAAATCGACGAGATCGCCGGGAACAGCGATGCGCCGACCTTCGACAACACGGTCACGGCGCTGGAGATTGCCGGCGATGCGCTGTCGCGCGTTTCGGCGCTCTTCTGGAACAAGGCGGGTGCGCATACCAATGATGTGATCCAGGCGCTGGAGCGGGAAATCTCGCCGAAGATGTCGCGCCACTATTCGAAGATCGGCATGAATGCCGCGCTTTTTGCCCGCATCGACACGCTCTGGGAGAAGCGCGAGAGCCTCGGCCTGACGCTGGAACAGACGCGGGTGCTGGAACGCCATTGGAAGGGCTTCGTCAAATCGGGCGCCAAGCTCGAGAAGGCCGAGCAGGAGAGGCTTGCCGAAATCAACGAAAGGCTTGCCGGCCTCGGGACGCAATTCGGCCAGAACGTGCTGGCCGACGAAAAGGCCTGGGCCTTGGTGCTTTCCGATGGGCCCGAGCTCGACGGGTTGCCGGAATTCCTGCGCGACGCGATGGCTGCGGCGGCGCGCGAGCGCGGCGAGGAGGGCAGATTTGCGGTGACACTGTCACGTTCGATCATCGAGCCGTTCCTCACCTTCTCGGAGAGCCGGGATTTGCGCGAGCAGGCCTTCAAGGCCTGGGTGACGCGCGGCGAAAACGGCGGAGAGACGGACAATCGCACCGTCATTCGGGAAATGCTGGCGCTGCGCCATCAGGTAGCGAGCTTGCTCGGCTACGGCAATTTCGCGGAGCTGAAGCTCGACAACACCATGGCGAAGACGGCGGAAGCGGTGAACGGCCTGCT
Source organism: Rhizobium croatiense (assembly GCF_019793465.1). Taxonomy (GTDB): domain Bacteria; phylum Pseudomonadota; class Alphaproteobacteria; order Rhizobiales; family Rhizobiaceae; genus Rhizobium; species Rhizobium croatiense. The sequence goes on along the minus strand of NZ_JAILYJ010000021.1, from coordinate 15,545 downwards.
GAAAGCGGTCTGGGCGCGGGCGGTGAAGCGCGCCGGCGAGGAGGAGATCGACATCGCGGCGCTGATCGCCGAAGAGGGCCGGAACCACGAGGTGATGCCCTGGGACTGGCGCCACTATTCCGAAAAGATCCGGGCCCGGAAGTTCGATTTCTCCGAGGCCGAGCTCAAGCCCTATCTGCAACTCGAGAAGATCATCGAGGCCTGCTTCGACGTCGCCGGCCGGCTGTTCGGCATCCGTGCGGTCGAGAAGAAGGGCGTTGCCGCCTATCACCCTGACGTCAGAGTGTTCGAAATCAGGGACCGCGACGACAGGCTGGTCGCCCTGTTCCTCGGCGACTATTTCGCCCGTGGTTCGAAACGATCCGGCGCCTGGATGAGCTCGCTGCAGTCGCAGCACAAGCTCGAACTAAAGAACGGCCGCCATGGCGAATTGCCGATCATCTACAATGTCTGCAATTTCGCCAAGCCGGCCGAAGGCAAGCCGGCGCTGCTGTCGCTCGACGATGCGCGCACGCTGTTCCACGAATTCGGCCATGCGCTGCATGGCATGCTTTCGAATGTCACCTATCCCTCGGTTTCCGGCACCGGCGTCTCGCGCGATTTCGTCGAACTGCCGTCGCAGCTCTACGAGCACTGGCTGACCGTGCCCGATATCCTGAAGCGCTATGCCGTGCATTTCGAAACCGGCGAACCGATGCCGCAGGCGCTGCTCGACAAGGTGCTGGCGGCCCGCACCTTCAATGCCGGCTTCAACACCGTCGAGTTCACCTCGTCGGCGCTGGTCGATATGGCCTTCCATACGCGCGAGGCGGTCGACGACCCGATGGCGGTGCAGGCGGAGGTGCTGGCCGAGATCGGCATGCCGAAATCGATTGTCATGCGCCACGCCACACCGCACTTCCAGCACATCTTTTCCGGCGGTTATTCAGCCGGCTATTACTCCTACATGTGGTCCGAGGTGCTCGATGCCGACGCCTTTGCCGCCTTCGAGGAGACGGGCGACGCCTTCAACGGCGAGATGGCGCGCAAGCTCAAGGAAAACATCTATTCCGTCGGCGGCTCGGTCGATCCGGAAGATGCCTACAAGGCCTTCCGCGGCAAGCTGCCGAGCCCGGATGCGATGCTGGTCAAAAAGGGACTTTCGACCTTCGAGGAATTGACAGGCAGCGATGCCTAAGACAATTTGATGACAATCTGTGATGCGGCGGGGCGACGGCCTTGCCGCAGCTTTTGCGCGTTTCCCCCTTTCGCAAGCGCAAAAAAAACTGTATGGACGCCCCAAACTAATAGGCGCGTCCTCATGAGCGTGCGCCCCAGCCTCAGAGATTTCACATATGGCACTTCGCAATATCGCGATCATCGCGCACGTTGACCATGGCAAGACGACCCTGGTGGATGAGCTTCTCAAGCAGTCCGGCTCGTTCCGCGAAAATCAGCGCGTAGCCGAACGCGTGATGGACTCGAACGATCTCGAAAAAGAACGCGGCATCACCATTCTCGCCAAGGCGACCTCGGTCGAGTGGAAGGGTGTCCGCATCAACATCGTCGATACTCCCGGCCACGCCGACTTCGGCGGTGAAGTCGAGCGCATTCTCTCGATGGTGGACGGTGCGATCGTTCTCGTCGATGCCTCCGAAGGCCCGATGCCGCAGACGAAGTTCGTCGTCGGCAAGGCGCTGAAGGTCGGCCTTCGTCCGATCGTCGCAATCAACAAGATCGACCGCCCGGACGGCCGCCACGAAGAAGTCATCAACGAAGTCTTCGACCTCTTCGCCAATCTCGACGCGACCGACGAGCAGCTCGACTTCCCGATCCTCTACGGTTCGGGCCGCGACGGCTGGATGAACGTCAATCCTGAGGGACCGAAGGATCAGGGTCTTGCGCCGCTTCTCGACCTGGTGCTCAAGCATGTTCCGGAGCCGACCGTCGAAGAAGGCCCGTTCCGGATGATCGGCACGATCCTCGAAGCCAACCCCTTCCTCGGCCGCATCATCACCGGCCGCATCGCATCGGGCTCGATCAAGCCGAACCAGGCCGTCAAGGTTCTCGGCCAGGACGGCAAGCTGATCGAAACCGGCCGAATCTCCAAAATTCTCGCCTTCCGCGGCATCGAGCGCACGGCAATCGATGAAGCTCATGCGGGCGACATCGTCGCGATCGCCGGCCTCTCCAAGGGTACGGTCGCAGACACCTTCTGCGATCCGGCCGTCTCGGAAGCCATGAAGGCGCAGCCGATCGACCCGCCGACGGTGACCATGTCCTTCATCGTCAACGACAGCCCGCTGGCGGGCACCGAGGGCGACAAGGTGACTTCACGCGTCATCCGCGACCGTCTCTTCAAGGAAGCGGAAGGCAACGTCGCCCTGAAGATCGAAGAAGCCGAAGGCAAGGATTCGTTCTACGTCTCCGGCCGCGGCGAACTTCAGCTCGCCGTTCTCATCGAAACCATGCGTCGCGAAGGCTTCGAGCTTGCCGTGTCGCGTCCGCGCGTTGTCATGCACAAGGATGAAAGCGGCCAGCTGCTGGAGCCGATCGAGGAAGTCGTCGTCGACGTCGACGAAGAACATTCCGGTGTCGTCGTGCAGAAGATGTCGGAGCGCAAGGCCGAAATGGTCGAGCTGCGTCCGTCGGGCGGCAATCGTCTTCGCCTGCGTTTCTACGCACCGACCCGCGGCCTGATCGGCTACCAGTCGGAGCTGCTGACGGATACGCGCGGCACGGCGATCATGAACCGGCTGTTCCACGACTACCAGCCCTATAAGGGTGCGATCGGCGGTCGCGTCAATGGCGTGCTGCTCGCCAACGCAGCCGGCGAAGCCGTCGCCTATGCGATGTTCAACCTGGAAGATCGCGGCCCAATGATCATCGAGCCGGGCGAAAAGGTCTATGCCGGCATGATCATCGGCATCCATTCGCGCGACAACGACCTTGAAGTCAACGTCCTGAAGGGCAAGCAGCTCACCAACATCCGCGCGGCCGGCAAGGATGAAGCGGTGAAGCTGACGCCGCCGATCCGCATGACGCTTGATCGCGCGCTCTCCTGGATCCAGGACGACGAGCTGATGGAAGTGACGCCGAAGAATATTCGTCTGCGCAAGATGTATCTCGACGCAAACGATCGCAAGCGTTTCGAAAAGTCGAAAGCGGCTCTCTGAGAGCGCAATGCATGTCGCCCGGAAGTGTGCAGCGGTTCCGGGATAACGACATGCATAAACAAAGAGAGACACTCTCTGAAAACCCCGGCCTTCGAGCCGGGGTTTTTTATTGTGCGCTGCGCTGATTCCGACTTGTGACAATCGTTAAAAAAGCGTTAAAATTTATTCGTCGTCCACATATCAAGTCTGTGGGCAATCGAGCCGAATGCGTCATCGCGTATGGTTAATTGCCCCCGGCAGGACCAGAGTAAACGTTATGAAGACGTTGTCGATCGATGTCCGGCGGGCCGAACCGCACGATGCCCGAGCCATATCGGAAACCCATAGGCTCGCCTGGCAGCACACTTACGCAGGCATCATTCCGCATCGCGCCCTGACACAGATGATCGAGCGACGCGGCGAAAACTGGTGGCGCAAGGCAACGCGCGGACCTGCGACATTGCTGGTTCTCGATGTCGCCGGAACGGTCGCCGGTTATGCGACGCTCGGGCTCAACCGCGCCCGCGCTCTGCCGCAGGAAGGCGAGATCTACGAGCTCTACCTTCGTCCCGAATATCAGGGCATCGGTCTCGGCCGTATGCTGTTCGGCGAGGCGCGCCGGCTGTTGAAGTCACTCGGCTGCAATGGGCTGGTCGTCTGGTGCCTCGAGGAAAACGAGACCGCCAGCCGCTTCTACCGCCATCACGGCGGGATTGATTTCTGCGAAGGCATGGAAAATTTCGACCACAAGCAGTTGAAGAAAATCGGCTTCATCTGGAACTGAGCCATCCAGCCTGCAGTTCGCTCATCTCCTGCTAGAATTTTGATGTGGTTGGGTTGCCGCCGCCATCACGCATTGGTGATCTCCAATGTTGCGTTGCCGCATGAAACTGATTATCTGGCTGCGAGCAATTCAACCTCGCAGGAGTTTCGTATGCGCATCGACGCCGTTTCCATCGGTAATAATCCCCCTGAAGACGTCAACGTTATTGTCGAGGTTCCGGTCGGCGGTCATCCGATCAAGTATGAAATGGACAAGGACGCCGGCACGCTGGTCGTCGATCGCTTCCTCTATACGCCGATGACCTATCCGGGCAATTACGGTTTCGTGCCGCACACGCTGTCTGAGGACGGCGACCCGATCGACGTGCTGATCGCCAGCACCCGCCCGCTCGTTCCCGGCTGCGTCATCAACGTGCGCCCGATCGGCGTCCTGAAGATGGAAGACAACTCGGGCAAGGACGAGAAGATCATTGCCGTGCCGTCGCCGAAGCTGACGCTGCGCTATGAGAAGGTGAAGGATTATACCGATCTTCCCGAGATCACGCTGAAGCAGATCGAGCACTTCTTCGAGCATTACAAGGATCTGGAGCCGGGCAAGTGGGTGAAGATCTTCGGCTGGGGCGATTCCGGCGAAGCCGGCGCCCTTATCCTCGAGGCCATCGAGCGTGCCAAGAAGACGAAAGGCTGATCGTTCAGCCTGAAAGTGTTTCGAGCTTTTTTGCCAAATCCTCCGGGTCACCCTCGATCCGGAGGATTTTTTTGCGCGCAGTTTCGCCGGAAACGACGCTGACGCTGGATTTGGCAACGCCGACCGATTTGGAAACGAGCGCGATCAGGGCCTTATTGGCCTTTCCCTTTTCCGGAACGGCGGTGACGCGCGCCTTCAGATAAGCCTCGCCTTCGCTGTCCGTCTCAATGCCGTCGAACGCGTTGCGCCCGCCATTCGGCGTCAGCCGAACAGTCAAGCGCAGATGATCAGCGAAGAGCCTCCAGGGAGGGCTCAAGCGACCAGCGGATAGACTGTCGTCCAAAGGAAGGTGCGCAGGAAGAAGATGATCACCAACAGGATGATCGGCGAAATGTCGATGCCGCCGAGGTTCGGCAGCCGACGACGGATCGGCTTCAGCACCGGCTCGGTGACATTATAGAGGAACATGCCGACCGAGTTGACGAACTGGTTGCTGGAATTGATGACGTTGAACGCATAGAGCCAGGAGAAAACGGCGCTGGCGATCAGGATCCACGTATAAATATTCAAAACCAAATCAATGGTTTGAAACAAGGCAAACATCGTCGTCTCCAATTGGTTGTTGACAGACATGTAGACATTGGCAACTAAACGAGCAAGTGCCGTGTGGGAACGCAGGGCAAATCATGTTTAACGGGCGGCCTCGCAACCATTCCGGCGCCCGCTTCCTCGGACAAGGCTCATGTCGTTTTCGCCCACCGGAGACCGTTTTGCCGCGTTCCGGCATTCGTCTTACACCCGCTTCTTCTTCGCCCGCTTTCTGCTCTCCTTCTCGCAGCAGATCGTCAGTGTCGCCGTCGGCTGGCAGATGTACGACCAGACGGGCAAGGCGATCTATCTCGGCCTGATCGGCCTCGTGCAGTTCCTGCCGTCGCTGCTGCTCATCCTCGTCACCGGTTCGGTGGCCGACCGGCACAACCGCCGAGCCATCGCAGCGTTGTGCTCGCTGGTGAGCGCGCTCTGCACGCTGGCGCTGCTCATCATGACGGCGACCGAAACCTTCGCGCCCTGGCCGGTCTTTGCGGTGCTGCTGATCTTCGGCATCGAACGCGCCTTCATGTTGCCGGCGGTGCAGTCCCTCGCGCCCAATCTCGTGCCGGAGCATGCACTTTCGAACGCGATCGCCTGGAATTCATCGTCCTGGCAGCTTGCGGCGATCACCGGACCGGTGATGGGCGGCCTGCTTTATGGTGTCAGCGCGACGACCGCCTATACGGTGGCGGTGATCTTTTCCATTCTCGGCGCGGGCCTTCTCTTCATGATCCCGAAGCCGGTGCAGAAGACGGTGGGTGAGGCCAAGAACTGGGCGATGATCCTCGGCGGCTTCAGTTTCATCCGCGCCGAAAAGGTCGTGCTCGGCGCGATTTCGCTCGATCTCTTTGCCGTACTGCTCGGCGGCGCCACCGCGCTGATGCCGATCTTCGCCCGGGATATCCTGACGCTTGGCCCCTGGGGCCTCGGACTGTTGCGCGCAGCACCGGGGCTTGGCGCCATCGTCATGGCGATTTTTCTGGCCGCCTACCCGCTGAAGCACCGTGCCGGCATCTACATGTTCATCGGCGTCGCCCTGTTCGGCCTCGGAACCATCGTCTTCGGGGTCTCGACCAACACCGAAGTCTCGATCGCCGCACTGGCGCTGATGGGGGCGGCGGACATGGTGTCGGTCTATGTGCGCGAGAGCCTGATTGCACTGTGGACCCCGGATCAGCTGCGCGGCCGCGTCAATGCGGTCAACATGGTCTTCGTCGGCGCCTCGAACGAGCTCGGGGAATTCAGGGCGGGCACGATGGCCTCGATCTTCGGCGCGGTGCCGGCGGTCGTCATCGGCGGCATCGGAACCCTGGTCGTGGCAGCGATCTGGGCGTCGAGCTTCCCGAAACTGCGCAGGATCGACACGCTCGACGCGCCTGCATAGCGTAAGAAGGTCGCATCCTGCGGAGGTGCGCTCCTATGCAGGAAGCGTGATCGGGTGCGCCGCTTTTGCGGTCTTTCCCTCGAAGACGAGATCGAGGAATTCGGTCAGCCAGGCTCTCAGCGGCGCGTCGAACAGCATGCGGCCTTCGAGATGTTCGCGGCCCTGCTGGGCGTTCGGCAGGATGAAGCGATGGGCGCCGTGCACGACCCAGCGATGCATCATCACCCGGGTGAGTTCGGCATGGAATTGCAGGCCCCAGGCGTTGCCGTCGTAGCGGAAGGCCTGGTTCGGATAGGCATCGCCTTCGGCCAGGAGATCGGCGCCGTGCGGCAGCTCGAAACCCTCGCGGTGGAAATGATATACCATCTTCGGCCAGTGCATCAGCAGCCGGCCTCTCTCGGTCGGGCGCAGCGGATACCAGCCGATCTCGGTCGAGCCGTCGGTATTCGCCTGCACCTTGCCGCCGAGATGATGCACCAGCATCTGCGCACCGAGGCAGATGCCGAGAAAGGGACGTTTTTCCCGCAGCGGAATTTTGATCCAGTCGATCTCCTTCTTGATGAAGTCGTCAGGATCATTGGCGCTCATCGGCCCGCCGAAGACGACGGCGCCGGCATGATCTTCGAGCGTTGCCGGAAGCGGCTCGCCGAGCACCGGTCGGCGGATGTCGAGGCGGTAGCCCTTTTCGACGAGCAGCTGACCGACACGGCCGGGGCTCGATCGCTCCTGATGCAGGACGATGAGGATCGGACGCTCGTCGCGGTGCTGAATTCGCTCAGTCGGAATCATCTTGCAAAACCCGGACATCCGTCACCCTGGCGGCGGCCTCCTGCCGTTTCTGGATCCGCTCGCGCGCGGAAACGCCCAGCAGATCGGCGATACGCCAGATCACATGATCTTCCATCTCGCTACGTTCGCCATCGGCATAGACGATGTCCCAGAGGATGCCGATCAGCTCCAGCCGTTGCTCGGTGTTCAGGTGGCGCTTCAGGTCGGAAGTGAAGCGATAATAGTCGACCGCGGTGCTTTCGGCCTCGAGACCGGCGGCCATCAGGGCGTCGAGCTGTTTGCCGTCGAGCGCATATTGTTCCTTCAGGAGCTTGCGCAGTCGCTTCTTCTCGCTGGCCTTGATCTGCCCGTCGGCCTCCATGACCTGCATGCACAGCGCCGCCACCGCGATGCGCGGATCATCCGGGGCGAAACCCTTCCTGGGGTGGTCGGCGGTCAGCTTCTGAAAGAATGCCTGAAAGCGTTCGAACATGCGGTTTTCGTTCCATTTCAGAAAAGGCGAAGCCGTGTCTTGGGTTCCGGTTCCGCCCTGGAATCGCGAACGCCGGGATCATCCGGCAGCCCGCCAAAGAAGGGCTTTGCTTCGTTCGGCACCGGCGCTTTATCGCCGGCGACCGGTTCGACGGGTTTCGGCTTTGCCGGCGCTGGCGCGGGGCGCACGGCCTCGGCGATCGTCGCGGCGCGTTCCAGCTCGATGATGCGGTGATCGTTGACCGGGCTTTCCGGCCTGACGTCGCGCAGCGGCGGCAGGGTCTTCAGGGCAGTTTCGATCGCGGCGGGCGCCGAACCGTCTTCGAGCGGACCCTCGATCTGGCCGAAAGGCGCCTTCCATTCGAAGGCATCGAGACGGCCGGTGACGGGCGACACCGGCAGCCATTTGTCGGAGACGAAGCCGTCCGCCACCCAGGCCGGATCACGCGGAGCCTTCAGCGCCTGGGCCAGCCAGTGGCGCACGCGGCCCTGGTCGCCGGTCTCGGCCTCCTCGATGTCGGCAAGCAGCAGGAAGGCGGCTTCACGCGGCTCGATGCGCGCCGCCGCTTCCGCCTTGGCGCGGGCCTTGGCGAATTCCTGCGCGTCGAGCGCGGCCTGGGCGACGACGAGGAGGGATTCGACATTGTTCGGGCGCAGCGCCTCCAGCCGCTCGGCGCGCTTCAGCCGGTCGAGCGTGGAATCACCGCTGCGGGCTCTGACATAGGTCTGGCCGATCTCGGGATGCGGCGCCGATTTCCATGCCTGTTCGAGGATCGAAGCGGCCTTGCGCAGGCCGCCTTCGCGGAACAAGGCCTTGGCGGCGATGAGGGCGGCCGGGACAAAGTCAGCGGCGAGCTTCAGCGCCTGCAGCGCGTCGTCGCGTGCGCCGGCCGGGTTGCCTTCCAGCTTCTCGGTGGCGCGCGCCGTCAACAGCACCGCGTGTAGGCGGTTGGCTTCGGTCTTTTCGACGACCCGGGCGGCCTTCTGCTGTTCGAGCAGCCGGATCGCATCGTCCCAGCGGCCGGCCTGGCTGCGATATTCGAGCGTCGCCTGGGCGGCCCAGGGCAGATAAGGCGCGTTGTCGGCAGCCTTCTCGGCATATTGGCGGGCGGCATCGTTGGCGCCGAGACGGCGGGCTTCGAGATAGAGGCCGCGCAGGCCGAGCTCGCGCGTTTCCGGGTCGTTGGCCATGGCCTCGAACTTGGCGCGCGCCTCGTCGTGGCGGCCTTCGATCAGGGCGGCCTGGGCTTCGAGCAGGTTGATCAGCGGCTCCTGATCGGCGCGGATGAGACCGCGCGAGCGGGCCGCCATCTTGCGGGCAAGGAGCGCATTGCCGGCGCCGGCCGCGATCAGGCCGGTCGACAGCGCCTGGTAGCCGCGGTCGCGCTTGCGGGCGCGGAAATAACGCGTCACCGAATGCGGCGAGGTCCAGATCAGGCGAACGAACCACCAGACGATCATCACGGCGGCGATCAGAGCGATGATCGCGCTCACTGCGACGATCAGCTTCGTCTGGTAGAGCTGGCCTTCCCAGATCAGCGAGAGATCGCCGGGACGATCGGCGAACCAGGAGAAGCCATAGGCGAGAAGCAATACGAGCAGGGCGAAGACAACGAGTCTGATCATGTTCTCAGCCCTCCTTGCCGGCGCCGCTGACCGCTTTCGACAGCGCCCCGCCGACCAGTTCCTCGACCCGAATGCGCGCCTCCAGCGACTGCTTGAAGGCGGCGGACGCCTGCTTTCCGGGAGCCGGCAGAGCATTCCATTCGGCGGAAGCACCGGGCAGGTCGCCGTTCTTCACCTTATCCTCCATGCGGGCGGCGATCGCTTCGACGCTTTCGCCCTCGATATTGCCAACGGGACGGACGGTCACCAGCGATTTTGCGCTCGCCATCAGCCGGTCCGACCAGCTCTGGTTCGGATCCGGCTGGTTAACGGCTTCGATGATCGCGGTCGCAACGTCGGGAACCTGACGCACGAGCTCGGTGCGCGAGGGAATGCCGGTCTCGGCAAAGCTACGCAGGTCGGCGACGGCAGGATCGTCGGGCGCGACGCCGGCGAAGGTCTCGAGTTCAGCGAGGAACGGGCCGCCGCGATCGATCGCCGCCTTGAGGGCGGCTGCCGCGATCGCTCGGGCGACGGCGACATCCTGGCGCGGTTCGTTCAGCTTCTTTTCGGCTTCCTCGAGGCGCTTGGCGATATCGGCGCCATTGCTCGTCTGCTGCTCGGAGGACTGGGCAAGTGTGGCGCGCAACTGATCGACCTGGCCGCTGAGCTCGGCAATCTTCTGGTTGAGCGCCTCGACATTTGCCGAATCGGCCGGCGTCGCCACTGCGGGGTTTTTCGCAGCCGCTTCCAGCGCCGCGAGGCGTGTCTCAAGCGCGCCGTCGCCGGTGCCTACGGGATTGGCGGCCAGATTGGCGACGGTCTGTTTCAGGCCGTCGATCTCACCGGAAAGATCGGCGATGTCAGGCGATGCCGTCTGCGGCGCCGAGGTACCCGGAAGGTATCCGGCATATTCAATGGCGCCTGCGCCAAGCAGCGCCACGAGACCGCCGAAGATGCCGGCGGCTATCAGACCGGAAGTGCCGGCGCCCCGCGGCGCCTGCTGTTCTGGAGCGGGCGTGAAGGAAGGTTCCGGAGCTGCCGGCTCCTCTTCTCGCGCATCCGTTCCGGGCTGGCCTTCGAATTCCGGCTGTTCCTGTTCGGCGCGTTCATGCTCGGGCTGCGACGCCGCTTCGGTTTCGGGCGTCACGCCGGCCTCGGCGGGGCTGTTGTCGGTATCGCCGACATCATTTTCTACCGGCTTTTCGGTATCGGCTGCAGAGGCGAAATCCTGTGCTTCTAGGTCGATCGTGACCGGCTCGTCGGCGCTCTTCGAATGGCGTGGCGGGTTTCCCGATACCATGAGGTCCTCTTTATCCTGCATTGCAACGAAACTAGACAGTGATGCCAATTAAGGGAAGAGGTTAGATCAAATTTGGGCGGCCAGGGCATTCAAAGCAGCGACAAAAGGCTTATCTCATCCGGCATCGGCGAAATCGTCACGCTTCCCTTCAGGAAAGTCGGAATGGCCTGCGCCACCGCCTCGCTGAGGCAGAGGAGGCGGATTCCGCCCTGTTCGGAGAGAACTGATCGCAGCTCTGCCACCTGAAAGAAATCTTCGGCTGTCTGCCGGGAATAGAACAGAACGGCATCCGGGCGATGGCCCGAAAAAATCGCCCCGATGTCGGCCGGGCCGGGAGCGACCGGCTGCATGCGATAACATTCGGCGACGGAAAAGCGGATGCCGAGTTCACGCAGTCTGCCTTCGAAGGTTTCGGCGCGCGGCATGCCGGCGAGATAGAGCAACGTCCCCGTTTTTTGCGCGGCGACGAGATCGGCGAGATCGCGGCCGTTGCCCGAAGAGGCGGTGACGGACCGGAAGCCAAGGCGCCGCGCCGCTTGCGCCGTCATCTGGCCGACCGCAAAAATCGGACGGTCAAGGTGCGGACCAAGTGTCTCGCCGAGAGCCGACAGCACCCTCATGGCTTCGGCGCTCGTCACCGCGATCGCGCCGCTGGTGGCGGCAAGCGCGCCGGCGGCTGCGGCACTGTCATGTTGTGGTCGACGCAGGGGCAGCAGCAGCGGCTCGTGGCCCATGTCGCGCAGACGTTGTGCGGTTGTCTCGGCCGAATGCGCGGGGCGGGTGACGAGCACGCGCATGGCCGCTTCAGTGCCAGTCGTCGAAGAAGGCGCTGCCGGCCCTTGCGCGCACGTCCTGGCCGGCGCGGGTGCCGAGGGCGGCCGCATCGCGGCGATGTCCGTCGGTCGTCACGGCATGCTGGCTGCGGCCGTCGGGTGTGATGATCAGGCCGGAGAAGCGGATGAGGTCGCCCTCACAGACAGCATAGCCGCCGATCGGCGTGCGGCAGGAACCGTCGAGGGCGGCGAGGAAAGCGCGTTCGCAGGAGACGGTGTCGAAGGTGGCGGCGTCATTGACCGCCGCCACCAGGTCGTCGATCCTCGTATCGCCGACGCGGCTTTCGATGCAGATCGCTCCCTGGGCCGGCGCCGGCGGGAAGGTGTCGGGATCGAGGATATCGGTCAGCAGCTCGACCTTGCCGAGACGTTTGAGGCCTGCAAGCGCCAGCAGGGTTGCATCTACCTGACCCTCTTCGAGTTTGCGCAGCCGGGTTTCGACCGACCCGCGGAAGGTTATAACGTTGATGTCGGGCCGCATGCGGCGGATCAGCGCCTGGCGGCGCAGCGACGAGGAGCCGACGGTGGCGCCATGCGGCAGGTCGATCAGCTTGGGCGCGGTGCGGCCGACGACGGCGTCGCGGATATCCTCGCGCGGCAGATAGGCGGAGAGATGAAGACCGTCCGGCAGGTGCGTCGACATGTCCTTGGTGGAGTGCACGGCGAAATCCAGCTCGCCCGAGACAAGCTTCTGTTCGAGCTCCTCGGTGAAGAGGCCTTTGCCGCCGATCTCGGCCAGCGGCCGGTCGGTGATGCGATCGCCCTTGGTCGACAGCACGACGATCTCGAACATCTCTTCGGGCAGGCCATGCGCTGCCATCAGCCTGTCGCGGGCCTCATGCGCCTGGGCGAGCGCCAGCGGGCTGCCCCGCGTGCCGATCCGGAAAGGTTTTATTTGCATCCGCTCTGTTCCGTTGTTACCGGAGTTCTCGTAACCGGGTTTCGGCCCCATCGCAATGAACGAACAGGCCTTATGGTTCCCTTTCTGCGCATCCTTGGCATCGAGACGAGTTGCGACGAGACCGCCGCGGCGGTCGTCGAGCGCGATGCGGAGGGGCATTCCAGAATACTCTCCGACGTGGTGCTTTCCCAGCTCGATGAGCACAGCGCCTATGGCGGCGTGGTGCCGGAGATCGCCGCGCGCGCCCATGTCGAGGCGCTGGACGAGCTGATCGAGGCGGCGCTGAAGCGCGCCAATGTGTCGCTGGCCGATGTCGACGCCATCGCCGCGACGTCGGGGCCGGGGCTGATCGGCGGGCTGCTGGTGGGATTGATGACCGGCAAGGCGATTGCCAAGGCCGCCGGCAAGCCGCTCTATGCGGTCAACCATCTCGAAGGCCATGCGCTGACGGCGCGGCTGACCGACGGGCTTTCCTTTCCCTATCTGATGCTGCTCGTCTCCGGCGGTCATACCCAGCTCATCCTGGTGCGCGGCGTCGGAGATTACGAGCGCTGGGGCACGACGATCGACGATGCGCTCGGTGAAGCCTTCGACAAGACGGCGAAACTGCTCGGCCTGCCCTATCCCGGCGGCCCGGCGGTGGAACGCATGGCGCGGGACGGCAATGCCGGCCGCTTCGATTTTCCGCGGCCGTTGGTCGGCGAGACAAGGCTCGACTTCTCCTTCTCCGGCCTGAAGACGGCCGTGCGGCAGGCGGCGCAGGAGATCGCGCCGCTCAGCGATCAGGACGTGGCGGATATCTGCGCTTCGTTCCAGCGGGCGATTTCGCGCACGCTGAAGGACCGCATCGGCCGCGGTCTGCAGCGTTTCAAGGCGGAGTTGCCGGCGACCGGAGGGACGCCGGCGCTCGTCGTTGCCGGCGGTGTCGCCGCCAATCTCGAACTGCGGGCGACGCTGCAGGGGCTTTGCGACAAGAACGGCTTCCGCTTCATCGCGCCGCCGCTGAGCCTCTGCACCGACAATGCGGTGATGATCGCCTGGGCGGGCCTGGAGCGGATGGCCATAGGTATTGCGCCCGATCCGCTCGACGTGCAGCCGCGTTCGCGCTGGCCGCTCGATGCCAATGCCGAAAGGCTGATCGGCTTTGGAAAGAGAGGAGCCAAGGCATGAGCGAAAAAATCGCCGTCATCGGATCTGGCGCTTTCGGAACGGCGCTTGCCGCCGTCATCGCCCTTGCCGGCCGCAGCGCGGTGATACTTGTCGGACGCAATCCGTCACTGATAGCCGATCTCAAGGCCGAGCGTCTGCATGATGCCGTGCTGCCGGGCATTGCCCTGCCGGAATCGCTCGAATTTTCCGCCGAGGCGGAGGCGATCGCCGGCGCCTCCATCGTGCTTTTTGCGATGCCGTCGCAGACGCAGGCCGATGCGGCGCGGCAATATGGCCCCTATCTGTCGAAAGATGCCGTCGTCGTCACCTGCGCCAAGGGCATCGAGCGGGCGACGGGCAATCTGTTGACCGACATGCTGGAGCGGGAGCTGCCGGACCATCCGGTGGCGGTGCTCTCCGGCCCCGGTTTTGCCGCCGACATCGCCAAAGGCCTGCCGACGGCGATGGCGATCGCGGCGGCGGATATGGAGACCGCCGAGCGGCTCGCCCAGGCGATATCGGGCCGCACCTTCCGGCTCTACGCTTCCAGCGACCGCATCGGCGTGCAGCTCGGCGGTGCGCTGAAGAATGTGCTGGCGATCGCCTGCGGCATCGTCGAGGGCCGTGGCATCGGCGAATCCGCCCGTGCGGCGTTGATTGCCCGTGGCCTCGCGGAAATGTCGCGCTTCGTCGTCGCCAAAGGCGGCCAGGCGGATACGGTGCGCGGGCTCTCCGGCCTCGGCGACCTGGTGCTGACGGCGACCAGCCATCAATCGCGCAACCTGCGCTTCGGCATCGCGCTCGGGCGCGGCGAAAAGGCCGACCCGCTGCAGGGCGCGTTGGTGGAAGGGGCGCTCGCCGCCTCGGTCGCCTCGCGGCTTGCCGCGGAGCTTTCGATCAGCATGCCGATCACCGACGCCGTTTCCGCCATCATCGACGGCAGGCTCGATATATCGGACGCCATAGAGCAGTTGATGACGCGTCCCATCACCACCGAATAGGAGAACAGACATGCTTTTCGCCCTGCTCTGCAAGGACAAGCCGGGACATCTGAACGTCCGCATGGAGACGCGGCCGACGCATCTTGCTTATCTCGACAAGCTCAATGCCGAAGGCAAGCTCTCGATGGCCGGTCCCTTCCTCGACGACGAAGGCAAGGCCTGCGGCAGTCTGGTGCTTGTCAAGGCGGAGACGGCGCAGGAGGCAAAGGCGCTCGCCGATGCCGACCCCTACGCCCAGGCCGGGCTGTTCGAAAGCGTTGAGATCAAGCCCTTCAACTGGGTCTTCAACAAGCCGGAGGCTTAAAGCATGGCGCATTGGCTGTATAAGTCCGAACCTGCCTCCTGGTCCTGGGAGCAGCAGAAGGCCGCCGGTGAAAAAGGCACGGAATGGACGGGCGTGCGCAATTATCTGGCGCGCAACAATATGCGAGCGATGCAGATCGGCGACAAGGGGTTCTTCTATCACTCCAATGACGGGCTGGAGATCGTCGGCATCGTCGAAGTCTGTGCCCTGTCGCATCCCGATTCTACCGCCAAGGGAGATCCGAAGTGGGATTGCGTCGACATCCGCGCCGTCATGGACATGCCGAAGCCGGTGACGCTGAAGGACGTCAAAGCGAGCGAGAAGCTTGCCAAGATGTCGCTCGTCACCTCCATGCGCCTTTCCGTGCAGCCGGTAACCGACGACGAGTGGGCCGAAGTCTGCCGCATGGGCGGGCTCGACAATCCGCCGCGCTGACGACCTTTGAAAACCGATCCGGAAGCCTTCATCCGCGCCAATACCAGTCTGATGGCGCCACCGCATGTGCCGGAGATTTCGCTCCACCTGGCCAGCGAGGCGCATGAACTCTGGCTGAAGACCGAGGAGGAGCTGGAAGCCATCGGCCTGCCGCCGCCCTTCTGGGCTTTTGCT
>NZ_JAILYJ010000020.1 GCF_019793465.1 Rhizobium croatiense | reverse complement strand
AACCGGCTCCAACGCTGCGCATGATGAAAGCTTCGCGTTTCCGCCGGTTGCTCACACCGCGCCATTTGGCGTATCCAAAACTGCCGAGGCTCTAATCGTCGCCGGATGAAAGTTCAGTGGCAGGTCATAGGCTCAACGAAAAGTCGGCCGGTTCGCATTTGAGCGGCTGTTGCAGCTTGATGCTGTATCACTTCGGCGACACCGCCCACGCTGGTCGAAGGCAAAATCGGCAGGTCCTCAGCTCCAGTTTCCTTTTGTCGGCCTCTACCGCCGCCCCTACAAAAGAGGGGTTTGCAGAAAAGCGACTTTTTAGTCCACGATTCACCGTTTACGCTTGCCCGCCGGCCAATGTGGGCCCATTCTTAGGTTGGATCCTGGCGTGCGGTAAGCGAGAGGTCAGGCCAACGCTCAATCCCGACCTCCAAACACCTAGCGTGGCGCCTTTTCTCGGCTGATCCCCGAGCGAGGAGATGTCCATGTCCACGCGCTATGCCGACCATCCGCTACAACCGGGCGACCCGGTCCCGAACGTTGTGTTTGACGCGATCTCGCGCGAGGGGAAGATCGCACTTGATGATTTTCGTGGCCACAGCCCATTGTTGATCGGTTTGTTTCGAGGCCTGCATTGTCCGTTCTGCCGGCGCCATGTCGCGGCCATGGCCTATCTCAACCCGATGCTGCGCGAGAAAGGCGTCCAGTCCCTGGCTGTTGTAAACACCCCGGTTGAACGCGCGCGGCTCTATTTCCGTTACCATCCGATACCCGATCTTCTTGCGGCTTCCGACCCGGTAAAGGCTTCACACCGAGCCTTCGGCTTACCCGAGGTCGGCATCGACACGGTGATGGCGATACGGATCGATCTTCCGGGCGAGTTGCCCGAGCCCATGAACCCGATAGCAATGGATGAATTTATCAACGAGAAGGAAGGATATCCAATTACCGAGGCCGATCGGCAGATGATGACGGCCGACAAGGGGCAACTTGTCGGTCAGTTCCTCATCGACCGGGAGGGCATCGTACGCTGGAGCTTCACGGAAGTTCTGGAGCCTGGGGTCCAGACGTTCAAGGCGCCGAATTCCCAGGAATTGATATCGGTCGCTTCCCAGGTCGCACTTTAAGCTGTCATTGTCATAGCAGCAGTCGGTGGGGCCTTTTGCGGTAGAACACTCGGCATCACCCGTCTATAACGGTGATGCTGCGTTGGCTTTTTTAGCGGTAACCGATGCCCCATTCTCCCGAATCCACAGGTGAAAGCGTTAGCGGTTCGAGCTCGGGTCGCAATCAGATACTGGATCCGGCAGCGCCAGCGGCCACCTCGGATTCACCAGGAACCAGCCAAAGCGACGACCCGCACCCGCCCCATGGATCATTCGATCAAACCAGGCAGGCCGCCAGAACTCTGTTCCGTGCGATACGCCAAGATTTGCAGGCAAATTCTGCCTTGGCGAAGATCAAGACCGCCGTATTGTCTTGGAGCGCGAAGCTGAGGAGGTCGACGCGGCCTGGAATCGCCTCGGCTCCCCGCACATGGATGACGACTGCCTTGGTCAAGGCGGGGCGCGGCTTTCGCGATCGGCGTTCAAAGCCGCGTGAAAGTCGACAGAGCGGATGGCTCATCGCGGGCTGGCGGAAATTCGCGGTGGGGTTCGCCCTTCTTGTTTGCCTCCTCGTCGGCAGCGTGCTGGTGTGGGCATTGAAAGACGTGCCCTGGAGCGAAATCCGCGATGGAACGTTAAAGCCGGTCGTCGTTCTGGAAACCGCCGATGGTGCGCCGTTGGTAAGGCAGGGACCTTATCAGGGTCCATATGCCCGTTACGAGCAGTTTCCGCCCCATTTGATCGATGCCGTCCTTTCGATCGAGGATCGCCGGTTCATGGATCATTTCGGCGTCGACCCCAGGGGCATCGCGAGGGCGCTTCTGCGAAATTTGGAGGCTGGCTCGGTGGTGGAGGGTGGCAGCACGATCACCCAGCAGCTCATCAAGCTGCAATACCTCGACAGCGACCGAACCATAAAACGAAAGATCCAGGAGGTCGTCATCGCGTTCTGGCTGGAGTGGAAGCTCGGCAAGGAGGAAATCCTGACGCGCTATCTCAACAGCGTCTATCTTGGCGCCGGCGCCACCGGCATGCCTGCCGCCGCGCGCATCTATTTCAACAAGGACATCGGCGCCCTCAACCTGCCGGAGTCGGCGATGCTGGCGGGATTGCTGCGGGCGCCGAGCCAATGGAATCCCATCGACAATTTCGAAGGCGCCCGGCAGCGCACCATGGTCGTCCTCGACGCCATGGCGGCCAATGGCAAGATCACTGCGCCACAGGCGGCGGAGGCCAAGACGAGCTTTACCAGCCTGCACCCAACGACGCCGACGCCGCGCTCCGGAAGCTGGTTTGCCGACTGGATTTCGCCGCAGGCAAGCGAAATCGCCGGCGCCTCGCCAGGTTCGACTTCGGTGCGCACCACGCTGGTGCCGCAGTTGCAGCAGATCGCCGAACGGGTCGTAACAAGAGCCCTGGACGGTGAGGGAAAGACGGTCGGCGCGTCGCAAGCCGCCTTGGTAGCAATGACGCCGGACGGGGCGGTCGTAGCGATGGTAGGCGGGCGCGACTACAAGGCGAGCCAGTTCAACCGTGCCGTCACGGCGATGCGCCAGCCGGGTTCCACCTTCAAGCTGTTCGTCTATTACGCAGCGTTGAAGGCTGGGCTCACTCTGTCTGACTCGGTTCTGGACGCGCCAATAGACATCGACGGCTGGTCGCCGGAAAATTCCGGCGGCGACTTTCGCGGTTGGGTAACGCTTGCCGAAGCCTTCGCGCGATCTCTCAATGCCGCGTCAGTGGCGCTTGCCGAAGAGGTCGGTGTGGACAATGTGATTGCCGCAGCGCGCGAACTCGGCATCGATGCGCCACTGGCCAACACGCCGTCTTTGGCACTCGGCACCTCCGAAGTCAATCTGCTCAACCTCACCAGCGCCTATGCCTCCGTCCAACTCGGCAGGGCACCCGTCAAGCCCTGGGGCATCATCGACTTCCAGGCGGCAGGGCAGCCGAACACGTTTCGTGTTGGCCAACAATCAAAGCCGAATGTCGATCTTTCACCCTACCAGTCCGACCTTCTCGGCCTCCTGCAGTTGGTGGTCGAGCACGGCACTGGACGTGGCGCAGATCCCGGCACCTTTGCGGCCGGTAAGACCGGCACGAGCCAGGACAATCGTGATGCCTGGTTCGTCGGCTTCACGGACGCGCTCGTCGTCGGTGTCTGGGTTGGCAATGATGATGACGCGCCGATGAAGGGAGTGACGGGCGGCAGCCTGCCAGCGCATATTTGGCGGGACTTCATGCGTGAAGCGGCGAGCGAACGGACGCTGAACGGCGTGCGATCGACCGAAGCAGTGGTCGACGGTCAAGGCGCGCCGCAGTCCTGTAACATCACCGCCTGCTCGCGCAGTTACCGCTCCTTCCGGCCATCCGATTGTACCTATCAGCCATATTCCGGCAGCCGACGGCTTTGCGAAAAGTGATGTGGCTCGGCAGAGATCGAGCACCGGCCATCCTCGCCTCACGCGCGCTGTTTCCGATCCGCCGCAACGAACTGCCGCCTGGGCACGCCGCCACTTATCCATAAAATGGCATTATCTTATGCATTTCATCCGTCTATAACCATCGTTCCTGTTTCGATAGTCTTCTCACCGTCGAGGCAGGGCAATCGGCCTGGACAACCCGCCCTCCTTGTAAAGACGCCTGCCGTCCTCTTCGGCGGCGAAGCAACAGGAAAGGATGAAAGCCATGTCTACAGACACCAAGCCGTTGATCGCGGTTACCGGTGCAACGAGCAAACAGGGGCGCAGCGTCGTTGCGACTCTTCTTGAAAGCCAGCGCTTCCGCGTCCGTGCTTTCACGCGCAGACAGGATTCGCCGGAAGCTTTACGTCTGAAAAAACTCGGCGCTGAGATCGCCGCCGTGCCTCTCGAACTCGGCCGTCAGGAGGATCTCGTTGCCGCCTTCAAGGGCGCGGATGGCGCGTTTGTGATGACGCCGCCGATCGCCGCGCCGGAGGCAATCGAGGCGCCTCTCGGCCGGCAATTGGCGGATGCGGCCGTGGAGGCCGGCGTCGGGCATATTGTGTTCAGCACGCTCGAGAATGTCGACAAGATCACCGGTGGGACGAAATATGCCCCGCATTTTACCGATAAGGCCAGCGTTGCAGATCACATTCGCGGCCTGCCGGTCTCGCATTCCTTCATCATGCTGGCATTCTTCTACACCAACCTAATCGAATATTATGCGCCGCGCATGGAAGGCGACACCCTGCTGTTGCCGATTTATCTTCCTGAAGATTTCGCCGCACCTTTTGTCGATCCGCTGACGGCGACCGGGCCTGTTGTCCTCGAGATCTTCTCAAACCCCGAGCGCTACAACGGCAAAACGCTGCCGGTCGTCGGCGAGATCATTTCTCCGCGGCAGATGGTCGAAACCTTTCAGCGCGTGACCGGCCGCAAGGCCGAGTATCGGAACGCTTTCGAGAGGGAGGGCTTGCTCAACTATTTTCCGGAGTTTGCCGCCAACGAATTTTTCGTGCGAGAGCTTCTCGGGATGGTCGAATATGCCGTCGAGTATGGCTATTTCGGCAAGGAGCACGATCTCGAATGGAGCCGGCGCCTGGCTCCCGAGACGCTCAACTGGGAGCAGTTTCTGCGGACGTCGGGGTGGCGCGGCGACAAGCGATCTTTCGCAGCTTGAAGCCCTTCTCGCGATAACGACATGCTTGAAAACAAAGACTTACGATGGCCGGATGCCCGGCAGCTTGGCGATCTCGGCGGCAAGAAAGTCGACGAGGAGCCGAACGCGGGCAATGGCTGCACGCTCCGGCACAATCAGCAAGCTCACCGGAACCGGCGAAGGCCGATAGTCTCCAAGCACGACCTCGAGCCGGCCATCGTCCAGAAGATCGTGAATCAGCCAGAGATGTGTAGGACCAATGCCGCGTCCGGCGGCAAGGGCTTCGCGTGCCGCAAGCCCGTGATCGACGCGCAACCGACCACTGACCGGGATCATCAGGCTGGTGCCATCGGGAGAAAAAAGGTGGAGCTGGTTGCTGCCCGCGACGTTGGACATCACCACGGTTTCGTAGCGTGACAGATCGGCCGGACGCTCCGGCCGTCCCCGGGCGGACAAATAAGCCGGAGCGCCGACCAGCAGCCGCTGGCTCTCTCCGACCGCATGAAGTTTCATTGAGCTGTCGGCGAGCGGTCCAAGACGGAGCGCGACGTCAACGCCTTCGCGAACAAGGTCGATACGCTCGTCGGTCAGGTTGAGGTCGATGCGGATATCAGGATGCCTGTCCTGGAAGGCAAAGATCATTCGCGTGACATGCATGACGCCGAGCGCTGCCGTACATGAAAGGCGAACGGCGCCGGCCGGCGCCTGACGCGCATCTCTGGCTTCTTCGGCAGCCTGTTCGACCAGGCGCAATATCTGAAGGCAGTTGGCATAATAGCGACTGCCTTCCTCCGTCAGGGTGACGCGACGCGTGGTGCGGCTGAGGAGGGCCACGCCAACAGCCTCCTCCAGCTCTTTGAGGTGCCGCGTCACGGTGGATTGGCCGACGCCCAGCTCCTTTGCGACCATCGACAGGTTGGCGCGCTCGGCGACGCGAACAAAGGTGCGCATTCTGTCAAAAGACACGCCTGCCTTATCCATTTATCAGCACAGTGATCGTCATTTTGTCCATATAAGGAATATTCGGAACGATGCCTAGGCTGGCTTCAGCAAGGCTCGGGCTCCACGCCTATTGTCGCGTTGCCTTAACAGATTACCGTGTCGAGCCGCGCGGGATGATCGAAAAGCCGCAATCGACCCTGTCTTTGTCAGGCGGTTCGTCGCGGATGGCGCGCAGCAGCATGTCGGCGACGCGGTAACCGATGTCCTGGCGCGGGATGTACACCGTCGTCAGCGACGGCTCGATGAAGGCGGAGAATTCCAGATCGTTGAAGCCGCAGATGCCGACCTCCTCCGGCACGCGGATGCCGCGCGCCTTGCATTCGATAAGGACGCCGAGCGCCAGTTCGTCGCTCTGGGCAAAGACGGCATCGACATCGGGCACGCGTTCGATCAGCCGGGCAAACAGTTCCCGACCGAGGCCGGTGCGGCTTGTCGCATCGCCGCCGATAATGAGAGCGGGGTCGAAACGCCCGGCTTCGCGCATCACCGCCTCATAGCCTTCTATCCGCCGGCGCGAGCGGACATCGGCGCCGCGGCCGAAGAAGGCGATCCTCTTGTAGCCCCTCGACAACAGGAAGCGGGTGGGTTCGGCGCCTGCCGTATAATGATCGAGGCCGACGACCAGCTTCTGCGGCTCCTGGCTGAGATCGGTGACATGGGCGATGGGACAGGCGGCATTGTCGATCAGCGGCAGAAGATCTCGGTAGGATTCGGCGCCGGCAATGATGACGCCGGCCGGCTTCTGCGTCAGGAAGGATTTCAACAGGCCGGCCTCGCCCTCGGCATGGCGCAACGTATTGGAATATTGCACGGTGAGATCGGTGTCGCGGAAACGATCCTCGATACCGACCATCAGGCTGGTAAAGCCGTATTGGTGCAAGGCGGGCGTGATGACGGCGACGATGCCGTTGTGGCGGCCGGCCAGCGCCCGGGCGGCGAGATTGGGAATATAGCCCATCTCCTCGACCGCGCGCAGGATCTCCTCGCGCAGATCCTCCGAGACGATTTCGGGATTGCGCAGCGCGCGCGAGATGGTGATCGGGCTGACACCCACCTTCTTCGCCACATCGCTAAGCTTCACAGGCGCGCCGCGCCTCGGCTTCCTCCCCCGCTCCACCGACTTGCTCATCGCCTCCCCGTCTGCCGCTGCGGACTCGGCGATTCTCCGCCTTTACTTTCTGAAGAAGAATTAATTTAGAGTCTACTAACATCTTATGGTGGCGACATATTCCGGGCAGGCGGCCGGATGGTCTGCCGGCAATAAGCCTATTGTTTTCGATGGAAATCCGAGCGGAAGCGATGACGCCGGATAGAAACCAGCCGGCCTTTGCCGATGCGCCGCAGCCGCCTTGAGCAGCAGACGGAAATGAAGGTTAAACCCAAGTGAAACCTTACAAATCGGCAATATAAACATGATCAATATTTAATTTGTAAATCGGTTCGACGGGATCATTATCGATAAGCGAGCGCGAATTCTTCCATTCGCCAGGCCGCCGCCCCCGACGACTGCGCGTGTCCCCAAGAATTGGCGCCATACGCCATCCGACGCCAGGTCCCATGACGGGGAACCACGACGCCAACACAAGCCAATCTTCTTCCAAAGGGCGACCGCCCAAGGGATTACCGCCATGTCACATATCCTCCGCCAACACCGCACCGCAGCGCTCGTCGGAGCCGCCATCATCGCCGGCGCGGCTTGCCTGCCCTTTGCGATCAATAGCTCGACCGCGCTGGCCGCCCCTTCGGATACGGGCGGCATTCTCGCCGCAGGCGGCTCGTTCGCGGCGATCGTCGAGGCTGACAAGCCGGCCGTCGTCACCATCACCACGACGATGAGGACGACCGATGTCAGCGCCGATCAGCAATCGCCAATGGACGAGCAGTTCCGCCAGTTCTTCGAGGATCAGGGCATCCCCCTGCCCCGGCGGGCGCCGCACAATCAGCCCTCGCAGCATGCGATGGCGCTCGGCTCCGGTTTCATCATCAGCCCCGACGGCGTCATCGTCACCAACAACCATGTCATCGACAATGCCCTCGACATCAAGGTGACGCTCGACGACGGCACCGAACTGCCGGCCAAGCTGATCGGCACCGATCCGAAATCCGATGTCGCGGTCCTGAAGATCGCGGCCGGCAAGCCGGTGCAGACCATCGCCTGGGGCGATTCCGACCGGCTGAAGCTCGGCGACCAGATCCTGGCGATCGGCAATCCCTTCGGCATCGGCACGACGGTGACGGCGGGCATCGTCTCGGCGCGCGGCCGCGACCTGCACAGCGGACCCTATGACGATTTCATCCAGATCGACGCGCCGATCAACCACGGCAACTCCGGCGGCCCGCTCGTCGACCGCGACGGCAAGGTGGTCGGCATCAACACCGCCATCTATTCGCCGAACGGCGGCAGCGTCGGCGTCGGCTTCGCCATTCCCTCCGATGAGGCCAAGGCGGTCGTCGCCAAGCTTGAGAAAAACGGCTCGATCGATCACGGCTATCTCGGCGTGCAGATCCAGCCGGTCACCAAGGACGTCGCCGATGCCGTCGGCCTCGACAAAACCGGCGGCGCGCTGGTGGCCGCCGTTTCCGCCGATACGCCGGCCGCAGAGGCCGGCCTGAAACCCGGTGACATCGTCACCTCGGTCGGCGGCGAGGCCGTCAAGACGCCGAAGGACCTGTCGCGGCTCGTCGCCGATCTGTCGCCGGGCACGCGGGAATCGCTCGTTGTCTGGCGCGACGGCAAGACGATCGATCTCAACGTCACCGTCGGCGCCAATGCCGACGGCCAGAAACAGGCCGCGGCGACAAGCCCGGAAGCGCAGGGCCAGGCCTCCGGCCAGCCGAGCCTCGGCATCGGCCTTGCCGACCTGACGCCCGAAGTGCGCCAGCAGCTCGACCTGCCGCGGTCGTTGAGCGGCGCCGTGGTCGCCAGCGTCAAGCCGGACAAGTCGGCGGCCGCCGCCGGCATCCAGTCGGGCGACGTCATCGTCTCGGTCAACGACCGGCCGGTGCACAATCCCCGCGATGTCAAGGCCGCGATCGCCGAAGCCGGCAAGGCCGGCCGCAAATCGGTGCTGCTGCTCGTCGAGCGCGACGGCAACAAGACCTTCGTCGCCGTGCCCTTTGCCGCGGCCTGAAGCGGCTGCGCGTTGCGACATCCGAAATTGGAGATGGGAAGCCCGTGAGACGGGCTTTTCCTGTCTCCGTCCCGCTCCGGCACAAGGCTGCGGCCTCCGGGCCATTCCTGCCGCCGCGCATGGTAAATTTCGATACTTCCGGGCAAAATCCGGCGAGACCGGCGGTTTTTCGTGCCGGAAAGCGACAGGGAAACAAGAGGTTGCGCCATTGCCTGACAGGCGGGCAGACTGTGACCGGCTGCCGCCGGACGAATTAACCCTACCAGCTTACCTTAATATCAGCATCAGCTTGAATGCGTGCCGCCCTATGCCATCGTATTTTCACGATTACTAATTGTCCGGGATGGCTCACCGGACCCGCAGCCCCTCTTTCCCTGGGAAGACCGGCTTCATGCATCAAGGGCGTAACATTTCAAACGGAGAGTATGCCATGAGCAATGTCGTGGAATTTCGTGCCAAATGCCCGCATGTCAAAACCCTGTCCGACTGCCGCGAGGCGCTTGAACCGCATGTGATGAAGATTGTCGCCGAGGCTGTCGGCTGGGGCTTTCCGCCGGCGGAAGCGGCCATGGTGGTCGCCGATATTGCCGATGATTACATTCTGATGCTGTCGCGCGAGCTGCGGCATTAAAGGCGTGGCGCGCGGGCACCCGCACGCCACCGTCAGCCAGGAATTACTATATGTCTCAGTGGGCCGCGCAGCGCCTGCAGGGGTAGCAGGGGTACACAGGAGACGAAAACCTGCCACGCGGCCCTGCGATCAAAACACTGGCTCGTGCCGGAAGTTCCCGGCGGAGATACTTGAACGACGGAGTATTTCCTAACTTATTTCTCGATGCGGAAATATTCCGTTACCGATAGTCGCGCGCTCCGAGTAAACCTTCGTCGCACAATCTATTCTGGCCGTCTTTTCTGCTTCCGCCTTCGGAAATCAGACAGCTCGGCCGCATGCATTCACCGCCATTTCGGCTGGCGCGGCGGCGCATTGGCCTGGATCTCATGCAACGGCGCGTGAGACCCGAGCAGCTTCTTCAGCTTCTTCTCCTCCGCCGGCCCAATTCCAAACTTGCGGCAATGCTCTGCAACATCATGCTCCCGCGGACCGGGAACGCGAACTTGGCGATTGTTCATGCTCTTCATGTCTGTTTCCTCCTGAGAGGGATAACAAACAGGCGCCGGTTTGGTTCGTTAGCAAAGTCTAAAATTTAGAGAGCTTATCTAGTCCGTGATGGCGCCAATATATCAGGCGGAGTTTGCCTGGAATTGCTGTCGATCGGCGCCCCACGTCAACTGATCTTCAACCAATGCCTGAGCGCCGCCACCGCCCCGTCGCTGGCATAGGCGATGATGCCGCCGGTCGTCAGCCCGGCAAAGGCGATCAGCCCTGAAATCCCGTAGCCGATCGATTTCATCCGTTTCCACTCCTCGAGCGCCGGGCCGACCGTCTCCTGGTTCTTCTCGACGGTTTCCTTGAGCGTCCTGAACTCGGCGCGGATCTGCGCATCGGCGCCGCCGCTGATCGCCACTCTCGTATCGAGATGGGCGATCTGCCTTGTCTGCTCGTCGAGGCGCTTGTGGATCACCGCGCTGAAATCATGGGCATTGGCCTTTTCGTCGCTCATCTCCTGGCGCAGCAGCGCGACATTTTCCTCGATGCCGGTCAGCCTTCCCTCCACGCGCCCGAGAGCGCGCAGGATATCGTCATTCGATGTCATATCGGCACCCTATTACGAATTGAATTTCAGCTTTTCGGATTGCGGAATGCCGCCGGCAATGCGGTCGATCATGATGGGTTGCGGGTGAATGAAGGACACCGGCGAAAGCTCTCCGACCGTCGGCGCCGGACGCACCACCGAGCCGACCGGCAGGATCGCGGCGCTCGCCCCCTGGTAGGTGATGACGTTGCCGGCGATGCTGCCGACGACCTGGGTGCTGAGGCGAGCGACGCCATCCGGACCCGAATATATGTGCAGCGTCTGCTCCGGCCTGAAGAGGCTGGCATCGGCGACGACGATCGTGTTGTAGGTGGTCACGCCATCCGTTCCGGCCTGCGCGGTCAACGTCGTGCTCGGAAGCTCCAGCATGCCGGGCCAGACGCCGCCTCTGGATGGCGAGACCCACGCTCCATAGGTGTCGATCGCCGCGTCGCAGCAGGCCGATGTCTGCGCCATGATATCATCGTGCAGCCGCCATTTGCCCGAAGCGTCCGTCCCGTCCGAGGGCCAGGTGTTGTTGGCGCCATAGACCTGATATTCGGCCCGCAAGCCGAGATCGCTGCAGGTAATGGATCCGGTTGCCGGCGACGTGCCGCCGGCGAACTCGTAGGTGAAGGTATTCGCACCGGTGACGGTGATCACATAGTTCCCGTTGTAGGCCGTCGGAGTTGCGTTTGAAATACTGACCGTCTGCCCCGTAGCGAGCCCGTTCAGCCCGCTGGATATCGTCGCGGTCGCAGTGGTTCCGACCGACGTCAGCGTAACGTTGCGCGTGATGGTCGTGCGGCCGAGCGGCGGGAAGGCCACGATCCTGACGCCGGCATACTCCGTGCGCAGGCGCCCGACCAGGCCCCGGTAATTGGTGTTGAACCAGGTGCTGTAGGATGTCGAGGTATCGTTCTGTCCCATCTGGTTGGCGATGACGGTGAAGGGCAGCTTGTTGCCGTTGAACGTCTTGATCTCGCGGACGATATCCCTTCGCCGGGTTGCGATGGATGACCCGGATCCGGTGTATTCGCGCACCGATCCGGCACCGGGCATGCCGATCAGGCAATGCGGAATTCGTCCGGCGCCGCCGTCCTTGTCGAGCCAGCGGCGAAACCAGCCGAGATTGCCGCGGCTGTCGGCGGCGGAAGAATATTCCTGGCGCGCCTCGCCGATGCTGTCGACAAAACCGAGGGCGACCGGCCTTCCGTCCCAATCGCCCTTGGCGACCATGAAATCGGCCCCCCAATATTGCGGCTGCGCCTGCTGGCCATAACTCACATCGAGGGCGGCGGTGCTGTCAGCGAGCGGCGTGTCCTTGAAAGCAAGCAGAGTGGCGTGATCGCTCGCACCCCACACGCGTTCGCCGCGATGCTTCTGGATGCGGTAGACCGGCCAGATCTTGTCGCCGACGGCCGTGTGATAAAACAGCCAGATTTCGATTTCGCTTTCCGGCGCGACGTCGGGAATGGTCAATTCATCCGTCCAGGCGCCGTTCGTCTGGTCGGCGACCGTCACCGTGTTCGAGCCGGCGAAGCTGCATTGATAGAAGATGCCGGCGACGCGGATGAACATGGCATCGGCAATCACCGAATTGCCTGAGGTGCCGATCGTGCCGGTGACGATGGTTTCCTGCGGCGAGTTTCCGCCCTCCGTCGAGGCGAAGCCGGAAAGGTGGAAGCGGAAGGTCCGCGTCTTATATTGCGGCGTGTTGACGACGATCTTGCTGCAGACATAATTGGTGCCGGACGCGGCGGTGACGATGCCGCCCGACGGCATGCGGTTGCGGGTCGCGAAGAACATATAGCGGTCTGGATCTCCGGCACTGCCGCCCCTCCCGCTCAGCAGCGGATTGGCAAGGGCAAGCGAAATGGCATTCATCATCGGCGTGTTCCATATCGGCTGGTGAGGTCGTCGTAGAATTCTACCGTGCGCCCCTGGCGGGCGTTGGCGCGGTCGAGCGCCTGGCGCTCGCGGGCAAGGATCGCGATCAGCGGCTCGCCTTCGAGGACAGGCGCATGCGCTTCCTGTCTTCTGAGGTCGTCGGGCAGCGGCGGCAGCACGATGCCGGCCGCCGCCTGCCCTTTGGCGCTGGCTGCCCTGTCCAGCCGCTCAGTGGCGGAGCAGCCACTGACGATCAGCAGCAGTGACAGCGCAAGCGCGGTTCTTTTGCGAAAGCTCGAGTTCATAGGATCGGATCTCGTTTTCCAATGTGTCCCTGGCGGCCTGCTCGGCGGCCTTGGCCGCCTCCAGCCGCTTGCGATGCTCTTCGCCGGCGTGGGCCGCCGCATCGCGCTGGCGCTCCATCTCGGCCGCCTTGGCGTCGGCCGCAGCCTTCTCGGCCAGCACCACATAACCGGCGCGCGCCTGGCGCTCTGCGGAGGGATAGCCGATCGCAACGGCATAGAGGTGATAGAAAAGCAGCCCGGCGGCGATGCCGGCGCCCATCTTCAGCGTATCGAGGAGGGAGAACATCAGTTGCTCTCCAGGCAGAAGGCGCGTTCCTTCTGCCGGCGGCGCGTCAGGCCAGGAAAGGTGATGCCGGCGGCGCGGTTCCACTTCAACAGCGCCTCGCAGCCCTCGGCCGTCCTGCCCTGATTGATCAGCCGGATCGCGCTCGACCCGCAGGCCGCCTTGACGCCGACATTGTAGGCAAACGAGGTCAGCGCCACGAAACGCGCATCCGGCAAGGGCACGCGCACACAGCTTTCGATGCCACGCGCATAGGTCTGAAGCTCCAGCGCCAGCAGCGCCTTGCACTGCTCCACCGTCCTGCGATCCCCAGGCTTGACCCCATTGGTGCTGCCATAACAGATGGTCCAGGGCGGCCCTTTTGTGGCTGGATCGGGATAGGCATTCTGCCGCAGCCCCTCGAAACTGCCGACGAGCGCCACGGCCATGGCGGCCGCAGCGCTACCCCTCTGAAGGCGGTTTGCCATTCAGTTCTCCTGAGATTTGCTGTTGAAAGACGATGCGCGCGACGATCGCCGCAACGGCGAAGAGGCCGGTGATCGCCGACATGGCGAGCTGGATGTAGATGTTGCGGGGCACCCAGGTGGCGGCGACGAAGCTGTAGATGGGCTCGACTATGATGAGGAGCAGCGCCAGCGCCATAAGGCGGACGCTCCAGGCGCGCCTCAGCACCGCGCGCCAGTTGTGGACGAGCATGGGAGGCTCCGGGGTGTGTGGACATAGCGAAGCACCCGCCTCCTGGGTGGAGACGGGGGCGAGCCGAAATTTCAATGTTGCGGGGTAATGTTCCGCCTCAACCTAGAGGACGGGAAATGCCGTCAAATACCGCTCTTGCATTGACGAGGCTGAGGTCGCCTAGGCACCGCTTGAAGCCGCCCGGCAATCGCCAGTCTTAGATATAGCAAGACAGCTGCCCCTCTAGAGGCGGCGTCTGTTGCGAGCCGGTCCTTTCGATGTTGCCGTCTACGGACCAGCATAAAAGTTTCCATATATTTCCTCGCCATAGCGATCACCTGTTTCACCGTCAGACTTGGTGCGCAGATAGATTGCCCTGTATTCTCTATGCCAACCAGATCTGGCAATCATCGCGTCATTGATGCCCCGCACGGCCATGGATCTGATAATCCCCTGCAATACGAAGGAGAGGTAGATGTTCAGATGTGATTTCCTGCACAGATAGCACTTCTCATCGGTGACCATGAAAACGCACAGGTCTGTTCTGTTTGTGTAAATATACTTATAGATCGCCGGTATTATCTGCGAATAATTGAGGTTGGTGAAGTCATCGAACACCGCGATTCCTTCTGGCGACAGAAGCTCGTCACACAGCCTCATTTCGCTATAGGTATCCCGATACGAATGGCTCGTATCGACGTGAACCAGACGGCTTTTCTTCCTTATGCTGCGGAAATCCGGGTATTTGCGCCGAAACTCCCTGGACGCGCATTGGACGAAATCGACGCCAGGATTGATCGCGCGAATAGCCTGCAGATCAAGATAATCGGCGATATCGACCAGAATGAATTTTTCATCCGGTGCGACCCGGTTTGCAAGGATTGCGGCCGACCGACCCTTGTACGTTCCGAACTCGACAACTGCGCCTTTCGCCTTCTGGAGCGAAAGCAAGCTATCCATGGCCGCCATTGAGAATGTCGACAACATACCATCAATGTTTTCGGCGGCGCGCTGGGACCTGGAAAATACCGCTGCGTCGGCTGCAAGACCCTCATCGTTCCACGGTGTCAAATTCGAAGGACTTGGGCCTAATCTCTTTGAGATTATCCGCTTCACGAATTGGGGCGTGATACTCTTAGCCACCGAAATTACCCCAGCCATCCCTGAATTTCCCCCGCTTACGATTACTTTCCGCAGGGGTATACAGCATGGACGATGCTCGCATAAAGCATAAACTGCTGCTTGATAACTGCGATCCGAGTGCCGGTATTGGTGTATCAATTCGTTGAGCGGATTTCACGACGACCGGGCGGTACGATTAGGCTTCCGACGCCAAGAGTTCGTCTGCGCGTTGGAGACAGGCAGCTCGTAAGCGTGCCCCGCAGCCCAATGAGGACCATTCGACTCCAGACAGGATGCGGCATTATAGATCGCCAGCGAGCAAGCACCCCGCTTCCATGGCTGACGTCACCGTTTCCGCTTCTGTGGGGGTCATGCAATTTCAACGGGGTATTTGACTACTTTCTACATCGCCGCCATCTGCAATAGCGGCCTAGTGCCAGTTCGTGCCGAGTGTCGCGGTTGCGGTCAAGGTCACGATCGCGTCGCCGGATCGGGATAGGCGTTCTGGCGCAACCCCTCCAACGATCCGACGAGCGCCACAGCCATGGCCGCGGCGGCATCACCCTTCTGCAGGCGGTTTGCCATTCAGTTCTCCTGAGATTTGCTGTTGAAAGACGATACGGGCGACGATCGCCGCCGCGGCGAATAGGCCCGACGCCACCGACATGGCGAGCTGGATGTAATGGTTGCGGGGCACCCAGGCGGCGGCGACGAAATTGGTGACGGGCTCAAGGACAATGAAAAGCAGCGCCAACGCCATAAGGCGGACGCTCCAGGCGCGCCTCAGCACCGCGCGCCAGTTATGGACGAGCATGAGGTCGGCTCCGGGGTGTCTGGGGGGTGCGGCTCACGCATGGGAGACGCGGCGCGAGTTGGGGTGTCCTGTCCAACGAAAAAGGACACTAGAGGGCGTGCGTTGAACGCGGAACGGCTTGAAGATTCCGTTTTTACGCGACTTCTGATCCCATTGCCTCCGTTGGCGATTTCGTCGGAGGTAATATGACCCGCGCTTTTAGCGATAATCTTCGCAGTCGCGTTCTAGCTGCGTCACATGATGGAATGTCAGCGCGATTGGACGAGCCGTGTCTGACGGCTATTCGCGATATTTGACAACCCTTGCCGGCGAACCGACAGCGATTGCATATTCCGGGATGTCGCTTATCACAACGGCGTTCGCTCCAATCACGGCGCCATTGCCGATTTTGACGTTCATCAGGATCTTCGCTCCGGCGCCTATCCAGACATCGTTACCGATCTCAACTGCACCGATCTCAGCCTTCTGAAGCCTGATCGGCGTATCGCGCCTCATGCCGTGACCGTGATCGATGATCTGGACATCGGAGCCGATCAAGACATCGTTGCCGATTGATATCCGGTTCTTCGCTGTGATGATGTTGCGCCGGCCGATTACGGTGTTGTTGCCGATGAAGACTTTGGGCTCTGGCATTGTAAGTTGAAAGAACGACTGATCTTGGATGGTGACGTTATCGCCGACCTCAAGGACGGCATGACCGACCAGGCGGAACTCAGCGCTGCGCTTCACCACGAGATTTTCGCCGGCTGCGGTGAAGTAGCGGAAGCGCTTATAAACAGTGACGAGCCGCTGGATTACGCCGCCTCGATTGCGATATGATGCCTTATCGACCTGTGCCATTTCTACTCCCGGCGTGATGGCAGCATGTCAAACACAGGTGTGGAGCTTATTCAAGAGATCCTTCCGCAAGGGAAATGGAAGCCATCGTTCCAGATCCAGATGCTGCCGGTAGAGCCGCCCAATGCCATGCGAATTTGCCGACTTGTATTTGTCCATATCTCCTGCGATCCCACTGCGAAACCGCTCGCTACCTGGATAGTGCCGACGTTGGCGCCATCGCTGCCGGCGCCGGCAACAAGCGCACCTTGTGCAGGGTCGGATAGCAGAGCTGCGTTAGTCGTTGCCGACGATGTAAACTCGAAACGCAGCTTCGCTTTGACTTTCATCCCATTTGGCACGGTCAGCGCCAGAAGCGTCGAGGTTGTAGAGATAGCGGCACCGACAGCATCCTTGACCGGCGTCACGAAGGTATATTCGTCCCTCGGATACATCACGAACTGCCGGATTAGCGAACTTCCATCCGTCAGCACCACGCCGATGCATTTGACGACGGTATAGCCGCTGAGCAGCGTTGTGGTGATGCCGCCGATCGTCGCCGAGCTCGAGAGCACTACATCGAAAGACAGGTCGGCGTCCTTGCGCAAAGCATAGGCGAAGTATGTCGCATTTGCTGCGACGGCACCGGCATCGAGGCCGCCCGCGCCTGTTCCTGCCGCAAATGTTCCCGTCACCCGCTTTGTGAATGAGGCGACGCTGGCAACGAAGCTCGCACCCGATCTGGCGGAGCCTGCGGCGAAATCGACGTGGGTGTTTGGGCTGCTGGCGTTATTGGAAAGGACGAGCCCGACGACGAAATCGCCGACGGCCGAACTATCCGCTTTGCTCTGGATCCTGGCGAAGAGCTTGTTGGTGAAGAAGGCGGCGCCGGAACAGATGATTTCGACGCTGTAGCCGTTCTTGAGGACAAGTGTGGCCGCGCCGTCGATTGTCTCCAACCCGTTCGGGTCAATCGTCACATCGCCGCCATCGGCGATGACGCAATAGTGCCAGTTTGCGCCGAGCGTGGCCGCTGTGGTCAGGGTGAGCGTGGCGGCCGCGGTGAAGCGGTGGACGGCGTTGTCGTCGGATGCGAGCGCGGTGTAATCGCCTGACTTCGCCGTATAGGCCGACGCTTTATCGAAAACGATGTCGATGCCGTTCTGGGTGAAACCCAGCTGTCCGCCGCCCTTGAGATAGATCCCGGTCTGCGGGTTCGAGGCGAAGCCGACGCCCGGCGCCGAAACCGTGCCGGTTGCCGCCTTGAGCGGCGCGGCCATCGGCGCCGAACCGTCGCGCGGCAGCGAATTGGTGATTTCGTTGCCAAGGTCGGTGGTCAGCGCGTTCCACGGGGCCGGATCGATGACCTGGCCGACGGATGGTGTCGTTCCGGCGGGTTTCGAATAGACGCCGGTTGATGGGTTTCTGGGCATTGTTTTCTCCAAAAAGGCCCCACGAATTGCGATGCCTTGAATCGTATAGTATCGGTTGCGGCATGCAGACCGATCATCAGCCGCACAAGCCTTCGAACAAAGCGATCAAGATCGCCGCAATACTCGCCGCCGTCGTGGCGCTTGCCTCATGGTCACCGCTCAAGAAAGGTCCCGTCGAGTGGGTGCTTGGTCAATTTCCGACCGAGTTGACCATCTTTCTTGCCGGCGTTTTGACGGCAGGACCGATCTGTTTCTTGATCGGACGATGGGATGCGCTTGGCATGTTCCGGCCATCCGAACTTTCGATCGGCCGGAGTCAAAACGATGTTCCGGGCGCTTTAAAACATGTCGCCCACATCCTTGTCAGGGCGCCGCTCGCGGTATTCCTGCTGCCGATCCGTGGATGGAAGCAGGCGCGAGCGAACGGCGAGGGAATCGTCTTCAGCGTCATCAACTGCCTCTTGGGCGGCGCGCTCGGTTTGATGATCACGCTCGCAACATTGCTGCTGGTCGCCATACCGATCCAGATCGCCTTTGAGGGTGGCTGATATCGTTCAGCGGATCCTGCCGGCAGAAGCGAGAAGCCGCCTTTCCGGTACTGCGGCAAGAGGTCCCGAGTCACCGCGAGCTCATCGGGCCGGACATCCCTCACGACATGGTTGCAGGACCTTCTCCACACCGCAACGGCCAAAGCGCAGCGTTCCTAACGTCCGCGTACTTTAAGAAGCGCGCGCGCAAGAGCCTTGGCGCCAGCTTTACGACCAGCTTCGGCGCCTGCTTCCACCGGCATCATACCGAGCCCGGTCAAAGCCTCCACCACAGCGTCATGAACGGCCTGCTCGGCTCGGTTCCCTAAACCACCTTCCCCATCGCCGAAACCTTCAACAGCACCCATTCCCAGATTTGAGGCAATGGTTGCAGCAATACGAGCCGGCAGTCCCTTGCCAACGTTGCCAAGCACGACCTTGCCAATGCCTGGCGCACTCCTTTGCAAGGCAAGGGTAGAGGCCACCTCTCCAACGCCCTGCAGCCCTTCGGAGATATAGGGGTGCTGCTCATCAAACGCCTCATCCATGCCGCGCTGCATAGCAAGCGAGGTATTATATCGCTCTTCATAGGTGTCGCCGGGCAGTCTCCAGCTGTCAGGCAGTAACGGATTGATGGCTGGAGCTATCGCCGCATTTGTCGCCGCGTTCATCTCATCGAGGTAGGGACCTACCCCGAGCACACCGCGGCCGATAGAGCGCACGACATTGTTGATCGAGAGATCACCCGACTGCCCCGCATGGGGGGCAGCGCCAAGGCGCGACATCTTCGGCGCTGCGGCAACGGGCGTTCCATCATAATTTGGCATCAAAGCCTCCTGTAGACTTGTGGGAATCGGGTTGGGATAAGGACTTGTGGACAACAGCTCGCGGACGCCTGCCTGAGGCACGAGGACGAGCCGATTGCGCAGGAACGGCGGGGTTACTGCATGCCTTCTCAGTCCGGAGCCCTCTCAGAAGGAGTTTCCCCGGCTGTAAGCGGGATGCTTCCCGCGGGCGCTAGTAGCTAGCTACGCCTGGTTCATGGAGCATTGTTCCTACGGCCGAACAACAACGGCAGGAAAGCCCGGAGACTTCGCCGGCGGAGTTGAAGACGTCGGCGCGGTGCGAGCCTGAGGAGTTCCCGCCTGCTGCTCCTGATCCGCTCGCCTCATCGCCAGTCCACCCATCAGGGCCTGCGCCAGCCGCGCCGCGCCCTGCCATGGCGACTGCACCGGACTCATATCCATACCCTGCTGCAGCATGGCGTAAGCCAGCCGCTTGCGCTGGTCGTTGACGCTCTGCGTCTTGCCGGTGTCGCCGCCGAAAATATATGCCATCAGCCCACCGCCCTTTGGTAATCGACGCGGTCGAAGCCGTCGGCATGTTCGAACACCGCGTCCGGATGCGTCTTGCGCACATCGTCGGACATCAGGCCGAGCTGCATCGAGCCGCCCTCTTTGTAGCGGAAGGCGTAGACCGGCAGGCCATTGTCAAGCGTGCCGACGCATCTGATGTCTTCCTTCAGCCGCCGGTCGGATTTCGCCCAGCCGCCAAGGAGTGTTCCGCCGAGGCCGAAGAGGCCGCCCATGGCGGCGTTGGATTGTGCGAGCTGCTGGTTGTAGATGCCCATTTTCTGATTGAAGTTTTCGTTGATCAGCCCGGCTTGGTCGACATTCGGCAGCTGCGTCGTCGGCGTGTTGACGTAGTTCGGCTGGTGCACCTGCGAGCCCGACATCAGCGCCGAAATCTCGTTCAGCGGTTGGTTGCGCTCGGTCAGGATCGAATTCTGCGCATTCGAATACATGTCGCCGAGATATTGGTCGGAGGCGGCCTGCTTGCGGGTGGAAAAATCGCGCATGGCGTTGTCGTATGCCGCCGAGCCCATCGAGATGCCCTTGTCGGCCAAGCTCTGCTCGAGGCTCGCCTGGTCGCGGTCCCACTGGTTGTTGAAGCCGGACTGCCAGTGATTGTTGACATATTTGTCGACATTGCCGGCGCTGAGATCGACATTGGTTCCGAGGATGCCGGAGATCTTGCCGGTCTGGTCGTTGGCGAGCCTGGCAAGGCCGAGCTGCGTCTGCTGCGTCTGGTCGTAGATCGCCTGGTTCTCGGGCGAATAGGTCTGATAGGCCGAATAGGTCGGCAGCTGGTAGCTCTTGCCGTTCTGATCCTTCATCGTCTGGTAGCCGGTGACCTTGTATTCCAGCGAACCATCCGGCGTGTATTGGTTGGTGTGGCTAAGCCCCGCATTGGCGATGGCGGTGTCGACGTTGGTGGCCGTCTGCGCCGCTGCGGTCTGGGTCGGATCAGGCGCCTTCGGGGCCTTTGGCGTGGAGACCATAGGGAAAATCCTCTTTGATGATTCCGTAAAGCAGGCCGTCGCAATCGCCGAAATAGCCGCGCTGGCGGCCTTCCGGCTCAGCGCCGAGCTTGGCGAGCAGCCTCTGCGCGTTGCTGTTGTCGGCGCGGGTGCGGCAGGTGACGCGGCGGCAGCCGAGCTGGCGGGTGACATAGTCGAACACCGCCCGCAGCAGCGTCAGCGACAGCCGGTCGGCGGCGAGCGAGATCTCGACATCGTGGCCGGTCCAGACATTGAAGACGAAGCCGGCGATGATCCGGCCGCGGTCGACATGGGCCAATGCGGTATAGGGCGGGTGGAATTCCACGCCGATCCTGGCCCCGAGCCAGGCGGCGATCTCGGCGCTCGGTTCGCTGACGATCAAATCGGCGCGCCCCTCTCGTAAAGCACCGAGCCTCCGACGACCGCGGCTTCCGAGACGGAGCCTGACGAGCCGGAGATCAGCGCCCGGATCGTCGGCGCTAAGGCCGAACCGGCGCCGCCGGCGGAGGCGAATTTGCGCACCAGCGAAATGCCGGGGAATTTCGCGACACCCCAGACCGCCGTTCCCCATTTCGCCGCCGCATTGTTCTCGACTGATGACAGCAGCGCCGTCGGCACCTTGGTCTGGTAGTCGACCGAAATGCCGCCATACATCAGCGTCGAAACGCCGATCTGCGCCGTCACCCCGATCAGCTTCGAGAGCTTGGTCGAAAGCCCGTCGCCGAAGCGGCTCCAGGCGCCGACCATCAGCGCGTCGATTGCCGCGCCATTGTCGTTCGCCCCGACCTCCGCCTCGTAGAGGGTGCCGTCGGCCGCGCCGAAGAACAGCCGGTCCTGCCACGTCGCCCAGCAGGAGGCCGGCATGCCGACGAAGCGGCACCAGGCGCCGGTTTCGGTGTTCATCACATATTGATAGGGGCCGTAGGAGGACGGCAGGTTGACGATCGCCATCTGCCGCGCCGGGAAGCTCGAAAGCTGCCATTCCTGCGAGCTCGTGCCGGCCGCCGCCACCGTCTCGCGCCAGGTCGGGCCGATTCTTGCGGTGATCGCCCCGAGGCTGGTGGCGCCGCGATCGAGCTGCACCGCCTTGGTGATCGGCACGATCCCGTCGGTCGTCATGATCGCCAGATCGGCGCCGACCGACAGCAGGCAGCGGTCGCTGCCGAGCGGCCGGCCGAGCTTGAAGGTGCCGATCAGGCCCCAATTCGCCGCGCTCGAGGGGTCGGATCCTTGGAAGACGATCACCTCGCCTTCCGAGGAGATCAGCACCAGGCATTGCTGCAGGCCTGTCGCAACCGGGATCGTCCAGACATTGATCGCCACCAGCGTGCCGCCATATTTCATGTTGCCGCCGACCGGCAGAACGGTGGCCGCGCCGCTGACGGCGTCGGTCGCGAGGTACCAGACATTGGTCGAGTTCTTCTCGATGAACCACAGGCGCGAGCGATAGGCGGTGACGGCGGCAAGCAGCGAGGCGTCCGATATGCCTGTTATCATCGTCGAGGCGACATAGGGCGTGGCCGCCGCGCCCTTTTCGAGCTGCGCATTGGTGACCGTTCCCGTCACCGTGACGACAAGCGTGCCGGCGGCCGGCGTGAAGGCGAGCGACACGCGGTTGCCGGCGCCGGTGCCGTTCAGCGTGCCCGAGAAGGCGCCCGAAAGCGTGACCGAGCCGGTGCCGAAGAAGCTCAGCGTGTAGGCCGTGTTGCGCACGGCGACATTCTGGGTGGCGAGCGCCGCCGTGCCCACCAGGAAATTATTCGTCCACGAGGTGCCGTTGAAGATCAGCGGCGTATCGAGGCCGTTGACGAGGCGCAGGAATTCCTGGCCGGCCGGGTTGGTATATTGCTGCACCGACCAATGGGCACTCGCCAGGCCCGAGACGACGGGCGCGCCGGCAGCACCGCCGACCGTGACGTCGAAGATCTTGTCGCCGGCGGCGGCAAACAGCCGGTTGGTCACGCCGGAATAGGGAATGACCGTCTGCACGTCGGCGCCGAGCCCGGTTGAAAAGGCGAGAAAACCATAGCGGGCGCGCACCCGGTTTGCCTCGGGAAAGAAGTTGTCGAGCTGGAAGGCCGCATCTTCGGGCATATCGGCCATCTCGACATCGGTTCGCCAGCCGCCGATCGGCGCGATCCAGTCCTTGCCTGGCGAAACGCGGCGGGTGCGGCCGTTCGGGGGAAAAGCTGTGCGGGTCATGGGGTCTCAACCGTGATCGTGCCGGGCCAATAAGTCTCGAGCGCCTCCCCCCGCGCCGGCAGCGAGAGATCGACAGGGCTTGCGGCGCGATCGGCGCCGATGGCGGCTTCCTTGGTTCGTTCGAAGCTGGCGAGCTCCTCGCCATAGTCGAGGCCCTTGGCCCGCTTCCAGCGCCAGATCAGCGACAATTCGAGAAGCTCTTCGGGAAAGCGGGCGGTGTCGGTGTCGTTGGCCCAGTTGCCGGCGGTGGTGGCGCCGCCATTCACCGCCACCCAGAAGCCGGAGATATAGGCGTATTCCATCGTCTCGCCGGCAACGTTCGGGTAGATGTCGAGCTTGCCGCCGGCCATGCGCCAGATCTGCGGCACCGGGTTGGCATTGAGGATCTGATGGCGCTGCCAGATCTGCGGCTCCACCGGGCCGTTCAGCGACCAGAGGCGCGAGACGTTCCAGATCCTGGCATTGGCGGCGAAGCGGTCCCAGTCGCCGGGCGGCTCGTCCAGCTCCGGGTTGGCGCCGGTCGCCTGGAATTGCCGCCGCACCATCAGCGCCGACCAGTCATGCGCCCGCATCAGGTCGCGGCCGGCGCGGGTGGAAAGGATGCGCAGCTGCATGATCTGCGGATCCGCCGAGGACATGACGGCCGTCGGCGGATCGAGGTCGATCTCCGCGCAGACGTTCTGAATGATGGTCAGGAGCGACATGCGGGGGATCTCCGGTTCAGGGTCAGGTGAATTTGCGTGAGGGTTGTGCCGTGTGGCCCCCTCATCCGCCCTACGGGCACCTTCTCCCCGAGGGGAGAAGGGGTTATGCCGCGAGGTCTCGATTCCCTCTTCTCCCCAGCGGGGGTCCGAAGGACGGGTTGAGACCCGTGGCTCAACCCCGGTCGGTGCCCGTAGGGCGGATGAGGGGGCGGCTTGCGTCAGGCCTTCTTTAGGCCGCCGGCCGGCTGCGGCTCTTGCCGCTTTCGCTTTCGAGCGCCTCGAACCGCGCAGCCATCTCCTTCATCTGCGCCTGCAGGCGGCTCACCTCGTCCTTCAGCCGCTCGTTTTCGGCGGCGAAGGCGGAAGCGGCGCTGGAGTTTTCGGCGGTCGCCAGATAGGCCCGGGCGGCGGCGGTAAGCTCGTTGGCACCCATGCCGATCTTCTGCTTGGCGGTATCGGAGAGCGCCGCCAGCTGCTCGACGGTATAGATATTGACCGCCTCCAGCTCCTTGATCTGGCTGGGCTTCAGATAGGGCCATTGCGAAAGCGGCGTGCCGGTCAGCTGCTCGCGGGCAGCAGCTCCCTCCTTGAAGCGCTTATAGGCGTCGGCGAAGCGGATTTTGTCGTTGTCGGTCACCTCGCGATAGACTTCGGTGTGCTTGTCGCCTGCGATGAAGATGCGGACGAATTCCTTGTCGGCAAAAATCGGCCGACCCTCCTTCTCGGTCAGAAAGGTCTGTTCGACCGGTTCGAGGCTGAAGGAGGCATAGATTCCGGTGTTGTCGGGCATTTGCTGGTCTCGCTGTTGATGGCGGGGAGATGAGGAATGGGCGTGGGAAACATCTCCTCTCGTCATCCTCGGCCTTGTGCCGAGGATCTGCTACGCATCGACCGGCAGCAGATGCTCGGTACAAGCCCGAGCATGACGGAAGAGAAGTTTGCAAGCGTTGAAAGTAGGCATAGCGGGCGCCGAAACGCCCGTTGATTTTTTGGCTTAGTTCACCTTCGACAGAAACGGCCGCATCAGCGTCGCTTCGAGCACGCCCGTCGCCGTGATGGTGACGCCGGTGCCGTTGGCCGTCGCATTGGCCGACAGCGTGATGCTCTGCACGACGCCGTTCGGGCTGTAGGTGATGCCTGCAATCGTCGTGCCGCCTGATATACCCGTGCCGGAAACGGCCGCGCCGATGAACGGGCCGGAACCGGCATTCAGACCGGCGAGACCAGTCAACAGGCTGGAGCCGTTGACGGTGGTGGCCGTAAACGTCTGGTTGGCGGCGGCGAAGTTGACGTTGGCGATCGCCTTGGTGCCGACGGTCGCCGAGGCAGGCGCACTTGCCTGGCCTGCCGTCGTGGTGGTTTCGGCAACGACGAGAGCCGCCGTTGCGCTCGTCACCTGCGACGGCGCCTGGCCGTTGCGCTGCAGCCAGATATAATAGGTGCCGGCGGCAAGGGTGATGGCACTGAGCGGGCCGCCGGTCAGCGTCGGCGGCTGGGCGGCACCGGAAAAGACGCCGCAGCGCTGGCCGACGACGGCGCCCGCCGTGGTCAGCAGCGAGGCGACATAGTCCCTGGTCCACTGGAACCACTGGCCGGGCTGAAGGGTCGTCTGCGCGGCCAGCACCAGCTGGCAATAGACCCATTCGGATTCACGATCGCCGCCGGCGACCGCCCCGAGGGCGAAGTTCGGTCCGGGAATGCCGGAGCCGGAGACGATCGGGCCTTCGACGACGAACGGGTTCGCGCCAAGACGATCGGACTGGATGGTTGCGATCGACATTTGCTTGTTCCTTTCGTTCGATCAGGCGAACAGCACGCCCTGCAGGAAGGCGTTGTTCATGGTGAGGTTGCCGGCAAAGCCCATCAGCTGCACGAAGGCATCCTGATTGGTGTTCATGCGCTCGTCGCCGATCGGCGCCATGTCGCGGTCGCGGTGCGGGCGGTAGAACAGGTATTTCGTGTTCAGGAAGAACATCTGGTTGGAAGGCGCGCCGCCGCCGAAGCCGCCGTCGAAGATCACGTCGGCGCCCATGTATTGCAGCGACTGGAAGCCGGCCATGCCCTTATCCGCCGAGGTGATGCGCTGGATCGCCTGCAGCGATTCCCAGTAGAGGCGGAAGAAGTTGTTGTCGGCAACGACGAGATCGGGGGCGTCGGAGCCGCGCACGCAGGACATATAGAGCCGGTTCATATAGCTCTGGATGTTGGCATTGGTGGCCGCCGCGCCGCCATCGGCCGAGGCCGAGAATTTCTGGTTGCGCCAGAAACCCCAGGTGGCGCGCGAGATGCCGCCGACGGTGCCCGAGGTCGGCGAGGTCGAGATCAACAGCTGCAGGCCGCCGATCTGACGACCGCCATCGGCTGTGCCGTCGGAATAGCAGTCGAGCGCGATATTGTTCTTCAGCGTCGTCTCGGCATTCTCGATGCGCTGCTCCAGCAGGTCGAGGATCGCATCCTCGCCGGAGTTCTGCAGCTGTTCGAGGCCGGACATCGAGACGGCGACCGCCGCCTGCTTCAGGTCGTATTCGGCGGCGGTGATGACGTCGGAGGGCTGCACGTTCAGGATGTCATAGCCGGAATAGCGCTTGAAGGTGCTGTTCTCCTGGTACTGCAGTTCCTGGACGATGGTGCGGCCGCCGGAGACGGGCTTCTTGCGGCCGCGGCTGTTGAGACGGGTGAGAAGACCGTTGTTCTTCGTCACGTCGTCGGCGACCGTGCCGCTGCGGTTGCGCAGCGTCGTGGTGACGATTTCAGAGAGATTGGGCGAAATGGGCATCGATCGTTCCTTTGATCAGACTTGGCCTTTGATCAGACTTGGCTGCGCGAAAAACGCATGGCGTCGCGCAGCGAGTCGCGGATGGAGGTGGGCTGGCCTCTTGCCGCATCGCGGGTCGGGCCCGGCGCGGAAGAGCCAGAGATGGATCGCGAGGCGCGGCGGGCTTGATCTGCCGCTGCGGCCCTCTGGGCATGCTGTTCTCGGACGAAGGCCGGCGCAGTCTGGCTGATCAACTGCTGGCGAATGTCCGGTCGCATCCAACATGCGGCGTCGTAGGCGTCCTGAAGTGTCGATGCCCGCCCCGCATTGATAAGGGCGACCATGTCGTCGAGAACGTCTTCGGCATGCGCATTGGCCGGATCGGAAAGAAAGGCATCGACTTGAGTTTCGGTGTCCCTCTTGCGCAAAACATGTTCGACCGTGGCCTCGACATTGATCGGGCCGGTCTGGCGTTGAGGCTCACGCCCTGCCTGCTGGCGCTGCAGGGCCTCTCCCGCCTGCCCATTGACCAGGGCGTGAAGATTGACCCCGGCCACCTTGGCGACGTGAAGGACGGTGTTGACGGGATCGCGGATCAGCGCGTTTTCCCAGTCGATCGCCCGGCGCATGACATCGGCATGGGTCATGCCGGCCCGGCGGACGATCGGGGTGAATTCCTCCAGCCCCTTGTAATCCTGCAGCACGCGGAAGCCGCGATCGACCTCCTGCTCACGCTTGGCGATCGCCGCCTGCACTTCGCTCGGCAGGCTCGTGAAATGCGCCTTGGCCTCCGCCGACCAGCCGGGCGGAACCCGGTTGCCGACGGCGGCCGGCTGTTCGCCGCCCTGCTCCCGGCTCTGCGCCTGCGGCGTCTGCTGGGCGACGGCCTGCTCCTGCCCTTTGGCCAGGAAGCGGCCGTTTTCGCCGTCGCGCGGCCGGGCCGGGATATCGTCCGGCCCTGTGCCTTCGACGGTGTCGATCGCCGCCTTCAGGCTGTCGCGGATGCTGACCGGCTTCTCGCCGGACACATCAAAATCGTCGCTGCCGTTGCCGGCCTCGTTGAAGTCTTCCATATCCATGGGGAAAGTTCCTATTTCGGGGATTGATGCCCGTTTAAGCCTTTGTGCATGTCGTTGTCCCGGAACCGCTGCACACTTCCGGGCGACATGCGTCAGGCATTGTATTCGGCGTAGACCCGCCGCAATTCGTTGCGGATCGCCTTCCGGTCCGCCTTGGGTTTTTCGATCGGCTGCGGCTTCTCATTGCCGATCTCGATCACCCCGGCTGCCCGGTAAGCGGAACGAAGCTTGGCTTTCGAAGTGTAATGCCGGCCGTCATGCATCGACTGGATCTCGATGCTGTCGCTGACGAAATGCGGCGCCGGCAGATCCGACCGGGCCAGGTTCTGCGCCGGCATGCAGTTGTGCGGCCATTTGTCGAGTGCGTGCCAGCCGCCGCAGACGCGGCAATAACGTTCTCTCATGCCTCAACCCCGTTCATTGATAGCCCGGCTGCGCTTGGATCTGCTGCAAAGCCTGCGCTGCCATCTCGCCGCGCGCCTGTTCGACCACGGCGCGATGCTCGATCTCGGCCTGCGCCACGCCGAGTTCGGCCTTGCGCTGTTCGGCGCCGGCCTTCACCTCGGCCGTCTTCAGCTTGAGCATCTCGGCCGGCGAAGGCTGCGGCTCCGGTTTTGGCGCGCTGGCAGCCTGGGAGAGCTGGCCCCCCACCTGCTCCAACATGCTTTCCAGCTGACGGCCGGCCCTGAAGCCGCGGGCGGCAAAGAGCAGCGTCTCGACCATAACGGGCACCAGCATCGGGCTCTGCTGCGCCATGGCGCCGGCCTGCTGCATGAAGCCGCCGACCATCTGCACGAATTCCATGCGGCGCTGCTTTTCGGCGTCCTCGTCCGGCTCGATCGTCGAATCCGTTTCGATCTCGATCTGGAAGCCGCGAATGCTGTCATTGCGCAGGAGCTGCACCACCTCGTCGATCGTCGGCTGCCCCATCATCTGCTGCAGCTGCGGCGGCAATTCGGGCGGCGCCATTTCGGGGGACGACTGGGCCGGCTGGCCCATCTGCTCGGCCCGCATCGCCGTCTGCTGCGCCGCCATCTGCATCTGCTGCATCTGCATTTCGACCTGCTGCTTCTGAGCCATCGTCGGCAGCTTGATGCCGCTGACCAGCATCAGCGTCTCCGGCTGGAACTGGTCGCAGATGATTTCGCCGGCAAGCCGGATGATGTCACGGGCAAAGCGGGCCAGCTCGGCCTGGCGGTCGCGGATGCGGATCGAGCCCCACTGGCTCTTGATGCGCTGCGCCGTCGCCGTCTCCGACGCCTGCGTATCGCCGCGCACGATGTCAGAAATGCCGGTGATCTGGTAGACGTCCTCGATCAGCTGCTTGCGCGCCGCCATGCAGGCGACGATGACCTTCTGCACCTCGTCGATCGGCAATGTCACGACCGCTTTCGAGCCGCCCTTGTCGGTGAAAGCCGCCCATTCCGGGATCGGCACCATGACCATGTCGTTTTCAGGCCGCATCGCCTTCTCGATCGCCGGCGAGATCGCGCCGTCGCCGGAGGGATAAAAGACCTTCAGCCGCAGCTGATCGGTCAGCTTGTTGATGCGCTTGGTCAGAAGATCGATCTCGTCG
This sequence comes from Rhizobium croatiense, assembly GCF_019793465.1. GTDB lineage: Bacteria > Pseudomonadota > Alphaproteobacteria > Rhizobiales > Rhizobiaceae > Rhizobium > Rhizobium croatiense. Next base: position 78,809 of record NZ_JAILYJ010000020.1, on the reverse strand, counting down.
CATTGCTGCTGGTAATAGACATAGTCGGGAACCGGGATCAGCGAGCTGGTCGAGACCGTGCCATAGGCCGGGCGCGGACAAGGCCAGAAATGCGCCAGCTCCAGCGGTGGCTCGGAGACTTCGAGCGCCACGGGCGAACCCTCGGCGATCCAGACGGTATAGTTCTCGCCCTTGCACCAGATTTCCCAGACATGGGTCTTGCCTTCGTTCTCGGCGCGCTCGGACTGGCTGGCGCCTCTGCCGCTCGCCGCCGCTTGCGCCGCCCCCGAGGCCATCGCCTCACGGCCGAAGCGTTTTTCCATCTCCTCGTCGGTCATCGGCACGCGCCGCGCCACCCAGGTGACATCCTTCCAGCGGCGCGCCGGCGAATGCAGGAAATCCGACCAGTGGACGTAATCGATGCAGACGCGCTCGTCGGCGATCACCTCCAGCGACGGGCCGCCGATCTCGCCGGACAGGCCATCCGCCCGCGGATCCGAGGGCGCCACACCCATGTCGAGCGGCTCGAAATCGGCCTCGTAGCGCAGCCAGACCGTGCCGCGGGCGCAGAGCAGGAAATCGTCGCGCACCGCCCGCATGATCGAATCGAGATCGGCCTCGTCGCCGGCATAGGCGAGATTGCGCTCGACGAGCTCGGAGGCGATGCGCGCCACCGGATCGGCATCCTTGAAGCGGCGCTCGACGACCGGCTGCGGCACGCGGGCATAGACGGCCGGCTGCAGCACCGCGGTATTGGCCCAGAGCATCGGAAAGCGGCGCTTGGCCGCGCTCGTCTGGTCCGATTGCTGGTCGAGATAGATCTTCTCGATCTTGACGCAGCGGTCATGCCAGGATTTGAAATAGCGCTGAGCGCGTTCGAGCTCCTGCTGCCAATGGGCGCCGACCTTCGCCGGATCCCAGCGCTGCTCGCCCTCAAAAGCCGTTATCTCGTCTTCCATCAAACACGCTCGCTGGATCTGGGGGTGGCATCGGCAAATTCGTTGAAGGTCATCGTCTGGAACGTCGGCAGCCGCTTGGGCTCGGGCTTCAGCGGTTCGGGCGCCAGGCCGGTGAAGATGATCGCCAGACCGCCGAAAGCATCCGCCCCATGCGAGGCCCAGTTGTGCAGCGGCTCGTTGCGGAAGACGCCGAGATCCTCGTCCCAATCCTTGCGGTAATTGCGCAGGCATTTGATGCCGTCGGCGCAGCCGGCCTGGTCGAACTCGACCTTTGCCAATATGCGCCGGGTGCCGTTGATGCGGTCATGGACATAGGCGCGCTCGACCTTGCGCACCGTGCCGAGACCGCGCGCCCTCACCTCTTTCAGCATGATTTCGATGCGGGTCATGCCGCCGCGCGTCCATTCCCGCACCTTGATGTCGTGCGGCATGTTGTGGACGCCATAGACATAGCCATTGTCGGCCGCGCGCCGCTCGAGCTCGTCGAGCATGCCGTCCATGCCGGTGCCGGTATGCTCGAAATAGCCGATCATCCTCACACGGCCGGGCAGCACCTGGAACAGCCAGACGCTGTTGGCATCGTCCATGCCGATATCGGAGATGGTGTGGACCGGATATCCGTCGACATGCGGGAAAACCCCGATGCGCTCCTCAGCGTCCGCCACCGCCATCTGATCGGCGTAATAGGCGCCTTCGACGCTTGCTTCGAAGGCTTCGGCCGGCGTCGAGGGATATTCGCGCTTCATGTCGCCGAGCTGGATCTCGGCCTTCTTGACGTACCAGGCCTTCTGGCCCTCCGTCAGTTCGATGCCCTGCTCGGCAAGCTCACGGAAATATTTGGCGAAACCGTCGCTGATGATGACGCCCTCGGGCGCGATCGCATAGTGCGGCTCCTTCCACCAGGGGAAGAAATGGAACTTGAAGTCGAGCTCGGTCAGCTTCGCCGCCTGGCGATGCTTGACCTGGGCATCCTCGCAGAGCGAGTAAAAATGCCCCTCCTGGCCTTCCGCCGTGCTCTCGACGAAGACCAGCTGGCCGGCCTGCACCGTATTCAGCGCGCCAGTCCTAACTTCCCGCGCCTTGTCGGGATATTTGGCGCAGAGCTTTCCATATTCCGAAATGTGAAGGTACTGCAGCGTTCCCGAGCGCAGCGAAGTGCCAACGCGGATGCTCGAATTGTTGGCGAGCAGCAGTTCGGTCTGGTTGGTCCTGACAACAGGCACGGCATTGCGGATGCCTTCCGGCAGATTGTCATAGGGATATTTGATCTTGTCCCGGAAAATCGTCTGCACGTCGCCGAGCGTATGGGCGATGGTGCCCGCCCTGATGTCCCGGTTGAAGACGCAGGCATCGAGCATGAAGATCTGGATGAAGGTGGTCAGACCCAGCTGGCGGGCCTTCAGGAGCACGTTGAGATAATGCATCTCCTCGAAAAAGGTCATCTGCATCAGGTTCATTTCGAACCGGACGCGTTTGCCCGCCTTGTCGGTGATCCAGTAGAGATTGTTCAGCCGCCAGCGCCAGTCGGAAAACCGGTCAACCGCCGTTTGGAAGTCCGCGCGTCTTGCCATTGATATCTTCCAGCAGTTGCGAGACTTCGCCAGTGACACCCTGTTCGGGCTCGATCTTGGCGCCGTATTTCTTCGGCCGCAGCTTCTCGGCAACCCACTGGCGGGTGGCGATGCGCAGCTGCGAGCGCCTTATCGCCTCGCCATTCTCCTGCCAGCCGGTGGTTTCGCCGCTCGCATTCTTCTTCTCGATCCAGTCATCGCTGCTGTTGTCGGCAATCTCGACCAGTTCATCGACGAAGCCGTCGGCGAGGATCTCGCGGGCCAGCGCATAACGCGCCCGAAACGCCGCCTTGTCCTCGTCCGCCAGCCAGGAGAGCACCGTCGATTTCGCCGGCATAGCCTCATCCCGGCAGATCGACCGCAGGCTTTCCCGGTCGGCAATGCGATCGCAGATCTTCTCGGCCAGCGCCTGGCTGAACTTGATCGGTCTGCCCATGGGATCCGCGTCTGAACGTTCAGAACAGCGCGACGATATTGGACGCCGTCGTCCCGGTCAGCGCCACGATCGCCGCATGAACCGGCAGGATCGTCCCGGCCGGCACGCTCTTGAAGATGACAGGATCCATGTCGCGGCGCGGCGCAATCGCCACATCGCCCGCCGTGCCGATATAAAGCGCACGCGCACCGACAATCGCACCGTCATTCGGTGTGACCACCGCTGCCCGCGAGGCCGGAGCAATCGAGGCGTCCATTGCAGTTCTCCTTGTGAGGGTGTCCATGCCGATGCGGCTCGATCCCGATATGATCGAACATGGGGGCTCAGGCGGACAAATATGGCGGGATCAACGATGATCTGAAGAGGCGCGAGACCGAAAGTCGACGCCGACTTGAGCGTCGACATCACCTCTCGATTAAAATTTCGCAGCTTGGATTTACGGCAGTGATAAATGATCTGCCGGGGGGTGATCAAGCGCTGATTGTCGGTCTCGCGCCAGGGTGAAATCGAGCCTTCTCGACCAGGTGGACGCCAGAATTCCATGGGCTGCGCCGGCTGCGGATTTGGTGAAACGCCACCCTACCCTCCGTCATCCTCGGCCTTGTGCCGAGGATCCATGCCCGGTTCTGATGGGGGCCAACGTGGATCCTCGGGTCAAGCCCGAGGATGACGGAGCAAGGGGTGAGCTCTGTGGCAAACCCACTGTGGTGGCTCAATGACGCTGGCCGCCTCGCAAGCCTTGACGAAAGGCGCCTTCGACCGGAGGACGACAAATCTCGCAGCCTGGATTTACAGTAGTGTTAACTGACCTGCTTGGGGGTGATCAAGCGCTTTCAAGCGCGGAATTCGCCTCGATATTACTTCAAAACCGGTGTAGTCACGCACCAGTGTAAAATCGAGCCTTCTCGACCAAGCGGACGCCAGAATTCCACCCCCTGCTCCGGCTGCGGATTTGGTGAAATGCTCCCCCACCCTCCGTCATCCCAGGCCTTGAGCCTGGGATCCATACCCGCTCCTGATGGAGGCCAACGTGGATCCTCGGGTCAAGCCCGAGGAGGACGGAGCAAGGGGTGAGCTCTGAGGCAAATCCGGGTGGTGTATGATGGCGCTGGCCAGAAAGTCTTGGCGAATGACTCATGCGATCGAAGAGCGATACCGACTGATCGCCGATATCACCTCTGGATTCAATATTCGCAGCTTGGATTTACGGTAGTGATAAATGATCTCTCAGGGGGTGATCAAGCGTTGATTATCGGTCTCACGCCAGTGTAAAATCGAGCCTTCTCGACCCAGGTGGACGCCAGATTCCACCCGTTGCTCCGGCAGGTTTGGCAAAACGCCACCGCCCCACTCTCCGTCATCCCAGGCCTTGAGCCTGGGATCTATGCCCAGTCCTGATGGAGACCAACGTGGATCCTCGGACGGCAACCGATACCATCCATGGTCATCGAGGATTATATTAGCAGCAGGCCGTCGATAACACGGGTGGAGGAGCCTGTGAAAACCGCGAGACTTTTTCTGAGCTTCTTCACTTTTCTTGGCGTCACGCTGGCTGAAAAGCCGGCTGATGCCGAGGAATTGGTGCGGTTCGAAAGCGTGCCGGTGAAGCTGAGCCCGTTTCGAATCCGCAAAGCCCGGGAACTGGGGGAAATTCTCCCTCAGCCGCAAGGCACGCCGCTGCTCGGATATTTGACCCGGCCTCGGGGCGATGGTCCCTTCCCGGCGATCGTCGTCATGCATGGATGCGATCACCTGCGTTCGAGCGTCAGGGAGCTTTGGCCGAAACGGCTGGTCTCATGGGGTTACGTGGTGCTGATTGTCGACAGCTTCACCAGCCGCAACATCAAGGACGCGTGTCGAAGCCATGTTCCCGATCGCGTTTTCGACGCCTATGGCGCTTTGGAATTCCTGTCGGAAACAGGCTTTGTCGATGCCCGACGCGTAGCCTTGATGGGCTTTTCGGCGGGCGGCACGGCAACGCTGGATGCCACGAAAATCGACGGATACGAGCAGCTTGTGGAGCGCAAATTCCGGGCGGCGATTGCCTATTATCCCGCCTGTGACGCAGACCGGGGCGATGCGACGGTGCCGACCCTGATTTTAACAGGCGAACGGGACAATTGGAGCCGGCCCGAACGATGCCAGAAGAGGCTCGCCGGCCTGAGCGACAATGGCCCGCCGATCGAGCTCAATATCTACAAGGGCAGGTATCACGGTTTCGATGCCCCGGAGTTCACCGGGGGAAAGCGGGTATTGGGCCATATCGAAAAATACGATCGTGACGCCGCAGGAAAATCCATCCGCACGGTGTACACGTTTCTTCGCAAGCACTTGGGAAAGTAGAGCTCTTGGCGTGTCAGGGCAGACCAAGGCCGGTCGCCCGATGTCATGTTCGCATCCGGCGGTGTCTGGCACCCACGCCACCCCACCTTCCGTTATCCCAGGCCTTGAGCTGGGATCCATACCCAGTGGCCTGGGAGACGTGCTTGGATCCTCGGGTCAAGCCCGAGGAAGACGGAGCGTGGGGCGACCTGTACGGCAAATTCAGCGACGCATGAGGGAAAACTCGCCCTCGCCGTGCTCAGCCCGCATCTTCCCGACGGCTCTAGGTCATGTTCGCGTCCCGACCGTGTCTGCCACCCACGCCCCCCACCCTCCGTCATCCCAGGCCTTGAGCCTGGGATCCATGCCCAACGGCGGTGGAGACGTGCTTGGGTTCTCAGGTCAAGCCCGAGGAAGACGGAGCGCGAAGCGATCGCTGCGGTTCAAACCTGAGAGATGGTGGCGATCTCGCAAGGGCGTTTCAGCGATGCCCGCGGGACGGCCGAATGAAAGCGCCTAGACGCCGCTCGGCCGCCCGGAACTTGTCGCATGGCTCGCCGAAGACAGGAACGCTTCCTCTTCGCTCGGCACCTTCCCTTCCGGCGTCAGATCGTCGACGGCCTTGGGCAGATCGCGGCGCAGCCGGCCGAGGATCTCCTCGTGCGACAGGCCGGTATTCCTGGCGATCTCGTTCAAAACTTCCGGACCGAGCGCTTCGGCAAGCTCGCCGTCATTGATGTCGGCATTCTGGCCGGGGCGGACCCAGGATTCCATCTTGTCGCCGTGGCCGTTCTGCTGAAACGTCTTCAGGAGATCGCCGAGACCGCCGCTGACGATGCCGCCGGAGGTCAGGCCGCCGAGAAGGCCACCCAAGCCGCCGGAACCGCCGAGCCTGCCGAGAATACCGCCGAGCCCGCCCGGCTGCTGGCCTCCCGCGCCGGCTTGCTGCGGGTTCTGCAGGCCGCACAGGAGCTCGCCGATCTTGTCCCTGTTCTGGTAGCCGGCAACGGCAAGAACGGCGAGAAGCGCCTTCAATTGACCACTCATCATGATGAATTCCTCCGGTGATTGTCAGCGCGGTTCAGACGAACCGCTCCATCTGTTGTTCGGTAATAAGACGGGAAAACCGCTTCCGTCCACGCTCGGCCAGCCGACGTTGCGAGAAGCAATGTCGCGCTGAGGCGTCCGGGCGGCCGGTTTCATTTTCGTACGGTCAGATTTCCGGGCAGCCGCGCCGGTTGGCGAAGACCATCCGTTCCGGCCCGCGGCGCGTCATTCCCTGGACAACGATGCTGCGCGGTGACATGCGGACGATCTGGGCGCGGCGAAGGCCTTCGCTGCGGGCAATGTCGAGCGCGTCATCGGGATCGCAGCCGCGCGGCCGGCGGCGGTCGTAGCGGTCGTAACGGTCGCGGTCTCGGTCTCGGTCGTAAACACCGACCCCACCGGGGCCGATTCGCAACTCCATATCCTGCGCGGCGGCAATGGTCGGCGCGATGGTCAGCCCGCTCATGGCGGCCAGGCCGACCAGTATGAACTGAAGAGACTTATGCATGGTTTCCTCCCATGGTCTTGAGCTTATCGCCATACCAACATCGCCATGGGGGATTTTGTTCCGTGATCAGGAGAAGCCGGCGGAAGCGAAAGCCGCCGGTCACGGGCGCAAATTCCCTTTGACATCTCGCCGCCGAGAATATATCCATATGGCTATATAGCTAGATGGTGATATATGGATGACAAGCTCGATGCGATTTTTTCCGCACTCGCCGACCCCACGAGGCGGGCAATTCTCGGGCGTCTTGCGAAGGGCAAGGCGACCGTGGCCGAACTCGCTGATCCCTTCGCGTTGTCTCAGCCCGCCATATCAAAGCATCTCAAAGTCCTGGAACAAGCCGGTTTGATCCGCTCCGGCCGTGAAGCGAATTCGCGTCCGCGCGTCCTCGAGCCGGCCGCGCTGAAGACGATTGCGGATTGGATGGCCGATTACAGACGCTTCTGGGATCAAAGCTTCGATCGTCTCGATGACTATCTGTCCAAGGTACAAGGATACGAAAATGACTAATCCGGAGACCGACCCCGACAACAGCCGCGACCTGGTTATTGTGCGGAGGTTTGATGCCCCATGCGATCTCGTTTTCAGGGCATGGACCGACCCGCAGGCCATGGCCCAATGGTGCGGTCCTCACGGTTTCAAGGCGGTGGGCGACAGACTTGAAGCCTGGCCCGGCGGTAGACACCGCGCCTGCCTGATTGCACCAGATGGAGAGGAGCATTGGGTGAGTGGAAAATATCTGGAGGTCGAGCCGCCGCACAGGCTTGTCTTCACCCATGCCTGGGAGCGCGGAACTGGCGAAAACAGCCCGGAAACACTCGTCACCATCACCTTTAGGGAAAGCGACGGAGGCACGGAAATGACCTTTCGCCAAAGTGGGTTTGAGAGCGCATCGTCGCTTGAGGGACATGAAGCCGGCTGGTCGCAAAGCTTCGAGCGGTTGAGCGTTTTTCTTCGAACCGAATCCGAGAGGACGAACCATGCATAAGGCGGCGATGAAGCTCTACTATTGCGAGACGCTCAATCCCCGGAAGGCCTGCGCCGCCGCGCGTTTTCTGCAAGCCGACGTCGATTTCGTCCGGGTTGACCTGGCAGGCGGCGAACAGCGCACCGCAGAATTCCTGGCGCTTAACCCGAACGGCAAAGTCCCGGTGCTGCAGGATGATGCCGGAACCTTATGGGAAGCGAACGCCATCATGTGCAGGCTGTCCGACAGCGTCGCATCGGATTTCTGGCCGCATGACCACCGGCAGATCGACGTACTGCGCTGGTTGAGCTGGGATGCCAGTCATTTCACCCTGCACGGGGCAACGTTGTGGTTTGAGACCCTGATCAAGCCGTTGTTCGGCGGCGAGCCTGACGTGGCGGTGATCGAAGGCGCAAAGGCGAGTTTTCGGCTGCATGCTCGCGTGCTCGACGGTCATTTGGCCACCAACAGCGTCGCCGTCGGAAAGACGCTGACCGTGGCGGACTTCGCATTGGCCGCCGCACTTCCTTATGCGACCGCCGCCGGGATTCCCCTCGCCGAGTTTCGGCACATCCAAGCCTGGTACGGACGGCTTGAAGAACTGGATGCCTGGCAAAACCCTTTCCCGGCCTGACCACGCCTTGACAGATATGAGCTGACGCGCCGCGGGCGAAAACATGCGCCGGACGCCAATGCGCGTGGGTGACGTCGGTGGCGAGCGCGCCGTCTTCGTGCGAGCGGATGGTCACCGCTTGGCCCCGGATTGGTTCATCTGCGCCGATCAGGCCCCAATAGAACGGCGTCAGCTTGTACGGTGGGAACGCCGAACTTTCATGCGGACGATTGCCGCGTCTCGGCCTCTTCTCCATCGGAAGACTTTGTGCAAATATCGCCGCTACGCTGAGCATACCACGCCGGCATCGAGCTTGGGTCGCTGCAACGCGTTCCCGGCATTGGCAAACTGCGGGTCCATTTGGTCGTGAGCGCTACAAGGTACCTGCTGATCCTGCCGCTGATGGCGGTCATCGCCTACATGGCGATCGTCGCTCTGGTCTACCTCTCTCAGCGATCCCTGCTTTATCCTGGAGCCGGGGCCGCACCACTTCCGGAGCCCGCGACTTGGGGCGAGACGGCGCACATTAAGACGCCCGACGGCGAGCTGCTTCACGCACTCTACAGCCAGGGCGACAGCGACAAGCCCTGCGTGCTGCTCTTTTTCGGAAACGGTGACCGCGTCGACAATTACGCGTTTCTCGCACGGGCGCTGGCCGCGCGGGGGATTGGATTGCTGGCGATTTCCTATCGCGGCTATCCCGGATCGACCGGCTTACCCAGCGAGAAGGGGCTGCTGACAGACGGCATCGCCGCATTCGACTGGCTTTCTGCACAGGCCGCAGGCGGGATCGTCGTGCTGGGCCGGTCACTCGGCACCGGCGTTGCCGTCCATACGACCGCGAACAGACCGGCCGTGGGCGTCATCCTCGTCTCTCCGTACCTGTCGGTTCTGTCGGTTGCGCAGATGCATTACCCATTCCTGCCGGTCGAGTTTCTTCTCAAGGATCCCTTTCGCTCGGACCTCAACATAGCCAAAGTCAGACAACCGAAGTTGTTCCTGCACGGCCGGCTTGATGACAGCATCCCGCTTTCTTCAGGCGAGGCGCTGTACCGCCTCGCACCCGAGCCCAAGCGGATGGTGATCTATGACGGTGCGGGTCACAACGACATCTTCAACGATAGCATGGTCGGTGACGTGATCCGTTTCGTGGAAGCGCTAAAAGCAAACGGGCCTTGAATCCGTCACGGACGGCACCCGATCCGAGGGCGAAGATCATCGCAGTTTGCGAACTTCCGCATCAAATCCATAAGCGCGTTGGACGAGCGCGACACGGATTTCATAACGCCTGTACCAGTCGGCCCGGCCCCGGCGTTGCGCTTCGACGTGATCGACGACCGCTTTCCATGCCCGGATGCTTTCCTCGTCCCGCCAATAAGAGTTGATGATGCCGAATCCGTCGGCACGGCGGGCGCTTTCGAAACCCAGAAATCCGGGCTGCTGTTTGGCCAGTTCCACCATCGCAGCGCCGATGTCACCATAGCCGTCTTCGACCTCGGTTCGTTGCGATGAGAAGCAGACAACGTAATAGGGTGGTGCAGGTAAGCTCGCGATAGACATGCCAACCCCTCGTTGCCGACAGACGGAGATCCTTGCAACCATCCGCCGTGCGGTCAATCCCGCAACGTCAAATCAACCGGGCCAGCCGCGGGAAACATCACGTCACCTTGCGTCTTACGAATGCGCCGGGCGCCAATGGGGATAAGTGACATAGGCGGTGAATGCGCCCTCCTCATGCGAGCGGATCGTCACGGTCTCGCCCTTCGGCATATACACGATCTCGCCCGGCCCGGCGCTCACCGTCCCGGCCTCCGTCGAAATCGAAAGCCGCCCTTCCAGAACGATCACGACGTCGTCAACCGCCATCGTTTCGGTCAGGCTCTGGCCGGGGGCGTAGCGCCCGTAACCGATGGTGATCGGCCCGCCATGCCGCTCGTCGATGAGATTGCCGACGAAGATGTCGCCCTCCTGCCCGGGGGAGCGCTCCAGCGCGACGTCGGCTTTCGTGAATTTCCGGATTTTCATTCGTCTTCCTCCATGCCTGCTGCAGAGTTAGAGCGGAGAAAGGGCGCGCCAAGGCGGGATGTCTTGCGCCATGCACGACGCCGGTGGTGCCTTCGGCGAAGCCCCCTTCCCAACCTCCGTCATTCCAGGCCTGAGCCTGGAATCCATGGCCACAGCCGGGGCGCGGCACCCGCCACGGGGCAACGCTGTGGTTTGAAACCTTGACCAAGCCGTTGTTCGGCGGGAAGCCTGATGTCGGCCTGATCGACAACTCGAAGACGAGTTTTCGGCTGGTACGGACGGCTTGAAGAACTGGATGCGTGGCGAAACCCATTCCCAGTCTGAAGGCGGGTGAATCTATCGAGAGCGGCCAACGAGGAGCGACCCATTCGCCGTCAACCCTGCGCCGGCTCCCACAGCTCGACCGGGTTACCTTCGGGATCGTGAATCCGGGCAAAGCGGCCTACCTCCGAGTTCCACTCATCCCGTGTTTCCACCGCGATCCCGCTTGCCGTGAGCTTTGAGATCAGCCCGTCGAGATCGTCCACGCGGAAATTGACCATCCATTGTTGTTCCGCTCGACCGAAATAGTCAGTGTCCTTCGAGAAAGGCCCGAATTCGTCATCCCGGCCTCCTGCTGCCATACCGACTTGTGCAGGTCGTCAATACCGAGATGCTTTTGATACCATTCAGCCAGGCCGGCCGGGTTCGCCGCCCTAAAAAACACACCGCCGATTCCAACGGCCTTCGGCATAGAATTCTCCTCATCTCGAACACAACAATGCAATCGATCGGGCACGCGTGCAACCGCCGAGGGCAAACACGCGCTCTCAATTTCCAGCCATCGCTTCTGCCACCGCAGCGTCGGAGACTTCCTTTGCCACCTCTGATATCAATGACCTCAGCCACCGGTGGGCGGGATCGTTTCGGTAGCGGACATGCCATGCCAGTTCGACCGGGAAGCTGCCGAGATCGACAGGTGCGGGGAGGATTTTGAGGCGCGGGTCGCGGGCAAGGCGATGGCAGATTAGTCGGGGCAGTGTCGCGCAATAGTCGGTGATGGCCACCATTTCCGGGACTGCCAGGAAATGAGTGACGGAGACCGAGACGTCGCGCCTGAGACCGGCCTGCTGCAGCATCTGGAACAGGCCGACGCGCATCCGACCGGGCGGAAGCACGTTGACATGCCGCATCCGCTGGTATTGTTCTTCGGAGATGCTTTCGGTGATTTCGGGATGATCCCTGCGGACGACACAGGCCAGCCCATCATCCATGAGATGCTGCACGACCATGTTATCAGGCGGCTCGACGATCCTTCCGATCACCATTTCCGTCGCCCCTGATATCGCGCCGGTCTCGGCCAGATCATTGCCGAAGGGCGTCAGGCGCAGCCTGATCCCGGGCGCGCATTCCCGCAGCCGCGCCACGATCACCGGCATCAGGACGAACTCGACGTAACTGTTCGGGGCGATGGTGAACTGCCGTGTCGCCCGCGCCGGATCGAACGCCTGCTGGCCGAGAATGACGTCATCGAGACTCGCCAGAGCCCCGCGGATCACCGGAGCAAGTGCCTCCGCCATCTCGGTCGGCCTCATGCCGTAGCGCTCGCGGATGAACAGCGGATCGCGCAGCGTCTCGCGAAGGCGGTTCAAGGCGTTTGAGACGGCCGGCTGCGTCATGCCCAGTTGTTCGGCTGCGCGCGTGACATTCCGCTCTTCCATGAGCGCCACAAAGACAGGCAGGAGGTTGAGGTCGTACTTCATCCAGATATATTGCCGAACGCATAACTGAAATCAAAGAAATAAATTTCCGGAATGAGAAAGACCGAGGCATGATCCCCTCATCGAAAGCAACCGATCACATCTGCCTCGAAAGGATCTCCAGATGAAAATCCTCATGGTTCTCACCTCGCACGACGAACTGGGCGACACCGGCCGGAAGACCGGCTTCTGGCTCGAAGAGTTTGCGGCCCCCTATTATGCCTTCCTCGAAGCCGGCGCCGACATCACCGTCGCATCGCCCAAGGGCGGACAGCCGCCTCTCGACCCGAAGAGCGACGAACCCGGCTTCCAGACCGACCAGACCCGCCGCTTCCATGCCGATCCTGATGCGCAGGCCGTGCTCGCCTCGACCGTAACGCTCGCTTCGGTCTCTCCCGAAGATTACGACGCCGTGTTTTATCCGGGCGGCCATGGCCCGCTTTGGGATCTGGCGGAAGACAGGAATTCGATCGCCCTCATCCAATCGCTCTATCAGGCCGGCAAGCCCGTCGCCTTTGTCTGCCACGCACCGGGTGTGCTGCGCCACGTCAAGTCTGCCGACGGCACGCCGCTGGTTCAGGGCAGACAAGTCACCGGTTTCAAGAACTCCGAGGAAGGCGGCGTCGGCCTGACCGAAGTGGTGCCGTTCCTGGTCGAGGACATGTTGAAGCAGAATGGCGGCATCTATTCCAGCGGCGGCGACTGGTCGTCCTATGCCGTCCAGGACGGCCTGCTCATCACCGGGCAGAATCCCGGTTCATCGGTGGAGACCGCCGGCATTCTGCTCGCTGCCGTGACCGCGGCAAGGGCCGCCTGATCAACCAGTTCGGCGATGAAGCCGAAGGCGCCGGTGGGAAACCGGACCCCTTGGCTCGCCTCGCAGAAGCGTTTCAAACGCTTCCCTTCAGGATCCACAGTATCTGACACACGGCGGCTGGTCGAGGATAACCCATGACCAGCCGCTCTGTCGTTTGTGTTGCGGCGATGCTAGAGCTTTCCCTCTGCCAGCAGTTCGCGGGTCCGCTTCAGGGTCGACAGCAGGGCCGCCTTGTAGCCCGTTTCGCCATCGAACTGTGCCTGCTCGGCCTGCTCTTCCGGGCCGTTCGGCTGTTTGCCGCGCAGCCCGATGTAGCAGTAGAAGCGCAGCTGAAGCTGGCCATCTTCATCCTCGAAAAGCTCGTTGACGATCGCTCCCTCGCGTGGGCCCGTCGCCTGAAAGAAGGTGACCTTGCTTTGCTGGTCCAGGGTGATGATCTCGCGCAGATCCTGTCCGGCAATCGTCGCCTCGCGCACGAAGTGGGTCGGGCTTTCCCCGACGACATCGCAGCGAGTGCAGAGACCGGCGGGAAGAAAAAGCCGGGCGTCGCGCGCCTTGCGTTCCAGGCCCTGCCAGGCCTCAGCGCGGGTCAGCGGGATTTCGCCCTCCGGGTTCACCGGAACTGTGGCTGTCGAATAGATCATGATAATGCCCCTTCTGGTTAAATCGTTGTTGCGTTTGCCTCAGCGGAGGCAGCGGTTTGCGAGGCAAAGACACGGTAGGAGCGCAGCGGGCGGCCGAGCAGCTTTGTCAGGCGCTCGACATCGCCGGCCTCAGGCAGCATTCCGTCGGTCAGGAAGCGCTCGCCCATCAGCCGCATGTCGTAGGCCATCCAGGCAGGCATGAACTGCTTCAGATTCTGCTCGAAGCCTTCGGTATTGTCGCCGCCATAGGCGATCGGGCGGGCGAGCACATCTGACCAGATGGCGGCAATATCAATTCCGCTCAGTGTCTCCGGACCGACGAGGTTGATCCGCTCGAGCGCCAGCGGTTCTGCCGCCTGTTCGCGGCGCAGCAGCTCGAGGGCGGCGATCTCGGCGATATCACGGATGTCGATCATGGCGAAACCCTTGGCGCCGATCGGCATCGGGTAGGCGCCGTAGCCGGTGATGACGTCCTTGACCATCAGATCGTTCTGGATGAAGTAGGCCGGGCGCAGGATCGTCGCCTTCAACCCCATCTGCTCGATCATCCGCTCGACGCCGAACTTGCCGGCGAAATGCGGCACGTTCACATAGATGTCGGCGTGGATCACCGAGAGATAGACGATCCGCTCGATGCCGGCCGATCGGGCGACGTTCAGCGCAATCAAAGCCTGGGTGAATTCGTCCGGCACCACGGCGTTGAGGAGGAACAGCGTCGACACGCCCGACATGGCGTTGCGCAGGGAGTCGATGTCGAGGAAGTCGCCTTGGGCGACGCTGACGCCAGCCGGGAATTCGGCCTTCGACGGGTCGCGGACAAGAGCGCGGACATCGGCGCCGCGCTTGACGAGGTGTTCGACGACTTGGCGGCCGACATTGCCTGTGGCGCCGGTAACGAGAATGGTCATGGTTTTTCTCCGTGTCGGGTTGCTTGACACGGCGAATATGTGTGGTTCACTGGCAGTCCGATAGACAGCAATTTTGGACACACCGTCTCACCTGTGGAACGCTTATGGACCTTCTTGCGCTTGCCGATTTCAATCTCGTTGCCCGCCATGGTGGCTTCGGTAAAGCGGCCAGGGCCACCGGCCGGCCGAAGGCAACCCTGTCCCGGCGCGTCGCCGAGCTGGAAAGCAGCCTCGATCTGCGGCTGTTTGAACGGGGTGCGCGTAACCTGAAGCTCACAGAAGAAGGACGGGCGCTCTTCGAGCGGACGGCGGCACTGCTTGCCGAACTCGACGAGACGGCTTCGGCGATTGCCTCCGGCGGTCAGAAACCAAAGGGGAAATTGCGGATCAGCGCGCCGTTGCATTTTTCCCAGACCGCCATGGGCAGGATCGCCGCCGGCTTTGCCCTCAAATATCCCGAGGTGAGGCTTGAGGTGACGAGTGAGGACCGGTCCATCGATATGATCGAGGAAGGCTACGACCTGGTCATCCGGGTCAATCCCGATCCCGACGAAAGCCTGGTCGGACGGGCCTTTCTGCGCGACCGGCTGGTGGTGGTGGCAAGCCCCGACCTTCCCCGCCCGACCGGCGGACGTGCGGCTCCAGGCGTTGCGCGTGGCGCAGCCGAAGCGCAAACATGGCAGGTGAAGACATCAGGCGGCCAGTCGACGATCAGGATCGAGCCCGTGCTCACCTTGTCCACGCTCATCACCATCCGCGATGCGGTGCGCGCCGGCGTCGGTGCAGGACGTCTTCCCATATCGCTGGTGAGCCACGACCTGGCGGATGGCACATTGGTCAGTTGGGGGGACATCGACGCCCCGGAGATCGCTCTCTGGACGCTCTACCCCTCCCGACGGCTGCTGAGCGCGCGCGTGTCGGCGTTCCTGGACTTTTTGAAACAGGCCTTCCCCAACGGGACGCCTGATGAACTCGCCGCCTATATCGGCAGGTGATGACCGCGCTTTGCCGGCGCATGGATGAGCTCCGGCATTGACTTTGTAAGTTTCGTCAATGCGATCGTCATGGCCGGGACGCGCACAATCGCGAGCGCTGCGAGAGCATGATACCGATAAGCCTGAGCGGCTTTCTGACGGATCATGCTCTTGCTCTTTTATTCAGAACAGGATCGAGGTTTCAGGCCGGCGCCGGCCTGAACACCTAAATCCGTGATCCGAAGAGAGCGGAAATGCCCTCAGCGGAAACCGCCGCTGGCGGCCAGCCGTTCGCCGGTCATCCAGCGGGCGTCGTCGGACGCGAGGAAGACCGCGACGCCGGCGATATCGTCCGGCTGGCCGATGCGGGCAAGCGGCGTCTGGGCGACGACGGTCTGCTCGAGATCCGAGCCGATGACGCCGGCCGTGTGCGTCCCCTCGGTCTCGACCATGCCCGGCAGGATGGCGTTGACGCGGATCTTGCGCGGGCCGAGTTCCTTGGCGAGCACGCTGTTGATGCCCTCCACGGCGCCCTTGGTGCCGGTGTAGACGGCGGAGGACGGCGGCGCCATGCTGGTGACCACCGAGGAGATGTTGATGACGCTGCCGCCTTCACCGAGGTGCTTGACCGCCGCCTGGGTGGTCAGGAGAACGCCGAGCACGTTGACGTCGAAGATGCGGCGATAATGTTCCTCGCTCACTTCCTCGATCGAGGCGAATTCGTAGACGCCGGAGTTGTTGACGAGCACATCGAGCTTGCCGAATTCCTTGACGGCAGCATCGACCAGCCCCTGCGCCTGTTCGGCCTTGGAAACATCGCCCTGAACCGCGATGGCCTTGCCGCCGGCCGCGCCGATCGCCTCGACCACGGCGTCGGCTCCCGCCTTGCTCGAGGCGTAATTCACCACCACCTTTGCCCCTTCGGCCGCGAGCGCCTTGGCAATCGCCGCGCCGATGCCTTTGGAGGCCCCTGTGACCACTGCGACCTTTCCGGTAAGCTTCGCCATTTTGAATTCCTTCTGATCCGGACAGCCGCCGTTATTGGCAGCTTGTTCCGTAGTTCAGAAATTCGGAACTGTTGATCTCGATGTCAAGGGGCGCTATATAAAATTCATGCGACCGCTCTTTCACCCAGCCCTGGAGGACATACGGCCGGAGGCGATCCTTTATGCGCTGTCCGATCCCGAGCGCGTCGCCATCTTTGCAAAGCTTGCCACCGCCGGCTGCGGCGGCACGTGCTCGGCGCTCGCCGACCTCGGCGACCGTGTCATTCCAAAATCGTCCCTCTCCAACCATTTCAAGGTGCTGCGCGAATCCGGGCTGATCCGCAGCGAGCGCCAAGGGGTGGAGATGCGCAACCAGACCCGCTGCGCGGAACTGGACGAACGCTTCCCGGGGCTGATCCGATCGATTCTGGTGGCTTACGGACAGCTTCCCGGGCAGCTGGAGACGATGTCGCGGGAAAAAAGTCGTGACGGGCAATGAGCCGAAGCGGCGTTGGCCGAGGCTTTACGCCAGACCGATAAGACGGAAATCCGCCCCTGCCCTTAAAGGTCCGGCTGGCTTTTGACGCATCCGCCACGTCAAGGTTTCCCGGGCGCCTTGAACACGAGATGACCACGCCTCAAGCCACGCTCGCGCGCGGCAGGAGTGCGTGAAGAAGGCGGCCGGTTTGGCGGCGCCTCCTGTGTCGTCAGGCCGGACGTCTGATCATTCTTGCAATAGCGATCAGGATGCAGGCTCCGATGAAGCCCGCGATCAGATAACCCAGCCATCCGCCAAGGGCGACGCCGAAGAGCGACAGGATAAAGTTGGCGACGATGGCGCCGACAATACCGAGCAGAATGTTCATCAGCATGCCCATATTGCTCTTCATGAACATCTCGGCGAGCCAGCCGGCGATGCCGCCGATGATGATTGCGGCGATCCAGCCGATACCTTCATTTTCCATAGGATTTCCCCATTGTGAATTATTGAGCGCCGGCGCCGGCCATCATGTCCCGCAGATCGAGCGAAACCGATGACCAAGCGACGAGACTATAACCTTCTGCGACGCGAGTTGGTTCCGTAAGGCCCCGCCCCAAGGCGGTGCGTACTCTTGTTGATCCGATTCAGGTCACTTGTCGGCCGCACGCCATCATTCGCCGGCTCCTCTGCCACGGCAGCGTCGTCGTCCGCACGGTCAGGATCGCGCGCAAGGGCGACGCGCAGATCGCCAACCTCCCTGATGATCGCATCGAAGACCTCCTGATGCCTGGCCCTCCCCACCCTCCGTCATTCTAGGCCTTGAGCCTGGAATCCACGGCCGGGGCCGAGGGGGCGTGCATGGGTCCTCGGGTCAAGCCCGAAGACCGGAGGGTGGGGTAAGCTCCGTGGCAAATCCAGCGATGGTTCGCGATAGCAGCAGCCTTGCGCCTCTTGCCGATGCCCCCGCCGCCCTCCGTCATTCCAGGCCTTGGGCCTGGAATCCATGGCCGCCGCCGCGACCTTCGGCGCGCCACGCCAGCCTGTCCCCCGGACACGTTCAACCTGCCCCATGACGCTCGATTGCGTCGGCGAGGCCGATCCAGTGCGGACGGTTGTTCCACCAATGGACATGATCCGGCGCAGGAAAGGAT
The DNA here is from genome assembly GCF_019793465.1 of Rhizobium croatiense. Lineage (GTDB taxonomy): Bacteria > Pseudomonadota > Alphaproteobacteria > Rhizobiales > Rhizobiaceae > Rhizobium > Rhizobium croatiense. Next base: position 60,685 of record NZ_JAILYJ010000020.1, on the reverse strand, counting down.
GGATCGGCGAATGTGCCGCCGGCGATGACGACGGAGCCGGGAAAATAATCTCCGGATTTCGAGAATCCACCGCCGCCGCAAATCCGGCAGAAGGCTTTCATCACATCGGGCGTGTTTTCGCCTTGCTGAAACCAGGTCGAATGGTCGCCGGAAACGATCCGGACATCTTCCTCGCGGAACCAGACATTGTGTGACAGCGCGCTGCCGGATGCACGCTGACAACGCGCGCAGGTGCAGATGTGGTTGTGCAAGGGGTCGCCATCGACCTCCAGGCAAAGCGCGCCGCAGGGACACTTGGCATGAAAGATGGGCATGTCGATCCTCCGGTGCTGACAAACGCTTGTCGATCTCACGGCTGCGGAATCGACACGCTGCAGCATAAGTTTGCCCTTGCCGAAAGCGATACCGCCGGGACAACCATCTGCAAAGATCACTCTGTGAATGGAGTACCTTCCGTGACTCGCCGCCGTGTCGCACCACAGCTCACCCCACGCTCCGTCGTCCTCGGGCTTTGACCCGAGGACCCGCGCGGCCCTCCTCGGCTGCGGCCGTGGATCCCAGGCTCAAGGCCTGGGATGACGGAGGACGGGGCCGGCGCGGCGGATGGATGCCGGATTGCATGATGGTGGCTGGGGCAACGTCGCGTCACATCACGCGAATTCTCTGCTGCCTCCCGCCGTGCTGCCGGACACCGTCTCTCAGTTTTCCGCGCACATCGTGGACGAGGATCCGCCGATTGACCTGGCGCGCTCCTTCGGCAGCCCGGTCAAATCCGCCGGCGCCTTGATCGGCCTCTTTTCATGCAAAGCGCATCGCTGATCGCGCACGCGCCTTCGCCGCGACTTCGGCACGGTCGCGAGGCGGCTGCGAGGTCTCCAGCGAATGAAGCAGCTCGTGGGCGCACTTCGCGATGGAATTGACCGCCTCCTCGAAGGCGGCCTCATTGCGTTTCGAGGGCTTGTTGGTCCCGCTCAGCTTCCGCACGAACTGCAATGCGGCATCATGGATCTCCTCGTCCGTCGCCGGCGGATCGAAATTGAAGAGAGGCTTGATATTTCGGCACATGACTTGCTCCCGTCGTCTCCCCTCCCATTCGGGAGGATTGCTTGCCATAAACTAGTCGCACGAGCGCAAATGACAAATGCCCTGGTCGTCAGCAACTCAATCGGCAACCACGCGGCAAGGCGAAGTATGGCAGCAACAGCACCCCACCCTCCGTCATCCCAGGCCTCGAGCCTGGGATCCACGGCCGCAATCGCCGGAGGACGACGGAGGATGGGGTGGAAGTCCGGCCCTCAGTCGCCGGTCTGGTCAGAGGCGGGCTTCGAGGATCAGGTTGAAGGGCGTCTGCATGGCCTTGCGGAAGCGGGTGAATCCCGCCTTGCGAAAGACGTGCTTGAGCCTTGCCTCGCCGGCCTGGGCGCCGAGCACGATGTGACCGCCATCGGAAATCGCATGGGCGCAGCAAATCGTCGTCGAAGCGGCATAATAGAGCCGGCCGACCGGCGAGATATTGTCCTCCACCCGGTCATTGGCGAAGGGCTCGACCAGCATCACCGTGCCGTCCTTGGCAAGGGCCTTGGCCGCATGCGTGGCGGCTGCCACCGGATTGCCCATGTCATGCAGGCAGTCGAAGAAGCAGATGAGGTCATAGCCCGTCCCCGGATAGGTCTCCGCCCGTGCGGTCGAAAAGCTCGCGCGATCGGAAACGCCCGCCCCGCCCGCCACCTCTCGTGCTTCGTCGACCGATTTTTCGTGCGTGTCGAAGCCGTGGAATTTCGATTTCGGGAAGGCCTGCGCCATCAGCACCGTCGAATGGCCGTGGCCGCAGCCGACATCGGCCACCAGTGCGCCTGCCTTCAGCTTCTCCACCACGCCGTCGAGCGCCGGCAGCCATTCCGGCACGAGGCTGGCGCGGTAGGCGTTGCGGTAGAAGGACGCGACGCCGCAGAAGAGCCGGCCATCATGGTCGCCCCAGGGAATGCCGGCGCCGGTGCGGAAGGCCTCGACCGCCTTTTCCTCGTCGGCCCACATGGAAGCCGGCGTTGCCCAGGCATTGGGGATGAAGACGGGGCTGTCCTCGTTCGCCAGCACGAAAGCCTGTTCCGGCGTCAGCTCATAGGTGCCGCTGACGGCACGATAGGTGACATAGCCGCCGGCGACCTGCGAATTCAGCCATTCACGCACATATCGTTCGGCGCAACGGGCGCGACTGGCGATCTCGCGCGACGTGAGCGGACCGCGGTCGGCCATCGCCTTGTAGAGACCGAGGCGGTGGCCGAGGCTGACCATGACCCCGCCATAGCCGGCGGAAAGATCGCTGACGACGCGGCCGACCAGCGTGTCGAGCTTGGCACTGTCGATGGTCTTGCTTTGCATGGTATCCATGATGTTTCTCCCTGGTTGGAAACCTCCGTTCGAGGTCCAGGGAAGGATCGCAGACCGGGAGCGTGAGCGGCAGAGCGGTGCCGGCCATGATCGGGCCATTCGCGCCACGCAAGAGAAGCTGTCGCGTCCGCAGTGGCCCCGGCTGCGCTCCGGGGTTATCATTGCGGCCAAGGGGGAACCGATGATGACGGGAACGCAGCAGGAGGCGGAGCGGGCGCCGGGGCCGCAGCCGCTCCATGTCAGCCTGGTGGCGCTGCCGGAGGCGGCAGTCTCGACCTTGAGCGGCATCTTTGATGTCATGAACGCCTTTTCCATCGTACCGCCGGACGACGGCATCACCAAGACGCCTCCCTTCCACGTCGAGATCGTCGGCGAACGGGCCGGCCCGCTGACGCTCGCCAGCCGCGTGCCGCTGGTGGTGCAGCGGCCGGTCGCCGACATCGAACGGACCGACATCGTCATCGTGCCGTCGGTCGTGCTCGGGCCGGAAGGCTGGGTGAAGCGCCGCTATCCTGAACTGGTGGATTGGTGCCGGAGGATGCACGTGAGGGGGGCGCTGATCTGCTCGGCCTGTTCGGGCATCTTCCTGCTTGCCGAGACCGGGGTCTTCGATGGCGCCGATGCCACCGTCCATTTCGGCTATGCCCAGACGTTCCGCGACGCCTATCCTGAGGTGCCGATCCATCCGGAGCAGGTGCTGGTGGTCGCCGGCCAGCGGGACGAATTGATTACCTCAGGCGCCTCGATGACATGGCACGATCTCGTGCTCTACCTGATCGCCCGTCATGCGGGGGCGACGGCGGCGCAGACGGTGGCGCGCTATTTTGCGCTGCAATGGCACCAGGACGGGCTGGCTCCCTACATGGTGTTCGAGGGGCGGCGCGACCACGGCGACCAGGCGATCCAGACTGCACAGGACTGGCTTGCCGCCCATTTTTCGGTCGCCAATCCGCTGGAGGAGATGGTCAGGCAGGCGGGGCTGACGGAACGAACCTTCAAGCGGCGGTTCACCCGGGCGACCGGCATGAGCCCGATCGCCTATGTCCAACGGCTGCGGATCGAGGAGGCGAAGCGGCGGTTGGAGCGAACCGAAGCTTCCGTCGACGAGATAAGCTGGCAGGTCGGCTACGAGGAACCCGCCTTCTTTCGGCGCTTGTTCAGGCGGATAACCGGCCTGGCTCCGGGGAACTATCGTCGCCGGTTTCAGGTGCCGGCCTATGACCGCGATGATGGGTGAGCTTCCCGGATATGCGGAGAAGATCGATACCGGCCGCCACGGCGTCAATGTCGCGTCGAATCTGGCGATGCAGACCGCAGCGCTCAAAAACATCCTCACTGCCACCCGCGAGCAGGGTGTCGCCACCGATCTGCTCGACCCGATGCTGGACCTATTCCGCAAGCGGGACGGTGCCGGACATGGCAACGAAGATATTTCAGGCGTGTTTGAGCTGATCCGGAGCAGGAGCAACGCTGTCAACTGAAGGGCTGACCGGCCATCTCCCCGAAATAGAAAAGCCTGCCGCGGGAGGAGGTGCGGCAGGCTTTCCTAAAAGAACCGAACAGCGACTTGGGAGGAGGAGTGCCGCTGTTCCAACAGACGTCCCTTCGGGAGGAGGAATGGGCCGTCTGAATGTCGAAGCGTTGCGGGAGGAGGAGCATCGCTTCGATGAAAATAATCATACTCGCACCAGCGCCATCCGCCAGCGCCTATGTTTGCACTGCAGCTATGCGCCCGCCGCAACTATCCGCAGGACAGGTGGGCTTCCCTCCCCTATTTTGTCGGCTGCTCTGCCGCTCCCCCATGGAATTTCGATGCCTTAAGGCCCCAGAAAAATGCGCGCACGCGAATTAACCTTGGAATCCCATTGTGCGGCGCAGCAATCGTCCCCACATCGAGTGTCTAGGCCGATTGGCGGCCAAGGAGACGACATTGCTCGACAAGCCCCCAGAAAATCACCGCTTGGTCGAAATCGGCAGGTTTGGCTCCAACCCGGGGTCATTGAAGGCATGGCTGTATCTGCCTTCGATCATGGCTCCAGGCACCCCGCTTGTCGTTGCGCTGCATGGCTGCACACAGACGGCAGAGGGCTACGCCGCCGGTTCCGGCTGGTCCCAACTCGCCGAGCGGCGCGGATTTGCGGTGCTCTATCCCGAGCAACAGCGCTCGAACAATGCCAATCTCTGCTTCAACTGGTTCGAGCCCGGCGACATCAGCCGGGATGTGGGAGAGGCATTGTCCATCCGGCAGATGATCGGCCATCTCGTCCAGTCGCAGGCCATCGATCCCAAGCGCATCTTTATCACAGGCCTGTCGGCAGGCGGTGCGATGGCGAACGTCATGCTGTCGACCTACCCTGAGCTATTGGCAGGCGGCGCAATCATCGGCGGGCTGCCCTATGGCGTGGCAGGCACCGTAGCAGAGGCTTTCGAGCGTATGCAGGGCCGCAATCCGCCGCCTGTCTCCAGGCTGCAATCGGCCCTCAAGCGCGCCTCGAACCACCGCGGGCCCTGGCCCAGGATTTCGATCTGGCACGGCACGCATGACCAGACGGTCCGGGCCAGGAATGCCGATCAGATCGCCCAGCAATGGAGCGGCGTGCACTCCCTTGCCATCGAGCCAGCGCGGAGCGAATTGATACGCGGCCATAGGCGTAAAGTCTGGCTCGACGCGAAAGGCATGGAGGCCGTCGAGATCTATCTCGTCAGGGGCATGGGCCACGGCGTTCCCCTGGCGACGAGCAGCGATCGCGCGATCGGGAGAGCCGGTCCGCATATGCTCGAGGCGGGGATTTCCTCGACCGTTCGTATCGCACATGCATGGAATCTGGCCACGGAGGCCGACGTCGAGGAGGCTGAGGCAGCCGGGAATTTCGCCCGCCGCGAAGAGCGCGACGCCGCTCCATCCACGATAGATAGAGCATTGCGCTACCCCAGGTCGCGCGCCAACGTCGCTGGCGCCGCCCCCGACGGCAAGATCGCCAAGGTCATAAACGACGCGCTTCGAGCGGCGGGGCTGATGCGATAGCAAGTCAATCGCGGCAAGGGGGAATGATCACCTTGATCACAAGGCGCCTGCCCCACCCGTCCGCGCGATGTCATCTACCTATCCCTGGGCACATCCGTGCGCGATCCCGGCTCGCGCAAAACCAAGACCGGATACTTCTGGGCGCTCGCGGGGATGATCGTGCATGGAATGGTGGGGCTCCGCCGGGCGTCGCCCTCACGTATGCGCCTGGTTGCGGGGGCATTCATGCCGAACGGATATTGCAGGACTTTTCCAGCATCCTGCAGGTCGATGGCTATGCCGGATATAAGAGGTTGATCGCACCGGACAGGGTCGGTCCCGACATTCGGCTTGCCTATTGCTGGGCACACGCTCGCCGCAAGCTGGTGGAAATCACCCGCAACGCAACAGCATCCATTGCCAAGGACGGCGTCAAACGGATCGGTGAACTGTATCGGATCGAAGCCGAATTGCGTGGCCTTGATCCGGAGGCACGTCTTGCCGGACGGCAGGAGCGGTCAGCGTCGCTGATCGCCGACATGCAGGCCTGGCTCGTCCATCACCGTGCCCGTGTCGCGATCAAGTCCCCGCTTGGGGAGGCTTTGGCCTACATCGCCAAATACTGGGATGGCCTGAAGCTCTTCCTGACCGACGGCCGCATTGAGATCGACAACAACAGTGTCGAGCGGACCATCCGGCCAATAGCCCTCAATCGGAAGAATGCTCTCTTCGCCGGACATGACGCGGGAGCCGAGAACTGGGCGATCACCGCCTCTCTCATCGAGACCTGCAAGCTCAATGCAGTTGATCCGCTGGCCTATCTGACCAGCACGCTTACCGCCATCGTCACTGGTCACAAACAGAACCGGATTGATGAACTCCTGCCTTGGAATTGCCTAGCAAGATAACATCGATCGCTGGCCCGGCAATCATCCTAGTCATGAAGACGTCTGAATGACCTGCGATAGGCACTTTCGAGGAGCTGACTGTCGCTGTCTCATTGGCCCTGATTGGTTCGAAGGAGATTGTTAACCAACATCCGTCGCACAACGCCAAAACCCATGACGCGCTGGTGACGACATGCAATAGTTGCATCATCCGGGCAAGGTGGCGAGAAGTGAATGAGTGCGAACGGACCGAACGACGATTGGCCAAGCGCTGTCATCGAGTTCCTGAAGGAAAGTCTGCCAGTGGACAGTCGATCACCGCTGAGATGGTCCGATAGCAGCATGACAGCTTATCAGTTGGGGTGTGATGCGTTAGTGGCGTTGGGACAGGCAGAGCGCTTCGGGCCAGGCGCGCTGGCGAAGGACCGGCCAAAACTACCTGAAGTTCTACCGCGCTGGGATGACATATGCGTGACTGTCCTGGGACTGGCGGATGTAACGTTCTTGCATCCGGGAGCGCCCACGCCACCGGAGACATATCAACCAATTCGGACGGCTACATACACGAATGTCGCTGCCTACAAGACGGCAGACGCGGCACGGGCTAGCACGGACATTTTACCGCTGCTCGCCATCCTCGGTCTCACGGAGAACGGGCGATGGACAGAAGCTTCAGAGACGATCCACTGGCGAGATGCGGACGGCTGGAAGCCTTCAAACCTTGAAGACGTTCGCTTTGTCGAGGCGGTCAAAACTGCGTGCGAAACGATGCCTGATGACATCGAGGACGAAATGGACCGCCTCGTGACGATCACCGACGATGATGTCGAAAAGAGTGCGACACGTATCCGCAATTTCACAGACACGAACTATGCCAACGCCAAGCGACGAGGGCAGGACGTCGCGCCTCCCGGGATTGTCCCGCCGGAAATTGAGCTGGCGTGCGCGCGTGCTAGCGTCGAGCAAAACCGGTGTGGCCAACTTGACTGGCTATTCTATCGACGCTGGCGGCTATCCGACGGCTGGCTCTCGGATGAAGCGGCCCAGCGCGCGCTCGAGATATTCCATGATCCGCTTGCCGAGAATATGAGGCGCGCCGTCATCAGCGAGCGGTACGAAGGCCTCGTCATGGCTGAACTGAGCTGGAAGCCCCCTGCCAAAACGTTCGCCTCATAACTCTCGGCAACGATCTGTTCCCCTTGCTCGTCCCTCCACGCGCGCCAGCAGCCGCTGGCAAGACCTACCCGGCGCACCGGCTTTTTGGATTTGAGCGTAAGCTGTAAAATCGACATGGGCCGAAAATCGTCAATCAAGCCTAATCCGGAAGGTGGGATCAGAACACCGCTTACGACACGGTCCGCGCGTGCGAAGGTGGTTGCTTCCGCCGGCCTTCCAATCACGTCGCCGCAACGTCCAGAGCTGGATTGGGAAACTTGGACAGGGGTATAAGTGGAATTTCTGCCTGAACACGGCATAGAAGCCGGGAACAGGAGTCTTCTTAGTGACGCGATTATTCTTCGATCAGACGCTTCTCTCCCGGTGGGAGCCCGTGCTCGATCAACCTGTCGAGGTAGTCGCGATAAGGACTACCTTCATAGAATGGGTGGGCCGCCTCTCGGACGTGTTCCGCGTTCAGGTTTGGAAACTTTTTCAAAGCATCAGAGATCCAGATCCTCACCTCATCGGTATTGCCCGCCCTGAGGGCGAGCAACGCTGACCCAATGAATGGATAATAGGTTGTGCGTTCGAAGGACGCGCCTTCCCGTAGATGCATCCGGGCCGTTGAGAGGTCATCGGGCTCGCCTCTCAGCATCAACCCAATGCCGAGCAGTGTCTTGAACGCAAACATAGACGGATCGTGAGGGCTGAGATCGATGGCATTTTGTGCGGCTCTAATCGTTGTATCGGCGTCCCTGAGCCGCACGGCTGCCATTCCATGTGCGAAGTGAAGAAACGCGTAGTTTTGATTTAATGCAAGGCCCTGTTCAGCGACAGGCATGGCCTCGGCCGCTCGCCCACCCACCGTAAGAAGGAGGGACATCACCGCGTACGCGATATCGCTCCGCCTGTCGATTTCTAGGGCCTTCGTGGCGAACGATAGTCCTTGCTCGATGGCGACCGGCACATCTGCGGCGCGCCCCCAAAGGACGAGTGCGTATCGGTGACGAGCTAAATAGGCGTAGGGAAGTGCGAAATTCGGATCGTGTTCGAGCGCTTGTCGAAGGAACTTCTCGGCAGTGGCTTGCGAGCCTGCTTCGAAGGAAAGCAATTCAGCGAAGCCGCGGTGACAAAGTTCCCAAGCAGTAAGGTTGTCCGTCGATTTGGCGAGGGCGAGGCTCCGTTCGTGCGCTCCCAGCTCTGGTTCGATGCCCGCGATAATCCGGCGCGTTATCTCGTCCTGCACATCAAAAAAATCGGCGATCGGACGATCCCAGCGCTCGGCCCAGATGTGTGCTCCGGACAGCGCGTCGACTAGCTGTACAGTGATCCTCAGCCGCTCACCGGACCGCCGAACCGATCCTTCCACGACATAGCGCACACCAAGTTCCCGGGCGATCTTGCGTACGTCCTTGGCTGTTCCCTTGTAGGCGAAAGTCGAGTTGCGGGCGATCACGAACAACCATCGAAAGCGACTTAGTTCCGTAATGACGTCTTCGACCAGTCCGTCGACAAAGAAGTCCTGATCGGGGGTGACAGAAAAATTCTGGAATGGGAGAACCGCGATCGAAGCACGTACCTGTCCAGAGAGCCGAACCGGGCTGGGCGCCGTGCCGTCCAGCTCGACCTGCCACACGTCAATTGGTTCGGGGATATTCTTAACGGACTGTGGCCCGAGCCACGTCATCCCAGCGTCTATCTTGCTTTGCACATGATCGTAGATTGCACGAGATATGCAGATGCCTCCGGCGGGTGCGATGGTTTCCAAACGCGCAGTGATGTTGACGCAGTCGCCGAGGATGTCGTCGCCATCGATCACCACATCTCCCAGATGAATACCGATGCGGAAACGCAGACGTCGGTCTTCCTTTTGAGGAGACTCGCGCGAGATCAAATTGCGCTGCATTAGAAGAGCCGCTCTTACCGCCAACACTGGCGATGGGAATTCGACCAGGAGCCCGTCGCCCATGGTTTTGACGATGCGGCCACCGCCCTCCATAATTGCCGGGTCAATCACGTAGGTTCGCGCGTCGCGCAGCCGCGAAATGGTGCCTTCCTCGTCCGCCGCCATGAGACGAGAATAGCCGACCAAATCGGCAGCCATTATTGTAGTAAGACGACGTTCCACGCTTGCCCCTCCGCCAGGAAAATACACTAACTCCTGATAAGCAAATGCGAAAGCGCTCTGGAGCCGGGCGCATCAGGCTAGGAAAGAAAAATCCAGAGCGAATGCGCTGATGTTGCACCCGAGGGATCCGCTTCTCTCTTCGGCTTTCCGATACCGAGCGGGAACGCCCGATCGCAACGGCGCGTGCGATGCGCAAAGGGCTACAGAGCGGGTGATGGTCGCCCGTAACCGCCGGCTTCAACCTGCTCTTTGTCAGGCTGCGAACAGCTCCGCCAAGCGATGCGACGGCGGGAGACGCCGCACGGACAAACGCTATCCGCCCTTCTTGTAGCTCACCCTGTAGATCACGCCGTTCGTATCCTCCGAGACGAGCAGTGAGCCGTCCGGAGTTATCGCCAGACCGGCGATGCGGCCAAATTCAGTCTTCCGGTCCTCGCTCAGGAAGCCAGTAAGGAAGTCCTCCGTGCTAGTCGGCTCGCCTTTGTCGAAGTTGACCCGCACGACCTTATATCCGGCCGGATCGGCCCGGTTCGCTGAACCGCGTAGCGTGACGAAGGCATCGTTGCGATAGTCCTCCGGAAACTGCTGCGCATCGTAGAAGCGAATGTTGATCACCGACGCATGCGCATCAAAAGTCAGCGCTGGCGCGGCGGTCTTGGTTTTGCAGAAATCATCCTTGGGCGCACCCTCGGGCATGGTGAAACTCGCCCAGTCGGGCTGTCTGTCGCCGTAGCAGAACGGCCAGCCGTAGTGCGAGCCTTGCTCTATCTTGTTCAGTTCCTCGCCCGGCAGCTCGTCGCCGAGGTGGTCGACACCGTGGTCGACGCCCCACATGACCCCGGTCTCCGGATGCCAATCGAAGCCGAGCATGTTTCTCAGCCCCTTCGCGAAGACCGTGCGTTTCTTGTCTTTTATGTCGAGCCGAAGGTTGGCAGCCTTTTCGTCGCTGCTTTCGAAGCACGCGTCGCAGGAACTGCCGACGTTGATGTGCAGCGCTCCGTCGGGCGCGAAGGCGAGCGTCCGCCGCCCGTGCTGGCCGCCGTCGGGCAGGTCGTCGATGATCTTCTCCATTTTGCCGATCGTCCCGTCCTCGTTCAGATCGGCCGCCATAACGGCATGGACCGTCGAAAGGAAGATACGGCCGTCCCGGATTGCAATGCCATGGATGCCGTCAAGATCAGAGGCTATCTTGCGAAGCTTCGGATCGCCTTCCTTGACGGCGATCACGTCCTTTTCCTCGGGGCGCGTCACGTAGACGGTGCCGTCTTCGGCGACCGCCATCATGCGGGCATTGCCGAGGTCACGGGCAAAGATGCTGACCTCGAATCCTTCCGGAACCTTGAGCCGCTTGACGACATCCTCGCTGAATGGCTGATGCTTCGGCCTGAAAACATTCGTCTCGACCTTGTGGAGCACGCCTTCTTGCTGCGCCCAGGCGGATGCTGAAACAAGCGCAACACTCAACAGCATAGCAGCTTTTCTGGTCATATCTGCTCTCCTAATCTCCGGCGCTGCCGGACCTGTCGAGTGCCTACAGCGGTCCGGCCTCGCGCTCAGCCACACCCACGCGATGCCGGTAGACCATCTCCCAGCCTTTCCGGCGTTGATGGCGAACTGGCTGACGCGGACTCCAGGACCGCGCACGCCGATTTGGAGGCGGACAACCATCGAGGAATGCAGCAGTCGCTGCTATTGTGCTTTCTCCACTTGTCCGCGGATCTCTCCATCCGGGAATTTTTCTGTATGGATGTTGAGATACCACTTTCCGGCCTGCAGATCCGCTACGTGCGCGTCCGTGATTTCGGCAGATCCGGAGGCAATGGCTTTGGAGATGTCGACCACCGGCCCGGCATTCTCGCCCACATCGGCCGGACCATGAAAATGCGCGGCCGTGGGTTGCCCGGTCAGGCCGCTGGAAGTCACAGTCCAGGTGAGCTTTTTGGTGGCTGTGTCGAGGGTAATGTCGCCCATGCCCTTGCCGGCGCTGTCGTTAGACGGCACCTCGCTCGATCCTTGCAGATTAGCCGTGAATTTCAATGTCTCAGCAAAAACGGGGCTGCCGGCCATGATGGCGGTTACGGCGAGGGCGCTGAGGAGATAATTCTTGCGGATAGATATCATTGTGCATCCTCCCAAAAGCAGGTGTATTGCAGGCTGCCCTCCCAACTCACGAGAACGGATTGGGTTCCGATCACGACATCCCCTCTCCAGACATCATCTCTCTCGCCCGAGAGCATTCCGATCCTGCGCAAGACCGAGCGCTACTACTAGCTCTGCGCTGAAGCCGCTCCATGCGGCTGCACGTTCTTTGGCTTGGCCCCGCACATGCGAGAACGACGCTGGCTGCCGTAGGGTTCGCTGGTGGCGCTGTGCTAGTTTGGTGCGGCAGCCGCGGTTTCACCCGGCGGCAAGATCCGAAACATGAAGGTTGAAACCTTCTCCCCCGGCTTGAAAGGTCCGGGGACCTGATGGCTGACCGGCTTCAGGCTCTGAAGGAAGACTGCAATTGATGTCACGTCTTCCTCAGTGAGTTGCGCGAAGGCATGCCACGGCATGATTGGCGCCAGAAGGCGGCCATCCGGCCGCTGCCCGGTCTGAAGCGCAGCCACGATCTGTTCCCTGGTCCAGCTGCCGATGCCGGTCTCCTTGTCAGGCGTAATGTTGCGGCCGACGAAGACACCCTGCCCCGGGAGTTCAAAACCGACATCCGATCCACCCAGAAATCGCGAGCTGTCCGGTTTTCCGAAGAAATATCCCGGTGTGTGGCAGTCGTTGCAGCCGCCGATCGTGACTAGATATTCGCCGCGCGCAGTCTGCGTATCGTCGGCAGCTGCGATGCTCGACTGCAGCCCCAATGCAGAGGCGGCAAAAAATGCCAACCGTACGCTCAACCGAAACATTATCCCCTCCATGATACAGAAGCTCGCAGCTGCCATCGAACTGAATATCACGATGAAGATGTTCTATATATTAGCCATATTGAATTAACGAAGATTGCGGGGAAGATGGCCGCCAGTCGGCCGGCAGTGAGCGAAGGAAGCTGCCGTCGGGGCGGATGGCCCCAGCCCTTTTGATTGACGCGACGATATCGTCGCAGCTTTGGCCTAAGCATTTGGGTTCGCGCAGAACTGAGCCCGCCGTCGACCAGATCCTTAAAGCTGCGCGCTCGCGTCCAGGCGTAGCTGGATCAGCGATCGGTCCCCCTTCGTCCCACCATCAGCGCTGTCTAAAGCCTCTCTCGCTGGCGGGTCATTGGCGCCATGACTATACGGTTTTCAGTTCAAGCGACCGGTGGAGGCACATAATCGGGCAATCGTGCGTTGCCGGGTGGTCGGCGACCCAGCGCTCACGCTTGATGCTCGTGGTTGCGCCGGCACTGGATATCCTCGGGCGAATGCGGCAACAGGTTTCAGGATCGGACATCCATCACCCGTCATTGTACGACCCCCGCATTGCGCAGCCCCTCCATGACGAGCTCGAAATCGGCGGGGTTCTTGAAGGGCAAGACTTTGCGACGGTATTCCAAGGAGTAGTCGGGATTGACGCGCAGCACCTCTTGCCACCTCGCGCGAGCCTCTTCGAAACGGCCGAGATGTCCGTAACAGGCGGCCAGAAGCGCGCGCGAGACATCGGTGACGGGGTTGCGGCTGACGCGCTGCAGCAACAGTTCGACGGCCTCTTCGTACCTTCGCAGTTGAAACAAGGCCAAGGCCTGAAAGTGGAGAACGACATCCGGAAAGTACGGGTTCAGGACCCTCGCCCGCTCGAAATAGGCGAGTGCCTCCCCGGATCTGCCTGAATAGATGAGGGCCTCGCCGAGGCTGACCTGCCCTTCGGCGAAGTTCGGATTGAGCACTATCGCACGCTCGGCCTCGCTGATGGCTCTATCGTGCTGTCGCGAGTAAAGCTTGACCACACTCAGTGCCCAGTGGGCCACGGGATCGCTATCGTCCCGCGCGACCGCCAGCGTCGCGGCCTCTTCGGCTTGCTCGATAGAGCGCTGCGGCGACTCGCTCCACCGGTTCAGGTAGTCCAGCCCGTGGGTTAGGGCGAGGAAGGCGTGCGCCGAGGCGAAGTTCGGGTCCAGTTCGACGGCACGTTGCAAAAGGTCGCGGGCGTCGCTGTTGGTTTGCTTCGTCAGCCGGTGCCACAGCTCCCGGCCGCGCAAGAAGCAGTCATACGCCTCGGGGTGCCGGGTCTGCCCTGGCGCCAGTCTTTTCCGATCGCCCTCTGTCAGATTGACCGCCAGCGCGTCGACGATCTGCTGCGTGACATCGTCCTGAACCGCGAATATGTCGGTGAGCTCGCGATCGAACCTCTCTGCCCATAGGTGCCCGCCGGTGGTCGCGTCGATGAGCTGCGCGGTGATGCGTACTCTGTTTCCCGATTTGCGGACGCTGCCCTCAAGGACATGCCGCACGCCGAGCTTCGTGCCCACCTCCTGCACCTCGACGTTCTTGCCCTTGAAAGTGAACGACGAATTCCGGGCGATGACAAAGAGCTGCGACAGCTTCGATAGCGCCGTGATGATGTCTTCCGAGATGCCGTCGGCGAAGTAGTCCTGTTCGGCGTCACCGCTCATGTTGGCGAAGGGCAGGACGGCGATCGACAGCTTCGGCGACGCTGCCGCCGCCGGTTGGCTCGTCGCGGTTTCCGAGGTCGCGGCTGCCCTGGTCCCGGCGCTGCCGACTTGCAGCGAATAGACCCGGATCGGCTCGGCGATGTTCTTGAGTTGTGTGTTGCCGAGATCGCTGACCGAGAGGTCGAGCCTCGCCTTGACCTGGCGATAGGCATCCTCGGACAGGCAGATCGCGCCCGCCGCGGCGACGCCCTCCAATCGCGAGGCGATGTTGACGCCGTCGCCCATCAGATCGCCGTCGCTTTCCTCGACGACGTCGCCCAAATGGATACCGATCCGGAACTCGATGCGACGGTCCTGCGGCACGCCGTCATTGCGCTCCACCATGCCGTTCTGCACCTCGATGGCGCAGCGTACGGCGTCCACTACGCTGCGGAACTCGACCAGCGCACCATCGCCGGTGCGCTTCACCACCCGGCCATGATGCACGGCGATCGTCGGATCGATGAGATCGCTGCGCAGTGCCCGCAGCCTCGCCAGGATGCGGTCCTCGTCGGCGCCGGCAAGTCGGCTGTACCCAACCACATCAGCGGCCAGGATTGCAGCCAGCTTTCGGGTCTCGCTCATGGCGCCGTCTCCTCGCTTCCACGATAGCAGGGAGACAGAAGGCAAGAAAGAACTTTGAGCCGCCGCTCAGAGCGATCTTAGGTGATCGAGTTGGCCATGGCTCATGTGGACGCAGCCGAGGTGTAGCCCTACGCAATGACTGCCCTGTCTGGCTCCCGGCCGTTCGACGCGGCCGTTCCGAGGACTGTCCGGATGGGCCATCGCTTTGAACCCTGGCCACGGAAAAGGCAAAGAGCACATCAGGGCCGCGGAGATTCCGCCTAGTTCATCTTCTTCGCCGCCCGCTCGGCGGCTTTGCCCACGAGGCCGCGATCACCGGTCTCGTGAGTGGCAGTCATCGTCATATGTGTGACCTTCCAGCCCTCGGCTGATTTCACCAGCCCGTAGCGATAGTGGCCGGAAAGAACCCAGAGATCCCTGCCTAAACTATGCGTCGCCTGGAAATCGGCCTCGGCCGTCGCCGTGTCGCCTGATGCATCCACAATCGCGTGGTTCGTGACGAGATGCAGCGTCCTGTCGAAGCCCGGCAGGAAGGTCGACCATTGCGCGACCACTTCATCGGCTGACTGTGTGACAGCTTCGCCGCCCCAGAGGCTGGTATAGTCGAGTGTCACCTTCTCGGCGAAGGCGCCGCGTACCCGCGGCCATTGATGGCGGTCGGCGCCGGCCGCGATGTCCGTAATGGCATCAATGATGGCGAGGCGGTCTTCAGGCTTCATGTTATCTGCCTTAGCGATGGAGGTTGCCACCATCATCATGACGGTAACGAGACTTGCAACGATCATTTTCATGGGGCTCGCTCCTCAATTCGACTGCCGCCTGAGAACTTTTTCGATGTGCTCGGCCACTGCGTCAGCCGCGGCGTCGACATGCTGCTGGCGGTCATAGAAATCGAATTGGGTGCCCCCCTCGAACCAGCGTGTCGTCGCATCGACCTTCAACAGGCCAAGGAAGGCATGCGCGCCCTCGGGCACGGCCGCTGCCTCGGAATGGACCAGCAGGACCGGCTTGTCGACGCGCGAGCCGGTGGCGACGGAATCATACTTGAGCCAGGGCTCCCAGGAGCCGAGATTGAACTTGTTGTCATATTGGGGAACGAGACCGCGATCGGCTTCGGTGTAATAGGGGATCTGGTACATGAGTGAGGATTCATCGGTGGCGCTGGCCGCAATGATAATACTTGGGCTTCCCTTCTCTTCGGCGCGCTCGGCACTGCGCGAAACGGCGATCAGCTTGGCCACGCCCTCGGCACCGCCATAGACCTGCTCGACGATCGCCCTGTTGTGCAGCCATGGTGCGACAAGCGATAGGGACCTGAATCTCGGATTGCCGCTGACGGCATCGGCCATATAGCCGGCCGAGGCGCATATGCCGAGGCCGTTGATCGCGTCCGGATCGACCTCCGACAGCGTCGACAAGAAATCGGCGGCGGCGATGATGTCTGCAGTCTTCATCACCGGGTCTTCCTTGAAACGGATGGTGCCGCTCGATTCACCCCAGCCGCGATAGTCGAACGCCAGCGCTACGAAACCTCGCTCGGCCATTTCCTTGGCATAAAGGCCCGACATCTGCTCCTTGATCGAGGTCCAGGCGCCGGCGACGATGACACCGGGCCGCCGTGTATCGGCAGCCGTGTCCGATGGCACGTAGAGTGTGCCGACGATCGTTTCACCGTTGCTTGGAAATGTGACCTTTCGGCTGGCTACTTCCGCTGCGCTCACCGTCGTTGCCGCCACGGTGGCAAGGATTGCCGCAAGTGCAAACTGTTTCATCTGAACTCTCCGCTGGTTGAACAAGGCGAGAGTGACAGGATCGCCGGCGCGGTGCAGGCGCGAAAATTGCTCGACTTACGGCGTATGTTGCTATTGCGACCGGAACTGTGCGGGCGTGATGCCCACCCGCTTGCGGAAATGCTGGCCGAAGCGCGAGACATCGGCATAGCCGACGCGGAAGGCGACCTCGGCGACTGTTGCCGACGTGGTCTTGAACAGAAGCCGTGCCCGGTCGAGGCGCTCGTCTATGACGTACTGGATCGGCGATCTGCCCGTCGCGGCCTTGAACGCGCGCGCGAAGTGATACCGGCTCATGGCCGCCTCCGAGGCGAGTTGGTCAAGCGAGATATCGTCGTTCAGATGCTCCTGGACATAGGCAATCACCTTCCTCAGCCGGCGGTCATCGAGGCTGGCGCAGAGTTCGGCATGCGGCGCCAGCAGTCGCGCCAAATGGGTGGCCAAGGCCAAATCCATCGTCTGCCGATAGAGCGAAGACGAATCCTCCCCGCGATCCGCGGCAAGCCGGACGAGCTGCGCTAGAAGTGGTTCCAGGCCTCCGACGTGCGGTCTGAACGCCGTGGACGTATCAAGCCCAACATCGTCGAGCATGTGCTTGTCGAAGGACACCGTCAGGTAAGAATGGGCGTCGTCGAATTCGCATATGCCGGCGGCGCCCGCGGGCAGGATCCAGCCATCATCGGCGGAAAGCGGAATATGGTGACGGCGGTCCGACCCGAGGGCCAGGCGATGCTCGTCCTGTGCGACCAAAAACAGGCCGATCGTCAGATTCGACAGTGCGAAAGCGCCGCCGCCGGCAGGAACATCGTACCTGCATGCCGTCACTCCCCAGTCTGGCCGCGCTGCATTGCTCATGGAAAGAAGCTGGTGAGGCGCGGCGGAAAATCAACCTGCATGTGTGCTCATCGACCATGGTCCCCTCACCAAAAGCAACAATCGCCCAAAGACGGGCAAGAATTGCGCATGTCGCAGCGCCCGCATTCCGGCACCTTTGCCGCGAAGCCATGTGGGAAAGGGAACATCAATGTCACTCAGAGCCATCGCCGGCGGCGCCGTTTTAACATCGTTCATCCTGATCGGCGGGATCGCCCGGGCGGCAAGCCCCGAAGAGAACCGCAAGGTGATTTCCGACTATTACGCCGCCTATGCCTCGGGCGACATGGACAAGGTCGCATCCTTTTTTGCCGACGACATTGAATGGCACATTCCCGGCCATCATCCGCTCGCCGGCACCAAGCGCGGCAAGCAGGAAGTGGCCGCCTTCTTTCAGCAGCTCGGAAAAGGCAATTTCCGGGCCGAGCTGATCGCGCTGATAGCGGACGAGAACTGGGTCATCGATATGCATCGCGGCTGGTCGAACCGTGACGGCCTTGCCAATGTCGATACGGTCTGGGTACTTGCGTTCAAGATCGAGAACGGCAAGATCAAAGAAGCGCGCAACTTTTCTTTCGATCAGGCCGCCGCGGACAGCTTCTTCTGGCAAGCATATCGGCTCAAACCGCTGCCCGACCGTCTGAAGACTGAGTGAGCATCAGACAGTATGGCTCCGTAGGGGGTCCATCGCTCATGGACTGACAGGCTGCCGTTGGAGGAATGAGATTCGCTTCAACCGCAGCGCATGCTTTTCCAACAGATGCCATGAAAGCCAGCCGAGCAACAACGTTATCGGTAGGGAAATGCCGAACACCGTCCACCACGTGCTGTACTGGCCGAGGGCATGGTTCACCACCTGCTCCACTGGCCAGCCATAGAGATAGGTGCCGTAGGAGACGTCGCCCAAGCGGTCGAGAGTCGGGAGGCGTATGATCGGCGACGTCGCGATGTAGACAAGCGGATAGGCGAACAACATCGGTCCGTAAAGATAGTCGGGCCAGAAGACGAGGAAAAGCACACCGAGCGTCACCGAAATCAAAGCTAGGACAATATTTGGCTGCCACTTTTCCATCACGAACCAGAGAAGCGACCCGCAGAAGAAGTAGGGAGCGATAAAAGTGAAATTTGTTATTAACTTTCTGTCTGGCCACGGATGTTCGAAAAAGAGCTCCCAGGTCACGCCGACGGCGAGGGCAATTGCCATGAACGGCGCTCGCAGAAGCCCGATAGCCATTAATGCCGCAAGGACTACGTAGCAGAAGATTTCCTGGTTGATCGTCCACAGAGAGCCGTTGGTGAAGGTTGCAAGCCAGGAGATTGCAGGATCATAAAACTGCACTTTCGGCAGGACCATGCCATAGCTCGGATTGAGCACCGAATACACTGTCGTCCTCACGTGATACGACCAGCCCAGGTAACCACCAATGCCCAACGGGCTGAAAAAGGGGCCCAAAACATACACGCTGAGCAGCGTGCAGATTACAAGCGCCGGATATATCCTCAGCGCCCGTCGCCAGAGAAAACCACCGACGCTGCCGAACTGCGCGCTCTGCGTGACGAGGAAGCCGCTCGTGATGAAAAACACATAGACCCCGAATTTGCCAAGATTTTTGCCCTCACCGAGCAAGCGCATGAAGGGTTCGTTCGCCGAGGTCTTTTCCGAGATAAGGAAGGCATGCGAGAAGATAACCATGGAGGCTGCGACGAGCCTGATCGTGTTGAAGTTCGGGTAAAATGGCTTCTTGTTTCCGAGCCCCTGCATGCAAGTCTCCCGCACCCTCAAAATTTAACAGTTCATTAAGGTGGGATTTGAATGTTGTCACGATCGTTGTGAAAACAGGGCGAGATAATCTCTGATCCGCCGAAATACGCCTCGGTCAACCCCTTCGGCAGCTTCGCGCCCGCATAATGGTCATCGAGCCACCGGTCGCTGTTGCTGCAAAGCGGACATGGTGCAGTGACAACATGGGTCGCAGTTGCGCCAACAGCAGTCGTTCGTCCGGATTCGGACCAATGACCGCGCCATTTCATGGGCCTACCCAGCGCTGCAGGAAGGTCGAGTTACCACGCTGGCCCGAGGGCTGGTCGACGAGGTTGGTGCCTGTAGAGGCGACAACCCGCGCGAAGGTGAGCCTACGACCCAGGCTTGGGACAAAGTCGATCGAGCGTGTCTCGAAGTGCGGCGGCGGCCTGATCGCGCTCATCGGTAGACATGAGCTCGGGCTCAGCTTCCAGTCTCAGGTGCGGCAGTTCGGTCCGGACAGTACGACGGCTACGGACCAGATTTTCCTTCAGATCGACCACGCGATAGGTGGCGACCGGATAGGCTATTCCCTTTACGTGGACATGCCCCAGTTCCTCACACTCGATCGTGTCCTTCACTTGCGCAAACGTCTCATAAGAAATGAGCACGGTGCCCGGCGACGCTTCCTGCTCAAGGCGCGAGGCGAGATTCACGGCGCCGCCGATTATCGTGTAATCCATCCGGTCCTCGCTGCCGAAGTTGCCCACAGTGCAGTAGTCTGTGTGAATGCCAATGCGGCAGCGCAGCGGAGTTTCAATTCCGATATCGCGCCAGATTTCCCCAAGCGCGCTCATTCGCTTTTGCATGGCGAGAGCCATCTGCACGCAGGCGAGCGCGTCATCCTTGACGCCGCGGGTTTCCGGATCGCCGAAAAACATCAGGATGGCGTCACCGACATACTTGTCGATCGTCGCGCCGTGATCTGAAGCAATCTTCGACATTTCCGTCAGGTAGTGATTGAGGAGCTGTGTGAGATCCTCCGATTCCATTTTGTCTGTGGTTTCGGTAAAGCCGGCGATATCGGAGAAGCATATCGTCAGCTTCTTCCGCTGGCTGGCGATCCTGACGTCCTGGCGGCCGGTGAATATGGAGTTATACACTTGCGGCGCCAGGTATTTCGCCAGCTTGCTGGAAAGCGCCTCGAGAGCTGCGGATTTCTCGGCAAGGTTTTCCTCCCGTTGCTTCAGCTCGGTGATGTCCGAGTAGACGGCCACCGTGCCGCCAGCCGTGATCCGCCGCTCGCTAACCATGATCCATCGCCCGTCGCGACGCCGCTGCACCCACGTTTCACCAGGGTTGCGATGCCGCGAAAGCCGCTCGGCAACCCACTCCTCGACTCGCCCCTCAGCATCCTTGATGTAGCCGGCCTCAGCGGACCGGCGAACAATCTGCTCGAATGTCGTGCCGGGTGTCATTTCCTCCAGGCCGGCGTACAACAGCTCGCGGTAGCGGCTATTGCTCAGCACGAGCCTGTCCTCGCCATCGTACAGAGCGAACCCTTCGGAGATGCTCTCGATGGCATCCACAAGCCGCTGGCGCGCTTCCGCAACCTCGCGCAGGCTGTTTTCCTCCACCTCGACCGCAGTATCCCGGAACAGCCTGAGCGCCCCGGCCATGCGGCCGATTTCGTCGCGGCCACCGGCGGGCATCTGCGCATGCAGATTGCCGCCCGCGATTGCCAGCATGCCTTGGCTTACCTCTCCCAGACGGGCGAGAAGGCTGCGGTCGACATAGAGCCAGACAACCAGAACCGAACTCAGAAGGCTTAGAAGGGCGGAGCCAAGGACAATGCCGGTGCCGTAGCGCCGGACGACCGAGGCTTCGAGGGCGGACGCGGCGATCTCATGGTTTGCCCTTGCAACCAAGCGATCGACGGCCGCGGTAAGGTCGCGCGATAGCCGACTGTTTTCAGCCAGAAGCTTTTCGCCCTGGGCAAGGACAGCAAACTCGTCCTGTCGTACCTTCGGGATCCCATTCTCACCGTCGGTCAGCGACCTCAACTCGTCCAACCGTTGTTGGAAGCGGGTCCGCAACTTTTCGTCGATCTCGGTGGAGACCGTTTCGAGTACAGCGAGCGACCGGCGCAGCGGAAACAGGATCAGCTTCAGATCTCCCGGCGTAGGCGCGTTGGCAATTTTGACCAGCGCGTCGTTGACTGCTGAGATCTCCTGTTGCGCCCTCCGTTGGGGGATGTAGGCCGCGATTGCCTTGACCAGGTCGCTCGTCACCGCAGCACGCGCGTCGGGTGGTGCGGCGGAATCAGCCACCGCTGCGCGCCACTGGGGAACCTTGGAGTTCATCACGACGATACCGGGCGCGACGAGACGCTGACTTGCATTTGTCGTGTCCGATAATCGGCGCAGCAACGCCTCCTTGCGCTGAACCATGGTAAGGCGAACGGCCACAAGATAGTCGAGAGCATCGAGGTTTCGTCGCAGACCAATCACGGCGTCTTCGATTTCCGTCACCGCCGTCGCGCTGAATGCGGTGCCTTTAAGTGCGGCGAGCAACTCTTCGAGACGCCGCATCTCGACTCCGATCGCAGCCGAGACCTCGTTGTGCTGAACCGTGCTGGTCGCCGCCAGCACTGACGGCGCGGTGGAGGCGACCCTCTCAGCCTGGCGTGACAATTGGAGAGAAGCGAGCGCCGTCGGCACCCGTTCCTTGGTGATGCGATCGACCACGTCGCCGACCTGAAGAAAGGCATAAAGAGCTGCGGCGGTCGCCAGCACTGCGAAGGTGCTGATGCCGAAGAAAGCGAGCAACAAGCGCCCGCGTATGCCGACGCGTTCAAACATAGCGGCAACCGCAAGGTCTGGCTTGCGCAGCCACGAAAGTCTGCACAGACTGGTCTAAAGCGATCCACCCGGCCGGCGGTTGACTATTCCAGCGGCACGTATTCGCCACCCTTCCAGACATACCAGATCCAGCTTTGAAGGGTGAGGTCGCCCTTGTCGTCGAAATCGACCCGGCCCATTACCGTTTCAAATTGATTACCTTGCATTGAGGCGATCACCTCTTGCGGCCCTAGAGAACCGGCCTTCTTCACCGCCTGCGACCAGACCTGGACGGCGGAGTAACTGAGCAGTGTGTAGCCTGCGGGCTCGAAATTCTCGGCACGGAAACGCTCGACGACTTCAGCCGCCTGAGGGACGCGCCGTGGGTCCGCGCTAAACGTGAAGAGCGTACCCTCGGCGGCAGATCCGGCGATCAGTGCAAAGTCCTCGCTCGCCATGCCATCGCCTGAGACGAGTTGAAGTGCGTAGGCGCGGTCTCGTGAAGCGCGAACCATAAGCGCGACCTCGGGCAAATACCCACCAACATACAACACGGCGATGCCGGCGCCCTGTAACGCCGAGATCTCGGCCGTATAGTCGTTCTTCCCAGGGGTGAAGGCCTCGTAGATCGCTTCGGTGACACCCCGCTTATTCAACTGCTTTCTGGTCTCGTCGGCGAGCCCCTTCCCATAGGTGGTGTTGTCGTGAAGGATCGCTATTTTCTTGTCACCCCAACGATCGGCCAAATAGTTGCCGGCTACCACCCCCTGCGCGTCGTCGCGACCAATGACGCGGAAAACATTGGCACGACCTTGTTCGGTCAACAGCGGATTGGTCGAACCCGGTGAAATCTGTAGAATTCCCGCGGCCTCGTACATTTTGGATGCCGGGATCGAGGCCTGGGAACAGTAATGCCCGACGACGAGCACCACACCGTCAGCCACCAGTTTCTGGGCGGCCGCCACAGCCTGCTCGGGATCGCAAAAGTCGTCGACCGTGATGAGTTGCACCTGGTGCCCGAGCACGCCGCCAGTCGCATTGATGTCGGCCACTGCCATCTCTGTGCCGCGCTGCATCTGCTCCCCGATCCAGGCGAGCGGTCCTGTGACCGGGCCTGCCGCTCCGATCAGGATCTCCGCCCGCGCTGGGCTGCCAAGCGAAACGGCGAGCGCGACGATAGCTGCAGTGATGCTGCTGCGCATGGTGTACCTCCTTGACAGCATACGCCAATTTAGTCCCGGCCGACAGCCCCCGCGCAGGTGCAGATATCGCCGCCATTCTGCAGCGCACTTGCCTCTTATCTGTATGGGCTGGTCAGGAGTTGAAGCAGGTTTCGTCAGGGCAGAGGCGATTGGCGATGGGCATACCTCCAGGTACGTCCGAGCCGATCGCCTCTATCCGCCCGCGTAGGCGTTGCCACCGTGCGCGGCGATGAACATGGCGACGGCCGACCGGCAATAGGATTCGATTTCGTTGTCGTCCTCTGCTCTCGCCTCATCGAAGCGTGCGATGATCAGGAGATCGGATCCTTTGAAAAGCGCGGCAAACAAGCGGGCGGACCGGAGAGGATCGGGCACGTTCAGAACCGCCTTCGCATGCAACTGGCCGTATCGTTCACAACACCGCGCTCGACTTTCTGAGGCGCCGTGCCAGGCGGGCGGACCTCATCGAAGAGGAGGAGGCCGAGATGGTCGCTGAACCGCTGTCCCAGACCGAGGCGCGTCAGATCGCCGCCACCAGCCTGCGGACCTTCATGCGGCTGCCGGTGCGCGAGCGCAGCAGCATCATCCTGATGGATGTGCTCGGCTACTCGCTGAGCGAACTCTGCTCGATCACGGGGATGACCATGCCTACCGTCACGGCGCTTCTCCACCGTGGCCGGGCCAGGCTGCGTGACATGGCGGCGGAACCGGACGAGCAGCCGCTACCAGTTCTTTCCGTCGCGGAGAAGAATAGCCTCGCCTTTTATGTTGATCGGTTCAACGCCCGAGACTTCGAGGCGCTGAAAGACAGGCTCGCCGAGGATGCGAAAGCTGAACTCGTCGGTGAGGTCGTCATGCGCGGTCGAGACGAGGTTTCCTCTTATTTCGGAAATTATGCGCGTGAAGACCGGTGGTGGCTCGCCCCCGGCCTGGTTGAGGGTCGCCCCGCCGCGTTGGCGTTTGAGCAGGGCGCTGTCCTGCGCACCCCTGCTTATTTCATTGTTCTCAACTGGGCCGGGGATTCGCTGCTTGCGATCCGTGACTTCCGTTACGCGCGCTATGCCTTGGAAGCGGCGGACGTTAAGCCGATAGACGCGGCTTTCGTCAGAGACGCTTGAGTCCGGCAGTCGGGGGCCGACCAATATGGGTCCGAATTTCCGATCGGCATAAACGCCTCGCACCTTGCAGTCCGGACGGTCGGCATATAAATTACCCCAATGCTTGATCGTTCATCCCAGTCTCCGACGCAAATTCCGACGGACGCACTCAGCGAAATTCTCCGGGACTTTCGCCTGAGTGGAGTCAACTACGGCCGCTGCGAGCTACGTCATCCATGGAGCATCGCCTTTCCGCAGCAACAGCTGCTTCGCTTTCATTTCGTCAGTGAGGGGCCATGCTGGATCCATACCGAAGCCCAGGGATGGCAGGAGTTGCAAAGCGGAGATCTGGTGTTGTTGCCACAAGGTGTCGAACACCGACTGGCCAGCAAGCCTGATGTTGTCGGGGACTCGCTCAAGAGCTGCCAGGTCACCAAGCTGGGGGGCAATGTCTGCGACGTGGTGCAGGAAGGAACAGGAGCGACGAGCACCTTGTTCTGCGGCTCCATGGCTTTGGGTGCGAATGCCCTCAACCCGTTGATCGCTCTGATGCCACCGATTATCAAGGGTTGTGACGTTGCCGGCAATGATCCGATCGTCGGCCCCCTCCTCGCCGCCATGACGGCAGAGGCGTCGCAGCCCCAGCTAGGCAGCGCCACGGTCTTGTCACGCATGGCGGACGTACTCGTCGCGCGGCTTATTCGCTGCTGGGTCAATTGCAGCGGCGCCTCGACCAGCGGCTGGCTCGCCGCGATCCGTGATCCGCATATCGGTCGTGCGCTGGCAGCCATGCACCGGGATCCCGGCCATGACTGGACGCTTGAGACCCTTGCCGGCGTGGCAGGTCAATCGCGCTCGATCTTCGCAGAACGCTTCAGCGCCATCTTGGGGGAAGGCGCGGCACGCTATCTCGCCCGTCTGCGCATGCAGCTTGCAAGAGAGTTGCTCGGTCAAAACATGTCGGTTGCCGCCGTCGCTTCGCAACTGGGCTATGAATCCGAAGCTTCTTTCGCTCGCGCCTTCAAGCGCATCACCAGCGTCTCACCTGGTGTTGTGCGCCGCACCATTTCCGGACGAACGGATATGGAATTCGGACTTTAGGACACATATCATCCTGAAAGACTCCGCTATTAAGACCTCTAACTCTTGGAGGTACTTCAATGACGGACACAACATCACAGCTTGACGCCCCCGCGATTGGCCTCGATTCTACCGTTCCGAGCCCTTGGAGCCCAACAACCTGGTTTGCCGTTATTTCAATGGCAGCCACAAGCTTTGCACTCGTCTCAGCTGAATTTCTGCCGGCAGGTCTGTTGACGCCGATGGCGCGTGACCTTGGCGTCAGCGAGGGAACCGCCGGTCAGGTTGTCACCGCCACCGCGTCTGTTGGCGCGGTGACGGCCTTGTTGAGCAATGTTCTCATCGGCAAACTGAACCGGAAGACTGTCCTGGTTGGTCTAAGTGCCTTGGCTATCGGCTCCAATCTCGTGGCCGCGCTCGCGACGGATTTTTGGCTTTTGTTGTTGGGCCGGGCCGGGCTGGGCGTCGCGCTCAGTGGTTTCTGGGCGCTTTCGGTTGCCGTCGTGGCGAGATTGGTCGGCACCAATGCGACAGGTCGGGGTATGGCTATCGTCACCCTCGGTGTCTCTCTTGCCACCATAGCTGCACCATCCATGGGTGCCTTGATCAGCGATTGGCTCGGCTGGCGTGCCGCCACCGCCATGACCGCAGGGCTCGCCGCGATTGCGATGCTGCTGCAGATACTCAGTTTGCCTACGCTACCCGCAAGCACAAGCAATAGTCTTTCCGACGTCTTCCGGCTGACGAAACGGCGCACTGTTCAACTGGGAATGCTTGCCATCCTCTTGCTGATGACGGGACATTTTGCCGGTTCGGTCTATGTGCGACCCTTCCTCGAACAAGTGACGCTGCTTGGCACCGGCCCGCTTGCCCTGGCGCTCCTCGGGTTTGGCATCGCCTCTGTGATCGGCAATGTCGCCGGCGGCCGACTGGCAGACGCAAATATCCACATGGCGCTCGCTGTCACCGGCGTATTGATGGCGTCTTCGGCGCTTGCTCTCGTACTCTGGGGTGCGCATAGCGGCATCGCGTTTGCCCTGGTGACACTTTGGGGTTTCGCTTTTGGGATGGCTCCGGTGGTACTTCCCACCAACCTGTCCCGGGGCGCAGCAGACGCCTTGGAGGCTGCTGGCAGCCTGATGGTCGTTTCGTTCCAGGTCGCCATCAGCATAGGTGCGCTGTTCGGCGGCTATGTGGTCGATCACTTTGGTGCCTCAGCGCCATTGACATTTACAGCCGTCTTGGCGGCATCGACAATCGTTCTGGCGTTGCTTCAGCCCCGCAGCTGACTCTTGGAGCTCCGGCCAAGGTGCGCAGATCGCCCGATTTCAAAAAAGGACATCGCTATCACGCGACCAGGGGCCCTCGGCAAAGGGCCCCGCATGCCACAAACTATCGGATCGAACTAAAGCTCAACGGGACCCATCTGTGCGCCATGTGTGGACGTCGGCTCTCGTCGGATTAATCGACTTGGGACAAAGGCGATCAAGAACGAGCATATGGTTCCAGTTCAGCACTTGGCTCCAGTTCATCGTCGACGGGCGAGCAGCTTTTCTTTCTAGGCTGAGGTTGTCCGGACAACGCGGAGTAGCGGTACTATGCCTTGGTCGTTGGACCACAGCCCCAAGCTGTGATCAACAACACTTGAACGTCTGTCAGAATTGCAAAAAGTGTGCATAATAGACAAATGAGAACAATCAGTTGTTGATACTGATCGCGAAAAGGATGGGAGCCCTCCTCTTCAACTTGGCAGACCATCAGGAAATGCAGGGAGAATTCGACTACAATCCAGGGAGGAAGAACAATGAACAAAAAGGCAGTATCGCGTCGAGAGTTGCTGGGAGCATCTACGCTCGCTGGAGTAACCGCAGTTGGGGCTCTTGCCGCCCCGGCGGTGCTGGCCCAGGCACCCACCGTCATTAAAATGCAAACATCCTGGCCCGCGTCGGACATCTGGATGGATTTTGCCCGCCTGTACGTCGAACGGGTCGAACGAATGTCCGGCGGACGCCTGAAGTTCGAACTAATGCCTGCCGGTACGGTCGTCGGCGCGTTTCAGGTGCTCGACGGCGTCAATGATGGCGTGATCGATGCAGCCCACACCGTTCCCGTCTATTGGTACGGAAAGCACAAGGCAGCTTCCCTCTTCGGTACCGGGCCGGTATTTGGCGGCAGCGCAACCACCATGCTCGGATGGTTCCATCAAGGTGGCGGCAAGGATCTCTACCGAGAACTCACCCAGGACATCATGGGGCTGAACCTTTACGGCTTCTATGGCTTCCCGATGCCCGCGCAGCCGTTCGGCTGGTTCAAGAACCCGGTCGCGACCGTGAACGACGTCAACGGCCTCAAATATCGTACGGTCGGGCTCGCCGCCGATCTCATGCAGAATATGGGCATGAGCGTCGCTCAACTTCCGGGCGGCGAGATCGTGCCGGCAATGGAGCGAGGTGTGATCGACGCCTTCGAGTTCAACAATCCCTCCTCTGACCTACGGTTTGGTTCGCAGGATGTCGCCAAGAACTACATGCTGTCGTCCTACCATCAAGCGAGCGAATCTTTCGAGTTCCTCTTCAACAAGGATGTGTTTGACGACCTTCCCGACGATCTGCAGGCGATCCTGGAATATGGCGTGGAGGCAGCGAGCACGGCGATTACAGCGTCTGCGATGGACAACTATTCAAGCGACCTTCAAAAACTCCAGGCCGAACATGGCGTGACCGTGCACCGCACTCCAAAGGAAATTCTGGATGCGCAACTGAAGGCCTGGGATGAGATCATCCCGACGCTTGAAGCGGATGCGTTCATGAAGAAGGTGCTCGACAGTCAGCGGCAGTGGGTGGAGAGGGTCGTGTACTACGAATTGATGAACTCCGCCGATCTCGCACTCGCCTATGAGCACTATTTCCCCGGAAAATTGAAGCTCGGAAAATAGATGGTGAAGGCCCGGTATTTCCGGGCCTCGTCCCTCTTCGAGATCAGGGAGGCGCTTGCATGCTCCGTTACATCGCATTCGCCGACGAATTGTCGGCGTGGTTCGGCAAGGTGTTCGCGTGGGGGATACTCATCATGGCCTTCGGCGTCGGCTATGAGGTTGTTGCACGCTACCTCTTTCGCGCGCCGACCCCCTGGGCCTTCGACCTGAGCTACATGCTCTATGGAACGATCTTCATGATGGCGGGAGCGTATACCCTCTCGCGCGATGGCCATGTGCGCGGCGACTTCATCTACCGGCTCTGGAAACCGCGCACCCAGGCCAGGCTGGAACTGGTGTTGTACTTCATCTTTTTCTTTCCCGGTATAACCGCGCTGGTGTTCTCGGGCTGGAAATATGCCGCACGCAGTTGGGGCTATCTGGAGGTCAGTTCCAACAGTCCCGCCGGTGTGCCGATCTTCCAGTTCAAGGCCGTGATCGTCGCCGCCGGCATTCTCCTGTTCCTGCAGGGCGTGGCGCAGGTCTTCCGCTGCATTCTCTGCATAAGGACGGGCGAATGGCCGAAGCAGGCCGAAGATGTCGAAGAACTGGAAAAGGTACTACTGGAAACAAAAAGCCTGGACGTGCTCAAGTCCGAGGACGAGGGTTTCCTTCCGTCGCCGGAAGTTGACGCTGGACGTGAACCACGGGATCGGGACGCTCAATGACGGATGCACATATCGCCGTCGGGATGCTCCTCATCCTGATCCTCGCCATCTTCCTCGGATTCCCGGTGGCGTTCACCTTGATGGCTCTGGGTGTCGGCTTCGGATACTATGCCTATTTCGATGCCGGCCGCATGTGGCGCGGCTATGACCGCGCGCTCGAATCCGGCGGCGATGCGTTTACACTGGCGCAGACCTGGATCGGCGGTTTCTTCAACAACCGGATCTTCGATCTGTTCGTCAACCAGACCTACTCGGTCATCCAGAACGACGTGCTGACGGCTATCCCGCTGTTCCTGTTCATGGGCTACATCGTCGAGCGAGCCAACATCGTCGATCGGCTGTTCTCGACGCTATTCAGCGTCACGCGCCGGGTGCCCGGCTCGATGGCCGTCGCCGCCCTGGCCACCTGCACACTCTTTGCCACGGCAACCGGCATCGTCGGGGCCGTGGTGACGTTGATGGGACTGCTCGCCCTACCAGCGATGCTGAAGGCAAGGTATGACGTGCGCTACGCGACGGGCGTGATCTGCGCGGGCGGCACGCTCGGGATCCTGATCCCGCCTTCCATCCTGCTGATCGTCTATGCGGCCACCTCCGGGATCTCGGTTGTCCGAATGTATGCGGCGGCGCTCCTGCCCGGCTTCGCCCTGGCCGGGTTTTATCTCATCTATGTCGTGGTGCGAGCAATCCTGCAGCCGCAACTGGCGCCGCGGCCAACGAAAGAAGATGTGGGCGAGCACACGCCGGTCCAACTCGCCTGGATGATGCTTACATCCTTCGCGCCACTCGCCTTTCTGATTCTTGCGGTGCTGGGTGCCATTCTCTTTGGCTTGGCAACGCCGTCGGAGGCCGCCGCAATCGGCGCATTGGGGGGACTGGCGCTTGCTGCGGCCTATCGGGCGCTGACCTGGCAGCGACTGAAGGAGTCGGTGTATCTGACGGCGCGAACGACCGCGATGGTCTGCTGGTTGTTCGTCGGTTCGGCGACCTTCGCATCGGTATTCGCCTATCTCGGCGGCCAACAGTTCATCAGTGACTTCGTGACCGGCCTGGACATGTCGCCGCTGATGTTCCTGATCCTGGCCCAGATCATCATCTTCCTTCTCGGCTGGCCTCTGGAATGGACTGAAATCATCGTCATCTTCATCCCGATCTTCATTCCGCTGCTGCCGCATTTCGGGATCGATCCGCTGTTCTTCGGTATCCTCGTGGCAATCAACCTGCAGACGGCCTTCCTATCACCACCCATGGCGATGTCGGCATACTACTTGAAGGGCGTCTCGCCTCCGCATGTCAAACTGACAGACATCTTCCGCGGCATGATGCCGTATATGTTGATCGTCATTCTCTGCATGGTGGTCATCTATCTGTTCCCGAGCATCGTCTACATGCTGCCGAATCTACTCTATGGAGTGCAGAGATGACGCAGTGTCTGGCCCATTCCGAAAGGATAGACCGATGAACAGAAGCCGGTTTTTTGCAATATTTGCATTCGTGACGCTTGTCACGTTCTGCGCGGTCATCCTGGCGTTTGTTCCACGGTTCGATTTGGCCGCTGCACTGCTGATCGGCATTGTCCCTGCGGGGTACGACATCTGGGATCAGCTCTTTCGGCGACGCCCGTCGAAATCGTCTGGATAGACTGCAATCGTTCAAGCGCCGCCCTTTCGTGACGGCAATCCGCTGCAAAAAGCCCGTTCGTCCATCGACCTACGGGCTCTTGGCTTGGAAATTGATCACCCATGGCCTCTCCCTGTGAAAGCGAGAGGCACCGTCGTTACGCGAACTTCCGGTTAACTCGCGATCGAGAAGGCGTCGGTGCGCGACGTCCGCGATGAGCGCCAAATCGAGCCGTAGGTCATACTCGTGGTCTACGACTGCTTCGGGCCCCGGACCTTCGCACCGAGACCTCGCATGTCCGCTTTCGTGTTAGGCTTGAAACTGTTTCTGCAATAATTTGGCGGGGCGGCAGCGAGCGGCACGGACGCTAATACTGCGCCAAGTAGATATCGAAACACGCTGCTATGTTGATGGAAGCGCATGAGGCCACTACCACTTCACACTGAAGAGGAAACTCTACGGTGCCGCCAGCCATGACCGTTTCGGGCCGACAGCGGCCGAAGTGCCTCGGCAGGTTTCGCCCTCATGTCGGCCGCACAGCCTTTGATGGCGTCTTCCCGAAAGCAGCCTTTCATTGAGCCATGCTCTGAGGGCACCGACGCGGCAACTTTGAGCCAGTACCTCACGTCGCCGAAGCGCCAACAGGAGACATTGGGCTGTGGGGCCGAACACTATTTCCGCCGTCTATGCCGGAAAGCATCAACAAACGCCGAGAAGGCCGGCGACGGATTGCGTCGGCTCGGATAATAGAGATGGTAGCCCTGGAAGGTCGGACACCAGTCCGAAAGCACCTGCCGCAACCGCCCCCGCTCGACATGCTGCGAGACGAGGTCCGTGGGCACGTAGGCAAGACCGATACCGTCCAATGCAGCGTCAATCGCCGGAGCGATGTTGCTCAAGGTGAGCTGGCCCTCCACCCGCACGCTGAACTCACGGCCGTCCCGCTCGAATTCCCAGGCATAAAGCCCCCCGGATGTTGGAAGCCGAAGGTTGACGCAGTTGTGACCTGTCAGGTCCTGCGGGATTGACGGCGGCCCATGCCGCTCCAGATAGTCGGGCGAGGCCACGACGGAATATGACACGTCGGCTCCTATGCGCACCGCCACCATGTCGCGGGCGACGGCCTCGCCAAGACGGACGCCAGCGTCGAACTGCCGCTCGACGATGTTGGTGAAGCCGTTGTCAACGATGATTTCCACCGTCACGTCGGGAAAGTCCCGCAGGAATGCCGAAAGTCTGGGACGGAACACCAGCTCGACCGCGTCGTCCGGGCAGACGACCCTAATGTCACCGGATGGCTTGTCACGCAGCGCGCTGATCGCGCTGATCCCGGCGGTGATGCTTTCGAAATGGGGCTGGATACTTTCCATGAGCCGTTCGCCGGCCGCCGTCGGCGCGACGTCCCGGGTGGTGCGGGAAAGAAGCCGAATTCCCAGCCGCTCCTCCAACGCGCTGACTGTGTGACTGAGGGCCGAGCGCGTGAGGCCCAGCTTCGCAGCGGCGCGCGTGAAGCTCCGCTCCTTGGCAACTTCCAAGAAGGCTCTCATCTCGGTGAATTCGTCACGTCGCATTGTTGAATCTCCTTCACCTCAACATGCGGATTATACCTACTAGTCCATCCAAACCCGTTTGGCTATCTGTTGCGGCAACCGCACAGGAGAGCCCGGCATGGCCATTGAGCTGACAGCGAATGATGCAATCTTGGCAGACATCGCAGAAACACCATGGGCGGCCGTGACCTGCCTGTCGCTCCTGACCTTTCTTCTGGTCGGACTGGAGTTCCTGCCGGTCAGCCTCCTGACCCCGATCGCCAGAGAGCTGGCGGTGTCAGAAGGCCAGGCCGGGCTGGCCATCACCATCTCGGGCGTCTTCGCTGTGACCACAAGCCTCTTCGGCAACGGCTTTCTGTCGAAATGGGACAGGAAGGCAGTCGTCCTGCTCTATACCGGGATTCTGGCCCTCTCCAGTCTGGCCGTTGCCCTCGCTCCCAACTTCACCGTCTTCCTCCTGGGCCGGGCGCTTGTCGGCGTCGCGATCGGCGGCTTCTGGTCCTTGTCGACGGCCATCCTCGCGCGTCTGGCTTCGAAGTCGGACCTGCCCAAGGCCATCGCTCTGCTCCAGGGCGGCACCGCTTTCGCGATCGTCATTGCCGCCCCTCTCGGCAGCTTTCTCGGCGGGCTGATCGGCTGGCGCGGCACTTTCCTGATCACCGTTCCGATCGGACTCGTCGCTCTGATTTGGCAATTTGCCGTCCTGCCGAAGATGCCTGCGACGG
The DNA here is from genome assembly GCF_019793465.1 of Rhizobium croatiense. Taxonomy (GTDB): domain Bacteria; phylum Pseudomonadota; class Alphaproteobacteria; order Rhizobiales; family Rhizobiaceae; genus Rhizobium; species Rhizobium croatiense. Next base: position 27,754 of record NZ_JAILYJ010000020.1, on the reverse strand, counting down.
AAACCGTGTCGGTCGGCCGGATGTTGCGCCTCTTGCGCAACCGCGCCTTCCTGATCGGCATGGCGGCGACGGGTCTGGTCTTCGTGGGGATGAATGCGCTTTCGATCTATCTGCGTCCGTTTCTGGAGGGTGTCACCGGGGTGGAGCTCAACACATTGTCGCTGATGCTTCTGGGTGTCGGACTCGGCGGATTGGCCGGAACGTCCCTGATCGGTTTCGTCCTACGCCGTCACCTTGCCGCCGCGCTTATTGGCCTGCCGGGCACGGTCGCTCTGATCGCTCTCCTGCTGATCGGCTTTGGGTCTTCACCGTGGGCCACCGCGGTCCTTCTCGTGCTCTGGGGATTTTTCTCGACCCCGACCCCGGTGGCCTGGAACACCTGGATGGCGAGGCTGGTCCCAGGTGAGCTGGAAGCGGCGGGCGGCATCCAGGTCGCGCTGATCCAGTTGGCCATTGCGGGCGGGGCATTCGCAGGCGGAGTTCTTTTCGACGGTGCAGGCTGGTGGAGCGCTTTCCTTCTGGCCGCCCTCCTTCTTGCGGGTTCCGCCGCGTTCGGAGCGCTCGCCGGCCGCCGCGTCTGACCTCTCAAAAATCTCGCAATAGGAGAACATCATGTCTCAAGGCATAGAAGACAAAGTCGTCGTCATCACCGGGGCGAGCAGCGGGCTGGGCGAAGCCACCGCACGCCATCTCGCCGAGCGAGGTGCTGCCGTGGTGCTCGGTGCCCGGCGACGTGACCGCATCGATGCGCTGGCCGGGGAACTCACGTCGAAGGGCTACAATGCCAAAGCGATCCAGACAGATGTGACGGATAGGCAGCAGGTCAGGAACCTCGTCGATACTGCAGTCCAGGAATTCGGCCGCGTCGACGTGATGCTCAACAATGCCGGTCTGATGCCGCTCGCCCCGCTCGAACGTCTCAAGGTCGACGAGTGGGACCGCATGATCGACGTCAATGTCAAAGGCGTGCTCTACGGCATCGCCGCCGCGCTGCCGCATATGAAGGCGCAGAAGTCCGGCCACATTATCAATGTTTCCTCGGTCTACGGCCATGTCGTCGATCCAGGTGCCGCGGTCTATTGCGCGACCAAGTTCGCCGTCCGTGCGCTTTCCGAAGGGCTACGCAAGGAGGTGAAGCCGTACAACATCCGGACCACCATCATTTCGCCCGGCGCGGTCAGCACCGAACTTCTCGAGCATATCAGCGAAAAGGACATCCAGGCGGACACGAGAGAGTTCGTCAGCCAGATCGCCGTCGGCGCGGATGCCTTCGCCCGGGCGGTCGCGTTTGCGGTGAACGAGCCAGACGATGTCGACATCAACGAAATCCTGTTCCGGCCCACGGCGCAACCGGTTTGATGGGACCCGAACGATGACGACGAACACATTGGCTATGACCCGGCGAAGGATCGTGGGTGGAGCTCTGGCGGCCGCGGCTCTCCCCTTCGCGGCGCGCGGGCAGCAAGGCCGCGATCCGGCCAGCCAAGAGCCGACCGACGTGAGGATCAGGTTCACCTTCAAGGGCATGTCAATGACGGCCACGCTCTACGACAATCCGTCGGCGCGCGACCTCGCTTCGATGCTTCCCCTGGACCTCAGGATCGAGGACTTCGGCGGGAACGAGAAGATCGTCCATCTGCCGCGCAAGCTGACCGAGGACGGCAGCGGTCCGTTCGGAAACGAGCGGCCCGGCGACCTCTGCTACTTCAAGCCATGGGGCAATCTCGCCCTGTTCTATGACGACTACCGCTGGGACGGGCTGATCCGTCTCGGCCGTTTCCAAGACGGTATCGAGCCCCTGCTCGTCCGCGGCGCATACCCTGTGCGCATCGAACGGATTTGAACCATCCACGCCACCATCCAAAAAGGAACAGCCGAATGAAAAACTTCAAGTTCGCACTTATGGCACTGGCAGTGGCCGTGTCCTCTCCCGCCTTCGCCGATGATGCCAAGTCTTCGATAACAGGCACGTGGCGCATGACGTCGCTACAGGTCACCGACGCCGGCGGCAAGCAGACGGAAATCGCCTATTCGGGCCAGGTCATCTTCTCCCAAGGCGGAACGCTCTCCGTCCAGGCGATGAACCCGGACGCCGCCGCAGCGCCGACCCCCTACACGGCAAATGGCTACGAAGCATATTATGGCCCGGTGGAAGTCGACGAAACCAAAAGGACGTTCGCCATCACCGTGGAATCCTCGCTTGTCCGAAATCTCATCGGCCAGCGCATGGAGCGCAAGTTCGAGGTCAATGCCGATCAACTCACGATCACGCCCGTCGATCCCGAGGAAGGCTGGCGCGTGACCTACGAACGGCTCTAGGAGAAGAACTCATTGAAAGGGAAACTGAAACGGAAGCAGGCGCTCGACCCGAACGCGGAGCGTCTCCCTCCTTAACCCGGACGATATCGAACCACAGGACGTCATCGAAACGGGTGATGGGCCGGAGATGGACATTGCATCCTCCCGTTCAAGGCGCGCAAACGATATCCAACGTAGCTAGTTCAAGGTGACGGCATCATTGCGCCGGGCTGGTTGACGCGTTTTGTGGCGCATCTGAAGAAGATTGGCACTGCGATCCAGACCGTCGTTCTCGCGCAGCGCATGTCCGTTGATCAAGTCCTCGAACGGGTCGGGATTGACCTCATCCGCTGTCACATCTCCGGCAGGCCGGCCTTTCGGAAGCCGTCGACAAAGTGGTCTCGAACAGCTGCATCGCGCAGCGGCTGGGAGCTGAGCCAATGGCCGATGGTGAAATGAGGGTGGGCGATCAGAAACAATTCTGCTTCTCGCCGCGCCTCCTCGCTGTGGCCCAACTGCGCAAGCGCAGCAGCCAGGAATTTGCGTGAGTTGGTACGATAGGTTTCTTTCCTGCGGAGCGTAGCGGCTGCCGCCTCATAGTCACGCGCGGCATACTGCGCCTGCCCAAGATGACAAAGATACCAGCAGGTTGGATGGGGATTGAGCCGCAGGGCTTTTTCGATCTGCGCCAGTCCGTCGGCAACCCTGCCGTCCAGCACGGACATGTCCGACATGGCCGCCCAGGTGTCGGCGTGGTTGGGGTCCAGCTCCAGGGCCTTGGCGAAGGCGGCATCCGATTCCTCCCATCGCCGCTCATAAGCCAAAATGGTACCCAGAACGTAACGGCAGCCGGCATCGTTGGGATCCAAGTCTACCGCCTTCTGCGCTGATGTCACCGCCATCCGGCGGTTAGGATCTTCGGGCTCGCCGAAATGAGTCCAGGCAAGCCAACGGTTATAGGCGAGCAGACCGAGCGCCTCGGCATATGATGGCTCGAGCTTAACCGCGCGTTGGAGCAGCATATAGGCCTCACGCTCTGTTTGCGGCGACTCTTCCGTCAGGAGGCGGGCGCGCACACACAGATCGTACGCCTCAAAGTTCTTCGGCCGATTGCGCGGCGCCGGGATGGTCAGCCGGCCGACGAGGGCTTCAACGATCTTGGCGTTAACTTCATCTTGTAATTCGAAAACATCTTCCACAGTCCTGTCAAACCGGTCGGCCCACACGTGCTGGCCTCCAAGCGCATCGACCAATTGGGCATTGATGCGGACACGGCCCATTGCGCGTCTGGCGCTCCCCTCCAGGACGTAGCGGACGCCGAGTTCCTGGGCGACCAGCCGTACGTCGACCGGCTTGCCCTTGTAGCCGTACACGGAATTGCGCGCGATGACGAACAGGCCAGCCGTACGGGAAAGGTCGGTGATCAGGTCTTCGGTCAAGCCGTCGACGAAAGACGCGTCCGCTTCATCCCCACTCATATTCGTGAACGGCAGGACAGCGAGCGAGGGACATTCGGGGAGCGGCAATATGCTCTGCAGCGCATCCGGCCAATGCCACACGTGAACCGGGCGAGTCAGGTTCTTCAGGTAGCGTTCGCCTGCATCAAAGAAGCGGTCGTCGATCTTGCCGACGATCTCGCCGTGAACGCTGCCTGAAATGCAGATACCTCCCGGTGCGGCCTGCGTCTCGAGGCGCGCCGCGACATTGACGCCGTCGCCGAGGATGTCTGAACCATCGTCAATGACATCGCCCAGATTGACGCCTATACGCAAAAGCAGGCGCCGGTCTCCGGAAGCCTCGATAGCAGTGGTGGTCTGTTGCATTTCCAACGCTGCAGCGACCGCGTCCACCGCGCTACCGAATTCGATCAGGAATCCGTCGCCCATGACCTTAAAGATGCGACCGTTATGGCGCATCACAGCCGGCTCGATGACGCCAGAACGGAGTTCCCTGAGGTTCGCCAGCGTTGCGACTTCATCAGCCTCCATCAGGCGTGAATATCCCACCACATCGGCAACGACGATGGCAGCAAGGCGACGCTGAAGAAATCGATCCGTCATGTGAGGACAAGCCCAACGACCGGGGGTCCATAAGTTATTGCTCAACGACGGGTCAGTCAACAAGCGGCAAGAGGTGATGTCCAGGCGGACGAGAACATGGAAGAAGCTCTGCGGAACATCTCAAGCGAATTGGTGCTGACGCGAGACGACGCCATCAGGTATATCGTCCGTGAGTGGATGGAGAAGAACACGTATTTGCCGGTGCATGATCTGGACGAAGATGGCGATACGGATAGGGAAGCTTGATTGAGTGACGATCGAATTCAGCTATGGATTGCCCTGTGCATCGTGGGCGCCTACTTCTGGTATTGGTTCATCAGGTCGATCATCTTCTACAGTAGAAACGGCTTCAATTTCACCGAAGAGTTCGGGCCTGAGGCCTACTGGGCCGATCGCGGAGGTGATGATGATTGCGTGTTGATGACGCCGAAAGAGAAGTTCTTTATTGCCGGGCCAACTTTCGTGTTAGTGACCTCTGTCATGTTGATTTTCTTAGTTTTAGCTTTGATGGGAATTATTTAGCCTTGCGTCGTTTTCAGACCTTGCTCTTAAAAATCATTCGATCTCATAAACCGCCGCATTATCAGCTGCATCGCGCAGCCCCTTATATGACGGGTGGCGCAGCTTGCCGTCATGCGTCAAGCCTCCGTATTGGATCTCGGCGACCAGCTTAGGCTTTATCCAGATCAGGTTCTTGCGCCCACCGGAATATTTGACGGCCGGTTTGGTCGCCTTGATCTTGTCCATCGTTGCGCGAAGCTTCATCGCCTCGTTTGCCTTGAAGCCAGTTCCGACCGATCCGACATAAACCAGATCAGCACCCTTTCGAGCAGCCAGCAGCAGCGCTCTGAAATTCCCGAACGCCGAGCTTGAGCGCTGATAGCCAGCGATCACGAAACCATCGCTCTGGATGCATTTGATCTTCAGCCATTCACCGCCGCGGCCGCTGCGATAGGTGCTGTTGCGGTCCTTCGCAATGATGCCCTCAAGTCCATGCTCGCAGGCGATGCGCAGAAGCGTATCCCCGTCCGTCTCGATCTCCTCGGATAGCCGGATGGCTTCTTCGCCGCCGGCGGGCACCAACCCCTCGAGGAGATGGCGCCGCGCGGTGAATTCTGTCTCCATCAGATCATGACCATCGAAATAAAGGAGGTCGAACGCCATCATGACCGCTTCCCGGGATGACCTATTCCCGCCGCGGCCGCCGAGCGACTGCTGGAGCCGACCGAAGTCGGACCGGCCCTGCTCGTCGAACACGACGGCTTCGCCATCCAATATCGCCGTCGCGACAGGAAGGCGCTTTGCAGCCGCCAGGATTGCGGGAAAGCGGGCCGTCCAGTCGTGCCCACCCCGCGTCAGGATCCGCACTCCAGATGGTTCGGTATGCACCGCCAAGCGATAGCCGTCCCATTTCACCTCGAAAGCCCACTGCCGGCCTTTCGGCGGCTTGGGCTTGAGGAGAGCGAGGCAGGGATCGATGCGCTCCGGCATGGGATCGAGAGTAAGTTGAGGCTGGGCCGGATCACGCTTCTTGCGCGGCCGGCTGCGGATCGGCGCTTCCGCATCACCGAGCAGCGGCTGGGAAGGTTTGCGAGGCGGCTTGCTCATGCCCGCAGTTCATCAGCAACAACTTAAAAAGCAATTGACCAAGATTGGTTATTGACTCCACGGCGACCGAGAACATAATAGGAACATCGGCGAGGCGGCCGCCAATCTGAAAACTTGAGTATGGAGCACGGATATGCGCGAGCAGCCGATCGGCGAAGCCATGGTTGATGATGAGATTGCGGAGGTGCTCGCCTATCACCAGGGAGATGCACAAGCAGCGATTGGAACCCTCCTGAATGACATCCGCCATCTTCGTTGGCAGCTGGTTTTGACAGAAGGCGCGATGGGCCGAGGGATCACGCGGGGGTGGCGGCCGAGATACGACCGAGACTGAACAATGCCGGAAATGAACTATTCCAAGAAGTTGCGCGGGTGGAGCCTGCACGATGCGGACAAGGCTGGGCAGCTCCTGGAAGTCACCTGCCAATTCTGCAGAACCACTTACCGCTATTTCCCGCGGGATCTGTTGAAGCTGACCACGAATATCAGCCTCGATCGATTACCAAGCCGGTTCCGTTGCCAGCGCTGCGATCGGGCAGACTATGTGTCGCTCAAGGTGGTTCAACTCTGGGGCTCGGAATACGGCAAGCTGACCGTGCGCCGCCTGGTCAAGATCAACACGGTGAAAAAACCGATATGGGAAGATGGGGTCTTATAAGATGGCCGACCGACGAGATAACCCCCTCGCCCGCTGGCGCTTGAATTCCCTCCTCCCACATCACGTGATCATCTTTTGGGGCAACTATCATTCCGGAGAGCCTGCTCACCACTTCCGCCAGCGAGGCGAGATCATCAACTCTGCGCTGGCTATAGACCCGTCTTCCAAGTCCTATTCCGCTTCGATCGAATGGGACCAGTATCTTGTTTTCTGCTTCGGAAATCGCGAAGCTGCGACGCAATTCAGGGACCGTTGGAACGGTCAACTCATCGATACCGACGAAGTGAGCAGAAAAGGCGTGTGGACGCCGAGGGAGGGTGATGTGTGCAATTTATACAGAATGATGAGCAACCAGCAGGCCATCCGAGCGATCACGCGAGCGATGATCGACAGCATCGGCAACATGGAGCCGCAGCAAGAGATCTGGCCCGACAGAATGGCGCCGATTGTTCGCAACACGCCCGCCGGCCGGGAACTCGCCAACGTCCGCTGGGGACTGCCAAGCTCTTCGAAGGCACTATTGGATGCAGCGACCAAACGCGCTGACGGCCTGCGCAAGAAGGGCAAGCCGGTCGACTTCGACGAGCTGCTGAAGATGGAGCCGGATGGTGGAACGACCAACGTCCGCAACGTCAGCAGCAAGCATTGGAAACGCTGGCTTGGCGTCGAGAACCGCTGCGTGGTGCCGTTCACACGCTTTGCCGAGCCCGACCCGGCGAACAAGCCGGACGGCGGCAGGACGCCGAATGCCTGGTTCGGCGCGCCGGACGAACCTCTCATGTTCTTCGCGGGGCTGTGGGTGCCGCAGTGGACGAGCGTGCGGAAGATCAAGGAAGGACTGATCACGACCGACCTGTTCGGCTTCCTCACCACGGAGCCCAACGCCATCGTAGCTCCGATCCATCAAAAGGCGATGCCGGTTATCCTCGGCGGCCAGGAAGAAATCGAGACTTGGCTCTCCGCGCCCTGGGAAGAGGCAAGCCGGCTGCAACGGCCATTGGCAGATGACAGGATTGTCCTGCTGCCGGCCGCGGAGCCATTAGCCGTAGCTGACCCGCAACTCGCTTTGATTTGAGCAAATGAGCATCACAAACCATTCAACCGCGCCCGGCTCGACTGTGCACTTTGAGCACTATTGCGAGGAGGCGGGCTGTAAAAAGTGGGGCGGCTTCGGTCACAGCCCATCCAAGGCGATTCCCGTCCGCTGGTGGTGCTGGGAGCATTTTCCATACAAGTCATACGAACAGGAGCAGGCGTTGAGACGGAAGCTTGAGGCTGCGGAGATGGGGAGACAGAATTAACCGTTGTTAATCATGTAAATGAAAAGCGTAGTCCATGCGGAACCGAGCATGAATATCGCTGCCCATATCCGCATTAGCGACTTTATTACGTCACGCTTGCCTTTCAAGACATGCAAGCATACCGCCAAGATCATCATCAAGTAAACCTGCGGGCAAGCCAGCAGCATTCCAGGAAGCGGGCCACTGAATCGAAGCGCATTATGGATATCATCATATATACTATCAAAATACGCCGCTTGCCTTAATAATAAGTAGAACGACAGAAAATATATTATAGATATTATTATTACTGACTTTCTAAATACATGAATTTGATTCAATTCCAATCTCACATGTTATTTTTTATGATTACCCGAGAGAATACGTTTTCGGAGCACCTTTGAAAAGGAAAGCAGGATGCGACGGTGTAGAGATATCTTGTGAATGGTCAGCAGGATACGAGAAAGTTGCACAATCCCGAAAAGAAGATCGCGGGTGGTGGGCAGAGCATCCCCCCGGTCAGTATGAAATCAAGAGCCGGAGCAATTCTAAATGATTGCTGCGTTGATCTTCTGCGCCTCGCTCACCGCCGTCGACGGGGACACTGTGAAATGCGACGGGCAGAATATGCGTCTGTTGGGCGAAGGTGTTCCGTTCGTCTCGGGCATCGACACGAGCGGTCGAGCGGGAGCAAACCTAGGCTTCTATTTTCGCAGGATTTTCTCCATCGCCCTGCCCTTGGCGAGTTCGTCGATCAGTTTGTCCAGGTAGCGGATTTCCCGCATGGTCGTTTCCTGAATCTCTTCCACGCGGACGCCGCAGATCACGCCTGTGATCTGCGATCGGGAGGGGTTCATCTCAGGTGCCTGCGCAAAGAAATCCTCGAAGTTGGTGTTCCTCGCCAGCTGATCGTCGAGGGACTCTCGGCTATAGCCCGTCAGCCAGCAGATGATTTCGTCGACTTCCGCCTTCGTGCGTCCCTTCTTCTCCGCCTTGGCGACATAGTGGGGATAGACGCTCGCGACGCTGACCGAATAGATGCGATGCTTCGTCATGCGTTCTCCTGAATGTTGCAAGTATTTCCCGGCTGAGATGGCTGGGCGACAAAACCCCGGCCGATGGCCGACAATGAGCAACCCTCCGGCGTTGCGGGCGCGAGGAAGTTTGGCTCACGGATCGAACTCTACAGCGCCGCCGGCCATGACCGCAATTGGCGCAATCCAGCCGAAGTCACTCGTCTGCTGTCGACCCAAAGCGGGCATTCGGGAGTGGTTCACTCTTGTCTGCGATGGGGTGGTTAGCGGCCGGTCAGCTTCAGGGTCTGAACGGGCAAAAGGCGACGTTGCGTGTGCCAGCCAAGCCGCGATGCGCCAGGTTCCCGAGAGTAACGGTGGAGGGCTAGTGCGTCACCGTTGGTCAAGATCGACATGGCTCTTGTAGACGGCACCTTCCCGATATCTCATCGGAAGTTCGGCCGCGGGCAGATCGTGCGCCTCGAACGGTTTCCCGCTGGACCAGGGGAGCGCGTTCAACGCCACGCCGAACCCTGTGCTGAAAAGCCACGGCGCGAGCTTCGCAAGGGGCTTCTTCCACGCGATTGCAAGAACACCGAGCGGCAACTTCACGACGAAGAATAGGATGAGGACGAGCGGGGCGACGAAGAGGGTCAGCACCATCGGAATCGCCGTTTCCAACATGGGATCGCCGCCGTATCGCAAGCGGAGCGGTGGGTTCCGTGCGGCCGCAAACGGAATCAGTTCTTCCATGAAGCGAACGTAGTCGGCGGACCGATCGACGCCCGTTTCTCCGAGCCAATCGAGCGAGGAGATTTCCCTTGACACGAAGAGCGTCCTCAGGCGCGCGCTGTAGACTGGAAAGCCAGTGGTGCCGACCCCACTCGTGACGTGGAGGTGCAGGAATCGAAGCGACGTCCACGGGACGAGGCTGACGGACCGCCCTCGCGTCACCGAGAGGCCCCGGTCCTCGATGACGTAGGCCATCTCGACCTTTTTCGGGGTATCGCGATACCTCGGGATCTTCGCAGTGAAGCGGTAGTTGGGAAGGTCGTCCGTCTGCAATCGAGCCCTCCACTACGGTCCGCTAGTCGAAATGCTGCCTATCCCGCGATAGGATTCGATATCTGATTTACACGCAACTTGTTCTGCTGAGAATGACCGCTTGCGGGGGATCAGAGATCAGCCGCTATCTTCGCCTTGCTCGGGAGCAGACCGACTTAAACGCTTCAAGGACGTCCGAAATTGGCGCATTCCGGTCAATCAGGAGGATTTCACTGATACTCGCAGATCAGAAGCTGTTGATTGCAAGGAAATCGATTCCGCTTAATCAAGCTGATCGATGATGAATGTCCGCCGTCCTGGATGAACCGATCGGCCGGTTTTCCGGGCAATTCAGTTTGGGTAACAGTCGATCTGCATTCATGTTTTCACCTGCCTTCTCACTGATGGCGCTTTCCGGTCGAGGGCTTTCTGTCTCCTGTCGGCCCAAACCGGCCATCTCGTTTATCAAGGGCGCTTGGTCCGCAACTGCTCAGTTATCAGGGACCGCTGTCGATAAACGCCGCGTCATAAAGAGGCTTATTGGCGTTCTCGCGTAGGGCGGGAACGGGTCACAGGGCTGGTAGCCCCCGCGCCGATAGAGTTGCTGCGCCTCCATATTGCGCGTCCCAACCTCGAGCAGCATCGTGAGTGCACCAAGTTTCATGGCCTGAGCTTCCGCCCCTTTAAGGAGCGCCATCCCAACACCAGCCCCTCGCGACTCCGCGTCAACGATCATGCGTTTGAGTTCAGCCGAACGATCACCTCGGTCAAACAGCACGCACATCCCGACCGCTTTCTCGGCAATACGGGCGATCAGAACATAAGTGTCTGTCTTTGCCAGAGACTCCGCATTGATCGGTCGCCGATATTCGCCTGGGTAAAGCAGAGCGGCGACGGCATCCGATTGCCGCAGGAGAGATGACACATCCGACTGCATCGGGTGTTCGAGCGTAACGGAAACGAGGTTCATCAAAGCAAAGCTCATGTCGGGGAAGTAAGGCCAACGCACGAGACTGCGGCCAACGCGCATTGTCAACAGGACCCGAGGTTCTGCTGGCAACCCAATGGCCGGTTATGGCGCATTGCCGACCGGCAGCATTTGCAGTCGTTCGGTGGTGTCTCTGACCTCATTTCTGCTAAAGCTGGGGAGTAAATCGCCCGCGATGTCACCAACTGCCGAAGTGTGAAGGGCGCCAACGGGCTGATAGGCCTCTTGTCTTGAAGGAGGAGCGCTGGGATGAGCACCGACCGGGATACTGTGCGGTCCTATGATGCGATCGCGGCGGAGTACGCTGCCGAGGCCGCGGTGATGCCCGAATGGGTCGCGACCGAGATCGATGTGTTCGTGACCGAGCTCTCCGGCTCGGGCAGGGTGCTGGAGATCGGAAGCGGCGGCGGGCGAGATGCACTTGAGCTTGAGAAGCGGGGAATTAGCGTCCGGCGCACCGACATTTCAAAGGGTTTCGTCGAACTGCTACGCGAAAGTGGCTTTGAGGCCGACCTTTTGGACCCGCTGACCGATGACTTGGCCGATCCGCAGCGTCCCGGCATGCCGTATGACGGGATCTGGGCCTGTGCCTGCCTCATTCATGTCGCGCGCGGGGATTTCGGCACGGTGCTTGGACGGCTTGCCGAGGCGACCCGCACCGGTGGCCGACTCCACGTCTCGGTCAGGGAGGGCGACGGCGAGGATGTGTCCACACACGGCAGTGCTGCAGCACCTCGGCGCTACATCGAGACGTACTGGCGCGAGCCTGCCCTGCGGTCGGCACTCACAGACGCCGGCTGGATCGTCAGCGATATACGTCGCTACGTCGGAAAGCCCCATGATCGGTGGCTGAGCGTTCGGGCGAATCGGGCCTGAGGCAAACAGAATTTGCGGGAATGGCCGGTTGTGGCGCCACCATGACTCTAGGTGTCACCCGACTGTCGGCTCCCGGGCGAAGGCAAAGATCGCCACCGTGGCCGAGATGAGGACGCATTGCTGACCTTGCGTTCCCAGCCGAAAGAATGGCCAGCCCTCGTCGGACCTCGGCACCCTCCTCACGTGTTGTTGATCGCGAACTCGCGTCGGCTGGTTGCACCGCACACTTTTTGCTGTTCTTTTCGCACCTGCGAACAACTCGCTTCTGTAACCCGCCGGACGAGAGACATTCCTCCCAGTCCGACGTCCGGCCAGAAAGAGGATCCGAACATGGGTGATCTCCTAAAAGGCATCTCCAGTTTTCGCGGCGCGGTTTTTCCCAACCAGTCGGCGCTTTATCGCAAGCTGGCGCGGGAAGGCCAGCAACCACAGGCTTTGATGATATCCTGCGCCGACAGCCGGGTGATGCCCGAAACCATCACGCAGGCCGGTCCCGGCGATCTCTTCGTCTGCCGCAATGCCGGCAACATCGTTCCGCCCTTCTCGACCCTCAATGGCGGGGTCTCGTCCGCCATCGAATATGCGATCCTGGCGCTTGGCGTCAGCGACATCGTCGTCTGCGGCCATTCGGATTGCGGCGCCATGAAGGGCCTGTGCCATCCGGAGCTGCTCCAGCCGATGCCCAATGTCGCAGCCTGGCTGCGCCACAGCCACGCCGCCTATTCCATCGTCTGCCGGGCCTATCCGGACGACTTGTCCGAAAGTGACCGCGTGCGCGCCGTGGCGATGGAGAACGTCGTCGTTCAGCTCGATCACCTGAAGACGCATCCTTCCGTGGCCGCGAAACTCGCCACCAGCGAGATCACCCTGCATGGCTGGTTCTTCGACATCGAGACCGGCGAAATTCAGGTCTATGACGGGGCAACAGCAACCTTCACGGTGCCGCAGGAGGGGGAGCCGCTGCCGGTTGCGGTGACCGGCCGCGATCGGCCGCATGTCATGCCGCAAATCGCAGCAACGCTTGCCGCGGAGTAGCGCCATGACAGCAGTGAGCTCCACCTTTTCGCGTGACCTTGCCTCCTCTTTGGTCGTCTTTCTCGTCGCCATCCCCCTTTGCCTGGGGATCGCCATCGCCTCCGGCGTGCCGGCGTCGATGGGCCTGATCTCCGGCATCATCGGCGGCATCGTCGTCGGCTTCCTGTCGGGATCGCCGCTGCAGGTCTCCGGGCCTGCCGCCGGACTTGCCGTTATCGTCTTCGGCTTCGTCGAGGAATACGGCGTCGCCATGCTCGCCCCCGTCCTGATCGCCGTCGGCTTCCTGCAGATCGCCGGCGGGTTCCTGCGGGTCGGCTCCTGGTTCCGGGCGATCTCGCCGGCCGTCGTTCACGGCATGCTCGCCGGCATCGGAATTCTGATCATATTGGGGCAGATTCATGTGCTGATGGATGCCAAGCCCGCTGCCGGCGGGATGGAGAACGTCGCGGCGATGGAGGACAGTCTCGCCCGTCTTTGGGGAACTGGCCTGACGAGCCAGGCAACCGCCTTGAAGGTTGGCCTCATATCCCTGCTTGCAATGGTGTGCTGGGAGAAGTGCCGCCCGAAATCGCTTGCGCTGGTTCCGGGCGCGCTGGTCGGTGTCGCGGCGGCGACGGTTCTTGCCGCCGCGTTGCAATTGCCGATCGCGCGCGTCGAGGTCCCCACCTCGCTCGTGGACAGCATCACACTGCCGACCGCGGAAAACTTCGCCAGGTTGCTGGAGCCCGGCGTCATTCTCATGGCGGTGATGATTGCCGTCATCGCGAGTGCCGAAACCCTTCTCTCGGCCGCCGCCGTCGACCGGATGCACGACGGCGTACGCACCCGATTCAACAAGGAGCTGTTTGCTCAGGGCGTCGGCAACGGGCTCTGCGGCCTGCTCGGCGGATTGCCGATCACCGGCGTCATCGTCCGTTCCTCGGCCAACATTCAGGCCGGCGCACGCACGCGGGCCTCCGCCATCTTCCACGGGATCTGGATATTGGGTCTGGTGGCGCTGGCGCCAAGCCTCTTGACCCTGGTTCCCTTGTCGGCCCTCGCCGCGGTTCTGCTCGTCACCGGATGGCGGTTGATCAGCCTGCGCCATGTCAGGCACCTGTTCGAGCATCATGGGTTGGTCCCGGTCGGCATCTGGGCGGTGACCGTTGCCATGGTCGTCCTGCAGGACCTGCTGGTCGGCGTCGCGCTGGGCCTGGCGCTGTCGATCATCGAGATCGTGCCCTACCTCAGGCGAAAACTCGCGATCAGACACGCCGAGATAGATGAGGAAATCCATGTCCAGCTCGGCGGCGCAGCCACCTGCAAGGACGTGCCCATTCTGCTCAACACGCTCGAGCAGCTGCCCGAGGGCCGCAAGGTCAAGATTGTCGGCGAGGACCTCCATTACATGGATCACACCAGCGCCGAAACCATCAGCGAATGGCTGCGACGCGAGGCAAGGGCCGGTCGGGCCATTGAAATCCATCCGCCGCCGGCGGCACGCCACCCCCGCCTGAAACCGCTGTTTCAGCGCTTTGCGACCGAGGTCGCCTGATAGAGACTGGGGAGGGCAAATGCCCCTCCCCAGGCGCTGCCGATGGCTTTTCAAACCGGCTGCGGCTGCGCCTTCGCGGTCTATTTCACCGGCCAGATAAAAAGCAGCGCGGGCACGCTGACCAGGATGATCAATGCCGACAGCGGCAGGCCGAGTCGTGGGTAATCGGAGAACTTGTAGCCGCCGGGACCGAAGACCAGCGTGTTGCATTGATGGCCGACCGGGGTCAGGAAGTCGCAGCCGGCGCCAATTGCGACCGCCAGCAGGAAGGCTTCCGGCCTGAAGCCGAGACTGGTTGCAAAGCTCGCGGCGATCGGCGCCATGACGAGAACGGTGGCGGCGTTGTTGAGGAAGGGCGTAACGGCCATGGCGCTGACCAGGATGAGGCCGAGTGCGCCCCATGCCGGCAGGTTCATCGCCACCACACCCAGCCAGCCGGCGATCAAGTCGCTGCCGCCGGAGGTGCGCAAGGAATCCGAGACGGGAATAAGGGCGGCGAGCATAACCAGGATCGGGCCGTCGACCGCTTTATAGATATCCGTCAGCGGAATGGCCCGGAAGACGACCATGCCCAGCGCCGCCGCGAAGAAAGCCACCGGAACCGGCGCGAGGCCGACGGCGGTCGTTGCCATGGCGAGGGTCAGCATCAGCAGCGGAATGAAGGCACGGCGGCGGGTGCCGAGCATCACCTCGCGCTGGGCGAGCGGCAACAGGCCAAAATCCTGCAGAAGTGCGGCCAGGCTTGCCCGGCTGCCCTGCAGGAGGAGGACGTCGCCGACGCCGAGCGTCATGCTGCCCAACCGTTCCTTGAGGCGTTCGCCATGCCGGCTGATCGCCAGAATGTTGACCCCGCGCGTGTAGGAAAGCGCCAGCTCCTTGGCCGAAAGACCAGTGAGGGACGAGTCCTGGCTGACGATCGCCTCGAGCGAAATGATGTTCCTGTCCGGCAGGCCATCTTTAGTCAAGGGCTTGCCGGAAAGCTTCAATTTCCCTTGTGATACGATGCGGTCTATTGCTGCCGAGGGGCCTTCCAGCATCACAATATCATCTGCGCGGAGCGTCAGATCAGGAAACGGCGCCCTCCTGGTGCCGCCGCGCAGGACGGCCGTGGCGATGACCTCGCCATCGCCGAGCTTCACTAGGTCGCTGAGCGCCCGCTCGAGCAGCGTCGACTGGTCGGTGATTGCGACTTCGCTCGTGTAATTCTTGATCTCGACGACATCTTCAATGGCGTGGTCCTGCTTGGTGCGGCTCGGCACCAGCCAGTGGAAAAACAACAAAAAGGTGATGCCGACGACCGTCAGGATCGCGCCTGTCGGCGTGAAGTCGAACATGGTGAAGGATGTTCCCGTCATCTCCTCCCGAAGCCGCGATACGACGATGTTCGGCGACGTGCCGACCTGCGTCATCAGTCCGCCAAGCAGGGCGGCGAATGACATCGGCATCAGGTATTTCGAGGGAGAAGCGCCGGATTTCCTTGCGAACTGAAAGGCGACAGGCATCATGATGGCGAGCGCGCCGATATTCTTGATGAAGGCAGACAGCAACGCCACGGCGATCATCAGGAGCGCGAGCTGGGTATGAAGCGTGTTCAGGTTCGGGAAAAGCCGCTTGATCGCGGCATCGACGATGCCCGACCGGGCGACGCCCGCGCTGACGATCAGGGCGCTGCCGACGATGATGACAATGTCATCCGAAAAGCCGGAAAAGGCTTCTTCCGGCGGGACAATTCCCGTCGCGACCGCCAAAACGAGCGCGCAACAGGCAACAACATCGTAGCGGAAGCGATCCCAGATGAAGACCGCCATCATGAGCCCGATGACAGAAAATGCGATGATCTGCTGTGTCGTCATACGGACCTGGAAAGAGGCTGGGATGTCGCCGACAACCGAGCGGAAGAAGTTTACTCAGGGAACGCCGTTTGCTTGCGCAAGTTCCCTGCCGTCCTGATCAACCTCCTGACCATGCGTGGGCGGATAAGCTGGACACGCCGGCGGGCCGCCACCACCAGACATTGCGACATGTTGACGGCCGGCGGACTGATGCGAGTGTCACCCGATGGGTCGGGGCCGCTGCAACTCCGTGGAATTCGGCCCTTTGCGGATCGCCATACCATCGCGCCGAATAAAGGGTATAGTACTCCAGTCGGTGATTTTACAGGGCGATGCCGACTGGGCGATCCGACGTGCTCTTGCCTTGGGTGAGGCCGCAAACAATGTCTCTAAACCTCTTAAATCTTCCGGAACTCTCCGAGCGGCATATAGAGATGCTCGCGAGGGTAATAGCCGATTGGTGCGACGCGAACGCCATCGACGCAGGCGGGGATTGCGCGCAAGCCGCATACGCTGCCGCCGTCGATCTTTTGAGTGCAAACACAGACATGTCAGCGGGCCAGTTGCGACAGGCGCTGGACCTCCGGATGGCTGAAAATAAGCGTGAGGAACCTTCGTCGTAGACCGAGGTTGGGGTGAAGCGGACGCTCCGTTTAGCGGGTTGCCCGCTGGCGATGGAGCCTGTCTTGTGGACGAGTGTCGTTATTCTACATCTGCGAAAGCCGACCACCGTGAGATCGGCGAAACAGGCGTTCGATCTCCTATCGGCCCGTTGGCCGGTTTCTGAAGGAAAGGCTTACATCGCGGCCCTTGAAGCCTGTGAAGGCGTCGATGACGGACATGTTTCAGACGATAGCGCCCGGGAGCTGTTCTTGTTGGCGTTGAAGGAAGCCGAGATCCCCTACTCGACCGATATAGAATGAGGAGAACCAACACAGGACTATAGCCACGGGTTGACCGACACGCTTGTCGTCATCGTCGCGATGACATCCGCACCCTCCCCCATCGCAGAACGATACTTGTTGGCTCCAGTTCAAAGGCACGGCCGGCCTCGACGCGCAAGGTTGCCCGAGAGGCGGCAGCAAGGCACCGCTCCTCAGTTCTTTCGCTAGCATCGGATTGTCTCGTGCCGCATCAATGACGGTCCATCCGAGCGCCTCATAAAGGCCCAAAGTATCTCTCGCAGCATGAACCGTCAGTCTTCTAATCCCATGACGAACTGCGATGCCGCCGAGGCCCGCCATTCTTTCATCTGCCGCTCCAGCACGCACTATCAGTCGGGTGGCGAATTCAGTGGACGCCTGTAACAACCCGCATTCCGGCTTCCTCTGCAGCGCGAATAAGCGCGGCACGTGCTGTGTTGGCAGGAATATCGCCTTGGATGGCATCCAGGCATGCTTTCACGGCAGCGATGTATTCCTTTCCGTCGTCTGTGGGCCATCCCACGACGAGAACCTTGGCAACCTCGCCAAGTGATCGGACGAGCCTATTCTTTTCTTCACACATCACAAGCATCAAAGGAGCGAAGTCGTCGCGCCTTCGCCAATCCACTAAGCCGATCCTCGGCATGCCAAGAGTCCCATATCCTCGCAATGACGTTCGCCATCTGCTGCGAAAGCTCGGACGCCCGCAACAACGACTAAAACCTTCCCGCGGTCCATTCAACAAAGATGAGGAGAATTACATCGGCTGATGTCGGGTGAAATCCCGGACTTAGGTCGGACTGGCCGTCCGACGAATTCTTTTTTAAGCTCATACCAGAGCAAGTATATATGGCTGGTGCAAAGTAAGCTTCTCGGCGAGAGCGGTCTTGATAGTCCGACACTCGGCTCGATATCATTGGGTAATCTCTAAAAGGAAACCACATGCGCAAACCAATACCAGTCGGACTCGCCGCGTTAATCGCCATTTATTTTCTCGGCGGCATGAGCGCGAGACACGAGATCTCTCCTTGGCCGCAACTTTCCGCAGTGAAGAAAATAGTTGTCGGAGAGAAGCCGGCGGCTCCAAGCCGTTATACTTTCGACGACAAGGAGCGAGTCATCGGGGATGAATCAAAAACCGCTGTGACCTGCCCGACGCAAACCGATCGAACTGCTGTCTTACTCATTCTTGGCCAATCGAACGCGGCCAACTACGGTGGACAACGGCACCGGTCAAATTATGGCGCTCGTGTTGTAAACGCCTTTGACAAGAAGTGCTTCATCGCGGCGTCGCCACTGCTTGGAGCGACCAACACCCGGGGAGAGTACTGGACGCTTCTCGCCAATAAATTGATCGCATCGGGACAAAACGACAACGTCATCCTCGCACCTCTCGCATATGGCGGATCCGAGGTCGCACGATGGGCGGTAGGCGGTGACTTCAATCCTCTGCTCGTCGATACTGTGAAACAGCTTCACGATTCCGGTTATCGGATAACCAGCGTCCTCTGGGTGCAAGGAGAGGCGGACCTCGTTTTTGGCACGACTGCGGAGGCCTATCGGGAACGTTTCATGTCGATGGTTGGCACACTGCGTCAGCACGGCGTCGAAGCACCTGTTTACATTTCGATCGCATCGAAATGCCTCGAACCGAGCAACGGCGGTTTCAAGGAGCATATTCCTGACAATCCGATCGTACGGGCGCAACTGGCCCTGTCAAAAAGCGGCCACGGTATCCGAGAGGGCGTAAATTCTGACGCGTTGCTCGATGGAGACGACCGCTACGACGATTGCCATTTCGGGGGCTCGGGCGAAGAGAAGGTGTCGCGGGCCTGGCTGGACCTCTTGCGCGGCGATAGCCACCTTGTAAGCTCGCGATAGTCCTGTCAGCGATTTCCTCCCAGATCTGCTCGAAGCCTTCCTGCAGTACCGCAGTCCGGATAGGCGAAATGCCCCGCCAGGACGGGGCATTTTGTATCAGTGGTACCGCGCAATTGAGGAGGCGCGGAAGGTAGAAAGATGGCATCGTTTCGAAGATGGTCAATTAACCTCAATTTGCTAATCCACAGCGGCCCGCATTGAGAACTCAGTTTCCGATCTTGCATCGCCACGATTATACTGGACGTTGGGCTTACTTGCATGGGCTGGTACCAAGGTTGATTAGAAGGCTTCCTATGTAGCCGGCTCTCCTATCAAAGGCCTTCGGGAAGACGCCCTCAAGGCGTATTTTTGACGATCAACAGGTCACGGTTGAATATTTCTGCTGGCATGTTAGCCTTCGCAGATGACACAGCGAGTTGGGGGATGAAAAATCCAACGCGGAGCGCCTATGTCCGGTCAACCTGATGAGCTCGTCTCGTTTTATGGCAATAGCCTGAAACTTGCCAGATGCTCTCTGGCGGTTTCGAAGGCCTACAAAACTGTAGCGGCGCCAGGTGCGACCTTTTGGGATCTATATCCGGAGCTGCTTGATCCCGGCGCCAGATCGATGATCGAAGCCGTGCTCGCCGGCGGCCTGCCTCGCAACATCGAGATCGCATCCAGTTCGTCCGGCGACCGTCGCAGTCTTCTCGTTTTCGGCACTGATCGGGGCCTTGGGGTCATCGAGACGCGCGATCGCAGCGCGAATTCGGAGGCGTCGACTCGGGAGACCGATCGCGCCCTTCTTCTTCATCAGGCCAGGCATGACGTACTGACGGGACTGGCCAACCGCCGGCAGTTCAGCAGCGATCTCGAGACCGGCTTTCCCGTGCCAAAGGGTCAAAAGCTCGCGCTGATGCTGTTAGATCTCGATGACTTCAAACCCGTCAACGACACCCTTGGCCATGGCGCCGGCGACGTGGTGCTCAAGATGACCGCGGAACGCATCCAGTCCGTACTACGCGGCGACGAGACAGCTTACAGACTTGCTGGCGATGAATTTGCGGTCATTCAGCGGCGTCGGAACCAACCTGCGGAGGCGGAAGAACTCGCTGGATCCCTGGTCCGGGCGTTCAAAGAGCCATTCACCATAGACGGGATCGATGTGTTTGTCGGTGCCAGCGTCGGAATTGCCATTGCGCCGTCCGATGGCAGCGACGGCGAACAGTTGATGAAAGCAGCCGACATTGCGCTCTATGCTGCCAAGAACGATGGACGCGGCCGGGCAAGGACGTTCAACCGCTCGATGATGATCATGCTGGAGCAGCGTGAGACGCTGCGGCGCAGTTTGCGTGTGGCCCTTAAGGAGCGGCAGTTTTTCATCGAGTATCAGCCACTGGTGGAGCTATCGGAGGGCATCGTCGGCTTCGAGGCGCTGCTGCGTTGGCGCCATCCTTATGCCGGAGTGGTTCCACCGAGTGTTTTCATCCCGATGGCCGAAGCCGACGGTCTCATGGGGGATATAGGAGCATGGGTGCTTGAACAGGCGTGTCGCGAGGCGTCAACGTGGGCCTCGCATTTCATCGTAGCGGTCAATCTCTCACCGGCTGAATTCCTCCTCCGAGGCTTCACCGATCGCGTATCCGGGATTCTTGACGCGGTCGAGTTTCCTGCCGAAAGGTTGGAGATCGAAATAACCGAAACCGTCCTGCTTGAACGTAACACCAAAAATCTCGACATACTCCATACTCTGGAAGTCCTGGGTGTCCGAATCGCGCTCGACGACTTTGGCACCCGCTATTCCTCCCTCAGCTACCTACAGAACTTCCCGTTCGACACGATCAAGATCGATCGGCACTTCATCAAGGACGTCGAGACCAATCCGAAGAGCCAGACCATCGTGCGCTTCATCATCGGGCTTGCACATGGGCTGGGGATGCGGATTACGGCCGAAGGCGTCGAAACGGCCGGTCAGGCGACGTGGCTTAGAAGAGAAAAATGCGATCGACTACAGGGACATCTTTTGGGCGCGCCGATGTCTTCGGATGCCATCGGCGATTTTCTGCGTCAGGGGTCGTTTGCCACGGGTTGGATCGGCTAGTCCGATGAAGAGCCGAATGGTGCATAGCCCCGGCGGGGCGGTAAGCTTGACGCTGTCAAGGCAATTCCTCGAAGCTACTCGCGGGCCTGGCTGGACCTCCTGCGCGGCATAGCCATCTTGCAAGCTCGCGATAGTCCTGTCGCGGAATTCACCCTCCGGTCTGCAGTACCGCAGCTCGAACAGCAAAATACCCCGCCAAGACGGGGCATTTTGTACCAGATTGATGCGACCTTATCAGTGATGCCGCACCGAGGGGCGGACAGGTAAAAGAATGACAGAGTTCGAAAAATCTTCAATTTACCTGATCTTACTAATCCTACTGCGAGACCTGTCTTGCACTCAGATCAACCGGATTTATGACCTCCGGCCCGACATTTCTGACGGTCAATACGCGACGCGTAATGGGCCACATCATCATCGCGTCGTCATCGAACGGCTTCATCAGGCCGCGTGGGTTTGGATCGGAAGACAGCCAACGCCCGTAATCCTCGGCACGAAGCACGACCGGCATCCGATTGTGGATTGGTGCCATCATCTCATTGGCGGGACAGGTGACGACGGCGAAGCTCCGGATATCGATTCCGGCGGGATGACGCCATACTTCCCAAATGCCTGCCAGCGCGAACATCGATCGGTCCTTCATGGCAACAGCATAAGGCTGCTTCTTGCCGGTCCCGGAGATGTCCAGCCATTCGAAGAATCCGCTAACCGGAATAAGGCAACGCCGCGATCGGTAGGCGTCGTGGAACAGCTCATTCGAGGATATATCTTCGCAGCGAGCGTAGACGGGCGGCTGACGACGCGGTCGGTCCATCCATGACGGAACGAGCCCCCAACGAGCGATGGAAATGGCAGGCTTTGGACGTTCCCGCTGACGTTCCGCGTCTTGAATGATGATATGGTACGCCTCGGCGGGGGCACCGTTGTATCTCGGGACGCGGCCGCCGAGATCGTCGACGTTACCCCGCGTAGCGAAGCTAAAACTTTCGGCCAACTTGTCAAAGGAACAATTGATGTAGACACGCCGGCACATGCGAAAATCCCGTACAATTCTCAACGGCCGATATAGGCAGTCGGTGCACCCCGTCAATACATAGCGGTTTTGCATTTTTTCGATCTCTCGCGGTCATCCAGGCATTCGCCGCAGATTTTGGTTGCCCGGCTGTGGGACCTAAGTCGGGCTGGCAAGCTGAGAGCCCGCTGCACATATTGTTTTTGAGGCAACATGAGGTCCGCGGGAGGGCAGGCGGAACAGGAACAAGAAAATGAGGTATGGCCCCAACAATCACGAGGAGCGCTGTCCGGAAGGCCATAGTACGGCGGCGACCATCGCGACCATCTCGGCAACTCTTGCCGCTGATCCGGACGTTGACAGCAGCGCCGTCGAAATCAGAATGCTCGGCCCGGTCGTTCTGCTCGAAGGCTACATAACAAAGGCCGCGGATCGCGACAAAATCATCTCGCTTGCAGCGTCGATCGTCGGCTGGGAAAACGTCCAGGACCGCATGCTGAGCCGCTTCCCGTCGCAGTAGTGGATATCAGTGGGCGGCACCCAATTGGACTAGGACCACGGTCGGAACAAGTCCCGGCACGAAGCCCGACTCCGGAACCCTTCCTCCATATTCCGGTTTGGCCTTGAGCGGACCTAACCGCATCAAGGAGGAAGAACAGATGAAAATCAAAGCACTAGGAATTACCATCGGCATCTTGTTGGCATCGGCATCTGCCTTTGCGCAGTCGTCGACCGTCATTGCGGCACCGCCGGAGAAGGTGGTGACCTTTGTCCAGCAGGCTCCCGCCCCGACTGAACGCGTCGTCGTGAAGGAGAAGGTTGTCGTCGGGCAGCCCCTGCCGGAAACGGTTGTCGTGACCCCAATTCCCGATGACCCGGCATATGCATACGCGATCGTCAACGATGAGCGTGTGATCGTCGAGCCTTCCTCGCGGAAGGTGATCCAGATCATCAAGTGACCGATGGGCGGCCTGAGCCGCCCTCTTCGCGGGGCATTTATCCCATCATCGCGGGGTCAACGCATCGAATGTGGTCGTGAGAACCTCCAATCTCCACCGAGAAACTCTCGTTGCTCGTCCATGAAGTTGATTGCCGTTCAGACGGCGACGTGACTGCTGACCAGCCCATCGCGAGTGAGACGATGAACCATGATCATCGGCGGCTCGTTCACGGCGGGAATGTTCTGGCCCCCGAACCACAGCGGGTTAGCTGGGCAGATCGAGCCACAGATATGTGCCGGAATGCCTGCCAACATCCCACTCATTGGCCGATGGACATGGCCGGAGGATATAGCAAGCGGCGCAAGGGAACGCCCCGTCAACAGGTCACCAAGCTCTGCTTTACCCTCTGCGATCACCGCGTCAATCGGCGCAATTCCGCTTGGCACGAAGTGGTGATGCGAGAAGAGAAGCGTGGGGGGTGAGGCTGGCTCCTCCAGTACCCGTTCCAGCCAAGTAAGATGCTGGACAACGTCGCCCGCCGAAGTACCGGGTAGGCAGGTGTCAATTCCCACTAACTTCAGCCCACCGATCTGCGCGACAAAATGCATGGCATCGCAGTCGTCAACCGCTCCATAACGTGTCGCGAAAGAGGTTCGCATCAATCGCCGATCGTCGGAGTTGCCCGGCACCAACATGACCGGACAATTCAAGGCTCCAAGACGGGCGGCTATCGCAGCGTAACCATCAGTCCAGTCATCATCTATCAGGTCGCCCGACACGACGAGCGCATCCAGCTCAAGCACGGAAAGCCACGACAATGCGCGGTTGAGCCGCAGCAGGTTGTCGTTATTCGGTGCAGCGTGAATATCGGAGATTTGCGCTACGATCATTGGCTTTCCTGGTCGTGCCTAGAGCATGATGCCGAAAAGTGTGAGCGGTTTTCGGACGACATCATGCTCTAACTCCTTAATTTAGAACAGGATTCAGATTTTAGGCCGACCGGGCCTAAAATCATCCTGTTCTAGGCCGAACATGTTTTGGAAGATAAAGTAAAGCTGGAGAAAGGCCACCGCCTGTCACAGCGGTGATCTTCGAAACGGCACAACGCGCGTGGTGAACGTGCGAGGCAAAAGGCGCTTAAGCCGAAAATGCTCAGACCGCTCGAACTTCGGCGAGTCGCGTTACGGCGTACTCGTCCTGCCGGCAGACGGCGGCTTCCCATCCCAGCCGTCACGCCCCCTCGCCGCCCAGGAAGTCGTATCGTGATCGGGGTGCTGGTTGTTGCTCGCCTTGATCGCCGCGGCCCAGTCGGCGCCGTTGGTCTCGGTGGCGCCGGTATTTTCCAAGCCGGTGATCGTATCGAACCACGTCACCATGTTCTCGGTGCAGGTATTGGCCAGCGGCGGGAAGGCGTTGGGATCGTCAAGCGAACCGATCATCAGGTTGGTGCGGCCGTTTTCCAGGTGGTGGAAAAACAAAGGCGTACCGCAATTGGCGCAAAAGCCGCGCTCGACCAGCTCCGAGCTCTTCCAGACGCTCGGCTTGCCGCGTGTCCAGGTCAGCGCATCATCGGGCGAGGCGACGAGCGCGGCAAAGATGCTGCCCGAGGCTTTCTGGCACATGCGGCAATGGCAGAGATGCGAATTGTCGAACATGACGCTTGCATGGTAGCGCACGGCACCGCACTGGCATCCGCCGCTCACTTCCCTCTCGATGCGTTGCATTTTTCTTCTCCTGCAAGAGGTGGATCTGGCCTCATCTCTTTTAGGTAGTGGTATTTTTATCGTCCAGCGTCTTTCGCCTGCGTCGACACGGCTATGTCCGCCCAAAGCATCGAAGCCTCCCCCGTCACGCCGGCCGCGGTGTGGAACTCCTGCGTGTCGATAAACGGGAAGTGCAGGCAATCAGGATACTGGCGCAAATAATCACATGAATTGATGAACAAGTTTATGCACAAGCAACTTAACTCTATTGTATAGTTTATAGCATTTTATGTATCACACGGGTTACCATTTAGAAAAATATAATATACCGTGCAGATGGGCATGTTTATTACGCGATTGCGTCGGCGATGGGTTGGGCGCGCCCGGAGTAACAATAACATTTGGGGCGACGAACACTTCAGTCGTTCGCAGTATCATTGGGGGGAATTGTAAATGGCGACTACGACAGTATCAGGCACGACCGTCACGTTTTCGAATTCAGGTGCGGCAGCCAATCTGACACAATCCGGCACCGAGGACGGCAGCCTTCAGTTCACGTTCGACGTCCTGGGCGCAAGCGGCGGCGGAGTGAAGACGACGATCTATTCGGCGGATGACGGCGTCAAAAACGACGACGGAGGGGCAGCCATCATCGTCACCAACAAGGCGTTTGTCGATTACAACAAGGACCTACTGATCCAGGACGGCGTGGGCATTAGCTTCAGCCAAACCAGCCAGATGGGAGCAACATTCTGGATCGGCAGCGACAACAAGATCCACTATGACGCAGCCGGTCTAAGCGCGCAGATCAACGCGCTCGATGCCGGAGAAATGTTCAAGGACACGATCCAGTACACGATCAAGATGTCGAACGGCACGCTCAGCGTCGGCACGCTGACGGTTGTGATCAACGGCATCAACGACGCACCCGTCCTCAGCGGCAATGCGGCGACGCTTTCGGCAGGCAGCGAGGACACGCCCTACACGATCAGCACCGCTGACCTGCTTGCCGGCTTCACCGATGCCGAGGGCGATCAGATGTCGGTCTCCGGCCTCACCGCCAATCATGGCACGCTGGTCGACAACAATAACGGCAGCTGGACCTTCTCGCCTGATGCCAACTACAACGGCCCGGTCAGCCTCAGCTACACCGTCACCGACGGCAATGGCGGCAGTGTCGCGGCGACCCAGAGCTTCACGCTTGATGCGGTCAACGACGCGCCGGTCCTCAGCGGCAACGCGGCGACGCTTTCGGCAGGCACCGAGGACACGCCCTACACCTTCAGCACTGCCGACCTGCTTGCCGGCTTCACCGATGTCGACGGCGATCAGTTGTCGGTCTCCGGCCTTACCGCCGATCATGGCGCCCTGGTCGACAACAATGACGGCACCTGGACCTTCACGCCTGATGCCAACTACAACGGCCCGGTCAGCCTCAGCTACACCGTCACCGACGGCAATGGCGGCAGTGTGCCGGCAAGCCAGAGCTTCACGCTTGATGCGGTCAATGATGCGCCGGTCCTCAGCGGCAATGCGGCGACGCTTTCGGCAGGCAGCGAGGACACGCCCTACACGTTCAGCACCGCTGACCTGCTGGCCGGCTTCACCGATGTCGACGGCGACCAGTTGTCGGTCTCCGGCCTCACCGCCGATCATGGCGCCCTGGTCGACAACAATGACGGCAGCTGGACCTTCACGCCTGATGCCAACTACAACGGCCCGGTCAGCCTCAGCTACACCGTCACCGACGGCAATGGCGGCAGCGTGCCGGCGACGCAGAGCTTCACGCTGGCGGCGGTCAACGACGCGCCCGTCCTCAGCGGCAATGCGGCGACGCTTTCGGCAGGCAGCGAGGACACACCCTACACGTTCAGCACCGCTGACCTGCTGGCCGGCTTCACCGATGTCGACGGCGACCAGCTGTCGGTCTCCGGCCTCACCGCCAATCATGGCGCCCTGGTCGACAACAATGACGGCACCTGGACCTTCACGCCTGATGCCAACTACAACGGCCCGGTCAACCTCAGCTACACCGTCACCGACGGCAATGGCGGCAGCGTGCCGGCGACGCAGAGCTTCACGCTGGCGGCAGTCAATGATGCACCCGTCCTCAGCGGCAACGCGGCGACGCTTTCGGCAGGCAGCGAGGACACGCCCTACACGATCAGCACCGCTGACCTGCTGGCCGGCTTCACCGATGCCGAGGGCGATCAGATGTCGGTCTCCGGCCTCACCGCCAATCATGGCACGCTGGTCGACAACAATAACGGCAGCTGGACCTTCTCGCCTGATGCCAACTACAACGGCCCGGTCAGCCTCAGCTACACCGTCACCGACGGCAATGGCGGCAGTGTCGCGGCGACCCAGAGCTTCACGCTTGATGCGGTCAACGACGCGCCGGTCCTCAGCGGCAACGCGGCGACGCTTTCGGCAGGCACCGAGGACACGCCCTACACCTTCAGCACTGCCGACCTGCTTGCCGGCTTCACCGATGTCGACGGCGATCAGTTGTCGGTCTCCGGCCTTACCGCCGATCATGGCGCCCTGGTCGACAACAATGACGGCACCTGGACCTTCACGCCTGATGCCAACTACAACGGCCCGGTCAGCCTCAGCTACACCGTCACCGACGGCAATGGCGGCAGTGTGCCGGCAAGCCAGAGCTTCACGCTGGCGGCGGTCAATGATGCGCCGGTCCTCAGCGGCAATGCGGCGACGCTTTCGGCAGGCAGCGAGGACACGCCCTACACGTTCAGCACCGCTGACCTGCTGGCCGGCTTCACCGATGTCGACGGCGACCAGTTGTCGGTCTCCGGCCTCACCGCCGATCATGGCGCCCTGGTCGACAACAATGACGGCAGCTGGACCTTCACGCCTGATGCCAACTACAACGGCCCGGTCAGCCTCAGCTACACCGTCACCGACGGCAATGGCGGCAGCGTTCCGGCAAGTCAGAGCTTCACGCTGGCGGCAGTCAATGATGCACCC
>NZ_JAILYJ010000002.1 GCF_019793465.1 Rhizobium croatiense | reverse complement strand
CTCCTGCCTCCTGCTCCTTCAGCACCGCAATAATCTGCTCTTCCGTAAATCTCTGCTTCTTCATTCGTCCGTCCTTTGATCGGCCGGACTCTAATCAATTCTGGAGGAAATTCGCAGTGGCAGGTCACCTAAGCCTCGCAAAAAGGGGCCGGTCTTGCCGGCCCCTTATCTCCTGTCAGATATCGCTGGCAGCGCTCGACCACAGGTCGGCGGCTTCGGCCGCGGTCATGCGGCGCACCTCGGCCTCGTGGCTGCGGCTGGCGAAGAGTTCGCTGGCCATGATCTGCTCGGCGAGATCGGCCGGCAGCGAGAGGATGACGCGGGCGTCGCCATTGTGCAGGCCGCCGAGTTCGCTGCGTTTGCCGGTCACCATGCCGCCGGCGACCGTGTTGTTGGTCTCCGGATCGATCAGGATGAAGGAGCCGGACTGGCGGTTCTGCTCGTAAGGGTCGAAGATCGCCGCTTCGTCGAAGGAAAGGCGCACCTTGCCGATCGCGTTCATGTAGAGCCGCTGGGCGGCGTTCCAGGTACCGGTCTTCAGTTCCAGCTGGCTCAACGGCTGCACCTGGACGCGCTGGCGGCGCGAGCCGCTCTTCAGCCAGTAGCGTTTGCCGGGCTCGATGCCCTCGGGCTGCAAGGCGACGATCTGCGCGTCGAAGGCGAGGCCGACCTGCGGCTGGGCGTCGATCGAGACGATCATGTCGCCGCGCGCGACGTCGACCTGGCGGTCGAGCACCAGCGTGATCGCATCACCGGCGACGGCGGCGTTGCGCACCAGATCGAATGTGACGATCTTGGAGACATTGGCGACCATGCCGGACGGCAGGATCATGACGCTGTCGCCGGGTTTGACCGAACCGCCGGCAACCGTGCCCTGATAGCCGCGGAAGCTTTCGCCCGGGCGCGACACGCGCTGCACCGACAGGCGGAAGCCGACCGTCTGCGACGAGCGTACGGTGGCAAGCTCCAGCGTCTCCACCAGCGTCGGGCCGCTGTACCAGGGCATGGCGGCCTGGCCGGAATAAACGACGTTTTCGCCCTTCAGCGCCGACATCGGAATGGCGGTGATCTGCTTGACGCCGAGCGACAGGGCAAATTCCCGGAATTCGTGGCTGATCTTGTCGAAGCCGGCGCGGTCATAGCCGGTCAGGTCGATCTTGTTGACGGCGAGCACGAACTGCTTGATGCCGAGCAGCGAAGCGATCGTCGCGTGACGGCGCGTCTGTTCGAGAATGCCGAAGCGCGCGTCGACGAGCAGGATGGCGAGATCGGCGGTCGAAGCGCCGGTCGCCATGTTGCGGGTATATTGCTCGTGGCCGGGCGTGTCGGCGACGATGAAGGAGCGCTTGTCGGTCGAGAAATAACGATAGGCGACATCGATGGTGATGCCCTGTTCACGCTCGGCCTGCAGGCCGTCGAGCAGCAGGGCGAAATCGGGCAGGCCGAGATCGTTCTGCTTGCCGGTGGAATCGCGCTGCAGCGTGGCGGCCTGGTCTTCCTTGACCGCCTTGGTGTCCCAGAGCAGGCGGCCGATCAGCGTCGACTTGCCGTCATCGACGCTGCCGCAGGTAATCAGTCGCAGCGGGCGCGTATCGCGCTGGGCCTTCTGCGGCTCGGCCGCGGGCAGGCTGACGGCGGTTGCGGCCGAGACGGCGGTGTTGGCTGCGGTCATCTCAGAAATATCCTTCACGCTTCTTCTTTTCCATGGAGCCGGACTGGTCGCGGTCGATGGCGCGGCCCTGACGTTCGGACACCGTTGCTATTTCGAGTTCGGCGATCACCTCTTCCAGTGTGGTCGCCTGTGAGCGGATGGCGCCGGTCAGCGGGAAGTCGCCGAGCGTGCGGAAGCGGATCATGCCTTCCTGGCGCACTTCGCCGGGCAAAAGTTCGAGGCGCGGATCCTCGGCCAGGATCATCATGCCGTCACGCTCCACGAAAGGCCGCTTCCTGGCGTAATAAAGCGGAACGAGCGGAATGTCCTCGGCCTGGATGTAGCGCCAGATATCGACTTCGGTCCAGTTCGACAGCGGGAAGGCGCGCACGCTTTCGCCCTTGCGGATCATGCCGTTATAGACGTTCCAGAGTTCCGGCCGCTGGTTGCGCGGATCCCAGCGATGGTCGGGCGTGCGGAAGGAATAGATGCGCTCCTTGGCGCGGCTTGCCTCCTCGTCGCGGCGCGCACCGCCGAAAGCGGCGTCGAACTGGCCGGCATCGAGCGCCTGGCGCAGGCCCTCGGTCTTCATGATGTCGGTGAAGGCGGCCGAACCATGAGTGAACGGCGTGATGTTCTCCGCCGCACCGCGCGGATTGATGTGCTCGATCAGGTCGAGATCGTATTTCCTGGCGGTCTCATCGCGGAAGGCGATCATCTCGCGGAATTTCCAGCCGGTATTCACATGCAGCAGCGGGAAGGGCACGCGGCCGGGATAGAAGGCCTTGCGCGCCAGATGCAGCAGCACCGAGGAATCCTTGCCGATCGAATAGAGCATGACCGGACGCTCGAATTCGGCCGCGACCTCGCGGAAGATATGGATGGATTCGTTTTCCAGCGCCTTCAGATGCGGGTCGAGCGGCGCCTTGGCGCTCTGCGGGTTGCTGAGTTCCGTATCCGGACGGCTATCGGGCATGTCTTACTCCAGACTGTCGGTCGTTTGCGGCTGCCCGCAAACAATTCCTAGATGTTGGCTTCCCCAAAGGCTGCGGCGGTCGCCGCGCCCTGATTGGCAAAGCCGTGAGGGTTGATTACTGTGCGGCGATCACCGCGGCCTCTTCGGCGACATGCAGGCCGCATTCGCGCTTCTCGTCCTGTTCCCACCACCAGCGGCCGGCGCGCTCCGGCTCGCCGGGCTTGATCGCCCGCGTGCACGGCTCGCAGCCGATCGAGGGATAGCCGCGGGCATGCAGCGGATTGACCGGCACGCCGTTGTCGGACACGAAGGCCTTGATCGCCTCCAGGTCCCAATCGGCGAGCGGATTGACCTTCACGAGGTGCCGTTCGGCGTCATATTCGGCAAACGGCGTCTCGGCGCGGTTGGCCGATTGGCCGCGGCGCAGGCCGGTGATCCAGATCGTTGCACCCTCGAGCGCGCGCGCAAGCGGCTTCAGCTTGCGCACGCCGCAACAGGCATGCCTGGCTTCGACACTCTCGTAGAAGCCGTTGAGGCCGTATTTCGCTGCATAGGCGTCGATATCGGCCTTTTCAGGTGTGAAGCGCTGGATGTGGATGTCGTACTGGGCTTCCGTCTCTTCGATCAGCGACAGCGTCTCGGCAAACAGCCGGCCGGTCTCGAGCGTCGCGATGTCGATCGGCAGGCGGTGCGTGCCAATCTCGGCGCTGATCACCTGGTCCTCGATGCCGAGCGAGGTGGTGAACACCACGCGCCCGCCAAGGCCCGCCACCAGCGACAGGCGCCCGGCAAGGTCGAGACCCGCCAGCTTGTCGTTCAGCGCCTCGGCTTCCGCAATCCTATCGATAACAGTCATGAGAATCCTGTCCTTTGTTGACGGGAGTATCGCAGTTCAATCCTGGATCGGACAGAAAAAGGGATTTCGAAAGCTGCGGCCGGAGGAGCAAATATCTCTCCGAAGCTGCCGCAATGCAAAAAAACAGCCGCCCGAGGATAAAAATCCTCACGAACAGCTGGTATGTCTATAAAAATAGTAGAGTTACACGCAGCCTGTCAATCCGAAATCTGAAGTGATGGCGAAAAAGGTGCGGAAGCCGCGGTTTTGGCGTAGATTGAGTAAGCTTGGCCAAGGGCAAAAAACAAGGCCAAAACGCTTGTTCCTCAAGGCTTTCTCCGGCGCGTTCAAATTCCGTTCATGCTGGCTGTGCCATAGAGGCTGATGTACCCGTGAAGCGGCGCGGAATTCGCGCCGCATGTGTGTGTCGACGGTCCGAGATGATTACGCAAAAGGCGAAATATGCGCTGCGGGCGCTGACGGTTCTGGCGGATGCCGATGCCGACGAACCGGTGATGATTTCCGATATCGCCGCGCAGCAGAAAATCCCGAAGAAGTTCCTCGAACAGATCCTGCTCGACCTGAAACATCACGGCATCGTCGCCAGCCGCCGCGGCAAGCAGGGCGGTTATCTCCTCCTCAAGCCCGCCCATACCATCACCTTCGGCGAGATCCTGCGCATCATCGACGGCCCGATCGCGCCGCTGCCGTGCCTGTCGATCACCGCCTACCGCAAATGCGACGATTGCGACGGCGAACAGACCTGCGAAATCCGCCACGTCTTCGCCAAGGTCGCCGACGCCACCCGCAAGGTGCTGTTCTCCACGACCATTGCCGATGCCGTCGGCCCGAGGCACGGCGCCGAAGTCACCCGGTTGCTCGCCTGAGCATCAAGGCTCGATGAGAGCCCGCGGCATCTCTCTCCCTTCAAGATTTGGTGAAATGCCTTTTCTCGCCGCTGCTGTGCTCCACCTGCCTGTCCATGCGGGTAGGGAGAAGGATCCATGTTTGCAATTTCGACAAAGCATCTGCTGGCGGCCGTCGGTCTGTCGGTTGCCCTTGCAACGAGCGCTGCCGCCCATCACGGCTGGTCATGGGCCGAGGCGGACCAGATCGAGCTTCGCGGCACCATCGAAAAGATTTCCATGGGCGGGCCGCATCCGACGCTCGATGTCGCGACCGCCGATGACGGCGTCTGGCGTGTCGAACTCGGCAATCCGCGCCAGACGGAGCGCTCCGGCTTCGTCGAGGGCGTCGCCAAGCCCGGCGACCAGGTGATCGCCCTTGGCAACCGTTCGCAGGATCGCAACGAGAAGCGGATGAAGGCCGTGCGCATCACCATCGGCGACAAGCGCTACGATATCTATCCCGATCGCATCCGGACGAACTGATCCGTCGTGATCGCCGTTCTCGAATGGCTGTCGGCTACCATGCCCGCGGTTGCGCTCCGGCGCTCCGCAACCCTCTACATGTTCGTCAATGCCGGCCATATCCTTGCGATCGGCCTTCTCGTCGGCGCCATCCTGCCGCTCGATCTGAGGCTCGCCGGCTTCTTCCGCAAGGTGCCGGCGGAGATCATCGCGCCGTTTCTGTCGCGCGCGGCGGGCGTCGGCCTTGCCGCGGCCGTCGTCACCGGCTTCTGTCTCTTCAGCGTGCGAGCGGTCGAATATGCCGCCAATCCCGCCTTCCTCACCAAGCTCGCCCTGATCGGGCTCGGCCTGCTCAACCTCCTTGCCGTCCATCTCGGGCAAGGGTGGAAGACGCTCATGACAACCGGCCTGATCCGGCCCGGCCTGCGCTTCTCCGCAGCCCTGTCGGCGGCAACCTGGACCGCCGCCCTATTGGCGGGGCGATGGATCGGATTTCTCTGAAGATCTTGATCGTGAAACGGCGTTATAGCCTCAGAAGCCCTTCGACTTGAGGACCATTCCTGGTCTGTCGGGCTCAGCCGAGTTCCTGGGCGAGCCCGATGAGAAGCCCTTCAGGGCCACGGATGTAGCAGAGCCGATATGCGTCCTCGTACCGGACGACTTCGCCGACGAGCTGTGCGCCGCGGCTGCGGAGCCGTTCGAGCGTCTCGTCGATGTCGTCGACGGTGAACATGGCGCGGAGATAACCGAGGGCGTTGACCGGGGCGTTGCGGTGATCTGCAATGACATCAGGCCTGAGGAAGCGGGAGAGCTCGAGCCGGCTGTGTCCATCCGGTGTGCGCATCATGGCGATCTCGACATGCTGATCGCCCAGTCCGGTCACTCGTCCGGCCCATTCGCCTTCGATCGTGGCCTGTCCTTCGAGTTCGAAACCGAGTTCGCGAAAGAAATCAATCGCGCCTCCAAGGTCTTCGACGACGATCCCGACGTTGTCCATCCGCTTGAGCGCCATGTTTCCAGTCTCCCGAGTGTCGTTGCAACCTACAGGGTGCCGTCTGGTCTGACAACGGACGCTTGAGCAGGCCCCGCCATCACCGGTCGCTGACCGCCGCCCTTGGATTGACCCAGGGTTCCTGGTTCGAGCGCGCCAGCGGCTGCTTGCCGAGAATGTGATCGGCGGCCTTCTCGCCGGTCATGATCGAGGGGCCGTTCAGATTGCCGTAGGTGACGTGCGGGAAGATCGAGCTGTCGGCGACGCGCAGGGCCTCGACGCCGATCACCCGGGTTTGCGGATCGACCACCGCCATCGGATCGTCCTTGGCGCCCATCTTGCAGGTGCCGCAGGGGTGATAGGCGCTTTCCAGATGTTCGCGCAGGAAGGCGTCGATCTCCTCGTCGCTCTGCACGCTTTCGCCGGGCTGGATCTCCGGGCCGCGATAGTCGTTGAAGGCCGTCTGCCCGAAGATCTCGCGGGTCAGGCGCACGCAGTGGCGGAATTTCTCCCAGTCCTCGGGATGGCTCATATAGTTGAAGCGCAGCACCGGATCGGCCTTGGGATCGGGCGAGCGCAGCGTCACGCTGCCGCGCGATTTCGACAGGTTGTAGCCGACATGCACCTGGAAACCGTGGCTTTTCGCCGCCGCCTTGCCGTCATAGCTGATCGCCACCGGCAGGAAGTGGTACTGGATATCGGGCTGCTTCAGCCCGGGTGCCGAGCGCAGGAAGGCGCAGGCCTCGAACTGGTTGGAGGCGCCGAGCCCACCCTTCGACAGCAGCCATTGCGCCCCGGCCACGCCCTGCCAGAACCAGGGCAGCCAGGAGTAAAGCGACACCGGCTTGGTGCTGATCTGCTGGAAGTAGAATTCCATGTGGTCCTGCAGGTTGGCGCCGACACCCGGTCGGTCGGCCTTCACCGCGATGCCCATGTCGTTCAAATGTTGGCCGGGGCCGATCCCCGACAGCATCAGCAGCTTCGGTGAATTGAAGGAGGAAGCCGAGACGATGACCTCGCGATTGGCCTTCACCACCTCCACTTTGCCGCCGCGCTCGATCTCGACGCCGGTCGCCCGGCCGTCCTCGATGACGATCCGGCGCGCCACACCGTAGACGATCCCGACATTGTCCCGCTTCAGCGCCGGTTTCAGATAGGCATTGGCGGCAGACCAGCGGCGGCCGGCAAAGATGGTCTGCTCCATCAGCCCGAAGCCTTCCTGCTTGCTGCCGTTATAATCCTCGGTCGTCTCGAAGCCCGCCTGTTTGCCGGCCTCGATGAAGGCGCGGAACAGTGGATTGGTGAAGCCGCCGCGCTGGACATGAAGCGGCCCGTCAGTGCCGCGCCAGCCCTCCTCGCCGCCATGCGAATGCTCCATCCGCTTGAAATAGGGGAGAACGTCGGCATAGGCCCAGCCGCTGGCGCCGAGCTCCTCCCAGCGGTTGAAGTCCTCGGCATGGCCGCGCACATAGACCATGCCGTTGATCGAGGAGGAGCCGCCGATCACCTTGCCGCGCGGCGCAGTGATGCGCCGGTTGTTGAGGTTCGGCTCCGGCTCGGAAAGGTAGCCCCAATTGTAGCGCTTCATGCTCATCGGCCAGGCAAGCGCTGCCGGCATCTGGATGAACGGCCCGAAATCGCTGCCGCCCGCCTCGATGACGAGGACGGTATTCTTGCCGTCTTCCGACAGGCGATAGGCGAGGGCGGATCCCGCCGAGCCCGAGCCGATGATGACGAAATCTGCTTGTTGCATGACGTTCCCTTGGATTCTTTTGCAACTGGCTGAAGACCCCGCCCCAAACCCCTCCCCACAAGGGGGAGGGGCTAAACCTGCCGCACCGCCTCACTCCGAAATCAGCGCCGCAAGCGATGCGATTGAAGGAGAGTAACGCCAGTGCCGCGGGCTAGCCCCTCCCCCTTGTGGGGAGGGGTTGGGGAGGGGTCTTCTCCCACACTCAATAAGGCGCCTGTACCGGCCCCATTCCGACGTAGACCGTCTTCAGCTCGGAATAATGCTCCAGCGCCGCCAGCGAATTCTCGCGGCCGAAGCCGGATTGTTTAGAGCCGCCGAAGGGGATTTCGACAGGGCAGAGATTGTAGGTGTTGATCCAGAGCGTGCCGGCCTCCAGCCGGTCGACGACGCGGTGGGCGCGGGTGAGGTCGGCGGTGAAGACGCCGCCCGACAGGCCGAATTCGCTGGCATTGGCGCGGGTGATCACCTCGTCCTCATCGTTGAAATCGAGCACCGACATCACAGGCCCGAAGATCTCCTCGCGGGCGATGGTCATGTCGTCGGTGACGTCGGCAAAGACGGTCGGCTGCACGTAATAGCCTTCGCCGGATACATTGTTCGGAATGCCGCCGCCGGCAATCAGGGTGGCGCCCTCGGCCTTGCCCTTCTCGATATAGGCGATCACCTTTTCGCGCTGCGCCCAGGAAACCATCGGGCCGATCTGCGTCGCCTCGTCCATCGGGTCGCCGATCAGCATCGCCTCGGTGCGCGCCTTCAGCCGCTTCAGGAACTCGGCCTTAACAGCCTTCTGCACGAAGACGCGCGTGCCGTTCGAGCAGACCTGGCCGGTCGAATAGAAATTGCCGAGCATGGCCCCGCCGACCGCCGAATCGAGATCGGCGTCGTCGAAGACGATGAGCGGCGATTTGCCGCCGAGCTCCATCGTCACATGCTTGAGGCTGCCGGCCGCAGCCGCCGCCACCCGGCGCCCAGTCGGCACCGATCCGGTCAGCGACACCTTGGCGACGTCCGGATGGTTGACGAGCAGCGGTCCGGTGTCGCGGTCGCCCTGGATGACGTTGAAGAGCCCCTTCGGCAGCCCCGCCTCATACAGGATCTCGGCGATCTTCAGGGCGCCGAGCGGCGTGTTCTCCGAGGGCTTGAACACCATGGCGTTGCCTGAGATCAGCGCCGGCGCGCTCTTCCAGCAGGCAATCTGCTGTGGATAGTTCCAGGCGCCGATGCCGACGCAGACGCCGAGGGGGACGCGTTTGGTATAGGCAAAATCCTGGCCGAGCGGGATATAAGCGCCGTTGAGCCCGGCCGGCGCGACCCCGCCGAAGAATTCGAAGGCGTCGGCGCCCGAGGTCGGATCGGCGACGATCGTCTCCTGGATCGGCTTGCCGGTGTCGAGCGTTTCCAGTTCGGAGAGCTCGCGATTGCGTTCGCGCATGATCTCGGCGGCGCGTTTCAAGACGCGGCCGCGCGCCATCGGGCTCATCGCCGCCCATTCCGGCTGGGCGCGTCTGGCCGCGGCGATCGCCTTCTCGACGATCGCAGGCGTTGCCGCATGCAGCCGGGCAATCACCTCGCCGGTGGCGGGATAAAGGCTCTCGATGACGGCGCCGTCGCTGTCCTCGACATATTCGCCATCGATGAAGTGCGAGGCTTTCGGCTGGGCTTTCATGTCATTTGTCCTTGGATGGTGCGAAGTGGTTTTTCCTTCCCCCGGTGGGAGAAGCGGAGGCGCTGGCCAGAAGCGCGTTCACATAATCCTCCGTCAGCGCGATCGAGGCTTCGATGCCGATCGGCGCCGATTTCAGACTTTGCCTGATATAGAGCCCGTCGATCATCGCCGCAGCGCCCTCGGCGACGCGTTCTGCGGCATCGGCCGGCAGCAGCGCCTTGAGATCGGCAAGCAGGTTGGAGCGCAGCCGCCGGGCATAGATCACCAGGAAGCGGCGCGTCTCCTCCGAGCGCTGCGCCTCGGCATAGAAGGCGAGCCAGGCCGCGATCGTCTCGGGCGCGAACTGGTCGGCATTGAAGCTGACGCGGATCACGGCCGAAAGCCGCTCGCGCGGCGTCCGCGCCGCCTTCAGCGCGACCACCGTGTCGCGGCGCAGCTGCCGCAGCAGCGAGCGGATCGTCTCGATCAGCAACTGCTCCTTGCTGCCGAAATAGTGATGCGCAAGGGCTGGCGATACGCCGGCCTGGCGGGCGATGTCGGACATGGTGACGGCAAGCGAGCCGTGATCGCCGATCACCCGCAGGGCTGCGTCGACAAGCGCCTTGCGGCGCACCGGCTCCATTCCGACCTTCGGCAAAACCGCCAGCTCCCCTGAAATTTCAGCGACAGCGCGTCACGTCAAATATAAATCATGACGCGCTTCAGCCGTTTGTTTGATGCATGTCGTTGTCCCGGAACCGCTGCACACGTCCGGGCGACAGGCAGTAGAGTATTTTTGATTGACCGATCAATCAATAAAAATCTTTCGCGTCTGACGCGGGTTCGGATCTTTTCGCGAGATTTTGCTGCAACATATTCAAAATCATCCGGGAGGTGCGTTATGACAGATGTCTTTGACGGAGTGCCGAAATCCCAACTGCAGTCGAAATGGATCTGGTTCGTCGGCCTCGGCGTGCTGCTCTTCGTCTGCGGGCTGATCGCTCTCGGCAATCTGATGCTCGCCACTGTCGTCTCCGTCTATTACGTCGGCATGCTGATGCTGTTCGGCGGCGTCATCTATCTCGTCCACGCCTTCCAGGTGCGCGGCTGGGATCACGTGCTCTTCTGGGCGTTGAGCGGCCTGCTCTATGTGCTGGCCGGCATCTGCGCCTTCGTCAATCCGATCCTGACATCGGCTGCGCTGACGCTGTTTCTGTCGCTCGCCCTGGTCATCGCCGGCGTCTTCCGCACCTGGGTCGGCAGGCGCATGAAGCCGGCAAAAGGCTGGGGCTGGATCGTCGCCAGCGGCGTCATCACCGCCCTTGCCGGTTTCGTCATCGCGCTCGGCTGGCCGGTCAACAGCCTC
The DNA here is from genome assembly GCF_019793465.1 of Rhizobium croatiense. Lineage (GTDB taxonomy): Bacteria > Pseudomonadota > Alphaproteobacteria > Rhizobiales > Rhizobiaceae > Rhizobium > Rhizobium croatiense. The sequence continues at coordinate 572,226 of NZ_JAILYJ010000002.1, read as the reverse complement.
TGGGTCCTCGGCCTGTTCCTGGCTGCCGATCTCATTATCCAAGGCTCGACCATGATCGCCTTCGGCCTCGGCATCCGCGGCTGAAGCCTTTTTGCTACGCCTATTTTGACAAGGACATGACAGGGGATTAGACTTAAGGGGTATGGACCGCTCGCCAAAAGGGTGTGGTTCTGTGTACGATCGCCGCAAATGGTCATGCATCCCCCAAAGGCAGGGTTCTGCCTGAATAAAAAAGGGAGGAAGTTCATGCCGATGGTCACCGTTTCCATCTCTCCGCAACAGGCAGCGGGCATTCGTGCCGCCGTCGACACGGGCGGCTATGCCTCGAGCAGCGAGGTCGTCCGCGAGGCGCTTCGTCTCTGGGATACTGCTCGCAAGCTCGGCGAAATCAAGGCCGATCGCCTCGATGACGAGAGCGTTGCCTCGGGCGGCAGATGCGTCGCCGACATGTTTGCCGATCATGAGGCGCAGCGCCGTCGCTCCGCCTGAACAAGCGTCTGATTGTATGGGGGAATTCAAATAAACGCAGAACGCGCAGCGATGGTCCGCGTCTTTCACAAAACTTTCACACTGGCGAAAGGGTTCATTGATCCTTCTGCCGCATGGTCCTGGCTCAAGAAGAACAAATCACAGCGGAGCTCGGCCGAGATGAAAACCGGCACATCCCTGGCTGCCCCTGTCGAGCCCGACGTCCTGCGCCGTTATGCCAGCGACCAGATCGTCACCCTTGCCAAGCTTGTGGTCGAGAATGCCTTCCAGCCGATCGTCGAGGCCGGCACCGGCACGGTGTTCGGTTATGAATCGCTGATGCGCGGCCAGGAGCGTATCGGCTTCGACACGCCCGCCGACATTCTCGACGAAGCCCATCGGGCCGGCCAGCTCTTACAGCTCGAACAGATGCTGGCGAGCCGCGCGCTCGCCAAATTCGCGACGCTGTCGAATTTCTCCAGCTCCACGCTGTTCCTCAATCTCGATGTCCGGCTGATCCCGCATGGCGAGCGCCTGGTCGAAAACCTGCTGCAGCATCTGAGAACCGCGAATATTCCGCCGTCTTCGATCTGCTTCGAATTCTCCGAGCGTTTCGACAATACCAGTGTGCCGGAATTTTCCGCCCTGGTGTCGAAGCTGCGCAAGGCCGGCTTCAAGCTGGCGATCGACGATTTCGGCGTCGGTCACGGCGAAATGAAACTGCTGTGCGATTATTCCGTCGATTATCTCAAGATCGACCGCCATTTCGTTGCCGAGATCGACCGCAGCCCGCGCAAGCGCCATCTCTTGAAGAGCATCGTCAACATTGCCCATGTGCTCGGCACCCGCGTCATTGCCGAAGGCATCGAGACCGAGGCCGAATTCATCGCCTGCCGCGAATATGGCGTCGACCTCGTCCAGGGCTGGTTCATCTCGCGGCCGACGACGCACATGTCGGAGCTGGCGCCGTCCTTCCCGCATCTGCAGGAGCTCGGGAAAAGCAAGCGGGGCAGCCAGTCGCTCGACGAGATCCTCATCCGCAAGCAGATCGAGCTCTTGCCGGCGGTCTACGAAAACGACACCATCGACAGCGTCTTCGAGCTTTTCCGCCGCAATCCGCGCCAGGCCTTCTTTCCCGTCCTCAACGCCAACAGCGAGCCGCGCGGCATCATCCACGAGCAGCACCTCAAGGAATATATCTACCAGCCCTTCGGCCGCGATCTCCTGAAGAACAAGATGTATGAGCGCAGCATTTCGCATTTCGTCGAGATGGCGCCGATCGTCGGCCTCGACAGCGATGCCGAGCATCTGATGACGATCTTCGCCAATATGGAAGGCAGCAACTGCCTGATCCTGACCGACAATATGCGTTACGCCGGCGTCGTCTCCGCCGCCTCGCTGATCAAGGTCATCAACGAGAAGCAGTTGAAGACCGCCCAGGACCAGAACCCGCTGACCGGCCTGCCGGGCAATCGCGCCATCCGCGATTTCATGCGCCAGTCCGGCCGCGACGGCGATGAGGTCCGCCATTTCTGCTACTGCGATTTCGACAATTTCAAGCCGTTCAACGATGCCTACGGCTTCCATCTCGGCGACCATGCGATCTCGCTGTTTGCCGCGCTGATGCGCCGTTATTTCTTCGCCGAGCGGCATTTCCTCGGCCATGTCGGCGGCGACGACTTCTTCATCGGCGTCGTCGGTTGGACGCAGGACGAGCTGACGGAAATTCTCGACCGGCTGATCAGCGATTTCCATGACGACGTGCTCGACCTCTATTCCGAAGAGCACCGCGCCGCCGGCCGCATCCTCGGCCACGACCGCAGCGGCGCCGAAGCCCTGTTCCCGCTGATGCGCTGCTCGATCGGCGTGCTCGAACTGCCGGAAGGCCTCGTCATCGACGATATCAACCGCGTCAGCGCCGAAATCGCCGTCATCAAATCGGCCGCCAAGGAGAGCGAGGAGGGCCTCGCCTTCCACGTCCTGGGCGAGGCGAATTGACGCCCTTGCCGCTTCCAACCTTTCCAAGCCGGCGGAGCTGATTTAATTCCCCTGTTTTGGATCAGGGAGGATCGTACCATGCCATTGCCTCAGGAAATGCGTTTCGTGGATCTCAGCTCCTTCGGCGGGCCGGAGGTGATGGTGATCGCCAGGCGCCCACTGCCGGTGCCCGAAGAGGGGCAGGTGCTGGTGCGTGCCGAGGCGATCGGCGTCAACCGTCCCGACATTGCCCAACGCCAGGGCAGCTATCCCCCGCCGAAGGATGCGAGCCCGATCCTCGGCCTGGAACTGGCCGGTGAAATCGTCGCCGTCGGCCCGGGTGTCAGCGATCATGCCGTCGGCGACAAGGTCTGCGGGCTCGCCAATGGCGGCGCCTATGCCGAATATTGCCTGCTGCCGGCCGGCCAGATCCTGCCCTTTCCCAAGGGCTTTGACGCGGTGAGGGCGGCGGCCCTGCCGGAAACCTTCTTCACCGTCTGGGCCAACCTCTTCCAGATGGCCGGGCTGACGGAGGGCGAGACGGTGCTGATCCATGGCGGCACCAGCGGCATCGGCACGACGGCAATCCAGCTCGCCCGCGCCTTTGGCGCCGAGGTCTACGCGACGGCGGGCTCGCGCGAAAAATGCGAGGCCTGCGAAAGGCTCGGCGCCAAACGGGCGATCAACTACCGCAGCGAGGATTTCGCCGCGGTGATCAAGGCCGAGACCGGCCAGGGCGTCGATATCATCCTCGATATGATCGGGGCTGCCTATTTCGAACGCAATCTCGCCTCGCTCGCCAAGGACGGCTGCCTGTCGATCATCGCCTTCCTCGGCGGCGCCGTTGCCGACAAGGTCAATCTCTCGCCGATCATGGTCAAGCGGCTGACGGTCACCGGCTCCACCATGCGTCCGCGCACGGCCGAGGAAAAACGCGCCATCCGCGACGACCTGCTCGCCGAAGTCTGGCCACTCTTGGAAACGGGCGCCATCGCCCCTGTTATCCACAGGGCCTTTGCTTTCGAAGAAGTCGTCGAGGCACACCGCCTGATGGAGGAGGGCAGCCATATCGGCAAGGTCGTGCTCACCGTCTGAGGTCAGCTTCGGACCAGCATTCGTGCGCAAGGTGAAGCTGATCCTGGGCGTTCGTGAGTCTCCGGGTCGTTGAACAGTTGTCTGATTGAAACCTGGCCCCGAAACTGCGCATCTTGATGTGGCGTTGCTTGCGCGTTGTACGGTCCCTACGAGGATACAATGGCTCTATTCCACGCGTGCCCCATCTGCCGCAGCAGAATTCCGCATTTCGTACCGCTTCCACGCTACTACGTCGACAAGGCGGTCGAGCACGGCTTTCCCTATGGCCTGCATGAATTCGAGACGATCAACCATCAGGCCTATAGCTGCCCCAATTGTCATTCGACCGATCGCGACAGGCTCTTCGCGCTGTTCCTGACGCCGGTATTCCAGCGCCTCAACCAGGCGCAGGCCGTCCGTTTCCTGGACATTGCGCCCGGCCGCGCCTTGACCTTCTGGCTCAAGAGCCACCCGCATATCTTCTACCGCAGCTGCGATATGTATTTGCCCGAGGCAGACGACAAGGCGGATATCCACAACCTGCCCTACGCCGACGAGAGCTTCGACTTCGTGCTTTGTTCCCATGTGCTCGAACACGTCGACGATCCAGTGCGTGCCACCGCCGAAATCCGGCGTGTTCTCAAGCAGGACAGCGTCGCCATCCTGATGGCGCCGATCTGCCTGTCGATCGAGGACACCTATGAAAATCCCGAGGTGACGACGCCGGAAGGCCGCTGGGCGCATTTCGGCCAGGACGACCACGTGCGTCTCTTCTCAAGGTCCGGCTTTGTCGATGTGATCCAGCGCGCCGGTTTGGCTGTCCAGCAAATCCCGGTCACCGAATTCATCACGCCCGAGGTCTGCGAGACCTATGGCATCAGTCGCAACTCCATCCTCTATCTCGGCGTGAAGCAGCAGGCCGTCCAGCAGGCGCCGGAACCGGAGCGCAACGTCGCCTGAAAGCTTTAACCTTCGTACAGAGGCGCCTCGAACCCTGAGGCGCCTTTTCAATTCCGGTTGTCCCTCAGCGTCATCGCAGCGGCGATCGCGACGATGCCGGGCACTGCCATGGCGACATAGAGCCAGTGCGCCGCCGACAGCGTGCCCGATATGCCGCCCGGTTCGACGAGGCCGGCGCCATTGGCGATGACGCCGGCGAAGGCCGCGCCGAAAGCGCCGCCGAGCGAGCTCATCGTCGGGATCGCCGACGAGGCCTTGTCCTGTTCGTTGCTGGCAACGAGTTTCAGCACCATGGCGACGAGATGCGCCCAGCCGAGGCCGATGCCGAAGCCCATCATGAAGATGGAGACCGCCGCCGGCACGATCAGCGGCAAATGCCCCTGCGGATTGTCCCTGGCCAGAAAGAGAGCCAGCGCAGCGGTCGCCGCCGTCTCGATCAGCGCGCCGGCAACGATTCCCGCATGGGCCTGCCTGCCGGTCAGGGAGCTGCTGAGGAAGGCGGCGAAGGTCCAGCCGAGTGCCACCAGCGCCACGAGATAGCCCGACATCAGCGGTGTCACCCCATGCAGGCTCTGCAGGAAATAGGGAATGAAGACGTCGCTGACGAGCACGACGGTCAAGGCGAGCATTACCAGGTAGACGCGGCAAATCGGCCTGGATAGGCTGACGGCACCGGACGGCAGCAGCCGGTTGCGGCTTCGGGTCTCGATGAGCAGCATGGCCGTTACCGCGGTGACCGAGGCGGCGATGAGGGCGGCTTTCATGGCTGTCGCCTCGATCGCACCGGCGGCGCTGATCATCAGCACGGCGGCAAGAAGCAGCCCGATCTGGGCAACCGGCGTCTTGATCTGCTCGCGGTCGTCCTCGACCTCCGGCAAGAGCCGCGGCGCCAGCGCCGCCATGACGAGGCCGAGCGGCACGAGCACGATGAAGGCGTAGCGCCAGCTGCTGCCGGCGGAAAAGAAGCCGCCGAGCGTCGGGCCGATGACGGTCGAGATCCCCCAGATCGCCGCGTAAAGCGTCGTTGCCTTCGGCCACAGCGGTTCGGGATAGACGAAGCGGATGAAGGCGTAACCGAGGGCCGCAAGCGCCCCGGTGCCGAGCCCCTGCAGCGCCCGGCCGATCAGCACCACCGGCATTGACGGAGCGATTGCGGCGACCAGGCTGCCCGCGCCGAAGACAAGGGCGGCGATCACATAGACGCCGCGCAGCGTAATCCCCCGCGGCCGCATGGCGACGAAGATCGAGCCGAGCACGGCGGCGGCGACGAACAGGCTTGTCACCCAGGAAAACAGGGCAAGGCCGCCGATGTCGCGCACGATCGAGGGGGCAATGGTGGCGGTGATGTAGCTCTCGACCGCATAAAGCGTGACGCCGCCGGCTAGCATCAGCGTTGCGGCCAGGTGCTCGGGAAGGAACAGGCGGACGACGGAGCTGGCGTTCGGAAGGGCGATGGTCTGGTCGATTTCGGACATGGGGCGATCCTCGACGTTTTTGCTGGCGGGAAATAATTTTCCAAGTTATAAATTGGAAAATTGCACGCCGTCCGGATTAAAACAAGACTTGACTTGGAAATATGCGCCAATCCCCAGCCAACCGGATTCTGATCCTGATAAAGACCGAGGGTCCGCAGCTTGCCGCCGCAATCGGCGATGCGCTCGGCATCTCGGGCGAGGCCGCCCGCCAGCAGCTGGCGAGGATGGCGGAGGAGGGGTTGGTGGAGCCGGTGACCGTCGCCGCCGCCGGCCGGGGACGCCCGCGTCAGCTCTGGCATCTGACCGCGGCCGGCAACCGCCGCTTTCCCGACGGCCATGCCGAACTGACGGCAAACCTGCTCGCCACGCTCACCGAACAGCTTGGAGCCGCAGCGCTCGACACCGTCATCTCCGCCCGCGAGGCCGAGACGCTGAAGCGCTATCGCAAGGAACTGGAGACTGCCGGCGACCTCGCCGCCCGCGTCGAGGGCCTTGCCGCCATCCGCACCCGCGAGGGCTATATGGCCGACAGCTGGCGGGAGGCCGACGGCTCGTTCATGCTGGTCGAAAACCACTGCCCGATCTGCGCGGCGGCCACCGCCTGCGCCGGCTTCTGCCGCTCCGAACTGGAAACCTTCCGCGCCGCCCTCGGCGCCGAGGTCGAGCGCAGCGAACACATCCTCGCCGGCGCCCGCCGCTGCGCCTACCGCATCACGCTGCGTTGAGACGGAGCCGTTGTAGGGGCTGCGTTTCCTGCGTGTGTCGCCGCGCTCCTGCCGCGAATGTGTCTTTCCTGACAGGCACCACCTCTCCTCCGTCGTCCTCGGGCTTGACCCGAGGACCCATGCGGCCTCGCGCTCGTAGCGCGGCATGGATCCTCGGCTCAAAGGCCGAGGATGACGGAATGCGGGGTGCCGCTCCGGCCAGACGACCGCCGACGGCACCGCGGGTGGCGCGCGACGTTTCTCTGACGTCGCAGCGTGGATCCCATCGCTCGCAAGCAATTGGTGTTTCAAGCCGGCTGCCGCACCTGCCGCCTGCTGCTTTCGAGATAAAGCAAGGCGCCGATCGATGCCAAGCCCGCGGCAGCGCCGACGAAGGCGGTGCCGGAATAATCGGTGACCGATGTGCCGAAGGCGAAAATGATCGCGATCGATCCGAAACCGAGCATGCCGGCGACCGAAAGTGCCAGCACCAGCGGCCGCCGTTCCTTCAGCCGGTCCGACCAGATGCCGAGCGTCAGGCTGGTCGTGACGTTGACGATCGCCGAGAAGAACACCAGCGCCGAATAGGTGCCGTTGGTCAAGCCCAGTTCATTGATGCCGATGATCGACTGGTAAGGCACGGTCGAGGCATAGGTGAAGGCGAGCGCGACGAGCGTCACGGTGGGAATGCGGATCCTGTTGTCGCGCAGAATCAAGGAAAGAGTGGACATTGGGTGCGGTTCCTGATGCACCATCTTTAGCCGCTTCGGATGCATCAGAGAAACGATAGTTTTCGATCGTTTCAGTCAAATCCTGTGATGATTGTTGCGTCAGATCTGCGCCGTCAAACTGGAGAGCCAGAAATCGATTTGCCCCAAGGGAAGAACGCTTCCGAGGAAACCGGTCAGAACCGACGCAATCGACATCAAGGCCAGCCCCAGAAGCGCTCCGAGCATGATTCCAACGCTTGTCCTTTTGGGCCGGCGCGCCAACCAGCACGCCAGACCGAGAGAGACGAGCGTGAAAAAGACCCACAATATCGACTCTGAAATGGATAGACCTGTTTGCAAAACGCTTCCTTCGCATGTGATTTTGGTTGCAGGATAGCGTTGCTACGCGTCCGATTTCAACGCCAACCTTGGCACGGCAGGGACACAATAATCCCATTCCGCCGCCCGTTGCTGTGCTTGCTCCAAAAGCCACCCCATCCTCCATCCTCCTCGGGCTTGACCCGAGGATCCATGCCGCCTCTGGCAGCCACGACCATGGATCCCTGGGATGACGGAATTTGTGGGGATGTCTCCGGCAAACATGTCCCCGGGTGCTCTCCCGGACAGACTCCAAAATCCGGCAGCCCTAAACCCGTTGGCTTTCGCGCCCTGACGCGTTATGCCTGCCGCATCCCGCCAGCACCAGGATGAGAGCCCATGACCAATCCCGTCGTCGTCGAAGTCACCCGTGGCCTGCTCGTCGAAAGCCGTCATCGCGGCGTGGTGGCGGTCGTCGATGGCGATGGCAGCCTCGTCTTCTCGCTCGGCGATATCGAAGCCGCCGTCTTCCCGCGTTCGGCCTGCAAGGCGATGCAGGCGCTGCCGCTCGTCGAAAGCGGTGCGGCCGACGCCTATGGTTTTGGCGACAGGGAACTTGCGCTCGCCTGCGCCTCGCACAATGGCGAGGACGAGCATGTGGCGCTTGCCGCTTCGATGCTGGCACGCGCCGGCCGGAATGCCGAAGCGCTGGAATGCGGCGCCCATTGGTCGATGAACCAGAAGGTCCTGATCCACCAGGTCCGCACGCTGGGGGCGCCGACCGCGCTGCACAACAATTGCTCGGGAAAACATGCCGGCTTCATCTGCGCCTGCTGCCACCGGGATATCGATCCGAAAGCCTATGTCGGCTATGAGCACCCGCTGCAGGTCGAGATCCGCGCGACGATGGAAAGCCTGACCGGCGCCGTGCTCGGCGCCGAAAGCTGCGGCACCGACGGCTGCTCGATTCCGACCTATGCCGTGCCGCTGCGCAGCCTGGCCCACGGTTTTGCCAAAATGGCGACCGGCAACGGCCTGGAGCCTTTGCGCGCCAAGGCATCCCGCCGCCTGATCGAGGCCTGCATGGCCGAGCCCTTCTATGTCGCCGGCTCCGGCCGCGCCTGCACCGCGCTGATGCAGATCGCGCCCGGCCGCATCTTCGTCAAGACCGGCGCCGAGGGCGTCTTCTGCGCGGCGATCCCGGAAAAGGGCATCGCCATCGCGCTGAAATGCGAGGATGGCACGACCCGCGCCGCCGAAGCCATGGTGGCGGCGACACTCGCCCGTTTCTTCGAGACGGAGGGCGAGGTGCATGCGGGCCTAATGTCCTATGCCGCAAAGCCGATGCGCAATTGGAACGGCATCCATGTCGGCGATATCAGGGTCACCTCCGCCCTGGCCGGATGAGTTCGAACCAAATATATAAATTAATGGCTTATCCCGTTCGCACAGGTAAACACTTCCAATAGTATGTCGAGGGGAGCGGAGTTCCATTCCCAAATTGAGGGGAAAAGCGGTCCAGATGCCGGAGATGGTGCAGGGCTCAACAGCTTCGAAGCAGGTCAGATTCGCCAAGGTATGTCGCGTCAGGCCGCAGCGATGGTCGATTGGTCCACAGATGTTTTCGGAGTTAGGGAGCAAAGGCCACCAGCGCAAAGGGGGAGCATTCGGCCCGAAGCTGCCCCTCTACAGAAACGCTTCGAAAGTCCGGACGTACTTCTCACCGATCCGAACGCGCAGGTGGTGCCAACAGTGGACATTCCTGCATATAGATCGCCCACACGGCGGCAACGACGTCTCCGGCTCCCTCTTAGAGCCGCCGTTTCCGCACTTCCGCGCGTCGCTTCCTTATGAGGTCATCAAATCGATGACCCGCATGATCGCGACCGAACTGCTCGTGTTCTGAGTGCCCTCTGTCGTATCGGATTTGGCGCAGGTCCAAACATCGCCCTTCTTGACCGTGAACTTCTTTTCGTTCTGAACGACCGAAAGTTCTCCCTCAGTCATGTGGCAGAGCATGTCGTTCATCATCATATTGTCCGGCGTCTTCGCACCGGGTTGGATAACAACATCCCGCAGCTTGACCATTTTGTAAGCTGGTATGACCGAAGCCCGCTCACCGAGCGCGACGACTCTGACACCGGGTCCGATCTCCTTACCCTCATCCGGGCCGTAAGTCTGGGCGGCTGCTGGCGTCGCCCAAGCGATCAGTGGCGTTGCGGCCGTTGTAAGACCGAGTGCGAGCGTGGTTCTACGATTGATGGCTTCCATTGTTTCCTCCCTAGCCAACTTGTTATAATTAATATTATGGATTGCTAAAGCAACCTCGGCGCGATCATGGCGTCTGTCAAATCAACTTTTTTGGAAATGGCTTGCCGCGTCCTATGGAAGCGTACGGCAACGTTCCGCCCAATGAACCGGCAGCATGGTGCCGGCCTATGCCGTGCTGGCGGCCTTCATCGCGGCGCTTGCTGTAAGCCTTTTGCCGCATGCTGCCGCGCCGCAGCCCTCCCGCAGCACTCTCATGCTGCGGCGATTGCGCCGTTGAGATCGCGATAGGGTTTCAGCTTTTCCGCCGTCATCTCCATGGGCACGATCAGCCCCGCCACCTCGGAAATTGCAAGCACCGGGCAGGGCGAGACGAGGTCGAACTTCTCCTGCGTCAGCAGCACATGGGTTTCGGCCGAGCAGCGGGCGATATGGCGTTTGATCGCCGCTTCCTCGAAATCGCCGGTGGATAGCCCGTGCACGGGATGGGCGGCGGTGACGCCGAGGAAGAACAGGTCGGGGCGCAGCTGCGAGATCGCCGCCATCGCCGCGGCACCCGTCGCCACCATCGAATGTTTGTAGAGCCGGCCGCCGGCAAGGATCACCTCGGCCGTCGGATGGTGCTCCAGCTCGGCGGCGATCGTCGGGCTGTGGGTCGCAACCGTCAGCGGCATGTCGCGCGGTAGATGCCGGGCGATCTCCGCGGTCGTCGTGCCGCCGTCGAGAAAGATCATCTGCCCCGGCCTGACCATCGCCGCCGCCGCCGCCCCGAGCCGCGCCTTGATCTCGGACGAGACGCTGCGCCGCGCGGTGAAATCAGGCAGGTCGGGTGAAAGCGGCATCGCCCCGCCATGCACCCGTTTCAACAGCCCCTCCGCCGCCATTTCCCTCAAATCGCGTCGGATCGTGTCCTCCGAAAGCGAAAAATCCTCGGCGACGCGCTTGGCGATCACTTGGCCGTCACGGCGCAGAATGTCGAGAATGAGGGTTTTACGTTGTGATGTCAGCATGGGTCCTCTGCACGAAATTGAATGACATGGCGTAAAATTGCACGAAATGACTCGACATTCAAGAAATATCGTGCATTTTCACGATATCCCGTGCATGAGGCCGGGAGTGCTCAGCGATGGAGTGAAAGATGCTGATTTTGATTGCCGGGCCTTACCGGTCGGGAACGGGCGACGACCCGGAAAAGATGGCCGCCAACCTGAAGCGGCTCGAGGAGCCCTCGCATAAGCTGTTTGCCGGCGGCCACGTGCCGATGATCGGCGAATGGGTGGCCTTGCCGATCTGGCACGCCGCCGGCGGAAGATCGGTCGGCGACGCGCTTTACGAGGAAATCTTCCACCCGGTCGCCGGCCGGCTGCTGCAGCTCTGCGAGGGTGTGCTGCGTCTGCCTGGCGATTCCAAGGGCGCCGACAACGACGTGCGCATCGCCAGGGAACGCGGCATCCCGGTCTGGCACCGGCTGGAGGATGTGCCGGGCTGCGGCTGAGGCGGAGGCCTTAATGCCCTTCGCTTGACCCTCAGCGCATTCGCGGCGCTGCCGCTCACCCCCTCAACCGACCCTTCGGGCCACCGACCGGGGTTGAGCCACGGGTCTCAACCCGTCCTTCGGACCCCCGCCGGGGAGAAGAGGGAGCAAGCCGCTTTACCGGTTTCCACGATGGGCGCTTTGAGAGGAGTGGGGCGTTGCCGGATACCCCTTCTCCCCCGCGGGGAGAAGGTGGCCCGAAGGGTCGGATGAGGGGGCCGCACGGTAGGTCCGCCATGCCAATAACCGCCATCTCCCCGGTTCCGGCGCACTCACCCCTGCGCTATACATCGTCCCGAAAGGGAGACGAGAACCATGCTGACATTGTATTACGCTTCGGGAACCTGCGCGCTCGCAAGCCTGATCGCCCTGGAAGAATCCGGCTTGGCCTTCGAAACGAAGAAGCTCAGCTTCGCCAATAGCGAGCAGCGTTCGCCGGATTATCTGAAGATCAACCCCAAAGGACGCGTGCCGGCGCTGATCACCGACCGCGGTGTGCTGACCGAAACGCCGGCGATTCTCGGCTTTATCGCTGAAAGCGCGCCGGCCGCCAAACTGGCGCCGCTCGGCGATGTTTTCGAGATGGCGCGGCTGCAGTCCTTCAACAGCTATCTCTGCTCGACCGTGCATGTGAACCATGCCCATCGCCGGCGTGGCTCCCGCTGGTCCGACGATCCCTCAGCGATCGAGGCGATGAAGGCGAAGGTGCCGCAGAATATGGCCGATTGTTTCACCCTGATCGAAGAGACGATGTTCAAAGGCCCCTGGGTGATGGGCGAGACCTATTCGCTCGCTGACCCCTATCTCTTCGTCATAACCGACTGGCTGCCGACCGACGGCGTCGATCCCGCCCGCTTCGCAAAGGTCAGCGATCACCACGCCCGCATGCTGCAGCGCCCCGCCGTTCAGCGCGCGCTCGCTTACGATCGAGGTTGATGGCAATGCCCGAGGGTCGCGGGGCAGGCCGTTTGGTCCCGCAGCTCATGCCGAGGACTCCCAGGGGTCGATCACCGATGCGCCCGTGTCGTCGAAGTCTCCGACATTGCGGGTGACGACGATCAGATCATGGACGATGGCGGTCGCGGCTATCAGCCCGTCGATGTCGCCACGCGGCCGGATCGGGGCGATTCGGCCCCATTCCACGGCGATCTGATCTGTCACCGGCAGGATGCGGGCGCTGTGATCATGCCGCAGCTTGCGCAGCCACTCGGCTAGATGGGCCGCGGCTTTCGGGTCGGATCTCTGTTTGAGGGCAATGCCGCGCATGATCTCGCCAAGGCTCAGCGCGCTCAGGTGAATGCTCAGCGGATCGACGGAGCGTAGCCAGGAAACCGCCTGCGGCGTGCCGCGCCGCGCCTCCGAGACGATGTTCGTATCGATCAGATACATCAGAAGGTCACGCTGCGGCTTGGGATCTTGGCCCGCGCTTCCGCCGCACCGGTAAGGTCGTCGTCCCAGGCAGGGCCACCCAGCAGATCGTCGACCAGGGTCGGGCGGCCGGTACGCAAGGCGTCGTAATCGCGGGCGGACAAGACGACAGCCGTGCGCTCTCCGCGCAACGTGACCACCTGCGGCCCCTCATCTCGCGCCTTTTGCACCAATTTTGAGAACCGGTTCTTTGCGTCCTGCAATTGCCATTCCATGAGAGATCTACTGGCTAGACTGTCTAGCTATTTACACGTGAAAGGACGACGGGTCAACCCGGCCCAGCGGGAAGTGAGCCCAAGTTGAGTTTGGCGATCTCTTTGCTTCATGTCGGCGCGCCAACATCAGTCCGGGGCAAAGTCGGCGGCGGAAAGGGGAGCCGGCCTGTAGCCGTCGATATCCGCGATGCCGTATTCCCGCGCCAACGCCGCCGCTATCAGAGCGTGCCCGGATTTCAACATCAGCGCCGGGTCTCGCCACAACCCCGCTATGACATGGCCGATGAACTGAGGCGATTCCGAATTGCTCATGTCGAAATATTCGGCATTCTCAAGAACGGCTTCGGTACGGACCAGCCCCGGATAGAGAGCGATCGCCGCGACATTGTAAGAGCGCAGCTCATGCGCGAAATCCGCGGCCATCTTGTCGGCGGCAGCCTTGGCGATGCCGTAGATCGCATTGCCCTCGTAGAGCTGGGCTGCCCAGAAGGAAATGTTGACGATCAGGCCGCGTCGCGCCGGGATCATCAGCGGAGCGACCGCCCGCGACATCATGAAAGCGCCTCTCAGCGCAGTGCCGATCATCGCCTCCCATCGCCAGGCCGGCTGCTGCCAGAACGGCTGGGGCCAGGTGAAATCCCCGTCTTCGACCATGTTCTCGTAACCCGGCCAGGCATTGTTCACCAGAATATCGAGCCTGCCGCCCGCCCGTATAGCGTCAGCCACACGCTCGGTGTCGGGCGTCTTTGCCGTGATCGCATCGGTGGACGACGATGTGTCCAGGCAGTTTTGCCGCTTCAAGCTCGAGCCCCTCGAGTGAGCCCGCCGATCCGGCTTGCTCTGCCTCTGCCTCGAAACGCGTCCTGGCGGTCACATGCACCGTGAACCCTTCGGCAAGCAAAGCAAGGGCGATGCCGCGGCCAATGCCGCGGCTTGCGCCGGTGACCAAGGCGACGATGTCTTTCATGGTGGGCCTCCTGGATGGACTGTCGATCGACGCGGAGATGCGTATATTGACAGAGAGGCTCACCCTGCGCGATCGCTTTTTGCGACGCGCCGTCGCCTGAAACGGGGCGCAATTTTTCAGATTCGCTTGGCCTGCTTTCGCTTGTTGTTTTTACGCATGTCGCTGCTGCAAAACCGCTGCGCATGTTTGTGCGCTTCAAAAAGATCAGCGCCCCCACGCCCCCGGTTGCGGCGCTCGCCATTCAGCGCGCCCGCCTATGACTGCGGCTGACGCCCGAAACGATCGGCGAGCTTCTTCGGCGCACGGAACAGCCAGGCGCCGATCAGCCGCAGCCGCAATTCGTCGTCGCCGATCAGGGCGGCGCGCAGCGGCAGATGCGGCCAACCGACATAATGATCGGTCTGGAAGTAGATGTCGGGCGCCATTTCCAGGAGATGATCCTTGTCGTCGAGCGAAATCGAGATGACGATCGTCTCGGGGTTTTTCACCGCAACAAAACTCTTGCCGGCAACCTTCAGCGCCGGATTGCCGTAGGAGGTGCTCTCCTCGACGTCGGGCAGGCCGGCTTCCGCCGCCAGCCGCTTCAAGCGCTCGAAGATAAGGTCGACTTCGCCGGCCATTGTCCCGCCCTTTTTCCTCGGGCGAAACTTAGCACGATGTCACGCGCATTTCGCCAGGGGCGGTTTCGCCTCTGCATGAAAACCGGTCTCCGCCCCAAGCGGCAGATCGGCGATTTCGCGCAGCGACATACGCTCGATCTCTGGATGGCGCAGCGGATCCTCCTCGCAGGTCGGGCTATTGGCAGGTTGCGTGCTGCTGATACCAGCAATGGGCTTCAAGAAAAACTTCAGCAACGACACGGCAGGCCTCGCTTTCTCCAGCGGCGCTGGATCATGATCCTATGCTGCAATGTCGGCTTCCTCGGGCGGATTTTCAATTGAGTTTACCGCGGCTCTGCTATAGAAAAACTATATGAAGAACCTCAACACGGTCCATCTCAACGGCCTCAGGGCACTGGAGGCGGTCGGCCGTCTCGGCTCGCTGCAGGCGGCCGCCGACGAGCTTGGCGTCTCGGTCGGCGCCGTCAGCCAGCAGGTGATCAAGGCCGAGGCGCAGCTGGGGCAGGTGATCTTCGAGCGCACCGCCCGTGGCATGATCGCCACCGAAGCCGGCCGGCCGGTGCTTTCAGCACTCGACGAGGGCTTTGCCCGTCTTTCGGCGGCGGTATCGATCGCCAGCCGCAAGGACGATACGATCCTGACCATCTCGGTGGCGCCGGTCTTCGCCGCCCGCTGGCTCGTCTGCCGGCTCGATCGCTTCGCCGAGTGTCATCCCGACATCAAGCTGCGGCTGGATGCGACGACCAATCTCGTCAATCCGGCGCTGGGCGATGTCGATATCGGCATCCGCGTCGGTACCGGCAAATGGCCTGACGTGAAGGCCGAACTGCTGCTGCAACAGGAGGTCTTTCCGGTCTGCTCGCCCGAGATGGCGGCGAAATTGAAAGAGCCCGCCGATATCCTGGCATTGCCTGCCATCATCGATGGCCGCGCCATGTTCAGCTGGGAGGTCTGGATGCGGGAGGCGGGCCTGTCGGGCGCGACGCTTGCGACGCGCCACGTCTTCAACGACGCCTCTCTCTGCCTCGATGCGGCGATCGCCGGCCAGGGCGTCATGCTCGCCTGGCAGACGCTTGCTCACTTCGCACTTGCCGAAGGCCGGCTGGCGGCCCCCTTCGGCATTCGGGCGCGCACCGGCTTCGGCCATTATTTCATCACCGCCGAGGGTGCGCGCGAGCCGAAGAAGGTCAAGGATTTCAAGGCCTGGATCCGCGAGGAAATGGCCGGCACGCTCGCCTTGTTTCGATAGGATCTCGTAGCGGGTGTTCGCCTCATCCTTCCGGTTTTGATTTGTTAGGGGCGGCCTTCTTGCGACCGCGAACCTTGAAGTCCACGAGCAGCGATTTGAGTTCGATCTCGCGAACACGTCTTGCCGCCTCGTCGGGGCTGACCCATGCAAGAACCCGCTGGCCGTACTCCTTGAAGCCGTCGCTAACCTCGGTGACCTCGACCTGGAACACGTCGACGATGCAGGGGACGACGTCGCCGTCGTCCAATTCTTTCAGATAGGTATAGTGGCCGACCGGTTTCTTCCTCACCGCTCCGCTCACGCCGGCCTCCTCCCAGGCTTCGATTGCCGCCGCTTCGAAAGGCTTTTTGCCTTTCATCGGCCATCCCTTCGGAATAACCCAGCGCGCGCTTTCGCGCGATGTAATCACCAAGATCTCGATCCCGGCTCCACCTTTGGCGTGGCGGAAGCAGAGCGCGCCGTACTGTTGGCGGAAGGCACCGGAGAACAACTTGGCCGGGACGGCGGCAAGCTGCCGTAGCAATGGCTGAGACTTGTCCGGTCGGGGCTTGCTGCGTTTTTTTGCGGACTTCATGGCGATGAGTGTGCCGAATTTGCCTGTTGCTTCACCAGTCCGGGCGTGTTTATGACAGATTTATGACAATCAGCCGCACGAGGAAGGTCCGCTGGCATGATGAGCATTTTTCGCAGGCTGATGCCACGGGAAGATAAGTTCTTCGAAATGTTTTCCACCCACTCGAGAACCGTCGTTGCTGCGGCGCACGCCTTGGACGAACTTTTGAAAGGCAATGACGTCGAGAAGAACTGCGAACGCATCGTCACTTTGGAAAACGAAGCCGACGACGTCACTCGCGAGGTCCTTCTCGCCGTCCGTCGAAGCTTCATCACACCTTTTGACCGTGGCGACATCAAGGACCTGATCCAGTCGATGGATGATGCGATCGACATGATGCATAAGACGGTCAAGACCATCCGCCTGTTCGATCAGTCGAGCTTCGATCCGCTCATGCAGCAGATGGGCGGCGAAATCGTCAAGGCCGCGAAGTTGATCGCCGAAGCGATACCGCTTCTCGACAGGGTGGGCGCCAATGCGCAGCGTCTTTCCGCCATTGCGGAAGAGGTTACGCGGGTGGAAGGCCGTTCCGACGAACTCTATGATCAAGGACTGAAGGAACTGTTCTTGCATCATGGCGCCGCCGGCAATGCGATGGCCTACCTGATCGGCAGCGAAATCTACGCGGAGCTGGAGAAAGTCGTCGACCGCTTCGAGGATGTCGCCAACGAAATCAGCGGCATTCTCATCGAGAACGTCTGATGGATGCGTCTCTCGCTTTCCCGCTGCTCGCCGGGCTGGTTCTTGTCGCTCTTTTCTTCGACTTTCTCAACGGCCTCCACGATGCCGCCAATTCCATCGCCACCATCGTGTCGACCCGCGTGCTTCGACCACAATATGCAGTCGCCTGGGCGGCATTCTTCAACTTCATCGCCTTCCTGTTTTTCGGCTTGCATGTGGCCGAGACGCTGGGGACCGGCATCATCGACCCAGCGATCGTATCGCCGCAAGTGATCTTCTCCGCGCTGATGGGGGCGATCATCTGGAACATTCTCACCTGGATCTTCGGAATTCCATCCAGCTCGTCACATGCGCTTATCGGCGGACTGGTGGGCGCCGGTTTGGCCAAGGTGGGCTTCAGCGCGATTGTCTGGAGCGGCCTTCTCAAGACAGTCGGCGCGATTTTCCTTTCCCCGGCCATCGGCTTCTTTCTGGCGCTGCTGCTGGTGCTCACCGTCTCCTGGTCGTTCATTCGGCAGACGCCCTATGCGGTCGATCGAACCTTTCGCGTGATGCAGTTCGTTTCAGCATCGCTCTATTCGCTCGGTCATGGCGGAAACGATGCGCAGAAGACGATGGGCATCATCGCCGTGCTCCTGTTCAGCCAGGGATATCTCGGCTCGACCTTCTACGTGCCGTTCTGGGTGGTCATTTCCTGCCAAGCGGCGATGGCGCTTGGAACGCTTTTTGGCGGCTGGCGGATCGTTCATACCATGGGGTCGAAGATCACGCGGCTCAATCCGATGCAGGGGTTCTGCGCCGAGACGGGCGGAGCATTGACGCTGTTCGGGGCGACTTGGCTCGGCATTCCCGTCTCGACCACGCACACCATCACCGGCGCAATCATCGGAGTGGGCGCTGCACGCCGTGTTTCAGCCGTGCGCTGGGGGTTGGCTGGCAACATCGTGATCGCCTGGATCGTCACGATGCCGGCGGCTGCAGCGGTGTCTGCAGCCTTCTACGGTCTGGCATCGCTGCTGCAATAGAAGGTGGTGATGTCAGCTCGTGCCGGCCTGAATTCCGGATCGTGCCCGAGCGCACGGTACGCTGATTGCAAACCGTCGCCCTCAGACCTCGACCGGTTCCCTGCTGCGGGCCGCCTGCATTGCCTTGTAAGCGGGGCGGGACTGGCAGCGTTCGATCCACGCCTTGGTATTCGGATGCGCATCGAGAAGCTCCGCCTCGCTCTGGGCATAGCGCAGCACCTCGGCAATGTTGAGGTCGGCGACGGTGAAGCGGTCGCCGACGATCCATTGCCGGTCTGAAAGCTGGCTTTCGAGCGCCGCAAGTGGCCGGCGCAGGCCATAACAGGCGGCCGCGATCGTCTCCTTGCCCTCTGCGCTGTTTTCGAGGCCGTTGTCATAGGTCAGCACGATCTTGACCGAATGCGGCTCGACTTGCGAGGCCGCCCAGATCGTCCACATCGCCAGCAATCCGTCTTCTTCGACGGTTTGCCCGGCAAGCGGCCCGCCATGTTTGCGGGCGAGGTAAAGATTGATCGCCAGCGACTCGTGCATGACGAGGTCGCCGTCGCGGATGCTGGGGATCTGCGCCATCGGATTGACGGCTGCGAAGTCAGGCGAATGGGTGTTGAGCGGCGCTTCCTCGGATAGGGGCTCCGCGAGCCGCCTTGCCTGCAGCACCGGCACGGAGCGGAATTCGAGCCCCAGCTCATGCGCCATCCAGTAGACCCGCGAGGCGCGCGATCGATAGACTCCGTAGATTGTCAGCATGGCCATACCCCGTCGATGTGTCGGAGAAACCGTAAACGCCGGACCTCGCTCGAAAAAGTCCTCGCCGCTGATGGGACGATGAAAGCTTTTGATGCGGCTGCGTAATGCCGGAAATCGCCATCGGTCGGAAGCACATTTCCCCGGCCCGGGGAACAATGAGAAGGCCGGCGGGTTCGACCCTAAAGGCAGGGGCGCGCTGAGACAGGAGGAATGTCATGACGGGGAAGAAGACGCATGAACAGCAGCTTCGCGTCATCGAAAAACGCGAGAAAACGGCAAATGCCGACAAAGATTTCGACGCCGCAGCAGATCTGCAGCGCAGTGCGCAGGCGAGGCAGGCGCATCGGAAAGGCAATGATTTGAAGCCCGACCCGGATACGGGCAGCGACGATCGCACCATCATGCGCGGCCGCAATCAGGAAAGCGACCATAAGAAGGGAAGCGGTCGTCCCTGAAGGACAAAGGAGAAGACAAAGGAGAATGTCATGACTTTGACATTGATCAGCAAGGCCTTTGCGCAGGATCAGCCGATCCCGAAGAAATATGCGCGCGCGGGCGAGAATCTCTTTCCGCCGCTTGCCTGGAGCGGCGCCCCCGACGAGACTAGGAGCTTTGCTCTGGTGGTCGAGGATCCGGATGCCCCTCGTGGCACCTTCCGCCACTGCGGTATCGCCAATATCCCGGCGCAGTGGACTGAACTGGCCGAAAGCGTCGATACCGCACCCGAACAGGCGCCGCGCTTCTACAAGAACGATTTCGGCAATGCCCGTTACGACGGCCCGCAACCGCCGCAAGGCGATCGCCCGCACCACTATATTTTCCGCCTCGCCGCTCTCGACGTGCCGAAGCTTCTGACACCCGATGCCGCCGGCATCAGCGCCATGTGGGCGGAGGCAAAGAAACATGCCTTGGCGGAAGCGACCATCACCGGCACCTATCAGACGCAGTGACGACGCTATGAATTCAAGTGCGTGAGGTCTTATCGCCGGCAGAGCCGCTGGCGTTGAAAGCCGCCCGGTCCGTCAGGACATGCGGTTTCGCTCGATGGTGAGCTGCCCATAGGGCGAGCCGCCGTTCGCCAGCTCGCCGGAGACTTTTTTCTCCCACTCGAAGCCGAGAACCGCGCCGTCGGTGGTTTCCTGGAAGACGTTGTCGGTGATGACGGCGGTGCCGGCGCCGTCGGCGACCGAGACGGCGCAGCCGACCGGGGCCTTGCGCACCACATTGCCGCTGACGACGACATTGCGCAGATAGGCGCCCCAGCCGATCTGCAGTCCCCAGCGCGGCGCCCCTTCGATCACATTGGCCGACACCAGCGTATCGGCCTCCGCCGCGATGCCGATGCCGAAGCCGACCTCGTGCTGGTAGGGCCCCTTCAGCGTCAGGTTGCGCACGACATTGCCGGTGACGCTCGCGAGCCTGCCGCCTTCGTCGAAATTGGCGATCGAGATGCCATTGGCCGCCCCGTCGATCATGTTGGCGGAGACCACCGCACCCTCGAAGGCGAATTCGACATAGATCGCCGTCTCACCGGAGCGCCGGCACTGGTTGCTGCTGATCTGGATGTCGGAGGCGGAATTGGCGCGGATCGCCGTAAAGGCGCAGTCGGAAATATGGTTGTTCACCACCATCACCCCGTCGGCGCGGAAGATGTTGATGCCGTTGCCGTTCTGGCCGGTGCCGCCGTCATTGGCGCGGATGTTGGAAATCCGGTTGCCGGAAACGACCGTGCCGTCTTCCGACTTCTTCCAGCGATGCACGAGAATGCCGCCATTGCCGCAATCGGCGATCGTATTTCCGGTGACCGAAAGATTGGCGGAATCCACCGCGTAGAGCCCGGCTTGGGCCGCACCTGAGATGCGGCTGCGCTCGATCCGTCCGCCGCACCGCTCCAGCTGCAGGCCGTGCTTGCGGCTGCCGCCGATTTCGCAATTGTCGATCAGCACCTCGTCAACGCCGGTAAATTGCACGAGCCCGCCGGCATAATCGCCGAGCCAGCGGTTGCCGCCGTCGATGACGAGATTGGAAAGCTCGATGCGCCGCACATTCTCGGCCGCGAAGAGGTGGCCTTCGCCGGTGTAGACGATCCGTGAGGCGCCGGGCACGCCCGTGATGCGGGTATTGTCGGGCAAGGTGAGATTGGAGATCCGGTAGGTGCCGGGCGGCAGGAAGACCGGCACGTTCTCGGCCGCCGCCTGTTTGATCATCTGCTCCAGGTTGCGGGCCTTGCGGTCGCCGCTTTCGGGAATGGCGCGATATTCCACCGCGTCGATGGCGCCGCGCAGATCGGGCTGGGCGGCCGCCGTCAGCGGCGAGGCAAACGCGCGCGATGTCCCGCCCGCAACCGCCGAGGCGGCGAGAAGGAGAAGCATGTCGCGGCGTGAAGGCATTCTGGCGCTTGTCATGGCCTGCCCGTAGCAGGAAACGTGCCATCCCGCCTGTCCTCTTTTGGCACAGACTTTTCCGCCGCGCGCGAAATTGCGCTTGCAGGCGGGGTTGAGGGCAGGATCTCGCCGCTTATTTTGGCGTGTTGTTCACTCTTTCACTTAAGCAAGCCGAAGGACTTCAGGACTACTTTGAAGGGAAATGACGACTGCGGGGCCGGGGAGAATGGGGTTATGCACGAACCGAGTGCCAGGCGATGGGAATCGGCCGAAGCCCTGACGGCCGAAACGCGGCGCTTCGTCGCCGCGACGGAAGCGATGATGGCGTCGACCGCCCATCACCTCTCCGAGGGCGTCGAGAACCTGCGCCTGAAGGCGATTCTTCACGAGCTGCCGGATTTCCTCTACGTCAAGGATCGCGACAGCCGCTTCGTCTTCGCCAATGCCGTCACCGCCAGCAATCTTGGCTTCAGGAGCGCCGATGAGATCATCGGCAAGCGCGATTTCGACTTGTTCGATTTCGAGGTGGCGCGCCGTCATTTCGATATTGAGCAGCAGATCATGGCGACCGGCCAAACCCGGATCGACATGGAGGAAACGGTCGTTCTTCCAGGCAGCCCCAGGCCGGTCTGCCGGCTGACCTCGAAGATTCCGCTGCGCGATGATCGCGGCGAAATCGTCGGGCTGATCGGTGTTTCCCGCGATATCACCGAACGCAAGCTCCAGGAGGATCTCCATCGCGGCCAGGCGAAACTGCTCGAAATGATTGCCCGCAACGAGCCGTTGCCGATGATCCTCGAAGCGCTGGTGCTGATGATCGAGGCGCAGCTGAGCGGCATCGACGGATCGGTGCTGCTGCTCGACAGCGAGGGCACCAGGCTCTATCACGGGGCAGCTCCCAATCTGCCCGGCGGCTACAGCCGCCTGATCGACGGCATCACGATCGGCCCCAAGGTCGGATCCTGCGGCACCGCCGCCTGGCGCGGCCAGACCGTGATCGTCGAGGACGTGATGAGCGATCCGCTCTGGGAGGATTTCCGCGCGCTGATTGCCCCCTTCGGCTTCCGCTCCTGCTGGTCGACGCCGATCGCCACCTCCGAGAATAATGTGCTCGGCACCTTCGCTCTCTATTCCAGGGAAGTCCGCCGTCCGACCGAGCATGAAATGAAGCTGGTGGCGCTCGCCACCCACATCGCCGGCATCGCCATCGAGCGCAAGCGCGTCGATGACCGCATCCATTTCATGGCTCATCATGACGATCTCACCGGCCTGCCGAACCGCGCCTTCCTGAAGGAGCGGCTGGCCAGCATCCTCGATCAGGCGCGGCGCAACAACCGCAAGGTCACCGTCGCCTATATCGATCTCGACAATTTCAAGGACGTCAATGACGGCCGCGGCCACGCCGCCGGCGACGAGGTGTTGAAGGAGATCGCCACCCGCATGGCCAACAGCGTCCGCGCCTCGGATATGGTGGTGCGGCTCGGCGGCGACGAATTCCTCGTGGTGCTCGTCCACCAGTCGAGCCACGACGCCGGCATCGCGCGGCGCCTGCGCGAATTGCAGAAGGCGATCAATCGGCCGATGCGCGCCGTGAGCGGTGACATCGCCATCACCTCGAGCATCGGCGTTGCCGCCTTTCCCGTCGACGGCGCAACCGCCGAAGAGCTCCTCGCCAATGCCGATCGCGCCATGTACCGCGCCAAGCAGCTCGGCCGCAATACGCTGCAGCATCACGATGGCGCCGGCGCACCGGTCGGCATGCCGCTCGGCGAACAGGAGGAGCTCCACCAGGCGATAACAGGCGATCAGCTGTTCCTCGAATATCAGCCGCAGGTCGATGTCGCCACCGGCCGCATCACCGGCATCGAGGCGCTGGTCCGCTGGAACCATCCGGCCAAGGGCAGGGTGCCGCCGGTCAATTTCATCCCGCTCGCCGAGGAGACCGGCCTCATCGTTCCCCTCGGCCTCTGGGTGCTGAACGAGGCCTGCCGCCAGGCGCGCAACTGGCAGGATATCGGCCTGACGCCGCTGACGATCGCCGTCAACGTCTCGGCCAAGCAGTTCGCCGATCCTGATTTCGCAAGCCACGTCGCCGAGGCGCTGGAGCGCCACGGCCTGCAATCCCATTGGCTGGAGCTCGAGGTCACCGAAAGCGTGGTGATGCAGGATGCCGAACGCGCGCTTGCGATGATGGCATCGCTGCGGGCGCTCGGCGTGCGCCTGTCGATCGACGATTTCGGCTCCGGCTATTCCAGCCTTGCGGCGCTGAAGACCTTCCCCTTCGACCGGCTGAAGATGGATCGTTCGCTGGTCGAGGCGCTGCCGGGCGACAAGACCGCCGTCGCCATCGTCTCGGCGGTGATTTCGCTGGCGCAGACGTTGAAGCTTTCGGTGCTTGCCGAAGGCGTCGAAACCGACGCCCAGATGGATTTCCTGCGTCACGCGCGCTGCGAGGAGGCGCAGGGTTACCGCTTCTCGAAGCCCGTCTCTCCGGAAGAGATCCCGGCATTGCTGCAGGCGCGGGACCTCTGAACGTCATTTCATAAGCCTGCTGATCGCCGCGATCTAAACTCGAATGATATTGAGACGCAGAGCACTGACGACTGCCTGCGTTCTTGTCGTACAGCCGAGCTTCTTGATCGCGCTGCCGATGTGATTGTTGACCGCATTTTCGGTGAGATCGAGAAGCTTTGCAATTTCGTTGCCCTTCCTGCCGCCGGCGGTGAGCCTGAGACAGTCCAGTTCGCTCCGCGTAAACTCGATGGGTTCGTGCTTTTCGTTCAATGTCAGCTGCGAGAGCCGGTCATAGATGAGTGTGGCGATGAACAGGAGCTTCGCCATTTCGATCATGCTGAAATTCCGAGAACCCGAAATCGACATGGCGCCACGTCCGCCCGCCGCGTCGTGAACGGGGAAATAGGCCCCTTTTTCCATGCCATATCGGTTGAACAGCTCGATGACCGTCGACTTCTTGCCTCCTCCACGATTGGTATTGATCGCTTCGACATCATAGTTGAAGGGGCTGGTCGACCTCAGCATCCGGCGGATGACCGGACTGTCGATCATCAGATTATGGGCATCATAGTAATCCACCATTTCCGCCGGCCAATTGGTGATGATCTTGGCCGCGCCGATTTCGACAATGTCGACCGTCGGCAGCGTCATGAACAGGAAAGCATTCATTCCAAGGTCCTGTGTGAGGCCCTTCATATATTTGAACACTTCGTAATGCGTCTTGAAGCCTGCAGCGACTTCCTCAATTCGATTGAACTCATCCTCGAGCTTCATGTCTTTCTCCGATCAACAATCGCATCCAGCGCTTCGCGGTTGACGTGTCCTGCAACTGATTCTGCACGCTCGAAGGACGATGAAATATGCACTTGCAGCGGGAAAACAGAAAGGCCGTTCACCGCCGGAATACGAGGACAAGGGGCGGATGATTGCTTAACAAAGAGTAAACCGTTCTTAGAATTTTCAGGGCAGGTAAAGGTGAAAAAACGCTGTCTTCACGCTCGGAATCCCCGCCGGCACATGCTGTGCCGAAGCCGACCCTTCGGAAAGTGTCGTTCAAATAACTGATTCTATTTGTAATTCTTCTGTTCTTGTGCCCGGCAGCGGGGGCTCCTCTTGGGCAAAGGTGGGGTTAATGCAAACTTAAAGAATTTACCGGATTCTATTCCCAGATCGCTCCTCCAACGCAAGTCCGGTGGGGGCGCGGCAGTCTTTCCTTGAGCTGAGTTAGGGGGAACAGCATGAAGACACTAGGATTCGGCTTCGGTTCGGATGCGAAGGCCGTACTGGCGGCGATGAGCAGGTCACAGGCCATCATCGAATTTGACCTCACCGGCAAGATTCTGACGGCCAACGCCAATTTCTGCGCCGCGCTCGGTTACGAATTGTCAGAGATTGTCGGCCAGCACCACCGGATGTTCGTCCAGCCTGCAGAAGCCTCGTCGGCCGACTATCGCGAGTTTTGGGCAAAGCTCAGCCGCGGCGAGTTTGATCAGCGCCAATACAAGCGCATCGGCAAGGCGGGCAGGGAAATCTGGATTGAAGCTTCCTACAATCCCGTCTTCAGTGGCGGAAAGCCGTATAAAGTGGTGAAATTCGCGACCGATATCACCAAGCAGAAACTGCAGAGCGCCGAAGATGCCGGCAAGATAAACGCGCTGTCGCGCGCCCAGGCTGTTATCGAATTCACGCCGAAAGGAGAGATTCTGACAGCGAACGAGAATTTCCTGTCGGCGCTCGGCTATCAGCTTGCCGAGATCCAGGGCCGCCACCATTCCATGTTCTGCGAGAGCGCCTACGCAAACAGCGAGGATTATCGCCGATTCTGGGAGCGGCTGGCAGCGGGTGAATTCGTGGCGGATGAGTTCCTGCGCATCGGCAAGGGCGGCAAAAGGATCTACATCCAGGCCACCTACAATCCGATCCTCGACATGAACGGTAAGGTGTTCAAGGTCGTCAAATTCGCGACTGACGTTACCGCCCGCGTCAACAATGTCGATCAGCTTGCGGCGTCTTTGATGGGCCTGGCCGGCGGCGATTTGACCCAGGAGGTCGCAACGCCATTCATTCCGACACTGGAAAGGCTCCGCACCGATTTCAACGCCGCGGCCACCAAGCTGCGCACAGCGATGCAGGTCGTGGCTCAAAACGCGACGGGCATCGCTGCCAGCGCCCAGCAGGTTCGTTCAGCCTCGGACGATTTGTCGAAGCGTACGGAACAGCAGGCGGCTTCCGTCGAGGAAACCGCAGCCGCCCTTGAAGAGATCACCACAACAGTCTCCGATTCGAGCAACCGTGCCCAGGAAGCCGGCCAGCTGGTTCGAAGGACCCGCGAGAACGCCGAGCGTTCCGGCGCGGTGGTCCGCAGCGCCGTCGATGCGATGGGCAAGATCGAAACATCGTCCGCAGAGATCGGCAACATCATCGGCGTCATCGACGAAATCGCCTTCCAGACCAATCTCCTGGCACTGAACGCGGGCGTCGAGGCGGCGCGCGCCGGCGATGCCGGCAAGGGTTTTGCAGTGGTCGCGCAAGAGGTTCGCGAGCTTGCTCAGAGATCGGCCAAGGCGGCAAAGGAGATCAAGGAGCTGATCGGGGCCTCCAACGAGCATGTGAAGCGCGGGGTGACGCTGGTCGGCGAAACCGGCAAGGCTCTCGAAGAGATCGTCGCCCAGGTTCAGCAGGTCAACAGCAATGTTCTTGCGATCGTCGAGAGTTCCAAGGAGCAAGCGACGGGGTTGAAGGAAATCAACACCGCGGTAAACACCATGGACCAGGGCACGCAGCAGAACGCCGCTATGGTCGAGGAATCGACGGCTGCCGCACATAGCCTCGCCAAGGAAGCCGACGCGCTTTTCCAGCTGCTGGGCCAGTTCAATATCGGCGGCCCAGCCTCACGCCAGCAGCGCCCCGCCGTGGCAACTGCCGCTTCCAGGCCCGTCGCATCGGCGCCGCGGGCAATGGCTGCAAAGGTGGGCGCAGCCTTCCATGGCAACGCGGCAGTCGCCGGCGGTGACTGGGAGGAGTTCTGAGGCGGGTGGCGCTCCCTCATTCCAGGAGCCGTCCGATCGTCTCGATCTCATTCGTCCAAATGCCTGCCGCATAGTTTTGCGGCAGCCGCGCCAACTGCGCGGGGTCGTCGATACCGGTGGAAAATTCGCCGCCGCGATAAGGGCCGAGCACGAAAACTTCGGTGCCGGCATCCTGCATCCGGTTGAGGAAACGGTCCGGCCAGCCCCAGAGCCAGGGCGCGATATTGATCGGCACCAGCATCATCCGCTGCTTGCAGGCATCCGGTAGCAGGCCGGTCCAGCCATAGCCGATATAGCCGGTGAGGCAGCCCTTCAGGCTCTGGCGCGAGGCCGTTTTGATATCGGGCACGCGCCGGCGGATGACGTCGATCGGTTCGTCGCCGCCATAGACGATGATCTCGGCCCGTCGTGCCGCCGAAAGCCGGTTGAGCACGGCGGCGAGCTTTTCGCCCTCGAAAGGATCGCGGCTCTTGACGTTGATCAGGAAGCGCCGATCCGGAAAGGTCGACAGCACTTGCGCCAGCGTCGGCATCATGCCGATGCCGCGGCCGCGAAAGGGAAAGCTCTTGCCGCCATCGGCGGTGTAGCCATAGCCGATGTCGAGCTTCTTCATGTCGGCCATCGCATGCTCGCGGGTGACACCGTGCCCATCGGTGCGGCAGTCGAGCGTCCAGTCGTGGAAGACGGCGAACTGCCCGTCCGTCGTCGGATGCACGTCGATCTCGACGATATCGGCGCCGGCGGCAAAGCCCGCCTGCATCGAGCGGATGGTGTTCTCGAGATAATCGTGTTTCGGCTGCAGCATGCGGCTCGCCGTGCAGGTATCATTCTTCAAATCGGTCTCGTCGAAGCGTTGGGCGATGCCGCGATGGGCGAGCAGCACCGGGCTTCCCGGCCGATGCGCGGCAAGCAGGCTGCTATTGTTGAGGTAGATGCCGGCCGCGGCGAGCGCGATTGCGCCGGCGCAATAGAAAAGCATCCTGCCCATATTGCTCCCCCTGATTGCATCGAAGGACGCAACAGCTAGAAAGCGATTCTGGTTGTTCTTGGGCTGTTTTCCGGCTTTTCTATGCTGGCTGCCTATAAACCCGAAAGGACTGTCATCGCCATGGAACGACACGACGACGAGCTCATCCATTTCGAAGCCCAAGGCGCTGACCCCTTGCCGCCGGCCGCAGTCGAAGGCCATGTCGGGCGCGAGGGCGCCCGCATCTGGTATGCGAGCTACGGCGCCGGGCCGGCCGTCATCCTGCTGCACGGCGGCCTCGGCCATAGCGGCAACTGGGGCTATCAGGTCCCGGCGCTGCTCCAGAGTGGCCGCCGCGTTGTGCTGATCGACAGCCGCGGTCATGGCCGCAGCACCCGCGATGCCCGTCCCTATACCTATGAGCTGATGGCCGCCGACGTGCTTGCGGTCATGGATGAGTTGCGCCTGGAGCAGGCTGCATTCATCGGCTGGAGCGACGGCGCCTGTATCGCCCTAACCCTCGCAATGACGTCGCCGTCGCGTGTCGAGGGCGTGTTCTTCTTCGCCTGCAACATGGATCCGAGCGGCACGCTGGAATTCGTTGCGACCCCGGTCATCGACCGATGCTTCAGCCGTCACGCCAAGGATTATGCGGCCTTGTCCGCCACGCCGGACGATTTCAATGCCTTCGTCGAGGCGGTGAGCCTGATGATGCGCACCGAGCCGAACTATCAGGCCGACGACCTCGGCCGCATCGGCGTGCCGGTCGCAATCGTGCTCGGCGAACACGACGAATTCATCAAAGCCGAACATGCCGAATATCTCGCCCGCAGCATTCCGGACGCTCAGATGATCTACTTGCCCGGCGTCAGCCATTTCGCGCCGCTGCAGCGTCCCGCGCAGTTCAACGCCGCAATTTTATCCTTCCTCGACGGGATAAGGTGATGAAGCTCGCTTCCTCTGGCCTCGCGCCCTTTTGCCTCTATCTCTTGCTGCATGAGAGCTGACGCGCTGCTTTATCCCGCCCCGGAAGGGCTCTATTGCCCGGAAGGCGGATTCTATGTCGATCCTGTGCGGCCGGTGGAACGGGCGCTCGTCACCCACGGCCATTCCGATCACGCCCGGCCCGGTCACGTGAACGTGCTCGCCACCCGCCAGACGCTCGACATCATGCGCCTGCGTTACGGCGACGGTTTCTGCGCCAGCGAGCAGGCGGTCGGTTTCAATGAGGAGCTGCTGGTCAACGGCGTCAAGGTGAGCTTTCATCCTGCCGGCCATGTGCTCGGCTCGGCCCAGATCGCCATCGAGAAGAACGGTACCCGCATCGTCGTCTCCGGTGATTACAAGCGCCGCCCCGACCCGACCTGCGCACCCTATGTGCCGGTTGCCTGCGATGTCTTCATCACCGAGGCGACCTTCGGCCTGCCGGTCTTCCATCATCCCGATCCGCTCGATGAGACCGGCAAGCTGCTGGCCTCGCTCCGCCAATTTCCCGAGCGCACCCATCTCGTCGGCGCCTATGCGCTGGGCAAGGCCCAGCGCGTCATCCGGCTGCTGCGCGATGCCGGTTACGGCGAGCCGATCTATATCCACGGCGCCATGGAAAAACTCTGCGATTATTATATCGGCCAGGGCATCGATCTCGGCGCGCTGCTGCCGGCGACCATCGAAAGCAGCGACAAATCCGCCTTCAGGGGCGCCGTCGTCATCGGCCCGTCCTCGGCCTTCGCCGATCGCTGGGCGCGCCGCTTCAACGAACCGCTGCCGGCCTTCGCCTCCGGCTGGATGATGGTGCGCCAGCGCGCCAAACAGCTCGGCGTCGAACTGCCGCTCGTCATCTCCGACCATTGCGACTGGCCGGAATTGACCGAAACGATCCGCGAGCTGCAGCCGGCCGAGGTCTGGGTGACCCACGGCCGCGAGGAGGCGTTGGTGCGCTGGTGCCAGTTGCAGGGCATCAAAGCCAAACCGCTGCACCTGGTGGGTTATGAGGATGAGGCGGATTGAGATGAGCTGCGTGCGGGATCAAAACCCCTCCCCAACCCCTCCCCACAAGGGGGAGGGGCTTAACGTGTCGCGCCGTCCTGCCGCAAAATCACCGCCGGGAACGCTGAGGTTGAAAAAGGGCAGGGCAGTGCCGCGGATTAGTCCCTCCCCCTTGTGGGGAGGGGTTGGGGAGGGGGCTTTTTGCCAAGCCCGGAGGCCGACATGAAAGCCTTCGCCGACCTCCTCGACCGCCTCGTGCTCACCCCCAGCCGCAACGGCAAGCTGAAGCTGCTGACCGATTATTTCCGCGATACGCCCGATCCCGACCGCGGCTATGGGCTTGCTGCCATCGCCGGCACGCTGGAGGTGCGCAATGTCAAGCCGGCCATGCTGCGTGAACTGGTGCTGGAGCGCATGGACGAGGTGCTATTCCGTTATTCCTACGATTATGTCGGCGATCTCGCCGAAACCATCTCGCTGGTCTGGGACAATGAGCGGGATATCGACCGCTCCGCCCTTTCCCAGCCGCGCCTCGGCGAGGTCGTCACCCGCATGAACGGGCTCGGCCGCACCGAAGTGCGCGGCTATGTCCGCGACCTGCTCGACCGGCTGGATTCCTCCGGCCGCTTCGCCTTCATCAAGCTTGCGACCGGCGCCATGCGCATCGGCGTCTCCGCCCGTCTTGCCAAGCAGGCGCTGGCCGATCTCGGCGGCAAGGACGTCACCGAGATCGAAACCCTCTGGCACGGGCTGCAGCCGCCTTACGAGACGTTGTTTCAATGGCTGGCGGGCGGCGGCGAGAAACCGGCGCTGGCGACACCGGCGATCTTCCATTCCGTCATGCTCGCCAATGCGGTGGAGGAGGGCGACCTTACCGCTCTCGCCGCGGCCGACTATGCCGCCGAATGGAAATGGGACGGCATCCGCGTCCAGCTTTCCCGCTCCGGCGATCGGCGCAAGATCTATTCCCGCTCCGGCGACGATATTTCCGGCGCCTTTCCCGATATTCTCGATGCGATCAATTTTTCCGGGGTCGTCGACGGCGAGCTCTTGGTCGGCGGCACCGCCCGCTCCAACAGCCCGACGCGCACCTTCTCCGACCTGCAGCAGCGGCTCAACCGCAAGACGGTGACGGCGAGGATGCTCGATGACTACCCCGCCTTCATCCGCGCCTATGACCTGCTGTTTGACGGCGAGGAGGATATTCGCGGCCGCGCCTATGTCGATCGCCGCGAGCATCTGGCCGGGGTCATCGACCGCGCCCCCCATGACCGTTTCGATCTCTCGCCGCTCGTGCCTTTCTCGTCCTGGGAGGAGCTCGACGCTTTGCGCGCCGCGCCGCCCGATCCGGTTATCGAGGGGGTGATGATCAAGCGGCGCGACAGCATCTACCAGGCCGGTCGCATGAAAGGCCCCTGGTTCAAGTGGAAGCGCAATCCTTATAACGTCGATGCGGTGCTGATGTACGCCCAGCGCGGCCACGGCAAGCGCTCGAGCTACTATTCCGATTTCACCTTCGGCGTCTGGGCCGACGACGAGGACGGCGAACAGCTGGTGCCGGTCGGCAAGGCCTATTTCGGTTTCACCGATGCCGAGCTCGAGCTGCTCGACAAGTTCGTGCGCAACAACACCACCGAGCGCTTCGGGCCGGTGCGGGCCGTGCGCGCCGACAGGGATTTCGGCTTCGTCGTCGAGGTGGCCTTCGAGGGCATCAATCGCTCGACGCGGCACAAATCAGGGGTGGCGATGCGCTTTCCCCGCATCGCCCGCCTTCGCCCCGACAAGCCTCCCTACGAGGCCGACCGGCTGCGCACGCTGATCGCCATGATCGAGGCCAAGCCCGGGTGAGCGGTTGGCCTGCGCAACAATGACGCAGGGCGATATTTTCAACAGGATGTGTATTGGCGCCAGCGCGTTTTCCGGTGCAAATCTTGCGGGCCGGGGAAATGATTTGGGTGCTGCGTCATGAGCTCGCATGAACAAAATTCCTTTTTCCGGCAACGCCGTGCCGTGCTGGCGGGTCTTGCCGGCGCGATCATCCTGCCGCGCGTGGCGGCCGCTTTCGATGTCCCGGATGAACCACGCCTTGCCAGGCACGACTACGCCGAGGTTCGCCGCCACTTTCGTACGAAGCTCCTGCAGAAGGGCCCGGCGCCCGATAAATACGAACCGCTGACCGCGCCTGCCGATGCCGAGAAGATCTTCTACCGCTCCGGCTATGGCGGCGAGCTGGAGCTGGTCGCCTGGGTGTCGAAATACAAGCGCGAGCGCGCGGCGAAGCCCGCCGTGCTCTTCCTGCATGGCGGCAATGCCATCGGCATCGGCCATTGGCAGCTGATGAAGCCCTATATGGATGCCGGCTATGTCGTGATGATGCCGTCGCTGCGCGGCGAAAACGGCCAGAGGGGCAATTTCTCCGGCTTTTACGACGAGGTCGATGACGTTCTCGCCGCCACCGAGCGCCTGGCGCATCTGCCGGGCGTCGATCCCCAGCGCCTGTTCATCGCCGGCCATAGTATCGGCGGCACTTTGACCATGCTGACGGCGATGAGCACCCATAAATTCCGCGCCGCCGCGCCGATTTCCGGCAATCCGAACGCCTTCCGCTTCTTCAGCCGCTATCCTCAGGACATTCGCTTCGACGACAGCAATGCGCATGAATTCGAGGTGCGTTCGGCGCTCTGTTACGCCCACAGCTTCAAATGCCCCATCCGAGTGGTTCACGGCACGGAAGAGGCGCATTTCAACGACCGCGCCGACCTGCTCGCCCGCCGTGCCCGCGCCGCCGGCACCCATATCGAAACCGACACCGTCGCCGGCAACCACACCTCCGCGCTACCGGTCGAGATCGAACAGAGCATCCGCTTCTTCCACGGGGTGGCGGCCTGATTTCGCCGCCGCTTCAAATGGAGGGCAATCGGCCCTATATTGCTAGAATGACGACGGATGCAGAAACCATGATCGTGCCGAACGACTTCCCCGAACTGAGATCGCTCGCTTGGAATCGCGATCCCGCGCGCGCCATGCCTGCCAACGAGGCCTTCGCGCTTTATGAGCGGAATTGGCGTTTCATCGATACCGGCAGGTTGACCGAACGGGAGAAGCAGCTGATCCGCGATCTCACAGCGACATACGGCAACGGCGTCCTGCTCGTCTCCTGATTTTCCGTTTTTTTATCCTTCACCTTTAGGCTGGACGGAAATTGGGTGGTCATCATGGAATTCAGACGTCCGGAACATCGCACCATCGCTGCGGCCCTTCGGCTGGTGGAGGCTGATTTTTTGTTGGCCAACAAGTGTTGGTTTGCCGGCGGAACAGCCATTGTCATGCATCTCGATGAATATCGGTTGTCGCTCGATGTCGATTTTCTCTGCGCGGATGGCGAGGGATATCGCGTCTTGCGTATGGCGGCGGTCGAAAGCGGAGTAGGGGCTTTTTTTGGGGCGCCGGTCACAACGCTCAGGGACTTCAGGACAGACCAATACGGGCTGCGTACGGTCCTTACCCTCGAAGGCCAGCCTATTCGCTTCGAAATCGTGCGCGAGGCGCGGATCGCCCTTGAAGGTACTTTCGATTCGCGACTGAACGTTCCAACGCTGTCGCTGCCCGACACGTTCGCCGAAAAACTGCTCGCCAATGCTGACCGCTGTCAGGACAGGTCTGTGGCCTATCGCGATGCTATCGATCTCGGCATGCTTCTCGCCCGCTATGGGGAGATTCCCGCTATTGCCGTTCGGAAGGCGACGGAAGCTTATGGCCAGGACATTGAACGCAAGATCGGCTGGGTTCTCACCAGGCTTGAGGACGAGACGGAATTGAAACATGCCGCAAGCGTTCTGCAGATGGACGGCGATCTTGCGGTACAGGCGATCACCGCCCTTCGCGGCGAAGCGCAGCGGCTCTGGTCGTTTTAATCTCGCGGCTTTTCCCGCGCCCACACCAGCCTCGCGCCAGCCGCGCATGCCATCGTCGCGGCAGATATCGCTGTCTCGCCGATCGTTGATAAGGGTGGTTCGATGAATTTTCTGCGCCGGGTCTTCCCGATTGCCGGGCTCGTGATGATCGCTGCCTCGCTCAGCGGCTGCAACATCCTCATTCCCGATGTCGCCGCCGATTCGCCCGCCCGCTTCGTCCAGGAAACCTCGCCGGTCTTCTATCAGCCGCCCGGCGTTGATCCGCGCCGGGTGCGGCCGATCCCCGATCAGCCGGTGCCGCAGACGCGCGAGCTTTACAAGACCCAGTTCCACCAGACCTATGGCCTGCCGGTGACCAATCCGGTGCATGCGGCAATGTATGGCGAGCTGCGCGACGAGGATTTCACCCTGCCGTCGATCCCGGTCAGCCGCGTACAGCCGCAATTCTTGCGCCAGGAGGTCGATTACCAGACGACCGAGCGTCCCGGCACCGTCGTCGTCGATACCAAGGCGCGCTTCCTTTATTTCGTCGAGGCGGGCGGCAAGGCGATGCGCTATGGCGTCGGCCTCGGCCGCGACGGTTACGCCTGGTCGGGCCGCGGCGTCGTCCAGTGGAAGCAGAAATGGCCGCGCTGGACGCCGCCGGCCGAAATGGTCTCGCGCCAGCCCGATGTTCGCGCTTTTTCCGCCGAAAACGGCGGCATGAATCCGGGGCTCCAGAACCCGCTCGGTGCGCGCGCCATGTACATCTTCAAGGACGGGCAGGATACGCTCTATCGCATCCACGGTACGCCCGACTGGCAGTCGATCGGCAAGGCCACATCGTCCGGCTGCGTGCGCATGCTGAACCAGGACGTCGTCGATCTCTATGATCGCCTTCCCGCCAAGGCCGAGATCGTTGTGATGTAGCGCTGCAACAGCGCTGCCCATATCGTCGGCTCCATCAGGAACACGTCTGCGTGAAGCTATGGTTTATTTGGCGCAAGCCGATAGATTTCCTTATGTCGTTATCCCAGGATTCCCGCATCAAAAGGAAATCAGTCCCGCGTCATGAGTTCCGATAGACATCTTTCCCGCCGTAGCTTTCTTTCCCTTTCGGCTTTGACCGCAGCCTCTGCGCTCACCGGTTGCGCCTCCTCCGCCAACACCGTGACATCGGGCGGCACCTCGATCATCTACCGTTCGCCCATGCGCCTATTCCGGTCGCCGGGAGCGTCGAGCGTTCCGAGCGGGCCCGAACTTGCCGTCATGTACGGCCCGGTCGAGGACGGCGGTTTCCTCATTCCCGCCGTTCCCTATGAGGAGATCGATCCGCGCTACTATCGCCAGCGCGTCGTCGATCCCACCGGCCAGCCGCCCGGCACCATCGTCGTCGATACGCCGTCTCGCTTCCTCTATCTCGTCCAGGCCGATGGCATGGCGATGCGTTACGGCGTCGGCATCGGCCGCGAAGGATTTGCCTGGCAGGGATCGGGCGTCATTCAATGGCGTCAGAAATGGCCGCGCTGGAAGCCGCCGAACGAAATGGTCGCCCGCCAGCCGGAACTCGTCAAATATTCGATCGAGAATGGCGGCATGGAGCCCGGCCTGAAGAACCCGCTCGGTGCCCGCGCGCTCTATATCTTCTCGAACGGCGAGGACACGCTCTACCGCCTGCACGGCAATCCCGACTGGCGCTCGATCGGCAAGGCCGTCTCCTCGGGCTGTGTCCGGCTGCTGAACCAGGATATCATCGATCTCTATGACCGCGTTCCGACGAAGGCGCCGATTGTCGTCTGGCAATGATGCCGCCGGGGCGGCCGCCGGCCGGCCGCCTCTGCCTCTCTTTCGCCTGGCAATTCCCCGCTCGGAAAAGTTTTATTTCTGATTTAGCATTGCTTAATTCGACAAAAGGCCTACATGGTGCCTATCGAATTTTGCTTGTGACCTTTGCCCATGCGCCAAGAGCGCTTCGTCAGATCTCGTCTCAACATCGATATTGCCCGCGGACATCCTTCCCGGGCGCACACAAACGGTTGAAAGGAGATCGTTATGAATTCAGGCGTCGTCAAGTGGTTCAATGGTACCAAGGGTTTCGGCTTCATCCAGCCCGATGATGGTTCCACGGACGTTTTCGTCCACATTTCGGCAGTCGAACGCGCCGGCATGCGCGAACTCACCGAAGGTCAGAAGGTCCGTTACGACCTCGTCCGCGACAAGCGCTCGGGCAAGAACGCGGCCGACAACCTTCAGGCCGCATGATTTGTCATTCGCCCTACAGCGCCGCGCGTCTTTTTAAGACGGGCAAAGGACGCTGTAGCACTTTGGCTGGCCACGGATGTGACAGCGAGCTGACCACGGATGTACTGGCAGCGAGCTTACCAGACTGGCAGCGGAAGGGCTGAGTGACGGGAAGAGGTCGGGTCCGCGCCCGGCCTTTTTGCTTTGATCGCGGCCTTTGATCGACCAATTGAACAGCCGAAGAGTTGAGGGACACTGCAATGGGCAGGCCAAACTACAAAGTCGGCGACACGATCGTGCTGAAATCCGGCCTCACGCGCACCGCGAAAGCCGAGAAGCGATGCCGGATCGCCAGCATTCTGCCCAACGACCACGGGCATGTGCAATATCGCGTCCGGTTTGACGCCGAGAATTTCGAACGCCGCATCACCGAGGCCGACATCGATACCGGGAAATCACCATGCGAGGCGTCCCCCGAGGCGGTGGCCAAGTCGGACGGCGCCGGGTCCTGGCTCAAACTATCGAGCATCAGGATCGGGAAATAGCCCCGCGTTTTATTATGGACAGTGCGGCGTCGCCGCCGAAGAAAGGATATCATCTTGCAGGTACTCGTCAGGGATAACAACGTCGATCAGGCACTGCGCGTGCTCAAGAAAAAGATGCAGCGGGAAGGTCTGTTCCGGGAAATGAAAGCGCGCAGCGCCTTCGAGAAGCCCTCCGAGAAACGCGCCCGCGAAAAAGCCGAAGCCATTCGCCGCCAGCGCAAGCTTGCCCGCAAGAAGCTGCAGCGTGAAGGCCTGCTGCCGGCGCCGAAGAAGGTTCTTCGCGCCCGCTAATCCCCGGCCGCGGCATCGCGGCCAACGTGGAATCCCGGCCGGCCGTGGATTGCGGCCCGGCCAAGGAATCACGGCTCTTGCGCTACGGAGCCACGGCTCAAACACTGTCGTTACCTGGGAAAGGGGCACATGACCGCCACCAAGGGAGAATTCTTCAATCCCGCCAAGCTGTCGCCCCGCGACAAGGCGGAAGCCACCGATCACACGGCACGCGCCATTATCGCGGCCGAGGCCTCCGCCCGCGACAAGAAGACGGAAAAGCTGCGGGCGCTCCGTCTGCAGCAGGCGGCCGAAAACGGCGCGGAAGCGACGCCGGCAAAGAAGCGCCGGTCGCCGGCCAAACCCGCTCAGCCGCGGTCGTAATCTTCGGCGCGGAAGGTTCGGGAGGAGGGCTCAGCCCCCGGCGAGGCCGGCCCGGCCGAGATTGGCCCGCAGCCGATGCAGCATGTCGCGCATCTCACCCAGTTCCTCCAGCGTGCAGCCGGCGGCTTGTCCGATCGCCGTCATGATCGTATCGACCTCGGCCTTCATCGCCTGGCCCTTCGGGGTCAGCGACACGATCACCTGGCGCTCGTCGCGCAGGTCGCGGATGCGCTTGATCAGCCCGCCCTGTTCCAGTCGCTTCAACAATGGCGACAGCGTCCCGGAATCGAGATCCAGCTGCTCGCCGATCGTCTTCACCGGCAGTTCGCTGCGCTCCCACAGTACCAGCATCACCAGATATTGCGGATAGGTGAGGCCGACCCTGTCGAGGATCGGCTTGTAGGCGCGGGTGAATGCGTGCGCCGTCGCGTAGACCGCGAAGCACAGCTGCTTTTCCAGCCGCTTCTCCTCCTCCGGTATCTCCATCGTCTTTGCCGTTTGCGCTTTCATATCCACCATCCCAGAGCATGATGCCGAAAAGTGTGAGCGGTTTTCGGACGACATCATGCTCTCACTTTGACGTAGAGCAGGATTCAGATTTTAGGCCGAGCCTGCCTGAAATCATCCTGCTCTGAGGCTGCGATTGTCTTCCTTTCGACGTCCAAATGCAATTTGCAAAATTCACTTGCGTACAATTTAATTGTTCGATATTAAAAATCCAACCCCGATCGAAGGGCCAACCAAAGGAGATTGTCATGCCTATTCTCTATACGACCCAAGCCTCTGCCACCGGCGGTCGCGCCGGCCGCGCCGTTTCCGATAACGGCGTCCTGGACGTGACGCTGACCGTTCCCAAGGAGCTCGGTGGCGACGGTGCGACGGGCACCAATCCCGAACAGCTTTTCGCCGCCGGCTATTCCGCCTGCTTCCTCGGTGCCCTGAAATTTGTCGCGGGCCAGCAGAAGGTCAAGATTCCGGAGGAAACGACGGTCTCCGCCAAAGTCGGCATCGGCCCGCGCGAAGACGGCGCCGGCTTCGGCATCGAAGTGGCCCTGACCGTCAACATTCCCGGCCTCGACCGCGAAACCGCCGAAAAGCTCGCCGCCGCCGCCCACATCGTCTGCCCCTACAGCCACGCCATGCGCACTTCGACCGAAGTTCCGGTGACGGTTGCCTGATCCCGCTCAGCAAAACTGCGGCGACGGTCTGCGGCTTCGGTCGGGGCCGTCGCTTTCTTGCTGCTGACATGAAAGCAGGGCTCGCAGCATGGGTCCTCGGGTCAAGCCCGAGGACGACGGAGCAAGGGGAGGCCTCTCGCCTCCAGCCGATCCTGCTCCTCAATCTCCGTCGTGCTCGGGTTGACCCGAGCACCCACACTCCGGTCGCATCGCTGGAAACGAAGCGATTTCTCGACTCCAAGGCATGCTCAGTGAGCTCTACTCGGCCATCACGCGCGCTGTGACTCGGCCGGCACGGCGAGCGGCCGGCTTCGGCGTCTCGTCCGTCATCCCCGACACCGTCTGCAGATCCTGCCGCAGCCGCGCGGAACTTCCATCCGGGAGCTTTTGGTCGAGCGCCGCATGCGTCTCTTTCCAGATCGGCAGCGCCCTTGCCAGCGCCGCCTTGCCCTCGCCGGTGAGCACGAGCAGCCGGCCGCGCCTGTCCTTCGGATTTTCCATCACGCTCACCCAGCCCTTGCGCTGTAAGGGCTTCAGCGCCGCCGTCAGCGTCGTCTGGTCCATGGCGAGCAGGGCTGCGACCGGCCCCATCGGCGGCGGCTCCGGTCGGTTCAGCGACATCATCAGCGAAAACTGCCCGTTGGTCAGCCCCGCCGGCCGCAATGCGTCGTCGAACAGCCGGGCGAGCGCCCGCGCCGCTCGTTGCGCATGCAGGCAGAGGCAGGTGTCGCGCACCAGCAGCGTTGTAGAAAAAGGAATTTCAACCGAATTTGACATGGCCATTTTATATTGATATCAATCTTTCTAGTCAAGGAGAAGGAGATGGGCCGGCTCGCCGGCGACGCCGGAGGAGGGCGCATTCCATGCAGAACGAACTTGTTTCTCGCGAGCAATGGCTGGAGGCCCGCCGCGCCCTGCTCTTGAAGGAAAAGGAGGCGACGAAGCTGCGCGACAGCGTCAACGCCGCCCGTATGGCGCTGCCCTGGGTGAGGGTCGACAAGGATTATGTCTTCGATACGCCCGAGGGAAAGAAGTCGCTCGCCGATCTCTTCGACGGCCGCAGCCAGCTGCTGATCTATCATTTCATGCTCGGCCCGGATTGGGAGGCCGGCTGCCCCGGCTGCTCGTTCCTCGCCGATCACGTGGACGGCGCCCTGCCGCATCTGAACCATCACGACGTCACCTGGGTCGCCGTTTCGCGGGCGCCGCTTGAGAAGATCGCCGCCTATAAGAGGCGAATGGGCTGGAAATTTCCCTGGGTCTCGTCCTTCGGCAGCGATTTCAATTTCGATTATCACGTCTCTTTCACCCCCGAGGACCTTGCCAAAGACAAGGTCTTCTACAATTTCACTGCTATTGAGCCGGCAGAGGCCCACGACGAACTGCCGGGCCTCAGCGCCTTCTACCGCAACGACAAGGGCGAGGTCTTTCATACCTATTCGAGTTATGCCCGCGGGCCGGAGGAACTGATCAGCACTTTGATGATCCTCGACCGCGCGCCGAAGGGCCGCAACGAGCAGGGCACGATGGATTTCGTGCGCCGCCATGACGAATATGAGGACGCTCAAACGGCGCCATCCTGCTGTCACTGAGCAGGCACATGATGCCGAAATCCGTGGGGCGGTTTCCGGACGACGCATGCTCTAAGAACAGGCGTCGCCATCACCTGAAGGGAGAAGAGGATGATGAAGACGGCTGAAGTGCTGAAGGAACATTCCTTCCTGGAACGACTGGTCGGCGACTGGAGCGTCACCGCACCCGAGATGGGCGGCAGCGACGACTGGACGGAGACCGTCCGCTCGCTGCACGGAATCTGGTTCGTCGCCGAAGGGCACGGCCGCATGCCCGACGGTAAACAGGCCACCACGATCCTGACGCTCGGCTACAACGCCGAAAAGGGCAAGTATGTCGGCAGCTGGATCGGCTCGATGATGGACTTCATGTGGGTCTATGAAGGCGAGGTCGATGCCTCCGGCAACGTGCTCGACCTCTATACGACGGGACCCGACCTCAATGGCGAGGGCCTGGCCGATTACCGCGAGCAGATCACCTTCATCAACCCCGATCACCGCACCTTCACCTCCAGCGCCAGACAGGCCGACGGCTCCTGGAAGCAGTTCATGGAAGCGCATTACACCCGCAAGATCTGACAATCACGGCGCCGCAAGCATCGCAGAGGCGTCAGAAAAGGGAGAGTTCTATGTCGAAGACGCATGGAAAGTTTATCTGGTGCGAGCTGATGACCCCCGACACCGCAGCCGCCGCGAAATTCTACAGCTCCGTCGTCGGCTGGACCACCTCGGAAATGAAGGTCGAGGGCATGCCGACCTATACGGTCTTCGAGGCGAACGGCATCGGCGTCGGCGGCCTGATGGAATTTCCGGCCGAACTCGAAGGCCAGGGCATTCCGCCGAACTGGACGGGCTATGTCGGCGTCGATGACGTCGACCAGTCGGCAAAGGATTTCGCCGCCAATGGCGGTGCTGTCCGCCGTCCGCCGGAAGACATCCCGACCATCGGCCGTTTCGCCGTCGTTGCCGATCCGCATGGCGCGGTGCTCTGCATCATGACGCCGGCGCCGATGGAACAGAGCTGGCCTGAACTGGCCTTCGACGCGCCAGGCAACATCGGCTGGCGCGAGCTTTATTCCGGCAACGGCAAGGACGCACTTGCCTTCTATACCAAGCTGTTCGGCTGGACCAAGGACAGCGAGATGGATATGGGCGCGATGGGCGTCTACTACATCTTCGCCCATGACGGCCGGCAGACCGGCGGCATGATGACCAAGCCCGACAACATGCCGATGCCCTTCTGGTGCTATTATTTCATCGTGCCCACCCTCGATGCCGCGATCGAACGCGTCACCTCGGGCGGCGGCAAGGTCGTCAACGGCCCGATGGAAGTCCCCGGCGGCAGCTGGATCATCCAGGCCACCGACCCGCAGGGCGCCTTCTTCTGCCTCGTCGCGCCGAAGCGGTAATTGATCTACTTTTGATCGAAAGCGGCCCCCTCATCCGCCTGCTGGCACCTTCTCCCCGAGGGGAGAAGGGATATGCCGCGACGTCTCGATTCCCCTTCTCCCCACGGGGGTCCGAAGGACGGGTCGAGACGCGTGGCTCGACCCCGGCAAAGGTGCCCGTAGGGGGGATGAGGGGGCCACACGGCACGCCGCCAACAACAATCACGCTCCGGATCCCACCATCCATCACCCCGCCACCGAAGCAAAGAACCCTTCCGGGCTCTCCACTTCCACCAGCCGCTTCTTCTCGATCAGCCAGAAGCGGTTGCCCACCGCCCGCACGAAACTGCGGTCGTGCGAGACCAGCAGGCAGCTCGCCTCCCGCGCCATCAGCTCGCTTTCGAGCGCTTCCTGTCCCTCGATG
The DNA here is from genome assembly GCF_019793465.1 of Rhizobium croatiense. Classification (GTDB taxonomy): domain Bacteria; phylum Pseudomonadota; class Alphaproteobacteria; order Rhizobiales; family Rhizobiaceae; genus Rhizobium; species Rhizobium croatiense. The sequence continues at coordinate 530,419 of NZ_JAILYJ010000002.1, read as the reverse complement.
TCGAGGTGGTTGGTCGGCTCGTCGAGCAGATAGAAATTCGGTTCCGTCAACCGCAGCACCAGCATGCCGAGCCGCGCCTTCTGGCCGCCGGAGAGCTGGCCGATCGGTTTTGCCTGCATGTCGATCGTCATGCCGGCGCCGGCCAGCAGGGCGCGCGCCCTCTGGTCGCCGACATCGAAACGGCGGATGATCGTGCCGATCGGCGTGTCGCCGTCGGCAAGATCGGCGAGCGCCTGGTCGCCATAGCCGAGAACCAGCGACGGCGTCGCCTTGATGCCGCCTGGCGTCTCCGGCCTTTCGATCGCTTGCTTCAGCATCGAGACCAGCCGCGACTTGCCGACGCCGTTAAGGCCGAGGAGCACGATGCGGTCACCCTGGCAGATGAATTGCCGGCCGGTCCTGAACAGCAGCGTTCCATCCGGCGTCGCCACCGCCGCATCCTCCAGCGTCACCAGCACCTTGGCATGCGTGCCGCGGTTGGCAAGCCGGATGGCGCCGGCCGAGCGCTCCAGATGCGCCGGTTTTGCCGTATCCTCCAGCTTCTCCGCCCGCTGTTTCAGCTGCTTCGTCTTGACGACGAGCAGGTCGCTGCCGGAATTGATGCCGATATTGTTGAGCTTGGCCGCCTGTTTGCGCAGCTGTTCCGCTGTCTTCATATCGCGCTCGTAGCGCCGCGCTTCGGCAGCGTCGGCCTCGTCGAGGGCGGCGCGCGCCCTGGAATAGGGGAGGGCAAAGACCGGCGATTGTTCCGGCCGCAGGAACAGCGTCCGGTTGGTCGTCGCATCGAGAAAGGCGCGGTCATGGCTGGAGAGGATCACCGGCACGTCGCGCGGAAGCGCATTCAGCCAGGCCTCCAGCTGCGCGATCTTTTCGAGATCGAGATGGTTGGTCGGCTCGTCGAGCAGAAGTACGTCGGGTTCGCTCACCCAGGCGCGGGCCAGCATGGCAAGCCGCTGCCAACCGCCGCTCAACTGCTGCAGCGGCCGCCGCCGCATGGCCTCCGGCACCTCGAGCGATTCCAGCACCACATCAACGCGCCAGCTCTCGCTTTCGGCCTGATCGGCCGGCAGAGCCTGCAGCACCGCATCGTAAAACGCCGTGTCGAAAAGAGCGGCCGGCACATTCTGGGCGACATGGCCGACGGTCAGCCCGCGCGCCTTGGTGATTTCGCCCTCGCTCGGCTCGAGCGCGCCGGTGATGCAGGCGAGCAGCGTCGATTTTCCCCGCCCGTTGGCGGCGACGAGGCCGATGCGGTCGCCGGCATTGACGACGAGGTTAAGCTTGGAAAACAACGGGTTGCCCAACGTCACGCCGAGATTGCGGATGGTGATGAGTGTCATGATCGTTCTCTGGTCTTGACCGGGAGCGGGGCATCCGGGGCATCAGCCATCACGGAATTGCGCCTTTCAGGCCCGGGACGTTACAGAAATGCACGCGCAGCTTGGAGACGGCGCCGCATTGGCCACGAAGGGCAGACCAGGAAGAGATGTCGAGAAACGGTCTCTGGTCAGCCCTGCAAACGCATTTGCAGGGCGTCGACGGGACCACGCTGGCGATGATGCCGGAAGTAAGTTTGCATAGCGTGATCCTCCTTTCTCGAATGGGTTGCAGGATTTGAAATACCATCGCCCGCAGGAAGAGGCAAGAGAACCCCGGTTCCCGGGATTTCCGGTGGCCAGGGTGCTCGATGCCCAAGAGAGACTCATCCTGAGGTGCCTCAGGTGGCCCCGAAGGGCGAGGCGGGTGCGTTGACGCCGATGGATGCAAGGAGCAGCGCAGGAGCGTGTCCTTCGAGGCTTCGGCCTTCGGCCTGCGCGCCTCAGGATGAGGGAGGTTGGTGGGTGCCGCGCCCTCTCTCCGACCTCATCTTGAGGTGCCCGGCAGGGGCCTCGAAGGACGAGGTCGACCACCGGCAGTTGATAGCTGCAAGGAGCATCGTTGGAGCGTGTCCTTCGAGGCTCCGGCCTCTGGCCTACGCACCTCAGGATGAGGGAGCTTGGAGGGTGCCGCCTAACCCACTGCATCACCCCCAACCAATTCCAGCCGCCGCTCTATCCCGATGCTCTCAAGAATTCTTTCGTCATGGCTGACGACGATGAGCGCCCCGTCATAGGCGCTGAGCCCGGCCTCGACCGCTGATATCGAGTCGATGTCGAGGTGGTTGGTCGGCTCGTCGAGGATCAGGAGCGGCGGCGGCGCGGCGCCGAGCGTGCAGGCAAGGCCGGCGCGCAGCAATTGCCCGCCGCTGAGCGTCGAGACCGTCTGCAGCGCCGCATCGGCCCGGAACATGAAGCGGGCAAGGGCGGCGCGGCAGGTGTTTTCATCGGAAAGCGGATTGATCCGGCGAAAATTATCGCGGATCGATGCCGACGGATCGAGAAGGCTGACCTTCTGATCGAGCATTGCAAAGCCGGTCATCACGGCGACCGTGCCGGCCCAGGGCTTCAACGCGCCGGTTACAAGCGCCAACAGCGTCGTCTTGCCCGAACCGTTGCGGCCGGCGAGGGCGATCCGTTCCGGCCCCGTCACATCGAAGGAGAGATCGCGGATGACGGGATCTCCCGGCCGATAGCCCGCCGTCACGGCCTCCATCTTCAGCACGACCTTGCTGGCGGGCAGCCCGGTTGGCGGCAGGTTGACCGACAGGGGCTGGAGGATCTCGATCTTCTCGCGCGCCGCTTTTGCCTCGTCCAGCGCCTCAGTGCGCCGGCGTTCGGCGAGCCGGGCATTGTCGCCGCCGGTCGTCTCGCTCCGCTCCTTCATGCCGCCGAGCAGGATGCGGGGAACGCCGCCCTTGGCCGCCTTCTTCCGCCCGGCGCTGTCCCGGTGCGCTTGGCGTTCCACCGTCGCCTGCGTCTTCCTTGCGACCTCGGCCATGCGCTTTTCGGCATCGGCGAGGTCATGTTCGGCTGCCGCAAGCTCCAGCGCCTTGCGCTCGCGATAATGGCTCCAGTTGCCGCCATAGCGGGTGGCGCCGAGCGAGGTCAGTTCGACGATCTGATCGACGCTTTCGAGCAGTTCCCGGTCATGGCTGACGATGATCGCGCCGGCCCGCCAGCCTGACATCAGCGCGATCACCGCCGCGCGGCCGTCGCGATCGAGATTGTTGGTGGGTTCGTCGAGCAGCAGGAAATCCGGCTCGGTGAATACAAGCGCGGCAAGCCCGGCCCGCGTGCGCTGCCCGCCGGAGAGTGCGGCAAGCGGCGTCTGCGGTTCCGCGTCGAGCCCGGTGCGGCCGAGTGCTGCGGCGATGCGCGCCGGGAGCATCCAGTCCGCCGACGCAAGCTCGTCGGCGGTTGCCTGGCCGGCTTCGGCACGGTGGAGAACAGCGAGCGCCTCGGTGATACCGAAGAGATCGGCGATGGTTTCCTCCGGCGCGACCTGCACGCTCTGGCGCAGAGTGCCGAGGCTGCCGCTGACCGATATCGTCCCGGACTGCGGCCGGAGCTCACCGGAGACGAGCTTCAGCAGCGTCGTCTTGCCGACGCCGTTGCGTCCGACAAGGCCGGTGCGGTCTCTGCCGAAACTGAGATCGAGATTTGAAAAAAGCGGCCGTCCGTCAGGCGCGGACCACGAGATCTGGGAAAGGGTGATGGATGCAGGCATGGATCTGAATATCCCCGTTGGCAAGGCGAATTGGCGTTGCGATCGGGTTGAAATCCATTGCGGCACACATCCTGTTGAAATGATCGATGGCAGGGAATTTAGGGAATGAAGGCGTCAGGTTCAAGGTAAGGCGCCGATCCGGCGGGAGGCTGCGATCCCGCTTTCCTCCCTCGGTCCGCCGTTAGCCTACCTCGCTGTGGCATTCGGGTGCTCTGCAGCTACACGGTCGGCTTCACGTAAATCTCAGGGTCAAAATCAACGCGCCTGGCTTTCCCGTCAGGCGTTTTCAAGACAAGCTCGACGCCGCCACCAAGAGAATGCATGTAACGCACGATTGACGATAGCAGGACATCGTCGGCGCTTTCGATTTTCGAAACAGTATTTTGCGTCATGGCGGCGCGCGCGGCAACCTCTTGCTGCGTGGTATCCATCGCTTTGCGTACTTCCGCCAAGGCCTTGCCCAGACGGCGCTGTTGCCGCTTCATGTCGAGCCGGGCGCGAACATCTTCAGGAAGTTCGGCGCGTAGCGTCTTCCAATCAGCGCTCATTTTTCTTCTCCTTCAGCCAGGCATCGAAGCGAGCGTCGGCCTTGTTGATCAGCTGTTTGTAAAAGAGCGCTTTATTCATGCCTTGCTTGTCACCTCCACAAAGAATGATGGCGCTTTGCGCGGGGTCGAAGGCGAATGCAAAACGCCTCTGCCGGTGCTAGTAATGCACATTTGGCTCGCTCTTATCCCAGCGAGGGAGAACGAAGCTACCGCTTCAAGCTCCCCAGGATCCCGCGCACCAGGGCCCGGCCGACCTGGGTCGCCACCGTGCGGGCCACGCTTTTCATCGCCGCTTCCACCACGGTTTCGCGCTGGTAGCCGGACGACCTGCCGCGCGACTGGCCGCGGCGCTGCTGACTGTCGTCATTGCCGCCGAAGCCCGGCAGCGTCCAGCCGGAGGTGCTGCCGGGCTGTTCGGCGGCTTCCTCCTGCGCCCGCTTGGCAGCGTCGGCTTCCGCCGCCTTCCTGGCGCGCGCCGCCAGCATCTCGAAGGCGGATTCGCGGTCGAGATCCTCGTCATAGACGCCGAGCACCGGGCTTCTGTCCATCACCTGCTGGCGCTCGGCATCCGTCACCGGGCCGACGCGGCCGGAGGGCGGGCGGATCAGCGTGCGCTCGACGATCGAGGGCGCGCCCTTGATCTCCAGCGTCGAGACCAGCGCCTCGCCGGTGCCGAGATTGGTGATGACGGTGGCGCAGTCGAAGGCCGGGTTGGGGCGGAAGGTCTCGGCCGCCGTCTTCACCGCCTTCTGCTCGCGCGGCGAATAGGCACGCAACGCGTGCTGCGCCCGGTTGCCGAGCTGGGCGAGCACCGTTTCCGGCACGTCGAGCGGGTTCTGCGTCACGAAATAGACGCCGACACCCTTGGAGCGGATCAGCCGCACCACCTGCTCGACGCGTTCGACCAGCACCTTCGGCGCGTCGTTGAACAGCAGATGCGCTTCGTCGAAGAAGAAGACGAGTTTCGGCTTTTCCGGGTCGCCGATCTCGGGCAGTTCCTCGAACAGCTCCGACAGCAGCCAGAGCAGGAAGGTGGCGTAAAGGCGCGGGTTCATCATCAGTTTGTCGGCGGCCAGCACCGAGATCTGGCCATAGCCGTTATTGCTGGTGCGCATGATGTCGGAGATCTTCAGCGCCGGCTCGCCGAAGAAATGCTCCGCACCCTGCTGTTCGAGAACGAGCAGCGCCCGCTGGATCGAGCCGACCGAGGCCCTGGAGATCAGGCCGTACTGGTTGGAAAGTTCGCTGGCATTCTCGCCCATATAGTTGAGCAGCGAGGTGAAATCCTTAAGGTCGAGCAGCGGTAGCCCGGCCTCGTCGGCGATCTTGAAGGCGATGTTGATGACGCCTTCCTGCGGTTCGGAGGCATCCATCAGCCGGGCGAGCAGCAGCGGCCCCATCTCGGCGACGGTGGTGCGCACCCGGTGGCCCTTCTGACCGAACAGATCCCAGAAGATCACCGGAAACAGGTCGAATTCATAATCGGCAAAGCCGATCTGCTCGGCCCTTTTGGTGAGGAAATCCTTGGGCTCGCCCCTGGCGGCGATGCCGGAAAGATCGCCCTTGATGTCGGCCGCAAACACCGGCACGCCGGCCCGCGAAAAACCTTCGGCCAGCACTTGCAGCGTCACCGTCTTGCCGGTGCCGGTGGCGCCGGTGACCAAGCCGTGGCGGTTGCCGAATTTCAGGTCGAGATATTCCGGCTTGTTGATGCTGTCGTCGGGATTGCGGCTCGCGCCGATGAAAATCTTGCCGTCCTCGATCATCCGCAACTCTCCCTTCGGCGCCGCCGCCATTTGTTGAGAAGGCTTGGGCTTGCGCCGCCTTCATCGAACCATCGTTTCCCTGTTATAAGCAGGCGGAAGGATGCGGACAACTGTTTGCATGGAAAGCAAAACCGCCGTTTGAAAGCGCAGCTTGAGTTGCGATCGAACTTCGAATAACGTTGACGTTAACGTCAATATAACAGGAGGCTGACATGAATGAAATTGTAACCCAGATCGCCGATCGCGTGGGTATTGCGCCGGATCTGGCCGAAAAGGCGCTCGGCATGATGCTCGGCTTCCTGCAGCGCGAGGCGGCCGACGGCCCTGTCGCGCGGATGATCGAAGCGATCCCCGGCGGCGCCGATCTCGTCGCCCAGTTCAACGGCGCCGGCGCCGGCGGCGGCGGCCTGCTTGGCGGGCTGATGAGCTCGCTCGGCGGCGGCGGCATCATGGGCCTCGGCCAGCAGCTGATGGGCGAGGGCCTCGGCATGGGCGAAATCACTTCGCTCGCCAAGGAAACCATCGCCATCGCCAAGCAATATGCCGGCGAAGAGGTCGTCGACGAGGTCGTCGCCTCCGTCCCCGGCCTCAGCCAGTTCGTCTGAACGACGGCGGCCAGAAGCCTCCGCGGCCTTGCCGCGTGTTGGCTTCTGGTCACCCTTGCCATGCAGCCTCTTTCGGCTAGTTAAGGATTTCCGTCGAAAAGAAGGAGAGCCGCATGACTGTCTGGCGTCCGCCGCAGCAGATCAGGGTGAAGGTGATCGGCCTTGCCTGGAGGCAAGATCGGCTGCTCGCCGCGGAAGTGGAGGATGACGGCGGCCGCATCAAGGGCATTCGCCCGCTTGGCGGCTCGATCGAATTCGGCGAGACGCGCGAACAGGCCCTGCAACGCGAATTCCGGGAGGAACTCGAAACGGCGATCCGCATCGCCGGCCCCTGGCATCTGCTCGAAAACATCTTCGAGCATCATGGCGCGACCGGTCACGAATATATCTTCGCCGCCGATATCGAACTCGCCGATGCATCGCTCTATGCGCGTGACGAAATCCGCTATGCCGAGCTCGACGAGACGGCGGCGACGGCGCGCTGGTTCGGCCGCGACATGGTGCGCGATGCCGACATCGATCTCTATCCGACAGGGCTGGAGAAAGTGCTGTCACGCTGGCGCGATTGAGCCTTAATGCATGTCGCCCGGAAGTGTGCAGCGGTTCTGGGACAACGACATGCATCAAAACAAAGAGCTTTAGAAAGCGTTTCCACACGCAGCCGGTAGTCTGTTCGCCAAACTTTGATCGCCGGCGCCCGTTCCATAGGGAACAAGCAAAGCCGGATCGCTGTTTCTGTCGCATCGCCGACACCAGAAGGAACAGCATCATGCGCAGGTTTATTGCAGCAACGTCGATCGCTCTCCTCAGCCTTTCCGCGCCGGTCCTCGCCCAGTCGAACATGGGCATGGATGCCAGCGGCCGGATCGACGGCACGCCGCCGCTCGGCACGTCGCCGGGCGCCGAGACACAAAGGGGGCTGGTCATCCCGCTCGATTCGATCGAAACCGGCAGCATCGACAACGGCGCCCCGAGCGGCCGCGTCGACTGGGCGCGCTGCCCGCCGCCGAAGGCCCGCGGCGCGCTGGCCACCGAAGGCGGCAATAGCGGCGCCTCCGTCAGCCCCGCCTGCCGTGAAGATCGATAAAGGAGAAGGGCGCTATTTGCCGTTCTTCGCCTGGCTGTGCAGGATGACGCCGAGTTCATGCCATTTGCGTCCGTCGCGCTCGATGAGGCGGTCGGCGCAGGCCGGCCCCATGCTGCCCGGGGCGTAAGTTTCGGGCACGCCCTCATCCTTTGCCCAGATGTCGAGGAAGGGCTGCACCGCCGCCCAGCCGGCCTCGATGCCGTCGGCGCGCTGGAAGAGCGTCTGGTCGCCGATGAAGAGATCGTAGAGCAGCGATTCATAGCCTGTGGTCTTGCCGATATCGAACTTGTCGGCATAGCGGAAGTCGAGGGAAACAGGCGTGGTATCGACCGAAAGCCCCGGTGACTTGATCGAGATCTCCATGCTCATGCCCTCATCCGGCTGAACCTGGATCACCAGCCGGTTCGGCGGCAGGCGGCGATTGACCTCGGTCTCGCGGAACTGCGCGAAGGGCACCGGCTGGAAGGTGATGACGATCTCGGTGTCGCGCGCCGTCAGCGCCTTGCCGGTTCTCAAGTAGAAGGGTACGCCGGCCCAGCGCCAGGTATCGGCATAGAGCTTCAGCGCCACATAGGTCTCGGTCCGGCTGTCCGGCGAGACGTCCTTGGTGTCGCGATAGGCCGGAAGCTCGACGCCGTTCAGCGGACCGGCCGTATAGGCGCCGCGCACGCCGTGCGTCTTTGCCTCCTCGGGCGTATAGATGCGCAGCGCCTTCAGCACCTTGCTTTTCTCGTTGCGGATCGCTTCGGCGTCGAAGCTGTTCGGCGGCTCCATGGCGATCATCGCCAGCAGCTGGAAGAGATGGTTCGGCACCATGTCGCGCATCGCGCCTGTGGCATCGTAGAATTTGCCACGGCTGCCGACATCGACGATCTCGGCGGCGGTGATCTGCACATGATCGATATAGCGGCTGTTCCACAGCGACTCGATGATCATATTGGCAAAACGCGCCGTCATCAGGTTCTGCACGGTCTCCTTGCCGAGGAAATGGTCGAGCCGGTAGACTTGATTTTCCTCGATCTGGGCGAGGATCTGGGCATTGAGCGCCCGTGCCGAGGCAAGGTCGGTGCCGAACGGCTTCTCGATCGCGACACGGCGGAAAGTGCCGTCCTTTTCGTCGGTCAGGCCATGGGCGGCGAGTTTTTCGACGATTGAGCCGAAGAAGGATGGTGGCACGGCAAGATAGAAGGCGGCATTGGCATGCGGCCCCAGACGCTTGCCGATCTCGACGAAAATATCGTCCTTGGTGAAATCACCCGATGTGTAGCTTATGCGCCGGCGCAGGCTCTCCCAGGCTTCGTCCTTGACCGTCTGCTCCTCGCCGTTGAGGTGGTTGAGGAATGCGTCGAGCCGGCCGCGCAGGAATTCATCGTTGCCCGGCTCGATGCCGATGCCGAGAATATTGAGATCCTCGCCGACGAGGCGCTGGCGCGTCAGGTTGATGATCGCCGGCACGAGCAGCCGGCGCGTCAGATCGCCGGTGGCGCCGAAGATGACGAGGGTGACCGGCGGGGTAGGGGCAGCGTCCATAAGTGTCATCTCCCTGAGATTGTCCGGCCGACTATAATGCCCGCCGGTTTCGCCGCAACATATGAGGGTGAGGGATAACAGGCATTTGACAGCATATCGGGGCGGCCTGGGTGTCAGGGGTCCCATCCGACCGCCCAAGACCCCTCCCCACCCCCCACAAGGGAGGGGCTAAGGTGCCGCACCGCTTCAGATAACCTCCATCGTAACAGTCCCTGGAGCCGTCACAGCCAGCAGGACTTCTCGTTTTGGTCGCCGCCGGGACCGCAGCTTAGTCCCTCCCCCTTGTGGGGAGGGGTTGGGGAGGGGTCTTGGATCCGAACCGGACAGCAGTGATCAGCGGCGGACTACCTCTTCACCGCCACCATAAAAATCCTGGGAAACCGCAGCAGCACCCGGCCATCCGACATCCGGGGAAAGGCCTTTTCAATCCGCTGAAGATAATCCGCCAGAAACGCCTCGCGATAGTCCTCACCGGCCTGCGCGAGATAGGGCATCAGCCCGGTGCCTTTGACCCATTCGACGATCGCCGCCGCATCCGCCATCGGGTGGTTGTAGATGGTGTGCCAGATATCGACGCGCGCGGACTTGGCGATCAGCCTGGAATAATAGGCGGAGGGCGGAGCCAATGGCTGGCGGCGCACGCCCTTTTCCTCGAAGGCGGCCTTCCACGGGCCGGCATGGGCGCTCTCCTCCATTGCCAGATGCGAGGGTTCGCCGAGATTGTCGGGCATCTGCACGGCCAGCACGCCGCCCGGGGAAAGCCCGTCCATCAGCCGGTCGAAAATGTCGAGATGATCGGGCAACCATTGGAAGACGGCATTGGCGAAGAGCAGATCGACGGGCTCGGTCGGCTGCCAGCTGCCGAGATCGGCCTCGACGAAGGCAGTGCCGGGAAGCCGCTTGTGGGCCGCCTCTAGCATATTGACGTCGCTGTCGAGGCCGGAGACGCCTTCGGCGCCATACCGCTCGATGATGAGTTCGGTCGAATTGCCCGGCCCGCAGCCGAGGTCGACGGCGCTACCGATGCTCTGCAGCGGCACCTGCGCCAGAAGGTCACGTGCCGGTCGTGTGCGCTCGTCCTCGAATTTCACATATTGGCTGGCGGACCATGCCATGGCGGTACCTCCTGATGTCGGGCCACATTTCCCTGTGGCCGATGCCGATCTTGTCGATGTTGCTCCGTCGGGCTCGACGATCTCAACGGCGCCGGCTTTCACTCCGCAGATACAAGTATCTTGTCCACGCGCCTGCCATCGAGATCGATGACCTCGAAGCGCCATCCGTCTCGCGTGAAGCTCTCACCCAGTTCCGGCAGATGTTTCAGCTCTTCCAGCACCAGGCCGGCCACAGTCTGATATTCGAGATCGTCATCGAGCTTGAGATTCAGGAATTCGGCGAATTCGTCGATCGGCGTCCAGCCGGACACCAGGTAGGAGCCGTCGTCGCGGCGGGCGATTGCCTGCTCGTCGACCGGTCCCTCCTGCAGAGCGCCCATGATCGCTTCCAGAATGTCGCCTGACGAAACAATGCCCTCGAAATGGCCGTACTCGTCAAAAACCAGCACCATGTGCACCGGCGATTTCCGGATCGCTTCGATCACATGAATGGCGGTTGAAAGGTCTGAAACCACAGGAACGTCTTGCGTCAGGGCCTTGATATCGACGCTGCCGTGTTCGGACATCGAATCGTAGAAATCCTTGACCGGAAGAATGCCGATCACCTCGTCCGAACTGCCCTTGCGAACGGGCAGCCGGGACCGTTTCGTCCGGTGCAGCTGCGCGCGAATTTCGTCAAGGCTGTCGTCGATATCAATGATTTCGACGTCGCGCCGCGGCGTCATCAGCGCCCGGGCGGTACGGTCCGCCAGCCGCATGACGCCCGATATCATCGCCGACTCTTCGCTTTCGATCACGCCGGCCGACTGCGCCTCGGCGAGAACGGTTTTAATCTCTGCATCAGAGACATTATCGCCGCCTTTTCCTGATTGGCCCAAGAGTTTAAGCACAAGATTCCCGGAGGCGTTCAGAAGCCACACGAGGGGCAGGGCGATTTTTGAAAGCACCGCCATGGCGGGTGCGACCTTCGCCGCGACTGCTTCGGGTTCCCGCAACGCGATCTGCTTCGGCACAAGTTCGCCGACGATGAGAGAAAGATAGGTGATGGCGACGACGACCGAACCGACGCCGACAGCGTCGGCAGCCGCCGACGACATGCCCTGTGCTTCCAGCCATCCGGACAGACGGCCGCCGAGCGTGGCCCCTGAGAAGGCGCCTGAGAGAACGCCGACCAGGGTGATGCCGATCTGAACCGTGGAGAGAAAGCGGCCGGGGTGTTCGGCAAGTTTGATGGCCTGGGCCGCACCCTTGCTGCCATTGTCGGAGAGAACCTTCAGGCGGGCTGTTCGAGAAGACACGACAGCCAGCTCAGACATGGCGAGCACACCATTGAGAATGGTGAGAAACGCCACAATTCCAATTTCCAGAAACACAGGGACCCTATTCGTTATTGATCAGGCGACGCGGCGAGGCATTCGACGAGAGGCTATATATACGCATCGCCGATCGTCTTCCATCATCGTGTTAAGATCGATGTCGGTTCCCTCAGTCTTTGGAAATGCCTGAGACGGCGAGCGCGATCCGGGCGGAAGGTCTCATCACGCCGCCAGGATCGTAATCCCATAGGCATTGGCGGTCGCCGTCATGCGGGCGATGGTTTCCGCCGAAGGGCTGGACTGCGGTGGCTCGCTCGTGCCTTCCGCTTCGATGAACTCAGCCATGTCGCGACCGACGATAGCGGAAAAGACCGCTGGAACGCTTCCGCGGTTGGCATAGCCGTGCACCATGAAGGGCGCGACGGTGACGATGTCGCCGGCACCGGCCTCGATCTCTTCGGGACCGTTGTCGGTCAGCCGCCAGATCGCCAGGCGTCCCTCGAGGATGCGGAACACCTCAGGGCTTGCATGCGCATGCTTCGGCGTCCGGCTGCCGGGCGGCACGGTGACGTCGAAGATGTTGAGCCAGGTTCCGCGGATGCGGACCTGTCGTTCGATCCGGTCGCCGAGGACGAAAAAGCGTCTTGCCTCTTTGCCGGCAGGCATTGTCACAAATGAGTTGGACATCATGTCTCTTTCTTCTTCTTGGTTTTTGTTTGCGGGGCAGCCGTTAAAGCTTGCCGCCGCCTTTGACAACAGCCCTGTCGTCGTGGCTTGCGACGATCTCCGTCGGCAAGCCGGTGACGGCGATATCGGTGCGGCCTGCCATTTTCGCAAGGCCCGCCGGCTGCGACAAATATGCGGAGGCAGCAGTTCCGGCCGCCCGCGCCTGTAATACCGGCGACACAGAAGAGGCGCATAGAACGCGGCGGCTGTTCCGGCCGTCCTCTGAGGCCGTCTCTCTCCACGCCGTCCCGGCACCCACCTTGATGGAGCCCATCCATGTCTTCTCTTCCCGTCGTCGGCGCCGCCATGACGCTCGATGAGCTCGAACTTCACCGCGGCTGGCTGTTCGAAAAGTCGCGCGATCTCGAATTGCAGAGTTTCGTCGATGCCGAAATTTTGAACGGCGACTGGACGCCGCTTGCCGCGCGCGCCAGGAGGCTTCTCGACGGGCATACCGGCCGCCTCGGCATTCATGGGCCGTTCTGGGGCCTCACCATCGCCTCGGAGGATCCCGATATTCGCGCCGTCGTTGTCAGGCGCCTGCTGCAGGGTCTCGAGGTCTGCGCCGCCATCGGCGCCACGCAGATGGTCATCCACAGCCCTTACACCTCCTGGTCCTACAACAATCTCGACAACAATGCCGGCGCCCGCGAGGCGTTGGTCGAGCGCGTGCATCTGACGCTGCGCGATGCCGTCCGGCGCGCCGAGGAGATCGGCTGCACCATGGTCATCGAGAATATCGAGGACAAGGATCCGCATATCCGCGTGGCGCTCGCCGAAAGCTTCAATTCGCCCGCCGTCGCCGTCTCGATCGATACCGGCCACGCCCATTATGCCCATGGTTACACCGGCGCGCCGCCGGTGGATTATTACGTCAAGGCCGCCAGCAACCGGCTGCAGCATGTCCATCTGCAGGATGCCGACGGCTATGCCGACCGCCACTGGAGCCTCGGCGAAGGCTCGATCCATTGGCGCGCCGTCTTCGCAGCCCTTGCCGAAATCAACAGCAATCCGCGCCTGATCATCGAGATCAAGGACAAGTCGAAAATCCCGGCGTCCGCCGCCTATCTCGCATCGATTGGGGTGGCGGAATAACGTCTGTTGCAAAGGTCGCGGCTGGGCTCCCTCTTCTCCCCAGCGGGGGTCCGAAGGACGGGTTGAGACCCGCGGCTCAACCCAGGTAAAGGTGGCCCGAAGGGTCGGAAGAGGGGGCCACATGGCACATCCTATCCATTGCCCTTCGCTTGCGCTCAGCGCATTCGCGGCCGTGCCGCTCACCCCCTCATCTGCCTGCCGGCATCGACCGGGGCGAGCCACGGGTCTCGCCCGTCCTTCGGACTCCCGCTGGGGAGAAGGGAATCGTGGCAGCGCCTCACGAAAACTGCGTAATCACGCTGATTCCCGTCCCCTCTGCCTTGTCGAGCACCATCAGCGCCGGCACGGCCTCCTCGAGGTTGATGCGCCGTCCGATCAGCTTCTGCGGCGCGATCTTGCCGGCCGCCAGCATCGACAGCATGGCGTCGTAGCGCCAGGCCTGCATGCCGTGGCTGCCGTAGATCTCCAGCTCGTTGCTGATCACTTGGGCCATCGGGATTTGCGGTGTCGCGTGCTCGGCGAGCATCAGCCCCACCTGCACGTGACGTCCGCGGCGGCGCAGGTTCTTGATCGAGTTGAAGCAGGTGACGGGATGGCCGAGCGCGTCGATCGAGACATGCGCGCCGCCCTTGGTGATCTCGCGCACCGCCTCGGCCACGTCGGCAACGCTTGAGGCATTGACCGTCGCCACCGCCCCGCACTCTCTGGCGAAGGCGAGTTTCTCCTCCGATATGTCGATGCCGATCGCATTGGCGCCGAGCGCGGTGGCGATCATGATCGCCGACAGGCCGACGCCACCGCAGCCATGCACGGCGATCCATTCGCCGGGGCCGGTGCGCGCATGGTCGGCGACGGCGCGAAACGAGGTGGCGAAGCGGCAGCCGAGGCTCGCCGCCGTCGCATCGTCGATCGTATCCGGCAGGTGCACCAGATTGGTGTCGGCATAGTCGATCGCCACATATTCGGCAAAGGAGCCCCAATGGGTGAAGCCCGGCTGGAATTGGTTCGGGCAGATCTGCTGGTTGCCGGAATGGCATTCGCTGCAATGGCCGCAGCCGGAAACGAAGGGCACGGTCACCCGGTCGCCGACTTTGAAGCGCATCACACCGCGGCCGGTGGCGACGACTTTTCCGGCAAGCTCGTGCCCCGGCACATGCGGCAGGCGGATATCGGGATCGTGCCCCATCCAGCCGTGCCAGTCGCTGCGGCAGAGCCCGCTGGCGCCGACCGCGATGACGACGCCATCCTCTGTCGGCGTCGGATCGGGCAGGGTGCGGATTTCGGGCGCCTGCTCGAAGGCTTCGTAATACATGGCTTTCATCGGCGTCCTCCTTCACGTCTCTCCGCTCAAGCGTCCATGATGCCATGCGGCAGGCGCCCGTTCCAACAAAGATTCCATCGTTTTTGCTGATGCACCCATCGCCGACGCTGCAGCTGTCGCGCACGAATATTGCGGCCGGACGTTGTCCCCCGGCATTTTCTTGCTTCCGTATTTCCGGCCGGGATTTGTCCTTGACCCGGCTTGCGGACGGGGCTTTTGCTTTCCCGGCTTCGCAAGGGAGAGCAGCAATGGCCGTCGATACATCACCGCGTTCCACCACCTGGACTCACGTCGATGGGGAATGGCTTCCCGGCAATCCGCCGCTGATCGGGCCGACCTCGCATGCCATGTGGCTCGGCTCCACGGTCTTCGACGGCGCCCGTTGGTTCGACGGCATCGCCCCGGATCTCGATCTACACTGCCAACGCATCAACCGCTCGGCGCTTGCCATGGGCCTGAAGCCGGTGAAGTCGGCCGAGGAGATTGCCGCGCTTGCCTGGGAAGGCGTTGGCAAATTCGACGGCGCGACGGCGATCTACATCAAGCCGATGTATTGGGGCGAACACGGTTTGCCTGGCAGCATCGTCTCCGTCGACGCGGCATCGACCCGCTTCGCGCTCTGCCTGTTCGAGGCGCCGATGGGCGGCCATGCCGGCACCAGCCTCACCGTTTCGCCCTATCGCCGTCCGTCGCCGGAAACGGCAATGACCGAGGCGAAGACCGGCTCGCTCTATCCGAATAGCGGCCGCATGATCGCCGAGGCCCGCAGCCGTGGCTTCGACAATGCGCTGGTGCGCGACCTGAACGGCAATGTCGTCGAGACCGCTTCTTCGAACGTCTTCATGGTCCGCGACGGCGTGGTGATGACTCCGGCCGCCAACCGCACCTTCCTCGCCGGCATCACCCGCGCCCGCGTCATCGGCCTGCTCCGCAAGGCCGGTTTCGACGTCGTGGAAGCAACCCTCTCCGTCGAGGATTTCCTCGCCGCCGCCGAAATCTTCACCACCGGCAACTACTCCAAAGTCGTCGGCGTCACCCGCCTCGACGACCGCGATTTCCAGGAGGGCCCGGTCACCCGCAAGGCGCTGGAGCTCTACATGAACTGGGCCCACGGAAGAAGCGAGAGTGAAGAGTGAGCCACGATCCCGCGAAGCGGGAGCAATCGATCCAGTGAATCGATTGCAGTGGCGAACGCCCGGAGCGTAAGCGCAGGGTCGGGGCGCGGTCCCGTGCAACAGAGCCCGGTCCGGCGAAGTCAGCTACGGCAATATCGGTTCCGGCCGCCGCCTCGACTTCACCCTGATCGGCCGCGACGTCAACCTGGTCGGCCGCATCCAGACCGCCTGCGGCGAACTGGGAGAGGCCTTGCTGATGTCGGCGCCGTTCCGCCGGGACGCCGGGGCAGGGGATGTGGTGTCGGTCGGGGCTCATAGGCTGAAGGGGTTTGCCGATCCGGCGGAGCTGTTCACGCTCGTGCCGTAGGTGTGCGGTGGATGCATGGCAGGTCTGCCCGAAACGGTTTCGTCTTCTCCCATCTTTTCGCCATAGTGGCGCCGGAATTCCGTAAGCGGGGAGGAGGAGCTTATGACCGTGCTGTTCGACGAACAAGGCGAGATCATCCGCGAACTGGGTGTCGCCGCCGATATCGATCCTGAGCGGGAGATCGAACGGCGAACCGCTTTCCTCAAGGATTATCTCGTCGCTTCGCGCATGCGCGGCTACGTCCTCGGCATCAGCGGCGGCGTCGATTCGCTGACGGCGGCCTTGCTGGCTCAGAAGGCCGTGCGCGAGCTGCGTGACAGCGGCCATGCGGCCGAATTCATCGCCGTACGCCTTCCTTATGGTGTCCAGGCGGACGAGGCTGATGCGGTCAAGGCGCTGGAAACGATCGGCGCCGACCGCTCGATGGTGGTCAACATCAAGGCGGCGGCGGATGCGATGCTAGCCGCCGCTCAAGATGGCGGTCTTGCCTTCGCAGATGCCGGCCGGCAGGATTTCATCCTCGGCAACATCAAGGCCCGCCAGCGGATGATCGCCCAGTTCGCTTTGGCCGGCGCGCTCGGCGGCCTCGTCATCGGCACCGATCATGCGGCCGAAGCGGTCATGGGCTTCTTCACCAAATTCGGCGATGGTGCCGCCGATATCCTGCCGCTTGCCGGCCTCAACAAACGCCGCGTCCGCCTCTTGGCAAAGCGGCTCGGCGCCCCCGACGAGCTGATCTTCAAGGTGCCGACCGCCGATCTGGAAGACCAGCGGCCGCTGCGCCCCGACGAGGAGGCCTATGGCGTCAGCTATGACGAGATCGACGATTTTCTCGAAGGCCGGCCGGTCGGCGAGATCGCCCGCCGCCGCATTCTCGCCGCCTATCGCGCCACCGCCCATAAGCGCGCGCTGCCGGTAGCCGTCAACGCACTCTGAGCAGCGTTTAAAGCTGCACCGGCACGCCCGTCCAGTCCGACGCGGCGAGATAGACATTCGGCGCAAAATAGACGCCGTCGGCATCGAAGGCCTCGAGATCTTCGGCCCGTAGCGCTTCGCGCACCTTCGGGCGTGCCGCCACACGGGCCATGAAACTGTGCAGTGCCGGCCATTGCTTGAGATTGATTCCCGTCCAGGGCGACCAGTTCAGGCAGACGAAGAGATAGACGTCCGCCACAGTGAAGGCCTCGCCGGTCAGATAGGGTCCGGCAAAACGGCCGCTCAGCCAGGAGAGCCGCTTTGCGACCTGGGCGCGGATCTGCGCATGCACGCTGGCATAAGCCGGGTCGAACAGCAGCACCATCGGCTTGTGCAGTTCGGCGGATATGAAATTAAGATAGGATTGCACCTCGTTGCGTCTGAGGTTGCCGACTTCGGGCAGCATCACGGCGCCTTGCGGCACGCTGTCGGCGAGGAACTGCGCGATTGCCGGTCCCTCGGTCAGCACCTTGCCATCGTCGAGCATCAGCGCCGGCACATAGCCGTTGCCGTTGATGGCGAGATAGTCCTTGCCGTCGCTCGTCCGGTGCGTTTCCCGGTCGACCTGGACGAGCTCGATATCAAGCCCCAGCTCCCGGCAGACGATATGCGGCGAAAGCGAGCAGGCAGCGGCGTTCATATAGAGTTTCATGGCGATTCCTCTCTCATGCGGGCGGTCGGCGCCCGCCTGTCCGATGTCATTGAACATCTGTACTGTTTCGCATAAAATAACCTTCGTCAAGAATTTAATGCGAAACGGTACAAAATATGAAGGATGAGAAGAAGCGCGGCCGCCCGAGGGCCTTCGACGCCAAGGCAACGCTCGCCAAGGCGCGGGACGTCTTCTGGGACAGGGGTTTTGCCGCCGCCTCGCTCGACAATCTGAGTGCGGCGACCAACCTCAACCGCCCGAGCCTCTACGGCGCCTTCGGCGACAAGGAGGACCTCTATCTCGATACGTTAGAGGGGTATCGGCAGGACGGCATGTATGCGCTGGCCCAGGCGCTCGACCCGTCGCTGCCGCTGCGCGACAATCTCGCCCGCGTCTATGAAGGCGCGCTGGCGGTCTATCTGCACGGTGAAACGGCCGCGCGCGGCTGTCTGCTGATCGGCACGGCAACGGTCGAGGCGGTCGAGCGTGAACGGGTCCGCGAGGTGCTTGGCCGCAGCCTCAGCGATTTCGACGGCGAGATCGAAAAGCGCATGCGCCTTGCCGTCGAACGCGGCGAGCTTCCCGAGAGCGCCGATCCGCAGATGCTGGCAAGGCTCGCCTCCGCCGTCATGCATTCGCTCGCCGTGCGCGCCCGCGCCGGCGACAGCCGCGAGACGCTGGAGGCAATCGCCCGCTCAGGCGTCGAGCTGATCTGCGGCAGCGCGCGCAGCTGATCCCGATCCGGCCTCAGTCGTCCTGGGCCGCACCATCCAGGCATAGGCCGCACCGGCGACAAGCAGCACCGCGGTGCCGAGGAAGACCGCCCGCATGCCGATATGGCCGCCGACGAAGCCGCCGAGGACGGGGCCGGCCACCTGGCCGACATATTGCGAGGAGATCGAAAGTCCGAGAATGCTGCCGGCCGCGCTATCGGGCACGCTGTGGCGGATGACGGCAGCAATGCAGGGCAGCAGCCCGCCGAGGGCGGCGCCCATCAGGAAGCGCAGGACGATCAGCTGCCAGGAGCTGGTGACGAAGGCCTGCGGGATCAGCAGCAGCCCGGCGACGGCGAGCGCGCCTGCAATGACTGGCCAGTGACCGATCCTGTCGGCAAGCCTTCCGAGCCAGGAGGCCGAGAGAATGCTGCCGAGGGCGGCGGCCGACATCACGAGGCCCGAGATCATCGTCACCTCAGTTGCGACCGGCACGATCTGCGCGACATAGACGGTGATGATCGGCTCGATCGACATATTGGCGAACATCAACAGCAGGCCGGTCGCCAGCATGGCGACGACAGGCCGCTTGTCGCTGATGGCTTTCCAGCCGCCGCTCGCCTTGGCCGCCTGTTTGCGGGCCGGTGTTTTCTCCTCCTTGATCAGCAGGATCGTGGCGAGAAAGGCGAGGAAAATCATGCTGCCGGCGGCGAGAAACGTGCCGCGAATGCCGATGACAGGCGGCAGCGCCCCGCCGATGAGCGGTCCGACGAGATTGCCGGCCATGATGCCGGAGGAAAGCACGCCGAGCGCCCAGGCCGAGCGCTCCTTCGGCGTCTGCGTCGCCACCAGCACCATCGAGCCGGAGGCATAGCCGCCGGCCAGGCCGACGAAGAGGCGCAGCGCCACCAGCTGCCAGACATTGCCGGCCATGCCCATCAGCGAGATCGCCACCGTCATGCCGAGACTGGCGCGCACCAGCATCAGCTTGCGGCCATAGATATCGCCGAGCCGGCCCCAGAGCGGCGCGACAAGAGCCGCGGCGAAGAAGGTGGCACCATAGGCGATGCCCGACCACTGCACGATCGCCGCATGATCGCTGACACCGAGTTCCTCGACATAGAGCGGCAGGAAGGGCAGCAGCAGTGTCATCGCCACGATTGTCGTGAAGGAGCCGATCAGCGAGACGGCGAGATTGCGCTTCCAGTAGATTGAGCCTGCGCTGGCGCTCGCCGCGTCCAATTGCGTATGGGTCATTCCTTGCCTCGGCATCGATCCTGCCGGCGCAGTTGAGCCGCAATCTGGATCATCTCAGGTAAAAGTGCTAGACTGATTGCGCGGTGCAATCAGTAATCGGAGGATATTGCCGTGAGCGACATGCACACGAGGCAACAGACAGTTCGCGATCTCTACGCCGCCTATCTCGACGACCGCAAGGACAAAGTCGGCGCCATGCTGACGGAGGATTTCACCTTCTCCAGTCCGCGCGACGATCACATCGACCGGGCGACCTATTTCGAGCGTTGCTGGCCGAAGGAACCGTTCTTCCGCGATATCCACATCGAATTCCTGGCCGTCGACGGCGAGGAGGCAGTCGTTCGCTACCGCGCCGAAAAACTGGACGGCGGCAGCTTCGGCAATATGGAAAGCCTGCGCTTCCGCGGCGACAAAATCGCCTCCGTGGAGGTCTATTTCGGGCGGAATCTCTGATCGCGGCTGAGGCGGTTACAGGAGCCGTATTGCCGAGGTCGTGATGATGATCATCGAGACCGCCACCATCAGCGCCCGCACCGGCAGCCGCTTGACGAGGATGGCGCCGAACGGGGCGGCGACGACGCCGCCGATGATCAGGCCGATCGCCGAATTGAGCTCCGACCAGCCGAGCGTCAGGATGAAGGTCAGCGAAATCGTCAGGGTCACCGCGAATTCGGTGAAATTGGTCGAGCCGATCACCCGCTTGAGATCATGGCCGCGCCCGACGAGCGTGCTGGTGACGACCGGTCCCCATCCGCCGCCGCCGATCGCATCGAGGATGCCGCCGCAAAGCCCGACGGGCGGCACGGCCCAGTCGCGCACCTCGCGCCTGCCCGGCGGCCGAAAGGCTTTGTAGAGAATCAACAAGCCGATCGCGATCAGATAGGCCGACACGAAGGGCTCGATCACCTTGCCGTCGACATTGGCCAGCAGATAGGCGCCGATCGCGCCGCCGATCATGCCGGCCGGAGCCAGCCGCGCCACCAGCCGCCAGTCGATATTGCGGTGATAGGCATGCGACAGGCCGGATGCTGCCGTCGTGAACATTTCGGTCACATGCGTCATGGCGCTGGCATTGGCGGCCGGCACCCCGAAAGCCAGCAGACTCGTCGTCGACAGCACGCCGAAGGCCATGCCGAGCGCGCCGTCGACGATCTGGGCGCAGAAGCCGACGGCGATGAAGAAGAAGATATCCGATGTCATGCAGTCCCCTCTGACGAACGGTAGCATCAGAATCCACGATGCGGGATTTTTTTTTGCTCAGGCGGAAAGTCCGCGCTGCTTCAACCGCACGATCTTGAAAAAGCCGTTCGGAAAGACCGGCAGAATATCGGCCGCGGAAAAATCGCCGCGACGCTCGGCCCAGGCGATGATGCGGTGGATGCGGAAGGCGGAGGACCAGCCGATGTGGCGCACCAGCGGCGCCACCGCCGCTTCGATTGCGCCCTGTAGGCCGGCGCCGTCGCCGAGCTTGCTCGCCAGGATGATTTCGCCGCCCGGCCGCAGCACCCGGGCGCATTCGTCCAGCGCCCGCTCGGGCTCGGGAATGAGCGTGATGACGAAGGGCAGGCAGACCACGTCGAAAGACTGGTCGGCAAAGGCGAGCGCATGCGCATCCATCACCTCGAGCGCCCGGACATGCTGCAGCTTTTCGCGCCGTACCTTTTCGCGCGCCCGGGCGATCATATGTTCGGAAATGTCGATGCCGGTCACCCGGCAACGGCTGGGATAGTGCCCGAGCGTCAGGCCGGTGCCGACGCCGATTTCCAGAATATCGGTGCCGGCCGCAGCGGCAAGGGCGGCAAGCTTGCGGTGGCCGTCGCGCAGGATGCCGCGGTAGACGCGGTCATAGACCGGTGCCCAGCGCTGATAGATTTTCTGCTGATCTTCCGCCCGGTTGCGAAGTTCCGACATGCCTAAGCCTCCTGCGCACAACCCCAAGAATCGGAATCAATTTTGAAAACGATCATGCATTTATCACAAACATAGAGCGCCTCGGCGCCTCTCACAGACGCACGGCGCTCTAAAAACCCGGAACGTCAACTCCTAAGGGTGGGCTTGGGTTCCGCTCGGAATGTGACTGGAGTCGCAAACCGTGACGGCGGCCGGCTATTTGGCCGGCGCCAGCCCCATCTTCTTGGCATCCATCGCGCTGCCGATCTCGACCGACTTTTCCTGCTTGTCATAGACGCAGATCTGGGCGACGAGCCCCTTGGCGCCTTTCGGCTTTCCCGTCACCAAAGCGAGCCCGTAATGGGAGGTGCCGAAAGGATCGACACTGACGACAGGCTTCTCCAGCGCGACCGCCGCCTTCCTGCATTTGGCCTCGACATCGGCCGCGAACTGCTGCCAGGCCTCGTCGGAGGAGGCATGGGCCGCGCCTGCGAGACAAGCAAGCGCTGCTGCGGCCGGAAGCTGGATTATATTCCTGTTCATATCGGATCTCCCTTGTTGTGCGTTGCGCTCGAAGCGGTTCTCCGCGCGGGTATGTCAGGCGATTTGAGCGTGCGATTCCAGCTCTGAAACTGAGGCAAATTTTCCTCCGGCCGGTCGTTTTTTGATATTTCGCCGGTTGCCTCTCCCCCGTTCCCCTCCTATGTTCCGCCTCACCTGCCGATGACGCAATCTATTGCCAAGAGGAGATCTGACATGGCTTTCGAATTGCCTGAACTTCCCTATGATTACGAAGCCCTTGCCCCCTTCATGTCGAAGGAAACGCTGGAGTTTCACCACGACAAGCACCATAAGGCCTATGTCGACAACGGCAACAAGCTCGCCGCCGAAGCCGGCCTTTCGGATCTGTCGCTCGAAGACGTCGTGAAGAAGTCCTTCGGCACCAATGCCGGCCTCTTCAACAACGCCGCGCAGCACTACAACCACATCCATTTCTGGAAGTGGATGAAGAAGGGCGGCGGCGGCAACAAGCTGCCGGGCAAGCTCGAAGCGGCTTTCGCCTCCGATCTCGGCGGCTACGACAAGTTCAAGGCCGATTTCGCCAATGCCGGCGCTACCCAGTTCGGCTCCGGCTGGGCCTGGGTTTCCGTCAAGAACGGCAAGCTCGAAATCTCCAAGACCCCGAACGGCGAAAACCCACTCGTCCACGGCGCCACGCCGATCCTCGGCGTCGACGTCTGGGAACACTCCTATTACATCGACTATCGCAACGCCCGCCCGAAATATCTCGAGGCCTTCGTCGACAGCCTGATCAACTGGGACTACGTCCTGGAACGCTACGAAGAAGCCACGAAGTAAGCGGCACCGGACTTGCCGCCATCCGCGGCGATGTCTTGGCCTCTTTGATCTTGCACCCGGCGTTCTCCCGAGCGCCGGGTGTTCGTTTTAGCATCCCGTCGTCACATCCTTGTTACCGGCCGAACCTATCACGCCCCATGTCCTCCTCCGCTCTTCCCCTGTTCCGCTTCGGCGTCATCGCCGACCCGCAATATGCGGCCATCCCTCCGCATGCGGTCATGGACCGCTACTACGCCAACAGCCTCGCCAAGGTCGCCGAGGCGATCGAGGTTTTCAACGGCTGGGAATTGAGCTTCGTGGTGACGCTCGGAGATGTCATCGACCGCAGCTTTTCAAGCTTCGACGATATCCTGCCGGTCTATGAAAAGCTCAGGCACGAGGCGCTCTTCCTGCTCGGCAACCACGATTTCTCCGTCTCCGCGGGGCATCTCTCCGAAATCGCCACACGCCTCGGCATGCCATCGCCCTATTACAGCTTCTCGCGTCATGGCTGGCGCTTCATCGTGCTCGACGGCAATGAGGTCAGCACCTTCGCGCCGCCCGAAGGCCATCCGCATCGCGCGCTCGCCGCGCAAATGCTGGCCGAGCTGGAGGAGAACGGCGCCAGGAATGCACATCGCTGGAATGCCGCGCTGAGCGACGCGCAGTTCGCCTGGCTGGCCGATGAAATCGCCAAAGCGGGCGAGGCCGGCGAAAAGGTGATCGTCATGAATCACTATCCCGTGCATCCGCCCAGCGAGCACGGCATGTGGGACAGCGAGCGTATCGTCGCGCTGCTCGCTGCGCAGGCCAATGTCGTCGCCTATCTCAATGGTCACGACCACGTCGGCAATTACGGCAAGGCCGGCGCCTGCCACTTCGTCAATTTCAAGGGCGTGGTCGACACCGAAAGCGAAAACGCCTTCGCGATTGTCGAGGTCTATGCCGCCCACATCGAAATCCGCGGATTCGGCCGGGAAGAGAGCCGGACGCTGGTTTATTAGGCTGGGTGGGACTGCCGATAAAAGTTGGCCAACTCCTCCTTACGTCATGCTCTGCCTTTACCGGCTCTATAACAGAAATTGACCGAGATATTCGGGGTGCCTCTCCGAAGAAGCGCCCAACCCGCCAACGGTGAGTTTGGCGGGACGCAACCCCATCCTCCGTCATCCTCGGCCTTGAGCCGAGGATCCATGCCCGCTGCTGATGGAGGTCGGCGTGGATCCTCGGGTCAAGCCCGAGGATGACGGAGGGTGGGGCAAATGTCGGCAGTCCCCTGGGTCTGGCGTGTCAGGAGCGTGGCGGTGAAGCCTGTGAAAGACGCTCTCTGGTGTCGCATGACATTGACCTCCTGCTCGTGCCTCAAGCGCTGCCAGACCTGTTCGCACAAACGCTCTGCTCGTTACCCCGCCACAGCCTTCTCCGCCCACCCACTCGTCCAAAGCTCCCGCAGCCTGTCGCCGTCGCCTTTGAAGAAATCGTCACTCGCCGCGCAGCGCTCCACCCGGTCGCTGCGGAAATTGCGGATGGCCTGGCGCAACTCGCACCAGGCGACGATATTGGCGGTCTGCGAATAATAGATCAGCGCGATCGGCTGGATCGTCCGCTCGCTTCCGCGGCCGAGTTCGTCGCGGTAGGCGAGCATCAGCTTGCGTTCGTCGCGGATCGCCCGGCGCACGATCGCGAGGTCGAAGCCGGTCGGCTGCGCGGAGCCCCAGGCATAAAGCGCCTTATTGTCCATCGCCTGGCGCAGCGGCGCCGGCACGGCCCCGGCGATCTTCTGGTTGACCCGGCGCGCCGCCTGCTTCAGCTCCTCGTCGGCCGTGCGTTCGAGCAGCGCCAGCGACAGCACGATCGCCTCCATTTCCTCGATCGAAAACATCAGCGGCGGCAGGTCGAAGCCCGGCCGCATGATATAGCCGATGCCGCGCCCGCCCTCGATCGGCACCCGCATCGCCTGCAGGGCGGCGATATCGCGATAGATCGAGCGCACCGTCACTTCGAGCGTCTCGGCCATCACAGCCGCCGTCATCGGTTTTCTGGCGAGCCGCAGGATCTGAATGATCTCGAAAAGCCGCGAGGCCTTGCGCATTTTGCCTCTCCATCCGTCACGCTCCTGACAATACACTGTCAGTTGGGTTTGCGTATAGAGCCGCCTATCGGATTGAAATCAATCAGGGTCTTTCAAAACGGCTCGCAGAACCCAAGGCGGTAACTGACATGAACTACCATGAAAACCTCTGGCTCTTCTTCACCCTTCTCTTCGGCATCATCATCGTGCCGGGCATGGACATGCTCTTCGTGCTCGCCAATGCGCTGACCGGCGGTATCCGGCGGGGGCTGGCGGCAACCGGGGGCATCATGGCCGGCGGCGCCGTGCACTCCGCCTATGGCGCGGCCGGCGTCGGTGTGCTTGTCACCATGCTGCCGCAGCTGTTCAACGTGCTGCTCTTTGCCGGCGTCGCCTATATGATCTGGATCGGCATTTCGCTGATGCGCAGCTCGATCACCGTTGAGGCGGTCGGGCCGGCAACGGCGGGCTCCGGCTGGCGCGCTTTCCACCAGGGCGCCGTCACCTGTCTGGTCAATCCCAAGGCCTATATCTTCATGTTCGCCGTCTATCCGCAGTTCCTGAGGCCGGAATACGGCCCGGTCTGGATGCAGGGCCTGATCATGGGTGCCATGACGGTCGCGACGCAGTTCGCCATTTACGGCACGCTGGCGATGACCGCCGGCCGCAGCCGCGACCTTCTCGTCGCCAATCCCGATGCGACGGCCTTTGTCGGTCGCTGCGCCGGGCTGCTTCTGGTCGCGGTCTCCGCGCTTAGCCTCTGGCAGGGTTGGAAGAGCGCCTGAGCCTCGAAGTCCTCCCACAGCAGCTCGATCGCCGAGCTCTGTTGCTGCATCTGCCGATTGAGGCCGATGCAGCAGCGGAGGTCGCTGCATCTTCAGGGATGACTTGCGGCAGTGCTGCAGAGTTGTTGTCTTATCATCGCGCGAAACTCACCGAATGTCTGGAACCCAATGTGCCGTACAAGCCGATGGACCGTTGCTGGAGAAACGCGGCACCCGCGCCCACCGCGGCAGCACTTTCAAAGGCCGTTATGTCAGGTCTTTCCAGGATCTCCCTTGCGACCCGTTCGAGGCTGCCGGGAAATACCAGCTGCCGGTTGGCGATCTGGTGCTTCAGTTCTTGCACTGTTGAGGGAGGAGGAGAGTCCCGATCCTTTAGCATTGCACGCACTTCCAAAAGAGCCGACTTCTCGGTCGAAGCCCGCACAGACGCGGCGCCCTGCAACAGAGCGACGGACTTCTCCAGCCCTTCGAGGCTGTTCAGAAGCACATCCTCAGCCAAGCACCCTTGGCATCCATGCTCTTTATGTTTCGCGAAAGCACCTGCCAATGGCCGCACGAGTCCTCATCGACTTTCTGGTAACAAGGCTGGTGGAAGTATAGAGCCGTCAAGTTTGGGATAGCCCGTAACGAGTCGGCCGGATCAGCACCGGCTCGCCCCAGGTTTGTTCGCCGTTTATCACATTGTTTTTATGTCCCTCCGGCAAAACGTGACTGCCTTGCGCCATGGATTTTGTCATGCTGCCGGTGCAGATTGGCCACCGGCCGCCTTGGCCGAGGAAAAATGGAGAGGATAATATGAATTGGAAAGCAGTAGCTGCGGCCGCGGCGATGGCCGGCATGGCCCTCGGCTCGGTGACTGCCGCCGAAGGCACCCATGACTCGCGCGTTGCGTTGATGAAGAAGATCGGCGGTTCGGCGGGCGCTCTGGCCGGCATCGCCAAGGGCGAGAAGCCCTATGACGCCGAGACGGTCAAGACGGCGCTTACGACGATTGCCGCAACCGCCAAGGTTTTCCCCGATCAGTTCAAGCCGGGCACGGAGACGGGCGACGAAGCGGTGAGCCCGAAGCTCTGGGAAAACATGGACGACTTCAAGGCGCGCGCCGCAAAGCTTTCCGCCGATGCAGAAACCGCTCTGGCTCAGCTTCCGGCCGATGCCGCTGCCGTCGGCGCCACGATGAACACCCTCGGCGCCAATTGCGCCGGCTGTCACAAGGCCTATCGTCTTAGCAAGTGAGCGATAGGCCGTTTTGATCTGGATCTTTATATGCGATCCGCGCCGGCCTTGCCGCCGACGCGGGTCGTCTTGATATGCGCCCGGGGAATCTCGGCAAAAGGGGAGGCGGGGCATGATCCGCAGGTTCATCCGGTTAGTGCTCTGTCTGATCGGCGTCGCCGTGCTCGGCGGGGGCGTCTTCTATCTCGTTATCGCGCCCGATCCGCTGCCGGAGAGCCACTGGGCCGGCCTCGGCGCGCCGGATCCGGCCAACGGTGAGATGGTCTTCTGGGCCGGCGGCTGCGTCAGCTGTCATTCAGCCCCCGGTTCCGAAGGCGATGCGAAGCTGACGCTTTCGGGCGGCCTGGCGCTGAAGAGCCCTTTCGGCACCTTCCACGTGCCGAATATCTCACCGGATGAAAAGGCCGGTATCGGCGCCTGGACGCTGGCGCAGTTCGGCAATGCGATGAAACGCGGCGTCGGACCGGGCGGTGAGCATCTCTACCCGTCCTTTCCCTATGGCTCCTATAGCAGGATGAGCGATAAGGACGTTAACGACCTCTTCGCCTTCCTGAAGACGCTGCCGAAGAGCGCCAACGCCACGCCCCCGCATGAGCTGTCGTTCCCCTACAATATCCGGCTGGCGCTCGGCGGCTGGAAATTCCTTTATTTCAACGATCAGCCGCGCGTCGCACTCGCCAAGAACGACGACAAGGTGAAGCGCGGGCAATATCTCGTCGAGGGCCCCGGTCATTGCGGCGAATGCCATACGCCGCGCGATGCCCTCGGCGGCTTTAAGACCGATCAGTGGCTTGCCGGCGCGCCCAATCCCGAAGGCAAAGGCCGCATACCCGATATCACCCCGGCGTCGAAAAGCATCGGCGGCTGGAGCGAGGCCAATATCGCCAGCTATCTCGAAACCGGCTTCACCCCCGATTTCGATAGTGTCGGCGGCTCGATGGTCGATGTGCAGCAGAATATCGCCCGCCTGCCGGCCGCCGACCGCGAGGCGATCGCCGCCTATCTGAAGGCTGTGCCGGGGCGCTGAAGCATGTTGCGCAAAGTGTGCAGCGGTTTTGCGGCCGCTGCATTCCGGAAGTCGAGCTCGATCCTGTTATAGGGAAGTGGGACCAGGCATGAGATCATAGGGGTGGCGCCAGCCCGGCATGCTGCTGATACGATCTTTCCAGGCTCCGATAGCCGGAAAGGCGCTGTGATCGATGCCGGTATCCTCCGGCATGAAGACATAGCCCGCCAAGGAGAGATCTGCGATCGTCAGCCGGTCGCCGACCATGAAGGTCCGGTTGGCCAGGTGTTCGTCAACAATCGCATAGGCAGCTTTAGCCCTCAGCCTTAAAAACTCGACGACTGGCGTCTCGCCGCTCTTCTGGAGGCCATACATGAACCGCAGCGTGGCGTAATAGCTGGTGAATTTATGATTGTCGAAGAGGATCCAACGCATGATGTCGCGCCGTTCTTCGGCCGTCTGCGCCCCAAATTGGCCTGTCACCTCTGCCAAGTAGTCCAGGATAATTCCCGATTGGCTGATCTTCGTTTGGCCATGTTCGAGCACAGGCGCTTCGCCTTGTTCGTTGATCGTTTTTCGCCACTCTTCGGTTCGCGTTTCGCCGCCCAGATAGTCGACGAAAATGCTTTCCCATTCGATGCCCGCAAGCGCAAAGAAGAGTGCGACCTTGTAACAGTTCCCGGAGAGAGCGAAGGAATGAAGTTTGAAATCAGGCATGAAAGCTCCTTAGGCGATTCGAAAAAATTTCAGCATTATTGAAGCAGGCCCCCGGGCGACTCGATCCAAACCCCAGCCGGCGTCTGAATAGATGTGCGGCGCTATAGCGGCAAGCATAACCAAGAGCTCCCGCCCATCGAGCCAGGAATCTAGACCTTCGATCTAGCCACCCTAAGCGATCGACTGCATGTAGCGCATGCCGGTGACCGGCCGCGGGGTGAAATCCAGCTGTTCGTAGAAGCGGTGCGCCAGCACGTTGCCGGTCGCGGCGCTGACGGAGAGATAGCCGCAGCCGGCATTGCGCGCTGTCTCGCGGGCCCGGTCGACGAGCAGCTGGCCGGTGCCGTGGCCGCGATGGCCGTCGCGGACGAAAAGATGGTGCAGGTCCATGCCGCGTTTTCCCTCCTGCGCCCTGTAGAGCGGCACGAGGATGGCGTAGCCAATCAGCCCTTCGCCGGTCTCGGCAACGAGAGCATGGATCCAGGGTAGGGGGCCGAACAGATCGCGCTCCAGCTGCTCCGGCGTCGTCGCCGCCGCGTCGCCGTGATGGGCGGCAAGCAGGGCGATCATGTCGTTGAGTTCGGGCAGGTCGCGCGGCTTGGCGGTGCGGATCGTCACCACCGATGGGCGCATCAGTGAAATTTCGCTGTCTTCGATTTCGGTCATGGTCTTCGCGTCCTTTGATAATCTGCCGTCAGGACGCTGCCGATACAACAAAGCCGCCTGACGGCGGCTTGTTGACAATATGATCTGTCCAGCCGCCCTTTACAGGTACAGCCAAAAATACGAGCGGCTCTGGTGCGCGTTCTTGATCATGGATAACCCATCGCCGCAAACGCGGCATTTGTCAATGGCGTTGCAGCATGACGCTCACGCGCGGCACGGCCATTGATATCGGCCGGCAGATGCTGATAGTATACCCCCCTATATTAATTCGTGAGTCCGTCATGTCCCACACCAGCCTGCAGAAAAAGAAGCTCGTCGCCCGCATCAGTCGTCTGAAGGGACAGATGGAAGCGGTCGAGCGGGCGCTCGAGGCCGAACGCCCCTGCGGCGAAATCCTGCAGCTGCTCGCCTCGATCCGCGGCGCCCTGACCGGATTGACCGGCGAGGTGCTGGACGATCACCTGCGCGAGCATGTGCTGAATGCCGCCGATGACGCGGCAAGGGCCGAGGCGGTCGAGGAAATATCGGAAGTGCTGAGAACGTATCTCCGCTGAGCGCTTGAAGAAGGAGCCTGGAATGACTGCCGGGATTGGGAAAACCCAAATGAACAGCCTCGAACATGATCATGTTTTCCTCGGCGCCGATCATGCGGTGAACGAGCGGCGTGTCTGGCTGGTGATCGCGCTGACAGCGGTGATGATGGTGGCTGAGATAACGGCCGGCACCGCCTATGGCTCCATGGCGCTGGTCGCCGATGGCTGGCATATGTCGACCCATGCCAGCGCCCTTTTGATTTCGGCGCTCGCCTATCTCTTTGCCCGCCGGCAGGCGCGCAATCCGCGATTCACCTTCGGCACCGGCAAGCTCGGCGATCTCGCCGGCTTTGCCAGCGCCATCATTCTTGCGCTGATCGCCCTGCTGATGGCCTGGGAAAGCTGGCTGCGCCTTGCAAATCCGGTGCCGATCGGCTTTGCCCAGGCGATCGCCGTGGCGGTGGTCGGCCTTGCCGTCAACCTCGCCAGCGCCTGGCTGCTTGCCGGAGGCGGCCACCATGCACACGGCCATCATCACCATCACCATCACCATGGCCATCATGATCATGGTGATCATACCCATGATCACCACGCCCACGATAATCATGCAAAGCACGGCGACAACAATATCCGCGCCGCCTATCTGCATGTCGTCGCCGACGCGCTGACATCCGTGCTTGCCATCGCGGCGCTGACGCTCGGCAGCCTCTATGGTTGGCTCTGGCTCGATCCGATCATGGGCATTGTCGGCGGTCTGGTCATCGCCAACTGGTCCTGGAGCCTGATGAAATCCTCGGGCGGCGTCCTTCTCGACGTCGTCCCGCACGGCGAGACGCTGCCGGTTGACATTCGCGAGGCGATCGAGACGGAGGAAGACCGGATCACCGATCTGCATGTCTGGCAGGTCGGCCCCGGCCACCATGCCGCCATCGTCGCCGTCCTCACCCCCGAGCCGCGCGATCCGGCCTTCTACAAGGCCCGGCTTTCGGCCCTCTCGGAATTGTCGCATGTGACGGTCGAGGTGACGCGCGCCGCATGATTCCGGTGCGCGGACGACTTCGTCGCCGCGGGACGACTTCGTCGCCGCGATGACGAGATGCCGCCGCAATCGCGCCTTAGCTCTGTCCTCCTCACCGCTGGAGGATTTTCATGGATCTCAGTCTTACCCGCCGCGTGCTGATAGGCTCGGCTTTGTGCCTGCCTGCGCTCACGCTTCCCGTCAGCGCCGAGGAGAAGAGCGAGGAGGGCGACGACAATGTCGAGCGCCGCCTGGCCGAGCTGGAAAAACGCACCGGCGGGCGCCTCGGCGTCTCGGTGCTCGACACCCAGACCAGCATCTCCTTCGGCTATCGCGGCAGCGAAGCCTTTCCGATGTGCAGCACCTTCAAGGCGCTGGCCGCCGGCTTCGTGCTCGCTCGCGTCGACAAGGGCGACGAGAGCCTCGACCGGCGGGTGACCTATGGCAAGGACAAGCTCGTCGACTATTCGCCGATCAGCGAAAAACATGCAGGCGCCGACGGCATGACGATCGCCGAACTCTGCGATGCGGCGGTGACCGTCAGCGACAATACCGCCGGCAACCTGCTGCTTGAAAGCTTCGGCGGGCCTGCGGGGCTGACCGATTGGCTGCGCTCGATCGGCGACGGCACGACGCGTCTCGACCGCACCGAACCGACGCTGAACGAGGGCCGGAAAGGCGATCCGCGCGACACGACGACACCGGCTGCGATGCTCGATACGCTCGGCAATCTGACGCTCGGCTCTGTGCTGACGGAAGCCTCCTGCAACAGGCTGATCGCCTGGCTGGTCGCCAGCACGACCGGCAAGGAGCGGCTGAGGGCCGGCCTGCCGGCCGATTGGAAGGTCGGCGACAAGACCGGCACCGGCCCGAACGGCTCCCTCGGCGACATCACCGTCATCTGGCCCCCCGACCGCGGCCCGATCGTCGCCGCCGTCTATATCGCCGAGGCGACCGTTCCGGTGAAGGACCTCAATCCGGTCTTTGCCGAGGTGGGACGGATGATTGTCGAGATGGTTTGAGTTGGGGAAGGTATGACGGCTGTCCGGTGTGCGGATGAAAACCCCTCCCCAACCCCTCCCCACAAGGGGGAGGGGCTGCCATGTCGCGCCCGTCGCATTTCATTTCTGACGATGCAGCATGTGACCACCTATTTTGGTCGCGGGGAGCTGACCGCGAGTTAGCCCCTCCCCCTTGTGGGGAGGGGTTGGGGAAGGGTCTTTCTTCCGAGGAACGGCAACTCGTCCATCACGGCAGCGTATAGGCAATCACATAATCGCCGGGCTTGGTGCCGACCGAGCCGTGGCCGCCGGCGACCATGACGACATATTGCTTCTTGTCGTCAGTCGTATAGGTCATCGGCGTCGCCTGGCCGCCGGCCGGAAGCCGCGCCTGCCAGAGTTGCCGGCCGCTCGTCACGTCATAGGCCCTGAGGTAGTTGTCGACCGCGGCCCCGAGGAAGGCGACGCCGCCCTTGGTCAGCATCGGCCCGCCGATGCCGGGCACGCCGACCTTGAAGGGCAGGGGCAATGGCGTCATGTCGTGCACGGTGCCGTTCTTGTGCATATAGGCGATCTTGCCGGTACGCAGGTCGACGCCGGCGACATAGCCCCATGGCGGCGCCTGACAGGGGATCTGCAGCGGTCCGAGGAAGGGCCCCATGAAGACGCCGTAGGGCGCGCCATCATTGCGGTTGAGCCCCTGTTCGCTGCCCTTTTCATCCTGACCTCGCGGCGGAATCTCGGCGGCCGGCACCAGGCGCGAGGTGAAGGCGAGATAGGTCGGCATGCCGAACATGATCTGCCGCTCGGGATCGACAGCGACGCTGCCCCAGTTGAACGTGCCGAAATTGCCGGGATAGACGATCGTGCCTTCGAGCGACGGCGGCGTGTAACGGCCCTCGTAGCGGTAGCGGTGGAAATCGATGCGGCAGACGAGCTGATCGAACAGCGACACGCCCCACATGTCCTTTTCCTTCAGCGGCTCGGGTGAGAAGGTGAGGTCGGAGATCGGCTGCGTCGGCGAGGTATGATCGCCCGAGATCGCTCCATCTGGCGCCGGGATCTCCTTGATGGGGATGATCGGCTCGCCGCTGCGCCTGTCGAGCACATAGAGATCGCCCTGCTTGGTCGGGCCGACCAGGGCGGGGACCATGCTGCCGTCTTCTTTCGTCAGGTCGATCAGCGCCGGCTGGGCCGGAACGTCCATGTCCCAGAGGTCGTGATGCACGGTCTGGCGCACCCAGCGCAGCTGGCCGGTGGCGATGTCGAGCGCGACGATCGAGGAGGAGAATTTCTCGACATTGTCGCTGCGGTTGATGCCGAGCTGGTCGGGCACCTGGTTGCCGAGCGGGATGTAGACCATGCCGAGCGCCTCGTCGACGCTGAAGACCGACCAGCTGTTCGGCGAATTGGTCGTATAGGTCTGACCGTCGGTGATCGGCCTCGTCACATCGGGATTGCCGGAATCCCAGTTCCACACCAGCGCGCCGGTCTTGATGTCGAAGGCGCGGATGACGCCGGACTGCTCCTCGGTCGAATAATTGTCGTTGACCGCCCCGCCGATGATGATCTTGCCGGCCACCGCGACCGGCGGCGAGGTGGAATAATAATAGCCGGCCGGGTTGAAGCGCATGCCGGTTTCCAGATGCAGCACGCCCTGATCGGCAAAGCCGGTGCAGACCTTGCCGTCCGCCGCGTCGAGCGCGATCAGCCGGGCATCCGAGGTCGGCAGGTAGACGCGCTCGGCGCAGGGCTGGCCGGCGGCGACATCGGGGTCGGCATAATAGGTGACGCCGCGGCAGGTCTGATGCTGCCGGTTGGGGTTCATGCCGGAATTGGAGTCATATTTCCATTTCTCCTTGCCGGTCTTGGCGTCGAGCGCGATCGCCCAGTTATGCGGCGTGCACAGATAGAGCGTGTCCTTCACCTTGAGCGGCGTCACCTGATAGGTCGTCTCGCTGATGTCGTCCGGCCGCTTGACGTCGCCGGTCTGGTATCGCCACGCCTCCTTGAGGGTGGAGACGTTGTCGACGGTGATCTGGTCGAGCGGCGAATAACGCTGGCCGAAGGGCGTGCGGCCGTACTGATGCCATTCTCCATCCGGCACGCTGCCGCCGAAAGCGGGGCTGGCGGCGACCTGATCCTTCGGCAGATCGCCGGCAAGATCGTGCGGATCAGTGGTCATCGAATAGAGGGCGACGAGGATGGCGAGAACGACCGGCACGGCGAGCGGCCAGGGATTGGCGCCATAGGTGATGCCGGTCGGGCTGCGAAAGCCGAGCGGCCGGCGGATCCAGGGCGTCAGCAGCCACAGCCCGAGCAGGATGATGAGGCCGCCGCGCGGCCCGAGCTGCCACCAGTCGAAGCCCACCTCCCAGACCGCCCAGGCGAGTGCCGCGATGACGAGCACCGCATAGACCCAGAGCGCCAATGCCTTGCGCATCAGCAGCAGCCCGGCGGTGATCAGGAACATCAGTCCGGCGAACAGATAGAAGACGCTGCCGCCGAGCGTAACGAGCCAGAGCCCGCCGCCGCCGAGCGCCAGTCCGATGATGATGAAAAGGATGGAGGTGATGACGATCGCCATAAGGCTGTCTCCCGCTGAGGTTCGCCGGGTGAAGAAGGGCGGAAAAGCCCCGCCGGTCAGCCAGATAGCGCGAAGGACATGCCTTTCAACGGCTGCATTTGCCGCAGGCGGATGTCACGGTACGGTTGTATTGGAGCCGCTCACGTCCCGCAGAAGGTCGCAAGCACCCGCTCATGCGGCTTCGGCGACTCGCTATAGGCGGCGAAATCCGGCTGGTCGTCATATGGCCTGGCGAGCACCGTCAGCAGCGCCTCGAACAGCGAGAAATCGCCGTTTTCGACCGCCGCCTCGATTGCCTGTTCGACGCGGTGATTGCGCGGAATGAAGGCCGGATTGACGCTGCGCATGGCGGTGGCGCGCTCGCTGGCCGTCTGCAGATCGCGCGACACTCGCTCGCGCCATCGCGTGAGCCAGGTACGGCCGGCCTCCACCTCGCGGAAACTTGCGGCAAAGGCGGGCTCCGCCGCCTCGTCGCCGGCCAGGTCCGACAGTCGGCGGAAGGTCAGGGTGAAATCGGCACTTTGCGCCTGCATCAGCGACAGCAGCGCCTGCACCAGATCGAGATCACCTTCCTCTTCGCCGGCAAGGCCGATCTTTTTCCGCATACCGGCCAGCCAATGCGCCTGGAACCGCTCGCCATAAGCCCGGATCACCACATTCGCCTTATCGACTGCGCCGTCGAGTTCGGCGTCGATCAGCGGCAGCAGCGTTTCGCCGAGCCGCGCGAGGTTCCATTGGCCGATGGCCGGCTGGTTGGCATAGGCGTAACGGCCATGCTGGTCGATCGACGAGAAGACGGTCGCCGGATCATAGGCATCCATGAAGGCGCAAGGGCCGAAATCGATTGTCTCGCCGGAGACCGTCATATTGTCCGTATTCATCACGCCATGGATGAAGCCGACATGCAGCCAGCGGGCGATCAGCGCCGCCTGGCGTTCCGAAACCGCCTCGAACAGCCGAAGATAGGGCTCCTCCGCGTCTTTCAGCGCGGGATAATGCCGGTCGATCACATAATCGGCGAGTGCCCGCACACCGTCTGTATCGCCGCGCGCCGCAAAAAATTGGAAGGTGCCGACCCTGATGTGGCTGGCCGCGACCCGGGTGAAGACGGCGCCCGGCAGCACCTCTTCCCGGTAGACCGGCTCGCCCGTCGTCACCGCCGCCAGCGCCCGTGTCGCCGGAATGCCGAGCGCAAACATCGCCTCGCTGATGATATATTCGCGCAGCACCGGCCCGAGTGCTGCCCGCCCGTCGCCGCGCCGTGAGAAAGGCGTCGGCCCGGCGCCCTTCAGCTGGATATCGAAGCGCCTGCCGGTGCGATCGATCACCTCGCCGAGCAGGATCGCCCGGCCGTCGCCGAGCTGCGGCGAGAAGCCGCCGAACTGGTGGCCGGCATAGGCCATCGCCAGCGGTTGTGCGCCGTCGGGAACGAGGTTGCCGGAAAAGATCGCCGCGCCGTCGCGCCGCAGCGCCTCGACGTCGAGCCCGAGCTCGGTGGCCAGCGGCTCGTTGAGCTTGATCAGCCAGGGCTCCGCCACCGCCGTCGGCATCTGCGCCGCAAAGAAGCGCTGCGGCAGGCCGGCATAGCTGTTGTCGAAGGCGAAGGCCGCACCGGGCCGGTTTTTCTCGAGGGCGGAGGTCATAACCGAAAGGTAGGGCCGGGCGGCCTGTGGCGCAAGCTCTTCACGAAGCGTGAGGCCGATGCAAGCAAACGTGATCTGCTTTTCCCGCTCGTCAAAGCTGCTGTGCCATAAAGGACATAGCGCCGCCATGATCGCAGGCGTATAGCAGATCGTCTCCCCTTGGCATTACGCCATGTCATCCCCCGCGGCCTTGCTGCCTCCTGTGCTCCGCCGCGCCACCGCGAGTGATCCCGGACGATGTCGGATCAGATTTACCAGGCGCCGATGGTTCGGCGCGCCGCGCCCAATTTCCGGGTGATCGCGATGATTGTCGCGAGTGCGATGCTGATGGAAAACATCGATGCGACCGTGCTGGCGACGGCGCTGCCGACCATGGCGCGCGATTTCGCCGTCAGCGCCCCGGCCATGTCGATCGCGCTGACTTCCTATCTCCTCAGCCTGGCGATCTTCATTCCGGCGAGCGGCCGCATGGCCGACAGTTTCGGTTCCCGCACCGTCTTCCGCGCGGCCATCGCCGTCTTCGTCATCGGCTCCATCCTCTGTGCGCTGGCGCCGACACTGTCGTTCCTGGTGCTGGCCCGGCTGCTGCAGGGCCTGGGCGGCGCGATGATGATGCCGGTCGGGCGCCTGGTGCTGATGCGCAGCGTCGCCCGCAAGGATATGGTCAGCGCCATGTCCTGGCTGCTGGTGCCGGCGCTGATCGGCCCGATCGTCGGCCCGCCGCTCGGCGGCTTCTTCGTCACCTATCTCGACTGGCGCTGGATCTTCTACATCAACGTGCCGATCGGCATCATCGGCATGATCTTCGTCTCGATCTATATCGACGAGGTGAAGGGCAAGGCGAGCGGCCCGTTCGATACGATCGGCTTCGTGCTCTCCGGCCTCTCGCTCGGCTCGCTGCTTTTCGGCTTCGAAATGTCGAGCCACGAAGGCGAGGGCGCCTTCTCGCTTTTCCTGATCGCCGTCGGCCTCATCTTCGGCATCGCCTATCTCAGGCATGCCCGCAGGCATCCGTCGCCGATCATGGATTTCTCGCTGATGAAGGTGCCGAGCTTCGGCACCTCGGTCATCGCCGGTTCGCTGACGCGCATCACCCAGGGCGCGCAGCCCTTCCTGCTGCCGCTGCTCTTCCAGATCGGCTTCGGCCTTTCGGCCGCCGCCGCCGGCCAGATCGTCATCGCCACCGCGCTCGGCGCGCTCGCCATGAAGCCGATGGCGAAGTTCGTCTTCAGCCGGCTCGGTTTCCGCCGCAGCCTCGTCCTCAACGGCATCCTCGGCACGGTCGGCTACGGCCTCTGCGCCGCCTTCCGGCCGGATTGGCCGATGCCGCTCATCTTCATCGTGCTGATACTCAGCGCCTTCTTCCTGTCGTTCCAGTTCACCGCCTATAACACCATCGCCTATGACCAGATCGACAAGGAGCGGATGAGCTCGGCCACGAGTTTCTACACCACCTTCCAGCAGCTGATGCTGTCGCTCGGCATCTGCATCGGCGCCTTGGCGCTGCATGGCTCGATGGCCTTCAACAATGTCGAAACGCCGTCGCTCGGCGATTTCTCCACCGCCTTCATCGTCGTCACGCTCATCTCGATCACCGCCACCTTCTGGAACCTGCGCTTTTCGCCAACCGCTGGCGAGGAGATCAGCGGTTATAGGGCCAGACAGAAGAAAGACGCCGTCAAGGGCTGACCCCGCCTGTCATCCCTGTCTCTCCTTCCCTCGCGAGTCATGCCGCCTGCGGCAGGCAGGCCTCGCAGATCGCCGCGACGTGGCGGTGGTCGGTGCCGCAGCAGCCGCCGAGCACGCGCACCGCAGGCATGCGGCCGAGGAGCTTGCGGTAGCGGCGGCCGAGATCTTCGGGATCGCCCGCATCCAGCGTCTCGCTATTGTCCAGCTGCTCGTGGCTCATGGTCGAGGCGTTGGCACGGATGCCGGAAATGCGCTTTACCCAGGCGCTGCCGGGATCGAGCGCACCTTCGAAATGCGAGGGATGGGCGCAGTTGATCATGTAATAGGCCGGCGCCCCGCCGGTCGCAGCATCCGTCGTCTCGATGGCATCCTGAAGGCTGCGGCCCGTCACCAGCCTGCCGTCCGTCTCCAGAGTGAAAGAGATGGCCGAGGGCATGTTGAACGACTGTGCGGCCCGCGCGAGGCCGATCGCCTCGTCGATATTGGTCAGCGTGAAGGCGGTCACCATATCGGCCTCGGTGCCGGCGAAAGCCGCGATCTGGAAAGCGTGGTAGTCTTCCGCTTCGGCCGCATCCATGCTGCCCGCCTTGTAGCCATCGCCGCGCGGGCCGATCGCGCCGCTGATGATGATCGGCTGCTCCGGCTGCTCATAGTCGCTGCATAAGCCAACCAGCAGCTCGACGGCTTCCTCGTTCGCCGCCTTCAGGGCTTCAGCGGTATAGCCGAGCTTCTGCCCCCAGTCCGGATTGGCCCGCCATGTCGCGGTGTCGAGCACGAAGCCGGTGCCGTGCCGTCGGGCGATATCGAGATAACGGCGATAGTAATTCCGCATCCGCTGCCGCCCGTCTTCGGAAGCCAGCAATATGAAGGCGGCGAAATGCGGAAGCGCGATGCCTTCCTGGAAGATCATCGTCGTTTCCATGCCGCCATCGGTAATGAAGGTGCCGCCTTTGAGTTGCGGCAGACCGTTTCTGTACTTTGCCATTGTTGAAGCCTCTCCCTCGCAGCACCCGAAACGGCTGCCGTCGATGAATGATGTTCTGGCGCTTAATCGGCTGCCAAACTAGGAGACTTGCGGTATACTGCCGGCGGTTTTGGTTTTTGCCGGTTGATATCAATCGCTTGGCGTAACCGAAGCTGCCGGGGACGCAGGCAGGATCTGAACGTGCGGCGATCAAAACTGTACCGCCGGTGCAGGAGGGGATATGCGAAAGGGCGAGGAAACCAGGACCCGTATCCTCGATGTGGCCGAAGCGGCTGTCCTGCAGAAGGGTTTCGGCGGCACCTCCATCGAGGAGCTAATCGCCGAGACGGGCATCACCAAGAGCGGCTTCTTCTA
The DNA here is from genome assembly GCF_019793465.1 of Rhizobium croatiense. Classification (GTDB taxonomy): domain Bacteria; phylum Pseudomonadota; class Alphaproteobacteria; order Rhizobiales; family Rhizobiaceae; genus Rhizobium; species Rhizobium croatiense. The sequence goes on along the minus strand of NZ_JAILYJ010000002.1, from coordinate 491,106 downwards.
TCATTTTAGGGACAAGAACGAGCTCGCCAAGGCGCTGCTCAACCGCTACATCGAAAATGACGAGCGCATCTACGACGAGATATTCAGCCGTGCGCGCGATCTGACCGACGATCCGCTGCAAACCTTCCTGCTTGGCCTCAAGCTGCTGTCCGAACTGCTCTCAGATCTGCCGAACGGCCATCCCGGCTGCCTTGTGGCGACCGTGTGCTATTACGAGCGGCTGTTCGACCGGGAGATACAGGAGACCAACCGCAATGCGGTGCTTGCCTGGCGGCGCCGTTTCGGCCGCATGCTCCGCGACATCATGGAGGTCTATCCGCCGCGCGAGCCCATCAATGTCGACCAGCTCGCCGACATGGTGTCTTCCGTCCTGGAAGGGGGCATCGTTCTGTCGAAGACGCTGAAAGAGCCGAACACGCTGGCCGAACAGGTGCTGATGCTCCGCACCTTCGTGAAGATGCTCTTCCTGCCGGTGGCGGAAATGCCGAGGGCCTAGCTTTAGCCTTCCATCGCCGCCGCCATATCGGCGAGCTTGCGCACGGTGTTGAGATTGCGCGAGGTCCCCGGCTTCAGCGCCGGCAGCTTCAGTTTCGAGCGGCCGGAACCATTGGGATAATGCACATAGATTTCCCGGGTCGCGAGTTTTGCCTCCTCGCCGTCGGGCGCCACCATCTTCTCCAGCGCATCGGCAGGGGCTTTTTCGGGCAGGAAGTAGACCAGCAGAAAGTTCGGCTTGGCGTCGGGGAAGGGGGCGTTGGCGGCGATCTTGTCGAGCTCCTTGCGGCTGCGCACCATCACGCCCGGCCGCTTGCCCATCTTCTTGCCGAGCGCCGCGTCGAGCTTTTCCTCCACCGCCGTTTCGGACTCATCCGAGCGGAAGAGTACATTGCCGCTCTGGATGTAGGTTTTGACGTCGGTAAAGCCGAGATCTTCGCAGATCGCCTTCAGCTCGGCCATCGGCAAGGCGCCGGTGCCGCCGACGTTTACGGCGCGGAGGAGGGCGATATAGATGGGCATTTCAGTGTCTCCCTAGGCCTGTTGTGCCGTGCCAGCCCCCTCTATCGACCCTTTACATCTTCCCCGCCACCTTGATCGCAAACGCATACTCGAACGCAATCTCCTCCAGCCGCTGGAAGCGCCCCGAGGCGCCGCCGTGGCCGGCGTCCATGTTGGTCTTGAGCAGGATCGGCGCCGCGCCGGTCGTCTCCTCACGCAGCTTCGCCACCCATTTGGCCGGCTCCCAATAGGTGACGCGCGGGTCGGTCAGGCCGGCGAGTGCCAGGATCGGCGGGTAGGCTTTGGCACCGACATTTTCATAGGGCGAATAGGCGGCGATCTGCTCGTATTCTTCCTTGCTGTCGATCGGGTTGCCCCATTCCGGCCATTCCGGCGGCGTCAGCGGCAAGGTGTCGTCGAGCATGGTGTTGAGCACGTCGACGAAGGGAACGGCGGCGATGATGCCGGAAAATTTCTCCGGCGCCATGTTGGCGACGGCGCCCATCAGCATGCCGCCGGCCGAGCCGCCCTCGGCGATGATCTTCGCGTAAGAGGTGAACTTCTGTTGATTCAGATAGTCGGCCGCAGCGATGAAGTCTTTGAAGCTGTTGGTCTTCTTATCCATCTTGCCGTCTTCGTACCAGGCAAAGCCCTTGTCCTTGCCGCCGCGGATATGGGCGATGGCATAGACGAAGCCGCGGTCGGCGAGCGACAGGCAATTGGTGTTGAAGCCGGCCGGAATGGTGATGCCGTAGGCGCCGTAGCCGTAGAGCAGGCAGGGGGCCGTGCCGTCGAGCGGCGTGTCCTTGCGATAGAGCAGGGTGACCGGCACCGTCTCGCCGTCCCATCCCGGGGCGAAGACGCGGCGGGTGACGTAGTCCTCGGGATTGTGGCCCGACGGCACCTCCTGCGTCTTGAGCAGGGTGCGCTCGCGCGTCACCATGTTGTAATCATAGAGCTGCGACGGCGTCGTCATCGAGGAATAGGAGAAGCGGATGACATCCGTGTCGTATTCCGCCGCCCCCGAAAGTCCCAGGGAATAGGCTTCCTCGGCGAAGGCGATCGCATGTTCCTCGCCGGTCGCCCGATCGCGGATCATGATCTGCGGCAGCCCGTCCTTGCGCTCCAGCCACAGCAGATGGCGGGCATAGGCCATGTGGCTGATGATCAGGGTGCCGGGTTTATGCGGCACGACCTCGCGCCAGTTTTCCTTGCCCGGCTTATCAACCGGCGCTTCCATGATCTTGAAATCCTTGGCGCCGCCGTCATTCGTCAGGATGTAGAAGATGTCGCCGCCCTCGGTCAGCGAATATTCGATGCCTTCCTCGCGCGCCGCCACCAGCTTCGGCTCGGCCGTGAGATCCTTGGTCGACAGCAGCCGGTACTCGCTCGTCTCGTGGTCGTGGATATCGATATAGATGAAGTCATCAAGCAGGGAGCCGCCGACGCCCATGAAGAAGCCGGCATCGGCTTCCTCGTAGACCAGCCGGTCTTCCGATTGCGGCCGGCCGACAATGTGGTGGAACACTTTCGAGGGCCGGTGGTTCTCATCGAGCGCCGAATAGAAGAAGCTTTTGCCATCAGGCGCCCAGACGCCGCCGCCGCCGGTATTCTCGATCACATCGTCGAGATCCTGGCCGGTCGAAAGGTCGCGCACCTTCAGCGTAAAGAACTCCGAGCCCTTGTCGTCATAGCCCCAGATGCCGCGGCCGTGGTCGGTGGAATGGTCGAGGCCGGCGAGGCGGAAATAGGCCTTGCCTGATGCTTCCTTGTCGCCGTCGAGCAGCACCGTGCGGATCGTCTCGTCGGCGACGCTGCCATCGCGAGGAATGCGGAAATAGCGCGGCTGCTCGCCGCCGGTGACGTAGGACGTGCCGTAGGCATAGGCGCCGTCCTTCACCGGCACCGAGCTGTCGTCTTCCTTGATGCGGCCGCGCATTTCGGAAAACAGCACCTTCTGCAGCGGCTTGGTGTCCTCCATCGCCGCATTCATATAGGCGTTTTCGGCTTCGAGATGCCGGCGGATCTCGGGATCGAGGATCGAAGGATCCTTGAACATCGCCTGCCAGTTGTCGGCGCGTAGCCAGGCATAGTCGTCCGTGCGGGTAATGCCGTGGCGCGTATCGGAGACGGGCTTCTTCGGTGCGGCGGGCGGTGTCGGCAGGTTCTTGAAAACGGACAAGGAATAGCTCCGGTGGGAATGTCGGGTTGGCAAGAGATAGAGGCGCGCCGGTCCGGGATCAAGCGCCAAGGGGCGAGGTGACCTTCCACAGGCAAGGGGACGGCTCGGTCCGCCCTGCCTTGATGTCACCACAATATTTAAGAATGTCCGCTATCGCAGATCGAAATTTGCACGTGCCAAGTCCTCGGCAAGCTGTCGGTGGCAGGGTCAAGACTGGACAACAGCAAGGGATTTTCTTCAATGCCGAAACACCTGCTCCTGTTTGTATCCCTCGTCGGCCTTGCTGCCCCCGCCTTTGCAGTCGATCCCGCCATCAAGAAGCAGCTGGAAAAGCTCGATCCCTCGACCCGTCTGGAGCAGAGCTGCGACACCGAGGCGATGAGCCGCATCAACCAGGACAGCACCGGCTTCAAGCCCGACAAGGTGATCGCCTATACCTTCAAGGACCCGATCGCCGGCGACAATTCGCTGCAGGCGCCGGGCGCGGTCTTCCGCAGCAAGGGCGACTGGTACCATCTCTCCTACACCTGCGTCACCGGTCCGCAGCATATCAACGTGCGCCAGCTCGATTACCAGATCGGCGACAAGGTGCCGCGCGAGAAGTGGGAAAAATATTATCTCTACGATTGATCGCCTGTCCCATTGGCTGCGCTGACCGGCCGCATGGCGGTGGACCAATGCAGTCGCTAAACTCGGCCGATGAAATCATAGAAGTCCTTCCATGAACCGCATCTTGCTTGCTTCGGCGTTTCTGCTGGCCGGCCTCTCCACGCTGTGTGCGGCCGAAACGCCGCCGCTGCCGGCCGCCGCCGCCCCGGTCGTGAAGAACCCGGTGGTCAAGCTCGTCGAGCCGCATCTGCATATCGCCCGCTCCAATATATCAGGCCATGCCCGCATTGCGCTGACCTTCGATGCCTGCATGGGCCAGGCCGACGAGCGCATCCTGTCGACCCTGGTGCGCGAGCGCATTCCGGCGACGGTCTTCGTCACCGCCCGCTGGCTGAAGCGGAACCCCGCCGCGCTCGCCGTCTTCCTGCAGAACCCCGACCTGTTCGAACTCGAAAATCATGGCGAGAACCACATTCCGGCCGTCGATACGCCGACACTTGTCTATGGCATCGCCTCCGCCGGCTCGCCGCAAGCCGTCCGACAGGAGGTCGAAGGCGGCGCTGCCGCCATGCTCGCCTCCGGCATCCCCGCACCGCACTGGTTCCGCGGCTCGACCGCCAAATATGACCTTTCCGCCATCGGCGAAATCCGCGCCCTCGGCTATCGCATCGCCGGCTATTCGGTGAACGGCGACGGCGGCTCGCTGCTCGGCGCCGCAATCACCGAAAAGCGCATCGCCTCGGCCAAAGACGGCGATGTCGTCATCTCCCACATCAACCAGCCGACCCATGCGGCCGGCGAGGGGGTGGCGAAGGCGCTGGTCGATCTGAAAGCGAGGGGTACGGAATTCGTCCGGCTCGATGATGTCGAGGATGTGGGCGACGATCGGACGACGGAGTAGTTCCGCAAGGGCGTGCCGTGTCAGCCCCCTCTGCCCTGCCGGGCATCTCCCCCACAGGTGGGGAGATTGACGGGGCGCAATGGCTTCCCCAAACAATCAACGCTGCAACCCGCCGTAACGGTAGACGGGCGCGAAGGTCAGGCCTCTTGTGATCTCCCCACCTGTGGGGGAGATGCCCGGCAGGGCAGAGGGGGCGGCCACGGCACGACAGTCAATGCGGAGCCTCTACCTTATCTCTACCTCAGCTCATCCCCAACCCGCGGCCCATCTTCCCCAAACCGCCGCAGCCCCGGCCCATCCCGATCGAGCGCGAAATCCTCGAACCAGTCGCGATGCATGCCGGCAATCATCGCGCCGATCATCTGGGCGGCGAGATAGGAAAAGGTAATGCCGTTGCCGCCGTAACCATAGGCGGCAACCACATGCGGCATGCCGGGCACCGGCCCGATCAGCGGCAGGCCGTCGGCCGTTTCGCCGAAGGTTCCGCCCCAGGCATGGGCGATGCGGGTATCGGCTCTCGGCCAGAGCCGCTTCATCTTCTCCTGGATTGCGCGAATCTTGGACGGTAGCCGGCGATTCCGCGCTGCGTGGTCGGTCGTGCCATCGTCCTCGCCGCCGGCGACGATGCGATTGTCGGCGGTCGTGCGCATGTAGAGATAGGGATGGCTGTCCTCCCAGATCAACGCCCTATCGCGCCAGAACGTCGCGGGGTTCTGCGGCACGGTGGCGAATGCCCAGCTCGAGCTTGTCCGGTGCAGCTTCGGCATGTCGAGGCCCGGCATCGAATAGCCGGTCGCCAGCACCACATGCCGCGCTTCGATGACATGGGCGCCATCGGTCTCGACCGTCACGTGGTCGCCTTCGCTGTGCAGCGCGGTCACCGAAGCGCTGACCAGCTGCGCGCCGTGCCGCATAGCCATCGCGATCAGCGCCCAGGTCAAGAGCAGCGGATCGGCCTCCGCCGACCCCGGCGAATAGATCGCCCCATCCCGATCGAGCTCGAACTGGGTGAAGAGATCGGGATGTTCGAGATAGACGCCGGGAAGGCCGGCCCGGCGCCGCAACTGGCGCTCTTCCAGCAGGTCGCGGGCGCCTTCCTGGTTGGCGGCGAGATAGAGCGTGTTGCGCGGCCGGAAGCCGCAGGCGATCGCGTTTGCGGCGATCAGCTTGGCAAGGCCTGCGACGGCAGCGGCGCTGCGGCGATAGATGCCGGCGGCGCGCTCGAAGCCATACCAGGTCTCGAGCTCGCTGAGCGTGCTGTCGATCTCCCATTGCAGCATGGCGGTGCTGGCGGCGGTACTGCCGAAACCCGGCTCTTCCCGGTCGATGATGACAACGGAGAAGCCGCGCGCCGCAAGGTGCTCTGCGACCAGCGCGCCGGTGATGCCGCCGCCGATCACCGCGACATCGGCGGAAAAGCTCTCACCGATCGGTTGCCATACGGGCCGTATGCCGGTTCGTCCCCAGAGCGAACGGCCGCTGACCATCTGCTCATGGTCGGCTTCGTCGAGATCGAGATCGGATGCCACGGATGTCTCCTCGCTTGATCACTTCGGCAATTGCGGCTGCGGTCTTTCTTCGATCAGCAATTCCTCGATAACCGTCATCACGATCAGCGACAGCGGCAGCGCCAGCATCGCCCCGACCGCGCCCCACATCCAGGTCCAGAACAGGATGGCCAGGAAGACGATGAAGGGGTTGATTTCCAGCCGCCGTCCCATCACCGCCGGGAAGATCAGGTTCTCCATGACGAGGTGCACGGTGAAAAAGGCGGCGGCCGGCATCAGGCCGACGATGAAGCCGTCATAGGTGATGATGCCGGCGATGGCGACGGACAGCGTCATCAGCGTGATGCCGAGATAGGGAATGAAGCTCGACAGGAAGGCGAAAAAGCCCCACAGCACCGGTGCCGACAATCCGCTCGCATAGGCGATGATCGTCATGACGACGCCGAGCCCGACATAGATCAGCGAGGCGGTGGCGAAATAGAAGCCGAGCACCTGCTCGACGGCATTGATGACGCGGATCGCCGCCAGCCGCTGCGGGCGGGTGCGGAAGGTCATGATGATCGTCTTGCGCAGATTGACCCGGCTGGCGAGGAAGAGCAGCAGTGCGGCGAAAAAGATCAGCCCCTGCACCAGCGCCGGCGTCAGGCTCGTGGTCACCAAATGCAGGACGTTGCCGGTGTTTTCGAGCAGCGCGCCGATCGACATCGGCCCGCTTTCGAATGTCGCCGGCGTGATGTGCAGCCATTCGATGCGCTCGAGGTAGGGCATGATGCGGCTGATCGTCCGCTCGACGAAGGCCGGCGCTTCGTTGGCAAGCATCGTCAGCGGACCGACAAGCGAATTGGCCAGCAGAGCGATCACCAGGGCGACGGCGCTCGACAGAAGGAAAGCGTTGGCGAGCCGCGGCACGCCCATTTTGCCGAGATTTTCCGCGGCGAGGCCGAGGATCATGCCGACGACGACGGCAAGGGTGATGGGAATGAGGATCAGCGACATCATGTAGACGGCGGCAAGGCCGAGTATGGCGAAGATGCCGATGATCGCCCAGGCCATGCTGATATCAAGCCCGTCCTTTTCAAGCCGATGCACCGGCGGGGAAGGCAATTCCTCCGCCGTCTCCCTCAATGACTTCGCCCAGGCGCTGGTATGGCGTTCGCCGATGGCGATCTTCCTTGCTTGTTTGCGGATGCCGTTGGCGATGCCCATGCGGTGAGGTCCCCGAAGCCCATTGCTTCGCCACGAAAACGCGCTGATGCGGTTCCGGTTCCGTTTGAGGTCATGCGACGTCGACAGATGTTCCCTCGGCTTGCCGCAGGGGCGATCGGCAGGAAACCTCCGCCCTCATCGACGACCGCGTGGATTTGATCCGCCTGCCGGAACAACCTCCCAGTCGCGGACGTTCGATCTCTGAAGGAGATAGCTCATGACTGCAGATCGCGATCAGACCAAGGTCACCGAGAGCTTTTCGACCAATCCCCCTTATGCGGACGAGACCAAGCTCAAAGCTGCCGATCGCAGGCGGTGGTGGGGTTGGACCGTCCTCGTGGCGGGTGCGGCGGTCCTCATCATTGCCGGCGTAAGCGTGGCGATCTGGCCCGACCCCACCAATAACGATCCGACGGCGACGGCATCGACGAAGCCGGATCCGATCAATGCGCAGCCGTCCGGCCCCGGCACCTTCGACGATGACCCGGCCTCCGGCCCTGCACGGCCGCCCGAAGCGACGGACCGCGACCCGACGCCGAGCGGAAGCGGTGGCGGACCGACCGGGGTGACGACGCCATCCGGAACCGAAAAGGTTCAATAGATGGAGTTCAGGCCGACAGCGTCAGGCCGATGCCCCAGGGATCCCTGAGGAAGACGCCGCCATCGCGCTTTTCGCTGTCGATCTCCAGCGCGTCGAGCTTCGAGACCGCCGCATCGAGCGTCGCCTTGTCGTTGAAACGGATCTTGTAGTCCGAAAGCCCGGTCATATTGCCGGTGCGCGGGGCCGCGCCCCGGCTGTTCCAGATATTGGCGGCGAGGTGGTGATGATAGCCGCCGGTGGCAAAGAAGCTGGCGCCGGGACGGCTCGCCATCAGTTTCAGGCCGAGCACGTCACGGTAGAAGGCATCGGCCTGAGGGATATCGCCGACCTGCAGATGCAGATGGCCGATGGCCGTGCCGTCCGCCATGCCGTCCCAGCGCTCATCCGGTGCGCTGTCGTGGAGTGCCTGCAGGTCGAGGCGCAGCGTCGCCATCTCGATCATGCCGTCCTGCTGGAACTTCCATTGCTCGTGCGGCCGGTCGGCATAGATTTCGATGCCGTTGCCCTCGGGATCGGAAAGGTAGATCGCCTCGCTGACGAGATGGTCGGAGGCGCCGTCGAGCACGACATTGTTATGCGCCGCATGGCGTAGCCAGCGCGCCAGTTCGGTGCGGTCGGGCATCAGGAAGGCGGTGTGGAACAGCCCGGCGGCGTTGCGCGGCGCGATGGCGGCATTCCCGGCGGTCGTCAGCGTCAGCAGCGGCAGAGCGCCGACCCCGAGAACTTCGCCGCTTGCCGTCTTTTCGATGACTTTCAGACCGAGCATCGATTGATAGAAGCCGGAAACAAGACCGAGGTCTTTAACGACGAGATGCGATTGGTCGATATAGGCAGGCCGCGTCAGCGCATAGGATGTTTCGGTCGTCATGGATAATTCTCCTGCCTGTGAAATCGAAGGCGCACCGGCGGTGGCGGCAACCATGCCGCCCGTGGCAAGCTCGAGAAACTGTCGCCGGTTCATGTGCCTGATATCCTCTCGGCTGCCGTACTTGATTCCTATATGGCCCATCGCCATTGTTCACAGAAGCCTCGTTTTTGAGGATGAAGCGTTGAGCAAGCGTTGACAATCGCTTGCGCTGATTTGCTTCGCTGACGTGTCCCGCCGACTTGATCACGATCAATGCGTCCATATCTTCTTAAGAAGAAGCTTATGCATCTCAGTCATGGAGGGAAGCCATGTACAGGAAGATAATCGTGGCGATTGCGCTCGGCGGTCTCGGCAGGGGAGAAGATATCCTCCGCAAGGCCGCATCGCTGCTCGACGAGGGCGGCGAGATCATCGCGCTCAATGTCGTCGAGGATGTGCCGACCTATGTCGCGATCGAACTGCCGGCCAATATGCTGGATGACGCCATGAAGGACGGCCGCGACAGGCTGCAGGCGCTGGTCACCGCAACCGAAGTCGCGGCAACCGTCGAAATCCGCAACGGCCCGCCGGCCAAGGCCATCATTGCGGCTGCCGAAAGCCATCACGCCGACCTCATCATCCTCGCCTCGCATGTGCCGGATTTTTCCAACTACTTCATCGGCGCCACGGCCGACCGCGTCGTGCGCCATGCCAAGTGCTCCGTGCTGGTCGAACGGCACAAGATCTGAGCGCGCGCTTTCCCTTTTCTCCGCTCGCCACGCTTAAAGCGCGGCAGGCACCGCGTGACCTGTCACGAAGATTTACCGCGCCCGCGATGTGCCGCTGTTGCGCCGCCATCCGTTCGGTGCGACCATCGAGGCAGGGGACGAAATGGATTGGCGCGCATGGCTGAGTTCAACGGCATTCGCTGGGCTTACGACAGGTATGAACTGATCGCCGATGGCATCGTCCACGGCGTCGGCCTCGTGCTGGCGCTGATCGGCGCCACGGTGCTGATCTTCTACGCCACCGTCTGGTGCTCCTACGGCGCGCTCGCCGCCGCCTGGATCTATGGCGTCGGACTGGTGCTGACGCTTGCCATTTCCTTTTCCTACAATGTCTGGCCGGTCTCGCGCACCAAATGGTTTCTGCGCCGCTTCGATCATTCGGCGATCTTCGTCCTGATCGCCGCCACCTATACGCCCTTCCTCGAGCGCGGCGCCGACGATCCGCTGCTCTTGTTCATGCTGGTGGCGATCTGGCTGTTCGCCGCTGTCGGCATCGTCCTGAAATGCGTCTTTCCCGGCCGTTACGATCGTCTCGCCATCCTGCTTTACCTCGCCATGGGCTGGAGCGGCGTGCTGGTGGCCGGGCCTGTCGCCGCGCGCATCCCCTCCGCCTCGATGCTGCTGATTGTTATCGGCGGCGTCCTCTATTCGCTCGGCGTCATCTTCCATGTCTGGGAGAAGCTGCGCTTCCAGAACGCCATCTGGCATGGTTTCGTCGTCACCGCCGCCGCCGTGCACTATTCGGCCGTCTTCACCTGTTTCAGCCTGCCTGTGCAGGGTTTCTGAGGGGCGGCCTCAGCGCAGCCACCCGCAAGCGGCGTCTCTTCGCCGTCCGCCGTTTACATCTTTTGCACCGCGGCGTATGCCACCCCTGACAGCCAATCGAACCGGACCAGCCATGACAGACGCCGTCCTCCTTCGCGACGCCACCGAAGCCGATCTTCCCGCCATCCGCGTCATCTACAATCATGCCGTCGAGCACACGACGGCGATCTGGAACGAGACGCTCGTCGATCTCGAAAACCGGCGGGAATGGTTGAACGCGCGCAAGGGGCGCGGCTTTCCCGTCATCGTCGCCGAGATGTCGGGCAAGGTCGCAGGCTACGCCTCCTATGGCGACTGGCGCGCCTTCGAGGGCTATCGCCACACGGTCGAACATTCCGTCTATGTCGACAAGGATTGCCGCGGCGCCGGTATCGGCGAGGCCTTGATGCGGGCGCTGATTGCGCGTGCCGCTGCCGCCGATATCCACGTGATGATCGCCGGCATCGAGGCTGAGAACGCCGCCTCGATCCGGCTGCACGAGAAGCTCGGCTTCCGCATCGCCGGCAGATTTTCCGAGGTCGGCACCAAGTTCGGCCGCTGGCTGGATCTCACCTGCATGGAGCTTCGTCTGCCCGGCAAGGCCGACTGACGGCCTGCCCGGGCAGGCGGATGATCACCTGCCCGGCAAGGCCGACTGACAGCCTGCCCGGGCAAATGCGGATGACCGCCTGCCTGGGCACGGATGGGCGCTTCGGACGCAGTGAAACGGCAAATCATTGCCAGCGCGCTCGCCATCTTTTTATTGTATTCTGAGCTGTGTAGAAATGAGAGGCCGCCTGCTTCGCGAGAGGCGGCGTGAAGCGTCATGGAGATCAACAGTTCAATGGTAATGCATAGATCGCCGCTCGGCCTCCTTGCCTTGCTTCTTCTCGCCTCCGCTCCGATCTCCACGCGTGCCGCCGATTGCGGCAGCACGGCCTCACCGAAGCTCGACTGGCAGGAATGCTCGAAGAAGAACCTGATGCTGCAGGGCAGTGATCTCGAAGGCGCCAATCTCTTCAGCACCGATTTCTCGCTGACCGATCTCAGCGGCGGAAATTTCAAATCCGCCAATCTGGAGAAGGCGACTTTGGTGCGCGCCTCGCTCGAGGGTTCACATGCCGAAGGGGCCAACTTCGCCAAGGTCGAGGCCTATCGCGCCAGCTTCGCCAATATTGCCGCCGAAGGCGCTTCCTTTGCCGGCGCCGAGCTGCAGCGCGCCAATTTCGGCGGCGCGCGGCTCTCCGGTGCGAGCTTCGAAAAGGCCGAACTCGGCCGCGCCGATTTCGACAAGGCGGTGCTGACGGGGGTGAAATTCTCCTTCGCCAATCTCTCCCGCGCCGATCTCTCCAACGCCACGTTCGGAGGCCCGGCAACATTCGAGCGCGCCTTCATGTTCCTGACCCGCATCGAAGGTTTAGACCTCTCGGCCGCCGCCGGGCTCGAACAGGCGCAGATCGACCTCGCCTGCGGCGACGCCTCGACCAAACTCCCCTCCGGCCTCTCTACGCCGGCAACCTGGCCATGCCCGGCCGAGCACGAGTGATCGGTCGGGCTTTGCAGGACCACGCGGGGCTGGCTGATCGGGCTGCGATCGATGGCGGATCGAGCTAGTGGAGCTTGAACTCGCCCATGACGCGGCGCCATTCGTTTGGTCCGATCAGCCGCTGGTGGGTGTAGCGAACGGAATGTAGCGGCCCGTCGAGCGTAGACTGCCAGAATTCGAGAAACTTGTGCATTTCCGGAAAGTCCGGGGCGAGATCGTAATCCTGCCAGACATAGGTTTGCAGCACGGATTCAAAATCAGGGATGCGATAGAGGATATGCGCAGTGGTCAGTCCATAGCCTTTTAGCTGATGTTCCAGATCCGATGAAAATTGCATACTTCATCTCCGTTTCATGACGCTCGAAAGGTGGCGCAAAATTTTGCCGCCATCAACGGATTTCCGAACGCGTCCACCCTGTTTATTGTTCCTTTACAGGATGTTAGCAGCCACTTTGCACGAGTGCTAATTTTTTTATGGCACCCTCTTGAAATGGAAAAACCGCAAAACCAGATCATTGCGCGCAGAACGCTCGATCGAGGTTTTGCACCCGCCCGGACTGGTCATCCGGTCCGGCCAGGGGAATAACATCGTTATTGTTTGTCCATTGGAGGAAAACATGTCGTTCCGACCGCTTCATGATCGCATTCTCGTCCGCCGCGTCGATTCCGAGGAAAAGACCAAGGGCGGCATCATCATTCCCGATACCGCCAAGGAAAAGCCGCAGGAAGGCGAGGTCATCGCCGTCGGTCCCGGCGCGCGCGATGATGCGGGCCAGATCCAGCCGCTCGACGTCAAGGTCGGCGACCGCATCCTGTTCGGCAAGTGGTCCGGCACCGAGATCAAGATCAACGGCGAAGACCTGCTGATCATGAAGGAAAGCGATGTCATGGGCATCATCGAGGCCCGGGCGGCCGAAAAGATCGCCGCCTGAGGCGATTTCCGCGCATTAGTCAAAAAAGCTGCCTATTGAAGGAGTGACAGAATGGCTGCGAAAGAAGTCAAATTTCATAGCGATGCCCGTGAACGCATGCTGCGCGGGGTCGATGTTCTGGCCAATGCAGTGAAGGTGACGCTGGGTCCGAAGGGCCGCAACGTCGTGATCGATAAGTCCTTCGGCGCGCCGCGTATCACCAAGGACGGCGTTTCCGTCGCCAAGGAAATCGAACTTGAAGACAAGTTCGAGAATATGGGCGCCCAGATGCTGCGCGAAGTGGCATCAAAGACCAATGATCTCGCCGGCGACGGCACCACGACGGCGACGGTTCTCGCCCAGGCGATCGTCAAGGAGGGCGCCAAAGCTGTTGCCTCGGGCATGAACCCGATGGATCTGAAACGTGGCATCGATCTCGCCGTCGACGCCGTCGTCGCGGAATTGAAGGCCAACGCCCGCAAGATCTCCAACAATTCGGAAATCGCTCAGGTCGGCACCATTTCAGCCAACGGCGATTCCGAGATTGGTCGCTATCTCGCCGAAGCGATGGAAAAGGTCGGCAATGAGGGTGTGATCACGGTCGAGGAAGCCAAGACCGCCGAAACCGAACTCGAAGTCGTCGAAGGCATGCAGTTCGACCGCGGCTATTTGAGCCCCTATTTCGTCACCAATCAAGATAAGATGCGGGTCGAGCTCGAGGATCCCTATATCCTAATCCACGAAAAGAAGCTGTCGAACCTGCAGTCGATGCTCCCGGTTCTCGAAGCCGTCGTCCAGTCGGGCAAGCCGCTCCTCATCATTGCCGAAGATGTCGAAGGCGAAGCCCTTGCAACGCTCGTCGTCAACAAGCTGCGCGGCGGCCTGAAGATCGCTGCCGTCAAGGCGCCCGGCTTCGGCGACCGCCGCAAGGCCATGCTCGAAGACATCGCCATCCTGACCGGCGGCACCGTCATCTCCGAAGATCTCGGCATCAAGCTCGAGAATGTGACGCTCAACATGCTGGGCAGGGCCAAGAAGGTGGCGATCGAGAAGGAAAACACCACCATCATCGACGGTGCCGGTTCTAAGGCGGAACTTGACGGTCGCACCGCTCAGATCCGCGCCCAGATCGAAGAGACCACCTCCGACTACGACCGTGAGAAGCTGCAGGAACGCCTCGCCAAGCTCGCAGGCGGCGTTGCCGTCATCCGCGTCGGTGGCTCGACGGAGGTCGAAGTGAAGGAAAAGAAGGACCGCGTCGACGATGCCCTCCATGCGACCCGAGCAGCGGTCGAAGAAGGCATTCTGCCCGGCGGCGGCGTGGCGCTGCTACGCGCGGTCAAGGCGCTCGACACTATCAAGACCGCCAATGATGACCAGCGCGTCGGCATTGACATCGTCCGCCGGGCCATCGAGGCACCGGTTCGCCAGATCGCCGAAAACGCCGGCGCCGAAGGTTCGATCATCGTCGGCAAGCTACGGGAAAAGAGCGAATTCTCCTATGGCTGGAACGCCCAGACCGGCGAATATGGCGACCTCTATGCGCAGGGCGTCATCGATCCGGCGAAGGTGGTGCGTACGGCACTACAGGATGCCGCCTCCGTTGCCGGCCTGCTGGTGACGACGGAAGCCATGATTGCCGAAAAGCCCAAGAAGGAAACCGCTCAGGCCGTGCCCGCCGGCGCCGGCATGGACTTCTAAGCGATCGCTCGGCCCGTCCCGCCTTCGGGGCGGGCCTCTGCGCACTATCGAATGAACGAAGTTCCATCGGTCAACATCAATGGAGCCAAGCTATGAGAAAGGAAAACATCAGCAATTCCATCCAGCAGCAGGCCACGGCGGCGATCAGCGCGGCGCATCTGCTCCATCCGGCGAAACATTTCATTCACCCGCGTGACGTGCTGACCGCCCCGGACATCAGCAATGACGAAAAGCGGGCTATTCTCGCTTCCTGGGCATCCGATATCTTCGCGATCGAATCCGTACCTGCTCTTCGCCTTTACCCCGGGGCGGAAGGAGCCGTTTCCTATGACGAGATTCTTGAAGCGCTGAAGACGTTGGACAAGGGTGATCGGCAATCTGGGGAGCAAGGTTCCTCCGCTTCTTCCAGTGCCCAGAGGACCCGCCGCCACAGACTGCCGGCACGCCGGCTGCCGGGATTCGGCCTTTGCACCTATTCGAGAGGAGGACGGCGTCGACAGCCATTTGAGAGCTGACCCTCCATCTGACCTGCCGCGTGCCTCTTGAGGGCGCCGGCATGATTTTTGCCGACGACTCTTTGCTCAACTGAGGAGGTTTTGCCGATGAAGATCGCTCAGATTGCACCGCTCGCCGAGAGCGTCCCGCCCAAGCTCTACGGCGGGACGGAGCGGATCGTCTCTTATCTGACTGAAGAACTCGCCGCCCAGGGGCACGAGGTCACGCTGTTTGCCAGCGGCGATTCCGTCACCCGCGCGAGACTGCTGCCGTGTGCGAACGTCGCACTTCGGTTGAATCCGACGGTCAAGGACCATCTGCCGCATCAGGTCGTGATGCTGGAGGAGATCCGTCAGCGCGCGCATGAGTTCGACGTGCTGCATTTCCACATCGATCTCTTGCATTTCCCGCTGATCCGCGATTTCGCCGATCGCACAGTTACCACACTGCACGGGCGACTAGACCTGCCTGATCTCAAGCCGCTTTACACGGCCTTCCCGGACGTTCCGCTGGTGTCGATCTCCAACGATCAGCGCCGCCCGATGCCACCAGTCAACTGGCGCGGCACGGTTTATCATGGTTTGCCGGCCGGTCTACTTCCTTTCACGGAGAATACGAAGGGCAATTACCTTGCCTTCCTCGGGCGGATTTCTCCGGAAAAGCGCCCCGACCGCGCGATCCAGATCGCGGCAAAGGTCGGAATGCCGCTGAAGATCGCCGCCAAGATCGATAATGCCGACAGGGCCTATTGGGAAACCGTGATCGAGCCAATGGTAAAGTCACATCCGCATGTGGAATACATCGGCGAGATCAATGAACACCAGAAGGCTGACTTCCTCGGTAATGCTGGCGCTCTGCTCTTCCCGATCGACTGGCCCGAACCTTTTGGGCTGGTGATGATCGAGGCCATGGCCTGCGGCACGCCGGTCATCGCTTTCGGCTGTGGCTCGGTCCCCGAGGTCATTGACAATGGCATCTCCGGCATCCTGGTCGACAGTGTCGCCGAAGCGGTCGAGAACGTCGAATGGGCGCTCCGCTTCGATCGGCGCAGGGTGCGGGCCGCGTTTGAAAGGCGCTTCACCGCGAAACGAATGGCGTGTGATTATCTCGACATCTATCGTAACCTGCCGGGCGTTCGTATCAAAGCCGCGCCGATCAGCCGGTCGAACGGTGAGGCGCCCGACCTGCTGGCCGTCGCCTGACGTTAGGGAGGAGACATGTCGAACGTGTCTGCGGAGAGCAGTTTTGCCACAGCATCGTCAGGCCTGGCAGCGCCGGTCGCTCAGTTCTTCATACCGGCCGCCGCGTCGCTGCAGGAGCGTCGGCCGCGCACCCTGAAACACGGCGACAGTTTCGCGCTCTTCGATCACAATGGAGATGCCCTTTCCGGTCCCGGCAGTCCGGAAGGTCTTTTCTACCGGGATACCCGTTATCTCTCGCATCTCTATCTGACGATCAACGGACAGCGGCCGATGCTCCTGTCGTCGACGCTGCGGGATGACAACGCAACGCTGACCTGCGATCTCACCAATCCTGATCAGTTCGATGAGAAGGGAAAGCTGGTTCTCGGCCATGACCTCATTCATCTGCGCAGGTCGCGCTATCTCTGGAATGCCTGTTGTTATGAACGGCTGGCCGTGAGGAACTATGACGACCGGCGGCAACATGTCCGAATCCAGATTGCGTTCAACGCCGATTTCGCCGATCTTTTCGAGGTCCGCGGAACCGCAAGGGCAAGGCGAGGGCGCCATCTTCCCGCCGTCGTGGAACAGGATTGGATCCTGCTTTCCTATATTGGCCTGGACGATCGCAAGCGGTCGACGAGACTTTCCTTCATGCCGGAACCGGCAGAGATCCGTAGCGATCTTGTCACCTTCGATTTCCATCTGGAGCCGCACGAGACCAAATCGCTGTTCATCCAGATCGGCTGCGATCAGACCTCCGCCGACCGACTGAGCCGTCTTTCCTTCTTCCTGGCCTTGCGGGATGCGCGCCGTGCGTTGCGCGCCTCTTCCTCGCGCGCGGCATCGATCACAACCTCCAACGAGATCTTCAACGAAGTCGCGCGCCGCAGCGCCTCCGACCTGTACATGCTGATCACCGACAAGCCGGAAGGCCCCTATCCTTATGCCGGCATTCCCTGGTTCAGCACCGTCTTCGGCCGCGACGCCTTGATCACGGCGCTTCAGACACTTTGGCTGGATCCGGAGATCGCGCGCGGGGTTCTCGGCCACTTGGCGGCCAACCAGGCGACGAACATTGACCCTGCCTCAGACGCCGAACCGGGCAAGATCCTGCACGAAGTGCGTTGCGGCGAAATGGCCGAACTCGGTGAGGTTCCGTTCCGGCGTTACTATGGCAGCATCGACTCGACGCCGCTGTTCGTGATGCTGGTTGGCGCCTATCTCCAGCGAACCGGTGATCTCGCGACGATCGACCGTCTCCTGCCGAATCTCGAAGCGGCACTGATGTGGATCGACGAGTATGGGGATCGCGATGGCGACGGCTTCGTCGAATACGGGCGGCTGACGCAAGAAGGACTGATCAATCAAGCGTGGAAGGATAGCTACGACTCGGTGTTTCATGCCGACGGCACATTGGCCAGGGGACCAATCGCAATTGCTGAAGTCCAGGCCTATGTCTATGGCGCTTGGCAAAGTGCTGCCGAAATCTTCCGGCGGACGGGCAAGCCGGAACGCGCGGCTAGCTTTCTTGCGCGGGCGGAGCGACTGCGCCGCGCCTTTGACATGAGCTTCTTCGATGAGGAACTTGGCACCTATGTGTTGGCTCTCGATGGGGATAAACGGCCCTGCCGGGTCCGATCCTCCAATGCCGGCCATGCTCTGTTCACCGGTATTGCTTATCCTGAACGGGTTGCACAGGTGACCCGCACCTTGATGAGCGCCTCGTCCTTCTGTGGCTGGGGCATCCGAACCATTCCCTCAACCGAAGCCCGCTACAATCCTATGAGCTACCATAATGGCTCGATCTGGCCCCATGACAATGCCTTGATTGCCAGTGGCCTCGCCCGCTACGGTTATCGCGCCGAGGCGGCGCAAATCTTCGAGGGGCTGTTTGCCGCCGCCACCTATATCGACCTGCGGCGGCTCCCCGAACTCCTCTGCGGCCTGCCGCGTCAGCGCGCACGGGGGCCGACCTCTTATCCGGTCGCCTGCTCGCCTCAAGCATGGGCGGCAGCAGCACCTGTGTCTCTGCTGCAATCCTGCCTGGGCCTGGATTTCGACCCGAACAACTTGCAAATCAGCTTCAACGTGCCACGACTTCCTTCTTTCCTCGACGAGGTAACCCTGCGACGCCTGGTGATCGGTAACGGCTCCGCTGACGTCGCGATCCGCCGGTCGAGACACCAGGTCGTGGTCGATGTGATCAATCGGCAGGGCGATGTCCGCGTGCTCACCACCGCCTGATGAAGCGTAGTTTAGGGAAGGCGGGTGATCCGCCTTTCCTATTCCAGTTCCTCTTCATCCGATCTCAGCAGATCAACAAGCACGGCAACCCTGCCTGTCGGCAGATGCCGGCCCTCACCCATCAAGGCCTCGTCGTTGTTGGCCCATGCAAATGCCTCGGCAAGTTCGGCCTGCGTCGCACCTGTCGCGATGACCTCGGCCACAAACATTTTGTCGGCAGGCCCCAGGACAGCGATGACATCTTCTGAAGTCATTGTCATAGCCATTGCTCCTCGCTCAAGCTTCGCCCAGATATGGTGGCGCCTTCTAAAAAATCAATTTTCTGGTTGAGGAATTCGATCCTCTTGAATTGGTAAGACACTGAATTATATAAATATTGTCGGTCGCCAAATAGGGATCGACACAAAGGTCCAGGAGACGCCGGTCGCTCTTGGCGTCTCCTTGTATCCATGTTGCTTGTAAGGAGGATATGGCTATGAGTGCAAACCTCGACTTCTCTCCCCTGTTCCGGTCGAGCATCGGCTTCGAGCGGATGTTGAACGCGCTCGAGGCTGCAAGGCGTGCCGAAACAGTCGACAACTGGCCGCCTTACGACATCGTCAAAGCCGGCGAGGATGATTACCGCATCGCTATGGCGGTAGCGGGCTTCTCGCGGGACGAGCTGGCGATCACTCAAGAGCAGAACATGCTCATTGTCGCAGGGCAGAAAGCCAACGGCGAAGATGTTCAATACCTGCATCGCGGCATTGCCGGACGGTTCCGGCGTCAGTTCGAACTTGCCGATCACGTGAAGGTCGTGGATGCCGGCCTCGTCGACGGTCTGCTGACCATCGCTCTCAAACGCGAAATTCCTGAAGAGATGAAGCCACGCCAGATCGGAATCGAAACGGGTCAGGCAATGTCGAAGGCGCGGCCGAAAGAGATCGAGGCCGGGAAGCACGCGGCTTAAGCTTCGCCGGCCGCAGGCAAACATGGCGCCGGGAATGGCCTGGCGCCAAACGAAGAGCTTGCCCAGGAACCACCAGAAAGGAGTAAAACCATGAGTGTCCGTGATTTGATTCCCTGGGGTCGCAACAACGGCAACCAGGGTCTGAGTCTCCTTCGCGACGACGACCGCGATCCCTTCCTGTCGCTCCATCGCGAGGTCAATCGGCTGTTCGACGATGTTTTCCGCGGCTCCGGCTCCGGGCTGCCGTCACTGCGTGGCGTCAGCGGGTTCGGTGCCGGCTGGCCGAGTGTCGAAATCTCCGATACCGACAAGGAAATCAAGGTGACGGCCGAAGTACCCGGCCTTGAGGAAAAGGACATCGAAGTCCTCCTCGATGACGGCGTTCTGACGCTGAAAGGTGAAAAGCGTTCGGAGACCGAAGACAAGGAGAAGCAGTTCTCGGAGCGCTACTACGGCCGTTTCGAGCGGCGCATCCCGCTCGGCACCGAGGTCAAGGAAGATCAGGTCGAGGCCACCTTCAAGAACGGCATCCTGACCGTCCGTTTGCCTAAGACCGAAAAGGCTCAGTCACAGGTCAAGCGCATCGCCATCAGGAGCTGATCCAAACAAGTATGGCGGCCACCATCCGGCCGCCTCCGATCGATCTTGGCTTGCGGACCCGCTTGCTGAACTTTGCAACGGCGGGTCCGATGAGGTCAAGGAGCCCTTTGTCTCCCGCGAGGCAATTCCCCCATGGGCGCGCTCACGTACGTGCGGCCCCTTGTTCCGCTGCTACGGCGAAGCCGCGACGGCCGGCCTGCTGTGCCAGGAGATCATGCTTCTCTGCAAACGCGACGAACAGGCCACGAGCAGTTTCCGCGTCGATTTCGCCACGGAGGGCGGCAGCACAGGCCTTCAGCGCAATCGAATGGGCCGCGTCTCGGGATATGGCCGGCCATTCGTCAAGATGCCGATATGCCTCCATGACCGTTCGGAGCTCCGCAGGAAATCCAAGGCCAACAAAAATGGTGACAGGCTGTTTGAACACATCGGGTCTCATCATTCTCTCCTTCCCTACCGCGATGTTGGACGAGCAATCTGCGTCAAGCGCCTCCGAGCTGCGATCTGCGACGAGGCTTTGCGGCCTCCAAACCGGGCGCTCGGCTGGCGCCAGATTAGTTGGTTTTTGACGATTTCCGATTCAATAGGACGAAGAAAAATTTGGTCCGTTCTGCCAGCTGCGAGCTGGAGCGACACCACCTCAATCCTCTCACGGTCAAGGTCGTGCAACGACGGCGTCTGCAAACCTCGGTCCAGTCGCGCGTCGCTTCAAACTGACGACGTACGTCCCTTGCTTGCCAGACGAAGGATCGGTGCGGCCTATTTCCCCGGCTCGAACACCATGGCGTGCCCGTTGATGCAGTAGCGCAGACCGGTCGGTGGCGGGCCGTCGGGGAAGACGTGGCCGAGATGGGCGTCGCAGGTGCCGCAGCGGATTTCGGTGCGCACCATGCCGTAGGTCGTGTCGCGGTGTTCGGTCACCGCATCGGGCGACACGGCTTCGAAATAGCTCGGCCAGCCGCAGCCGGCATCAAATTTCGTGTCGGAGCGGAAGAGCGGCGCGTTGCATCCGACGCAGCGGTAAAGCCCTGTCTCGACGGAATCCCAGTAGGGGCCGGTGAAGGCGCGCTCGGTGCCGTGCTGGCGGGTGATGCGGTATTGCTCGGGCGTCAGCTGCTCTTTCCATTCGGCATCGGTTTTATGAATCTTGGCGGTGGTTGCAGTTTCGGACATGACGTGCTCCTTTCGCCGAGGGGCGGTTCCTTCTTGCGAGAAAATGTGGTGCGCCGTCCTTGCTTCATCAAGCCTCCGGCGCCGTGCCGTGAGCATCGCGGCAGACGGCAATTCAGGGAAGACGCTTGCTTTTACATCCATTAAGGGTTTTCTGTTAGGGTTAATGTTACGTGCATTGAGGAAACATTGGTGTTTGAAGCGGCAATCGTCCTGCTCTACGGTCTCGTGACCGCGGCCGCCATAGCGGTCACGATGCTGGAAGGCTGGGCCAATCATGACGGCTTGACGCTCCATCGTCTCGCCGGCCTCGTCGCGTGCCTGCTGTGGCCGCTGACGCTTGTCCTTTTCATCCTGCACGGCTGCGTCGTCCGGCTGCTGACGCGTCTTTCCCGCTCGGCCGCCTGACCGCTTCGAACTTTCCCGCGCGGCATTGGCCGGTGACCGAAAACGCTTGAGACGCCCTCCCGTTTCGCCTAAGTCAGAAGACGAGCCGATTTGAGATCGGCGTTCCGTCTGGCCGGTAGAGGAGGAGACATGGCCGATGTCACGGCTCTGACATTTCTGGCCCTGTGTCTGCCGCTCGCCGGCGCTCTTGCCGCTCCCTTCGTCATCCGCATCCTCGGCGCAAACGGCGCCTGGCTGCTGGCGGCCGCTCCGCTGTTTGCCTTCCTGCATTTTCTGCGCCTGCTTCCGCAGGTCGCGCGCGGTCAGGCCGTCACCGGCGGTTATGCCTGGGTGCCGAGCTACAACCTCTCCTTTTCCTGGTTCCTCGACGGCCTGTCGCTGGCTTTCGCGCTGCTGATCACCGGCATCGGCACGCTGATCGTGCTCTATGCCGGCGCCTATCTCAGGGGACATAGGGATCAGGGCCGCTTCTTCTCTTTCATCTTTCTCTTCATGGGCGCGATGCTCGGGATCGTCGTGTCCGACAGCTTCCTGATGTTCTTCATCTTCTGGGAACTGACGTCGATCACCTCCTTCCTGCTGATCGGCTTCGATCACGAGCGCGAGGCGGCTCGTCGCGCCGCCCTGCAGGCGCTTGTCGTCACCGGCGGGGGAGGGCTCTGCCTGCTCGCCGGCCTGCTCATTCTCTGGAACATGTCGGGCGTCACGCAGATGTCGCAGCTGATCGGGTCGGGCGATATGCTGCGCGAAAGCCCGCTCTATCTCGCGGCCCTCCTTCTGGTGCTCGGCGGCGCCTTCACCAAGTCGGCGCAGTTTCCCTTTCACTTCTGGCTGCCGAACGCTATGGAGGCGCCGACGCCGGTGTCGGCCTACCTGCACTCGGCCACCATGGTGAAGGCCGGCGTCTATCTGCTGATGCGGCTCAATCCGGTCATGGGCGCAACGCCCGCCTGGGAAATCCTTCTGCCCTTCTTCGGCGGGCTGACGCTGGTGGTCGGCACGGCGCTTGCCATCCGCCAGACCGACCTGAAGCTCGTGCTCGCCTATACCACCGTCTCCTCGCTCGGCCTGCTCGTCATGCTGATCGGCTTCGGTTCCGACTACGCGGTGGCGGCGGCGGCGCTCTATCTGGTGGCGCATTCCCTGTTCAAGGGGGCACTCTTCATGGTCGCCGGCATCATTGATCACGAGACCGGCACGCGTGACATCACCCGGCTCGGCGGCCTCAGGCGGGCGATGCCGCTGACATGGATCATCGCCTTTGCCGCGGCCTTCTCCATGGCCGGCCTGCCGCCCTTCTTCGGCTTTCTCGCCAAGGAGGAGATCTATATGGCGCTCGTCGGCGGCGACATTCGCGCCATCACCTTCACGGCGATCGCCGTCTTCGGCAACGCGCTGATGTTCGCCGTCGCCTTTGCCGTGGCGCTGAAACCCTTCCTCGGCCAGCCGGCGCAGACGCCGAAAGCCGCGCATGAGGCGCCCGTCCTGCTCTGGCTCGGCCCGGCCGTTCTCGCCGTCCTCGGCCTGCTGTCGGCAATTTTTGCGAGCTTCACCCATGCCGCTCTGTCCTCGCCGATCGCAACCGCGATCCGCGGGACCCCGGTTGAGATTTCCATTTCGCTGGCGCCGCATATCGGCTTGCCCTTGGCCCTTTCGCTGCTGACCGTGCTGCTCGGCATCGGCGTCTACTGGCGGCTCGATCGGGCACGTTTCTGGATGGCGGTTTTTCTGCGCGCGGCCGGGCGCGGGCCGGACCATGGTTTCGACCTTGCCATGATGGGTCTTGTCCGTTTCGCCGGCCGCCTCATCCGGTTTGTCCAGCCGGGACGGCTGGAGATCTATGTCGCCTGCACCTTCCTCTGCCTCGCCGCCATCCTCATCATTCCCCCGATCCTCTATGGCGAACTGCCGCACCTTCCCGCCTGGCCGGCAGATGTCAGGCTGTATGAATGGGCGGTGTTCCTGATCGCCGCCTTCGGCCTTGCCGCCGTGCTCGTCGCCCGCGACCGGCTAACGGCAATCGTCTCGCTCGGCATCCAGGGCTTCGCCGTCGCCGTCATTTTCCTGCTGTTCGGCGCGCCGGACCTGTCCTTCACCCAATTCATGGTCGAAACGCTTTCGGTGGTCATCCTCGCCCTGGTCATGACCAGGCTTCGGCTCTCTCCCGACGATCGGCGCTCACCCGGTCGCAGGCTACTGCACGGTGCGCTGGCGCTTGCCTGCGGTCTCGGTTTTTCGCTTTTGCTGCTGCGGGCAACGCAGCTGCCGTTCAACGACGCGCTGACACTATTCTTCAACGCTTATTCCAAATCGATCGCCCACGGCGCCAATGTCGTCAACGTCATCATCGTCGATTTCCGCGGCACCGACACGCTCGGCGAAATCGCTGTCGTCGCCGTGACCGGCCTTGCCATCCTGGCGCTGATCCGCATCCGCGCCGGCAGCGAGCGCAAGCTTGCCGCCAATGATCCGGATGCGGTCGGAGCAGGGGAGTGATCACGTGAACACCCTGATCTTCCGCACTATCGCCCCGTTTCTCACCGCGCTGATGCTGCTTTTTTCCGTCTTCGTGCTGCTGCGCGGCCATAATGAGCCGGGCGGCGGCTTCATCGGCGGGCTGATCGCCGCCTCGGGACTGGCGATCTACGGCATTGCCCGCGGCGTCGCCGCCGTTCGCCGCGCCCTGTTCTTCCATCCGCTGTCGATTGCCGGCTGCGGCCTCTTACTGTCGACCGCGGCCGGTCTTCTCTCCATCCTCTTCGGCGTTCCCTTCATGACCGGCCTCTGGATCTACCCGAACCTTCTCGGCCTCGAGGTGCCGCTGTCGAGCGTCATGCTCTTCGACGTCGGCGTCTATCTCGTCGTGCTCGGCGCCATCACCTCGATAGCGCTGTCATTGGAAGAAAAGGAGGTGGAGTGATGGAGCCGCTTCTTGCGATCCTCGTCGGCCTGTTCTTTGCCGCCGCCATCTATCTGATGCTGTCGAGATTCTCGATCAGCATCATGCTCGGCATCGCCATCCTCGGCAATGCGGTCAACCTGCTGCTCTTTACATCAGGCCGGCTGACACGTGAGGTGCCGCCGATCATCCCGGCGGGTCTCGACGCCTTGCCCGCCGGCACCGCCAACCCGCTGCCGCAGGCGCTTATCCTCACGGCGATCGTCATCTCCTTTTCCTTCCTCGCCTTCCTGCTGGTGCTGACCTACCGCGCCTATCAGGATCTCGGCACCGACGACACTAGCGAAATGCGCGCCGCCGAGCCCTACGACCGGCCGCTGCCGCCATTGGGGTATTGATGCGAATGTCGGTGCGGATGCTCACCCCCCTCTGCCCTGACGGGCATCCCGGAGGCCACAGCTGATGGCCGCTCCCGCCGCTACCGTTGATCTCGCCGCCGCCCTGGTCACCGCCCCGGTGCCCATCGGTCATTGGCTCGCCATCCTGCCGGTCGCCCATTGCATCACGCTCGGTGCTGTCCTGCTGATGGTGCGCGCCTATCCCCGCCTGCAGGCCTGGCTGGCGATCTCGGGCCTTGCGGGCCTGGCGCTGATGGATGCGGCGTTGCTTGCCAAGGTCGCGGCCGAAGGGCCGCTGACCATGGTCATGGGGCGCTGGCTGCCGCCCTTCGGCATCGCCTTCACCGTCGATATCTTCGGTGCGCTGATGGCCTTCGCCGCAGCCCTTGCGGGGCTCGCCGGCGGCATCTATGCACTGGCCGATATCGGCGAAAGTGGCCGCCGATACGGCTTCTTTCCGCTCCTCATGCTGCTGATGGCCGGTGTCACCGGCGCCTTTCTCACCGGCGACGTCTTCAATCTCTATGTCTGGTTCGAGGTGCTGCTGATCGCCTCCTTCGGGCTGATCATCCTCGGCTCGGAGCGGCAGCAGATCGATGGCGCGCTGAAATATGCGGTGCTCAATCTGATCGCCACGACCCTGTTCCTGGTCGGCGTCGGCATTCTCTATGCTGTCTTCGGCACGCTCAACATGGCCGATATCGCCGTGAAGGCGAGGGACATCGGCGGCACGGCGCCGCTGATGTCGCTGGCAAGCCTCTTCCTGCTTGCCTTCGCCATGAAGGCGGCCGCCTTCCCGGTCAATTTCTGGCTGCCCGCCGCCTACCATACCCCGCGTATCACCGTCTCGGCGCTGTTTGCCGGCCTGCTGACCAAGGTCGGCATCTACGCGCTGGTCCGGGTGATGGTCATGCTGCTGCCGGCCGAACGCGCCGAACTCAGCCTTGTGATCGCGCTCGCGGCTGCCGCGACCATTCTCGTCGGCGCGCTCGGCGCTCTGGCCGAAAACGACATCCGCAGGCTGTTCGGCCATGTCGTCATATCGGGCATCGGCAATATGCTTGCCGGCGTCGCGCTCGGCAATCCCGACGGCATAGGCGGCGCGGTCTTCTACGCGCTCCATTCCATGGTGCTGATGACGGCGCTTTATCTTGCCGCCGGCGAGATCGGCCGGCGCGGCGGCGGCTTTTGCCTGTCGGATCTCGGCGGGCTCTATCGGCAAAGCGGCGGCTTCACCGCGCTGTCGCTCGTGCTCTTCCTTGCCGCCTGTGGCCTTCCGCCCTTTTCCGGCTTCTGGCCGAAGGTCATGCTTGTCAAGGCCGCGCTCGATAGCGGTGCCTGGTGGCTGGCGGCGGCAATCCTTGCCGGCGGTTTCTTGACGACGATCGCCTTCGGCCGCCTCTTCCTCCTTGCCTATTGGCGCCCCGCGCCGATGGCGCTCGCGCCGTCGAAACCCTCCTGGCGCACCGGCCTGCCGCTCGCCGCGCTGACGGCGTTCACCATCGGCTTCGGCATCCTGCCGGAACGGCTGCTGGCGTTGTCGCAAGCGGCCGCCGCCGGCCTTGCCGATCCCCAGGCCTATCTCCATTCGGTCTTCCCGCAAGGAGCTCAGCGGTGATCGCCTTCGTCTTCAACCTGTTGCTCGCCATCGCCTGGGTTACTGTTACCGGCAGCGCCTCGCTGCATAATTTCGTCTTCGGCTTCCTGCTGGCGGCCCTGGCGCTGGCCGTCATCCGCGAACCCTTCGGCGGCAGGGGATATCTGCGTCGCACCCGCCTGGTGCTGTCGCTCATTGCCCTCTTCCTCAAGGAACTGTCGCTGTCGGCCTGGAAGGTCACGCTCACCGTTCTCTCGCCGGATATGAAACTGAAGCCAGGCATCTTCGCCTTTCCTCTGACGGTGACCAGCGATTTCGAGATCACCCTGCTTGCGAATCTCATCACGCTGACACCCGGCACGCTTTCCGTCGATGTCTCGTCGGATCGCCGCACGCTCTATGTCCACGCGCTCGATTGCTCCGATCCGGAGGCGACAAGACGCGGCATTGCCAGTGGTTTCGAACGCAAAATCATGGAGGCCTTCCGGTGATCACGCCTGCCGCCATCGTCGCCGTCGCATCCGCGGCTGCCCTCGTCATCCTCGGCTTGGCGCTGCTTTTGACCGTCTGGCGCGTCGTTGCCGGCCCGACATTACCGGATCGCATCCTCGCCCTCGACATGCTGACCGGCATCGCCATCGGCTTCATCGCCGTCATCGCGGTCAAAACAGGGTTTTCCCTCTATATCGATATCGCCATCTCGCTCGGCCTCGTCGGCTTCCTGGCGACCGTCGCCTTCGCCCGCTTCGTGCTGTCACGCGGCAACATCCACTCGCCGCCATCGGCGTCCGCAGCCAAGGGCGGCGCAAAGACGCGCCGGGCAGGGAGGGAGGGACGATGATGGCTTATCTCGTCGCCGCCGTCACCGCGCTGCTGCTGGTTGCCGGTGCGCTCTTTGCCCTTGCGGCGGCCATCGGCCTGGTCCGGCTGCCCGATCTCTACACGCGCATGCACTCGGCCTCGAAGGCCGGCACCGTCGGCTCCGGCCTGCTGCTCTTTGCCGCCGGCCTCTATTCGCAGGACCCGGCGGTTATCGCCCGCGCCCTTGCCGGTTTCGTCTTCTTCCTGTTGACGGCGCCGGTTTCCGCCCATCTGCTGGCCAGGGCGGCCCATCGTTCGGGACACGATCTCGGCGCCATCTCGGTATGCGATGATATGCGCGAACGCTGAGGGGTTGCTATTGCCATCTTAACCTGTTTTACGTCTGACTTATGCACAGGAAGCTGTGAGTAAAGCTTGGCCTAAAGTCCTATAATTCTTCGTCGGCCATTTTTTCTCAAGAAAAACGACAAATAATAATTGGCCTTTCGGCCAAACGATGGTATTTGAAAATGCAAGTAGAATTCTGATTGTGAATTACAATCGTACTGCTTCCAAGTCCCCCAGTTTTGATTTTTCAATGTCTAAACTGGGGTCATCGCCTGGAGCATGACGTAGTGGTTTTTGGTCAGGCAGTATAAGAACAGGTCTCGAACTTCGGAATCTAGGGGTGGATTTCACGTTTTTCGAAACAGAAGATTGCTTCCTGTGCTTTTGCTGTTCGCTTCTACGAGGCGGGTCTTTGGTGTGACAGTCAAAGATCGTTTGAGCATGCTAACAGGAGAAAAAATATGACGGATATGGCGACCGGCAATGGGCCGGAGCTGCTTGTGGAACTGACGGCCGACATCGTGGCGGCTTATGTCAGCAACCATGTTGTCCCGGTCAGCGACCTGGCAAATCTGATTTCCGACGTGCATTCGGCGCTGAGCAACACGTCCGTACCGCAGCCCGCTGCGGCCGTTGTCGAAAAGCAGAAGCCTGCAGTCTCTGTCCGCAAGTCCGTACAGGACGAGCAGATTACGTGTTTGGAATGCGGCGGCAACTTCAAGTCCCTCAAGCGTCACCTGATGACGCATCATTCGCTCTCGCCGGAAGAATACCGCGAGAAGTGGGACCTGCCGACCGACTACCCGATGGTAGCGCCCGCCTATGCCGAAGCGCGTTCGCGCCTGGCAAAGGAAATGGGCCTGGGTCAGCGCCGCAAGCGCGGCCGCGGCTGAGCTTTCTCGAAAGCAATCAACGACAAAAGCCGGGTCTTGCGCCCGGCTTTTCTGTGTGTAACGCGACTGTGATTCCAAAAAACGCGAGCCGTTTTCGGGCGGCCTTCTGTTCCGACCCATTAATTGAGAACGGGAATCAGACTTTAGTCCGGGTGGTCCGAAATCATGCCGTTCCGGGCGAGGAAAATAATCTTCCAGACTATTTCGCGCCGATCGGAAATGAGGCAGGTGAAGACGGGATATCCCAAGGAGCCGCATCTTATGCTTCCGGGGTGAAGCGTAGAATGTATTCCTATACTATAAGGAAGTTTTAATATACTAAATTACGCGGCGCTGCCACGCGTTCGGGCCGAATCGAATCGCGTTCAAGCGGCGGCGCGGACGTTCGCCTCTTCCCGGATTCTCCTCACCATCGAGCGCAGCCCGTTCGAGCGCTGCGACGACAGGTTCTCCACCAGTCCGATCTTCGAGAAGATTTCGAAGGCATCGAGCGCGGCGATCTCCGATGCCGGCTTGCCGGAATAGGTGGCAAGCACGATGGCGACGAGACCGCGCACGATATGGGCATCGGAATCGCCCTCGAAGCTCATGATCGGGTTCTCCGGATCGCCCGACGTGTGCGTCACCAGCCACACCTGGCTGGCGCAGCCCATCACCTTGTTCTCGGAGGTGCGCTTTTCCTCGGCCAGCTCGGGCAGCGCCTTGCCGAGTTCGATGACATAGCGGTAGCGGTCTTCCCAATCGTCCAGGAAGGCAAAGTCGTCGATGATCTGGTCGAGGGATGCCATGGAAAGCCTTTCACCATTGGCATGCCGGCAAAGCTGCACGGCAAATTTGCCTCCGGACATGCTCTAGTACTGCATATAGGTGAAAGACCGGCAGATTTGAACCGTTAAAGCGCGTCGCGGCCTCTCGTATTTGTCCGTGCTGCGGTTTTTTTCTGTTTGCGCATTTCGCGCAAGACCCCGCTGCATATTTATGCGTGATGCGTTCTGAAAAGAAACGCCGTGAGAGATGAGCATCCTCACGGCGCAGCAAGATGCTGAATTAAACAGGGCAGGCACGTCAGGCATGGGGCATTTCCGCGTCATGCGGACCACCGATGCAAGCTCACGCAATTCCGGCCGCGAGGCTGTTTTCTGTCCGGAATTGCATCAACAGAATGAAGAGGTCGAAATGCGCTGCGGGCGGGCGCCGCGTAATACCGTCAGCTCGCCGGTTTCGGCGTCGGCAGCGGGATCGCGCCGGTTACCACCGTCTCAGGTGCCGTTTCATCGTCGACCGGCGGACGGTAGGGCATCGGCTGGTTGAGTGCAGCCTTTGCCTCGCGCACCTTCTCCTGGACGGAAGGCGCGGCGAGGGAGGGCAGGGCGGGAGCTGCGCGCTTTGCCGTTTCGGCAAGCTTTGCAGTCGTTGCCGGCTCGTCGCCGAACTGGCTGTCGAGCAGTTCATAAGCGACGTGAGCGCCCTCGCGGGCCCGGTAACCGAGGGCCGTCAGCGTCTCGGCACCCTTGGCGCAGACCTCGGGTTTTTCCGCGCACATGCCGGTCAGATAGTCATAGGCGCCGCTCGCTGCCGTAAAGGCGTCGGAAAGCTGCAATTGCGGGCCGCTGGCGAGCTTGTCGGAACCCTCCGTGCTGAAGACGGAAAGAAGCACGAGCACAAGGCCAAACCAGAAGGATCCTTTGATCAGAAACCACATTGTCGTTGCCCATCCTGTTTCCCCGTCCGGTTCTTTTCGCCGAATCAGGCCGGTTGTCCGGTGTGCTTTCACCCTATCGATAAGTTGCGAATGCCGCTTTTCGAAACTCGCGCGCATTTGCGGCAAATTTAATTCAAATTTTAGCGAAGCGGATTTGAGCTGCATTTAAGTCGAATGCGAGCGATTGCCGTTAAGCATCGGGGCAGCACCTGCTTGCAATTGCAGGGCTTTTGGCCACTCGCCTTGCCACAGGAGTTAACGTCGTGCTGAAATATGAAGGAATTCCGTTGCTTACCGGCTATTAACCACAAAAGGCAAAGGGGCTCTCGGATGCTTCAAAACGGGATTTTCTGCGCTTTCTGGCTGTGAACAGCGCTTTTGCCTTATCCTTTCCTTAAGTCGCGGGGGCCTATTGTCCGGATCGACAAACAGCCTTTTTCGGGCGGGTATTGCGTGCAAGTATTGAGTGACATTGGCGGCTGGGTGACGGCGCTCGTAGACCGGGCGGCGACAAGCTGGCTCTCCCGGACGGGCGGCGGCGAAGCCGTGCGCCAGCGCGAACTTGCGATTCTGCGCCGCCTCGTGCTGCTCTCCTCGGCCGCTCTCGTCGCCGCGCCTGTCGGTCTTTCGGCAGTCACCAGCCCTGCTGTCGCCTTGCCGGCCGGTGTCGCCATGGTCTGCGCCGCCTTCCTCTTTTCCGCCGTCGGCAGCATTGCGCTTGCCCGCCAGGGCTCGTCGGCCGGCATTGCCACCCAGTCGGCCGAGGACTTCTTCCTGAGCGTTACGCCCGGCTTGGTCTTGTTCCTCGATCCGCACGGCAGCGTCGCCACCATCGGCGGCCGCGACCGCCGCGATTTCCTCGCCTGGATGCGCGATCCCAAGGGCAGGGGCTTCCTGGAGCAGGTGCATGTCTCCGATCGCATCCTGTTCCTGCAGGCGCTCGACGGCCTGCGGCGCGGCGACGATGCCGCAAGTGTCGATCTGCGCCTCGACCGGCCGTCGGTTTCGCGCGATCAGCGCCAGTTCGCCTATCTCAGAATGGATATGACCGCCCGGCGCGATGCCGATGGTGAGCTGGCCGCCGTCATCGCCCAGCTGCGCGACGTCTCCGTCGAGCAGCAGCTGCGGGCCGAGGCACAGAGCCGCGCGGCCGACGCCGAATCGGCAAACGATGCCAAATCGCGTTTCCTCGCCGCCGTCAGCCATGAGCTGCGCACGCCGCTCAACGCCATTCTCGGTTTTTCCGACATTCTGATCGGCGAATATTTCGGCAAGTTCGAAAACGACCGCCAGCGGGAATATGTCGGCCTCGTCCGCGAATCGGGCGCGCATCTGCTGTCCGTCGTCAACACCATGCTCGACATGAGCAAGATCGAAGCCGGCCGTTACGAGCTGATCCTCGAAGCCTTCGATATATCGGCCTCGGTCAGATCCTGCGAATCGATGCTGGCCTTGCAGGCCAAGAGCAAGGGCGTCACCCTGACGAGCCGGATCCAGCGCGGCCTCGGCGAGATCGTCGCCGATCAGCGCGCCATCCAGCAGATCCTCATCAATCTCGTCGGCAATGCCGTCAAGTTCACCGAGGCCGGCGGCGTCGTCTCCGTCGATGCGGCGGCGCGCGACGGCATCCTGAAGCTGACGGTCAGCGATACCGGCATCGGCATTGCCGCCGACAAGCTGGCAATGCTCGGCCAGCCCTTCGTCCAGATCCAGAACGATTACACCCGCCGCTTCGAAGGTAGCGGCCTCGGCCTTTCGCTGGTCAAGGGGCTGGTGGCGCTGCATGGCGGAAATTTTGCTATCGCCAGCCAGCCGGGCGAGGGTACGATCATTACCATCGAGATCGCGGTGGACGGTTCGGGCGCCAGGCAGGCCGAGGATGCCGGCCATGGCGCGACCGTCGAGTTTCCGCCGCGGCTGAAGGACGCGGTCAAAACAGGGGTTGAATTGGAAGAGGGGCTTTTCGATGGCCGCGCGCAAGCGAAAATCGCCTAGGGGGAAAAACCGACGGCAGCAGCCGGGCCTCGTCGTGTCAGGTGCCGCCGCTCTCGGCGGCCTCGGCCTGCAGGGCGCATCTGCGCTGGGCGGTCTCGGCCTGCAGGGCGCATCGGCGCTCGGCGGCGTCATCGGCCGCAACCCGTCGGTTGCCGGCGGCACGATCGCCTTCTTCGTCATCTTCTCCTTCGTCGCGGCCAATGCGCTCTGGTATCAGCCCGGCCTGCATCCGCATCCGATTTTGCGCACGCGCGACCCGCAGTCTTCAAACGTGCTCGGCGCCCGCCGCCCAGCCGAAGAGCAGCAGGGCGAGGTTACCACCTTCCGGATCGAACGGCCTGAAGATGCCGCCACCACCAGCGCCACACCGGCGCCGGCCGCACCGACTCAGCAGCCGAGCGAGCTCGTCATGGGTATCCAGCAGCAACTGGTGCGTCGCGGCCTCTATAACGGCATTCCTGACGGCATTATCGGGCCCCGCACCAGCGCCGCCATCCTGTTCTTCCAGGAGACCGTCGGCATGGCCCAGACCGGCGAAGCGACACCGGAAGTGCTGGCGGCGCTGAAAACCGACGCTGCCGGTCCCTCGACCGTGCCGGTGGAAAAACCGCGTGAGGATGTGAACTCGAAGGCGGCGGCGGAAGACCCGGTGGCCGCCGCGATCCGCAGCGCCGAAAAGACGGTCAAGACGGCGCCATCAGCCACAAAGCAGCTTCCTTCCAGCGAACTCACCACTGTCGACCTGGTGCTGAAGATCCAGAAGGGTCTGTCCAACATGGCCTATGCCAATGTCGGCGTCGACGGTGTTGCCGGCGAGCAGACCCGCGCCGCCATCCGCCACTTCCAGAAGCACTACAACCTGCCTGAAAACGGCGAGCCGAACGAGGCGGTGCTGAAGAAACTCAAGGAAATCGGCGCGATCTGAAGCATAGCGCGCGGCCTGCGGCAGCAAGCTTTGCTCGAGGGTGCTACAACCTAAGTCTAAGACGCTGTCGCCGTTTGCAACTTATTAACCATGTTGATCGAAGCTTTGCCGATTGAGGCGGGGGAACGTCGGTCATGCATGCGTTCAAGGCAATAGACGATCTGGCCGGAGAACCGGCAGTCGAAGCGGAAGGCCCGGATCGCACGGCGTTGCGCCACATCCTGCAGCGCCTTGCCGAGGAGGCTTCGACGCTCGGCATCGATCTCGTCGACATTGCCGGCGCCATTCAGGACATGGCGGCGATGTCGGCCCGCCATGCCTCCGCCTTCGATCATGTCACCAGCACCGCGCTTTCGATTGCCGAAACCAACCGCTCGGTCGCCCTGTCGCTGCGCGAGACCGACCGCACCGCGGCCGAAGCGCGCCAGATGCTGAAGGAATCGGCCGACCGCCTGTCCGGCTCCGTCGCCGAGATCGGCCACATGGTTCAGTCCTCCAACGTCATCGGTGCCGAAATCGCCGGCTTTTCGAAGTCGCTGGCCGATGTCGACAAGATCGCCGACGAGATCAGCACCATTGCCCGCCAGACCAACCTCCTGGCGCTGAATGCCGCAATCGAGGCAGCGCGCGCCGGCGATGCGGGCAAGGGTTTTGCCGTCGTCGCCGCCGAGGTCCGGGCGCTTTCGCTGCAGACCTCGAAGGCGACCGGCTCGATCCAGGAGACGTTGGACGAATTGCGGGTGAAGATCGACCGGCTGTCGGTGGTCGGCGGCGATGCGCGTGAGAGTGCCGCCGGTGTCCGCGACAAGTCGGAGGCGATGCGCGGCGCCTTCGAAAGCATGGAACACGTCATCACCCGCATCCTCGACAGTTCGACCGTCATGGCCAACACGACCGAGGCCGTCGACCAGCAATGCGCTGGTTTCGTCGAAAAGCTCAGCGAGATGTCGGGCGAGGTCGCCGGTTCGAATATCAGGCTGCAGCAGGCGGCAAAACGGGTCGACAGCGTCGTCGGTCTTTCCGAAACCCTGGTCCAGCTGACGGCGAGCGCCGGTGTGAAGACCGCCGACAGCCGCTGGATCGAGGAGGCGCAGTCGGTGGCAAGGCAGATATCAGGTGCATTCGAACGGGCCGTCGCCGAGGGACAGATCGGCCTCGACGCGCTCTTCGACCGACGCTACCGTCCGATACCGGGCAGCGATCCGGCGCAGATGATGGCCGCCTTCACCGAGCTCACCGACCGCCTGCTGCCGTCGATCCAGGAACCCGTCGTTGCCTTGGACGAGCGCGTCGCCTTCTGCGCGGCAGTTGACGAAAACGGCTACCTGCCGACCCATAACCGGAAATTCTCGCAGCCTCAGCGGCCGGGCGACGCCGTCTGGAACACCGCCAATTGCCGCAATCGCCGCATCTTCGCCGATCGTGTCGGCCTGGCCGCCGGCCGCAGCACTGCGCTTTTCCTCGTTCAGACCTATCGGCGCGACATGGGCGGCGGCAATTTCGTAATGATGAAGGATATTTCCGCGCCGATCATCGTGCGCGGCCGCCATTGGGGCGGATTGCGGCTGGCGATCAAGGTCTGACGCATTCGGCAATATCCGAGCGCGGATTGCCGATGCCGGCGCGCCGGTCTATACCGCGCCGATGAGATTACGCGCCGACATCTTCGTTTCATCCCTGCTGCGCCGCGTCTTCGCCAGCGGCGACTTCGCCGCCGTCGAGAAGAAGGGGGCCGAGGAGGCCGGTGCGATCTTCATCCGCCAACACTTCCGCGACGGCCTGGAAACACTCTATGCGCCGGCGCCGCAGACCGCCTTTGGCGACGACGAGATCCGCGATCGCCTGTTCGAAATCCGTCTTGCGCGCAGTGAGCCGGAAGCGGTGCGGGCGATGCTGGAGCGCGAACGCCGCTTCGACCCCGATCTCTGGATCGTCGAGCTGGAGGCGGAGGAACTGGGCGACATGATCCCGCTCGCGCGGGATGGCTCAGCGTGACCGTCGTCCGAGCACGCGCATGTCGCGCTGCACCGGTGCCTGGCGGACGAAGCGGTGGCTTTCCGTTTCCGCAAGCGCAGGCGTCACGGCCGCCTCCGGCTTGTAGGTGTAGCGGTCGGCGCGCCGCCACGCCTCTACCCTTTCGTGGCATTCTTCCGGATCGAGCGCATCGAGCACCATCCAGGCGCGCGTGACATTGTGCTGCTGTTCGGCCAGGTGCGGATAGAACCGTTCCAGCACGAAGACGGCGTCGAGAAAACCCATGCCGAGGCTCGTCAACGTCGTGGCGAGCTGTTGGCCCGATAGGTCGAGCATGATGCGTTCGGCAAGCCAGCGGCTGGCCGAAAGCGCATCGGCGAGCGCGGTTGCGAAATGGGTTGCCTCGCGCAAGCGGGCAAAGCGCACCAGCAGCGCCTCCTGAATGTCGGTGAGCGTGCGCAGGCCGAGCCTGTCATCGTCCTTGCGGCCGAGATGGCCGGCAAGGTCGAGAATGCGCTCGCGCAGCGCTTCTTCATTGGCGATACGCTGTTCCGCCAGCGCTTCGGCCTCGTTGCTCTCGGCCGGGACCGGCGACAGCGGCACGGCCTCCGATTCTGTGATCGGCGCTGCAGGGGCCGCGGGTCGCGGCTGGGTCTGGCGCAACGCCACCAGCGCGTCGATGACCTTCGGCGACAGCGAGTCGCGGCTGACGATCGCCTTGACATGAGCTGCGCCCTGCATGCGCGCAATGGTGATCAGCGTGTCGTCGGCAATGGCCTGGGAGGCGGCAAGAAAGGGTGCGGCGATCTCGATCGGCTGATTGCCGATGAACAGCGCTACGGCTGCCGGCATGGTCGGGCATTGGGAAAGGGCGGCGACCGCCTGGCGCTTGGCCTCGTCGGAGGAGGCCTGGAACAGCGGTGTGAAAAGCTCGGCGAATTGGCGCAGTTCGGATCGCGTCGGATGAGACAGGCTCTCGAAACTGCTGACAGTCGCCATTAACACCACGTCCTTTTTCCTGACGGCCAACGGGCCCTCGAGGTCTCGAAACCGGTCACGCACATGCACACCCTGAAAACGCAGAACCAAGGGAAACCGTGGGCCGATAGCGCTGGCGGGGCGCCTGTCGGACCGCACGGATATGAACAAATCCTACACCGGTACGGTTAATGCATGCTGAAGATTTTATTAAAATGCCGCAGAAATATACACGTGTGGCGTGTTGCTTGATCATTAGCCGGCAATAAAAATCCCCGAGCTCTTTGACGGGCTGATGCGGCGGTGTCCGGTCCCTGTTCGACCGCCGCGACAGTTAGCCTGGTGTCGTCGTGCGGGGCGCGCAGCAGCTTTTGCGCGGCTGTCTTCATCGGTCCCCGGTGCAGATCGTGCTTGGTGCCGCAGGCGGCGTCTTCAGGCCCTTGCTGCTGATATGCCGTCGAGCGCCGCAGCCATGGAAGCCGCGATGTCGGGGTCGTCGAACAAAGTGGAATCAACGGCAAGGCCAGTTGCCCTTAGTTACCGGTCGAGTTTGGAAAGATTCGTGGTCGGCGATGACCGCAAACCGCGCTCCGATTGAGGGCGGATCGAGGGCGATCCGGGCTGCGACGCAACGAATATCGGCCTGCCGCATATTTGCAACACTTGCAGCGCTGCCAGCCTGCGGGTCGCCGCTGCATTGTCAACTATATGAATTATCTCTAATTTTGTCCTTTGGCGGGTGTCCGGACCCCCGCGCAGGTGGCATGAAACCAAATCGGCGCTTCGCGCGTTGAAGAGGAAGTCACGGGAACTGTGTTTGGCGACCGTCGAATATTAGTAAACTGTTAACTGTCATGTGTCTCAATTCGGACAGGAACGACGCGATTTGAGTGTTTGGATCGTTGAAACTCCGCATCACGGGTATTTCAGTCAGGTGCCGTGGGAAAGGCGCGAATGCCCTCGGTTCGGTCATGCCGGCACCGCAGGACGCGCCGGCCCGCAGATTGGCGGGCAGGGTGAAATCCATCGCAAGTTCATCCGTCTCGGGCAGTGCATGGAGACGAGAATGGCAATAGTAGTCGCATTGGCGGATCGGCGACCGCGGGCGCCGCGTCCTCAGGACAAGGAACCCCGCGAAGCCAAGATCCTCTGGTTCACCGGTGTCCGCTACGAGCGGCTGGCCGAGAGCCCCAGACATGGCCCGGCGCCTGCGCCGCGCGCCAGCAAGAAGTAACGTCCGTTCAACCTCAACGGGCGCTGAACTGTTCGCAGCCGGCTTCCGTCAGGAAGTTCCGCGCCGCCTCATCGAAGCTTGCCTGCGGCGCCAGCGTCCGCAGCACGGCGTAACCGTCCGGCCGCGCCATTTCCACCAGGATCGCCTGTTCCAACTCCGGCGGCAGGTTCTTGCGCAGGTCCGTCAGCTGAATCGGACCGCCCGCCAGCACATCGAGCGCGCCGCCGACCGAGGTCCTGTCATTCATGCTGAACACCTCGTTGGAGGCGCTGTCATAGATGGCGATCGACCAGAAGGGCACATTGCCCTTGGCGGTGAAATGCACCGGGCCATCCTCGACGTCGAAGGAGCAGACGGCGGTGCGCACGAAGGGATCGCCATTGGCAAGCCCCGCCTCGTCATGCTGATCGTTCAGCAGGTAGAAATTGTTGAGGTCACCTTCCGCCTCGACGCGGGTCGCCGCGTCCCTGCCGGTGAAATGCGGCAGCGAAAGGATGATGACGAGGTGCAGAAGCGCTGCGCCGAAAAGGCCGGTCAGGATGGCGAAAATGATCCTAAGCATTGCCGCATCCGGTCTTGGTGAGCTTGGGCATGGCGAGGTCGATCACGCCGGAACTGCCGGCCGTCGGCGTATCGAACAAGGTCAGAACGAGCCGGAAGGTGCCGGCCTGCGGCAGGGCCAGCCAATTGCCCGGCTGGGCGACGGCGGAGATCTCGATCGAGAAGCTGCTGTCGGGCTGGCGCAGCACCGTCCAGGAGTTCAACGCCGAGGGAAGCCCGGTCTTCACGGCCGCCGGATTGCCGCCATTGTCGGCGGTAAAGAGCGTCCATAGCCGGGCGGGCGGCGTCTGCCCGCTGATGCGGTAACGGCAGCCGGCATTCAGCCGCGCCCCTTCGTCGTCGACGCTCGCCGTGAAGGTCAGCCCCTCGGCGCTGCCATAAAGCAGCTTGCCGGCGCGCGCCCGGTGCGACTTGGCATAAGGATCGGCATCGACCGTCTGCAACGCCGGAAAAGCCTCCCAGGCGCCAAGCTTGATCGCCCCAAAACCCTGCGTCGCATCCAGCGCATACAGCGAAATCATGATCCCGCCGCCAAAGGCAACGATGAGAGTGATCAGGATGAAAAGGGGGAATCGAAACACGTTATGACCTTGGAAACCATATCGGATGAAAGGGTTACCACTGATTCTGGCAGGGTGGAATGGCGGGCAGTGACATGGACGTCGATCTGTCCGGGGCCGTGCTGTATGTGGCAATACCGCCCCTCACCCTAACCCTCTCCCCGTAAACGGGCGAGGGGACGTGCCCTGCGAGAGGCCGGTGGGGACGGAGAGGTTGCGGCTAGGTCCCTTCGCCCCGTTTACCGGGGTCCGAAGGACGGGTCGAGACCCGTGGCTCGACCCCGGTCGGTGGCGGCAGCCGGATGAGGGGCTGGTTTCGCCGATCTCCTGGGTCTGGCTACTCGGCGCTCGCCACCTTCTGCGGCGTGAGCGGGGCGGCGTCCTTCAGCTTTTTGCCGAGGTCTTTCAGGATATTCGTCGATTGCACCGAGAGCATGCGCGGCCGGATGAGCTGCGGCAATCCGTCCTGCGGTTTGGCGGTGGCGGTCTTGGCGACATCCTTCTCCGAGGGCGGAGGATTTTCGACGCCGGGGATGGCCCGCAGCGTCACACCCTGATGGGCGTAGTCCATGGCCCGCTTGAAGGTCATTGCCGGCAGCGAGCCGCCGGTCATCTCGTTGGTCGAGGTGTAGTCGTCATTGCCGAACCAGACGGCGCAGGTGTAGTTGCCGGTGAAACCGACGAACCAGGCGTCGCGATAGGCCTGGGTCGTGCCGGTCTTGCCGGCGGTCAAAACGCCGTTGTCGAGAGCCGCC
Source organism: Rhizobium croatiense (assembly GCF_019793465.1). Lineage (GTDB taxonomy): Bacteria > Pseudomonadota > Alphaproteobacteria > Rhizobiales > Rhizobiaceae > Rhizobium > Rhizobium croatiense. The sequence continues at coordinate 451,836 of NZ_JAILYJ010000002.1, read as the reverse complement.
TTGCGCGCGGTTCCGACATAAGGCACGCGCGAGAGCATCTGGTTCATATAGGCATCGGCCTGTTCGGACAGCACGCGTTTGGGCGCCGGCTCGTCACGGTCGAAATCATAGAGCACATCGCCCTCGTAATCGAGGATCTGGCTGATGCCGTGGCGGCGCGACTGATAGCCGCCGGCCGGGAAGGTGGCATAGGCTGTCGCCTGGTCGAGCACGGTCACTTCGGAGGTGCCGATCGGGATGGTGACGTCGTCGCGGATCGGCGTTTCGACACCGAGGTTTTTCGCCATCGCCCGGATCGGCTGGATGCCGAGCTTCTCCTTGGCGAGCCGCACCGGCACGGTGTTGATCGACTGGGCGATCGCGGTCTCGAGCGTGATGCGGCCGACATAGCGGTTGGCGTAATTGTGGGGGCTCCAGTTGCCCCAGTAGATCGGCGCGTCGACGATCGTCGTCTGCGGCGTCATCCCGCTCTCCATCGCCAAGGCATAGGTATAGACCTTGAAGGAGGAGCCCGGCTGGCGCAGCGCCCTGGTGGCGCGGTTGAACTGGCTTTCGCCGTAATCGCGCCCGCCGACCATGGCGCGCACGGCGCCGCCGTTCTCGATCATCACCAGGGCGCCCTGCTTGGCGTGGTAGGCCTCGCCATATTCGCGCAGCGACGTTTCGACCGAATCCTCCGCCGCCTTCTGGATACCCATGTCGATCGTCGTGCGCACGATCAGCGAATGCTGGTGGAAGCGCGGCGAAAGCCGCTGCACCTCGTCGAAAGCCCAGTCGAGGAAGAAATCCGGTGATTCCACCTCGTTGCGGTCGACGACGTTGGCCGGACTGCGCCGGGCGGCGATCACCTGGCCCTCGGTCATCAGCCCGCTTTGCACGAGATTGGTCAGCACCTCGTTGGCGCGCGCGCGGGCTGCCGGCAGGTTGACATGCGGCGCATATTTGGCCGGCGCCTTGAACAGGCCGGCCAGCATGGCGGATTCGGCGAGGTTCACGTCGGTGATGTTCTTGCCGAAATAGAATTGCGCCGCTGCCGCCGCGCCGAAGGTGCCGCCGCCCATATAGGCGCGGTCGAGATAGGTGGAGAGGATTTCCTTCTTGGAGAGGTTGGTCTCGAGCCAGAGCGCCAGGAAAGCTTCGGTGACCTTGCGGTCGATCGAGCGCTCGTTGGAGAGGAAGAGGTTCTTGGCGAGCTGCTGGGTCAGCGTCGAGCCGCCCTGCACGACTTCGCCGGCCTGGGCGTTGGTGACCATGGCGCGGAAGAGACCGATGGCGTCGATGCCGAAATGGTCGAAGAAGCGCCGGTCTTCGGTGGCGAGCACCGATTTGATCAGCGAATCCGGCAGTTCGTCGATCGGCACGGAATTCTGGTGGATGACGCCGCGATGGCCGATGACGTTGCCGTAGCGGTCGGTGAAGGTGACGGCGAAATCGCCGCGGTTGCGCCAGTCCTCCTTGGTCGCTTCGAAGGCCGGCTGGGCAAGCACCAGCATCAGCACCGCGCCGACCGTGCCGAGGGTCAGACCTTCGCCCGCCAGTTCGAAGACCACGCGCTTCCAGCCGCGCACGCGGAAACGGCGAAAGAAGATGGTGGTGTCTTCCCAGATCTCGGCGGCGCGGAAGCCGGCGTTCCAGACGGTCGAATCGATCCAGGAATCGATGCGCAGCAGAATGTGACGGCTCTTCGCCGGCCGCCTGCCGGCGTCCGCGGTCTGCTTTTCTGCCCCTTTTTCTGGCCCTTTTTCAGGGTTGTCCGGATCCTGCACGTCCTGTATTCCCGCCTGATCGCGCTTGCTTCATGTCCGGCCGCCGGAAAGCGACGAAAGCGCGAGGCCCGATGGGCCCGAAAAGCTCTCCGCTACCAGGAGCATGCTGAAGAATTGATTGATTTTGTGGCGGATAACAAGAGAGTAGAGCGGCGGTCACGCGAATTTGCGGCCGCTGTTGCAAGAAACGAACGATGAACGATCTGCCCTTCTGGAAGACCAAGACGCTGGCCGAAATGACCGCCGCCGAATGGGAAAGCCTTTGCGACGGCTGCGGCCTCTGTTGTCTCAACAAGATCGAGGAATGGGATAGCGGCGATATCTATTTCACCTCGGTCAGCTGCAAGCTGCTCGACAGGCAGAGCTGCCGCTGCTCGAGCTATGAGAACCGCTGGGATTTCGTGCCGGACTGCGTGCAGCTGACCAAGGAGAACGTGCCCGAAATCGCCTGGCTGCCGCCGACCTGCGGCTACCGGCTGATCAACGAGGGCCGCGATCTCTACTGGTGGCATCCGCTCGTCTCCGGTGACCCCGAAACGGTGCATGCCGCCGGCATTTCCGCCCGCGGCCGCACGATCAGCGAAACCGAGATCGATATAGAGGATCTCGAGGATTACGTCGTCGACTGGCCGCTGACCGTCGGCGAGGCGAAGGACGAGGAAGAGGCGTAAGCGGGTTCACGCTCGCACCGCGGCGAGAAAACGCCGCAGTTCCGTCTCCACATAGGCGGCCACCGGCCCTTCCGCGCCGAAACCCCACCAGGTCAGCGAGCCCTGCCATTGCGCCAGCATCAGCCGGGCGATCGTCTCCGGCGCTCGCGCCGATCCGAAACAGCCTGCGATCGCCGCCGTCAGCGCCTTTCCCCAGGCCGCGCCGCGGGCGCGCAGCACCGGATCGCGGAAGTCTTCGCGCAGCAGCAGCAGTCCCTCGCCATAGGCGGCGACATTGTCGCCGTAATCCTGCGACAGGCCGACGAGCAGGGCGACGGCCCCATCGGGTGTTTTCGGAACCGCCTCGGCAAGCCGTTCTGTCTGCGCATCCAGCCTGTCCCAGGCATAGAGCAGCGCAGCACGCAGCATCGCGGCCTTCGTTGCAAAACGCTGGACCAGCGTCGAGCCGGAAAGGCCGCTCGCCTTTGCCACCGCCGCAAAGGTCGCGGCGTCCGGCCCTTCCGCCTGGATCAGCGCCAGCACCATGGCGAGAAGCTGCTCATCGGATAGGGTGCGGCGGCGCGGCATGAACTTTCCTCTTGCATTCAGTTTATTTATGAACGAGCATTCGTTTATATACAATAGGCGTTTTTCGGTTCTAACGCGGAGGATGGCAAAATGACAGCGGAGTTGCGGGAGAAAGTGGCTTTGGTGGCCGGTGCGACGCGGGGCGCCGGCCGCGGTATTGCGGTGGAACTTGGCGCCGCCGGCGCAACGGTTTATGTGACCGGGCGCACGACGCGCGCCCATCAATCCGAATATGCCAGGCAGGAGACGATCGAGGAGACGGCCGAGCTGGTGACGGCGGCGGGCGGCAGGGGCATTGCCGTGCAGGTCGATCATCTGGTCGCCCATGAAGTCGAGGCGCTCGTCGGACGCATCCGGGCGGAAACCGGAAAGCTCGATATTCTCGTCAACGACATCTGGGGCGGCGAGAAGCTGTTCGAATGGGACAAATCCGTTTGGGAGCATTCGCTGGATAAGGGCCTGCGCATGCTCCGGCTCGGCATCGAAACACATCTGATTACCGCCCACTACGCTCTGCCGCTGATGATCGAGCGGCCGGGCGGGCTCTTGGTCGAGGTGACCGACGGCACGGCCGACTACAATGCCTCCCACTACCGGCTTTCGCCCTTCTATGACCTCGTCAAGACCGGTGTCACCCGGATGGCCTGGGCGCACGCGCAGGATCTGGCCAAGCACGGCGCCACCGCCGTTGCGATCACGCCCGGCTGGCTGCGCTCCGAAATGATGCTGGATGCCTATGGTGTCGGCGAGGAAAACTGGCGCGAGGCGACGAAGGTCCAGCCGCATTTTGCCATTTCCGAAACGCCGCGCTTCGTCGGCCGCGCGGTGGCGGCCATCGCCGCCGATCCCGATCGCGCCCGCTGGAACGGCCAGTCGCTGTCGAGCGGCGGCATGGCCAAGGTCTATGGCTTCGACGATATCGACGGGTCGCGGCCGGATTGCTGGCGCTACATGGTGGAAGTGCAGGAGCCGGGCAAGCCGGCTGATGTCACCGGCTATCGCTGAGCGCCCTTAGAACAGGATGATTTTAGGCCCGGTCGGCCTAAAATCTGAATCCTGTTCTAAATTAAAGAGTTAGAGCATGATGTCGCCCGAAAACCGCTCACACTTTTCGGCATCATGCTCTAGCTTGCGGCTCTGAGCCGGGCCACGTCACGAAACGACACCAGCCGCATCGTCTGTTCGTCCCAGAGCACCAGCTTGACGCAGCGCAGGCTTTCCATGAGCGTGATGCGGCCGATATCGGCCAGCTCGGGATGGTCCCTCAGCACCTCCGGCAGCCGATAATAAGGCACCCGGCTCGCCAGATGATGCACATGGTGGATGCCGATATTGCCGGTGATCCAGCGTAGCACCGGCGGCAGGTCGTAGTGCGAGGCACCGTGAAGCGCCGCATGCTGGAACTGCCAGTCAGGTTTCTTCGACCAGTGCGTTTCCTCGAACTGGTGCTGGACATAGAACAGCCAGACGCCAGCGGCTCCCGCTAGAAGCACGATCGGCAGGTGGACCAGCAGGAAGGGAACGATCCCACCCGCCCAGATCAATAAGGCGGCGGCCAGAGCGATGGCGATGTTGGTCGCCATGGTCGAGATCCAGGGCAGGGGGCCGGAGCGCATCATGCCGAAGGGCAGGCGCTGTTTGAAGATGAACAGCCATGCCGGCCCGATCCCGAACATGACGGCTGGGTGCCGGTAGAGCCGGTAGGCAAGCCGCCCCCGGCGGGACCGCGCGTTATACTCGGCGATCGTCAGTGTCTCAATGTCGCCGACGCCGCGCTCGTCGAGGTTTCCGGCCGAGGCGTGATGTTCCGCATGCGCCCGACGCCAGTAGTCGTAAGGCGTCAGCGTCAATATGCCGATCGTGCGCCCGACCCAGTCGTCGAGGCGGCGGCGGGCGAAAAATGAGCCGTGGCCGCAATCATGCTGGATCATGAACAGCCTGAGCAGGAAAGCGGCCGCCGGAACGACGAGGATCAGGCCCGGCAAAAAGCCGTAACGAACGGCCGCCCATGCGGCGGCCCAGAACAGCGCAAAGGGAATAGCTGTGACGGCCAGTTCAAAGGCACTGCGTGTGGCCCTCGGCTGGCGATATCCTGCAAGGATCTTCAACCAGGCTTTTTCGGCGAAAAGTGCTGACGGTGCCGCAGGTTTCTGCGGATTTTCATAAGGCTCGTCCAAGGCGGCAAGCCGGATTTCCTCGCTCTCGAAGCGGTGCGCGCGTTCGATCACGAAATATCGTCGCAAAAGGCTGCGACGCTCGACGGATCGCCGAGGCGGTTGATTATGTGAAGAGGAGTCATGCTCTGTGGCACCTTCCGGCTTTTTCGAAAACACGATCATCGCTGATCGCGCGCGTCCCGGCAGGACGCGCTGCCGCTTTTAGCCGTACATCACCCATTACGCAAATCGATCCCGACTTGCGTTTGTCATGGAGGCGGCGAGGCGCCATTCACCCGAGAGCTCGATGCGAACTTATTTCTTCGGCGCGCTGCTTCCGTGCGGAGCGGCCTGGGTCGCGGCTTTCATCTGGCCTGCGAAGGTGCCGGCCATCTTCGGCGCCAGCTTGTCCTTCTTCGGTTTGCGAGCCTCGCGATTGCTTCTCAACTGACCTTTTGCCATCGATCGATCTCCTGTTCAGACGAATGCAAAGCGCGTTTTCAGCTTCGCGCGCCGGGTTTGAGGTTCGTCTTGCGCCTGTCGCTGGGCAATCCCTGGATCGCATAACGGTCGTAAACCGGAGTGACTGGTTTCGGCGGCGCTTTCAGCTTGCCGAAGTAGTGTTCGAGCGCCTGCGAAAGCATGGCGGGCGACGTTACGCCCTCCTGAAACAGCTTGATCAGCAGCACCGCTGCGACATTGCAGCCCTTGCCGTCGTCGATCGCGATCCTGGCCTCGTAGCCCGCATTGTCGAGTACGGACTGAAGCATGTCGAGATCGGACGAGGTCAGGTATGGCTTTTTGGAAGTGGAAGACATCGGTCCTCCTTTCGTCGGGGCGAAGGTATTCAAATCCCTCAGTCGGCAGCGCCCGTTCAATGCCTGCCGAGGCGAAACCATGCGCCTTTCGCCGAGGCAAGGCAATGGGATTCTCGCTGTGAATATTCGTTTTTGCTTATGAAAAGCCCGCACCGATAAGGGTGCGGGCGCAACGGTCATTCCGCCGCCTGATAGGTGGGCCTCCGGACGGCCGATGTCCTCGGACCTGCGGCTGCAACCAGGGTGATGGCGATCGCAAGCAGCGCCACGAAGGCGACGCCGGCGACATACGGGTCCCAGCCGAAATTCGGCGCGGCGCTGAACACCGCCGAAGCGGCCGCAAGCACGATGCCGCCGCCAATCTGGAAGGAGGCGAAGAGCAGACCGGAGGCGAGCCCCGACTTGTCGTCCTCGACATCGGAAAGGGCTGCGACCTGCACCGAAGGGTAGGTCATGGCATAACCGAGGCCGAGCAGGATCTGCGAGACCAGCACCAGCAGGATCGGGTCGACATGTCCGAGTGCCGTCACCCAGAAAATATAGCTGAAGGCCTGCAGGCCGACACCGGCCGCCATCAACCCAGTGGCGCCGCGGTTTTGCGCCAGGCTCGCAAATCGCGGCGCCAGGAACATCACGAAGACGCCGCCAAGGGCAAAGGAGAAGCCTGTCGTGAAGGCCGACCAGCCGATGACGTTCTGATAATAGATCGTCGCCAGGAACTGGAAGCCGACATAAGCGCCCTGGAAGAGGGCGGCGATCGCATTGGCGTGCCGCAGCCGCGCCCGGCGGAACATGCCGAGCGGCACCATCGGATCGGCATGGCGTGCTTCGACCGCGAGGAAGAGCAGGATCAGCACCAGCGACGCCAAGAGCGAACCCCAGGTCGGCAGGGCTTGCCAGCCGGCAGCCGCGGCATTGGTGATGCCGAAGACGAAGAGCAGCAGCCCGGGCGTGATCGTCAGTGCGCCGGCCCAGTCGAATGCCGGCCGTGGTCCGGTCCTTTTCGGATCGGCCGGCAGCGCCAACGGCGCCAGGACGAGTGTCAGGATGGCGACGGGCGCACCCATGACCAGCGTCGCCCGCCAGTTGACGATCGTCGCCGCACCGCCGAGCACCATGCCGAGCACGAAGCCGGTCGCACCGGTGGAGGCGAAAACCCCGAGCGCTTTTGCCCGCGCCGTACCTTCACCGAAGACGGAGAGCAGCAGCGCCAGCGCCGCGGGCGCGGTGAAGGCGGCGGCGATGCCCTTGACTAGGCGGGCGGCGATCAAGGTCGGGCCGCTGTCGACGAAACCGCCGGCGATGCTGGCGGCGGCAAAGATTGCCAGCGACCAGAGGAAGACGAGCCGATGGCCGAAGACATCGGCGACCCGGCCGCCGAGCAGCAGGAAGCCGCCATAGCCGAGCACATAGGCGCTGACGGCCCATTGCAGCGATGTCGCCTCCATGCCGAGTTCGGCCTGGATGGCGGGAAGCGCGACACCGATGGTGGAGACATCCATGGCGTCGAGGAAATTGGCGGTGCAGAGCAGCAGCAAAGCCAGCCCCGCTCCGCTTCTCGATTTGGAAAGTGTCATCGAAATCGTTCCTTCTTTGCTGCCGCCTCGTCGGAGGGAGGTTGCCGGGCGGCAGGGAACGAGAAAATGTACAGCTTCCAATCCTATTGCAAATTGATAGTAGCCATGCCAGGTATTACTGATGATGATGAATGATGCCACGCTGCGCAAGATCGACCTCAACCTGCTGCTGGCTTTTTCGGTGCTGATGCAGGAGCGCAATGTCAGCCGCGCCGCAGAACGGCTGCTGCTCGGGCAGCCCGGCCTGTCGGCTGCCTTGCGCCGCCTGCGCGAGGCGCTGGACGATGAATTGTTCGTGCGTGTCGGCCGCGGCCTGCAGCCGACGCCACGGGCCCTGTCCATTGCTCCGGCAATCGAGGACGCGCTGTCGGGCATCGAACGCGCCATCCGCCCGCAGGCCGAATTCGATCCGGCAAGCTGGCACGGCGAGTTCCGCATCGGCATGTGCGACAATCTCGAATCGGCCTTCTTCGGCCCGCTTGCCGCCCGCCTGCTGCAGCTTTCGCCGGGCGCCCGGCTGATCGGCATCGCTTCCGAAAAGCGCGATGCCGCCCGCCGGCTGGATGAGGGCGTCTTCGATTTCAGCGTTTCCGTGCACGACGAACCAGCCTCGTGGCACATCCGCGCGCCGCTGTTCAACCAGGCCTCGATCTGCATTTACGACGATGCTCAACTCAAGCTGAAGGCGCCGCTGAGCCTTGACGGTCTCGCCGATGCCGCACATGTCACCGTCTCCTTCGAGGGCAACGCCTCGACCAGCATCGACATCGCGCTCAGCCGCACCGGCCATCGGCGCCGGGTGGTGGCGACCGTGCCGCGCTTTTCCGCCCTGCCGACGGCGCTGCGGGCGATGCCCGCCATCGCCATCGTGCCGGAATCGATCGGCCGCTGCATGGCGCAGTTGCATGGACTGACGATTTGCGAACCGCCGCTGCCGCTGCCAGTCGATCCGGTGACCATGCTTTACCGTCGGGTCGATCAGGCGGACGGTCGGGCGCGCTGGTTCCGCCGGCTGTTCCTCGACGTCGCCGGCGAGGCGCTCGTAGCCTCCGGCTGCCGCGTGGCGATTTCAAGAGCTGCGGCCTGAGCAATTCCAGGAAAAGTGTGAAGCGGTTTTTCGATCGGAATTGCTCGAAATTCGGAGCTTGTTATATCTCACCCTTGTGGAAATAGGCTTCGAGCCGGTAGCCGTCGGGGTCGATGACGAAGGCGGCGTAATAGAAGCGGCCGTAATCCGGCCGGATGCCCGGTTCGCCATTGTCGGTGCCGCCGGAAGCGATAGCCGCCGCATGAAAGGCGTCGACAGCGGCCTCGTTCGGGGCGACGAAGCAGAAATGCAGCCCGGATTGCATGTCGGCGACAACGGGGTGCTCCGCCTGTATCACCCAGAGGCCGACCTCATCAGGGCCGTAGCCGATCACGCCATCGGAATTGGAGAGGCGCTCATACCCGAGCGGCGCCAGCACCGCATCATAGAAACGGCGGGCTCTTTCGAGGTCTTTGACGCCGATGGAGACATGATCGAACATGAACTGTGAACTCCCTAATTCGGTCCCGACGGACGGCTCACATGAAAGATGGCTCGACGCCAAGATTTTTCAGCAGCTGTTCTGAGGCATGTGTCACAAAGGATCGCCGGCCATTCCGGCTGCGCCTATGACCAGTGTTTTCATCTGACGCGGTCCTCACCCGAAGATATCAACGCCTGCTTCCAGTGCAAGTCGGGCCTGTGCCGGCAATGCCCTAGTTAAGACAAGGCGAGCGACGCTGTCACGCGATTTTCAGGGCGGAGTTCGGGTCAGGGCCATATGGGATGCAGTGCTGCCACTGCGGTCGCCAGCGGCAAAGCCGCGCTGGACATCGCCGCATCCGCCCAGGCACGGCTAAACAGCTCCCTCAGCGGCGCTTGGCATCTGCTGCAGGTTTGTCACCTCGTAGGTCCAGACTCGAAACGCCTTCAGTACATGTGGTCCGAACGAGTTGATGAGCGGGATGTCGGCAGCGTCGCGTCCACGCGCGACGATGATACGACCGATTCGCGGCGTGTTGTTGCGCGGATCGAATGTATGCCATGCACCGTCAAGGAAGACTTCCATCCAGGCGCTGAAGTCCATCGGGTCGACGACGGGAATTCCGATGTCACCGAGATGGCCATTGATATATCGGGCAGGAATGTTGAGGCAACGGCACAAGGCTACCGCGAGATGCGCAAAGTCGCGACAGACGCCGACGCGTTCGTGGAACGCCTCGAAGGCTGTCCGCGTCGATCGCGCCTGCATGTAGTCGAACTGGATATGGCCTTGAACGAAGTCGCAAATCGCTTGAACGCGACCCCAGCCCGGGGAGATGGTGCCGAACATGTCCCAGGCGATTTGACTGAGCCGATCCGTCTCGCAATAGCGGCTGCCCATCAGATAGACGAGGCAATCATCCGGCAACTCCGAAACCGGGAGTTCCCTCGCCTCCGGCAGCGATCTGTCCAACTCGCCGTCGTCTTCGATGGTCGCATCGCCCCATATCGTCAGATCGCCCGTCGGGGCAACCAGCCGAAGGCAGCGGTTGCCGAAAAGGTCGCGATAAGTCGATCTGGGAACATCGGGGGTGGTGAACACCGTTTCCGGAATTCTGATGTCGGCTGCACGATCCTCATGGACCGACAACAGACATACCAAGGCAGCCGGCTGCGGGCAGGTCAAGGTAATTTCATAGCCATAACGGATCAACATGGAGCGTTCTCGCGCGTCCGGATCCGCCTAGCGGAAATCCGCCGCAGTCAGAGTATAGGAGGGGCGGCGGCGGTGGGAGTAGGCTTTGTGTGCTGCGTCATGAATGGAGGTGCGCAGGGCGTCGAAAGACGAAAGCCACCTCGTTTCCGAGACCCCGCTACTTTGCAATGCGGTGTAGGATTTCGCCAGAGCGCCAACCTCGACAAAGAACAACACCTCGAACATACCGTCATGGCCGACGAAGCGCACAGCGTTTCTGGCCGTATCGAAGCTGCGGCTTGGATTGAGAAAGGCTAGCGCCATGGTTGAACCGGCGGAGTCTCAAGAGCACTCCCGGCAGCGTTCGACAGTCTGATCCATTCCCTCCGATACCCTAGGTTGAGAAGATTGAAGGCCGCCATCTCGTTGCCGGCCTCCGGTCGGCTCCCGCTGATTGCGGCGTGGTCCGCGTGTGCCGGGAGGCTCGCAGAGGCATGATAGACGGTCGAAGAACGGATGCGCACGATCCGCCGGTCGCGTTCGATCTCCATGGAGTAGCGGCCGGGCGCGCCACCCTTGTTTAGCCATGCCACGAGAGCAAAGGCATTCCGTCGTTCAGTTTCGTCACCGTTGCTCTTCACGATGTCAACCTTCCATCTTTCGGGCGGTGGCCATGGCCAAACGTCCTCTCGATCAGTGTTGCGCCGCTGCCGGCGGGCGATAGGTTTACCGGTTCCAGGCTATCTTGCATCGCAACCCGCTCATGACGCTCGTCGTCACTGCGAATGCGGTATTGCGGTACATTGCCTCTCAGAGGCAGCGTTGCGGTAATGCGGTATACGTCGGGAAGCTTGGAGGAAACGACCAAGAACCCGTCCTTCAACCGGACGGTCTGTCCCACCTTGAAGATGTGTGTTGCGGCTTCGCGTCGGATCGAGCGTTCACTGCGTTGCGGGATGCGCGTTGCGGTCATAATTGCTCGTGGTCCTTTTCGAGTGCCGTTTCGAGATCTGACGGCTGGATGGACATCATCTGCTGCGTCGAACTCTGCGCGGCGATCGCCGGCAGGTGGATGAAGGCGCCGACCCGCATCCAGGCGAGCCTGGAAACGCCTTCGATCAATTCCTCATCGTAATCGATGCGGTATTCTCCGGCTGGCTGTGCCCCATCGAAACCCGGCAGGCGGAATGGGGATGAAAAACGGACGACGGTTTGTGTGGTGCGACTTGTCACGGCTGATGCCTCCCCAGGAATACACCGATGCGTTTCCTGTAGCGTTGAGATCCGAACCGGACGAACGCGACGCTGCCGCTACATCCGCGGTCAGCGCCAGGTTCATTCCGGATCGGAACAAGCGAATGCACGCCGGAACGACGTCACATATTCGCTATCGAGAATTCGGTGGTGTATGGCGGGTCGTAGGTCTCTGACACCGCGAAGCCAAGTCGGCCAAATCGACGAGGCCTATCATTACACCTTGATTGAGTTTAAATCAAGATAAATTCGGATTTCTTTATGGAAAACACCGAATTAATTCTTTGCTACGGCGAATAAAAACGTAGCATGATGGCGCATAATTTCTATTTTTTACAAAATATCAGGTTGGATTGATTTCAGGATTTTTTCGAAAAATTTCCTGCCATGAACAATATTTCTTGGCACTCCTATCAATCGAGTGCCACGAGTGCTATTTATGGATTGCAGCCGCCATACGCGCCGGCAGCAGAAAGACCTCAATGAAATTCCGTTCACTTCACGACCGCGTCGTCATTCGGCGTGCAGAAGGCGGTGTCACATCCAAGGGCGGGATCATCATTCCAGACGTCGCCAAGGAAAGGCCGCAGGAACGCGAAGTGGTTGCAATCGGCCCTGGCCGGCGCGACCAAAGCGGCAATCTGGCCCCGCTCGATGTCAAGGTCGGTGATCTGATCCTGAATGGCCAGACCCTCCTGATCATGAAGGAGGCCGACATCATGGGCATCGTGGAAAAGACCGAGGCGGCCGCCGACAAGGCCGCCTGACGGTCAGTTTTCCGACCCTTATCTCAAGACCGAACTGGATAGAAATCATGTCTGCCAAGGAAATCAAATTCTCCACCGATGCGCGCGATCATTTGCTGCGCGGCGTCGAATTGCTCAACAACGCCGTCAAGGTGACGCTTGGTCCAAAGGGTCGCAACGTCGTCATCGACAAGGCCTATGGCGCGCCGCGCATTACCAAGGACGGCGTCACAGTCGCCAAGGAGGTCGAGCTCGCCGACAAATTCGAAAACATGGGCGCGCAAATGGTGCGCGAGGTGGCTTCGAAGACCAATGATCTTGCCGGCGACGGCACGACGACGGCGACGGTGCTCGCCGCCTCCATCTTTCGTGAGGGCGCAAAGCTCGTCGCGGCCGGTATGAATCCTATGGATCTCAGGCGCGGCATCGATCTCGGCGTCGTTGCCATCGTCAAGGAGATTCAGGCGCGGGCGAGGAAGGTCAGATCATCAGGCGAGATCGCGCAGGTCGGCACTATTGCCGCCAATGGCGACGCCACCGTCGGCGAGATGATCGCCAAGGCGATGGACAAGGTCGGCAATGAGGGCGTCATCACCGTCGAAGAGGCGCGGACCGCCGAGACAGAACTCGACGTCGTCGAGGGTATGCAGTTCGACCGCGGCTATCTCTCACCCTATTTCGTCACCAATGCCGAGAAGATGCGCGTGGAGCTGGAGGATCCCTATATCCTCTTGCACGAGAAGAAGCTCGGAAGTCTGCAGGCGCTGCTGCCCATTCTGGAGGCCGTTGTGCAGACCGGCAAGCCGCTTCTGCTCATCTCGGAGGACGTCGAAGGCGAGGCGCTGGCGACGCTTGTCGTCAACAAGCTGCGCGGCGGCCTGAAGGTCGCGGCCGTCAAGGCGCCGGGTTTCGGTGATCGCCGCAAGGCCATGCTGGAAGACATTGCCGTGCTCACATCAGGCCAGATGATTTCCGAGGATCTGGGCATCAAGCTCGAGAACGTCACGCTCGATATGCTCGGCCGCGCCAAGCGCGTGCTGATCGAGAAGGACAGCACCACGATCATCGACGGCTCCGGCGAGAAAGCGGCCATCCAGGCGCGCATCCAGCAGATCAAGGCGCAGATCGAGGAGACCACTTCCGATTACGACAAGGAAAAGCTGCAGGAGCGCCTGGCGAAACTCGCCGGCGGCGTCGCGGTCATCCGCGTCGGCGGCGCAACCGAGACGGAGGTTAAGGAAAAGAAGGACCGCATCGACGACGCGCTGAACGCCACCCGTGCGGCGGTCGAAGAGGGCATCGTGCCCGGCGGCGGCGTGGCGCTGTTGCGCGCGAAGTCGGCGCTGACGGGAATGGTTGGGGAGAACGCCGACGTGACAGCCGGCATCTCGATCGTGCTCAGGGCGCTCGAAGCCCCGATCCGGCAGATCGCGGAGAATGCCGGGTTCGAGGGCTCGATCATCGTCGGAAGACTCGCCGGCAGCAATGATCACAATCAGGGCTTCGACGCACAGACCGAAACCTATGTCGATATGGTCGAAGCCGGCATCGTCGATCCTGCCAAGGTCGTGCGCACTGCTCTGCAGGACGCCGGCTCGATCGCGGCGCTGTTGATCACCGCCGAGGTGATGATCGCCGACATTCCAGCAAGAAATTCTGCCCATGCAGTCGGAAATGGCGGCATGGGCGATATGGGATACTGAAACTGAACCGATCCGGCGTCGCCGGACGGCAAACCCGAAGTAGACAAGGAGAATTCCAATGTCCGTGCAGAGTAGCAGCAAGACATCAATCAGCCAGCGTTTCGACAGTTACCAGCCATCCAAGACGCTTCTCGTCTGGGCCTGCCTCGTCACGGCAATCGCCACGATGGTCATCGGGTTCAGTTGGGGAGGTTGGGTAACAGGTGGGACATCGAGCAAAGCGGCAGCAGCCGCCGGTGACATTGCACGCGGCGAACTGGCGTCCGCCATTTGCGTCGAGCGGTTTAATGCGGCGCCGGACGCCAGCGCTAAACTGATCGAGTTCAAGGCGATTACCGAAGGCTACAAGCAACGTCAGTTCATTGAAGCCGGCGGTTGGGCGACCATGCCCGGGCAGACTTCTGCCGACAGCCGAAGTGTTCAAGGCTGCACCACGGCGCTTGCCGTCGGGATCTGACCAATGATTTGTTTCGGGAACAAGGCCGACCCACAGCCGCCCGCAGAAGAAGCTGGTGGTAATGGCTTCGAGGAAATTCAGCCGGCCGCCGACGGGCATGGAAAAGCAAACAACGCCCCCGCGCGTCGCCGGACGGCGAGCGCGCCGGACGATGACGGCCGGCTGATCTGAGGTCTGTTTCTACGAGCAGGTCTCTAACGCCCATCGGAATGGGGGTCGGAAGGCGGTGCGCCTCTCGACGATCATACGAGCGCAACGGCTTTTTCGATTCTGGTGCGGCCCTACTGCAGCTGCGGCTTTCTGAGAAAGCTGTTGCGGTCGGCGGATTTGACGCGCAGCCAGGCTTCGCGGCCGTTGCGCAGGATCCGCATCGGAATCTCGGCGCCGGCCGGGCCACTGCTCCAGAGCTTGCGGTAGAAATCGGCCAGGCCATCGACCTCTTCGTCACGAATCTCGGAGATGATATCGCCCTGACGCAGGCCGGCCTCGGCGGCCGGACCGCCTTCGGCCACGCTCATCACCACCACGCCGCTATTGCTCTCGGCGGAGAATGCGCCGAGCCAGGGGCGCGGCGGCTTGTTGACCTGACCGCGGTTCAGGAGGTCGTCGAGGATCGGCGGCAAAAGATCGATCGGCACGACCATATTGATATCGGCGATCTCGCCGTCCTGGCTCATCTGCAGGCGAAGCGAACCGATGCCGAGAAGCTTGCCGTCGGCGCCAATCAGCGCTGCCCCGCCCCATGCGGGATGGGCCGGTGCGGTAAAAATCGCCTCATCCAGCAGATATTCCCAGTAGCCGGCGAATTCCTGTCGGGCGACGATGTTTGCCTGGACGAACTCGCCGATCCCATCGGCAAGCACGACGGGATCGCCGGGCCTGGCGGCGGCCGCATCGCCGATATCCACCGCCGGAGCGTTCAGAACGCCGAGCGCCTGCACCAGGCCGAAGCCGCTTTCCTGATCATAGGCAAGGGGATGGGCGGGAACCACCCGGCCGTCCTGGGTCGTCAGCCAGACTTCCTCCGCCTCGGTGATGAGATAACCGATGGTCAGCACCAGCCCGTTGTCACGAATGACGACGCCGCTGCCCTCCCGGACGGTGCCTAGCGTCTCCGCCGTGAAGGCATCTTCCGGAATGGAGGAACGGACGGCCACGACTGACCGCAGGATCGGATCGATATTCATGCTTTTATCCCGAGGGCGCCGCCGCGCGACCGAAAGCCGGCGCGCCTCCTTAATAGGTAAGAAGATGAAGGGGTGGCGGCAAGGCTGCCGCGGCGGGAATTTCCGCACCCGCACGCCGCCGCGTGGAGGGATGCCGGGAATATCCGGGGTGACAGCACCGCTGCGCAACAATATACAGTCAATTCTATCAGGAATCAGACGGGCACGGATCACGACATGAAGGACTGGCATCCCGATCTCAGCCGCAGCAGCAGCCCGCGTTACATGGCGATTGCCGATCTGATCGAAATGGATCTGCGCAGCGGCCATCTGGCGGTTGGAGACCGGCTGCCGCCGCAGCGCGACCTCGCCAAGCGGCTGAATGTTGATTTCACCACCGTGGCCAGAGGTTATGTCGAGGCGCAGAAGCGCGGGCTTGTCGAGTCGCATGTAGGCCGGGGCACCTTCGTCACCGGCCGCGCGGGCAAGGCGCGGCAGGACTTCGCGCCTGACGCCGTACCTGATCCGCGCCGCGCATCGATCGTCGATTTCTCGATGAACATGCCGCCGGAACCGGATGATCCGGAACTGATCGCCGGCATGCGCGAGGGCATGTCGGCGGTGGCCGCCAGTCTCGTTCCGCTTCTGCGTTACCAGGGCTTCGGCGGCTCCGGCATGGATAAGGACGCCGCCGCCGCCTGGCTCGGCCGCCGCGGGCTCACGCCGTCGCAGGAGCGGATCTTCGTCACGCCGGGCGCCCATCCGGCCCTGTTGGCGATCTTCGGCCTGCTGGCAAAGCCGGGCGAGACCGTGCTGTCGGAAATCATCACCTATCCCGGCATGCGCTCGATCGCCGCCCAGTTGCGGCTCAATCTCGCCGGCCTGCCGATGGACGAGGACGGTGTCCTGCCGGAGGCCCTTGCCAGCGCCTGCGAGCGGTTGAAGCCGAAGGCGCTCTATCTCAATCCGACGCTGCAGAACCCGATGACGCTGACGATTTCAACCGGCCGCCGTGAAGAAATCGCGGCCGTCGCCCGCAAATATCAGCTGCCGATCGTCGAGGACGATGCCTATGGCTTCATTCCACAGCAAGGTCCGGCGCCGCTGGCGGCAATGGCGCCGGATCTGACCTGGCATATTGGCGGCCTGGCGAAATGCCTCGGCGCGGGCCTGCGCCTTGCCTATGTCGTGGCGCCCGACAGCAAAGCCGTATGGCCTTTCGTCAGCGCCATGCGCGCCAACAACGTCATGGCTTCGCCTTTGACCATGGCGCTCGCCACCCGCTGGATCGAGGACGGCACGGCCGATGCGATCCTGCGCTTCGTCCGCACCGAGGCCGCCGCCCGCCAGCAGATGGTCGCCGCCATCCTGCCGGCCGGCAGCTACCGCGCCGATCCGATCAGCTTCAACATCTGGCTGCCGCTCGCCAATGGCTGGACCCGTTCCACCTTCGGCAGCCATATGCGTTCCTCCGGCATTGGCGTCGTGGGAAGTGATGCCTTCACGGTCGAGGGCGCCGCCCCGGAAGCGGTGCGGGTCTGTCTCGGCGGTCCGATCACCCGGGAGAGACTGCACGGCGCGCTGGAATTCATGGCCCATGCGCTGGAAGGCCCGCCGGAGATGGCGTCGTCGTTCTTCTAAACCCGGCAGCTTTCAACTTGCCCTCAGGCCGCTGCGGGTCTCGTCCCCTCGATGATGTGATGTCTGCGTTGCCCGGTCGGCAGCCGACGGGGATCTGCGGCATTCTGGCAAGTTGACTGGTGATTGATGCGTAATGTATTTATATTGAATGCATACATCTGTATGGCATTGATTGGTATCGAGCCGCGTGCCAGAGAAGACGAGGTTATCATGGATACCGACTATCCCCCACTTCCCCCGATGCAGACCGGCGTCAGGGGACGCTGCCCGCGTTGCGGCCAGGGCCATATGTTCAAGGGATTCCTGACGCTGCAGCCGCAATGCGAGGTTTGCGGCCTCGACTATGCCTTCGCCGATCCGGCCGACGGCCCGGCCTTTTTCGTCATCTGCTTCGCCTGCATCCCGAGCGTGCTGCTCGGCGTCTGGCTGGAGGTGGCGTTCTCGGCGCCGATCTGGGTGCAGCTTCTGGTCACCGGCCCCTTCATGCTCGCCACCTGCATTCCGCCGCTGAGGCCGCTGAAGGGCTGGCTGGTCGCCAGCCAATATTTCTACAAGGCGGAAGAGGGCAGGCTCGCCTAAAGCCTATTTCAACGTCGCGCGCAGGCGCGGCGTCGCGAAATCGATGAGCGCCCGCAGTTTCAGCGGCACCAGTCCCTGCGAGGGATAGACGAGCTGCACCGGGGCCGGCGGCGGTTCGAAATCTTGGAGCAGCGGCACCAGCAGGCCCGCCGCTGCGGCGCGGGCCGCCTGATAGGAGAGTACGCGGGTGATGCCGAGACCGGCAACGGCCGCATCGACGGCGGCCTCGGCGGTGTTGACCGCAAGCCGTGAGCGGATCGGCACCGCGAGATCGCGCTTCCCCTCCGTGAAGGTCCAGCTCCGTATCGAGGCCATGTTCTCGAAGGTGATGCAGTCATGCGCGGAAAGATCACCCGGCTGCCGGGGTGGGGCGTTCCTCGCCAGATAATCCGGGCTGGCATAGACGGTGCGGCGGATCGCGCCGAGCCGCGTGGCCATCAGGTTGCTGTCGGCCAGGGTGCCGATCCTCAGCGCCAGGTCGATATGATCCTCGACGAGGTTCGACAGCCGGTCGCCGAGCATCAGCCGCAGATTGATGTCGGGATAGGCCTTGAGGAAGTCCATCACGACAGGCAGGACATGCAGCCGCCCGAAGACGATCGGCGCGGTCATCGTCAGCTCGCCCTTCGGCGCGCTGTATTCGCCGGCGGCCGTCCGTTCCGCCTCTTCCACCCGGTCGAGAATTTCCCGCGCCGCCTCGACATAGGAGCGTCCGGCCTCGGTCAATGTGATCTTCCGATTGCTTCTTTGCAGCAGCTTGGCGTGAAGATGCGCCTCGAGCTCGGAGACCTTGCGGCTGACCGTCGCCAGCGGTGAACGCAGATGCCGCGAAGCGGCCGACAGGCTGCCTTGCTCGACGACGGCAAGAAGCACGCTCATGGCGTCGAGGCGGTCCATTTTATCCTTCCATCAATTGAGAACATACCTTCCAGATTAGCATCCTACTGCAGTTCATTGGAAGGCAGTAAATTCCCCTGCAGATGGTTCGAAGCGGCCATCGCCGGCAAGGCCGAGACCTTGTTCCCCATCAGACCTCAGAGGAGCCGTCATGAAACTCTACTATCATCCGCTGTCCGGCCATTCGCACCGGGTTCACCTGTTCCTGTCACTGCTCGGCGTGCCTTACGAACTGGTCGAGGTCGACATGGCTGCCGGCGCTCACAAGGCTCCTGAGTTCCTGAAGCTCAATGCCTATGGCCAGGTGCCGGTGCTCGACGACGATGGAGCGGTCATTTCCGATTCCGCCGCCATCCTCGTCTATCTCGCACGCAAATTTGGCCGCACCGACTGGCTGCCGGAAGACATGTTGGCGGCGGCGCGGATCCAGAAATGGCTCTCGGTCGCTGCGGGCGAGATCGCCTACGGGCCTTGCGCCGCCCGTCTCGTCACTGTCTTCGGCGCCAATTTTCATGCCGACGAGGTGATTGCCCGGGCGCACCGCATCCTCACGCTGGTCGAGGCGGAGCTCTCCGGCCGCGCCTTCCTGCTCGGCGACAATCCGACGATCGCCGATATCGCGCTTTACAGCTACATCGCCAATGCGCCCGAGGGCAATGTCGACACCGCGCCCTATCAGACCGTGCGCGCCTGGCTTTCCCGCATCGAGGCGCTGTCGGGCTTCGTCGGCTTCCGCAGGACGAAGATCGGCCTGGCCGCATAAAGATCCGTCCCCGGTCGAAAATCGCGCCTGAAAGGAGGCCATGATGCTGGAGCAGTCAGGAGAAGATGCGGCATCGCCCTGGCATCAGGGTGAACTCGCAATGCAGCGCAGCCTCGGCGTCGTCGAACGCATGGACGGGCCGGGGCGGAATTTCGTCCGCAAGGCGATGCCCGAGCAGCACCGCGCCTTCTTTCCGATGTTGCCTTTCGTCGTGCTCGGCACGGTCGATGCGAAGGGCGACGTCTGGGCGACGGTGCGGGCCGCGCAGCCGGGTTTCATGTCCTCGCCGGACCCTGAGACGCTCGAGGTCCGCCTGCCGCGCGAGCCGGCCGATCCCGCCGATGCCGGCATGGAGGATGGCGCCGCCGTCGCCATGCTCGGCATTCAGCTCGAGACCCGGCGGCGCAACCGGCTCAACGGCGTCATCCGCAGGACGGATGCCGGCGCCTTCCGCCTGCGCGTCCACCAGAGCTTCGGCAATTGCCCGCAATATATCCAGCCGCGCGCCGCCGCCTTCGTCCGCGATCCCGCTCTGCCGACCACGCTGCCGTCGCTGCGTTTCCATGAGCTCGACGAGCGCGCGCGGCATATGGTCGAGAGCGCCGATACGTTTTTTGTCGCCTCCTATGTCGACCGGGAGAATCGCGAGCGCCAGGTCGACGTCTCCCATCGCGGCGGCTATGCCGGCTTCGTGCATCTCGGCGCCGACGGCGCGCTGACCGTCCCCGACTTTGCCGGCAATCGTTTCTTCAACACGCTCGGCAATTTCCTGGTTAATCCGAAGGCCGGGCTGGTCTTCATCGATTTCGAAACCGGCGACATGCTGCAGATGACCGGCAAAGTCGAGGTGCTGCTCGATTCGCCAGAGATCTCCGCCTTTCCCAAGGCGGAAAGGCTGTGGCGTTTCACGCCCGAAAACATTGTGCTTCACCCGGATGCCCTGCCGCTGCGGTGGAGCCGGCGCACCGATGTCTAAGCTCCTCGATCGCCGCCCGACACAGAGTTGCAAAATGTGTACCGTTCGGTAAAGTAAGAACCATTCAGTACAGGAGATACCATGTCCAGCCTCGTTCCGCCTTTCACCCTGGAGACCGCCACGCAGAAAGTTCGTCTTGCCGAGGACGGCTGGAACAGCCGCGACCCCGAGCGCGTCTCGCTCGTCTACACGCCGGACAGCCGCTGGCGGAACCGCGCCGAATTCATCACCGGCCGCGCCGAGATCGTCGCTTTTCTCATGCGCAAATGGGCCAAGGAGCTGGACTACCGGCTGATCAAGGAGATCTGGGCCTTCACCGACAATCGCATTGCCGTGCGCTTTGCCTATGAATGGCACGATGACAGCGGCAACTGGTTCCGCTCCTACGGCAATGAGAACTGGGAATTCGATGCGGCCGGCTTGATGCAGCGCCGTTTTGCCTGCATCAACGATCTGCCGATCCGGGAAACGGAGCGCAAATACCACTGGCCGCTCGGCCGACGTCCGGACGATCATCCCGGTCTGACTGAGCTCGGCCTCTAGAACAGGTCAGCGCGGTGAAGACCGTCTATGAACGCGCCGACATCGTGCCGCTGCTCGCGGAAATCTTCCGCGAGCTCGGCTATGAGGGCGCCACGCTCAGCCGCATCACCGAACGCACCGGCATCGGCAAGGGCAGCCTTTATCACTTCTTCCCGGGCGGCAAGGAGGAGATGGCCGGCGCCGTGCTCGCCGATATCGATGCCTGGTTCGAAGAGGCGGTCTATCGGCCGCTGCGACATGACGATGCCCGTCAGGCGATCGCGGCGATGTGGACCAATGTGAATGACTACTTCCGTTCCGGCCGCCGCATCTGCCTCGTCGGCGCCTTCGCGCTCGACGACACCCGCGAACGGTTTTCGGCCGCGATCGGCGACTATTTCATCCGCTGGATCGACGCGTTGCGATCAGCGCTGATGCGGGCTGGCTGTGTTGAGCGGGAGGCGCAGACGCTTGCCGAGGAGGGCGTCTGCGGCATTCAAGGGGCGCTGGTGCTGTCGCGCGCGCTCGCAGATGAAACGGTCTTCTCCCGGTCGCTGGAGACGCTGGCGAAGCGACTTGAGACCGCGACGCGATGAGGGCAGCCCTTACATCTGCGCCGCTTTGCCTGTATTTCTCAGCGCTGCTGTTGCGGCTGCCGGGTCGGGCGGATGTTCTCGCGTTCAAGGCGAATCTGGCGCCACTCATTTTCCATCTGGTCGACGACGTGCTGGGGAATGGTGGTCTGGGTATTGGCGGCAGGCGTCTGCATCGGAAGTCTCCTCTTGTGGTGGTAAGGCTTCAGGGCAAGGAAATGCATTGCACAAGATAAAAGCCGTGTAAATCAGGGGCTTAGGCACTTCAAACGATTAAGTTGATTTTAATCGATTAAGACGGTTTTAACCACGAGATTCCCGGGAAGCGCGGTATGGTTGTCCACATGGATCGGATGTTCTTTTTTGATGCGGTGTGCCAGGAGCTCTTTAAAGGAGAGCTAACTCAGCCTCAGGTGGTGGGGATCGCGGCGATTCTCGACGCCTGGGAAAGGCGGTTCGCGCAGGCCGACCGCCGATGGCTCGCCTATATCCTCGCAACCGCTTATCACGAGACTGCCTATACGATGCAGCCGGTCCGCGAGACGCTGGCTGAAAGCGATGCCCGCGCCGTCGAGATCCTGGAGGCGGCCTATGCCGCAGGCCGGCTCTCCTGGGTAAAGACGCCCTACTGGCGGCCGGACGAAGATGGCCGCTGCTGGCTCGGGCGTGGCCTGGTGCAGCTTACCCATAAGCGGAATTACGAGGCGATGAGTGGTTTGACGGGCATCGATCTCGTTGCCAATCCCGACCGGGCGATGGAGATGGATGCGGCGGTGACGATCCTGATCGAAGGCATGCTGCAGGGGAGTTTTACCGGCCACAAACTTGCCGATCACCTGAACGCGACGACCGAGGACTGGGTCAATGCGCGCCGCATCGTCAACGGCACCGACCGGGCCGAGAAGCTCGCGGGCTACGCCATCGCCTTCAATGCGGCGATGCGTCCGGATGCCGCGCCGGGCAGGTCGCGCGGTTGAAGGCCAGGGGCGCACATGGTATCGCGCGGGCCGACCTCTGAGATTTGACAGGAGCTTCCGCGTGATCCGCCACATCGTCTTCTTCACCGTGCAGGAAGAACATCTGGAGGAGGTAAGGGCCGGGCTTTCGATCCTGACCGCCATTCCGCATGCGCGGCTGCTGGAAATCGGCACCAATGTGAAGACCGATCAGCTGGGTACCGAGATCGATCTCGTCGTCTATGGCGAATTCGACGATGAAGCGGCTCTCGCCGCCTATAAGGCGCATCCCGATTATCAGCGCTCGATCGAGCGTGTCCGGCCGCTGCGGGAAAAGCGCATCGCCGCGGACTACGACAGCCGCGCAGCGGTGACGCGGCCGCTCTGAATCGGCAGAGCCGTTGGAAGCCGGTCAATGTTCGCTGAAATTTCAAAGGGATAAGCAGCTTTTCGGACTCGCGGGCGCCGGATGTTGAATGCAGCCGTGAGCCACCGGAAACGCGACCGTTGGATTCGTCAGCGCAAGACGGCGTCCGTTCCAGGCCTCATGAAACGGCCGGGCTCGGCCGCGATGCCCGCGCGCCGCGCATCAGCGCCATCAGCATCAGCACGAAGGTCAGCGACAAGGCCGCGAGAATGGCCGCGGCGAAAAGCGCCGGGCCGGTGCCGGCGCGGTCGAGGATGGCGGTGAAGACGACCGGGGCGATCGCATTGGCCAGGTTCTGCGGCAGCGACAGCCGGGCCGATTGCAGGCCGAATTCGCGCGGTGAAAACACCGCCAGCGGCAGAAGCGCGCGGGCGACGGTCATGACGCCGGAGCCGAAGCCGTAGAGCACAACGAAGATGACGAGCAGCGGCGTCGAAGGACCGGCGGCCAGCATCATCAGGAAACTCATCAGCATCAGGCCGATGCCCATGGCGGCGCTGAGGACGGGGTTGCCGCGCCGTCCGAGCAGCATGTCGAGGAAGCGCGCCGAGATGCCGAGCACGCCGCGGGCTGAGCCGAGCTGCAGCGCGAAGGCCGGCGTGGCGCCGGACTGGCGGAAGATCTCGAGCAGCGAGGGGGAGATGCCGAAGGTGACGAAGGTGGTAAGGGTCGTCGCCGCGGCGATCAGCAGGAAGGCCTTGCGTTGTGCCGCCTTCGACAGCGGCACCGGGGCGATGTCGGCTGTGGCGCTGTCGACATGGCCTGCGATCGGCCTCGGCAGAGCGAAAAGATGCAGCGGCAGGCAGACAAAGAATTGCAGGCCTGCGCAGATGAGGAAGGTTAGGCGCCAGCCGACGGCTTCGTTGAGCAGGCTGAGGATCGGCCAGAAAATGGCGCTCGAAAGCCCGGTGAACAGCATCAATATGGCGATGACGCGCTTGCCGTTCATCCCTTCACGCTCGACGACGGCGGTATAGGCCGGCGCCGACAGGCCGAGCGCGCCGCCGACGCCGATCACGATCCAGGCGGCGGCGTAGAGAATGACGCCGTCGGCGGCGGCAAGCAGACAGAGGCCGAGGGCAAAGGTCAAGGAAGCCGCCGAAAGCACCCGGGCGGCACCGTAACGGCCGAGCCAGCGGCCGGTCGCCGGGCCGACGATGGCGCTGACCAACATCATGATCGTCAGGCCGGCAAACGCCACCTCGTTCGCCATGCCGAGATCGGGCGCCACGATCCGGCCCATCACCCCGAGCATGTCGAAGGTCGTGCCCCAGCCGATCAGCTGGGTGATGGCGAGCACGAAGACCGTCTGCGCCGAGCGGAAGCGGAGGGAGTTTGGCATTGGTGCTGAATGGCCTGAATGCGGGAGCCGCAAGGACATAACAGTTTCAATCGGCCGATAAAAGCTGCGATTGCAATTCCCGGCAGCCCGCCGCGCGCCGGCTTGACCCGAGCGTCCCCGCCCAGCCGCCGTGTGTGCCTGGAGCCGAGGACTTTATTCCGTGCGCAGAAGGCTGCTGCATTCCATGCGCCGAAGGCCGCTGCGGCATCGGTTTTCAGCGGCTGAAACCTGGCTGTCGCCAGCAGTCGAGAACGGTTCTAAACACCCTGTATTACAGCGCATTCATTTGCCATTCAGGTCACGTGAGTACATAGTCGCAGCAAGTTGGAACTACCCTTGAAAGCATAACACATGGCCTTTCCTCTGAGCGTCGCAGTAGTGGCCGCCGGGCTGGTGGTATCGGCGCCCTCATCGGACGGCGCGGGCACCCTCGTCCTGCGCGTGGCAGGCGATTGCAGCGCCGCCGCAGCCCAGGTCGTCGAGCAGACGGGCGGCCAGCTCCTGTCCGTGCAACCGGTGGGCGATAGCTGCATCATCACCGTTCTGGTGTCGGGCAACGGCCAACGTCCGCGCAAGGTGACGGTAAAGGTTCCGATGTAGGCGGAATCGGTCTATTCAGAACATGATCGATTTGAAGCGGACGAAGGCGGAGCGATGCGCATCCTGGTTATCGAAGACGACGTCAACCTGAACCGGCAGCTGACCGACACGCTGAAGGAGGCGGGCTATGTCGTCGACCAGGCGTTCGACGGCGAGGAGGGTCATTTCCTCGGCGATACCGAACCCTATGACGCCATCATCCTCGATATCGGCCTGCCGGAGATGGACGGCGTCACCGTGCTCGAAAAATGGCGCGGCGCCGGCCGCGGCATGCCGGTTTTGATCCTGACGGCGCGCGACCGCTGGAGCGACAAGGTCGCCGGCATCGACGCCGGCGCCGACGATTACGTCACCAAGCCTTTCCATGTCGAGGAAGTTCTGGCGCGCATCCGGGCGCTGATCCGGCGCGCTGCCGGGCATGCCTCCTCCGAGATCGTCTGCGGGCCGGTGCGGCTCGACACCAAATCCTCCAAGGCGACGGTCAACGGCACGGCGCTGAAACTGACCTCGCACGAATATCGCCTGCTCGCCTATCTCATGCATCACATGGGCGAGGTCGTCTCGCGCACCGAACTGGTCGAGCACATGTACGATCAGGATTTCGACCGTGATTCCAACACGATCGAGGTCTTCGTCGGCCGTCTGCGCAAGAAGATGGGCGTCGACCTGATCGAAACGGTGCGCGGTCTCGGCTACCGCATCCAAGCGCCGAAACATGCGAATTAAGTCGCTCACCGCACGTGTGCTGCTGCTGACCACGGTCTGGTCGACGGTGGCCCTGGTGGTGATCGGCCTGCTGATCTCGACGCTCTACCGCAAGAGCGCCGAACGCGGCTTCCAGGATCTCTTGCGGGCGCAGCTCTATAACGTCATCAATTCGGTGACGATCGGCGATCAGGGAGCGTTGAGCGGTAGTCCGCAGCTCGGCGACCTGCGCTTTGCCCAGCCGAAGACCGGCTGGTACTGGGTGGTGGAGCCGCTCGGCACCTATACGACGGCGCCGCTGGTCTCGCCCTCGCTCGGCTCAGCGCTCATTCCCGTTCCCTCCGTCGTCGAGGCGCCCTTCGACAAGAATTACGAACGCTACTACCAAGTGACGGACGCCTCGGGGAACCGTGTGCAGGTCGCCGAAACCGAAGTGGTGCTCGACACCGACGGGCGTGCGGCGCGCTTCCGCGTCACCGGCAATGTCGACGTCGTCGAGGACGATGTGCGCACCTTTTCCCACAGCCTCTATCTGGCGCTTGCCGGCTTCGGCGTCGGCAGCCTGATCGTCAATGCGCTGGCGATTCTCTACGGCCTGAAGCCGCTCGACAAGGCGCGCGCCGCCCTGGAGCGCATCCGCGCCGGCGAGAGCGAGCAGTTGAAGGGCGATTTCCCGCGCGAAATCCTGCCGCTCGCCAACGAGGTGAACGCGCTGATCGATAGCAACCGCCGCATCGTCGAGCGGGCGCGCATGCAGGTCGGCAATCTCGCCCATTCGCTGAAGACGCCGATCGCCGTTCTTTTGAATGAGGCCCGCGTTCTCGAAAAATCCCATGGCGAATTGGTGCGCAGCCAGGCGGAATCGATGCAGGGGCAGGTGCAGTCCTATCTCAACCGGGCCCGCATCGCCGCGCAGCGTGAATCCGTGCTCGCCCGCACCGATGCCGAGCCGGCGCTCGAACGGCTGGTGCGCGTCATGCGCCGGCTGAATGTCGACACTGAATTCGATCTCGTCGTCTCGCCGCCGCATCTGGCCGTCGCCATGGAACAGCAGGATCTCGAGGAGACGGTCGGCAATCTCCTGGAAAATGCGGCGCGATTCGCCAAGAGCAAGGTCCGGCTTTCGGCCGTCGAGGCCGGCGAGGACGTCAAGGGAGCAGAGGCGAGCGCGCGCCGTCATTGGGTGGAGCTCGCCGTCGAGGACGACGGGCCGGGATTGGAGCCCGACCAGATCCGCGAGGCGCTGAAGCGCGGCCGCAGGCTCGATGAAAGCAAGCCCGGAACCGGGCTCGGCCTGTCGATCGTCACTGAGATTTCCAACGAATACCAGGGACGCCTTGAGCTGTCCCGTGGCGATTGGGGCGGGCTGAAGGCGAAGCTTATCCTGCCCGGCGTCACAAAGGATGTTGCATGACCAACTGCTTGATGTCACAAGGATAGTGGCAAATGTATAGCATGCTTTGCCTTAATGCTGACACGGGGACGCTGCACTTCGATCGGCTGAAATTGACCTCTGATCGTGGTTCGACGCAATGATTCTACGCTCGCAAGGCATGATCGTTTCCACTTTGCTTCTCGCCGTCGCGCTCACCGGCTGCACGACGACGAAGAGCGCTGCTTCGCGCGGCATTTTTTCCAGCAAACCCTCGGCATCGGCCACCTTTATCACCGCGCTGCAGGGCGGCATTGTCGGCCGCAGCGGCGTCAGCTTGAGCGACAGCGACAAGCAAAGGGCGCTCGAAGCGGAATACCGGGCGCTGGAAGGGGCAGCCGCCGGCCAGCCCGTGGTCTGGAGCGGCAAGGAGGTCACCGGCAAGGTGGTGGCGGCAGCACCCTACCAGGTCGGCTCGCAGAATTGCCGACAATATACCCATACGCTGACGGTCGACGGCAAGGACACCGTGGCGCGAGGCGCTGCCTGCCGCAACGACGACGGCAGCTGGTCGCCGCTCGGTTAAGGTCTAATGCATGGCGCCCGGAAGTGTGCATCGCTTCCCGGACAACGACAGGCATAAAAACAAGAGCGAAAGCGCGTCGCATGCATTAAATTGGATGCGACGCGCTTTAAGCCTGCTGAATTGCGGCGAATAGCCTCAAATCTTCGTCATTCCGGCTTTGGCAGTTGGAATGGGCTCGCGCTTCACGTATTTGGGCCGCTATGCTGTTCTGGATTCTCGTTGCCGTTCTGACGGCAGCCGTCGCCGTCATTCTGCTTTACCCCCTTCTGCGTGGCGCGAAGGCGGCGGAGAACAGCCGCGCCGGCGAGGCGGCGGTCTATCGCGACCAGCTGCGCGAACTCGACCGCGATCTTGCCGGCGGGCTGATCACACCGGAAGAGGCCGACTACGCCAGGGCCGAAATCGGCCGGCGGCTGATCGCCGTTGCTGCGGGCGAGCCCGAGGCGACGCCGAAACCCATACGGCATCATCGTGTCACTGAAGCCTTCGTTCTCCTGATCCTGCCGGTGCTCGGGCTCTGTCTTTACTTGACGACGGGCAGGCCGGATCTGCCCGCGCAGCCGCTGGAGGCGCGGCTGGAAAACCCCGGCAATGACGTGGCGGTACTGATTGCCAAGGCGGAACGGCACCTGGCCGAGAATCCCGATGACGGCAAGGGCTGGGACGTGCTGGCGCCGATCTATGTCCGCACGATGCGGGTCAACGATGCTGAGGTCGCCTATCGCAACGCGATCCGGCTTCTCGGCCCGAGCCCGATCCGGCTCGACGGGCTTGCCGAGACGCTGATGGCGGTCTCCGACGGCGTGGTGACGGAGGAGGCGCGTCAGACGCTGGAACAGTCGCTGACACTGGAACCCGACAATCCGCGTGCCCGCTTCTATGTCGCGCTCAGCATGGAGCAGGCGGGACGGACCGACGAGGCGCGCCGGGCCTTCGAAGCGCTGGCGCAGCAATCGCCTGCCGATGCGCCCTGGCTGCCGCTGGTCAATGAACATATCGCCAAGAACGGCGGCGCGGCTGCCCAGCCTTCGGCGCCTGGCGGACCGACGTCGGAAGACGTGGCGGCGGCCGAAAACATGAGCGCCGGCGACCGGCAGCAGATGATCCGCGGCATGGTCGAAAGCCTCGACGCCAAGTTGAGCGCCGAACCCAACAATTTCGAGGGATGGATGCGGCTCGTCCGCTCCTACGCCGTATTGAACGATAAGGATCGCGCAGCCGACGCCCTGAAGCGCGGGCTTGCAGCCTTTCCGCCGCCCGGTGAACAGGGCCGGCAATTGCTGGCGCTTGCCAGGGAACTTGGCATAGCCATGGAGGGAATGACGCAATGACGCGCAAGCAGAAGCGCCTTGCGGTGATCGCGGGCGGGATGGGTTTCATCCTTGCGGCGGTGCTGTTGGTGATGTTCGCCTTCAGCCAGTCGGTGGCTTATTTCTACATGCCGGCGGATCTGGCCAAGACCCCGGTGGCACCTGAGACCCGCATCCGGCTCGGCGGGCTGGTGGGCGCGGGCAGCGTCGTGCGCGGCGCCGGTTCGACGGTGGAATTTGCAGTCACCGACGGCAGCGCCAATGCGGTCAAGGTCCAATATACCGGTATCCTTCCGGATCTGTTCCGCGAGGGCCAGGGTGTGGTCACCGAAGGCATGTTTGCGTCAGGCACGAACGTCTTCGTCGCCGACACGGTGCTCGCCAAGCATGACGAGACCTATATGCCGAAGGAGGTCGCCGACCGGCTGAAGGCGCAGGGCCTGTGGCAGGAAGGCCAAGGGGGACAAAACCAGGGGCAGGAGGCGAAGGCGACGCCATGATCATCGAGATCGGCCATTACGCCCTGGTGCTGGCGCTGGCGACGGCGCTGATCGTCTCGATCGTGCCTGTCATCGGCGCTCGCCGCCATGATCGGGCGATGATGGATGTGGCGACATCAGGCTCGCTGGCGATGTTTGCGCTCGTTGTCTTTGCCTTCGCCGTCTTGACCTATGCCCATGTCGTCTCCGACTTCTCGGTCGAGAACGTCTGGGAGAACTCGCATTCGCTGGTGCCGCTGATCTACAAATATTCCGGCGTCTGGGGCAATCACGAGGGATCGATGCTGCTCTGGCTGCTGATCCTGACGCTGTTCAGCGCCCTGGTCGCCGTCTTCGGCCGCAATCTGCCGGAGACGCTGAAGGCCAATGTGCTGGCCGTGCAGGCCTGGATCTCGCTCGCCTTCACCCTGTTCATCCTTTTGACCTCCAATCCCTTCCTGCGGCTCGATCCGGCCCCGGCCGAGGGCCGCGACCTCAATCCGGTGCTGCAGGATGTCGGTCTCGCCATTCACCCGCCGCTGCTCTATCTCGGCTATGTCGGCTTTTCCGTCTGCTTCTCCTTTGCCGTTGCGGCTCTTCTGGAGGGCAGGATCGACGCCGCCTGGGCGCGCTGGGTGCGGCCCTGGACGCTGGCCGCCTGGACCTGTCTGACATTAGGCATCGCCATGGGCTCCTACTGGGCCTATTACGAGCTCGGCTGGGGCGGCTGGTGGTTCTGGGATCCGGTGGAAAACGCCTCGTTCATGCCGTGGCTGGCCGGCACGGCGCTGTTGCATTCGGCGCTGGTCATGGAAAAGCGCGAGGCGTTGAAGATCTGGACGGTGCTGCTGGCCATCCTCACCTTCTCGCTGTCGCTGATGGGCACCTTCCTGGTGCGCTCCGGGGTGCTGACCTCGGTGCATGCCTTTGCCAGCGATCCCTCCCGCGGCGTCTTCATCCTTTGTATCCTGCTGATCTTCATCGGCGGAGCGCTGTCGCTGTTTGCCCTGCGGGCGCCGAAGCTTGCGGCCGGCGGGCTGTTTGCGCCGATCTCGCGCGAGGCGGCGCTGGTTCTCAACAATCTGATCCTGACGGTCGCCTGCGGCACGGTCCTGACCGGCACGCTCTATCCGCTGCTCTTAGAGACGCTGACCGGCGACAAGATCTCCGTAGGCCCGCCCTTCTTCAACCTCACCTTCAGCCTGCTGATGGCGCCGCTGCTCGTCATCGTGCCGTTCGGGCCGCTGCTTTCCTGGAAGCGCGGCGATCTGCTCGGCGCCCTGCAGCGGCTCTATCTCGTCGCGGCTCTCGCCTTCGCGGCGGCCGTCATCCTCTTCTACATCGAGCATGGCGGGCCGGTGCTCTCGGTGCTCGGGCTGGCGGCCGGGCTGTTCCTGATCCTCGGCGCCATTGCCGATCTCTGGTATCGCGCCGGCATCGGCAAAGTTGCCGGAAGCATCGCCTGGCGCCGTCTGACCGGCCTGCCGCGTTCGGCCTTCGGCACCGCGCTTGCCCATGCCGGCCTCGGCGTCAGCGTGCTCGGCATCGTCGCCGTCACCACCTTCCAGAGCGAACATGTCGTCGAGATGAAGCCGGGCCAGGTGGTCGAGGCCGGCGGCTACAGCCTGGAGTTCGACGGCATGCGGCCGGCAAGGGGACCGAACTATAGCGAGGAGCGCGGCCACTTCACCATCCGGCGCGCCGGGGTAACGGTCGCCGACACCTGGTCGGCCAAGCGCCTCTATACCGCCCGGCAGATGCCGACGACCGAGGCCGGCATCCTGACCTTCGGCCTCAGCCAGCTCTATGTCTCGCTGGGCGACGCCACCACCGACGGCGGCATCGTCGTGCGCATCTGGTGGAAGCCGTTCATCCTGTGCATCTGGGGCGGCGCCCTGATCATGGCCGCCGGCGGCCTCGTCTCGCTCTCCGACCGCCGCCTGCGCGTCGGCGCCCCGCGCAGAAAGGCGAAGCCGGCAAGGCCGGCGACCCCCGCGATGGAGCCGGCTGAATGATGCGCTCGCACCTGTTTCCCGCTTCTCCCCACCGGGGAGAAGATGCCCGAAGGGCAGATGAGGGGGTCGAGCGGCGGAGCCGCGAGGAGCTTGCGCGCAAGCGAAAGGTCACTTTTGCTGCGAGTGGCCGCCCCCTCATCCGCCCTGTCGGGCACCTTCTCCCCGAGGGGAGAAGGGGAATGTGGCTTCTCTCTCGACTCCTCGTCATCCTGTTCATTCTCTTCACGCCCTTCTCCGCCTTCGCCGTCAATCCCGATGAGGTTCTAACCGATCCGGCGCTGGAGGCGCGCGCCCGCACTCTTTCGGCTGAACTGCGCTGCATGGTCTGCCAGAACCAGTCGATCGACGATTCCAATGCCGAGCTGGCGAAAGATCTGCGCCTGTTGGTGCGCGAGCGCATCAAGGACGGCGACAGCGACGAGGAAGTGCTGGACTATATCGTCTCGCGCTACGGCGAATTCGTGCTGCTGAAGCCGCGGTTCAATCCGAAGACGGTGCTGCTCTGGGGCGCGCCGGTGCTGCTGGTGCTGGCCGGCGGGCTGTCACTGCTGGTCTTTGCGCGCAAGAGGGCTGGCAAGCCGACGGGAAGCAAGCTGACGGCGGAAGAACAGGCGAGGCTGAACGAGCTTCTAAAGAAATAACAACTCGTCGAGCCGGCGAATATTTCCGCATCCTTTGGACCCCCAGGGAAGGGCCCGGCGCAGTAACGGCCAGAAATATTCCAACATTACCAATTTTTCATTGACCGGACAGTTCGCAGTAAGGTGCGCCATCCTATATCTTCAGTTATCGACTGATCCGGCGCTGCCGGTCTGAAGATCTAAGAACAAGAGAAGGTGCTCCAATGCTGAAGAATTTCAACGGACGTCCGTCCCTCGCCACCGTGCTCAAGGCTTCTACCGTTGCCGGTATCGCTGCCGCTGTGCTCGCAACCGGCGTTCCGCTCGAAATCACCCGGTCTTATGCCGAAGCCGTCAAGGTTCAGGCGCCTGCCGTTCCGAGCTTCGCCAATGTCGTCGATGCCGTTTCGCCCGCCGTGGTGTCCGTTCGTGTGGAAAACCGCGTCAATCCCGTCGCCGACAACAATGACGGCTTCTCCTTCGATTTCAATGGCCGCGGCTTTGACGACCTGCCTGATGATCATCCGCTGAAGCGCTTCTTCCGGCAGTTCGGCCAGGATCCGAACGACCAGCAGGGTGGCCATCAGCGGCGCTTCGGCCAGAACGGCCCCGGTGGCCCGGGCGGCCCGAATGGTCCCGGCAAGGGCCGTCTGCGTCCGGTCGCTCAGGGCTCCGGCTTCTTCATCTCCGAGGACGGCTACATCGTCACCAACAACCACGTCGTTTCCGACGGGCAGGCCTTCGTCGCCGTTATGAATGACGGCACCGAGCTTGATGCCAAGCTGATCGGCAAGGATCCGCGCACCGACCTCGCCGTCCTTAAGGTCGACGGCAAGGGCAGGAAGTTCACCTATGTCAACTGGGCCGACGACAACAACGTCCGCGTCGGCGACTGGGTCGTCGCCGTCGGCAATCCCTTCGGCCTCGGCGGCACGGTCACGGCAGGCATCGTCTCGGCTCGCGGCCGCGACATCGGCTCCGGCCCCTATGATGATTACCTGCAGGTGGATGCGGCCGTGAACCGCGGCAACTCAGGCGGTCCGACCTTCAACCTCAGCGGCGAAGTCGTCGGCATCAACACCGCGATCTTCTCGCCGTCCGGCGGCAGCGTCGGCATCGCCTTCGCCATTCCCGCCTCGACAGCCAGAGATGTCGTCGCCGATCTGATGAAGGACGGCCAGGTTTCGCGCGGCTGGCTGGGTGTCCAGATCCAGCCGGTGACCAAGGATATCGCCGAATCCATTGGCCTTTCCGAGCCGAGCGGCGCCCTCGTCGTCGCCCCACAGGCCGGATCGCCGGGCGACAAGGCCGGCATGAAGGCCGGCGACGTCGTCACCGCCCTGAACGGTGAAACGATCAAGGATGCGCGGGATCTCAGCCGCCGCATCGGCGCGATGCAGCCGGGCAGCAAGGTCGAGCTTTCGGTCTGGCGAGCCGGCAAGGCGCAGTCCCTGACCGTCGAACTCGGCACGCTGCCGGCCGACCAGAAGGAGGCGTCCGCCGATGACAACAACCAGCCGCAGCAGCCCGAGGCGCCGGCGTCCGAGAAGGCGCTCGCCGATCTCGGCCTGACGGTCGGTCCTTCCGATGACGGCAAGGGCCTGGCGATCACCGGCATCGACCCGGACTCCGACGCCGCCGACAAGGGCATCAAGGAAGGCGAGAAGATCACCTCGGTCAACAACCAGGAAGTCTCCACCCCTGCCGATGTCGTCAAGGTGCTGAACCAGGCCAAGAAGGACGGCCGAACCCGGGCGCTCTTCCAGATTCAGTCGAGCGAAGGAAGCCGTTTCGTCGCTCTGCCGATCAACGGCCAGGGCTGATCCCCGAAAAACGGGAGCCGTGCGGAGGAAACTCCGCACGGCTCGATTGTTCTGATTTTTGAAGGATGATCGCGATGAGCGCCGCTCCGCAGCCAGATGCTTTGAGCCTTGCCGAAACGCAGCCGGTGGGTAATGTCGGCCGCATGAAGATTCTCATCATCGAAGATGATCTCGAAGCCGCGGCCTACCTCACGAAAGCCTTTCGCGAGGCGGGCATTGTCGCCGACCACGCCAGCGACGGCGAGAGCGGCCTGTTCATGGGATCGGAAAATACCTATGACGTCATCGTCATCGACCGCATGCTGCCGCGCCGCGACGGTCTCTCCGTTATCAGCGAGCTGCGCCGCAAGGGCATCCATACGCCGGTGCTCATCCTCTCCGCGCTTGGCCAGGTCGATGACCGGGTGACCGGCCTTCGTGCCGGCGGCGACGATTACCTGCCGAAGCCCTATGCCTTCAGCGAATTGCTGGCGCGTGTCGAGGTACTCGGCCGCCGCAAGGGCACGCCGGAGCAGGACGTCGTCTATCGCGTCGGTGATCTTGAACTCGACCGGCTCTCCCACGAGGTGCGCCGCGGCGGCAAGGAAATCCCGCTGCAGCCGCGCGAATTCCGCCTGCTCGAATATCTGATGAAGAATGCCGGCCAGGTGGTGACCCGCACCATGCTGCTCGAAAACGTCTGGGACTACCACTTCGACCCGCAGACAAACGTCATCGACGTCCATGTCTCGCGCCTGCGCTCGAAGATCGAGAAGGACTTCAGCCAGCCGCTCCTGAAAACCATCCGGGGCGCGGGGTATATGATCAAGGACGAGGGATGAGCCGTTTCAGGGTTCTCTTCAAGTCCACCGCAGTCCGCCTCTCGGCACTCTACATCCTGCTTTTCGCCATCTGCGCCGCGACCCTCGTCTTCTATGTGACGGCGATGTCGGAACGGCTGCTGACCGGCCAGATCCGCGATGCCGTCAGGCAGGAGGTGGAGCAGGTGCAGCGTGCCTATGACACCGGCGGCATGAACCTTCTGCTGCGCACGATGGAGCGGCGCGCCCGCCAGCCGGGCGCCAATCTCTATATCATCGCCGGCCCTTCGGGCGATATTCTCGCCGGCAATGTCGCCTCGGTGCAGCCGGGCGTCTTCGAGGAGGTCGGCTGGACCTCGGCTCCCTTCGCTTATCAGCGCTATACGGACGGTGGTGGTGTCGAGCGCCGGCACAAGGCGATCGCCAATATTTTCGTGCTCGACAACGGCTTGAGAATTCTTGTCGGCCGCGACCTTGGCGACCCCGAACGTTTCCGGCTGTTGGTGCGCCAGGCGCTGATGGTGGCTTTGGCGATCATGGGGCTCGGCGCGATCATCATCTGGTTCGGCATTGGCCGCAATGCCCTGAAACGCATCGATCGTATGTCGGATGCGAGCAAGAAGATCATGGCCGGTGATCTTTCGCAGCGCCTGCCGGTCGGCGGTTCCGGCGATGAGTTCGACAGGCTGTCAATGTCTTTGAATACCATGCTGGAGCGCATCGAGAAGCTGAACGAGGGCCTGCGCCAGGTCTCCGACAACATCGCCCACGACCTCAAGACGCCGCTGACGCGGCTGCGCAACAAGGCCGCCGATGCCCTCGATATGACTGACGGCGATACTCGGCGCGTCGCCCTCGAAGGCATCATTTCCGAATCCGACCAGCTGATCCGCACCTTCAACGCGCTGCTGATGATCTCCCGCGTCGAGGCAGGCTCGGTCGCAGCCGAGATGTCGCCGGTCGAGTTGTCGGCCATCGTTGCCGACAGCGCCGAGCTTTACGAGCCGGCGGCGGAAGAGGCCGGGCTTGGCTTGAGCGCCAACGTCGAACCCGGGATCGAGGTGCAGGGAAATCGCGAGCTGATCGGCCAGGCGATCTTCAATCTGCTCGACAATGCCATCAAATATTCCTCCGATACGGAAGGGGCGGGCGAGGTGTCGCTGAAGCTTGCCCGCCGCCCGGATGGCATCTGCCTGTCGGTGGCCGACCACGGGCCGGGGGTACCGGCCGATCGGCGCGACGACGTGGTGAAGCGCTTCGTCCGCCTCGACGAAAGCCGCTCGAAACCAGGCACGGGGCTCGGACTTTCGCTGGTGGAGGCGGTGATGGAACTGCACAACGGCCGGCTGGAACTCTCCGACACCAATCCCGACAAGCCGGAACAGCGCGGACTGACCGTCAGCATGATCTTCCCGGCCAAGGCCGCCTGAACGGCCCGTGCGCAAACACGATCGGTTGAATCGCGTATTGGCGGTTTGGCGCCGAGACCCTAGTTTAATCCCGATCGAGGAGGCGGGGCCTGTGATTCTGGCGGCCGTTTCCTTCCGGTCCAAAGCCAGGGAGAGCCTATGCTGACGAAATCGACGCATGGCCTCAAGGACGTCGCCGAAGGGCTGCTGCGTCCGTTGAGCCAGACGGAGTTGAAGCTGGCGCTGAGCGACCTTCAGCAGGCCGGCAAGAGCGAGCCGTCGGTCGCCGCGATGCTGAAGAGCGAAGGGCCACTGCGCGATTTCATCTCCGCCGTGCTGACGCTCTCGCCCTACCTGCGCGAAATCGTCAATCTCGACCCGGCCATTCTCGCCGGCGCCATCACGCAACCCTTGGAGCCGCAGATCGAAGCGCTGATCGCCGAGGCGCGGGTCTGCTGGCGGCCGGACGGGGAAGGGGCCGCGCCGGCGGAATCGGCGGTGATGAGCAGACTGCGCATTATCAAGCGCAAGGCCGCCTTCCTCGTTGCACTCGCCGATCTCTCGCGCATCGTCGATGGCCGGGCCACGACCGCCTGGCTGAGCGAGCTCGCCGAAGCCTCTGTCGGCGCTGCAATCGACCATCTGCTGCTGGCGGCGCATGAGAGCGGAAAGATCAGGCTTCGGGATCCGGCGAAGCCGAGCGAGGGCTCGGGGCTGATCGTGCTCGGCATGGGCAAACTCGGCGCCTGCGAGCTCAACTATTCCTCCGATATCGACCTCGTCGTCTTTTTCGACGAACAGGTCGGCATCGTGCCCGACCCCGATGACGCCATCGAGGTGTTCCCGAGGATGATGCGCCGGCTGGTGCGCATCCTGCAGGAGCGCACGGCGGATGGTTACGTCTTCCGCAGCGATTTGCGATTGCGACCCGATCCCGGTTCGACGCCGCTGGCGATTCCGGTCGACGCGGCGATGATCTATTACGAGGGCAGGGGCCAGAATTGGGAGCGGGCGGCCTTCATCAAGGCGCGCGCCGTGGCCGGTGACCTTGTGGCTGGCGGCGAGTTCCTGCGTGGGCTGTCGCCTTTCGTCTTCCGCAAATATCTCGATTACGCGGCGATCGCCGATATCCATTCGATCAAGCGGCAGATCCACGCGCATAAGGGCCACGGCGCGATCGCGGTCAAGGGCCATAATGTCAAGCTCGGGCGCGGCGGTATCCGCGAAATCGAATTCTTCGTCCAGACGCA
Source organism: Rhizobium croatiense (assembly GCF_019793465.1). GTDB lineage: Bacteria > Pseudomonadota > Alphaproteobacteria > Rhizobiales > Rhizobiaceae > Rhizobium > Rhizobium croatiense. Next base: position 414,585 of record NZ_JAILYJ010000002.1, on the reverse strand, counting down.
GCAGCTGATCGCCGGCGGCCGCATGCCGGCGCTGCGCGGCCGGTCGACGGAGGAGACGCTCGGCGAGCTCACCAAGGCGAAATGGATCGATGCGCAGACGCGCGACGAACTGACGGAGGCCTACTGGTTCCTGCGTGACGTCGAGCATCGCATCCAGATGGTGCGCGACGAGCAGACCCACCTTCTGCCGGAGACCGACGCCGACCTCAAGCGCATCGCCTTCATGATGGGCTTTTCCGACACGCCGAGTTTTTCCGAACGGCTGGTCGGCGTGCTGAAGACGGTGGAGCGTCGGTATGCCCGCCTCTTCGAGCAGGAGAGCAGGCTTTCCGCCGAAACCGGAAACCTCGTCTTCACCGGCCAGGGCGATGACCCCGATACGCTCAAGACCTTGAAGAAGCTCGGTTTCACCAGGACGTCCGACATTTCCCGCATCATCCGCACCTGGCATTACGGTCGCTACCGCGCGACGCAATCGGTGGAAGCGCGTGAGAGACTGACGGAGCTGGCGCCAGAGCTCCTGCGCGTCTTCGGCGAAAGCAAGCGCGCCGACGAGGCACTGCTGCGTTTCGACAGTTTCATCTCCGGCCTTCCCGCCGGCATTCAGCTCTTCTCGCTCCTCGGCAGCAATCCGGCGCTCCTGTCGCTGATCGTCAACATCATGTCCTCGGCACCCCGGCTGGCCGAGGTGATCGCCGCCAAGCCGCATGTCTTCGACGGCATGCTCGATCCCGGCCTGATGGCTGAGCTGCCGACGCGCGACTATCTCGGCGAACGCCTGAAGGGCTCGCTCGTCCAGGCGCGCCATTATGAGGAGGTGCTCGACCGGCTGCGCATCTTCGCCGCCGAACAGCGCTTCCTGATCGGCATCCGCCTGCTCACCGGCGCCATCAATGGCGCAATGGCCGCCCGCGCATTCACCCATCTCGCCGATCTCATCATCGCAGCCGCGCTCGACGCCGTGATCGGCGAAATGCGGGTCGCACACGGCGACTATCCGGGCGGGCGGATCGCCATATCAGGCATGGGCAAGCTCGGCAGCTTCGAGCTGACAGCGGGTTCCGATATCGACCTGATCCTGCTCTATGATTATGACGACGCCGCCTCCGAATCCGACGGGCCGAAGCCGCTCGACGCGACGCGCTACTTCACCCGCATCACCCAGAGGCTGATCGCCGCCTTGTCGGCGCCGACCGCCGAAGGCGTGCTCTATGAGGTCGACATGCGGCTGCGTCCCTCCGGCAACAAGGGGCCCGTCGCCACCCGCATCAATGCCTTCGGCAAGTATCAGCGCGAGGAGGCCTGGACCTGGGAGCATATGGCGCTCAGCCGCGCCCGGCTGATCTCAGGCGATGACAGCCTGATCGCCGAAACGGAGCATGTCATCCGCGAGGTGCTGTCGGCCGGTCGCGACATCGCCAAGGTGACGCATGACGTCGCCGAGATGCGCGAATTGATCGAAACGGAAAAGCCGCCTTCCGGCCCCTGGGACCTGAAACTGATCCCCGGCGGCGTCGTCGATCTCGAATTCATCGCCCAATACCTGGTGCTGATCGCTCCGGCCAGGGGTGTCGACGTTGCGGTCAGCGGCAAGAGCACCGGCGAGGCTCTGAAGCTGCTCGGCGACCGGCTGATGGCCGCGGACGATCTCGACACCTGCCTGGAAGCCTTCGCGCTCTATACCAGCCTGTCGCAACTAATTCGTCTCTGCATCGACGGCGAGTTCGATCCGAACGACGCACCTGCCGGCCTCGTCGAACTCGTCTGCCGCGCCGGCGACTGCCCCGATATCAGGACGCTGGAGGGGGAGGTGAAACGGCTCTCGAAGGCGGTTCGGAAGATTTTTCAGAGTGTGGTTAAAGCCTAAACATCATCCGGAATGCGCAGCGAGATCACCGTGCCCACCGCTTCGCGCGAGCGGATCTTCATGCGGCCGCCATGCAGGGCGGTCAGCGAACGCGAGATGGCAAGCCCGAGGCCGGAGCCGCCCTTGCTCTTGGCGTACTGGCTCTGCACCTGTTCGAAGGGCTGGCCGATCTTCGACAGTGCCGAGCGCGGGATGCCGATGCCGGTATCGGCGATGGTGACGGTGACGGCGCCGTCGACGCGGCGTGTGCGCACCGCGATGCGGCCGCCATTGTCGGTGAACTTGACCGCATTGGAGAGCAGGTTGAGCAGCACCTGTTTCATCGCCCGGCGGTCGGCTGTCAGCGTCAGGCCGGAGGAGATGCGCTGCTCGATAACGATGTTCTTTTCGGCCGCCGGAATGGCGGTGAAGCGCAGGCTTTCCTCGATCAGCGGCACGAGGTCGATGCGCTCGCAATGCAGCCTAAGATGACCGGCCTCGATCTTCGACATGTCGAGGATGTCGTTGATGACGTTGAGCAGATGTTTGCCGCTGTCATGGATATCGCGGGCATATTCGTCGTATTTCAGCGAGCCGAGCGGCCCGAACATCTGGTTCTGCAGGATTTCCGAGAAGCCTAGAATGGCGTTCAGCGGCGTGCGCAGCTCATGCGACATGTTGGCGAGGAATTCCGACTTCGCCTTGTTGGCGGCCTCGGCGCGCTCCTTCTCCGCCTGGTAGTTGGCGTTGGCAGTCGAAAGCTCGGCCTTCTGGATCTCCAGCGTCTGGCGCGAAGCGGAAAGATCGCCGATCGTCGCCATCAGCCGGCGTTCGGATTCGCGCAGCCGCTCCTGATGGCGTTTCATCAGCGTGATGTCGGTTCCGACCGACACCCTGCCGCCGTCGCGGGTCCGCCGCTCGTTGATCTGCAGCCAGCGCTCGTCGGCCAGCTGCACCTCCGTCGTGCGCGAATAGCCGGAGCCGCCGGCATCGGCGATCCGCCGCTCGATGACCGGGCGGGCGGCGGCGGCGTTGACGATCGAGCGTTCGGTGCCGGGCACCAGCACGCTGTCCGGCAGCCCGTAAGCCTGCTGGAAATGTGTGTTGCACATGACGAGCCGGTCGTTCTTGTCCCAGAGCACGAAGGCTTCCGAGGTGCATTCGATAGCGTCGGCGAGCCGCTGGTCGGCTTCCGCGTAGCGCTGGGCGAGCCGGTGCTGTTCGGTCACGTCCATGGCGATGCCGATCAGGTGCATGCGGCCGGAATTGCTGCGGATCACCTGGGCACGCGCCCGCATCCAGACATAGTGGCCGCCGGCATGGCGCATGCGGAAGATCTGGTCGACCTGGCCGGAATGGCCCTTGGCGATGGCGCGGGCGATCTCGTAGAGCCCGCCGTCATCGGGATGCATCAGCCGCGCGGCTTCGCCGAAGCCCATCGTCTTGTCGGAGCCCGGCAGGCCGAGCATGTCGTACATCGAGCGCGACCAGAAGAATTCCCGGTTCTCGAAATCGAAGTCCCAAAGGCCGCAACGGCCGCGCGACAGCGCCGTCTCGACGCGCAGGTTCGATTCCAGGAAGATGTCGTCGGCGTCGCGGGCCCGCTTCACCTGCGTGTAATAGGCATAGAGGATGACGAGCAGGATCGAGGAGATGCCGGCAAATAGCGTGACGTTGAGCGCCAGCTCCTCGCGCCAGAGCCGGCCGACCTCCTCGAGCGAGGTGGCGGCGACGACGTAACCGCCGGCATTGCCCATCAGCGTGATCTCGGCATAGTGCGGCACGCCGCCGATCGTCGTTTCGATGACACCGGCCCGATCGCCGAAACGCCGGATCGCCGAGACTTCGGGGAAGAAATCGCCAACATTGCTGCCGACATGCGAAAGCCCGGCGGTGGTTGCGGCAAAAACCTTGCCGCTGGCCTGCACCAGCAGCACGAAGGCGCCGTTATCGAGCCGGTCCTGCGGCAGGTACCTGGAGAGGCGAGCCTGCGCTTGCGCGATATCGCCGCTGTCGAAAATGTCGGCCGCATCGGCAAATACGGCAGACGCCGTTGCCGCCGAAAGCGCGGTGGCATGGCGGGCGGAAGCCTCCAGCCGGCTATATTCGCTCATCATGCCGAAGAAATGCGAGGCGGCGACGACGGAGAGGAAGGCGATGATCAGCGCCGGTATGGCGCGCTTCAAGATCAGCTCCGCCTTCGGCAGATGACGCAGGAGCGGCTCCGATGTCGAGTGACCGGATAGGCTGTCTCGCCAGGCTTTCAGCCCGTCAAAATCGACACGCAGCCGTCCTCCGGCCACGGTTGCCCGCCGCACGTCCATCATCTCTTCGCCTTGTCCCTCGTGTGATTCGCGCGCCGCTCGCTCGAACCTGACCTAGAGAATCATGGGTGATTCGCCTTGTCCAGAGGCAAAGGTAAAAATCCATTAACTATTTATATTTTCGTATTTTTCGGGCGATTCGAATCGCCGGGCGAGGCGGCCGCCGCATGGTGCGCGACGGCCGGACCAAGCAAAATCACCCTTTGAGCGTGCGCTCGACGATATCGCGCACGTCGGTGGAAAGGTCGGGCGCCCGCTCGATCTCGATCAGGGCAGCGCGGGCGTGATCGGCGCGTATCGGTTCCAGCGAGCGCCAGGAACGCATCGAGGTGAGAATGCGGGCTGCAAGCTGCGGGTTGCGGCCGTCGATCTCCAGAATCTGACCGGCGAGGAAGCGATAGCCTTCGCCGTCGGCCCGCCCGAAACCGGTCGGATTGCCAAAGGCGAAGGTTCCGACCAGCGCCCGCATCCGGTTCGGGTTGGTCCGCTTGAAAAGCGGGTTCTCCATCAAGCCGCGCACGCGGTCCAGCGCCTTTGCGCCCGGAATGCCGGCCTGGATCGTGAACCATTTGTCGATGACGAGTGCGTTTTCGGCAAAGCGGTCGCGGAAGGCGGCCAGCGCCTCGCTTGTCTCCGCACTGTCGGGGAAACGATGGGCGAGGATCGTCAGCGCATGGCTGAGGTCGGTCATGTTGTCGGCTGCATCAAAGGCTGCCTTGGCGCGCGCAGGTGTCTGTTCGGCGTGCGAGAGATAGGTCAGCGCGCTATTGCGCAACGCTCGCAGGCCGGCGCTCTTGGCATCCGGGCTGAAGCCGCCAGATGTCGCCATCGCCGCGTAGAGGCCGGCAAAGACATCCTTTCCGGCATCGGCGATCTGTTTGAGGATCGCCTGCCGGCCGGCATGGATGGCGTCGGGATCGTTGTTGCCGCCGAGTTCGCGGGCAATATCGGATTCGCTCGGCAGCGCCAGCGCCTGGGCGCGGAAGGCCGGCTCGAGGCTTTCGTCGGCGGCCGCCGCAATCAGCGTCTCGACGAAGGTCGGCTCGCAGACGACCGGCTTGCCCTCGCGCGCTTCGCGGGCAGCTTTCAGAAGGTTCGGGAGCGCCAGATCGGTCAGTGCCTGCCAGCGGGCGAAATGATCGGTCTCATGGCGGGCGAGATGGGCGAGATCGGCCGGGCTTTGATCGAAATGCAGGTTGATCGGCGCCGAGAAGCTGCGGTTGATCGAGACGACCGGGCGCGAGCCGACGCCATGAAACACCGCCGTCTGCGTGCGGCCGGTCAGGTGCAGCACCTCGCCGGCATATTCGGCGCCGTCGACCGAGCTTGGCGCGATCTTGCCGCCGTTTTCGCCGAAGAGCGCCAGGCTGAGCGGGATATGCATCGGTTCCTTGCTCGACTGGCCGGGTGTAGCAGGCGTCATCTGTTCGAGCGACAGGGTGAAGGTGCCGGCCGCCGGATCATAGCTGCCCGATGCGGTGACGAGCGGGGTGCCGGCCTGATGGTACCAGAGCGAGAATTGCGTGAGGTCGCGCCCGCTTGCATCCTCGAAGCATTTGACGAAATCCTCGATCGTCACCGCCTGCCCGTCATGGCGGTCGAAATAGAGGTCCATGCCCTTCTTGAAGCCGTCTCTGCCGAGCAGCGTCGCGATCATCCGCGTGACTTCGCTGCCCTTCTCGTAGACGGTCCTCGTGTAGAAATTGTTGATCTCGCGATATGTCGTCGGCCGCACCGCGTGGGCGAGCGGGCCGCCATCCTCCGGAAACTGCTCGGACTTCAGGTGGCGCACATCGGCGATGCGCTTGACCGGGCGCGATCGCTGGTCGGAGGAAAATTCCTGGTCGCGATAGACCGTCAGGCCTTCCTTGAGGCACAGCTGGAACCAGTCGCGGCAGGTGATGCGGTTGCCGGTCCAATTGTGGAAATATTCATGCGCGATGACCGCTTCGATATTGGCGTAGTCGGCGTCGGTCGCGGTCTCGGGATCGGCAAGGACGTATCTGTCGTTGAAGACGTTGAGGCCCTTGTTCTCCATCGCCCCCATGTTGAAGTCGGAGACGGCGACGATCATGAAGATGTCGAGATCATATTCGCGCCCGAACCTCTCTTCGTCCCACGCCATCGAACGCTTCAGCGCGTCCATGGCATAGGCCGCGCGCGGCTCCTTGCCGTGCTCGACATAGATCTTCAGCACCACTTCGCGGCCCGACATGGTGATGAAGGTGTCTTCGACGACGCCGAGATCGCCGGCAACGAGGGCAAAAAGATAGCTCGGCTTCGGATGCGGGTCGAACCAGGCGGCGAAATGCTTGCCGGGGCCATAGCCGGCGCCGCCGAGGAAGTTGCCGTTCGACAGGAGCAGCGGATTGGCCTCCTTGTCGGCGATGATGTTGACGGTGAACGGCGCAAGCACGTCGGGCCGGTCGGGGAAATAGGTGATGCGGCGGAAGCCCTCCGCCTCGCACTGCGTGCAGTAGATGCCGCCGGTGCGATAGAGGCCCATCAGCTGGGTATTGGCCTCGGGATTGATGATCGTGGTGATCGTCAGCTCGAAGGGGGCGCTCTCCGGCAGGTCGCGCACCGTCAGGCTTTCCGGCGTCGCATCATAACGCGAAGGGTCGAGCTCCACCTGGTCGAACAGCAGCCCCGCCAGCGTCAGCTCGTCGCCGTCGAGCACGATCGGCGCGGTAATGTCGGCGCCCGGGCGACGGTGAAAGATCAGACGGGCTTCGACCTTTGTCTCCGTCGGATCGAGTTCGAAGGTCAGGTCCACGCGTTCCAGCACGAAGTCGGTGGGACGGTAATCTGCCAGATGGATGACCTGGCCGGTATCTGTTCGCATGGTGTTTCCTGAAGACCGTTATTTGACAACCGCGGATACAGAGGCGGGCGCACTCTGCCTAAATTGCCGGGCATGATTACATTAAAGTCTGAACTAAAGTTAAAGCAAATTGCCCGCGAACACGAAGTTTACGGGCAAAATATCCTGTTCGAAACGGATGGATGCGGCGGCCGGGAGAAAGGCCGCTATTTCAGATTGAGCGCGACATTGATCGTCGCGTCGCTTTCGGTCTGCTGCACGACGACGCCATCCCAGCCGAGGCCGTCGTAATCCTCGTCGCAGACGGTGCGCGCGAAGGCGACGATCGAGCCGTTATTGTCGAAATAGCTGCCTTTTGCCCGGATTTTCCGGTTTTGCTTGAGGATTGGCCGATGACAACGCCGCCGTCTTCAGACGCGCGAAGCATGCCGTAAACTTTGAACTCCTGCGTAATCATCCTGAGGTCGATTCCGATTTAAGGATTATGCAGCGGGATTTTCTTTCGCTACGATGGGGCTCATCTTCTGCGTTCCCGAGTCGAACGCGTTTCCCCTTCGTTCAAGTCAGCATTAGAGCCAGGATCATGCACTCGGTTCTCAGAAACCCGATGAGAGGCATTGCGCTGAAAGTCTCGTCGGTCGTGGTCTTCCTGGCCATGCAGACCTGCATCAAGCTGGCCGGCCCGGATATTCCGCCGGGCCAGGTCACCTTCTGCAGGTCCTTCTTCGCGCTCTTCCCGATCATGGCCTATCTCGCCTATATCGGACAGCTGCGCGCAGCCTTCCACACCGCCAATCCGGTCGGCCACCTGAAGCGCGGCACGATCGGCATCCTGTCGATGGCTTTCGGTTTTTACGGCCTCCTGCACCTGCCGCTGCCGGAGGCGATTGCGCTCGGCTACGCATTGCCGCTCGTCGCCGTGATCTTCGCCGCGGTTTTTCTCGGCGAGACCGTGCGCATCTATCGCTGGAGCGCCGTTCTGGTCGGTATGGCCGGCGTTGCCATCATCTCCTGGCCGAAGCTCACCCTGTTTCGCGACGGCGGCATGGAAACCGAACAGGCCGTCGGCGCGCTGTGCGTGCTGTTTTCGGCGGTTCTCGGCGGCATGGCGATGATCCAGGTGCGTCGCCTCGTCGAAGAGGAGAAGACGGCGACAATCGTGCTGTACTTTTCGCTCACCGCATCGGTCTTCTCGCTGGCTTCGCTGCCTTTCGGCTGGCTCGTCCTGCCGTGGCCGTCGGCGCTTTTTCTGATCGCTGCCGGCTTTTGCGGTGGTGTCGCGCAGATCCTGCTGACCGAAAGCTACCGCCATGCCGACGTCTCCACCATCGCCCCGTTCGAATATACGTCGATCCTGCTTGGCGGCATCGTCGGCTACTTCGTCTTCAGTGATGTGCCGAGCGTCACCATGCTGATCGGCACCGTTATCGTCGTTGCTGCCGGTATCTTCATCATCTATCGCGAGCATCAGCTGGGTATCGAACAGCGCGAGGCCCGCAAGGCGACGACGCCGCAGGCCTGAGGTCCAAGGCGGGAATGGTCATTTCTTAGGATGGCGTCGACCTGCGGAATATGATTGTTGAACATGAGATACTATCATTTATTCAACGCTGTGCACGGCTGACAGGCCGCTGCCACCGCGGCTTTCGATATTACTGCTCCGAACGCTGGCCTGCGAGCGGAGGTGGAGAAAAGCATAATGGCGTTCACGGCGGAGCAATTGGCGGGGAACTGCTCCTTTCTGACCAGTATTCGCTTTCTGGCCGGGCAGACGCGCGGCATGTTCGATGCCGGCCCGCGTCTGGCGCGATTGCTCGCCTCCCACCAGCGCTGGCTGCTGACCCAGACCGCCTATGCCCTCCACCTGGAATATGATCCGCGCGACCCGACCTCGGGTCTTACCGCCGTTCGGCTGACCGGCCGCATCACCGCCCACAAGGTGGCCAGCCGTAACACGGTGCTCGCCTTCATCGAAGAGCTCTTTACCTACCGCTTCATCACCCATACGCCCGGCGACGAGCGGCGCCGGCCGCGCCATTTCGACCCCGCCAATGTCAGCCACCAGGCGATGTTTGCCTGGATTCATGCCAATCTCGCCGCGCTCGACCTGCTCGACGCCGGTGAACGGGCGGCTGTTTTCCAGGCAAATCCATCATTGATGAGGCTCGTTCAGCCGCGCATTGCCCGCCACTGCCTGGAAGATGCCGCCTGGCGCGAGCCGCCGGAGCAGGTGGCGTTGTTCCTCTGGACCGAAGCCGGCGGCCTCGTCGTCGACAACTTCATCGCCAGGATGGATCCGGAAGACACCGGCGCGGGCAAGTTTCTCGTCGGCCGCGTCGAAACCCGCGCGCTTGCCGCCGATTTCATGATGTCGCGCACGCACCTGCAGCGGCTCCTGGCAAAGGCGGCGCAGCGCGGCTGCGTCGGCTGGCATGATGAGCCGCGCAGGACGCATCTGTGGATATCGCGGCATTTCGTCGAGGAATATTGCGCCTGGCAGGCGGTCAAGTTCGCCTATGTCGACGAAGCCTTCGAATGGGCGAAGGCCCGGATCGACGCGCTGGCGGTGTGATTACAGGACGATCGCTGCTGAGCCCGCGCCAAGATCCGCGGCGGCATTGGCCGGCTTTACCGAGAGCTCGCGCTCATATTCGCGCGCGGCGCAGACCGCGGCGCGGATATGCTCGAAGGTTTCGATGTTGCGCAGAAGCGATAGCAGGATCGTTGACATAAGTTACTCTGACATTTAAAAGGCAGCAAAATCAAAGCGCTACAGCAACATCTGCACGTCTGGAGAGATGCGCGGCGCTGTAGCGGCTGCCGCTCAGTATTGCTGGAAGTCCGAAAAAATGGCGTTCGGGCGCCCCGTGCGGCTGTTGATGCCGGTGCCGCGGGCAATCATCTGTTCGTTCGTGGCGAAGCCGAAGCGGCTGTAGCCATGTGTGGAGCGAAGCTGGTCGCCGGCAAGGCGAAGGGTTTCAAACCCGGAATGAATAGGACGAAATCTCTTGTTCATGGCCTTGGTTCCTGTGATTCCTCCCAAGACACAGGCTTATATTGCAGTGCAACATAGATTCTACAATGCATGCTGGCGCGATGCAGCCATGCGAAAAGTGCATGGCGTTCTTCATGAATTATTCAACTTCGGCTAATTTCTGAGCAGAGAGAGGGATTTGAGTTTCGCCTGAAAGGCGAGAAGATCGTTCCAGGCCAGCCGCTTGTTGACGGGTGCGGTCAACAGATCCTGGGGATGCAGGCTGGCGATGGCCGGAATGGCGCGATCGGCGATGACGATGTCCTTCCAGTGGCCGCGCAGGCCGTGAATCGTATCGTTTTCCCCGAGGAAGAACCGTGCCGCGAAATTGCCGAGCAGCAGGATTGCCTGCGGTTCGGCGAGCGCGATCTGTCGTTCGATGAAGGGCCGGCAGATGTCGATCTCGGCCGCCGACGCCGCCCGGTTACCGGGCGGGCGCCAGGGAATGACCTGCGTCAGCAGAACGCTCGAGCGGTCCAGCCCGATCGCTGCCAGCATCTTGTCGAACAACTGGCCGGACTTTCCCGAGAAGGGCAGGCCTTCCCGATCGTCTTCGGCGCTCGGCGCCGAGCCGATCACCATGATGCCGCTTTCGGCGTCACCGCTGGCAAAGATGGTCGAGCGGGCGCTGTGCTTGAGATTGCAGCCGTTGAAGGCTTCGATCGCGGTCTTGAGCTCTGCCAGCGATCGCGCCGCTTCGGCGACGAAGCGCGCCTGCTGCACAGCCTCGCCGTCGGGGATCGCCGGTTGCGGGCCGGAGACCGGGGCCGGACGCGCTGCTGCCGTCGGGCGCTGCGATGTCTGGCGTTCTCCGCTGCTTGGGCGCTCCCCGGCCGCTGGACGTTCCTGCTGCGTCGACGCTGGACGGCGCGCCGCCTTCATCGCCTCGAACTCGGCGAAGCGGTCGACCGCCTCTTCCTCCAGCAGCCACTCCACGCCGGCATCCGCATGGAAATGCAGAAGCGCTGCCAGCTCGGCGGGGGAAAGGTCGTTGGCGGAGATCATGCGGCAAGCTTAACGGAGAGAAATGGGCATTGAAAGGGCGGGCGGCACATTGGCCGCTCCTGCCGGCTTTATTGCACAGTCCATTGCGCGATGTCGTCGCGCTCGCCGATCAGCGCCAGGCCATGGGCGATCGACAGCAGTTCGCCGCCGCTTTCGATCCGGTCGCGCTCGAAGCGCTCGGTGAAGATGCGGCGCACCGCCGGCACGAAGGAGGTGCCGCCGGTGAGGAACACTTTGTCGATCTCGGCAGCCTTCGTCTCGGTCTTGTCGAGCACCTCGTCGAGCGCGGCTTCGATGCGGGCGAGATCCTCGGCGATCCAGCCTTCGAAATCGCTGCGCTTGATGCTGCGGTGTCCGCCGCGGCCAAGCGGCGCGAAATCGAAAGGCGCCTCCTCGGCGGCCGAGAGTGCCATCTTCGTCGCCGAGACCGCCTGGTAGAGTGGGTAGCCTTCGTCATGGTCGATGAGATCGATAAAGATCTCGAGCTTTTCCGGCTCCAGGCTGGTGCGCACCAGCTTCTTCAGATCGTCGAATTCACGCGTGGTCTTGAAGATCGACAGCTGGTTCCAGCGGCCGAAGCTGGAATAATAGTTGGACGGCACTTCGAGAACCTTGTCGAAGCTCTTGAAATGGCTGCCCTTGCCGATCAGCGGCGCGACGATGTTGTCGATCATCCGGTAGTCGAAATGGTCGCCGGCGACGCCGACGCCGGAATGGCCGATCGGCGTTGCCGTCAGCCTGCCGGCGACGGTCTCGAAGCGGATCAGCGAATAGTCGGTGGTGCCGCCGCCGAAATCGGCGACCAGCACGGTCGCATCCTGCTTCAGGTTCTGCGCGAAATAGAAGGCGGCGGCGACCGGCTCGTAGACATAGTGGATTTCGGGAAAACCGAAGCGCGACAGTGCCTCGTTGTAGCGTTCGGTCGCCAGATCAGGATCCGGGCTGGCGCCGGCGAAATGCACCGGACGGCCGGTGACGATGCGGCTGACATCGGAAGGCCAGCTGTCGCCGGCATAGTTGCGCAGGCGCCGCACGAAGATCTCCATCAGATCTTCGAAATTATGGCGCTTGGCGAAGATCAGCGTGCCCTGGAACAGCGCGCTTGCGGCAAAGGTCTTGATCGATTGCAGGAAGCGGCATTCGCCGGGATTGTCGATGAATTGCCGGATCGCCGCATGGCCTGCCTCCACCTTCAGCGCCGAGGCGCCGAGCTGGGCATCCTTCATGAAGGACAGCGCCGTGCGCATGCTGTCGGCGGTTCCTGCCGTGCTCGTGAACGCCATCGAGCGCGTTGCCCCGCCATCCGCCATGGCGAGAACCGTATTCGTCGTGCCGAAGTCGAAACCCAGCGCCTGAGCCATGCCCGCACCTCTTCATGCCGATTGTCATTGGGGACGGAGCATCGCTCCGTGAAGGGCGAAAGGACGCCCGGATTCAGGAGGGCGGGTGATGCCACAGAGGCGTGACACATTCAAGAGGATCGAAAGTTGATGGGATCGAAGGCGCACGTGTTCTCCCCGGGGGAAGAAGTCTTCTCCCCTGGGGAAGAAGTGTTCTCCCTGGGGGAGAAGACGTGCGCCGCAAGGGCTGGCGATACCGAAGTCAGAGGGCCGTCATCATTCGGCAGCCATTGCCCTGGCCTCCTGCAACTCCGGCGCCTCGACCTTCGTGCCGCCCATCAGCCGGCCGAGGAAGTTTCCGAACCGGTCCATCTCGACGAAGATAACAGGGGTGATGAACAGCGTCAGCAACTGCGAGACAACGAGGCCGCCGACGACGGCGATGCCGAGCGGCTGGCGCAGCTCCGAGCTTGCGCCGGTGCCAAGCGCGATCGGCAGGGCGCCGAGCAGGGCGCAGAAGGTCGTCATCATGATTGGCCGGAAGCGGCGCACGCAGGCCTCGTGGATCGCCGCCGTCGCCTTTTCGCCGGTTGTGCGCATGGTGTCCACCGCCACGTCGATCATCATGATCGCGTTCTTCTTGACGATGCCGATCAGCATCAGCAGGCCGATCAGGGCGATGATTGACAGATCGAAGCCCATGATCTTCAGGGCCAGCAGCGCGCCGAAGGCGGCGGCCGGCAGGCCGGAGAGAATGGTGAGCGGATGGATGAAGCTTTCATAGAGCACGCCGAGCACGACATAGATGGTCAGGACGGCCGCAAGGATCAGGTAGGGCGTATTGCCCTGCGACTGCTGGAAGATTTCGGCCGTACCGCCATAGGAGGTGAAAACATCGGTCGGCAGGCTGATCTCCTTCTTGATCTGGTCGATCGCCGCCGTCGCGTCGCTGAGCGAGACGCCCTCCGGCAGGTTGAAGGAGACGGTGGTCGAGACGAGCTGGCCGGTCTGATTGATGGTGACCGGGCCGGTGGTGCGCTCGACATGCGCGAAATTCGAAAGCGGCACCAGGCTGCCATTCGACGAGGCGACACGGATTTCCGCCAGTTTCTGGTCGTCCCAGGGTTTGCTCGTGTCGTATTCGACGATGACGTCGTAGCTGTCGCCGGTCGACTGGATTTCCGCCGCCGTATATCCGCTGAAGGATTCCTGCAGCGTCGTGCGCAGCGTATCATTGTCGATCCCATAAGCGGCCGCCCGCTCGGTATCGATGACGATATTGGCCTGCAGGGCGTTGTTCTGGGCGTCCGAGGTGACGTCGGTGAACAGCCGGTCCTTGCGCATCGCCGCCTGGATCTTGCCGGCCCAGAGGTTGGTCTGGTCGGCGCTCAGCGCCTGGATCACCAGCTGATACTGGCTGGCGGTCTGGCGGCCGCCGAACCGCAGGCTCTGGTTCGGCGTCACGAAGGCCTGCAATCCGGGGATCTTGTTGATCGCCGTGCGCAGCTCGCGCAGCGTCTGGTCGAGCGGCGGACGCTCCTTCTTGTCCTTGAGCTCGACGAACATCGAGCCGTTGTTCTGCGGCTTGTTCGGGTTGCCGCCGATCGTCGACATCACGTGGTTGACCGCCGGGTTTGCCTTGACGGCGGCTGCCGCCTGCTGCTGCAGCGCCTCCATTGCCGAGTAGGAAATATCCTGGCGGGCCTGGGTGCTGATCGTCAGGCGGCCGATGTCCTCCTGCGGGAAGAAGCTCGTCGGCAGCGTCATGAAGAAATAGATCGTCAGCGCCACCGAGCCGAGGAACACGCCGAGGATCGTCACGCGATGACGCAGGCACCAGCCGACCGCTCTGTCGTAGCCGCTGAGCGTCCGCTCGAAACCCGCATCGAAGAGGCGGATCAGGAGCGGCGGCCGGCTGTGATTGTTGGAGAGGCGCGAACCGAGCATCGGCGTCACGGTCAGCGAGACGATGGCCGACGAGATGATGGCGATGGCGACCACCATGCCGAATTCGTTGAACACGCGACCGACGACGCCGCCCATCAGCAGGATCGGGATAAAGACGGCGGTCAGCGAAACCGACATGGAAATGATGGTGTAGCTGACTTCGCCCGCTCCCTTGATCGCCGCTTCCCGCACCGGCATGCCTTCCTCGACATGGCGCAGGATGTTTTCGAGCATGACGATCGCGTCGTCGACCACCAGCCCCACCGCGAGCGTCAGCCCGAGCAGCGAGATATTGTCGATGCTGTAGCCGAGCACATACATCATGCCGAAGGTCGAAATCAGCGACAGCGGAACGGCGAGCCCCGGAATGATCGTCGCCGTCGCATGGCCGGTGAAGAGATAGATGACCAGAACGACGAGGCCGATTGTCAGGAACAGCGTGAATTTCACGTCGGCGATGGCCGCACGGATCGGTTTTGCGGCGTCGTTCATGACGACAGTCGTGACCGAAGCCGGGATTTCGGCGTGAAGCTGCGGCAGCTTGGCGTTGATCGCGTCGACGACGTCGACCGTATTGGCATCCGGCTGGCGCTGGATGGCGAGGATGATGCCGCGCTGGCCGTCATACCAGCTGCCGGTATACTGGTTCTCGACGCCGTCCTGCACGTCGGCGACATCGCCGAGATGGATCGGCGCGCCGTTCGGATTGGCAATGACCAGCGAGCGGAATTGTTCGGCATTGGTGCGCTGCGTATTCGCCGTGATGGTCATGCTCTGCGCGTTGTTCTGCAGCGTGCCCACGGGCTGCTGGCTGTTGGCGGCAGAAAGCGCCTTGTTGACGGTGTCGATGCCGATGCCGCGGGTGAGCAACTTGTTGGGATCGACCTCGACGCGCACCGCATAGGTCTGCGCCCCGAAGACGCTGACCTGGGCAACGCCCGGGAGGGTGGAAAGCGACGGCGAGATGATGTCTTCGGCGATCTCGTCGAGCTTGCTGCGCGGCATGGTGTTGCTCTGCACCGAGAGCAGCATGACCGGCGCATCGGCCGGGTTGGTCTTGCGATAGCTCGGCGGCGTGGTCAGATTGTCGGGCAGCTGCCGGGTGGCGTGCGAGATCGCCGCCTGCACGTCGGCCGCGGCCGCGTCGATATCACGGTTGAGGTCGAACTGCAGCACGATGCTGGTGCTGCCGAGCGAGCTCGAGGCGCTAATCTCGCTGATGCCGGGAATGGTCTCGAACTGCTTGATCAGCGGCGTGGCGACCGACGTCGCCATCGTCTGCGGCGAGGCGCCGCTCAGCTGTGCCGAAACGTTGATCGTCGGAAAATCGACCTGCGGCAGGGCCGCGACCGGCACGAGCCGGTAACCGGCAAGGCCGGTCAGAATGACGCCGATGGCAAGCAGCGTCGTGGCGACCGGGCGCTGGATGCAGAAATTCGGGATCATTGCTGCGCTCCCACCGTGATCGTCTCGGACTGCTGCGGCTGCCGAGGCGCGTCGGCGGAGGCGACATTGAGCGCCTTTTCGTCGAACTCTTCGTGGATCGCCTGCTGATCGCTGAGCTGGCCCTGGCCCTCGACGACGACATGGTCGCCTTCGGAAAGCCCCGATTCGATGGCGGTGAAGCCGCCATTGGCGCGGGCGACGGTGACCGGCGTCAGATGCGATTTGCCGTCCTTGGCGATGAAGGCGAAGAAACCGTCGGGGCCGGGGCTGACGGCAACCGTCGGCACCACCACCTGCTGTTCCTTGCTGTTGAAATGCACGACGATATTGACCGACTGGCCGGGCCAGAGCGCGCCGGAGGCGTTCTCGAATTTCGCCTTGGCGAGGATCGTGCCCGAGGCCGTATCGACCGTGTTGTCGTAGAAGCTGATCTCGCCCTTGCGGACCTGGCCCTTGGTGGAATTGGGCGCCGTGCTGACCTCGACCGGTCCGGCTGCGAGTGCCTTCTTCAGCTCGCGCAGATAACGTTCCTGCAAGTGGAATTTCACATAGATCGGATCATATTTGGCGATGGTGACGATGGCCGCGCCGGCATTGAGGAAGGCACCCTTGCTGACGGCGATATCGCCGAGCCGGCCGTCGAAGGGCGCGCGGATATCGGTATGCTCGAGCAGGATCTGATCGGAGGCAAGTGTTGCCTTATCCGCATCGACCATCGCGGCGGCAGTGTCGCGGGCGGCTCTCGCCTGATCGAGGCTCTGCTGGGTGCCGGCCTTCTGGTCGAACAGATCCTGGGCACGCACCAGCGCGGTCTCGGCCTCCGAAAGCGTCGCCGTGTCGCGCACGATCATCGCATTGTCCTTGTCGACGGCCGCCTTGGCCGTCCGGTCGTCGAGCTTGGCGATCAGGTCGCCGGCCTTGACGGTCGCCCCGTCCTGCGCCGCGATGCTGACGATCAGCCCCTGTTCCTGTGCGGCGACGGTCGTGTTGTCATCGGCATCAGCCCAGCCGGACGCCGTCACATCCATCGGCAGCGTCGTTTTGACGGCTGCGACTGTTTTGACGACGGTCGGGCCGCCACCGCCGCGTCTGCGCCCGCCGCCCTGATGCTGTCCGCCGTCCTGGGCCTGGTCGGCCTGCCCCTGCTGGCCATTGCCGCCGGCCGGCTGCCGGATCAGCTCCGACAGGTAGGGAATATGCGAGGCATAGGGGATCATATTGCCGAATTGCCAGAGGCCGACGGCGGCAACGGCGATAATACTGACGGTGATCCAAAATTTCTTCATGGGGCGGGACCGGGTTGAGCAAGGGTTGCGAATTTTATGCTCCGATTGAGCCGCTTATATTGCGGCGCAAAAAAGACATAATTCCCCGGTCGCGATCACTAAGTGGTTATAACGGCTTAAAATTTTGTAATGAATATTCCGTAATATTCAAACTATACTAATATAATAGGAGTGCGCTCGACGCGGCTCCGTGGCGGCATTGCCGGCGGTCCGCGGCGCAGGCTGATGCCGTTCCCGCACCGGATCGCAGCACGCAAAGAACGGCGGAAAAACAGAGGAGGCAGGTCGTCATGACTGAGTTGGACGCCAGCGAATTTCGCTCGCTCATCATAAGGGTGTTTCCCCAACTAACGGCCTCCGTCTTCAAGCTGGCGGCGAAGGGCTGGGATTCGATGGCGGTCGACGTCGACGACACGCTGATCTTCAAGTTTCCGCGCCACCTCGGCGCCGAAAGGGCGCTGGTGAGGGAAGCCGCCCTGCTCGACATCATCAGGCCGTCGCTGTCGATTGCGGTTCCCGACATGCGCATACACGACGGCCCGCCGATCTTCTCCAGCCACGCCAAGCTGGAGGGCGAACATCTTATTGCCGAAGATTACGACGCGCTCGGGGAGGGCGACCGCCAGCGCCTGGCGGATGATCTCGCGCGCTTTTACGCCGAGCTGCATGCGCTCGACGCTGACCGCCTGCGCGCGGCCGGCGCAACGGCGATCCAGCCGTGGCAATCGCCGGACGTGGTGCGAAAGAAGGCTTTGCCGCTGCTGCCGGCTGACATCCAGCGCTTTGCCGAGGTCGTCATTTCGGATTTCGAATTTCTGCCGCCGGATCCCTACGGCAAGGTCTACGGCTTTTTCGACGGCCACGGCTGGAACATGGCCTTCGACTTCCGGCAGGGCAGGCTCAACGGCCTTTACGATTTCGCCGATTCCGGTTTCGGGCCGTTGCACCGGGAGTTCGTCTATTCGAACTTCATCTCGCCCGATCTGACCGCGCGCATCATCTCGGCCTATGAAATCCTGACCGGCCGCCGGCTCGACCGGCGGCGCATCGCGATCATGACCGGTTTCCACCGGCTTTCCGAACTCGCCGAATTTGCCGACGATCCGGGGAATGTCGAGCAGATGATCCGCAGCGCGACGAGCTGGGCTGCTCAGGCGGCCCGCGCCTGAGCAGCCTCTGACTAGACCGATCGCGCCGCGCCGCCGTCGCAGCGGATGAGCGAGCCGGTGATGTAGCTTGCCGGCTGGCTGCAGAGGAAGGCGGCCGTTGCGGCAAACTCCTCCACCCGGCCGTAGCGGCCGACTGGAATGCGCGCCTCCTTGTCGGCGCGGATCTCCTCGAGGCTTTTGCCGGTGCGCTTTGCTGCGGCGCCATCGAGATCGTCGAGCCGCGCCGTCAGAATACTGCCGGGCAGGAGCAGGTTGGTGGTGATGCCGAAGCTCGCCACTTCGGCGGCAAGCGTCTTGCTCCAGCCGGCAAGCGCCGGGCGCAGCGTATTCGACAGCGCCAGGTTGGCGATCGGTTCGATCACGCCCGATGAGGCGACCGTCAGGATGCGGCCCCAGCCCTGCGCTTTCATATCAGGCAGCAGTGCATTGGTAAGGGTGATCACGCGGGCGACCATGGAGAGGAAGTAGGCTTCGAGCTTTTCGGCCGTCATCTCCTCGGTCGTGCCGGGCGTCGGTCCGCCGGTATTGTTGACGAGGATATCGAGGCCGCCGAACTTGTCCTTTACGGCCGTCGTCGCCGTCTCGACGAAGCGCTCGTCTGCGAGGTCGGCCCAGGTCCAGTCAGCCCGGCCATTGCCTTCGCTGTTGATTGCCTTGCAATTGGCCTCGAGCTGCTCGCCGCTGCGCCCGCAGAGCAGCACGTTGGCGCCCTCCCGCGCCAACGCCACGCCAATGCCGAGGCCGAGCCCGCGTGAGGAGGCGAGAACGAGTGCCCTTTTGCCCTTGATGCCGAGATCCATGATATCCTCCGATGTCTTCGAGCGATGTATAAGGCGCAGGCGACGAAAAAGGAAAGGGAGAGCGGTAACCCGACCGGGGTTTCCCAATTGACGTTAACGTAAGCGTTATTATAAATTTTCGATCGGCTGAATATCATTGTGCGAATTGAGGATTGGCTGTCGCATCCCGGCTCGACAATGCTTCGTCGTTTTGACAAGACAGGGACCATGGGATGATGGCCACAGGTGGCCAAGCGGAGACGAATGAATGACCGAGACGACTGAGCTGCCCGAGCGCGAGAGCATGGAATTCGACGTCGTGATCGTCGGAGCAGGCCCTGCCGGGCTTGCGGCGGCGATCCGGCTGAAGCAGGTCAATCCGGAATTGTCGGTCGTCGTGCTGGAGAAGGGGGCCGAGGTCGGCGCCCATATTCTCTCGGGCGCCGTCGTCGATCCCATCGGCATCGATCGGCTGCTGCCCGGCTGGCGCGATGAGGCCGATCATCCCTTCAAAACTGAGGTGACAGACGACCAGTTTCTGCTGCTCGGCCCGGCCGGCTCGATCCGCCTGCCGAATTTCATGATGCCGCCGCTGATGAACAATCACGGCAACTACATCGTCTCGCTCGGCAATGTCTGTCGCTGGCTGGCCGGCAAGGCCGAGGAGCTCGGCGTCGAGATCTACCCGGGCTTTGCCGCAACCGAGGTGCTCTACGACGACAAGGGCGCGGTGAACGGCGTTGCCACCGGCGACATGGGCATCGAGAAGAACGGCGAGCCGGGTCCCAACTATACCCGCGGCATGGAGCTGCGCGGCAAATACACGCTGATCGGCGAGGGCGTGCGCGGCTCGCTCGCCAAGCAGCTGATCGCCAAGTTCGCCCTGCAGAAGGATCGCGAGCCGCAGAAATTCGGCATCGGCATCAAAGAGCTCTGGCAGGTTAAAGCGGAGCACCACAAACAGGGCCTGGTGCAGCACTCCTTCGGCTGGCCGCTCGGCATGAAGACCGGCGGCGGCTCCTTCCTCTATCACCTCGAGGACAATCTGGTGGCGGTCGGCTTCGTCGTTCACCTCAATTACAAGAACCCCTATCTCTACCCGTTCGAGGAGTTCCAGCGCTTCAAGACCCATCCGGCGATCCGCGGCACTTTCGAGGGCGGCAAGCGGCTCTCCTATGGGGCGCGCGCCATCACCGAAGGCGGTTACCAGTCGGTGCCGAAGCTCTCCTTCCCCGGCGGAGCGCTGATCGGCTGTTCGGCCGGTCTCGTCAACGTGCCGCGCATCAAGGGCAGCCACAATGCGGTGCTGTCGGGCATGCTGGCGGCCGAGAAGCTGGCGGCGGCGATTGTATCAGGCCGCAGCCATGACGAAGTCGTCGAGATCGAGAACGACTGGCGCCAGGGCGACATCGGCCGCGATCTCAAGCGGGTCCGCAACGTCAAGCCACTGTGGTCGAAGTTCGGCACCGCCCTCGGCGTGGCACTCGGCGGCCTCGACATGTGGACCAATACGCTGTTCGGCTTTTCCTTCTTCGGCACGCTGAAACACGGCAAGACCGATGCGCAGTCGCTGGAGCCGGCCTCGCAGCACAAGCCGATCGCCTATCCGAAGCCGGATGGTGTGCTGACCTTCGACCGTCTGTCCTCGGTGTTCCTGTCGAACACCAATCACGAGGAAGACCAGCCGGTGCACCTGCAGGTCAAGGACATGGCGCTGCAGAAGAGCTCCGAGCTCGGCATCTATGCCGGCCCGTCGACCCGTTACTGTCCGGCCGGCGTCTATGAATGGGTGGAGAAGGATGGCGACAAGGCCTTCGTCATCAACGCCCAGAACTGCGTGCACTGCAAGACCTGCGACATCAAGGATCCCAACCAGAACATCAACTGGGTGCCGCCGCAGGGCGGCGAGGGACCGGTCTATCCGAATATGTGAGGGCGATTGCCGGCTGCGGCCGGCAATTTCACCCGCTGACGCCTTCGTGATCATATTCCCACGGCCGTCCTTAGCGATTCATTAACCATAATTTCCTTAGCTTGCGACATCGTGTTGACGCACTAAGGACACATTCATGACGATCTCCCGTCGCGGCTTTCTGATCGCTCTGCCGCTCTTTGTTGCCGGCTGCTCTTCGACCGGTCTCAACAGCCAGACGAATTACGCTGCGCTTCCGGACGAAAAATTTCCGCTGAAGCAGGTGCCGATCGACAAGATCAAGCCGGAGCTGCGCCGCCAGGAGGTGGCTTACGAAAGCTCTCACGCGCCGGGCACGATCGTCATCGACACACCCGCGCGTCGCGCCTACTACGTTCTCGGTGACAACAGGGCGATGCGCTATGGCGTCGGTGTCGGCCGCGAAGGGCTGGCATTTGCCGGCAATGCCTATATCGGCCGCAAGGCCGAATGGCCGAGCTGGACCCCCACGGAAAACATGCAGCGCCGTGAGGAGCGCTACCGCCGGCTTGCCGGCGGCATGCCGGGCGGCCCGAACAACCCGCTCGGCGCGCGGGCGATGTATCTCTATCGCGGCGGCAACGATACCCATTTCCGCATCCATGGCACCAACCAGCCGGAATCGATTGGGCTGGCGATGTCGAGCGGCTGTATCCGCATGATGAATCATGACGTGATCGACCTCTATAGCCGCGTCGAAGTCGGCGCCAGGGTTGTCGTCATCCAGGCTTGAGCGGCTAAAGCGGACCCATCAAAAAAGCCGCCGCAGTCCTGGCTGCCGGCGGCTTTTGGCTTGGCGCCGACGTTGGCGCGTCAGCGGCGGCGTGCGGCAATCCCCGTCGAGAGCGCCACGCCGATGCCGGTGATGACGGCGGCGCTGATTTCGGCTGTGCCGACCGTTTCGCGGAGCAGGAAGCCGCCCCCGAGCGTCGCCAGAACCGGCGTCAGCGCCGTGAAGGCGGCGGCCTGCGTTCCGCCGAGGGTGCGGACGGCCGTGCCATAGGCGACCATGGCGACGAGACCGGAAAGAATGCCCTGGCTCAACACCTGCAGGCCAATTTCGGGAAGCGTCGCTTGCGGCAGTGAGATGCCGAAGACGAGGGCCAGCACAGCCATGATCAGGAAAGACCAGACGGCAATCAACGCGCTGGCCTGAATGGCGGTCAGGCCCGAGCGGCGGAAAGCATGCGTATAGCTTGCCCAGAGCACGGCGCCAGCCGGCAGCAGGACAAAGCTCGTCCAGGGCAGGGAGGCATCGCCAAGGCTGCGGGCGAGCAGGATGAGAACACCGCCGACGATCGCCAGCAGCCCGGCGATGCGCGTGACATCGGGCCGCTCCCGAAACAGCAGAATGCCGATCAATGCCGTGGCAAGCGGCATCGAGCCGCCGAGCAGGATGCCCGAAGAGGCGGCCGGCGTGGAGTGAATGGCAAGGGTCGTCACCAGGAAGAAGATTGCGCCGCAGCCGGCGACCATGATCGTCAGCACATGCAGCGGCAGCCCCTTCGGCAGCAGGCCGATCCGAAGCCAGACGGGCGAAAGCACGAGCGCCGGAATGCCGAAGCGGATGAGGCCGATATCGACTGGGCCGAGCGAGGTCGCGGCGCTGTGGCGTGTCGCCAGAAACCAGGTCGCCCAGATCAGCACGGTAATCGTGCCGGCGGCATAACCGAGGGACTGCGAAGGCAATTTGTCGTTTGAAAATGCGATCGTGCTCATCGTCCTAATCCTTTCCTCCGTCCGGATCCTGTCCGGTTGAAGGAAAGATTAACGCCAGATGCCGGGGCATGTCCTTGCTATCTGTGGCTGGAAATTCGTGCTATACGCAATCTTCTGCCAAATGATGCCAATGGATATTATGAAAATGCCAAATCTCGATAAATTCGATATCGCCATCCTGAAATGCCTGCAGGAGGATGCGCGTGCCACCAATGTCGAGATCGCCGAGAAGGTCAATCTTTCCCCGTCGCCCTGCCTGCGCCGCATCCGCAATCTCGAACGCTCCGGCATCATCCGCGGTTACACCGCCGATATCGACCGCAAGGAAGTCGGTCTCGGCCTGACGGTCTTCGTCGAATTCAAGGTCGTCCACCACAGCCGCGAGAATTCCGAGGCGCAGCAGAAGGCGCTGCTTGCCATCCCCGAGATCGTCTCCTGCTTCCTGATCTCGGGAACGGCCGATTTCCTCGCCGAAGTGGTGGTGGAGGATCTCGCCGCCTATGAGCGGCTGCTAACGGAGACGCTGCTGACGCTGCCGAACGTCAGCGACATCCGGTCGAACTTCGCCATCCGCAGCATCAAGACGCACGGGCCGCTGAAGCTGCCCGAGGGAAAATGATTTCTCGGCCTAGTGCTCGGAGCCCGCCGCAGCCTCTCCGTCCCTCGCTCCGCTCTCGCAGGGCACGTCCCCTCTCCCCGTTTGACAAGGAGAGGGCTAGGGTGAGGGGCAAATCCCAGGCGCTACAGCAGCGTCCCGCTGAGGATGAGCAGCGCCACCGAGAAGTAGATGACGAGCCCGGTGACGTCGACCAGCGTGGCGACGAAGGGGGCCGAGGCGCTGGCCGGATCGAGCCGCAGCTTCTGCAGCACGAAGGGCAGCATCGAGCCGCAGATCGAGCCGAAGGTGACGATCCCGATCAGAGCGGCAAACACCGTGATGGCCACCATCTGCCAGTGCGGGCCGTAGTCGTAGAGCCCGGCGGTCTGCCAGAAGACGATGCGGATGAAGCCGACGAGGCCGAGGATCGCGCCGAGCACGATGCCGGTCGGCAGTTCGCGGAAGAGCACCTTCCACCAGTCCGAAAGCTTCAGCTCGCCGAGCGCCAAGGCCCGGATGATCAGCGATGTCGCCTGCGACCCGGAATTGCCGCCCGAGCTCATGATCAGCGGGATGAACAGAGTCAGCACCACGGCCTTTTCCAGCTCGCCCTCGAAATGCTGCATGGCGCTTGCCGTCAGCATTTCGCCGAGGAAGAGTGCGGCAAGCCAGCCGGCGCGCTTGCGGATCATGCCGGCGAAGCCGATCTTCATATAGGGCTGGCCGAGCGCCTCCATGCCGCCGAACTTCTGGGCCGCTTCCGTCGTATCGGCGATCATCGTATCGATCACGTCGTCGACGGTGACGATGCCGAGCATCCGCCCATGTTCGTCGGTCACAGGCAAAGCGAGCAGATCGTGCTTGCGGATCAGCCGGGCGACATCCTCCTGCTTCATCAACGGATCGGCCGCAACCGGAACGCCCTTCTGCGCCACCGTAAGAATGGAAGCACCGGGCTCGCCGGTGATCAGGCGGCGCAGCGTCACCACATGCATGAGGGCATGGCTTGCCTCGTCGAGCACATAAATGGCGTAGACGGTCTCGCGCGAACGTTCGACCTGGCGCACATGGTCGAGCGTCTGGCCAACGGTCCAGCTGTCAGGCACGCTGACGAACTCCGTCGTCATGATGCCGCCGGCGGTGCGCGGCGGATAGCCCATCAGGTGCTGGATGGCGATGCGCACCGGCTCGTCGAGGCTGGCGAACAGCCGGGCGCGGGTCTCGCCGTCGAGTTCGAGCAGCACGTCGGCGACGCGGTCGTTGGACATGCCGTGCAGCAGCCGTGCGGCATCCTCGGCGCTCAGCAGCGCCAGGATCTGCGCCGCGTTGCGAAGCTCCGGCCGGTCGAGAATGTTGACGGCATAGTCGAGCGGCATGCCGGTCAGCACGCGGCCGGCATCCTGGACGGTGAGTGCGTTCAACGCGTCGACGCGCTCGGCGATCGTTGCACCGCGGCTGTTGTTGATGAAGGCACGGGCGGCATGGCCTGCCCGAAGAGGGAAGCGATTGATATTCATTGAGGCTCGCCTTTCCGTCGATCCGCCGTAGCGTCCCGACGGGCGAGCCGACAGGAGTCGGTCAGCGCACGAGGGCCGCGTACGGCAAGGGCAATCGACTGCTACTGTCGCTTGGCATCTGAGTGATGGCTCCGTTGAAATCCGTGGAAGACAGGTGTCATCCACGTGTCATGCTAGGTGGTCCCAAACGCGGAATAAGTCAAGCGGGAGAAATGCTTAACGCCAGAATGTCGCACCCCGCGCGATGCGACACCCAATGTTCCTTGATTGCGTCTTACAGCCCCTTACGAGAAGTTAGGCGTGCCGTCAAAATCCGGCAAGCACCGCCTTGCCCTTCATCCGGCCGCTTTCGACCATCATATGCGCCTTCTTCAGGTTGGCCGCGTTGATCGGACCGACGATCTCGGAAAGCGTCGTGCGGATTTTGCCGGCGTCGACGAGCTCGGAAACCTTGTTCAACAGCTTGTGCTGCTCGATCATGTCGGGCGTGCCGAAAAGCGGGCGGGTGAACATCAACTCCCAATGGATGGAAACAGCCTTGCGCTTGAAAGGCACGATATCGAGCGCCTTCGGATCGTCGATCAGCGCAAAACGGCCCTGCGGTGCGATCGCTTCGACGATGTCGCCGATATGGCTGTCGGTATTGGTCGTCGAAAAGATGAAGCCGGGTGCGCCGAGGCCGAGCGCTGCCACCTGTGAGGCGATCGGCTTGGAGTGATCGACGACGTGATGCGCCCCGAGTTCCTTTACCCAGCCCTGTGTTTCCGGCCGTGACGCCGTGGCGATAACGGTCAGATCAGTGAGCGCGCGGACGATCTGGATGGCGATCGAGCCGACGCCGCCGGCGCCGCCGATAATGAGGATCGTGCGGGGCGCGCCCGCCACCGGGTCCATTACTTTCAGCCGGTCGAAAAGCGCCTCATAGGCGGTGATCGAGGTCAGCGGCAGGGCGGCTGCCGCCGCGAAATCGAGACTCGTCGGTTTCCTGCCGACGATGCGCTCGTCGACAAGATGGAACTCGGCATTGCTGCCCGGGCGGCTGATCACACCGGAATAAAAGACTTCGTCGCCCGGCCTGAACAAGGTGACATCGGTGCCGACGGCCCTGACGGTGCCGGCGGCATCCCAGCCGAGCACTTTGAGCTGGTCGGCCGGCGGTGCGGAATGGGCGCGCACCTTTACATCGACCGGATTGACGGAGATCGCCCGGATTTCGACGAGCAGATCGTGGCCGCTGGCCTCGGGCATCGGCAGATCGACATCGATCAACGAAGTGTCCGAGGTTATGGGTTGGGGCGTCTTGTAAGCAACGGCGCGCATCGGAAGCTCCTGTGTTCATTGCACGGAAGCTAGATGCGCATTACGCTCAGGCAACGCAAGAATGCACAAATTCTGTACGTAGTACCAAAAAGGATACTGTCGATGTCGCTGCCCCGCGCCAAGCTTGTCAAGAATTTCCCGGGCTGTCCGGTTGAGGCGACGCTGAGTTTTCTCGACGGCAAATGGAAGGGCGTGATTCTTTTTCACCTGATGCAGGGCACCCTGCGGTTCAACGAGTTGCGCCGAAAGCTGCCGACCGTGACACAACGCATGCTGACCAAGCAGTTGCGGGAATTGGAAAAGTCAGGCCTGGTGTCGCGCACCGTCTACCCGGTCGTGCCGCCACGCGTCGAATATAAGATGACGCCGCTTGGCACGACGCTGAAACCCGTCATCCTTGCGCTGGCCGCATGGGGAGAGGAACATGTCTTCTGCAGCCCGGAGGGCCGGGAGGTGCGACTCGCTTCAGAGGGCTTCGACGCGCCCACTGCGGCGCTCCAGGCGTAGCGAGGCTGCAAAGACGAAAAGACCGAGGAAGGAGAGTGCGGCGCCGACATAACCGGTTGCCGCAAAACCATAGCCCCAGGCGATGACGAGACCACCCAGCCAGGCGCCGAGCGCATTGGCGACGTTGAAGGCGGAATGATTGGAGGCGGCGGCAAGCGTCTGCGCATCGGCGGCGACATCCATCAGCCGCGTCTGCAGCGCCGGGCCTGCGGCGAAACCGCAGCCGACGAGGAAGACCGAGAGGCCGAGCATATAGGGGTTGGCGGCGGTCAGCGAGAAGGTGGTCAGCACGACTATATTATAGACGAGCGAGCCGCCGATCGTGCCGAGCAGCGACTTGTCGGCCAGCCACGAGCCGATGAAATTGCCGGCGTTCATGCCGACGCCGAACAGCACCAGCATGATCGGAACCGCGGTTTCCGGCAGCATCGCCACCTCGGTCGTCGTCGAGGCGATGTAGCTGAACATGGCGAACATGCCGCCATAGCCGACGGCGGCGATGCCGAGCGTCAGCCAGACTTGCGGCCGGCGGAAGGCGCCAAGTTCGCGCAGGAAGCTCGCTTCTTCGGAAACCCTGTCCTTCGGAACGTGGAACCAGATCAACGCCACCGTCAGCAGGCCGACGACACCGACTGTCAGAAATGCCACCTGCCAGTCGAGCGATTGGCCGAAGAGCGTTGTTGCCGGCGTGCCGAGAAGGGTGGCCACTGTCAATCCGAGCATGACGCGCCCGACCGCGCGTGCGCGCCGATGTACCGGCACCATCGAGGCGGCGACCAAGGCCGCAACGCCGAAATAGGCGCCATGCGGCAGGCCGCTGACGAAGCGCAGCAGAGTGAAGGTCTCGAAGGTCGGCGCGACGGCGCTGAGAATGTTGCCGGCGGCAAAGACCAGCATCAGCGTCAACAGCAGCGTGCGGCGCGCCATCTTGGCGGCGAGCACGGCGATGACCGGTGCGCCGATGACGACCCCGAGCGCATAGGCGCTGATGACATAGCCGGCCTGCGGCGTCGTCACCGAGAAGGTTTCGGCGACATTGGGCAGCAGTCCCATGATGGCGAATTCGCCGGTGCCGATGCCGAAGCCGCCGCAGGCAAGCGCCAGTTGAACCAAGGCTACAGTCGTCGCCGACGGCAGTTCGGCAGCCGGCTGGATTTCGACGGGTTCATTGATCGCGATCTGGCTCACGAGAGCTCCTTGAGACGGTTCTCTGCTTGGCAATGGCCCTGGCGCGGAGGCGGGCGATCGTTTGGAACGGCAGGACGTGGAGAGGTATTGGGAACCTCTATCTATCCGTGAGGTCCCTGCCGGCGTCGAGTGCATTTTTTGCAGTGCAGCGTCCTGTTATGTGCATATGTCTGTTGCAATTTTTGCATTTCTGGCTCTTCTGAGGAAAAGCGCCGGCGCTTGAAATCGCCGATACCGCAACCATCTCAGGAGCAAGGCAGGAGCAGTTCCGCGCCAGAGAAGGGAGGCCTCATGAAGCTTGTAGGCTATTTTAATCGCGACGGCGGCACCTTCAGGACCACCGACATGCTGGCCTACGAGAAGAGGGCGGAGGCGGCTTTCCGCGAAGCAGGGCACGATTTCGAAGCCATCGTTTTCTCCGGCAAGGAGATTATTCCCGCCATGGAGCGGGCCGCCAGACGCGACGATATTGACGGCATCGTCGCCGGCGGCGGCGACGGCACGATTTCGGCGGCGGCATCGATCGCCTGGAAAAACGGCATTGCCCTCGGCGTCGTGCCGGCCGGTACGATGAACCTCTTTGCCCGCTCGCTGCGCGTGCCGCTCGATATCTGGCAGGCCCTCGATGTGCTTGCGACCGGCGAGATCGACAATGTCGATATCGCCAGCGCCAATGGCCGGCCCTTCATTCACCAGTTTTCCGCCGGCCTGCATGCCCGCATGGTGCGCTACCGCAACGCCTATAGCTATCGTTCCAGGCTGGGCAAGATCCGGGCGAGCACCAAAGCCGCTCTCGGAGTGATCTTCAATCCGCCCGAGTTCGAGGTCGAGTTCGAGGCGGCCGGGATGCGCGAGCGCCGCTGGGTGTCCGCGGTCTCGGTCTCCAACAATCCATTCGGCGAGAACGCGCTGCTCTACGCCGATAATCTCAGAAGCGGCGAACTCGGCTTCTATACGGCAAATCCTTTGAAGCCCCTCGGTGTCGCCCGCCTTGCCATCGACATGCTGCGCGGCAAGGTCCGCGAGAATGCCGACGTCATGGTGATGCACCCGGCCGAAGTGCACCTGCACTTCCCGAAACTGCGCTCCAAGGCCAATTGCGTCATGGACGGCGAGTTGCTGCCGCTCGCACGCGACGTCTCGATCCAACTGCACCCGGGGGAGCTGAAAGTCCTCGTCAAGCAGGGGCTCGCCGCTCAGGTGAATGAGGACGAACGCCGCGAGCCCGCTGCGTAAGTCGGCCGGCTGCGTAAGTCGGCGCGGCATAAGCCTCAGAGCCGCGGCAGATAGGTGCGATAGTCGAAATCCGAGACGGTGCTGAAATACGCAAGCGCTTCCTTGCGCTTGGTGTCGCCGTAGAGTGCCTGGTAACGTGCGCCGAAGATGTCGGCGATGAAAGGCGACGTGCGGAACGTCTCGACCGCGCTGAGGAAATCATGTGTCAGCCGCGTCGTATTCGCGGGCGTGTATGAAGGCGTTGTCTCCTCGCCGGGGTCGAGTTCTCGGTCGAGCCCATTCAGCATGCCGCCGAGGATTGCCGCGAGTAGCAGATAGGGATTGGCATCGGCGCCGGCGACGCGGTGCTCGATACGCGCGGCCGGCCCGTCCTTGTCAGGGATGCGGATCGCCGTGCCGCGGTGACCGCTGCCCCAGGTCAGATCGACCGGCGCGAAGGAGCCCGGCTGGAAGCGGCGGTAGGAATTGGCGAAGGGCGCGAAGATCAGCTGCGCCGCGCGCATGCTGGCGAGCAGACCGGCTGTGACCGATTTCAACAGCTTCGGCTCGCCGCCCTTGGCATCGAGGATGTTGCGGCCCTGGCTATCGATGACGCTGGCATGAACATGCAGACCGGAACCGGCAGGCTCGGAATAGGGCTTGGCCATGCAGGTCGATTTCAGCCCGTGGCGGCGCGCCGCCTGTTCGGCGATGCGCTTGAGATAGAGGCAATCGTCGGCGGCGGCCAGCGCATTGGCGCGATGCATGAGATTGACCTCGAACTGGCCCGGGCCGAATTCCGCTGTCGTCGCATCCGCCGGCAGTCCCTGCGCCTTGGCGTAGGCCTTGAGCGTCTGCAGATAGTCCTCGAGCGCATCGACGGCGCTCATGTCGTAGAGCTGAAAGCCGTTCGGTTCGCCGCGATAGGTAAGGCTTTCGGGCGGGGAGGGACTCCCGGTTTCGCGCCAGTCCCCTGACATCACGTAGAATTCCAGCTCGGTGGCGACGACAGGCGTCAGCCCGCGGCTGCGATAGCGCTCGACCACCGAAGCGAGGATGGCGCGCGGATCCATGAAGCTCGGGCTGCCGTCGAATTCACACATGGTGGCGAGCACCTGCATCGAGCCCTCCGGCGCCCAGGGCATCGGCGCAAGGCTGCGCCGGTCGGCGACGACCATGCCGTCGGGATCGCCGATCGTCAGCGACAGGCCGGTAATGTTGTCATTGTCGTCGCCCCAGATATCGAGCGACTGCGTCGACGTCGGCAAGCGGATCTCACCGGCCCAGACCTTGCCTTCGGCGCCTGATGGAAGCTGCTTGCCGCGCAGCTCGCCGTTCATGCCGACGATCAGGATCTCGAAACGCGGGTCGCCACCGGCCTTGCCGTCCATCCTGTCGCTCGCCATGACCTTGAAAATCCTCCGGGACAAGGCCAAGCTCCTGTCCCATCGATAGCAGCCTTTCAATCCGCGAGGGTCTTTCACCAGCCATGCCCGATACTTACCCGCCCTCGAACCTTGCCGCGATAGACGCAGCCCATCATCTGCACCCCTTCGCCGACATGAAGAAGCTGAATGCCGATGGCGCCCGCGTCATCCAGCGCGGCGAGGGCGTCTATATCTTCGATGATCGCGGCCGGAAATATCTCGACGGCTTCGCCGGCCTCTGGTGCGTCAATATCGGCTATGGCCGACGCGAGATCGCTGAGGCCGTCGCAAGGCAGATGAACGAGCTGCCCTATTACAACACCTTCTTCGGCACGACCTCGACGCCGACGGCGCTGCTGGCGCAGAAGGTGACGTCGCACGCCGGCGCGCGTTTCAACCATATCTTCTTCACCGGCTCCGGCTCGGAGGCGAACGACACCTGGTTCCGCATGGCCCGTGTCTATTGGAGCGCCGTCGGCAAGCCGTCGAAGAAGATCGTCATCGCGAGAAAGAACGGCTATCACGGGTCGACCGTCGCCGGCGCCAGTCTCGGCGGCATGAAATACATGCACGAGCAGGGCGACCTGCCGATCCCTGGAATCGTCCATATCGGCCAGCCCTATTGGTACGGCGAGGGCGGCGATCTCTCGCCTGATGAATTCGGGCTGAAGGTCGCCCGCGAACTCGAAGCGAAGATCGATGAGCTGGGCGAGGAAAACGTCGCCGCCTTCGTCGCCGAGCCGGTGCAGGGGGCTGCCGGCGTAATCATCCCGCCGGAAACCTATTGGCCGGAGATCGACCGCATCTGCAAGGCGCGCAATATCCTGCTGGTGACCGACGAGGTGATCTGCGGTTTCGGCCGGTTGGGCGCCTGGTTCGGCCACCAGCATTTCGGCGTCGAGCCGGATCTTGCGCCGATCGCCAAGGGGCTTTCCTCCGGCTATCTGCCGATCGGCGGCGTGCTCGTCAGCGATAGGATTGCCGATGTGCTGATCAACGAGGTCGGCGAGTTCAACCACGGCTTCACCTATTCCGGCCACCCGGTCTGTGCGGTGGCCGCCCTCGAAAACCTCCGCATCATCGAGGCGGAGGGGCTGGTCGAACGCGTGCGCGACGATATCGGCCCCTATTTCGGCAGCGCCTGGGCAGCGCTCGGCGAACATGACCTGGTCGGCGAGGCCGTCAGCATCGGCCTGATGGGCGGCTTGCAGCTTGCCGCCGATAAGAGCACGCGCACGCGTTATGAGAAGCCCGATCAGGTCGGCGCGCTGGTGCGCAACCACGCGCTGGCGAACGGCCTCGTGCTGCGCGCCACCGGCGACCGCATGCTGGCCTCGCCGCCACTCGTCATCAGCCACGCGGAGGTGGACGAGATGGCCAGGATTACCAAACTAGCGCTGGATGCGGCGTGGAAGGAACTGAAAGCGTGATTTCGCTCAGCCGACCAGGTCTGTTGCGGATGGGCGATAATCAGGCGCTTCGCAACGCTGCCCGCGCTCCGGTGGTATCGCACTATTGACGCCCCCGCCTGAAACACGGGTGAGGAACGGAGTAGCAAGGCTGGCCTAATGAAGCACCCGCTGTGGTGTGTCTCCGTACGCCGGCGGCGAGTTTGGTGAGAACGCCAACCCCACTCTCTCCGTCATCCCAGGCCTTGAGCCTGGGATCCATGCGACTGCAGCTAATGGATGCGGTGTGGATGCTCGGCTCAAGGCCGAGCATGACGGAGGGTGGGGTGGGCAGGAGAGACCCTTCACAGCGCAGGCGCCCGTGTCAGCGACGCATCCGCTAGCGAAACCAGACAATGCCAGTCACAGCCTAGCTGACTTTGGTGAAAAGGCGGACGATAGCCCATGTGCAGATCAACGAGGTCGACCACTTTAATCACGGCTATACCTATTCTGGCCATTCGGTCTACGCGACCGCCGTACTCCTATTTCACTCAGTCTGGCTGCTTGACCCAAGCATACCCGAATCGGTAGCGGTCGTCGCCGCGCTGATAGAAATAGGGCACGTCGATCACCGATGCCTCAGGCGCGGACGCGCCGAGATTGGCCCGGAGCCATTCAGCCATGGCCGGCGGAAGCCCTTCGCCTCCCCCCTTCGGCGGGATCAGCCACACGAGAAGCAGCGGTTGCCGGCCGCTAAGATCCGGGCGGAAGCCGGGATAATCCACGGAGAGGACCGGCACATCAGGGATATCCTGCCTGAGATTGCCGGCGAGCAGGCTGTCGCCGGCAAGGATCGCTGCCGGTTCGGCCTGTTTGCGCAAGCTTTCCAGCATCGTCGCATAGGGCCGGTTCAGCCGTTCGTAATGGCCGGTGAAGCGTGCGGCGGCGACGCTGCCGTAAAGGGCGGCCGGCACGCCGATCATGATGACGGCGACGACGGCCATGAAACGCCGGAACGCTTTGTCGGTCACGACGCCGGCGGCGTCGATCTTCAGGCAGAAATAGAGCGGCAGGATGAACAGCATCGGCACCAGCCAGCGATCCTTGATGCCGGCAGCACCGCCGAAGACGATCAAAAACAGAATGCCGATGACGAAGACGAGCATCATCCGCTCGACAAGCCGCGTCCATTCCGACCGAGCGGCCAATGCCGGGCGAAGGTTCTTGCCGAAGACGACGGCGAACACCGCCACAGTCAATCCGGCAAAGCTGACGATGGCAAGAGCGAGCGAGCCGACGCCCATGGCCACCTGCATAGGATAGCTGGCATTGTCGCTGGCGGTCATCTTTTCCAGGGTGCGGGCGGTGGCGAAGTCGAGATTGTCCTTCAGCCAGAAGAGATGCGGCAGGGTGATGACGAGGGCAACGATAGCGGTCACCGCCAGCCGTCGGTCGAAGATCCGCCCCCGCCAGCGCGCATCCGCCAGCGCGCCGATCAAGGCCGCGGCCGGCAGGATGGCGAAATTATATTTGGCGAGCAGGCCGAACCCGATGCCGATGCCTGTTATCAGGTAGGAGGCAAGGCTCGGCTGTTTCAGACTGCGGATGAAGCCGTAGAAGAAGATGCTGGCCGAGAAGAAGACCGCGACCGTGTGCGTCAGGTCTCGCTGCATCTCGAAAACCATTTGCGGGATGGTCAGCAATCCGAGCGTCGCGATTGCCGCCAGCGCCTTGTCGCGCAAAATGAGACGCGCGGTCAGGCCGTACAGCAGGTAGGCGCTGAGCAGCAGGAGATTCTTCACCACCGAAAGCGCGACAAGCGAAACACCGACAAACTGGAAGGCGGCATATTGCAGCCAGTTGTAGAACGGCGGCTGCGGGCCGTAACCGGCGGCGAGCCATTGCGAGCGGAAAACCTGTTCGGCCTCGTCGAGATCGAGTGAATGCGAGGTTGCCAGCCGCACACCGACCTGAATCGTGAAATAGACGGCCAGCAGCACGAAAATCCAGCGCGCGTCGCGAAGACCGGTCTTGATCATTCTATCTGGCCCCCGGCCGAACCCAGGCATAGCCGAGTGCGAAATTATCGCCCTGGCGGCCGAAATAATAGGGAAGCGATAAGGCGCCGATCTCCTGCGGCGTGATGCCCGCCGCCGTCAGCGCCGATGAAAACCGCTCCGGCATGACGGCATCCGCCGCCGTCGCCGTCTTCTTGCCGCGCCAGACGATCAGCACCGGTCCGCCTGCTGTCGTGTAGGCTGGAATGCCGGCAACGGGAAAATCGGGGATGACGACGGGCACATGGGGAAGCTGCAGACGCATGTTCCCGGCGACATAGGGATCCGAGGCAATCACCAGTGCGGGTGCGGCCTGCCGGGTCATTTCGCGGGCAAGATCGGCCATCGGCACATTCGGTCGGCTATAGGTGCCGATCAGCCCGGCGCCGACCACGCGGAAGCCGAGCGCGACCAGCACACAGGCCATCAGCACCGGCACCACCGGCCGGAAGCGGCGCAGCCCGACGGAAAGATCGAGCCCGGCCGCCTTCATCTTTGCCAGGAAGTAGATCGGCAGCACCAGCAGGAACGGATCGAGCCAGCGCTCGCGCACCGTGGTGGAACCGGTGAACAGCACGATCAGCAGGATTCCGGCGATGCTCGCAACCATCATCCGCTCCATCATCCCGGTCCAACGGTTTCGGGATGAAAGCATCAGGACAAAATCCCGACGAAAGGCGGCGGCGAAAATTGCGACCGGGAGTGCTGCAAAGGCGAGGATGGCGACGACAAAGGCGAGAATGCCTTTGCCAATCCGCACGATGCCGGCGGGTTCGTTGCCGGCGGCCATCTTGACCAGAGTGTCGGAGGAAGCGAATGCGAGATTGCCCTGCAGCCAGATCGCGTGCGGCAGGACGATGACGAGCGCGACGGCGACCGCGATCAGCATGCGCCAGTCGAGCGCTCTGCGCCGCCATTCGGCGTCAGGCAGGATGGCAATCAGCGCGACCGCCGGCATCAGCGCAAAATTGTACTTCGAGATCAGCCCGATGCCCGTTGCAATCCCGAGCAGGAGATAGCTGCCGACGCCTGGCCGGTCGAGCGTGCGGAAGAAGCCATAGAGGAACAGGGAGCTGGCAAAGAGCAGCGCCGTCGTGTGGGTGAGATCCTGCTGGGCCATGTAGGAGACCTGGGGCAGGGTGATCAGCGCCAGCATGCCGACGGCGGCGAGCGCCTGGTCCTTCAGTGCTTCGCGCCCGGCAAGGCCGTAAAAGAGGTAACACAGGAAGAGCAGGATATTCTTCGGCACGATCAACGCGCCGATCGACATGCCCGTCACCGAAACGACGGCATATTGCATCCAGTTGTAGAAGGGCGGCTGCGGGCCGTAGCCCGCCAGCAGATATTGCGAGAAGAAGGACTGCTCGGCCTCGTCGAGCTCCAGCGAATGCGGAAGCGCCAGTCGTAGCCCGACGTTCAGCACGAAATAGGCTGCAAGCAGCAGAGCCGCGATTCCGATCGTCCTCGTCGCGCGTTCCAGCATCGTGCTGCCGGCTTAGGCTTGGCTTTGATCGTCGAAGATCTGCCGCACGATATAATTCGGAGAGGCGTCGTCACGGTAATAGGTGCGCGCGATCATTTCCGCCAGAATGCCGGTGGTGATCATCTGCACCGACGACAGCAGCAGCACGACGCCGACCATCAGCATCGGCCTCGTGCCGATGTCATTGCCCATGATGAACTTGTCGAAGCCGAGGTAAAGCAGGATCAGCATCGCGACGGCGCCGAGACCGAGACCCAGCGAGCCGA
Organism: Rhizobium croatiense; assembly: GCF_019793465.1. Classification (GTDB taxonomy): domain Bacteria; phylum Pseudomonadota; class Alphaproteobacteria; order Rhizobiales; family Rhizobiaceae; genus Rhizobium; species Rhizobium croatiense. Next base: position 378,946 of record NZ_JAILYJ010000002.1, on the reverse strand, counting down.
AGAAATGCCCCGGCCGCGCCTTGTAGCGCATGAAGAACATCACCGACAGCAGGTCGAGGATGACGCGGAAGGTGCGCGAAATCCCGTATTTCGAAACGCCGTGTTCGCGGGCATGGTGGGTGACGGCCATCTCGCCGATGCGCGAGCTCGGCACGACGCCGGCCACCCAGGCCGGGATGAAGCGGTGCATCTCGCCCATCAGCTTCACCTGCTTGATGATCGAGGCACGGTAGATCTTCAGGCTGCAGCCGTAATCGTGCAGCTTGACGCCGGTGATGCGGCCGATCAGGTAGTTGGCGCACCAGGAGGGTATCTTGCGCAGGAACAGACCGTCCTTGCGGTTCTTGCGCCAGCCGACCAGGAGGTCGAGTTCGCGCCGCTCGAGCTCCGAGACCATCGCAGGAATGTCCTTCGGATCATTCTGCAGGTCGCCGTCCATCGTCGCGATCAGGCGGCCCTGGGCGGTATCGATGCCGGCCTGCATGGCGGCGGTCTGGCCGAAATTGCGCTGCAGCTCGACGATTCTCAACGCCAGCCCCTCGCGCCCGACGTATTTGCGGGCGTTGACGAGCGTCGCATCCGTGCTGCCGTCGTCGACGAGGATCAGTTCCCAGCGATGAGGATATTGGGACATCGCTGCAAGGATACGTTCGACCAGCGGGCCGACGCTTTCCTCTTCGTTGAAAACGGGCACGACCAGCGACAGCTCGAGCGATTGTACCGGATCATTCGTGCCGCGAATGGGCTCTACCGTTGTCTGCAACTTTCATCTCCAAAAGGCCGGGCGGACTGGCAGTCCTTACTGCCGCCACCGCGTTTGCGGAAGCCTACTACATGAACTGCCCGTCCGTTGCCAGCGGCCAATGCCGGTTTCCCCGCAATCGGCCGACTTGCCGCAGCGCTATTTCGCGCCTCCCTCCACCCAGGAGTAGCCAATGGAGAAGGTATGTTTGCCGTCACCGAAAAGATAGGGCAGCGTCAGGGTATTTATCTCTTTCAGATGGATACCCGATCTGACGAGATCGTTGGCGAAGCCGGGAGAGATGGTTGGATCATTTGCGGTTTCGCCGCGCCAGACAACCAGCACCGGCCCCTTCGCCGTTGCGTATTCCGGAACCCCTGGGCCGGGAAAGAACGGGATCACGACGGGAACGTCGGGAAACTCCAGCTTCATATTGCCCGCCACGAACTTGGTCCCCGCCACGATGAGAACCGGTTTGCGGGTCGCTGTCAGTTCGGTCACGTAGTTCGCGAAGGGCACGTTCGTTCTCGTATAGGTGCCGATATATTGAATGGCGACGATCCGCAGCAACAGGATCGACAGGATGACGATCATGAAAACCGGCACCACGGGCCGGAAGCGTGCAAGGCCGGCGGAGAGATCGAAACCTGCTGTCTCCAGTTTCAGGAACAGATAGATCAGCAGGACGAGCAGGCACGGGTCGAGCCAGCGCTCATGGATGTCGCTGGCGCCGGCGAAGACGACGATGCCGGCGAAGGCGAGCAGGCTGACAACCATCATCCGCTCGATCACCCGGATCATCGGACTGGACGAAGAGAGCGCCCGGAAGAAATCCCGCCGGAAGGCAGCCGCGATGAGAACGATCGGCAACGCGGTGAAGCCGAGCACGGCGATGACGAGGGACAACAGCCCCTGTCCGATGCGGGGGAGGCCGGCCGCGGCCTCATGCTCGGCAGTCATCCGCTCCAGCGTCGGGGCCGAGGCGCTGACGAGGTTATCGGGCAGCCAGAGCGCATGCGGCAGAACGATCAGAATGGCGATGACGGCCGCCGGGAGCAGGCGCCAGTCGAACAGGCGGTTGCGCCACTTCCAGTCCGGCAGCACGGCGACGAAGGCGGCAAAAGGCAGGATGGCGAAATTATACTTGGAGATGAGGCCGATGCCGGTGGCGATGCCGATGACGAGGTAACTGCCGATCGTCGGCTGGCGCAGCGTCCGGAAAAAGCCGAAGAGGAAGAGCGAGGTCGCAAACAGCAGGGCAACGGTATGGGTGAGCTCGCGCTGCGCCATCAGACCGACCTGTGGCAGGGTAATCAGGCTCAGCATGGCGATGGGCGGGAGCAAACGGCTCTTCAGCACCTCGCGGGCAGCCAGACCGTAGAAAAGATAGCAGCCGAACAGGATGATGTTCTTCGGAACCGAGAGCGCCCACATCGTGATGCCGGTCACCGAGACGATGGCGTACTGGATCCAGTTATAAAAGGGCGGCTGCGGCCCGTAGCCGGCCAGAAGATATTGCGAGTAGAATGATTGCTCTGCCTCGTCGAGATCGAGCGTATGCGGCAATGAGATGCGGAGCAGGATGTTCAGCAGGAAATAGACTGCCAGAAAAATGCTGGCGCTCTTGATGCTTATGGTAATGCGCTCCAACATCGATCTCCAAGTCAAGCCGGCAAGGCCTCGCCATCTGTCGGTCTGCCGCGCGGATCGCCGGCTTGAGGCGATCCCGCCGTCACCGTCATCAACTCCGCCGTTGTGCGCAACCTTCATTTCTCCTAAAACGCCGGGGACGGAACCGAGGCCCATGCCGACGCCAAGCGAGGAATGCCTACTACATGAAGAGTTCGATCGTTGAAAGCCAGCAGTCCTGGTTTATGCGCAATCGCATGACGGCGCTAACGGTCGTAATTGTCGCAGCCTATGCGCTCTTCGTGCAGTGGTTCTGGGGGTGGCCCGTCATCATCAGCCAATGGGCCGATGTCGGGGCAGGTCCGGTGATCGGCGCCCTCGTGGCTCTGACGGGCACCTATTTCCTGCGCACCTGGCGCATCTACGACTATTTTCCGCAGGAGACCGCGGGACGGTTCGCGACCCTCTTCCGGGTCACGCAGATCCACAATCTCCTGAACATCATGCTGCCCTTCCGGACCGGCGAAACCAGCTTTCCCCTGTTGATGCGCACTGAATTCGGCGTTCCGCTGACGCGCGGAACCTCGGCACTCCTAGTCATGCGGCTGCTCGACCTGCACGCTCTGCTGGCGGCTGCCGGCATCGGCTTTGCGCTCGCCGCACCCGATGCGCTCGTCGCATGGTCGCTTTGGGCGGCCTTCCTGCTGCTGCCGGTCGCAGCCTTCGCCGCGCGCAAGCCGCTGTTGCGCGTCGCCGCCAGGCTTCTGCCTGCAAAGGTGCAGAAATTGGTCGTTGAGATCGAAAACGGCTTGCCGCTCGATGCCGCGGCCTTTGCACGCGCCTGGGCGATGACCATCGTCAACTGGCTGGTGAAGGTGATCGTGCTTACATGGGCGCTCGGGCTGATGGGCGTTGTGCCGATGGCGGCCAGCTTCGGCGGTGCGCTTGGCGGCGAACTCTCCTCCGTCCTGCCGGTGCACGCGCCGGGCGGGGTCGGCACCTATCCGGCCGGCATCACTGCCGGCGCCATTGCGCTCGGAGCGTCGAGCGAGCGGGCGGCGCTCGCCGTGCTGGCGCAGGCGAGCGTCAATGCCCATCTGCTAATCATCGTCTCGGCGCTGACGGGCACGGCGATCTCACTGCCGCTCGGGCGCCGCGGCAAGCGCTGAAATCCGCTTTCGCAGAAACGCCTGCTCCGGCTCCTGCCGGCAGAGCGACAAGGCCGTCTGGTAGGCTGCGATCGCCTCTTCTCTTCGGCCGAGCCGGCGCAGAAAATCGGCACGGGCCGAATGGGCAAGGTGATAGGCCTGCAGTTCCCGGCGTCCCAGAATGGCTTCAATCAGATCCAGCCCCTTTGACGGCCCCTCGGCCATCGAAATCGCCACCGCGCGGTTGAGCTCGACGACCGGTGAGGGCTGGGCTGCCAGAAGCAGGTCGTAATAGAAGGCAATCCGCGGCCAGTCGGTTTCCTCGGCGGTCGCCACCTTCGCATGTTCGGCAGCGATCGCTGCCTGTACCGTATAGGTGCCGATCTCTTCTGTCCGCATTGCCTTGGCCAGGAGCGCCAGGCCTTCCGAGATCTTGGCGCGGTCCCAGAGCGAGCGGTTCTGATCTGCAAGCAGCACCAGCGCTTCCTCCTCGCTGCTGCGGGCGCTGCGGCGGGAATCCTGCAGCAGCATCAGCGCCAGGAGTCCGCAAACATCAGGATGCGGCAGCAGCGCCAGCAGCAGCCGCGCCAGCCGGATGGCCTCTCCGGTCAGGTCGGCGCGAACGACCGCGTCTCCCGAAGAGGCGGAATAGCCTTCGTTGAAGACGAGATAGATGACATGCAGCACCCGGTCGAGCCGCTCGGGCAGCGCCTCGCGGCCCGGCACTTCATAAGGGATGTTCGCGGTCCGGATCCTGCCTTTGGCGCGCACGATCCGCTGGGCGACCGTCGGCGCCGGAATGAGGAAGGCATGGGCGATCTCTTCGGTGGTCAGTCCGCAGATTTCCCGAAGCGCCATCGCCGTCTGCGCGTCCGCCGGGATAGCAGGGTGGCAGCAGGTGAAGATCAGCCGCAGCATGTCGTCCTCGATCGCTTCCATCTCGCCCCTCTCCGTTTCGTCGACGCTGTAGAGGCTGTCCTCGATGTGCTGCTGCGCGGCATCGAAACGCGCTCGCCGGCGGATCGCGTCAATCGCCTTGAAGCGGCCGGTCGACACAAGCCAGCCGGAGGGGTTGTCGGGAACGCCGTCGACCGGCCATGTTCGTGCGGCCGCTGCAAAGGCATCGTGCAGCGCTTCCTCCGCACGGTCGAAATCGCCGAGCAATCGGATCAGCGTCGCCAGCACCCGGCGAGACTGGCTTCGGTAGATCTCCTCGATGACGCTTTCCAAGGGAAGCACCTCAGTTCGGAAGGGTGAGTGTTCGCACCGGTCTCAGTTCGACCGCGCCGTAGCGGGCCGACGGAATTCGCCCGGCGATCTCCTTCGCCTTTGCCATGTCAGGCGCCTCGATGACGTAGAAGCCGGCCAGATGCTCCTTCGTTTCGACATAGGGGCCGTCGGTAACGGAGAGCCTATTGTTTCGAACCCGCAGCACGCTCGCCTGGTCAGGCATTTCGAGCGCATCGGAATGGATCATGAAGCCGTCGCGTTGCAGTTCCTCGTCGAAGGCGAAATGCGCTTTGATGAGGTCGACGCCTTCGTCAGCTGTCAGCCTGCCGTCGGTATCGGTGCTGTTATAGATCAGGCAGATGTAGCGCATCGCTCAGCACTCCTCCTTAATCGAATAGGCCGGCCGCACCTCGATCGCGCCATAGCGCGCCACGGGAAAGGTCGCGGCGATCGCCGTTGCTTCCGCCATATCCTTGGCCTCGATCAGCACGAAGCCGCCGAGATGTTCCTTGATCTCGGCGAAAGGGCCGTCCGTCGCCGTCACTTCGTTGCTGCGAACCCTGACCGTCACGGCCGTCGACGGCTCGCGCAGCGCCAATGCGACGAGCAGGTGGCCGCTGTCGCGCAGTCGGTCATCGTTGATGATCGAATCCTTCGTCAGCTTTTCGCCTTCGTCGGCGGAAATGGCGTTGATCTTCGCGGTTTCGAACCAGACCTGGCACAGATATTTCATTGCCGTCTCCTCACGTGTCTTTTCCGAAGGAATGAATGGGCCGCACCTCGATCGCACCGAGCTTTGCAAGCGGGATGCCGGCGGCGATGCGGATCGCTTCGTTGAGGTCCTTGGCCTCGATCAGGATGAAACCGCCGATCGCCTCCTTCGTCTCGGCGAAAGGGCCGTCCGTCACCGAGGTCTCACCGCTACGCACCCGCACGGTCACCGCCGATGTCGGCGGCTGCAGCGCCTGGGCGACGATCATGTGGCCGCTTTCGGCAAGGTCCTTGTCGTAGTTCAAGGAATTCGCGCCGAGCTCGGCCTTCTCCTCTTTCGTCATCGCGGCGAGCACCGCGCCGTCGAACCAGACCTGACAGAGATATTTCATCGCAGACAGCCTCCTTGGGATGTTTCAATGACTCTGGACGATCGAGCTTCACACATTTCGACAGCGGCAGAAAAAAATCTTTGTCGCCGCCGGCTGTCGAAATCACAAGGCGGCACTCGACAAGGCTTCATCGAAACCTGTCGAGGAGAACGGCAATGAGTATTCTTGAAATCGCGCTTGCAAGCCAGATCTGGGCTCGCCGCCACGACCAGCGTCGCCAGGCGTTCGACGAAGGCGATGGGCTAAAGATTCTGCTGCGCACCGCTTTCATCGTCGTCGGCTTCACCCTGCTGATAGCAGGGCTGAACCTCGCTGCCGGCAGACCGCAGGTGGTGGCGCAGCAGCCGGCGCCTGTCGTGGCAGGCAGATGAGGAAACGGCCTACAGCAATTTCCTGCAAAAATGCGCGGCGCTTTTGCCGGGCAAAGCGCGAAGCGCCTTTACCGGGAATGCTTGAAAACAAAGAGATTTCCGTGATTCGAAGAAACGGAAATACTCTATTGGAAGGCCGTCTCGAAGAAACTGCGCAGCTTGCGCGAATGCAGGGCTTCCTTCGGCATGGCGGCCAGCTTCTGCACGGCGCGGATGCCGATCTGCAAATGCTGGTTGACCTGCGTGCGGTAGAAGGCCGTCGCCATGCCCGGCAGTTTCAATTCGCCGTGCAGCGGCTTGTCGGAGACGCAGAGCAGCGTGCCGTAAGGCACGCGGAAGCGGAACCCGTTGGCAGCAATCGTTGCCGATTCCATGTCGAGCGCGATGGCGCGCGCCTGCGATAGCCGCCTCACCGGTCCGCGCTGGTCGCGCAGTTCCCAGTTGCGGTTGTCGATCGTGCCGACGGTGCCGGTGCGCATGATGCGCTTCAGCTCGAAGCCCTCGTAGCCGGTGATTTCGGCGACGGCGGCTTCCAGCGCCACCTGCACTTCGGCGAGTGCCGGGATCGGCACCCAGACCGGCAGGTCGTCGTCGAGCACATGGTCCTCGCGCATATAGGCATGGGCAAGCACATAATCGCCGAGCCGCTGGCTGTTGCGCAGGCCGGCGCAGTGGCCGAGCATCAGCCAGGCATGCGGGCGCAGCACGGCGACATGGTCGGTGATCGTCTTGGCGTTGGAGGGACCGACGCCGATATTGATCATGGTGATCCCGGCATGGCCCTTCTTCTTCAGATGGTAGGCCGGCATCTGCGGCAGGCGGGCAAGTGTCGCATCCGTTTCCGGCCCGCTCGAGCCGGGCAGGGTGACGATATTGCCGGGCTCGACGAAGGCGGTATAACCGTCGCCGCCCTCTGCCATCTGCTTGCGCGCCCAGCTGCAGAATTCGTCGATATAGAACTGGTAGTTCGTGAACAGCACGAAGTTCTGGAAATGCTCGGCATGCGTCGCCGTGTAATGCGACAGCCGGGCGAGCGAATAATCGATACGCTGGGCGGTGAACGGCGCAAGCGGCGAGGGCTCGCCCGGCGGCGGGATATATTCGCCGTTGGCGATCTCGTCGTCGGTGGTGTTGAGGTCGGGCGTGTCGAAGATATCGCGCATCGGGACGTCGACGAAGGCGGAGGCCGATGCTTCCACATGCGCGCCCTCGCCAAAGGCGAAGTGCAGCGGAATCGGCGTCGTCGATTCCGAGACGATCACCGGAACATTGTGGCTCTTCATCAGCAGCGACAGCTGCTCCTTCAGGTAATGCTTGAAGAGCTTCGGCCGGGTGACCGTCGTCGTGTAGATGCCGGGCGCCGTGACGTGGCCGTAGGAGAGGCGCGAATCGACATGGCCGAAGCTGGTCGTCTCGATGCTCACCTGCGGATAGAAGGCGCGGTAGCGCGAGGCGATCGGAGCGCCTTGGGCAAGCTCGGTGAAGCTCTCGATCAGAAACGCCGTATTGCGCTCGTAGAGTTCGGTCAGCGTCTCGACGGCCTTGGCGGGATCATCGAAGCTCTGCGGCTGGAAAGGGGATGGAGAGGAAATGTCGAGGGGCGACAAAGGGGAGATTCGTTTGTTCATGACGCATTATAGAGAGTTGTTTTTGACAAGCAAACGACGTGCGCCGGCGGAAATCGATTTTTTATCTTCGTCCGTGTCTGTACTGCTCACCGCACCGTCGGCGCGCAGAAGGTCCCGTTTCTCTCCAGGCAGGTATAGCTCGCACCGAAATGCGACTGCGTGCCGCCGCCGCCCTCATGCACGACGACCGCCGAAAATGTGACCGCGAAGATCGCTGCGAACAGCGTGATGATGCTGAAACGTCTTGCCAGAATGTAGAGGTTCATCTCATGCCCCGATACGGCAACCTAACCATGACAAGAGTTTTGTCATGCGGCGGCTGAACGGGTGCTGAGATGCCGGTTCATCCACCGTTCAGCTTGCGGGGCAGGGGCGGGCGATTGTCGTCAAGATCGGCGGGCGGAGAAACTTTCGAAGCATGCCCGCATTTCCGCCGGCATGCTTGTGCGTTTTGAATGTTTGCTGCGCGGCCTTATCGCATCAGAGCCGCGTCCAGGTCTGCGACTTGCAGAGGATTTTCAGGACGCAGCCCTGCATCCGCAGCGAATTGCCGGAAACCTTGCCCGAGCCGCTATAGGTCTTGTCGGCGGCCGGATCGGTGATCTCGCCGGCGTAGCTGCCGCCGGTGCCGGCAAGCGTGCCGATTTTCCGGCCGCTGTATTTGCCGGTTTTCAGCGTCACGCAGTAACTGCCGCCGCAGGCCGCGATCACCGCCGTTTCGCCCGAGGCGGTTTTCCAATTACCGACGATCGGCTCTTCGGCATGCGCGGTGCCCGCGATCATGGCGATGGCGCCGGCGAGAATGAAGCTGCGGATCATCTTTTCCTCCCTGATGTCCTTTTTGACCGGCCGCGAAAATAACTGACGCGAACGTAAAGGTAAATACAGGCGATCGGCTATTGCCGGAGATCGCCGAAAGCAGAAAAAAGCGAGAGGTCGAGGCGTTTAAACTGTCGTCTGCTGTTTTCATGATGAACGATCGGTTTATTTTCGAATCTGAATCTTTCGTAAAATTCGAACGAAAACCCCTAAGCTCCAAGGCATCCGATGTTTAACAAAAATCCAATTTTACCAAGTGTTTGCACTTTGTTTGTCTCAAATTAATCATGGATTTTAGGCGTTTTTTGAAGGCCGTTCGGCATAGTGAAGCCATCAAACGAGCGGGGCCAACCCGCCGAAACTGAAGGGCTGCAAGCCGCGCTAGACGGCAAGGTCCGGAGGTAAAACAGGGTAAGTCATAAACAGGCTAACAGGGATAAAACCGATGGCACGCTTTGAAATGCACAATGCTGAAACGGCCACCATGGGTGGCGACAACAGCGCCGATGTCTTCTGCGAAATGGGTCTGATGTATGCGACCGGCCGCGGCTGTGCCGTCGATCTCGTCGCTGCCCACAAATGGCTGAACATTGCCGCAATCAAGGGCAACGACCGCGCCGCCGAGCTTCGCGCCGACGTGGCCGCCACCATGAACAAGATGCAGCTCGTGGAAGCGTTGCGCGCTGCCCGCGAATGGATGACGGTTCACTGAAACCGTCTCCTGCTGGCAGTTTGACAGAAATAACAACCTCGAAAGAGGGGCGGGCGCGGCGATTCGAAACGCCGATGCCGGGAGAAGAGCACCGCGGCCGGATATCCTCCACCGGCCGCGGCTCCTCGTTAAATTATCAGCATGATGTCGTCCGAAAACCGCTCACGCTTTTCGGCATCACGCTTGATCAGCCGATCGCCTTCAGCACCTGCGGCAGGGTTTCCTCGAACAGCGCCATGTCGATCTCCGGTCCGACGCTGACGCGGATGCAGCGATTGAGCGGTGCCACACCGGGCATGCGGATGAAGACGCCATGCTCCATCAGCCCGTCGACAATCGCCCGCGCATAAGCGCCGTCGCGGCCGGCGTCGATTGCCACAAAATTCGTCGCCGAGGGCAGCGGCTCAAGGCCGTTTGCCCGGGCGATGCGGCCGATCCGCTCCCGCGCCGCATGGATCTTGCCGACCACCTCGGTGAGATAGGCCTGGTCCTTGAGGGCGGCGAGCGCGGCGGCCGTCGCCAACCGGTTCATGCCGAAATGATTGCGGATCTTGTCGAAGGACTGCGCCGTGCCCGGCGTCGAGATGACGTAGCCGGTGCGGGAGCCGGCAAGGCCATAGGCCTTGGAGAAGGTGCGGGTGCGCACGATGTTCGGCAGATCGATCAGCGAAGCGATCGACGGCAGCGAATTTGCCGGCCCCGTCTCGCTATAGGCTTCGTCGAGCACCATCAGCGTCGTCTCGGGCAGTGCCCGAGCGAAAGCGACGATGCTGTCGGCGTCCCACCAGCTTCCCATCGGATTGTCGGGATTGGCGAAATAGACGAGCGGCGCATTCTCGCGCCTGACGGTATCGAGCAGTCCGTCGAGATCCTCGCGGTCGTTGACATAGGGCACGGTCACCAGCCGCCCGCCGAAGCCGGCGACATGGAAATTGAAGGTCGGATAGGCGCCGAGCGAGGTGACGACCGGCGCGCCGGCTTCGATCACCAGCCGGACGATCTGGCCGAGCAACTCGTCGATGCCGCCGCCGATGGCGATATTGGCGGAGGAGGTGCCGAGATGATCGCCGAGCGCCTCCTTCAGCACGAAATTTTCCGGATCATTGTATTTCCAGATATTGCCGGCTTCCTCGCTTATCGCCGCAAGCACGGAAGGGGCCGGGCCGAAGCCGTTCTCGTTGGCGCCGATGCGTGCCCAGACGGCACGTCCGCGCTGGCGCTCGATGGCCTCGGGGCCGACGAAGGGAACTGTGGAGGGCAGAGCGCTGATGAGGGGCGTGAAGCGCGAAAAGGCGGACATGCGAAGGCAAGTTCCCGGACATGTTGACGGTTGGCGCAACAATAGGCCGGGGTACGGCCAAGGCAAGCAAGATTATTTCGACAGCTGACCGATGGGCGACGCTTGCGGGCGGAAGATCGGCGCACGCCGTGCATCGATCGCTTCCATGTTGCCGACAAGGAAATCGGTGCGCACCACGCGGCGCAGGACCTCGGGATCCATCAGGTTGATGAACCGCACGCCGATGCGTTCTTTGTGACGGTAGACCTCGGCACAGCCGATCCGATAGGCGAGGCCGAGAATGTTGAGATAATAATGCTTCGGCAGACCGGCGGTGGTCGACACGATGAAGGTGGCGCCGCCTTGCGAGATATCGATGATCTCGGCGCTTCGCATCGACACGCCGGTGAGGCACGGCCGGACGGCGACGATACGGGCGGGGCGCTTGACGTGGAACTCTTCCCAGCGCAGGTCGTAAATGGCGGATTTGACCGTGGCAAGGTGTGTGGCGCGGAGCATAGTCATCTTACATTCTCCGTCAGGCAGGGCACAGTTGGGGTTCTTGCTCCGGCCAAGGTCACATGAATGTTTTGCGCATTCGTCAAAGATAAAATGACAATTTTAACGAGTTTAAATTTTGTTCCCAAGCGGGACGCCCGATGTTCCCAATCGGGACGCGGGTCGTCAGTCCAATACCCGTTTCAGCCGACACCGCCTGCACAAATTGCCGCGGCGGCGAAAGACGGGAAAACAGCGATGCTTGGAAACCGGATCGCCGCTCCAATCGATTCCCGGCGCAATTTCTCGAACTCTTTCAAGGGCCGGACGTTCTGTCTTGATCGATGAAGCATGGCGCGCTTCGATGACGACAGCGAGGAGTTGAAGATGACCGACGTCAGAATTCCCGGAAAATCATGGGTCGTAGTCTGCAATGGAGCCAAGGCCCTGATCATGCAGAATGCCGGCGATGCCCAACTGGTGAACCTCAAGGTGTTGGAAACCCTGACGCAGCCGAACGAGCCCGATCGCGAGATCGGCACCGACAAGCCCGGCCGCAGCCACGCCGCCGATGGGTTCAGCCGCAGCGCTGTTGAAGAGACCAACTGGCAGGAGCAGGCCGAAGCTCAATTTCTGAGACATGTGGCGGAACGAATGGACGAGCTGTCCCAGACAAAGGATGCACACCGCATCGTCCTCATCGCGCCGCCGAAGGCGCTCGGCACCTTGCGCCCAGCGCTCAGTGCCGAGACGCAGGCAGCGATTTCGACGGAATTGGCGAAAGACTATACCAATCTGCCGATCGATGAGATCGAGCGACATCTCGCCGCCTGAGACAAGTAAGAGCAAAGCGGGTTCCATTCTCTTTACAGAGGTTAGGTTGATGCCGTGATTTGCCCTCACCCTAATCCTCGCCCCGTAAAAAAGGGGCGAGGGGACGTGCCATACGAGAGGTGGGAGAGGGACGGAGAGGGGGTCGCGACCAGCGGCTCGACCCCGGTTGGGGGCGCAGCCGGATGGGCTGCCGGATTTACCAAGAAAAATACGTAAAAACAAATGGATAGAGTGATTTCCGCCAGTTCAGGAAATCTCGAATCCTTTGGCGGACCCCTGCGGCCTCTGCCCCGCAAACAGATCTTCATGATCGGCAAACAGCGCTGCCAGGCGGTCGATGACAATCCTGACGTCCGGCCGTTGCCGCTCATCGTCATGCGCGACGATCCACATCTCGTAGGTCAGATCGTCGATGACAGGCCCGGCGCGCACGAGCTTGCGCTCCTGATCGCCGATGAAACAGGGCAGCACGCCGCGGCCGGCCCCGCCACGGATCAGGTAAAAGAGCATATGCGGCGTGTTCGTCCAGCTGGTGATCCAATAATCCGGCTGTTCGAACGTCCATTTGTCCGCCGGCGTGATCGCGGTGTCGGTGCCAAGCGAAATCCAGTTGCAATTGGTCTGCGCAAAGTCGGCCGCCTGGTAAGCGGCATGGGCCACTTTGACCGAACGGCGGATCGCGACGTTGCCGCTGTCCGGCCGGCTATGGCGAATGGCGATATGCGCCTCGCGATAGGTGAAGTCGACGCTCGCATCACAAGTCTTGTAGCACATGCGGAAACTGTCCTTCGGCGTCCAGACGCCGGCCAGATGGTCGGCGATGAAGCGCAGGGTCCAGCTGTCGGCGGCTGTCGAGACGATCGGCAGCATCAGCACCTCGCCGCGCCAGTCGGAGATCGCCTGCGCCGCATCCTGCATCCGCCGGACGCGATCGAGCAGCTCCTGCCCGTCCTTGGCCAGAAGGTAACCGGTCGGGCCGCGGCTGAACAGCGAGCGGCCGGTCACCCGTTCGAGCGCCAGCATGCGCCGTCCGATCGTCGGCGCGCTAAGGCCGGTGCGTGCTGCCGCGGCCGAAAGCCCGCCGCCGGTGGCGACATGGAAGAAGAGTTGCAGATCGTCCCAGCTCGCATCTTTCATGGATGAAAACCCCCTTTCCCCGGCGCCTCTACATAGCCAGCGCGTTAAGGCCTAGCTCAAGTGCTCCAGCAATAGATGGAGGATAGGCAATGCTTCTCAACTGGGTAGTTCTCTTCGAGGAAGTCGAAACCCGCAAACGCCGCATGCGCCGCGATCCCATGGCCGATCCGCTCGATGGCCCGGAATGGCGCGGACTTCTCTGGATCATCCCGATCATCGCGTATCTCTCCTCAAGAAGAGGCGAGACGAGGCCGCGCCGCGATAAGGCGCGGATTGAAGGAAGCCTCAGGTTTCGAAGCTCAGTCGCAGCACGTGGTGCAGGAATTCCGGATTGAGCAGCATGTTGAAACTGACCGTCACCAATTCGCCTTCGCGCTTGACCATGGTGGCGCCGATCTCGTCGTGGATGCCGAGGATTTCGAGAAAGAAATGGCTCGGCATCTCCAGGCCCGGGCTGACTTCGAGCATCGCGCCGGCCAGCGTGATCGTGCGGATCAGGCAGCGCACCTGCGTTCCGGTGCTGAGGTGATGGCCGACGAAAATGATGTTGCCTGGCCTGTCGAGGTTGAATTCCCTGTAAGCCCGTTCCGGCTTGGGGTGTTCTGTGTCGAGGTGCATCTGAAAGGCCCTTTTAGCCTCCGCTATCATATGACAAAATTAGCACGAGATTACTGATAGCTGCTGAATAACATTGTTAAGATTGAAGTTTTCTCGGGAGATTGCCGGAAATCGCATCGATTTCGGGCGGTTTTGCCCCAACTGTGTTCATTCCCGGTGCATATCGGCCATTCTTGACATGTCGGCGGCCTTCGCGCATACAAAGTCCCGGTTCGAGGCACCGGCCGCTCGCGGATGAAAATCCATGGTGAAGTCCTCGCGATCATGGTCACGGCCCCTTGTGCATGCTGACTGACGGCAATGCGAGCTCCCATCCACAGTCGAAGAGCATGCCTTTTGCGAAGGCCCACTCCATGACGACGACCTATCCCGGGATTGACGAATTGAAGGCCCAGGCCAAGCGCCTGCGCCAGGCGATGAGCGATCGCGGCACCGCGCTGACCCACAGTGCGGCGCTCGAAATGATCGCCCGCCAGCACGGCGCGCGCGACTGGAACACGCTGGCAGCGCTGGCGGCGAAACCCAATGCGGCTGCGAAGACACCCCTTTTCGTCGGGGCGCACATTCGCGGCCGTTATCTCAATCAGCCGTTCACCGGCGAGGTTCTGGCGCTGTCGGCCCTGCCGGGAGGCGAACTCCACAGGATCACCATCCATTTCCACGAAGCGGTCGATGTCGTGACCTTCGAGAGCTTTTCAGCCTTTCGCCGGCGTGTGAGCGCGCAGATCGATGCCGACGGCGTCTCGCCGAGGAAAACCTCGAACGGCGTGGCGCATCTGGTGCTCGATCTATAAATCACTTTTGATTCGCTTTGAGGCCGTCTGAATCCGGATGATGTCATCCCGGATCGGACCTCGCCATGTCGCACGGATTCTCCATGACCGATCTTTCCCACGGCAATGCTTTTCTCACCGGCTGGTTGCCGGGCGTCTTCATCAGTACGGCGGCGCCGATCGTCGCGATCACCACGCTCAACGGCCTCTTCACCGTCGTCGACGCCTATTTCCTCGGCGCCTATGTCGGCCCCGATGCGCTCTCTGCCGTCAGCCTGATTTTCCCGGGCCTGATGCTGCTGATCGCCCTGCAATCGCTCGTTTCGAACGGTATGGCGAGCATCCTCGCCCGCCGGCTCGGGGCCGGCGATCGCCAGGGCGCGGGCAGGGTATTTGCCGGCGCCCACACGTTGGCGCTGGCCGTCACCCTGGTTCTCAATATGCTCTACTGGACCTTCGGCCGCCAGATCATCGATACCGGTGCCGGCACGGCCGCCGTGGCCGATGGCGCCATGCTGTTCATGGGTGCGATGATTGCCTTTGCGCCGGTGAGCTTCTTCCTGTCGCTGCATCTCGACGGATTGCGCTGCGAAGGCAAGATCGGCTTCATGACGCTGGTGACGCTGTCGGCCTCGCTGCTCAACATTCTCGCCAATTGGCTGTTCATGGCGGTGATGCATTGGGGCGTGCTCGGTTCGGCCGCCGGCTCCATCGCCTCGCAATTCGGCTGTCTCGCTGCCGTGCTTGCCTATCGCTGGCGCCGGCCGGCGGCACTCAGGCCTTCTCGAGGATTCGCCCTTGCCGAATGGCGCGGCATCGTCGCCTTTGGCGCGCCGATGAGCCTCGGCTTCATCGGTATATCGCTGGCATCCGCCGCCATTCTCGTCAATATCTCGCTCTGGAACACACATGATTATGTCGCGACGATCGCCGCTTACGGCATCATCACGCGGATCATGACCTTCACCTATCTGCCGCTGCTTGGCCTCAGCATCGCCCTGCAGACGATTGCCGGCAACAATCACGGCGCCGGCCTCGGGCTTCGCGTCGGCCGCAGCCTGCAGATCGCCATGCTTTCGGCGCTCGTCTATTGCAGCCTGGTGGAAATCGCGGTCGAACTTTTGGCTGGCCGCCTCGGCGCCGTCTTCGTCGCCGATCCCGCCATTGTCGCCGAGGTCAGGCGAATTCTGCCCTGGACGATCGGCGCCTATTTTCTCTTCGGGCAGATGCTGATCCTGTCGTCCTATTTCCAGTCGATCGGCGATGCACCGCGCGCGGCGATCTTCGGCCTGTCGCGGCCCTATCTGCTCACCCTGCCGCTCACCTTCCTGCTGCCCTTCGTCTTCGGCGAGCAGGGGATCTGGATGGTGCCGGTCTTTGCCGAAGCCGGCATGGTCGTTCTGGCCGTGCTGGTGCTGTCTCAAAACGCCAAACGCCGCGGCTGGCGCTACGGGCTTCTGCCTGGCTGAGGTGGCAAAGCCGCGCGAGTAAGCGCGGCTTTGCCGGATATTCTATTCCCTGCCTGCGAGAGCCGCCGATGTCGCGGCTCATCCTCGTTTGGATGGAGCCAGTCAACCATCGACGGCAGCTTCGTACCGTCAGATCATTTCGCGATCTAAAGCAGCCCTCACGCCTTCACCAGCCACTCGTGCTCGACGGCATTGTGGAATTTCCAGATCCGCTGCGGCCCGGCCATGACATTGAGGTAATAGAGATCGTAGCCATGGCAGGCCGCGCACGGATGGTAGCCTTTCGGCACCAGCGTCACGTCTCCGTCCTCGATCGCCATCGCTTCGTCGAGCGAGCGGTCGTCGGTGTAGACACGCTGGAAACCGAAACCTTGCGGCGGATTGAGCCGATGGTAATAGGTCTCTTCCAGAAAGCTTTCGTTCGGCAGGTTGTCCTGATCGTGCTTGTGCGGCGGATAGGAGGAAGTATGGCCGCCCGGCGTGATCACCTCGACGACGAGCAGCGAATGCGCCGAATTGTCGTCCTCCGGCATGATATTGTTGACGTAGCGCACATTCGTGCCCTTGCCGCGCGTCACCTGCGGATGGGTGCCGGGCGGGATTTCCTTCGCCTGGTAGGTGCCGCCGCCGGGCGCCGAGCAGACGGCGAGCTCGAGATCGGTCTCCGCCGTCACCGACCATGTCGATTCCATCGGGATGTAGAGCGCATGCGGAGCGCCGTCGAAGGGGCTCATCCGCTCGCCGAGGGTACCGAAATCCGTGGTGCCGGCGGACGCTTTCCCCTTGCCGGTGACCCAGACGAGGCAGATTTCCCGATCACCGGTCTCTCCCGAAACCGTTTCGCCCGGCTTCAAGCGATGCAGATCGAAGCCGACATAGGTCCAGCCGGCATTCTCAGGGGTGACATGCGTGACGCGGCCATGCGTGCCGGATGGTTTCACCTTGAGGTTTGGCATTGGTGTTTCTCCTCGTAACGTTAGCGGGCGCGGCCCCCTCATCCGGCTGCCGCCACCTTCTCCCCGAGGGGAGAAGGGATGTGCCGCGCCGGCCAGTTCCCCCTTCTCCCCAGCGGGAGAAGGTGCCCGAAGGGCGGATGAGGGGGCTTCTTGCCCCGGCGATGCTATTCAGCCTTCCCCTTGCGGGAGAGGGTTCTTCTTTTCCGTTATCCCTTGGGAAAACCTTCCGTTTCCACGGTATAACCCGCGGCCGTCATCACCCGCATCAGTTCGGCATGACCGATCTCGGCCATCTTCTGCGGCGGCGCTTTGCGCGGATCCTGTTCGGCCTCGACGACGAACCAGCCCTCATAGCCGTGGTCGGCGAACCGCTGGACGATGGCGCCGAAATCGAGCGAACCGTCGCCCGGCACGGTGAAGGCGCCCAGCGCCACCGCATCGAGGAAAGACTGCCGGCTGCGGTCGAGACCATCGACCACAGCTTTGCGGATGTCCTTGACGTGAACATGATTGATGCGGGCATGGTGATGGTCGATGGCGCGCAGCACGTCGCCGCCGGCAAAAGCCAGATGCCCGGCATCGAGCAGCAGCGGAATGCCTGCGCCCGAATTGCGCATGAAGGCATCGAGCTCCGGCTCGGTTTCGACGACGGCCGCCATGTGGTGGTGGTAGGAAAGAGGCATGCCCTGCTCGGCGCACCATTCGCCGAACTCGGTGACGCGGCGCGCATAGGCCTTCATCTCGTCGTCGGCGAGGCGCGGCTTGGTCGCGAGCGGCTTGGAGCGGTCGCCCTGGATGGAGCGGCCAACTTCGCCATAGACGATGCAGGGCGCATTGACCGCCTTGAACAGTTCGATCATCGGAGCGATGCGGTCCTTGTTGGCCGCAAGCTCCTCATTGACCAGCGTGCCGGAGAACCAGCCGCCGCACAGCGTGACGTCGGCGGCGCGCAGGATGGGCAGCATTTCTTCTGGGTTGCTGGGGAAACGGCGCCCTTGCTCCATGCCGGTAAAGCCGGCGCTGCGCGACTGCCGCAGGCATTCCTCCAGGGACACATCGTCGCTGAGTTCGGGAAGGTCGTCGTTCCACCAGGCGATGGGTGACATGCCGAGTTTGGCCTTCATCAACATTCTCCTTAAATATAACGCAGGAGGAGCGGTTCCGCTCCTCCGAAAAATGACAGCACTGATTTAGCCGATGCGCTGGGCGGCGCGTGCTTCGATGTAACCCTTGCGCGCTTTGTTGACCTCTTCGCGTGGGCTGACCTCGGGCACCGCGACATCCCACCAGTGGCCGCCGGCCTCCGTGGTGATCAAGGGATCGGTGTCGATGACGAAGACCGAGGTTCGGTCGTTCTTCTTTGAGCTGGCGATCGCCTGCTCCAGCTCCGCGATCGAGCCGACCTTGACGGCGATGGCCCCCATGCTTTCGGCATGCGCGCGGAAATCGATCTCAGGCATCACCTCGTGGTAGGAGTCCTTCAGCAGATTGTTGAAGTTGGCGCCGCCGGTTCCCATCTGCAGCCGGTTGATGCAGCCATAGCCGCGATTGTCGAGCACGACGATGTTGAGCTTGAGGCCTAGCATCACCGAGGTTGCGATCTCGGAATTCATCATCATGTAGGAGCCGTCGCCGACCATGACGACGACATCGCGTTCGGGACGCGCCATCTTGGCGCCGAGGCCGCCGGCGATTTCGTAACCCATGCAGGAAAAGCCGTATTCCATATGATAGCTGCCGGGCGCCGTCGCCGGCCAGAGCTTGTGCAATTCGCCGGGCAAGCCGCCGGCGGCGCACAGCAGCGTCGTGTTGTCGCCTCCGATCGTGCGCACCACTGCACCGATCACCTGCGCATCGGAGGGCAGGGCGGCATTGGTCGTCGCCATGGCGTTCGCCGCCGCTTCCAACCAGGCCCTTTTCTCGGCCGCGGCTTTCTCGGCCAGCCCCGCCGGCGCCTTCCAGCCGGAAAGGCCCGCCGAAAGCGCCTTCAGCCCTTCGCGGGCATCGGCAACGACAGGATGGCTGTCATGTTTCACCGCGTCATAGGCGGCGATATTGAGCCCGATCATCTTGAGGCTATCGTTCTTGAACAGCGCCCAGGAGCCGGTGGTGAAATCCTGGCAGCGCGTGCCGACGGCGATGACGAGGTCCGTCTCTTCGGCGATCGCATTCGCTGCCGATGTGCCGGTGACGCCGACCGAGCCGAGCGCTAGCGGCAGGGTTTCGTCGATTGACGACTTGCCGGCCTGGGTGACGACGACGGGAATGGCGTGGGCCTCGGCGAAGGCCGCCAGCTCCTTCGTCGCCTGCGAATAAAGCACGCCGCCGCCGGCAACGATCACCGGCTTCTGCGAGGCTTTGATCAGCGCGATGGCATTGGCGAGCTCATCCGCATCCGGCTGCGGCCGGCGGGTCGTCCAGACCTTTTCCTCAAACAGGCTCTCCGGATAATCGAAGGCTTCGGCCTGAACATCCTGGCAGAGCGACAAAGTCACCGGACCGCAATCCAGGGGATCGGTCAGGACCTGCATGGCGCGCTTCAGCGCCGAAATGATCTGCTCCGGCCGGGTGATGCGGTCGAAATAGCGCGAAACCGGGCGGAAGGCGTCATTGGCCGAAACCGTGCCGTCGCCGAAATCCTCGATCTGCTGCAGCACCGGATCCGGCGCGCGGTTGGCGAAGACGTCGCCCGGCAGGAAAAGAACGGGAATGCGGTTGACGTGTGCGACACCGGCCGCCGTCACCATGTTCAGCGCGCCGGGACCGATCGAGGTCGTGCAGGCCATGAAGCGCGTGCGGAAATTCGCCTTGGCATAGGCGATCGCGGCATGCGCCATGCCCTGTTCGTTGTGGGCGCGATAGGTCGTCAATTCCCCGCGCACCTGATAAAGCGCCTCGCCTATGCCGGCGACGTTGCCATGGCCGAAGATCGCCCAGACGCCGCCGAATATCGGCACCTTTTTGCCGTCGACAACCGTCATCTGCTTCTTGAGGAAATGCGCGACGGCCTGCGCCATCGTCAACCGAATCGTCTTGCCCATCGGGGTCTCCCGGAGTTTTAACTCTTTATCTTTTTCCCTCCCCAACCCCTCCCACAAGGGGAGGGGCTAACCTGTTCGGCTCTTTGCGTTCCCGCCGCAACGTTTCATCCGGAGGATGCTCGATGATGGCGTGAGGCGGTGCCTCAAGTTAAGTCCCTCGCCCTTGTGGGGAGGGGTTGGGGAGGAGCTTAATTCTATTGCTACTGAAGCCCGCGCGTCTTCAGCCACGCCTCTGTCAGTTGCCGGAAGCGATCGGCCATGTCGGCGATCGCCTCCTCGTCGTTCATGGCGCCCGAAAGCCAGGCGCGCGCCGCATCGGCAAAGATCGTCCGGCCGACGGCGAAGCCCTTCACCGAAGGGGCTGCCAGCGTCGCCTCGAAGCAGGAGATCAGTTCCTCGGCGGGCGCCTCGAGGCCCAGAAGCACGATACCGCGGCACCATGGATCATTTTTGGCAATCACCGCATCGATCTTCTTCCAGGCTTCGCTGGAAGCCTGCGGTTCCAGCTTCCACCAGTCCGGCTTGATGCCGAGCGCATAAAGTTCTTCCAGCGCGGTCGCGATCGTATCGTCGGTAAGCGGTCCGTTCTTGCCGGCGATGATCTCGACCAGCAGCTCGCGGCCGACCTTGCGTGCGGCTTCGAACAGCGTGCGCAACTTCTCCTGCTGCTCGCTCTTCAGGGCCGCCGGGTCGTCGGGATGATAGAAGCACAGGCATTTGATGCAATGGCCGAGCGGCCATTCGACAAGCTGCGAGCCGATATCCTGGCTGAATTCGAAGCGCAGCGGCTTCGAGCCCGGCAGCTCCACCGGCCGGCCGATCCAGGAGAAATTCTTCGTCGCCGCATCGAAAAAGGCGTCGCGGCCGAAGCGTTCGTCGATCAGCATGCCGTAGCCGTCACGGCCGTTCGAAACGCGCGCCGCCGCTTCGACCGCCAGCCGCTTGAAGGCGACGATTTTCTCGTGACCGACGCCGACTTCATCGGCGACGCTGACAAGTTGCGAGCGGTGATCGATCGCCAGCGCCATCAGCAGCGGGATGTCGCCGCGCCGGGTCGATGCCCAATGTATATGGTTGATCGCCTCGTCCTTGCGCAGCGCCCGATGTTTGCTGCCGGTCTTCAGGAAGAAGTCGAGCTCCGCCCAGGTCGGATATTCCGGCGAGCAGAGCAGCCGGGAGACGGCGAAAGCCCCGCAGGCATTGGCCCAGGTGGCGCAGGTCTTAAGCGGCTCGTCGCGCAGGAAGCCACGCAGGAAGCCGGACATGAAGGCATCACCGGCGCCGAGCACGTTGAACACCTCGATCGGGAAACCCTGGCCGACGATGCCGGCTTCGAGGTCGTCGGCGATCGGTCCGTCATAGACGATGCAGCCCATGGCGCCGCGCTTCAGCACGATCGTCGCCGGCGTCAGGCGGCGGATTTCCTTCAGCGCGCCAAGCACGTCGTCGGCGCCGGAGGCGATGAGGATTTCCTCCTCGGTGCCGACGATGAGATCGCAATCGGGCAGCGTCTCTTTCATCTTCGAGGAGACACGGTCGGATTTCACGTAACGCTCGAAGCCTTCCGCATGGCCGGCAAGGCCCCAGAGGTTCGGCCGGTAGTCGATGTCGAAGATCACCTTGCGGCCGTTCGCCTTGGCGATGCGGATTGCCTTGCGCTGGGCCGCCTCGGTATTCGGGCGCGAGAAATGCGTGCCGGAAACGAGTACGGCGCGCGACGACCTGATGAAGCTTTCATCGATATCGCCTTCCTCGAGCGCCATGTCGGCGCAGTCGGAACGATAGAAGATCATCGGCGATACGCCCTCGGCCTCGACCGCAAGCAACACGAGCGCCGTCAGCCGCTCCTTGTCGGTGACGATGCCGTCCGTTGCTACACCTTCGCGTGCCGCCTGCTCGCGGATGAACCGTCCCATCTGCTCGTCGCCGACGCGGGTGATGAGGCCGGATTTGAGGCCGAGCCGCGCCGTGCCGATGGCGATATTGGACGGGCAGCCGCCGACCGATTTGGCAAAGGAGGCGATATCCTCCAGCCGCGAACCGATCTGCTGGCCGTAAAGATCGACCGAGGAACGGCCGATGGTGATTACATCAAGCGCCGGCTCCGGCTGTGAACCCGGATTCGATTGTACCATGATGTCCTCCCGCTAGATTTTGCGCGGCTTCCAGTGCCTGCGAATTTCAATAATGAAACATTGGTTCCGATATTTTGTCAATTCGGAATGTTTATTCCATTTTCGCTTTTCCAGCTTTTGCGTGCTGTCGCTTGCGCCGCCGCTCGGCGATGGCGACCGGCAGTGCCATGGTCAGCGCCATTGAGGCCGACAGCGAGCGGAAGCCGGCGAAATCGGCCTCCGCCACCTCGAACCAATGCGTGGCGCAGGCGGCAAGCGGCGAGAAGGCCGAATCGGTGATCGCGATGATGGGGACGCCGCGGTCAGCGAGCTCCTGGCTCTGGCTGAGGCTGTCGGCCGCATAAGGCGAGAAGCTCGCGGCGATCGCCGCATCCTTCGGCGTTGCGAACTGCACCATTTCGGGATCGACGCCGTTCGGCGACGCGACGATCTGGTGGCGGATGTTGAGCTTGGAAAAAGCGTAGGTCATATGCGCCGTCAGCGGATAGGAACGCCGCTTAGCGATCAGATAGATCGTTTCGGCGGCGGCCAGGATATCCACCGCTTTCGTGAACGTATCGCTCTGCACCGTCGCCGCCAGCCGGTTGACCGACTGGCTTGCCGCTGCAATGAAGCCGGAGAGGAGGTTGGCGTCCTCGTCGTCGCCGCTCGCCTGCTCCAGTGTGACGAGCCGTTCTTCATAACTCAGCGTCCGGTCGCGCAGCCTTTCGCGGAAGATGCTCTGCAGATCGGAAAAGCCTTCGTAGCCCAGATGGTGCGCCAGGCGCACCAGCGTTGAGGGCTGGACGTCGGAGGCAGCGGCAATGCTCGCCGTCGTGCCGAAGGCGATTTCGTCGGGGTTGCCGAGCGCGAAGGCGGCGACCTGCGCCAGCCGCTTCGGCATGCTCGCCTTGCGCTCGATGATGGTGCTGCGCAGGCTTTCGAAATCGCGCGGCACACGTGCGTGCCTCTGGGGGTCATTATCCATGCTTGCGGCTCACGGGATGAAACAAATATTCCATATTGTCGAGCATAAACGATTTCAAACACCGCGCCTAATTGTTTTTAATGGCCTGTAATTCAAGGCGTTTAAACGGTTTTGGTCGGGAAGGACGCGGAAGTGCCGGTGAACGGTGTCTTGCCAAAATGATCCAAATATTCCAAAAAATCCGCGCACAGTCCTGGAGGAGACGGAAATGAAGCCACTTGGCATCGGGTTGATCGGCACGGGTTATATGGGCAAGTGCCATGCGCTGGCGTGGAATGCGGTGAAGACCGTGTTCGGCGATGTCGAGCGTCCGCGACTCGTGCATCTGGCTGAAGCCAATGCCGGGCTTGCTAAGGCCCGCGCCTCCGAATTTGGCTTCGAGAAGGCAACCGCCGACTGGCGGGCGCTGATCGCCGACCCGGAGGTTGACGTCGTTTCCGTCACCACACCCAATCAGTTCCACGCCGAGATGGCGATTGCAGCCCTCGAAGCCGGCAAGCATGTCTGGTGCGAGAAGCCAATGGCGCCGGCCTATGCCGATGCCGAGCGCATGCTGGAAACGGCGGAACGATCCGGCAAGGTGGCCGCCCTCGGCTATAATTACATCCAGAATCCCGTCATGCGGCATATCAAGACGCTTGTCGGTGAGGGCGCCATCGGCACGGTCAACCATATCCGCGTCGAAATGGACGAGGATTTCATGGCCGATCCTGACGTCTTCTTCTATTGGAAGTGCGAGCTTGCCGCCGGCTACGGCGCGCTTGACGATTTCGCCGTGCACCCGCTGTCATTGCTCTGGTATCTATTCGGCCACGTCGAGGCCGTCATTACAGATATGGTGAAGCCCTATGCCGACCGTCCGCTCAGCGCGGGTGGCCGCCGCGCCGTCGAAAATCACGACGCCGCCAACGTGCTGATGCGGCTTGGCGGCGGCATCTCCGCCGTGTTGATGGCGAATCGCGCCGCCTGGGGCCGCAAGGGCCGCATCGCCCTGCAGATTTACGGCTCGAAAGGCTCGATCGTCTACGATCAGGAGCGGATGAACGAATTCGAACTCTATCAGGCCGAGGGTCGAGGCTCCGAACAGGGTTTTCGCAAGATACTGGCGGCACCTGCCCATCGGCCCTATGATCGGTTCATTCCGGCGCCCGGCCACGGCCTCGGCTTCAATGATCTCAAGATCATCGAATGCCGCGAGTTGATCCGGGCAATATCGGGGGAACCGTCGTCGATCGTGACATTTAAAGACGGTCTCAGGATAGAGAAGTCGGTGCATGCCATGGCACAGTCATTCCACGAGCGTCGCTGGATCGAAATCGGCTGAAGGTAAGAAGCCGCTTTCCGTTGACGGCGCTCCGGGCAGGGGATAGGCCTTGACGTGGTTGTCGGGCGCAGTTTCGGGAGTGAAATCGTGACGGATAGATTGGTGATCATCGGCGCGGGGCAGGCCGGTTTCGCATTGGCGGCCAAGCTGCGAGCATTGAAGGATACGCGCCCGATCACCCTTATCGGCGCCGAGGATGTGGCGCCCTATCAGCGCCCGCCGCTTTCGAAGAAATATTTGCTCGGCGAAATGAGCTTCGACCGCCTGCTGTTTCGCGACCAGCACTGGTATGGCGACAATGACGTCGACCTTCGCCTTTCCACTTGGGCCGAGGAGATCAAGCCGGACAGCAAGCAGGTTCTGCTGCAGGACGGCTCCGTTCTCGACTACGGCACGCTCGCGCTGGCCACCGGCTCGACGCCGCGCCGGCTGCCGGCCGCAATCGGCGGCGATCTCGAAGGCGTCTATGTCGCCCGCGACAAGCGCGACGCCGATCTGCTC
Source organism: Rhizobium croatiense (assembly GCF_019793465.1). GTDB lineage: Bacteria > Pseudomonadota > Alphaproteobacteria > Rhizobiales > Rhizobiaceae > Rhizobium > Rhizobium croatiense. Next base: position 354,032 of record NZ_JAILYJ010000002.1, on the reverse strand, counting down.
GCCGACGAGATGCGTCCCGGCCGTCGCGTCCTGATCATCGGCGGCGGTTATATCGGCCTGGAGGCGGCGGCCGTTGCCCGCCATCTCGGCCTTGAGGTCACCGTCATCGAGATGGCCGACCGCATCCTGCAGCGCGTTGCGGCGAAGGAGACGGCTGACATCATGCGCGCGATCCATGAGGGCCACGACGTGGTGATTCGCGAGAAAACCGGACTCAAGCACTTGATCGGCAAGGACGGCCGTGTCGCTGGTGCGGCGCTTTCCGACGGATCGACTATCGACGTCGATTTTGTCGTCGTCGGCATCGGCGTCGTGCCGAACGATCAGCTTGCCAAGGAGGCCGGCCTCGAAGTTGCCAATGGCATCGTCGTCGACGAATTCGCCCGCACTTCCGATTCGGCGATTTTCGCGGCCGGCGATTGCGCCGCCCTTCCCTGGCAGGGCGGACGCATCCGGCTCGAATCGGTGCAGAATGCCGTCGATCAGGCTGAAGCGGCCGCCGCCGTCATCGCCGGCGGCAATGATCCTTATGATCCCAAGCCCTGGTTCTGGTCCGACCAGTACGACATCAAGCTGCAGATTGCCGGCTTCAATCTCGGTTATGACGATACGTTGCTGCGCCCCGGCGCCCGCGAAGGCGCCCATTCGGTCTGGTACTTCAGGGAAGGCCGGTTGATCGCCGTCGACGCGATCAACGACGCCAAAGCCTATGTGACCGGCAAGAAACTGCTGGAATCCAGAATTAACCCCGACCGATTGAGTCTCGCCGACCCCGCCGCCGATCTTAAGAGCCTGCTCCGCTGAGCCAGGAGGCGATACCGCAAGGAAAGAGCCCTTTGCCTGACACAGAGGGCGCGGCCCTCTGCTGAAAGGCCGTGATTGCAATGGTTGGTTAACCTTTGGTCGCGTGTCATTTTGCGATCCGAGGGTCTGCGAATCGAAACCGTTTCGCGCTCGCTCTCCCCGAGCGGCTGGTGGTAGAGCGCGGTCTCCTATTGAAGAGACGCGCGATCGAATTATGCAGATCACGGGCAGGCAGCAATGCCCCCGTTGCCCAACCCGGTCGAAATGCCGGCCGCTGCATTTCTTCTAATGAAAACTCAAAAAACCCTTGCATTCACAGACCGGTCACCATAGTTAGGCCGCACCGGAGAGGTGGCCGAGTGGTCGAAGGCGCTCCCCTGCTAAGGGAGTATACGTCAAAAGCGTATCGTGGGTTCGAATCCCATCTTCTCCGCCATTTCGATTTCCGCAGCGCATGTCGTGTCTTACCCTCCGGCGGGGAATCATGGTCGCTTAGTCGGCTATGCCTCGCAGTCGCGCGGTGGAGAAATCTCCTCCCTTCGATAGAGAGAGAATCGCCGACGGGAATCACTTCCCGCGTTCCTGTCCTCGGCGACCGGCGGAAGTGGATCGGTGAACGGCCGGTTACGCTTCCGAGGATCCGGAAGTCTCCGACAACAATCGGATTTTGTCAGAAAAGCGTCATGAATGTGTCGAAAGACGCATGTCCAGCACGTTGTCGATCTCGCCTAAGTTGCCGCAAAACCAAGCTTTTCTTAACAAACTATAAAAGAAATCGGGGCCGGCTGCCCGACTTGTGTCCTTTCAGCAACAGAATGCGGGGAAGGCTCCTTCAAACCCCTTGTTGGAGCAAGTTGGTGATTGCGTGACGGCCGCCGTCTTGTATTTTCACCCTCGGAAGCAAGGGCGACGGATCGTCCACTTCTTGAAACACGGGGATGGGGCAGGGAACGCTGCTCAGCGAAAGATCCCAAACCCGATCGAAACTTTGAATTGGAGGTCATTTATGAACATCAAGAGCCTTCTTCTCGGCTCCGCTGCTGCTCTGGCAGTAGTTTCCGGTGCTCAGGCTGCTGACGCTATCGTTGCTGCCGAGCCGGAACCGGTTGAATATGTTCGCGTCTGCGACGCTTACGGCACCGGCTATTTCTACATCCCGGGCACTGAAACCTGCCTCAAGATCAACGGCTACATCCGTTTCCAGGTTGACGTTGGTGATCAGCCGCTCAACGGTTCGCTCAGCAACGACTCCGATTGGGATGCCCGTACGCGCGGCCAGGTTCAGTTCACGGCCAAGAGCGACACCGAGTATGGTCCGCTGACCGGCGTCATCGTCATGCAGTTCAATGCTGACAACGCGTCGGATCAGAGCGCCAAGCTCGACTCCGCTTACCTCGACATCGCTGGCTTCCGCGCTGGTCTGTTCTACAGCTGGTGGGACGACGGCCTCTCGGGCGAAACCGACGATATCGGCTCGCCGGTCACGCTGCATAACTCGCTCCGTTATCAGTACGAAACCGACGCCTTCTACGCTGGCATCAGCGTCGACGAACTCGAAGACGGCTTCTACAAGTCTGACGAAGATCCGAACAACGTCGGCGTTGCCGTCGGTCTCGGCGGCAAGGCTGGTGCGTTCAGCTACCAGATCACTGCCGGCTATGACGTCGACAACGAAGAAGGCGCTGTCCGTGCAATGGGTACGGTTGACATCGGTCCGGGCACGCTCGGCCTCGCTGCCGTATACGCTACCGGCCCGAGCTCCTACTACACCAAGGCTGAATGGGCTATCGCTGCCGAATACGCAATCAAGGCCACCGACAAGCTCAAGATCACTCCTGGCGTCCAGTACTACAGCAACTACTACGTTGCCGGCGACGACTTCAGCGATGACGACGCTTGGAAGGTTGGTCTGACGGTCGATTACCAGATCGTCGACAACTTCTACGCCAAGGCTTCGGTTCAGTACCTCGATCCGGAAAACGACGACGACTCGACGGCTGGCTACTTCCGCCTGCAGCGCTCGTTCTAATCTGATCTGACTTCGGTCAATCAGGAAAGCCCGGCTCTCGAGCCGGGCTTTTTTTGTATCTGCACGAACGGCAAAGAGGCGGTTGCGCATCGGCCTGGAAATTGGAGCCGGTTACGGAAACCCGCCGGCTTGCAAGGCTATGGCGCCTTTGCCTGTCTCAAAAGACGCGCGGCTGCAGCTGAACGGTCTCCGTCAGCTATCGGCAGCTGGCGAGGAAAGCTCCAATGGCTGCAGGGATGTCGCCAAGATGGAGGAGGGGCGCATGCCCTTGTCCCTGAGCTGCGTGCAGGATCAGGCTCGGATGCCGGCGGGCCATTTCCGTAGCCGTCTCCTTTGAGAGCAGAGCGGTATTTTCGCCGCGGATCAGCATCAGCGGCAACCGGCACAGGCTTTCGAATTGCTCCCAGAGCTCGGGCAGCGGCTGGCTGAAATCGACCGATCGCAGCGCCTCGGCGATCGCCGGATCGAAGTCGGCGACCGGTCTTCCGTCGGCGTCGCGGTAAAGCGCAAGCGCGATCTCGCGCCAGTCTTCCCCTGCAAGCGCGGTAAACGAGGCACCGTGATTCTGCTGCAGTATATCGGCCGCCTCTTTCCAATCGGCCGGCTTCCTGCCGCTGTTCAAGTAGTCGCGAATGAGTGCCAGCCCCCCGGCCTCGATCGCAGGGCCGATGTCGTTCAGGATGACGGCTTCGAGAAGATCCGGCCGTGTCGCCGCGATCAGATGCAGGATCAGTCCGCCGCGCGATGTGCCGATGAAAACCGCCCGCTCGATGCCGAATGCAGCGCAGGCGGCAATAACGTCGCCGGCCTCGACGGCGAGAGTGTAATTGGCCTTGTTCTCATCCCATGCGGAATTTCCGCGTCCGCGCGAATCGAGCGCGATGACCCGGCGTGGGCCTGTCTCGTCGCGGCAGAGACGCAGCGCAAGCGGGTGAAAATCCCGGCTATTGCGGGTCAGACCGGGCAGGCAGATCACCGGCAGCCGTCCGGCGGCTGCCGCCCCGTCCGGCCTGTAGTCGCGGGCATAAAGCGTCAGCCCATCGGCAGAAGAATAATATCGTTCCTGGAAACCGCCTGCATCCATGTCCGCCATCGCATCCTCAAGGCCTATCTGAACCCGAAGATGTAGCCTGCTTTTCAAGCCGCGCCAAACGGCTTCAGGAGGCGCTGCGTCCGCCGATCAGGTCGCGCTCGATATCCGTCGACTGGCCGAGGCGAGCTTTGTAGACTTCGTAATTCTCCATCACGCGCTGCACGTAGTTTCGCGTCTCGGGGAAGGGGATGCGCTCGATCCAGTCGACGATCTCGTCGATCGGCCTGCCGCGCGGGTCGCCGTAGCGGCCGATCCATTCCGGCACCCGCTTCGGCCCGGCATTATAGGCGACGAAAGTGAGAATATAGGAGCCGCCGAAGGCCTCGATTTGCTCGCCGAGATAATGCGCGCCGAGCGTCGCATTATATCCGGCATCGGCCGTCAGCTTGTCCTTCGAAAACGTGATGTTGTGGCGCTTGGCCACCGCCTGGGCCGTGCCGGGCAGAAGCTGCAGCAGACCGCGCGCATTTGCTGCCGAAACGGCGGCCGGATTGAAGGCGCTTTCCTGCCGGGCGATGGCATAGGCGAGCGCCTTGCCGGAGCCGGATATATTGGCATTCGCCGGGATCACTCCGACGGGAAAGGCAAGCGCTGCGACGTCGATGCCGCGGCCATAGGCGATCTTGCCGATCTGCAGCGACAGATGGTGATTGCCCGATTGCTCGGCCTGTGCTGCGAGGATAGCCAGTTCCCCCGGGCTCTGCAACTGGTCGGCAAGCGCGAGATAGAGAATGTCGGCGCGCCAGCCGTGACCTGCAGCCTCGAGCCGGGTGATCGCCTGCACGGCTTCGCGCGCCTGAAGGTGCTGGCGGTCGGCCGTGCTCGGCGCGGGATAGGTGACATTGAGCGTTTTCCGTCCCAGCCTTTCGGCTGCGAGCTGGCCGTAGAAGGTGCCGGGAAAATTTGCGGCCTTGCCGTAGAATTCGCCTGAATTGCCGGGGCCACCGGCCTCGGCTGCCCGCCCGAGCCAATACCAGGCGCGCGACACCGAGATCGGTCCGTTCGACGTCGCCAGAATTTTGCGGAAATGTCTTTCCGCCGTTGTCGGGTCCCGCAGGCCGCGAAGCGCATACCATCCGGCGTGGAACTCGGCCTCGACGATGTCGGTCGGGCTGGTTGCCGCGTAGTTTGCGACGATGCGGTAGGCCGGTTTGAATTGTCCCTGGTCGACGAGGCCGCGGCTGACGATCCGCTGCTCGTTCCACCATTCGCCGGAATTGACGAGTTCGCCGGCCTCGCGCGGCATCTTCTCCAGCAGGGCTGCCGCCTCGGCATATTTGTCCTGCTTGCGCAGATATTCGATCTTCGCAAACAGCAGGCCGGCATCGCCTCGCCATCTCGCGTCGACGGCATTAAGCAGCGCGCCGGCGTTGGCGGCTTTGGCGTCGACGGCGGCCCAGGCCTTGTAGAGCGATTGCGCCTCACCCATGTCGCCGAACCGCTTGGCCTGGGCCACCCGGCCGCGATACATCAGATAGTCCATCCGCGCCTTGTGGTCGGCCGGTGTCAGCAGGGCGGAAAATTCAACGAGGATCTTGTCTTCAGCCGCCTTGTCGAGCGCCTCCGTGCGCCAGAGCTTGCGGATATATTTTGCCGCCTGCGCCTGCTTGCCTGAGGCAACCAGCGCCCGCCCGAGAATGACGGCGCCCTGCATCGTCTCGGGCGCGGTGTCGCCGAAGGCGGCGAGCACGGCTGATGGGGCGGGGTTTTCATCGAAGAGTGCCCGTTCGGAATAGGCGCGCAGCCGCGAAAGGCCGGGCCATCCCTTGAGCTCCTGCACTGCGCTGGCGATCTCATAGGAGGGAACGCCCTTCAATCCGGATACGGCGATCGCCCAGGTGAGGATATGGCGGTCGAGCATCCCCTGCCGCATGCTGTCGCGGATCGACAGAGCCAGTTGCGGATTCTTGGCGCCAAGCGCGTCGAGACCGGTTTTCAGATCACTGGCGACCGGCGCGATGGCCGGATTGCGCGGGATGGCGCCGGTGGTCAACGCCTCCGGTATCGATGTCTCGGGAACGAAGCCGATCGGCTTGACGTCAGCCGCAGGAAGGTTTTCGCCGGCAAGCGGCGACGCAATGCTGCCCCACGCGGCGGCAACGAAGCCGAAGGCGGTCAGAATCAGGACAGCTTTCTTCATCCGGGATCTCGCAACGAAAACACGCCCTACCCATTTGGCTGGAGGCATCTTAACGAAACCTTACCGTACCAGGTAAAATTCATTCACATCTGCTATCGGATTTTGCCCTAAACCGAACTCTCCGCGCTTGTCGCGATGATTTCGGCGCTCTATGGTGCGCAACTCTTAGTCATGGAATGCGGCCGAAGCAAGGATTTGGTCGTGAGGAGCTTTGCATGTTCAATGGGTCCATTCCCGCCCTCGTTACCCCCTTCACCGATACCGGATCGATCGACGAAGACAGCTTCGCCGCCCATGTCGACTGGCAGATCAAGGAAGGCAGCGGCGGTCTCGTTCCGGTCGGCACGACAGGCGAATCGCCGACGTTGTCGCATGCCGAACACAAGCGGGTCGTGGAACTCTGCATCGAGGTGGCCGCAAAACGCGTTCCCGTCATGGCCGGCGCCGGTTCGAACAACACGCGTGAGGCGATCGAGCTTGCCCAGCATGCCGAAAAGGTCGGCGCCGACGCTGTGCTTGTCGTCACGCCCTATTACAACAAGCCGACGCAGAAGGGGCTGATCGCGCATTTTTCCGCGATCGCCGAGGCCGTCGCTCTGCCGATCTATATCTACAATATACCCGGCCGTTCGGTGGTCGACATGACGCCGGAAACGATGGGTGCGCTCGCCAAGGCGCACAGGAATATCGTCGGCGTCAAGGATGCGACGGGCAAGATCGAGCGTGTCTCCGAGCAGCGCATCACCTGCGGCAAAGACTTCAGGCAATTGTCCGGCGAGGATGCCACGGCGCTCGGCTTCAACGCTCATGGCGGCGTCGGCTGCATCTCGGTAACGGCCAATGTCGCCCCGCGCCTCTGTGCCGATTTTCAGGCGGCAACGCTGGCCGGCGAATACACCCGCGCGCTGGAATATCAGGACCGGTTGATGCCGCTGCACAAGGCGATCTTTCTTGAACCCGGTCTCTGCGGCGCCAAATACGGCCTCTCCAAGCTCGGCCGCATGAGCCGCAACGTCCGCTCGCCGCTGCTGTCGACGCTGGAGCCGGCAACCGAATCGGCGATCGACGCAGCTCTGCGCCATGCCGGGCTGCTGAACTGAAGAGACCGCCCGTCTTCACAAGGCCGGGTCGTTCCCTTACATAAAGGGCAGCAATGAGGGCGCGGCTTTTCGCGCGCCTCGAAGGAAATATCGTCATGGCCCCCAAAGGCAGCCAGCGCGTGGTGAACAAGGTCGTGGCCGAAAACCGCAAGGCCCGTTTCAACTACGAGATCATCGATACTTACGAGGCCGGCCTCGTGCTGATGGGCACGGAGGTCAAGTCGCTGCGCGAAGGCAAGGCCAATATCGCCGAATCCTATGCCTCGGATGAGGGCGGCGAGATCTGGCTGATCAATTCCTACCTGCCGGAATATCTGCAGGCGAACCGCTTCAACCACGAGCCGCGCCGGCGCCGCAAGCTGCTGCTGTCGGGCCGCGAAATCCATCGCCTGCGCTCAGCGGTCAACCGCGAAGGCATGACGCTGATCCCGCTGAAGATCTATTTCAACGATCGGGGACGGGCGAAGATGGAACTGGCGCTCGCCAAGGGCAAGAAACTTCACGACAAGCGCGAATCCGAGAAGGAGCGCGATTGGAACCGGCAGAAGAGCCGTTTGTTGAAGGATAATGGCTGAGCCATCATGCCGCAGCTGATCGGCTCGCCGCGCTTTCGATCAGTCCTCGAAATCGCTGGCCGGGGCGACCTCGGCCGGACGCGGCGCCCGCTCCGACGGATCGCGACCGATCTCAGCCTTCAGAGACAAGAGGTCGATGAAATGATCGGCTTGGCGGCGCAGGTCGTCGGCGATCATCGGCGGCTGGGTCGCCATCGTCGAGATCACCGAGACCTTGCGGCCTCTGCGCTGCAGCGCCTCGACCAGGTTGGTGAAGTCGCCGTCGCCGGAGAAGATGACGAGATGGTCGACGGTTTCGGATTGCTCCATGGCGTCGATCGCAAGCTCGATGTCCATGTTGCCCTTGATCTTCCGCCGGCCCATGGAGTCGGTAAACTCCTTGGCGGGTTTGGTGACGACCTTGTAGCCGTTGTAATCGAGCCAGTCGATCAAAGGACGGATCGATGAATATTCCTGATCCTCGATCAAGGCGGTATAGTAGTAGGCGCGTAGGAGGTAGCCGCGTTTCTGGAACGCTTTCAACAGCTTGCGGTAATCTATGTCGAAACCGAGGCTCTTGGATGCAGCGTAGAGGTTGGCGCCGTCAATAAAGAGTGCAATTTTTTCGCGTGGGTCAAACATCGCTTACCAATTCCTAATGAGAGAAATGGAAATTCGCAGGGCATCAAATTTCAATAAATACAATGGCTTATTGTGATTTTTGATTTGATCCTTACTTTACTAAGTGTTCATATAAGAGAGATTTAGGGCACGATTCGTCATATTCCAAGCAACCTTCGGTGGAATTGTGACATTCCCCATGGAAATTTAGCTCAGCCACGGATAAAGACGAGGGGAGCCGGAACGAAAAACTTGTATTTGCCCGGTTTTAATTGTATCGGGCGTGTTAATCCCGAAATGACGACCGTAAAGGACAGGCAATGGCCCGTGTCACAGTTGAAGATTGCATTGACAAGGTAGAGAACCGGTTCGAGCTGGTTCTGCTCGCCAGCCACCGCGCCCGGCTGATTTCCCAGGGTGCCTCGATCACCATCGACCGCGACAATGACAAGAATCCTGTCGTCGCTCTGCGCGAAATCGCCGACGAGACGCTGTCGCCCGATGACCTCAAGGAAGATCTGATCCATTCGCTGCAGAAGCATGTCGAAGTCGACGAGCCCGAGCCCGATCCGGCCAGCATGATCGCCGCCGGCGGTGTTGCCGCAGCCGACAGCGAGGAGCAGGACGACCTGCCGGAGACGATCACCTTCGACCAGATGTCGGAAGAAGAGCTGCTTGCCGGCATCGAGGGCTTGGTGCCGCCGGAAAAGAGCGACGATTATTAAGCGCGCCGTCCGGTTCTGATCCGGAAAAGAGCGACGATTACCAATCGTCAATCTTGCGCCTTTATTGCTTAGGCATATTATTGCCCATGTGTGCGCCAATCGTTGATTGGCGCGCTTTTATTTTTACCGGAGTGGCTTTGGAATGATGCGGCAGTACGAGCTCGTGGAGCGGGTTCAGCAATACAAGCCCGATGCCAATGAATCACTGCTGAACAAAGCCTATGTCTACGCCATGCAGAAACATGGCCAGCAAAAGCGCGCGAGCGGCGATCCCTATATTTCCCATCCGCTCGAGGTCGCCGCCATCCTCACCGACATGCATCTCGACGAATCGACGATCGCGGTTGCCCTTCTGCACGACACGATCGAGGATACGACGGCGACGCGCGCCGAGATCGACGAACTCTTCGGCGAGGATATCGGCCGGCTGGTCGAGGGCTTGACGAAGATAAAGAAACTCGATCTCGTCACCAAGAAGGCCAAGCAGGCCGAAAACCTGCGCAAGCTGCTGCTCGCCATATCAGACGATGTGCGCGTGCTGCTCGTCAAGCTCGCCGATCGCCTGCACAATATGCGCACCCTCGATCACATGTCGGCCGACAAGCGCGCCCGCATCTCCGAGGAGACGATGGAAATCTATGCGCCGCTCGCCGGCCGCATGGGCATGCAGGACATGCGCGAGGAACTGGAGGAGCTCTCCTTCCGGCACATGAACCCGGAAGCCTACGAAACCGTCACGAAAAGGCTGGAAGAGCTCTCCAAGCGCAACGAGGGCATCGTCAAAAAGATCGAGGCCGAGTTGCGCGACCTGCTGGTCGCCAGCGGCCTGACCAGCGCCTATGTCAAGGGCCGGCAGAAGAAGCCCTATTCGGTCTTCCGCAAGATGCAGTCGAAGTCGCTGTCCTTCGAACAGCTTTCGGATGTCTACGGCTTCCGCCTGATCGTCGAGGACATCCCGTCCTGCTATCGGGCGCTCGGCATCGTGCATACGCGCTGGCGCGTCGTGCCTGGCCGCTTCAAGGACTATATCTCGACGCCGAAGCAGAACGATTACCGTTCGCTGCATACCACCATCGTCGGTCCCTCCAGCCAGCGCATCGAACTGCAGATCCGCACCAGGCGCATGCACGAGATCGCCGAATTCGGCATTGCCGCCCATACGCTCTATAAGGACGGCGCCACCAATGCCGACGGCGACATCCTTTCGCGCGAATCCAATGCCTATTCCTGGCTGCGCCACACGATCGAGGCGCTCGCCGAGGGCGACAGTCCGGAAGAATTCCTCGAGCACACCAAGCTCGAACTTTTCCAGGACCAGGTCTTCTGCTTCACCCCGAAGGGCAAGCTGATTGCCCTGCCGCGCGGCGCCACGCCGATCGACTTCGCCTACGCCGTTCACACCAATATCGGCGACACCACGGTCGGCGCCAAGATCAACGGCCGCATCATGCCGCTGGTGACGCGGCTGGCCAATGGCGACGAAGTCGAGATCATCCGTTCCGGCGTGCAGGTTCCGCCGGCCGCCTGGGAGGAGATCGTCGTCACCGGCAAGGCGCGCGCCGCCATTCGCCGCGCCACCCGCATGGCGATCCGCAAGCAATATGCCGGCCTCGGCCACCGCATCCTCGAGCGCACCTTCAACAGGGCCGGCAAGATCTTCTCGCGCGAGGCGATGAAGCCCGCGTTGCACCGTCTCGGCCAGAAGGATGTTGAGGATGCGATCGCCGCCGTCGGTCGCGGCGAGATGTCCTCGCTCGACGTGCTGCGCGCCGTCTATCCCGACCACCAGGACGAACGCGTCACCGTCAAACCTTCCGGCGACGACGGCTGGTTCAACGTCCGCAGCGCGGCCGGCATGATCTTCAAGATCCCCGGCAAGACCAAGGCCGGGGCCGAGGGCGGCCATTCCGAACTCGACGCCGATGTCGATATCGGCCCGATCCGCGGCCTGTCCGGCAATGTCGACGTCAAGTTCGCCTCGACAGGCGCCGTGCCCGGCGACCGCATCGTCGGCATCATGGATCAGAGCAAGGGGATCACCATCTATCCGATCCAGTCGCCGAGCCTGCAGCGCTTCGATGATCAGCCCGACCGTTGGATCGACGTCCGCTGGGACCTCGACGAAGCCAACAAGTCGCGCTTCATGGCGCGCATCATGGTGAATGGATTGAACGAGCCCGGCACGCTCGCCAAGGTCGCCCAGACGGTTGCAAGCCTTGACGTCAATATCCGCCTGCTGAACACCGTCCGGGTGGCAGCCGATTTCACCGAAATGATGCTCGAGGTCGAGGTCTGGGATCTGCGTCAGCTCAATCAGCTGCTCGCCCAGATGAAGGAACTCGACTGCATCGCCACGGTCCGGCGGCTCTACGAATAGGCTTTTGTCTGTCAGCAGAAGTCTCGTCCCCAACAGCAGCAGATTTGAGTGAGAGCCACTTGGAAATCCCGGGTCAACCACAGGACAAGGCTGCTTTGGCTGCCCGAATTCTGAATCAAGCCGCCTGATGCCGCGTTTGATCTTCCCGATCGGTAAGAAATGCGCAGTTGGCTCTGAATTCTTAGCGATCGGGAAGATCGTCAGCTCAAGACTTCGACAATTGAAGCGAATAATGTCCGCTTAGGGCCTTTCGCCGCCAACACCTGAGGACAGCACTGCGCGAAAAACCCACCGAGGGTCGGGCCAGCGCTGGGAAAGTAAGGACGAAGAAGGTGTCGCGACACCCTAAGCCCGACGGCCTGAAGGTCCATCGAAATGCTCTACCACGTCGCCAAGCTCCACCCACGGATGTCTCGATTGTTCGAAGACTGATATTGCAGGCGGCGAATAGGCCGGATCGGCAAAGGAACCGACACCTACACCGATCCAGGACGGCGCGACGTCGGCCCTCCAATAGACTGTCGAACCGCAGGTAGGGCAAAAATGCATGTGAACCTTGCGACCGCTGTCGGCGGTGCGAACGAATTCCGTCGACCTTCCGGATATTTGGACACAGTCAATGTTATAGAATGCGTTGGCGCTGAATGGTGCGCCCGTTCTCGTATTGGCTCCGGCCCAGCCAACCGCCTATGAACTTGCTGACGCGCCAAAGGCACTCGCGGCTTTGCAGGACCGCTCCAGCGTCGGCAGGTTGGCGCTGCGTCCCTGAACCAAGTCGAGACGTCGGGCACCTTGATCCGTCGATCTGGCTTCGCCACGCACACGCTCTGTGGGCCAGCATCGAGTGTCTGCAATCAAGTGATCGCTTTCGAGGTGCGCTGGGACATCCGTTCTCGGCGCAATCGAGCTTCATCTATAACCTATGACTTGAACTGTACCAACGAGCCGACTCCGGGCTCGCTACGCGCAGTCGACCTTCTTAGCGTAATAGCGATGGTCACGCAGTTCTATTTCGCGTGGCAGCCGTTTCGGGTTTGGATGGCAGTGTCGAGGATTTTAGGCAGGGCGTATCCGCGAAGGTGTTGGCTTTCGCTTAGCAATGTGAATACTAGCAAGATCGATTTCTTGGAGCTTTTGATGACACTTTCCGGCTTTCTGGCCTATTCCGGCGCGTTGACTCTCGCCGCAATCATACCGGGACCGCAGATCGTTGCCATCGTTGCGCAGGCGCTTCACGCCGGCTATCGCAAGGCCGCATGGATGACTGCCGGCATGGTGGTCGGCGACGTGCTCTATCTCTCGTCGGCATTGGCAGGGCTCGCCTATATCGCAGCAACCTTCACCACTTTGCTGATCGTCATCAAATGGGCTGGCGTCGCCTATCTCTGCTGGCTCGCCTATCAATTCTGGAGCGCCCCCAACTCGCTGCAGCCGCAGCAAGAATCCTCCACCGCAGGCGGCGTGTTCGGCTCCGGCGTTCTGGTGACGCTTGGCAATCCGAAATCTGTGTTGTTCTACGTTTCTATTCTGCCGACAGTCGTGGATGTGAATGCACTATCGGGCACGGATATCGTCCTGCTGCTTGTCACGACGGCCCTGATCCTCACGGTCGCCCAGTATCCCTTCGCTCTCGCGGGCGCTCGGGCGCGAATGGCGCTTACATCGCCGAGGGCGATGTTACTGATGAACCGTAGTGCTGCTCTCTGCATGGGAGGCGCAGCCGTGGCCATCGCGACACGTGCGAGGGATTGATGCCACGCTCCGCCTTTCCGCGTCGGCGACTTCGAGTTCGCCAACACGCCCGTCAACGAGCCTCTAGTTCGGGACCTTGCCACCGCCACCTTCGTCGCCAAGCAGCGTAACGTCGCTTTCGGCGGCGGCACAGGGACGGAAAAAGCGCTCATCCGCGATGGCACACCAAGACCTGTCCTTTAATGTGGTTCACACCCCTATTAGCTTCACTTCGAAGTTGCCGACCATGTCAGTCGGCCAGTCAGTCGTGATGCGTCTCGCCTGCTGGAGCGCTCCCAACGGAGAAGATCTGGTGCGGCTGTCCGAAAACTTCCTGATGTCGCTCAGAAGGTCCACAGAACGGCTCGTCAAATCAGCAGCCGCGTCAGAGCATCCTCGTCTTTTTACCACGTGCTGGAACGACTGGATTATGCGCTTAGCCAACTCGTCCCGGTCCTGATCCGTCGCGATCCGTCATACCGAACAGACTGGTCGAATACCCTTGGCAGATGGCAACCCCTCGTCGCCCATCAAAGCTTGTACTTCCGCTAACTTGGATCTGATCCAAGGAGGGTAGGGCGGGAAAGGGTCTGTTCACGAATCCGGGCGCCTTGTTGCTACGAAATGACATCCTATCCGCTGAGATCAACTGGACGAATGATCTCGGCTCCAGCTCTTCTGGTGGAGATGACGCCGCGGGCAATCGGCCGCACTATACCGTCTTTCCGAGTCGACGGCTTCGCCCAGTTTTAGGTGGACGGGATCGTTCGCTGCGACGCTCGAGCCACTGGCTGCACATCGCGTCATTCGCTGATAATCTAGCCGGAAGCAACAGGAAGATTGGACATGATACCTCTCGGCAAGCCAATCGAACAAATTCTAGGGGTCGGCGCCCTACTTCTCCTTGCGGTCGGCTGCGCTCTCGTCCTTCTGCCCTTCCTCTCAGCTATCCTGTGGGCCGCGGTGATCTGTTTCTCGACGTGGCCGGTTTACAGGAGGTGCGAACGGGCAGTCGGTGGCAACAAAAGCGTGGCCGCCGCCATGATGACGTTGCTGGTCGCCCTTGTTTTGGTCGCACCGTTCGCCGTGGTGGTGCCGACGTTGACGGACAGCGTGAGCAACCTGCTCGCGGCTGTGAACCAGGTTCTCGAGCAAGGCCCCCCGACGCCGCCGCGCTGGGTCGCAGGACTGCCGGTAATCGGCGAGAACCTGGCTGCCTACTGGGAGCGCTTGGCCCACAATGCGCCTGCGTTCACCGTTGAACTCAAGAAGCTGATCGGCCCGGCCACAGACTTTGCAGTAGCCAGCGGGGCGGTGCTCGGCGCCGGGCTCCTCGAACTCGGGCTGAGCGTATTCATCGCCTTTTTCTTCTTCCTTCACGGCCGGCGGATGGCAGCCCACGTGCGCGCAGTCGGCGAAAGATTTGCGGGGCTCCGCGCTCGAGAACTGCTTATGGTCGTGGGCGCAACTGTCAAGGGCGTCATTTATGGCTTGATAGGCACGGCACTCGCCCAAGCCCTCCTAGCCGGCATTGGTTTTTGGATCGCCGGAGTACCTCAGGCGCTGCTGCTTGGTTTCCTTACCTTCATCCTGTCGTTTCTGCCGGCAGGCCCCCCTATTGTATGGGGCTCCGTGGTGCTATGGTTCCTTGCCCAGGGAGCCGTTTGGAGGAGCATCTTCGTCGCAGCGTGGGGCTTGCTCCTTGTCAGCAGCATCGACAACGTCATCAGACCCTACATCCTGGGCAAGGCCAACAACCTGCCGGTGTTGCTCGGCCTCTTCGGACTCCTTGGTGGCGTCATCGCCTTTGGATTTATCGGGATCTTCCTTGGGCCAACGCTGCTGGCGGTCGCCTACAGCCTCTTCCGTGAGTGGACCATGGCCGAAGTCGAGGAACGCGGTAACCCCACCCCGCCTTCCGACTCCGACTGATCGAATTTCAATGAGAGTTTAACCGACGCCAAAGGCACGCCACGGCCCATGCCTTTGACGATGTTGCTCTCGACGACCTGCCTGCCCTTCGCGTCCATCCAAACTCTGCGGGTATGGCCGTGTATCAAACTCGCTCCGAGTTGGCTCGGTAGCAAGGGCGTGCACCACAGACCATTTTTGGCGATCTGCTCGGCATTCCGTGCTCGGCCCGTCTGGTCATGCGTACCGTTCCAGATTGAAACCGAAGGCCGGGCCCGTGGTGGTTTGATGCGCTCTTGAGAACGGATTGGAGCTCGGAGAGAGTCGGCGGATTGCATGAGCGAACTAGCAACAGACCCATTTGGGTCAAGTACTCGCCTGCTTCAATTTCCCACAGTCGGCGCTGCCGAATTCAATGGCTATCACCAGAGAGGCCGGCCTCCCATCGCTCTTTGCTGTCTTAGGGCGACATTTTGTGACCGTTTTAGAGGCAATGTATGCGTTCACTGCATGGCTGTCCCCATGTTGCGGGCGGTGGTAATTAACCTTTGCCGGGACTATCTTCTGATCGTCGAAAACGTAAACAGAAGATGAGACAAGGAAATGTTTGATCCTATCAGGAAAATCGCTCGCGCTCTTCGCGCTCCGACCACGCAGGAACGTGAAATGGCCTATCTGAACGGCTCGTTCGATCGTATCGATCTCGAGTTTCGCCAGCGCCAGGTCGACCGCGGTCTGTTCCGCAGCCGCTAATAGCGGATTTATACTTGGACGAGTGGGGGACGTGCGTTACGAACGCCCCTCGGCATGAGGCCGCTGCTCCGCAGAGAAAATTGAGCGGCTGTTTTTCGGGTGGTATCATTTGCCGCTCTTGTCACGGTCCCGTGCGCTGCACTAAATAGCCGCCATGTTGTTTCGCCGTCGCAAACCTGTGGGTTTCAAGGAAAAGATGCGGGAGCTTCTGTGGCCCCGAAAAGGTTTCCTTCGCCCGATCCGTTATCTGACAATGCGCATTCTGCGCCTGAGCGCCTCGCCGCATGCGGTTGCGGCCGGCGTGGCCGCGGGCGTCTTCGTCTCGTGGACGCCTTTCATCGGAGCGCATTTCGTCATGGCTTTCGTCATCACCTATTTCCTCTCGGGCAATATGGTGGCGGCCGCCCTCGGTTGCGCTGCCTTCGGCAATCCGCTGACCTATCCCTTCATCTGGGGCATCACCTGGGAGATCGGCCATCTGCTATTGAGCCGCGAGGATCATCTGGCCGGTCAGGCGGTGGATCTCGCCGCCCTCTTTCACAAGCTGAACTTCGCCGAATTATGGAAGCCGGTGCTGGAGCCGATGCTGATCGGCGCCATTCCGCCGGCCGCCGTGACCTCCGTTGCACTCTATGCGTTGACGTTCTACACCGTGAAGGGGTTTCAGACGCGCCGCCGCACGCGCCTGATGGAGCGGGCGCGCCTGCGTCTGGCGGGGCCGGTCAGCGACATGCCGAGCGTATGAAACCCGTGCAGAATGCTTAAGCGACGGAAGGGTCCGGCATGATCATCGGCATTGGCAGCGATCTGATCGACATTCGCCGTGTCGAAAAATCGATCGAGCGCTTCGGTGAGCGCTTCACCCATCGCTGTTTCACCGAGATCGAGCGCGCCCGTTCCGACCGCCGGGCAAACCGTGCCGAATCCTATGCCAAGCGTTTCGCCGCCAAGGAGGCCTGTTCCAAGGCGCTCGGCACAGGCCTCGCCCAGGGTGTCTTCTGGAAGGACATGGGCGTCGTCAACCTGCCGAGCGGCAAGCCGACCATGGTTCTGTCAGGCGGTGCCGCCGCAATCCTCGAATCGATGCTGCCCGCCGGCCACAGGGCCGCCATTCATTTGACAATAACCGATGATTATCCCTTGGCGCAGGCCTTTGTTATCATTGAGGCGTTGCCTGAGAGCCTCTGATCGTGACCTCGGCGAGCGTTGATCGCGACCTCTCGTCGCTTTTGATGTTGTCGCCATTGCCGCAACCGGCCGAAGCCGCTAGAACAGGATGATCTGAAGCCGGTCGGCCTGAATCCTGTTCTGGATTAAAGAGTTGGAGCATGATGTTGTCCGAAAGCTGCTGACACTTTTCGGCATCATGCCCTACAGCGCCGCGCGTCTCCTCAGGTGCGCAGAGGACGCCGTAGCACTTTGAATTGCTGCATAATTCCCTAAATCGATATTGGTTTAGGGAATTATGCAGTAAGAGAACGACAGAAAGAATTGCGCCTCTGCGGCGTCTTGAAGGAATAAGACTGCGTGTCCGAAAAAGTCCAAACCAAGCCGAACGCCCTCTGGGAAAATATCAAGGTCATCATTCAGGCGCTGATTTTGGCGATGGTGATCCGAACCGTGCTGTTCCAGCCCTTTACCATCCCGTCCGGCTCGATGATGCCGACGCTGCTCGTCGGCGACTACATCTTCGTCAATAAGTTCGCTTACGGCTATTCGAAATATTCGCTGCCCTTCTCTCCCGATGTCTTCAGCGGTCGTCTGTTCGGCTCCGATCCGAAGCGCGGCGACATCGTCGTGTTCCGCTTCCCGCCCAATCCCGATATCGATTACATCAAGCGCTGTATCGGTCTACCTGGCGACCGCATCCAGGTCACCGACGGCGTGCTCTACGTCAACGGCAAGCCGGTTCCGAAGGTTGCGGACGGCAGCTTCACCTCGGATTACAAGCTCGATCCGGGTGAGGACGTACCGGTCTTCCGCGAAACTCTGGACAATGGCAAGACCTTCGACACGCTCGACCAGTCTCCGGTTTCGCGCGGCGACAACACCCGTGAATTCATTGTGCCGGAAGGCCATTATTTCATGATGGGCGACAATCGCGACAATTCCCTCGACAGCCGCTTCGATGTCGGCTTCGTGCCGGCTGAAAATCTCGTCGGCCGCGCCAGCGTCATCTTCTTCTCGCTCGGCAACGACACGTCTTTCCGCGAAATCTGGAAGTGGCCGACCAATATGCGCTGGGACCGCCTTTTCAAGGTTGTTGAATGAGCAAGGCGCAGATGCTTTCTGCGGCGGACCGCGCAAAGCTTGAAAGCCTGATCGGTCATGACTTCGCTGAAAAGGCACGACTGGATCGCGCGCTGACCCATGCCAGCGCCCGGACGGAAAAGGGCGGCAATTACGAGCGGTTGGAGTTTCTCGGCGACAGGGTCCTCGGACTCTGCATCGCCGAGCTCCTGTTCCGCACCTTCGGCACGGCGGGGGAAGGCGAGCTCTCGGTTCGTCTCAACCAGCTCGTCAGCGCCGAAACCTGCGCTGCGGTGGCCGACGAACTCAACCTTCACCTCTATATCCGCACTGGCGCCGATGTGAAGAAGCTGACCGGCAAGCGCATGATGAACGTGCGCGCCGATGTCGTCGAAAGCCTGATCGCCGCGATCTATCTCGACGGCGGCCTCGAAGTCGCACGCCGCTTCATCCTGCGCTATTGGCAGGGCAGGGCGGCCAGGGCCGATGGCGCCAAGCGCGACGCCAAGACCGAGCTGCAGGAATGGTCGCATGCGAAATTCGGCGTCACGCCGATCTACCGGGTTGATGAACGCAGCGGACCGGATCATGATCCGCGCTTCAAGGTGACGGTGGAAGTTGCTGGCATAAAGCCGGAAACCGGCGTAGAGCGGTCGAAGCGTGCCGCCGAACAGGTGGCGGCGACCAAGATGCTCGAGCGCGAAGGCATTTGGCAGCAATCGCCTGCCGGAAATTGACGGGACAATGACACAAGAAGAAGAAATCGCGGCTGAAGCTGCTGCAGAAACCCATGGTCCGACGCATTCGGGCTTCGTCGCGCTGATCGGAGCGACCAATGCCGGCAAGTCGACGCTGGTCAATCGCCTCGTCGGCGCCAAGGTCTCGATCGTCAGCCACAAGGTGCAGACGACCCGCGCGATCGTGCGCGGCATCGCCATTCACGACAACGCCCAGATCGTCTTCATGGATACGCCGGGCATCTTCAAGCCGCGCCGCCGGCTCGACCGCGCCATGGTGACCTCGGCCTGGGGCGGTGCGAGGGATGCCGATCTGATCATGCTGCTGATCGACAGCGAGCGCGGCCTGCGCGGCGATGCCGAAGCCATCCTCGAAGGGCTCAAGGAGGTCCAGCAGCCGAAGATCCTGGTGCTGAACAAGATCGACCGCGTCAACCGCGAGGATCTGCTGGCGCTGGCCGCGAGCGCTAACGAGAAGATCGCTTTCGAACGCACCTTCATGATCTCGGCCGAAAACGGTTACGGCTGCGACGACGTCATGGACTATCTTGCAGCGACCCTTCCCGAAGGGCCGTGGTACTATCCGGAAGACCAGATCTCCGATCTGCCGATGCGTCAGCTCGCCGCCGAGATCACCCGCGAGAAGCTGTTTCTGCGGCTGCACCAAGAGCTTCCCTATTCCTCGCATGTCGAAACGGAGAAGTGGGAAGAGCGCAAGGACGGCTCGGTGCGCATCGAGCAGGTGATCTATGTCGAGCGCGACAGCCAGAAGAAGATCGCGCTCGGCAAGGGTGGGGAAACCATCAAGGCGATCTCGACGGCGTCCCGCAAGGAACTGTCGGAGATTCTCGAACAGCAGGTTCACCTCTTCCTGTTCGTCAAGGTCCGCGAGAATTGGGGCGACGATCCCGAGCGGTTCCGTGAAATGGGTCTCGATTTTCCGAAATAGCGGTGGCAAGGATTTTATCGGGCAGACGCCAGTCCCTTGTTTCCTTGGAAAAAAACCGCTTCGTTGCGGAACGAATTCATGGCTTTGCGCATTCCCTGCTCGACGGTGCGTCGATGAGGGGCCGCCGGTTTGCAAGACCGCGGGAGCAGGCATGGCAACGTCGAGACCCATCCATTCCTTCAAGACCCCTTGCCAGCTGTGTCCCTTGCGGCCCCTGCCGCATTTCAGGGAGTTCAGCCGCGACGAGCTGGAATTCGTTTCCCGCTTCAAGCGTGGCGAACTCGCCGTCGATGCCGGCTCGACCATCCTCGTCGAGGGCGCCCATAGCGCCCATCTGTTCACCGTGCTTTCCGGTTGGGGCTTCCGCTACAAGATGCTGGAAGACGGCCGCCGCCAGATCCTGAATTACATCATGCCGGGTGACCTGATCGGCCTGCAGGGAACGATTGCCGGCGAGATGCAGCATTCCATCGAAGCGCTTTCGCCGGTTTCCCTCTGCGTCTTCGAGCGCGACAGGCTGATGACGCTTTATAACAAGCACCCCTCGCTCGCCTTCGACATTACCTGGATCGCCGCGCGCGAGGAGCGGATATTGGATGAACATCTCCTCAGCATCGGCCGCCGCACAGCACTGGAAAGAGCGGCCTATCTGCTCGCGTTCCTGTTTGAGCGCGGCAGGAAGCTCGATCTTTTCAACGGCCGCAAGTTCATCCCCATCACCCAGCAGCACATCGCCGACACCCTCGGTCTTTCCATCGTTCATACCAACAAGACTTTGAAGAAACTCAGCGAACGGGGATTGATCCGCTGGCAGGAGCGCGGTTGCGAGGTGCTGAACGGTGAGGAACTGATGGCGATTGCCGGCTGGGATGGGCTTGGAGAGGGCAAGCGCCCCTTCATCTGAAGCATGGCGCGCAAGAGCGGGCAGCGTCTTGCGATAGCGACATAGGCGAAAAAGACCTGAAGCGCGAGGTGTGAGCTGAAGGTTGGGTTGCGCGCCGCGGCTATCCGACAGATGCGGCGTGCGGAAACGCACAGCCGGCCTGTCTATGTCTTTTTTAAATGCGCATTAGCATCTGGCAAAATAAGGTCGGCCCTCGTCTTTCCTCCGATTTGATTCTTATTGGCCGGACAGAAAAATGGTTTATTCAGAAGTGGTGGCGGAATTCACCGATAGCGTGCCATGCGGGGCACCGGAGGGCAATGATGTTGGCGAAACGGCCGGGGCGCTGCGACGGGCGCTCGACGAGGGGCATGGAATCATGAGCGCAAACCGTGTTCTGGTTCTTGAGGACAGTCTGATCATCGCCATGGAGGCGGAGGATATTCTGCGTCTGGCCGGTGTCGACGGCATCGACATCGTCGGCAGCCTGGAACAGGCGAGGGCGGCGATTGCTGCGGAAAGCTATGATTTCGCCCTTCTCGACATCAATCTCGGCGAGGGCATGAGCTTCGGATTTGCCCGCCATCTTCTCGATGTCGGCATCCCCTTCGGCTTCGTCAGCGGCTATTCCGATATACGCGATTTCCCGCCCGACCTGCAGCATATACCGCTTCTGGTGAAGCCTTTCGACGAGAAGGCGATGCGCGAATTCCTGCAGAGGCTTCTTCCGGCCGCGGCATGACCCGGCCAGACGCCGAAATCACGCTGTAACGCTTTGAATTACTGCATAATTCCCTAATTCGATTTCGATGGCGGGAATTATGCGGTAGGATGGAATCGTCAGCCGCAGGGACTTCTTTCGATGCAGTGGCAGGACCACGCGATCATTCTGGGCGTCAAGCGCCACGGTGAGACGAGCGTCATCGCCGAGGTGATGACGCGTGATCGCGGCCGCCATCTCGGCCTGGTGCGTTCCGGCCGCTCTCGCGCCATGCAGCCGGTGCTGCAGCCGGGCAATGCGGTGGAGGTTATCTGGCGCGCCCGGCTCGACGAACATCTCGGCGAATTCCGCGTCGAGCCGGTGACGCTGCGCGCCGCGCGCCTCATGGAGACGGCGACCGCCGTCTACGGCGTCCAGGCGATGGGCGCGCTGCTGCGGCTGTTGCCGGAGCGCGACCCGCATCCGCACCTTTTCGACGCGTTGGAGGTCATCCTCGATCATCTGCACAATCCTGCAGACGCCGGCGAACTCTTCGTGCGTTTCGAGCTGGCGGTGCTGAACGATCTCGGCTTCGGTCTCGATCTTGCCGAGTGCGCGGCGACCGGCGCTCGTTCCGATCTCGCCTATGTCTCGCCGAGATCCGGCCGCGCCGTCAGCCGCAGCGCCGGTGCGCCGTGGGCGGACAAGATGCTGCTCCTGCCGCCCTTCCTCGGCGCCGAAGGCAATCACGCGGCGGACTTCGATAGCCTGGCAGCGGCATTCCGTCTGACGGGATTCTTCCTGCATCGCCATGTCTACGAGCCGCGCGGCATGGAGGCTGCGGCGGCGCGTGACGGCTTCGTCCAGGCCGCACTCAAGGCGCTCAATCCAGCCTTGCGGACGCTTTCCGGTCCAAACGGCGTCTCCGCCTGACCTCGTTTTTTACTGCTGCAAAACATCCTCCGGATTTGGCGGTTTACCCGCCTGGGAGCTCTTCCTATGTCTTGAAGGGCTGCCAACCACGGAGGAACTTCATGCTGACCAAGACCGCATCACCGACGACCATCACGCTCTGGAACGGCCGCGAAATTCCGCGCCTCGGCATGGGATGCTGGGCGATCGGAGGTCCTTTCTTCGCCGGCGACACGCCGCTTGGCTGGGGTGAGGTCGATGACGACGAATCGGTGGAAGGAATTCATCGCGCCATCGCCCTCGGCATCCGCTTCTTCGACACCGCCTCGAATTACGGCGCCGGCCATTCGGAGGAGGTGCTCGGCCGGGCGATCGGCAATCGCGACGACATCATCGTCGCCACCAAATTCGGCTTTGCCACGGATCCGGAAACGAAGCAGGCAACCGGCGCCTTTGCCGATGAGGCGTTCATCCGCCGCTCCGTCGAGACATCGCTGCGCCGTCACAAGCGCGACCGCCTCGATCTCCTGCAATTCCACATCAATGATTTTCCGCTGGAGCAATCGGATGCCGTCTTCGATACGCTGGAGGCGCTGCGTGCCGAAGGCAAGATCGATGCCTTCGGCTGGAGCACCGATCATCCCGATCGCGCCGCCCGCCATGCCGGGCGCAAGGGCTTTGTCTCGATCCAGCATACGATGAATGTCTTCGAGCCGGTGCCGGAGATGATCGCCGTGGTCGAGCAGAAAGGCCTGATCTCGATCAATCGCGGTCCGCTGGCCATGGGCCTGTTGACCGGCAAGTTCACCGCCGACAAGGCGGTCGGCGCCAAGGATGTCCGCGGCGCAGCGCTCGAATGGATGGTTTACTTCAAGGACGGCCGCATGGCCCCGGAATTTGCCGCAAGGCTTGATGCCGTCCGCGACCTTCTCAAATCAGGCGGCCGCACGCTGACGCAGGGGGCGCTCGCCTGGCTCTGGGCAAGGTCGCCGCGCACCTTCCCCATTCCGGGTTTCCGCACCGTCGCTCAGGTCGAGGAAAATGCCGGCGCGCTGGAGAAGGGGCCGTTATCGGCCGCTGTCATGGCGGAGATCGATGCTGCACTCGGGCATGCATGAGAGGCGGTGAATCTGCCCCAAGGCTCCCTCATTCCTGTGCCTGTCACAGGAAGGGGGAGAATGTTGCAGCGTTTTCGGAAGAAAGCGCCGTTCAACTAGCCTTCCCCAATTCGACCTATCCGCGGGCACGAACCTTCAAGGCCCAGCCCTCCGGCCTCTCCGCGATGATCTTCACCGTATCGCCGATCATGATCCTGCCGCTGCCGCGCGGCGTGACGTTCCAGCCGAACAGCGGGCCGGGCACGCGGCGGTCGGCCGACATGCGGATGCGGCCCATGGCCGGCATCGGGTTTGCCACTTCGCGTGACCCGGTCAGCTGGTCCTGCGTCGTCATGATGCAGCGCGAGCAGGGCTTGACGAGATCGAAGCGGATGCCGGCGATCTCGATCGCCGCCCAGCGATCCTCCGGCCAGGCTTCGTCGGTATCGATGACGATATTCGGTCGGAAGCGCTCCATGCCGACTCTCCCTTCGCCATGGGCGGCGAGATCGTCGTTCAGTGCCTGCAGCGAGCCGGTCGTCGTCACCAGGATCTGGTAGCCGTCGGTAAAGCTCACCGGCGTGCCTTCGCCGGCCCATTCGGCATTCGCCGTCCGCTGTGCCTGCCCGTCGAAAAACACCAGCCGCACTTCGCGGCCGAGCCATTCGGACAGTTGGCGGTTGCTCCCTGCATCGGCGACGGCGGCGCTGACGGTCGATTTCCACACGCTCACATCCATGCGGCTTTCAGGCCGGGGCGGCGGCACCGATATCTCAGGCTTGCCCTGCATCAGCAGCCGGAAGGCGCCGGCCTCTGGCCGCACTTCGATGCGCGCGAGGTCCGGCAGTTCGCGCTGGGTGATGAAGTGGCCCTGCGGGTCGGTGATCATCGCCCGCCGGTCGCCGGGAAGCCCATAGGCGTCAATATCGGCGGCGGGCAGCGCAATGGCGCGAGCGCTCTTGAGCGGGTAGATGAAGAGGTCGCTGACACGCATGCCGTTCTCCTAAATTTCGTCCATGAATGCCGAGAGAAAATCACGCAGACTTTGGTCACGAGCAGCTGCCAGCCGGCGGCCGGTCTCGGTCTGGAACCCTTCCGCCAGTTTGAACAGCTTCGTCTGGAAATGGTCAATGGCATAACGCTTGTCATCGAGGGGACGGTTCGATGCCGCCGGGTCGAACGGATCATAGAGCCCGGATCCCATCCGTCCGCCGATATAGAAGCAGCGTGCGACGCCAACCATGCCGATCGCGTCCAGCCGGTCGGCATCCTGCAGGATCTTCGCCTCGATCGTCCGAGGCGTCACCCCGGCGGAGAAACTGTGAGCGGTGACGGCATGCGCCACGGCGCCGATATCCGCCGCGCTCCAGCCGAGTTCGGCCAAGATTGCCGACGCTTTTTCTGCCGCCAACGCCGATGCTTTGGCCCGCAATGGGGAATTCTTTTCGACCGCGACGCAATCGTGCAGAAGCACGGCAGCGGCGAGGATGCGTCCGTCTCCACCTTCGCCCGCGTGGATGCGCATGGCGTTTCTGAAGACGCGCAGGATATGGGCGAGATCGTGTGAACCGTCGTCGCCTTCGGCCGCATGCGCAATCAGCGACGCAGCGAGCATCTCATGAGGGGAGAAGGCTTCGGCCTTGAACATTGCGCCACCTGTTATTGGGGAAAATCGTCCATAGCGCACCGGCCGAAAGCGAGGCTTCCGGGAAGCGGCGCGGCTACGAAGAGCTGCAGAATACGGAGCGAGTTTTGTAGCGGCTTGCCAGGCGAGTCGCAATCATGAGGAGTTCGGCGCTGACCTCAGGAGAAGTCTGTCGCACCGTCGCTCGCCGGCGGCATGGAGAGAAGGTGCGGCACATCGCGAGCGGGGCGCGGCGGGCTGATGTGATAGACTTGGACCTCGTCGATTCCTCGCATTCGAGCAGCGCCAGCTGGGCGGCGGTCTCGACGCCTTCGCCGGATTAATATTCGGTTGCAGTGCAGCAGGCGCACGCGCGATCCGAACCCGTGTTTTTACAATTAAAAACCGCTGAAATATCAGGGAGGCTGGCGACAAAGGGCCGATCTGACAGTCATCCGTTAATGCCCGTCAATCTTTATTAATGAGAAGTTAACAACTTATTGACGCACTGCGCAAATCAGTTTAACCACCGAGTCACTCGTTATTTTCCGCTCTCGTATTGCGTACAAACACCACCGGCAAAAGGCGGTGAATGGAGGTTTGTATGACCCGTACCACATCCGTTTCAGATACTTCATATGCATATCTTGCGACACTTTCGCGGCTCGATTCCAATGGTGACGGCGTGCTCAGCCGCGGCGAACGTGCCGCCGAAGAGAAGCCCGGTATCATCAAGCAACTGCTGGAAGACGACACGGCCAGCGACACGCAACCGAAATTTTCCGGCAGCCTGATTGCGTTGATGATGGACACGCGCGACACAGCCACGACGAGCAGCATCGCCGTTTCCTATCCATTGCAGCAGACCGCGCCGACGACCGGCGATCAATCCGACGATCTTTACCGCAACACCTACGGCCAGTTCGATTTTGACGCCGTCGCCTGACGGCTCTAGGTCCAGGCGATCTGCAAGCCGGCCCGTTGGCCGGCTTTTTCGTTGGATGGTCCGCAGAGGAACACCTTCCGGGTTGACACGTTCAGAAGGACAACCGGAGGGAAGGAGATCTCCATGAAAGCCATGCGCATCATCGCCGCCGTGAGCCTGCTTGCGATTGCCCTGCCGGCAGGCGCTCAGGACAAGCAGACGGCGGTTGCCAATTTCGTCGGCAAGGACGGCAAGGAAACCGGCCGCGCCCAGCTGACCGCCGCCGCCAATGGCGGCGTCCTGATCGAAGTGGAGATATCGGGACTGCCGGCGAATAAATGGGTGGCCTTTCATGTTCACGAGACCGGCCGCTGCGATGCGACAACCCATCACGAGTCGGCAGGCGGCCATTTCAACCCGAGCACGGCCGAGCACGGGATTCTGGCGGCCAAGGGACCTCATGCCGGCGATATGCCCAATCAATATGTCGGACAGGACGGCGTGTTGAGAGCCCAGATATTCGACGGCATGGTCACGCTTGACGGCAAGAAGGATGGCATCCGCGGCCGCGCATTGATGGTGCATGCCAATTCGGACGATTATCGCAGCCAGCCTTCCGGTGACGCCGGGGAGAGACTTGCCTGCGGCGTCGTTCAATAGGCCGACGACCGCCCCCGCGCAGCAATGTTTCACTGTCGCGTCGGCTTTTCGGCCGTCGCGGTGCCGTTGGACCTCTTTCCCGGCGCGGAGTTTGAATCGTCCCGCAAAGCGGCCGGATCGTCCTTTTCGTCGAAGGCAAGTTTTACCCGCTTCACCATGTCACGGCTGACCTGCCACCAGTCAGCGGTCTTTGCCCAGTAGCGCAGCGTCACCGATATTGTGCTGTCACCGAGGCTGTCGATGAAAACGCTCGGTGCCGGTGACGGCAGCACCCTGGGACTGCCTTTGGCAATGCCCATCAACGTCTCCATCGCCAAATCAAGATCGTCCTCACGAGAAATGCTGACCTTCAGGTCGTTCTGCCGCGTCGGTTCGCGGCTGAAGTTGGTAATCGGCGTGTTCCAGAGCGTCGAATTCGGTGCCAGCCGATAGAGCCCGTCGCCGGTCCTGAGTTCTGTCGCAAACAACCCGATCTCGCGCACCGTGCCGGCCACGCTGCTGGTCTCGATATATTCGCCGACGCGGAACGGTCTGAGGATCAGCAGCATGATGCCGGCCGCAATATTCTGCAGTGTCCCTTGCAGCGCCAGCCCGATCGCCAGGCCGGCTGCGCCGAGGGCGGCGATGATCGAGGCGGTCTGGACGCCGAATTGGCCGAGCACGGTGATGAACACCAGGATCAGCAGTGCATAGCGGATGACATTGGTGAAGAAGCGCGCCAATGTCTCGTCGATGCCATGGATGCGCGACAGGCCTTCATAGGCCCAGCGGCTGACGAAGCCGGCCAGCGTCCAGCCAACGACGAGCAGGATCACCGCTCCGAGGATGGAAAAGGAATACTGGACTGCGAGCGCGCTTGCCTGGCTGAGCGCCGTCTGGGTGGCAAGAAGGACGTCGGCTGCTTGTTGTTCCATGATTTGGCCCTGCGAATTGTGCGTGGTCGAGGGCAAGATGGAGCAGCCGGCGGCAGCGTCAACCGCAGGCGGCGTCCCGAATCCCAAGCAAAAAGGCCGCATTGCCGTCGGCATCGGCGCCGCGCCCGATCGTCCGTACGGCCGCGACGAGCCGGCCGCCGCGGTCAAGCAAGGTGTCGCCGATCTCGATCAGCCGGGTATTCGGCGTCGCGAAAGGCGAGGCGGCGCGCAGCCGCCGGGCCAGCTCTTCCTCGCTCTGATCCGGTGCGAGGGACAATGCGGCGATGAGAGCGGCCGCCGGCGATCGCGACACGCCCATCCAGCAATGGATGAGCAGCGGCGTCTCCTGCCGCCACGATGCGGCAAACTCGATAATCCCCTGCACATGCGTTTCATCAGGCGCCACGAGACCGCCGGTGCCCTTGAACGTGATGTCGTTCATTGCAAGCGTCAGGTGGCGCTCGGGCGCGATCACGCCCGGCCGGTGAAAGGCCTGTTCCCTAGCGATCAGACTGATCATGTCGCGGGCCTTGTGGCGCACCGCCATTTCGGCGATGCGTGACAGCGGCGAGACGACGATGAAGCTCACGATCCCATCTCCCGC
This sequence comes from Rhizobium croatiense, assembly GCF_019793465.1. Lineage (GTDB taxonomy): Bacteria > Pseudomonadota > Alphaproteobacteria > Rhizobiales > Rhizobiaceae > Rhizobium > Rhizobium croatiense. The sequence continues at coordinate 325,939 of NZ_JAILYJ010000002.1, read as the reverse complement.
TCAGTCTCGATCGCCGCGAAACGCTCGCAGAACAGCCGCTGCGCTTCCACTGCCGGAAGCGGTTCGATCATCAACATTTCCCTGTTGATGCCGCGCGGCTGGCCGAAGAATTTTTGCGCTTCGGCCGGCGTGAAGCCGGCAAGCACCGTCGCCTCGAAATAGGCGGCAATCGTGTCGGCCTTCTTGATCCGGTCCTTGAGGTCGCGTGTGGGATGCGGCGGCAGGCCGAAGCGCAAGTGTATGGCCGCCTCCAGCCGCATTTCCACCGTCTTGTAGCCGCCGCCGACCACCGATTTGAACGGCGAGATTATGTCTCCGATCACATATTCCGGCGCGTCGTGCAGCAGCGCCATCAGGCACTCCTCCGGCCGGGCATTGTTGAAGCGGCGGAAAATATCTTCGACGACGAGACTGTGCTGCGCCACCGAAAAAGCATGATCGCCCGACGTCTGGCCGTTCCAGCGGGCGACGCGCGCGAGCCCATGGGCGATGTCGGCGAGTTCGACATCGAGCGGCGAGGGGTCGAGCAGGTCGAGCCTGCGCCCGGACAGCATGCGTTGCCAGGCGCGCGGAGCCTTAGTCGTCACGCGCTGGCCTCGTCGGCGCTGGTGGGGAAGACAAGGCCGGACCATGGCGGCAGGGCGAGAGAAACCGACGCCCCGTCGGCCAGCAGCGGCGTGCCTTCCGCCATCGCGGCACCGGCGCGGTCGATGCGCACGATCGCAAGGCCGCTGCCGCCCTCGACGGAGCCGAGTGTGCCCACTGGCTTGCCGGCAGCAGTGATCGCGGTGCCCGTCCCCGGCAGCGCCGCTGCGGCGGATACCGTGACGACGCGCCGGCGCGCGGTGCCGCGGTGCTGCATGCGCGAAATCACTTCCTGTCCGACATAGCAGCCCTTTTTGAAGGAGAGGCCGCCGTTCAGATCCATCAGCACGTCATGCGGAAAGGCATCCTGCAACGCGAAGTCCGATCCCGATATCGCAATGCCGTGGGCGATACGCAACGCGTCGTAGAGCGCCTCAGCGCCATCACCGTGCCGTCCCGGCCGGCGGGTCAGCGTGATGCCGGCCTTGGCGAAGCGGCTGTCCCAGACGCCTTGGCTGTCCCGGACGCCCTGGCTGTCCCGGACGCCTTGGCTGTCCCCGCCGCCCTCGGCATCCCTGATGCCATCGGCATCTTCGCCCCAGCAAACGCTGATGCCTTCTTCGGCGACAGGCGCAAGCGTCACGGCGGCCCGCAGCTTGTATATCGTCAGCCGCTTCATGAGCCCGTCACGCTGGCCGGCATCGCTTTCGATCACATAGCCGTCGCCGTCCTGCCAGATCATGAAGTCGAATAGGATCTTGCCCTGCGGTGTCAGCAGCGCCCCAGGCCGCGCCTCGTCTGAAGCAAGCGAGGTGATATCGGTGGTGATCAGGTTCTGCAGGAACGATTGAGCGTCCGCGCCGCCGACGGAGAGCAATGAGCGGTCTTTCAGGAATACGGATGGCATGGCGGAACCTGTCGCGTTGGTCATCGCTCAGAGGTATGACTTCATAAGGTGGATCGCAAGCGCCATGCGGCTTGCGTGAGGCGTCAGTCGCCTGCCGTGAAGAATTTCCATTTGCCGTCGGGCGTAATACCGAGGCGGTAGAAGTTATATCCGCCGAATTCCTGCATGTCGGACAGATCGCCGGCGGTGACGATGCGCAGCAGTTCAACGCGTTCCGGCGGCGTCAGTGACTTCAAGTCTTTCTCGGCGAAATAGGGCCAGACATACATGTCTTCGGGTGTGCCCTGGCCGACATGCACGAAGCCGGTCGAGACGATGTCGAGCATGATGGCGAGGATTTCGTCCCCATCGGGATCGCCGGAGAGATCCTTCAGCGTGCCGATCGGATCGTCTGTGGGCTCGCCGACGGTTACCTGCGTCTGTTCTGCGCCGGCGCCCATCAGCGGCCGCAGCCGTTCGAGATCGCCGGAGGCCGCCGCCTCGACGATCTGCTGGCGCATCTTGCGCACCGGCTCGGGCGCCTTGCTGATGTCGTGGATCACCTCGACGGGCTTGGAATTGTCCTGCGTGCCCGGCGTTTTGTCGACGCCCTGGCTGTTCTGGCTGTTGACCAGCGGATCGGCCATGGGAACGCCGGGGGTGGTGCCGCCCTGCGGCTGGCTCTGCCCCTGGGCGTTTCCCTGTGCCGGCTGATCGTTCGGTTGGCCGGGGATCTTGTGCAGTTCGGAAAGCGCATAGGCCGAGGGCGCAAGGGCGAGGCTGCCGGCGGCAAGGCTGAATGCAAGCATCACCGGCGCGAGCGGAATTCGCGAAACTTTCTCTTTACCGATGCGCATCGAACTCTCTGATAATAACTATTGCAGGGTGCGGTTGGCGGAGAATTCGCCGGCAAGCATACGGTCGCGCAGCGAATCGAGCAGAGCTTCGGCGCTGCTTTCCCCATGCAATCTAATGGTCTCGCGCAGTGCATGCGCGATGGCGGCATCAGCAATGATCTCAGGCTCGATCCCGTCGGCCATGCCGTCGGCCCAAGCCTCGTTCTGGTACTCCAGAGCTGCCTGCATCTTTTCGTGGACGATCATGTCGTCGATCTCGTTGAGGCTTGCTTCCATTGTCTTTTCCTCAGAACTTCTCATCTCTTACTGCACCGTTAACAACACTAACAGCCTTTTCCCAAAACGACACGTCCGCATGCGAAAACAGGTTAATTAAACGTCAATTTCCAAAGCGCGAGGTAATTTCTGTGGCAAGTGTTGCACCTTCGTTACGGTAGCGCTCTTCTGCCACGATGGCCGCCGGGGTGCAATCCGTATAGACCGAGGCGAAGGCGCGATAGCCGCGATTGAAGGCTGCAGTGAGCCTTTCCTTGCGTGGCGGCTCGTTGCCGGCCTCCGAATCGAGCAGCTGCTGCATGCCCTTTCGCCACTCATCACCGCCCGTCGCCTTGCAGAGGGTTCTCAGATAATGCACCGAACCCAGCACTTCAGCGAGCCGCGCCAGCTTGTCGTCATAAGGTACGATCGCGGCCGGTGGCGCAATCTCCTCCTCCTGTGGAGGCGGCGTGTTCTTGCCCTGAGCCATGGTGGGGCCGGCGAGCACGAGCAGGGACAGGACAACGCGTCGAACGGGAATCATGCTCCCAGTTGATACGTCGAGCATGACGGCAACAAGGCGCGCTTGAAAGTTTCCACTTCTATTCGCCGCCCGCCAGAGCATGATGCCGAAAAGTGTCAGCGGTTTTCGGATGACATCATGCTCTAAACTTAATTCAGAATAGGATGATTATCGGCCGGTTGGCCGATAATCATCCTGTGCCAGCCGTTCCGCGCATTCGAGCACGCTCTGCGGCACCGGCAGTCGCCGAATCTCATCCACCGTGTACCAACCCAGCGCCGCTGCATCGTCTGCGGCTTCCGCCACCATGTCCCGGTCGGCCTCGACGCGAAAGACCGACAGGAAGAAATGGCTCTTGAGGCTGCCGTCCGGCCCGTGCGTCTTCAGGTCATAGGTCGAAAACAGCCGGGGATTATGCGCCGCGATGCCGGTTTCCTCGCGGAATTCCCGCAGCGCCGTCTGCTCCGGCGTTTCGCCCGGCTCGGCGCGCCCACCGGGAAAGGCATACATGTCGGCGGAAGGCGGGTTGCGTCGCAACACCAGCAGGAATCGCCCGTCGCGTTCGAGAATGGCAGAGGAGGCGGCTTTGGCGGTGGAGATCATAAGACTGCCCTCGTTGTGACGATCGATTCTATCGCATGGACCGATTGTTGCATGCCGCCACTGCCTGGCTTCCGCAATTTTCGTGTGGGCCGTCTCGGAAGACAAGGCCCGAAAGGCGGCGCAGCGGTTCCCGAGATGAGGACATGTATGCAACAAATATTCCAGATTTTCGAAAGGGCTTTGCGTGACCTATATCATCTACGCCTTCGCCGCCGTTTTCGAGATTGCCGGCTGCTTCGCCTTCTGGGCGTGGCTGAAGCTCGAAAAGTCCGTCTGGTGGCTGGCGCCGGGTATGATCTCGCTCGCGCTTTTCGCCTGGCTGCTGACGCTGGTGCCGAGCGAAGCCGCCGGCCGAGCCTTCGCAGCCTATGGCGGCATCTATATTCTCGCGTCGCTCTTCTGGCTGTGGCTGGTCGAAGGCCGCGTGCCCGATCGTTATGATATCGGCGGCGGATTGATCTGCCTTGCCGGGGCGAGCGTCATCCTCTTTGCGCCGAGGGGCTGAAGTCGCACAAGCTCAACGCGGTCGCTCTTTGGTCGCGGCATGTTCTTGTCTTAAACCCTGTACAGTCTCGCGCGGCATGCTCAGGCGCCTTGACCGGACTCGGACCGAGTGCAAAGACAGGCCGATGTGTGGACGTTTCGCCCTGACAAATTCCAGCGCAGAGCTGAGCAATTTCCTCTCCGGTGTCGATCTCGACGATTTTCCGGCGCGCTACAACATCGCCCCGACGCAGCCGATCCTCGTCGTCATAGCAGGTGAGGGCAAGGAGCGAGGCAGCAACGTGGCCGACCGGCGCGCGGTGTTGGTGCGCTGGGGTTTTACCCCGGCCTGGGTCAAGGACCCGAAGGAATTTCCGTTGCTGATCAATGCGCGCGCCGAGACTGCGATCGGCAAAGCCTCGTTTCGGGCGGCGATGCGTCACCGCCGCGTGCTCATTCCGGCCTCGGGTTTTTATGAATGGCATCGTCCGCCGAAGGAAAGCGGCGCCAAGCCGCAGGCCTATTGGATCAGGCCGCGCCACTGCGGGATCGTCGCCTTTGCCGGGCTGATGGAAACCTGGTCCTCGGCCGATGGCTCGGAGGTCGATACCGGCGCGATCCTGACGACGTCGGCCAATGCGGGGATCTCGGCGATCCACGATCGCATGCCGGTCGTTATCAAGCCGGAGGACTTCTCGCGCTGGCTCGATTGCAGGACGCAGGAACCGCGTGAGGTGGCCGACCTGACGCAGCCCGTTCGGGACGATTTCTTCGAGGCCGTACCGGTCTCCGACAAGGTCAACAAGGTCGCCAATATGGGGCCTGATCTGCAGGAGCCAGTCGTCATCGAGCGGCCGCTCAAGGCACCCGAGAAGCAAAGGCCGAATGACGGCCAGCTCAGCTTTTTCTGAAACGCTATCGGCCGCATATGGCGTGGTGGCCTGTTCGGCTCATTCGCGATGTCGGGGGCATGTCGCGCAAAAGCGTGTTGCGGTTTTGCGGCAACGACATGCCTGCGAACAAGACCCATAGCGCAAGAAACGAATCCGCTAGATCACGACGCTTTAGAAACATGCCGCAGTCTTGGGGCAACGGCATGCCGGAAACTGGAAGGTGAAGCGCAGGTGACGGCAGTTCGAAGCTCGACGCTTCAAGCGGATTTCTTGACGCTCTCCGGCTTGTTCTTCGCCATCAGCGATGCTGCGGCAACGGCCTTCAGGCCGACGGGGCGATAGTTGGCGGCGAGGTCCGGCTTGGCCGTCTGCTGTTCGCCGGTACTGTTCTTCTTCAAAGTCACGGATACTCTCCTTTACGTGGTTCTTCCCTGGATATTTTATTTTTGCAGTTTCGCCAGAAATAGCGACAAATCGGCGGCGTCGCTTATCAGGAATTGTGAACGCCCACCATAATTCGCGAGGCTTAACTGAAGCCTACGTTGGTTAATACTTACTGAAGGAAGGGGTTCCAAAAAAACTGCGCAGCCGTTTTCCCCGGGAAAGCTCATGGCTTTCCCCGGAAGAAACGCACGTTTTCCGGGAATGTGCGAAAACCAGGGGAGACGCATTTCCAGGGGAAGAGGCCAGGAAATGCTTGAAGGTCAGATGTGACGGCCGATATCGTCGTCGCCGACGCCGGGCTCCTCGATCGTCAGCGTCCCATATTTCCGCCGCCATTTCCGCGCGCCGAAGGGAAGCGATACAAGGTAGGCGGCAACCGTAAACACCATCACCTCCCAGGTGTAGCTCATCAGCAGAGCCACATAGAGTACGACGCCGAGCATCATCGGCAGCACGAGATCGCGCCGCAGCCGGTTGCCGTCCGATTTGCCCGACCAGACCGGCAGCCGGCTGATCAGCAGGAAGGCGATGAACACGGTGTAGACCGACGAGACGAAGGCGAAGGTGCGGTCGGTCGCGATCCCAAGGAAGCCGAGATAGACCGGCAGCAGCACCAGCATGGCGCCGGCCGGCGCCGGCACGCCGACGAAATATTCCGACTGCCAGCTCGCCTTGTTCTCGCGTTCGGCCATGACATTGAATCGGGCAAGGCGCAGTCCGGCGGCGATCGCATAGATCAGCGCCGCGATCCAGCCGAGCGAGCGCGCCTGGTCGAGCGCGAAGACATAGACGACGAGGGCGGGCGCGACGCCGAAATTGACGATATCGGCAAGCGAATCCATCTGCGCCCCGAACTTCGAGGTCGCCTTCATCAGCCGTGCGACGCGCCCGTCAATGCCGTCGAGGAATGCGGCGACGAGCACCATGGCGACGGCGAGCTCGTAGCGATTCTCGAAAGCCAGCCGGATGCCGGTCAGCCCGGCGCAGATCGCCAGAATGGTGATGAGGTTCGGAAAGACGAGACGGAGCGGGATCTCACGCAGACGCGGGCCGCGGGCGGAATCATCCGGACCATTGGGCTCGAAGGGCGGAAAAGGCGTTTCCATATCGCGTTCCAATCTAAACCTAGCTGCGGCGGCTGATGACGGGACCCTTGGCCGAGGCGAATTCGGCGATGACGGTTTCTCCGGCGATCGCCGTCTGGCCGAGCGAGACACGTGGCGCCGCACCGGCGGGCAGGAAGACGTCGAGCCGGGAGCCGAAACGGATCAGCCCGAAGCGCTCGCCGGCATCCACCGGCTCGTTGGGATTTACCCAGCAGAGGATACGCCGCGCCACGAGGCCGGCGATCTGGACGACGCCGATCTGGCCGTGGCGGGTTTCGATCACCAGGCCGTTGCGCTCGTTGTCCTCACTGGCCTTGTCGAGCTCGGCGTTGACGAAGCTGCCGGAGCGGTAGTTGATGCTGACGATGCGCCCGCGCATCGGCGCCCGGTTCACATGGCAGTTGAAGACGTTCATGAACACCGAGATGCGCAGCATCGGCTCGGAGCCGAGGTCGAGCTCGGCCGGCGGGGTCACCATCTGGATCGCCGAGACCCTGCCGTCGGCGGGAGAAATCACCAGATCGTCGTCCTGCGGGGTCACGCGCTCGGGATCGCGAAAGAAATAGGCGCACCACAGGGTGAAGATCATGCCGATCCAGAAGAGCGGCTTGAAGATCCATCCGAGGATCAGCGAGGCGACGAAGAAGGCGGCCACGAAGGGATAACCCTCCTTGTGCACGGGGACGATCGTGTTGCGAACCGTGTTGAACAGGCTCATGGCTGCCGGTCTCCTTGCGTTGTCGTTTTTTGCTGGTTAGCGAAAAACCGCCTCCGGGGCAATGCTGCGGCCTCGGCCCCCGTTCGACTGCCGGGGTTCTGAACAACAAAAGCCTGTACCGGCGTCTGGTTCCCCAATCAGTTCGCCGGCGTAAGCCGCGCGATCACGCCCATATCGTCGCTTTCGCGCACCTGTTTCAGGTGCTCCTCGGCCTGTGTGGCCTCGCGCTGGCGGTTCCACATCGAGGCATAGAGACCGTTTTTATCAAGCAATGAGGCATGCGTTCCGCGCTCGGCGATCTCGCCGCTTTTCAACACGATGATCTCGTCGGCGCTGATGACGGTGGACAGCCGGTGAGCGATGACCAGCGTCGTCCGGTTCTTCGAAACCAGGTCGAGCGCCGTCTGGATTTCCCGTTCCGTCGTCGTGTCGAGCGCCGAGGTCGCCTCGTCAAGGATAAGAATCGGCGGCGCCTTGAGGATAGTACGGGCGATCGCCACCCGCTGCTTCTCGCCGCCCGAAAGCTTGAGCCCGCGCTCGCCGACTTTCGTTTCGAAACCCTCTGGCAGCATTTCGATGAAATGCGCGATCTGCGCCACCTCGGCCGCGGCAAAAACCTCGCTATCGCTGGCCGACGTGCGGCCGTAGCGGATGTTGTAGGCAACGGTGTCGTTGAAGAGCACGGTATCCTGCGGCACCATGCCGATCACCGAGCGCAGGCTCTTCTGCGTCACCGTGCGGATATCCTGGCCGTCGACCGTGATCGTACCGCTCTGAATATCGTAGAAACGATAGAGCAGCCGCGACAGCGTCGATTTGCCCGCACCCGACGGGCCGACGACGGCGACCGTCTTGCCGGCCGGCACGTCGAAGGAAATCCCCTTGAGGATCGGACGGGCCGGGTCGTAGGCGAAGTGCACGTCCTTGAAGGAGATCGCGCCCTGGCCGATCCTAAGCTCTGTCGCATCGGGCGCGTCCTTGACCTCGGCCTTCACCTGCAGGAGATCGAACATCTGCTCGATATCCGTCAGCCCCTGGCGGATTTCGCGGTAGACGAAGCCGATGAAATTGAGTGGCGCGGAAAGCTGCAGCAGCATCGAATTGACGAAGACGAAATCGCCGACCGTCTGCTCGCCGCGCTGGACGGCCAGCGCCGACAGCACCAGCATGATCGTCGTGCCGATGCCAAAGATGACGCCCTGGCCGAAGTTCAGCCAGCCGAGCGAGGTCCAGACATCGGTCGCCGCCTTCTCGTAGCGCTCCATCGATTTGTCGAAACGCTTGGCTTCCATCTCCTCGTTGCCGAAATATTTGACGGTTTCGAAATTGAGGAGGGAGTCGATCGCCTTGGTGTTGGCGTCGGTATCGCTGTCGTTCATCGACCGGCGGATGGCGATGCGCCAGTCGGATGCACGGATCGTGAACCAGATATAGGCCCAGACCGTAAAGGCGGTGACGGCGAGATAGGAAAATCCGTAACCCCACCAGAAGATCGCGGCCGTCAGCAGGAATTCGATGACGGTCGGGACCGAATTGAGGATCGTGAAGCGCACGATCGTCTCGATGCCCTTGGTGCCGCGCTCGATGATGCGCGAGAGACCACCGGTCTTGCGTTCCAGATGGAAGCGCAGCGACAGCTCGTGCATGTGCACGAAGGTCCTGTAGGCGAGCTGGCGCACCGCATTTTGCCCGACGCTGGCAAACAGCGCGTCGCGCAGCTGGTTGAGGCCAAGCTGGATCAACCGGGTGACGTTATAGGCGATGACAAGCGCGATCGCGCCGGCAACGAGCGGCGGCACGGTGCCGGCCAGATCCATCCTGCCGTTCAGCGCGTCAGTCGACCATTTGAAGAAATAGGGGACGAGTAGCAGGACGAACTTGGAGATCAGCAGATAAACCGAGGCCCAGACGACGCGCATCTTGAGGTCGGGCCGGCCGGCCGGCCACATGTAGGGCCAGAGGTTAAGAAGCGTGCTGAGCAGGTGGGATTCCGAGACAGTCTTGCCGTTTGCCATGCGTGTCTCCAGCCCGGTCGGATTGCCGCGGTCGTGTGTGTCGATGCCGGCAAAGCGCGAACGGGACGTGCTCGAGCGCTTCCCAATCACCGCCAGATAGGGTGCCGGGCGGATGAATACAACAAATGCGGGGTTCAGGAAAAGCTAAAGCGCGTCGCATCAAATTTGATTCCTGCGACGAGCTTTAGCCCTTTGTTTTTATGCATGTCGTTGTCCCGGAACCGCTGCACACTGTCGGGCGACATGCATTAGGCCGGACGGTTATCCCGCCCGGCCCCATCATGTTCTTCTGCTATGTTTACAGTTGCCGGTTGGATAGGCGTTTGCGGTGCAGTTCCTCGGCATTCGGCAAGGCATCCTTCGGCAGGCCGAAAATCTGGCCGGGGCGGATGCGGTCGGGATTAATGATCTTGTCCTCGTTGGCGATGTAGATCGTCGTATAGCGTACGCCGAGGCCATAGGTCCGGCGCGAGATCTGCCACAGCGTGTCGCCGCGGCGAATGATGACCGCCGCGTTGTTGGCCGTCAGCGGCGCCTGTTCGATCGTCCTCGGCTGGTTGCCGGCAGCCTCGTTTGCAGCCGGTGTCGCGGACGCGGGCGCAGCCGGCGCGGGTGCTGTGGTGAGTTCGGCGATCAGCGCGCCGAGCCGGTCGAGCGCGGCGCCGACCGACCTCGCGTCCTGCGGCAGCCCCTGCAGCACTTTCAACGCATTGGAAGCAGTCTGCGAGGCCGCGCCGGAGGCTTGCTTGAACGGGTCGGACGCGTCGGCCGCCGGGCGGAAGTCGGCCACCGAGCGCAAAGCGAATTCCGTTGCCGAGCGTGCCGCGGCAAGCTGTTCGGCGCCGGGCAGCTTGCCATCGGCAAACAGTCCCTTCAGCAGGCCGAACGCCTTGCCGGCTTCGGCCTTGAGCTTGCCGAGTTCGCCTTCGTCGAGCGGCACCATCGGAGAAGCGCCATTTGCATCGGTGGGGCCGACTTGAGCGGCAACCCTCACCTGGTCGCCCGCCGGGCGATTGAAATTCACGGCGGCGCGCACAATCACCTTGCCCGTGGGATCGACGACGTCGACGCGGATCTTATGGTCGCCGACCGAGAGGGTCGCAACGCCTTCGATGACGAAATGGCCGTCGGGGCCGGCAGTATCCTGGCCGACAAGGCTGTCGTCGGCATAACCGAGAACCTTGGCATTGGCGCGCGCCGTGCCGGCAATGAATATCTTGTTACCCTCGATCTCGACGGCGTTGACCATCACATCGGGCGCAGTGGCCTTGTCGGTTCCGGCCGCACCGGGAACGGCCGGCGCCCCATCCGTGCCACCGGCGGCGGGCAGGCCAGGGGTCTGCAGCGCCAGCTCACCCGGCGTTACAGCTGGGGCGGCAGGAGCGCCCGCTGCAGCGGCAGCGGTCTCGCCGGCCGCGGTCTTGCCGACAGGCGACGCCATCGGATTGGAGGCGTCGGCGACTTCGGTTCCGCCCGTCGGCGCCGTGATGATGCGGCTTGCGGTGCCGGGCTTGGAGACCATGGCGAGCAGATTGGCGCCATTGCCGTCCTTCGGCACCGAAACGGTCGCGACCTCTTCGGAAAGTGTGGTCTTGCCATCCTTGCCCGTCACCTTGAGCACGAGCTGGTGGTCGCCGGCCGGAAGCGGATTGTCGAGCACGGCGGCGAAGTCGCCGCTCGGACCGACATCGGCCGTCGTCACGACCTTTTCGCCGTCGAGCACTTCGAGCTTGCCGTTCGGCTCGGCGGAACCGGCGATGACGGTCGAACCGTCAGGCTCGACGCGCAGGACGTCGAAGGCCGGAAGTTTCGGGCCGGCATTCGCCGCCGCAGCGGCGGGCGCGGGCGCTCCGGTCAGCGCAGCCTCGGCCCTGGCGATTGCGGCTAGCGCATCGGTGACGTTTTCAGGCAGCGACTGCACGATGGCGAGCGCCTTGGCGCCACCTTCCTTGGCCTTCGTGGCAACGGCTTGCGTTGCGGGATCGACGCCCTCGGGAATGGTGAAGCCGGTAAGTGCGGTGAGCGCATTGATCGTCTTGGTCTTAGCGGCGGTGAAGACATCGATGGCCGGGCCTTTGCCGTCGGCAAACAGCGCCTTGAGCTCGCCGAGCGCCACGCCGGCATCGGCCGAAAGACGGCCCAGCTGATCAGCTACCGCAGCAGGGGAGCGCGATGTCTTTGCCGCTTCGTTAACCGTGTTCTTGAGCTCCGTGCCCGCCTGGTTGATAGCGTCGCCGACCTTGGTTGCATCGCCGCCGATGCGCGGCATGACAAAGAGCACCATAAGTAGGATTGCGGATACGAGCACTGCAAGGGCCAGCAAGCCGGCACGGTTCTTCATCATTATGTCTCCCAAGGCGGCAATTTGCCGTAGTACCGAAAATTGCTAGCGATTCCCGTTGCTTTTCACAAGCATTCAAAGCAATTAGACAAGCTAGGCACGCTGCTTTTCAGTCAATTTTCTTGACTGCATTGAAATGAAATAGTTGTTTCGCCTCCATGACCGAACAATCTGTATCGATTCGATCCATCTGCGTTTACTGCGGCTCGAGGCCCGGACGCGATCCTTCCCACATGGCGGCCGGGCGCGCTCTCGGAAGAGAGATCGCCGAATACGGCCTGCGCCTCGTCTATGGCGGGGGTACCAAAGGCATCATGGGCGCGGTTGCAAGCGGGGTGCTTTCAGGCGGCGGTCAGGTCACGGGCATCATCCCGGAGTTCCTGATCGATATGGAAGCGACTCGCCATTCGCTCGGTCAGCTCAACGAACTCATTGTAACCCCTGACATGCATGCGCGCAAACACACCATGTTCGAACGCTCCGATGCCTTCGTGGCGCTGCCCGGCGGCATCGGTACGCTGGAGGAAATCGTCGAGATCATGACCTGGGCGCAGCTCGGCCGCCATGAAAAGCCGATGGTCTTTGCCAACGTCAACGGTTTCTGGGATCCGATGATGGAGCTGATGCGCCATATGACCGAAGAAGGCTTCCTGCACACCGCCCACCGGGTGCAGCCGCTCGTCGTCGATGACGTCTCGGGCATCATTCCGGCGATCATGGCCCAGGCAGCCCAACTCGCCGCCGATCGCGACGGCGAGGACGAGGTGATCTCGAAAATGTAGGCGGGGCAGGCGGCCTTGGCGCGGTCAAGCTATGTTGCGAGCGAATTCAGCTATAGGCGAAACAAGCTGCGTCACCTGAGATCGCATCCATCGATTGGCGGGATCATTGTCGCTTGCCGCCGACCAGACCATCGATATCGGGCTTACCGTTAAATCGAGGGGAACGTCGGCGACTGCCAAGCCAAACAGGCCGGCATACCGCTTCACAATTCTGGTCGGCAGCGTCGCGATCAAGGGCGCTTCCAGGACAGCAGTCAGCACAGTCAGGAATTCCGGCGCTGCCACCGACACGTCGAGCCGCACGTTGATCCGCTTCAACGCATCATCAATGCAGCCTTCGATGGCATCCTTCTGTGAAACCAGTGCATGCTTCAGCCCGACATAGCTGTCGCGGTCCAATGTTTGGGGAAGATCGAGAAGCTTCGGATTGTAGCAGCACATCAGTGATTGCTCGAACAGCAGGCTGCGCCGATGCCTGTTGTTGCCGTCATCGTAGCAGCCGACGCCGAGATCGATGACGTTGTCGTCCAGAAGCTTGTGGACCATCTCGGGATTGACCGCACGGGCGAGCACTCTGATACCAGGCGCCGTCTCGTTCAACATAGCGGCGAGACGCGGCACGAGCAGCACCTCAAGCTCGCTGGAAAAGCCGATACGGAAAATCTGCTCGGCCTGGCCGGGCTCAAAGGCAGCAGGCGTTACGATCGCCTGCTGCGTACGGCTGAGTATCTGCTCCACCGCCTCGGCGAAACGCAGCGCGCGATGGGTCGGCTGCATGACCTGGCCGACACGCACGAATAGTTCATCCTGAAGCAGTGTGCGAAGAGTTCCGAGATTGTGGCTCATGGCAGGCTGCTGGATTTTCAGACGAACAGCAGCTTTCGTTACGCTCCGCTCCTTCATCAGCGCATCGAACGCGACGAGCAGGTTCAAGTCAAAAGACCACAAATTGAAATGATCGATGGAGACAATTTCATTCATCGATTTGATCGTTGCACGAAATCTCCCTATTGTCCATAGGCATCAGACAGCGCTGTCCCCGATTCCAGTTCAACTTGAAAGGAAATTCCATGAGCGATCTTGGAAAGGAGTATCGTATTGCCGGCGTGACGGTGAGGAAGGTGCAGGAGCGGTATCTGCACAACGTCCCGCCCTCGTTTCTCTATCCGGCTGCCGCTTCTGAGGAACTCAGGGCGATCGAGCCGCGGCTTTCCGCCGTCGATATGGAAGAGGGCCGCGATGCCCTTGTGGTGAGTATACACACTTGGCTCGTAAGGACGCCCGACCACATCATCCTCATCGATACCGGCTCGGGCAACGACAAGGAAAGACCACGTAATCCCAGCTTCCACCATCAGACCATCCCGTTTCTCGACAGGCTGCGCCAGGCCGGTGTCGGGCCGGAAGACGTCGATTTCGTCATAAATACCCATCTCCACGTCGATCATTCCGGCTGGAATACCGTGCTTGAGGACGGAAGATGGATCCCCACTTTCAAAAATGCGCGCTACATCTTCCCCCGCGCCGAGCAGGAATATTACTCGTCAACGGCAAGCCACAACGACGTCAACATTCCCAGTTCCGGCGTCTATGAAGACAGCGTGCGACCCGTGATCGAGGCAGGGCTTGCTGATTTCATCGACAGCGCAGGCGGTCCTTTCCTGGATCGATTCACCTTCTTGCCGACACCTGGCCACAGCATCGGCCATATGTCCGTTCTTCTGGAATCGGACAATGAAGCGGCGATTTTTGCCGGCGATGTTATGCACCATCCCATCCAGGTGGAGCGTCCCGACCTCAACACGGTGTTCTGCGAATTCCTGGATCAGGCTGCCCAGTCCAGACGGCGTGTCCTCGAGTTCGCAGCCGATAATCGCGCCATTTACTTCTCCACGCATTTCCCCGGCTCGTCTGCTGGTTATGTGACCCGCGACGGCGAAAAATTCAGGTGGTCCTATGTCTGAGAACAAACTCGCATCTTCAGCTTTTGACGCAGGCGAGATCGTATTCGACGAGCATTACGTCGACAGCGGAACCGACGGCATCAAGCTCTATCTCCGCAATAAGCGAAGGAGAGATCACAAAGCCTTTCTCGCGGAGAAAACAATCGTGATGGTGCACGGGGCGACCTTCTCATCCGGAAGTCTCTACGATGTTCCATTCAACGGGATCTCCTTCATTGACTTCCTTGCATATCAAGGCTTCGATGTCTTTGCGGTTGATGTCCGGGGCTATGGAAAGTCGACCCGCCCGCCGGAAATGCAGGCGGAGCCCGATCTTAACCCGCCGCTTGTCGCCACCGACACTGGTGTTGCGGACTTCGCTACGGCGGTCGATTTCGTCCTCCGACTTCGTGGTCTCAACGCCGTCAACGTCTTCGCAATGTCATGGGGTGGTACCGTGGCGGGCGCATATGCTGCGCGCAACGGCGACAAGGTTGTCAAGCTCGCGCTGCTCGCGCCGCAATGGCTTAGCGACATTCCCATCCCGATCGACCAAGGCGGCCCCCTGGGTTCCTATCGGCTTGTTCCAGTTCATGCCGCCTTGGCGCGTTGGTTGAGCACGGCACCCGAATACGCGCGTGAACGGCTTGTTCCCGAAGACTGGTTCGATCTTTGGGCAAAATTCACGCTTTCAGAAGAGACCTCGGAAGCTGACAGGGAGCAAGGAAAACTCCGAGCCACCAACGGGCCAATCCAGGACATCCGCACCTACTGGAAAGCGGGAAATCCCTATTATCAGCCGAGCGAAATCCGCGCCCCGGTGCTGCTGTTGCACGGCGAATGGGACATCGACGTTCCGCTTGATCTGGCGCGGACCTATTTCGAGCAGCTGACCGGCGCCTCCTACAGGCGATGGGTGGAAATCGGGGAGGCGACGCACCTCGCTCTCATGGAAACCAACCGCATGCAGGCCTATTCCGAGGTTGCCCGCTTTTTCGATGAATCCTTCCAACCGGAATAGAATTCGAACCAACGGGCTCCGGGATCGGATTTCGGAGCCCGCTTCCTCCGTTAAGTCCGCCGCAAGTCCGGCGCGGCCATCAAGCCACTCGTTCCCATGACAATTCTGATCACCGCCATTCTGGATGCCGGACGAAGTGCCGTCGACATAGCGATATTCACCTTTCTGCCGTTGATGATCGTGACCTTCTCGCTGATGCGCTATCTCGAAGGCATGAGCGCATTGCGATGGATCGGCGGGAAGGCCAATCCGCTCTTCAGATTGTTCGGTCTGGACGGTTTCGGAGCCTTGGCGGTTATCCAGCTCAGCCTCGTCAGTTCGGCTGCCTCGGTCTCGGCCCTGTCGCTCATGGCACACAAAAGAATGTCGGAGAGATGCCTGGCCGCTGCCTTTGCCGCGGTGCTTGCGGCCGCGCCGGCAAATGCCAGTTTTCCGCTAGCAAGTCTCGGTGTCGATCCCGGCTTGATCATCGTGAACGGTATTTGCGGAGCGCTTGTGGCCTCCACTCTTGCCTGCTGGATGGTTGGACGCCGCTCCCTGTCTGGAAAGATCTGTTCCTGTTACAAGGTGGATGAGTCCGTCGCCGTAAGGCTCGATCTGCTGACGGCGATCAACCGCGGTGGCGCAGATGCCGTTCGGGTCATTTCTGCAATCTTGCCGGTGCTGGTGATCTCACTTGCAATGGTCAGGCTTATCCAAAGCACAGGTGCACTTTCGGCCTTTACGTCCGTCGCGCTGCCCTTGCTTCAGTTGCTCGGCGCCTCGCAGCAGGATGTCCTGTTCTTCCTCACAAAGTGCCTGGCAGGATCAAGTGCAGCGGTCACGCTGTTACTCGACGTCCACAAGGAGCTGAGCATTCCGCCTGAGAAAATCATTCGCGGGTCGGCATTTCTGCTAAACCCTCTCGACCTTCCCGGTCTTTCCATCCTTATCGCTTCGGTGCCAGCGCTCCGGTCGGTGGCAGCCATCGCCATCGTGAGCGCATTGGCCGGAATCCTTGTCCGCACAGCGCTGCTGTCCTGGCTTTGAGCCAACGCGCTCCTGCTTTGATGGATCGATCGTTACGGATCACCGACTACATGCTTCGGGCTGTGGCCAGGAAAAGCTCGCAACTAGTGCCCTCGGCTTCCCTTCAGCATCGACCAGCTATAGAGAAACAGCCCCGCCCAGATCAGCGGGAAGGCGATCATGCGCGCCGTGCCGAATGGCTCGTGAAAGACGAAGACGGCGATCAGGAAGATCATCGTCGGCGCGATATACTGCATGATGCCGATCGTCGAGAGTTTCAAGAGCTTGGCGCCGTTCGCATAGATCATCAGCGGCACGGCGGTGATGACGCCGCAGCCGAGCAGCAGGATCGTGTCGGCAAGGCTGGTGCGATAGAGGTGGCCCTGGCCGCTGCCGAATTCGAGATAGAGGATGTAAAGGAGGGCCGGCCCGCTGAGGATCAGCACTTCGAGGAAGAAACCCTGGTTCGGCCCGAGCGGCAGCGTCTTGCGCAGCAGGGCGTAAAAACCCCAGCTGATCGCCAGCGTCAGCGCTACCCAAGGGATGCCGCCGCTGTCCAGTGCGAGAATGGCGACGGCAAGTGCTGCAAGCGCGATCGCCGCGATCTGCAGCGGCTGCAGCTTTTCCTTGAGGAACACTGCGCCGAGGAAGATGCTGAACAGCGGATTGATGAAATAACCGAGGGCTGCGTCGAGCGAATGGCCGGCGCCGATCGCCCAGACATAGGTGCCCCAGTTGATGGTGATCAGCGACGCCGTCAGCGCCGCCATCGCCAACATGCGCGGCGAACTGAGCGCTGCGCGGATATCCCCAGTGCGCCCGAGTACGATCAGCACGATGCCCGCCAGCGGCAGCGACCAGATGATGCGATGCGCGATCACCTCGGCCGGCGAGATATGCGCGACCGCCTTCATGTAGAAGGGCAGGAAGCCCCAGAGCAGATAGGCCGTCAGCGCGAAGGCGAAACCGCGCGGACTGTCTTCGTTCTTGGCCAGCGGAACGGATATATCGGTCGACATCGGCGTGTTTCCATCTTTGTTCTTCTTCTGATCCGGCCTAGCTTAAGCGCCGTGAATAGGCCAATTCATTTCGTTGAATGAAGAGTGAGAGGATTTGAAGCGGAAACGCGGCATGGGCGGAAGATGACGGCATCCGCCGCCTCGCAGAACCGGCGGAACAGATTTATTCCGCCGCGATCTTGCCCGCCAGCTGGCGGTTCTTCATCAGCTTGTAGATGACGGAATCCATCAGCGCCTGGAACGAGGCGTCGATGATGTTCTCCGAGACGCCGACCGTCCACCAGCGCACGCCGTCGCTGTCGGTGGATTCGATCAGCACGCGGGTGATCGCCTCCGTGCCGCCATTGAGGATACGCACCTTGAAATCGGCGAGCACTAGATCGTCGATCTCGTGCTGGTATTTGCCGAAATCCTTGCGCAGCGCCAGGTCGAGCGCGTTGACCGGGCCTTCGGCATCGGCAACCGACATCAGCGTCTGTCCGTCGATGGTGATCTTGACCACCGCCTCCGAGACGATCTTCACGCGGCCGAGACTGTCGAAGCGGCGCTCGATCATCACCCGGAAGCCTTCGATGGTGAAGAATTCCGGGATGGTGCCGAGCGTGCGATGCGCCAAGAGCTCGAAGCTCGCATCGGCGCCCTCATAGGCGTAGCCGATGGATTCCCGTTCCTTGACGATCGAGATCAAGAGATCGAGCTTCGGATCGTCCTTGGCGACGGTGATGCCGCGCCGCTTCAGCGCATTGATGAAGTTCGCCTTGCCGCCTTGGTCGGAGACCATGACCTTTCGGAAGTTGCCGACGCTTTCCGGCGGCACATGTTCATAGGTCTTCGGGTCCTTCAGCAGCGCCGATGCGTGGATGCCGGCCTTGGTGGCGAAGGCGGAAGCGCCGACATAGGGCATCTGGTGGTCGGGCGAGCGGTTGAGCAGCTCGTCGAAGGCATGCGACAGCCGGGTGAGGTTGAGCAGCCGCTCCTCGTCGATCGCCGTTTCGAACCGTGTGTTGTAGGCACTCTTCAGCGCCAGCGTCGGGATCAGCGTCACCAGATTGGCATTGCCGCAGCGTTCGCCGATGCCGTTCAGCGTGCCCTGGATCTGCCGGACGCCGGCTTCGACCGCTGCCAGTGAATTGGCGACGGCCTGGCCGGTGTCGTTATGGGCATGGATACCAAGATAGCGGCCGGGAACGCCGGCTGCGATCACCGCCTCGACGATGGCACGGATTTCCGGCGGCTGCGTGCCGCCATTGGTGTCGCAGAGCACGACCCAGCGGGCGCCGCCCTCATAGGCGGTCTTGGCGCAGGCGAGCGCATAGGCCGGATTGGCCTTGAAACCATCGAAGAAGTGCTCGCAATCGACGATCGCCTCCTTGCCGGCGCCGACCGCCGCCTTGACGCTTTCGGCGATGCTTTCGAGGTTTTCCTCATTGGTGCAACCGAGCGCCACCGCGACATGGTAATCCCAGCTCTTGGCGACGAAACAGATGGCGTCGGATTTCGCCTGCAGCAGCCCGGCAAGGCCCGGATCGTTGGAGACCGAAACGCCCGCCCGCTTCGTCATGCCGAAGGCGACGAAGGTCGCTTCGCTGGTGCGCTTCTCGCTGAAAAAGGCGGTGTCGGTCGGATTGGCGCCGGGATAGCCGCCCTCGACATAGTCGAAGCCGAACTCATCCAGCATGGCGGCGATCGCAATCTTGTCCTCGACGGAAAAATCGATGCCGGGCGTCTGCTGCCCGTCCCGGAGCGTCGTGTCGAAGAGGTAGATGCGTTCTTTCATGTCGTGTCCTCCCGCCAGGCGGGTGTTGTTGGAATGCGTATGCTGCCCCTCATCCGGCTGCCGCCACCTTCTCCCCGCGCGCGGGGAGAAGGCTAGGGTGAGGGGCTGCCTTGTTCAGGGCAATCAGTCCCGCTTGCCGGCAAACTTGTCCGTCGCCCGGATCAGCCGATCGAGAATCCCGGGCTCCGAATAGGCATGGCCGGCACCTTCGATCAGGTGGAACTCCGCCTTCGGCCAGGCCTTGTGCAGCAGCCAGGCATATTTGGCCGGGCAGGGCATGTCGTAGCGGCCATGCACGATGGCGCCGGGAATATCCTTCAGCCTGCCGGCGTCGCGGATCAGCTGTCCTTCGTCCATCCAGCCGGCATTGACGAAGAAATGGTTCTCGATGCGGGCGAATGCATAGGCGAATTCCGGCTCCTCGAACTTGCCGCTCGTCGAAGGCTCGGGCAGCAGCGTGATCGTTTCGCCTTCCCAGATGCTCCAGGCCTGCGCGGCCGCAAGGCGCACGTTTCTGTCCTCATGCGTCAGGCGGCGATGATAGGCCTGCATCATCTCATGCCGCTCTTCCGGTGGGATCGGAGCGATGAAGCGCTCCCACTTGTCCGGGAACATCTCCGAGACGCCGAACTGATAGTACCAGTCGAGTTCGGCTTTGGTCAGCGTATAGATGCCGCGCAGGATGAGCTCGGAGACGTGCTCCGGATGCTTTTCGGCATAAGCGAGCGCCAGCGTCGAGCCCCAGGAGCCGCCGAACACCTGCCAGGTCTCCACGCCGGCCATTTCACGCAGGCGCTCGATATCGGCGACGAGGTCCCATGTCGTGTTGGCATTGAGCTCGGCATGCGGCGTCGACCGTCCGCAGCCGCGCTGGTCGAACAGCATGACGTCGTAGAGGGCCGGATCGAACAGCCGGCGGTGGGCCGGCGAGAAGCCGCCGCCCGGGCCGCCATGCAGGAAGACGACGGGCTTGGCGCCGGGTGTTCCCGATCGCTCCCAATAGATCACATGGCCGTCGCCGACATCGAGATGACCGGAGGCATAGGCTTCGATTTCGGGATAGAGGGTGCGCAGGATTTCGGTCATATCTTCACGCCTTTTTCGGGCCAGACTTGGGTGTCGTGATCGGGATGCTGAAAGGAGATGATCGCCTCCTGTCGGGCATAGAAATCCGGGTCCTTGTGCACCGGGGCTTCGAAGATCGTCTCGACCCAGGGTAGTCGGGCGTCGTAATTGACCTGGATCTGCGGCGCGAGATCGCCGCGGTCGTCGAACGCGCCGATCGCAAGCTCCAGGCCACCAGGATGACGATAGGTCATCGGCGTACCGCAATTGCTGCAGAAGCCGCGGTCGATATTAACGGAGGACTGAAAGTAGCTCGGCTCGCCGCGCGTCCACTCCATTCCTTCTTCGGGTGCCGTGACCAGCGCGGAAAAGAAGCCGCCGAACTGCTTCTGGCACATGCGGCAATGGCAGATCGAGGGTCGCCCCAGTTCGCCTGCGATGCGGAAACGCACGGCGCCGCACTGGCATCCGCCTGTTCTTATCCTATCCGTCATAGGCGTTCTCCGAATGGCCAGCTTTTCGTATCGTGGTCGGGGTGCTGATGGTTGCTTGCCGCGATCGCGTTCTCGCGGTCGGGCGTTTCAGGCTGCGGCTCCACCGGCAGACTGTCGATCGCGTGAAACCAGGACATCTTGCGGCCGGTGCTCGATTGCATCACGGGCTTGACCGCATCGGGCTCATCAAGCGAGCCGAGCGTGATGTTGATGAAGTTAGCGCCCGGGATGTCGTAAAACAGCGGCGTGCCGCAATCGCTGCAGAAGCCGCGCCGCACCAGATCCGAGGACCGGAACCATTTCGGCGCGCCGCGCGTCAGCTCGAAATCCTCGCGCATGGCAGCCGCAAGCGGCAGGAAATAGTTGCCGGCCGCCTTCTGGCACATGCGGCAGTGGCAGATATGGGGATAGCCGAGTTCGCCGCGGGCGCGATAACGAACCGCGCCGCATTGGCATCCGCCGGCCTGTTTCGTCATTTCGCTCAAGCGCGATCCTCCGGTGGCCAGACCTGCGTGTCATGGTCGGGATGTTGATAGGAAACGAGTTCGTGCAGGAAGGAGCCTGCCGTCAGATCGGCCTCGGTCCGCTCTCCCGGCAGTTCGTGCAGGCGATCGACGAAGCCGAGCTTGCATTCCACCCCCCATTGAATGGTCGGCGGCAGCGACGACGGATCGTCGAAGGCGCCCGCAGCAATCGCCATTCCGTCTGGCGCTTCATAGGTCAGCGGCGTGCCGCAGTCACCGCAGAAGCCGCGCTCGACGAAATTGGAAGAGCGGAATTTTTTCCGCTCCCCCCGCGTCCATTCGAACTCGGCGCCGCGCACCGAGACGAGCGGCGCATAATAAGCCCCGAACGCCTTCTGGCACATGCGGCAATGACAGATCGACGAATCCTTGAGTTCGCCGCTGACACGGAAGCGGATCGCTCCGCACTGGCAGCCGCCGGTATGGGTGGTCATGACAGATCCTCCCGCAGCGACGTCGATGAGAAAAAGAAAACCCCTCCCAACCCTCCCCACAAGGGGGAGGGCTCTCTCGTGGCGCCGTCTTCGTTTCCATCTCGAATGTTTGCAATTGGCGTGAAGTCGCTTCGGAGCAGCGCGGCGCCGTAGCCCCTCCCCCTTGTGGGGAGGGGTTGGGGAGGGGTCTTATCCCAACCCACCACTCTCACCGCTTCACCTCCCACGTCGTCAACCGCTCGCCCGACGCTGGATCCTTGCCGTCCTTCAGCTGAATGCCTTTCGCCGTCAGCTCGTCGCGGATCTTGTCGGCTTCGGCAAAATTCTTCGCCTTCAGCATTTCCAAACGCATCGCGACCAGCGCATCGACCGCCGCTGCGACGGCTTCGTCGATTTCGGCCCTCTTCGGCAGCACCCCGAGGAGGGCAGCCGTCGCGGCAAAACGGGCGCCGGCGGCAGCATCGGTATGGGCGGCCTGCGCCAGCGCATGCAGCGCCTGCACCGCCGCCACAGTATTGAGATCGTCCGCCAGCGCGTTCAGCACAGCCTCGTCCGGCTTGGCGTCGCCGGGTTCCGTCGCCGGCCATTTGGCGAGCAGCCGTTCGGCCTCTTCCAGCCGCTTGATCGAGAAATCGATCGGCTCGCGGTAATGCGTCATCAGCATGGCAAGACGCAGCACCTCACCCGGCCATTTGCGGCCGCCGAAGACCTCAGTGTGCAAGAGATCGTGGATGGTGACAAAATTGCCTTCGGACTTCGACATCTTGCGGCCTTCGACCTGCACGAAGCCGTTATGCATCCAGACATTCGCCATCACCTCGGTGCCGTGGGCGCAGCGCGACTGGGCGATCTCGTTTTCATGATGCGGGAAGATCAGATCCAGCCCGCCGCCATGGATGTCGAAGACATCGCCGAGATAACGCCGGCTCATCGCCGAGCACTCGATGTGCCAGCCGGGCCGGCCGCGGCCCCATGGGCTCTCCCAGCCGGGCTCGTTATGGCTCGACAGTTTCCAGAGCACGAAATCGCCGGGATTCTTCTTGTGCGCATCGACGGCAACGCGGGCGCCGGCCTGCTGCTCGTCGAGCGGGCGCTTCGAGAGCTGGCCGTAATCCGCCATAGATCTGGTGTCGAACAGAACTTCGCCTGATGCGACATAGGCATGACCGTTGGAGATCAGCTTCCCGATGATCTCGATCATTTCCTCGATATTGTCGGTAGCGCGCGGCTCGACGCTCGGCTCCAGGCAGCCGAGCTCGGCGACATCGGCGTGAAACTGCGTCTCGGTCTTCTCGGTGACCGCGCGGATCGCCTCGTTGAGCGGCAGACCCGGATGATCCCTCAGCGCCCGCGCATTGATCTTGTCGTCGACGTCGGTGATGTTGCGGGCATAGGTGACGTGATCCTCGCCATAAACATGGCGCAGCAGCCGGAACAGCACGTCGAAGACGATGACCGGCCGCGCGTTGCCGATATGGGCGAAATCATAGACGGTCGGGCCGCAGACATACATGCGGACGTTGTCGGCATCGATCGGCGAAAACACCGATTTTTCCCGCGTCAGCGTGTTGTACAGCTTCAGTTCCGGCGTGCCGCCCATACCACTCTCCCATAAGTACATCAGAAAATATTGCGACCGGCGGGCCGGGGCGTTTCGCATCTTGACTATTTGGGAGACGAAAACGGCCGGGCCAGCGCGTGCGCTAGCGAATAATCTTCCGGCAGATAATGCAGATAACCGTTTTCATGGCGGGATTTATGGCGCGGGAATGGTCTTTGGTCAAGAGGGGGCGAGGAACGATCCGGCGGCGCGGTGCGTCTGCCATTTCGCGGCACAAATCGCTTATAGGCAGTTGGGAAGTTGCTGATAATGGGGGAAATGCGTGAGAGGTTTGGTTCGGGGGATGATTGGAGCGACTGGAATTCTGGCAGTCGCATCGGCTGCCTATTTCGCATACGATTTCGGAATGCTTCGTTTCAACAATCCATCTTTGTCGACCTATCCGGTCCAGGGCATCGACGTCAGCCATCACCAGGGCGATATCGATTGGAAGACGGTGGCCGCGCAGCCGAACGTGCGTTTCGCGATTATGAAGGCGACCGAGGGCGGGGATCACCGGGATTCCCGGTTCGCCGACAACTGGCAGCGTGCCGGAGACGCTGGGGTGGTCAGGGGTGCCTATCATTTTTTCACCTTCTGCCGCCCCGGCAAAGATCAGGCGCAGAATGTCGTGGCGACCGTGCCGAAGGCGCCGGAGACCCTGCCCATCACCGTCGATCTGGAGTTTGTCGGCAATTGCGCCAAGGTCCCGACGCTCGAGGAAATGGTGGCGGAGGTGAACGCCTTCTTCGCTGAGCTTAAAAACACCTTTCCGGAAAAGCCGATTTTCTACGTCACGCAGGAATTTTATGATCAGTATCTGAAGGGCAATGAATCTCGCTTCCCCGACCATTACCTCTGGCTTCGAAGCGTGTTCCAGGAACCCCAGCAGGAAGGATGCAGTCGTTGGTCGATCTGGCAATTTGCCGACAACGGCACTGTCGACGGCATTCAGGGGGCGGTGGATCTCAATGCACTGTGCCCGTCGGAAACGGGTTTCGCACATCTGTTTCCGGCCGTTGCTGCCAAGTGAAACCCCGGCCTATTCCGGCAGGCGGTAGTCGACGAGCTTGTTCTCGCGCACGATAAACAGCTTGCCCGTCTCGGTGACGCCGGGGCCGAGCAGCGGCAGGATCGCTTTGGCGACCTCGGAAGGGTGCGGCAGCGTCTGCGGATCTTCGCCCGGCACGGCCTGCGCCCGCATTGCCGTGCGGGTGGCGCCCGGATCGACGCTGGTGATGCGCAACGGCGTCGATTGCGTCTCGCCGGCCCAGGTGCGGGCGAGCGCCTCGACGGCAGCTTTGGAGGCGGAATAGGCGCTCCAGAAGGGGCGGCATTTGTGCGCGGCCCCGGACGACAGGATGACGGCGCGGCCGGCATCCGAGCGGGCGAGCAGCGGGTCGACGGAGCGGATCAGCCGCCATGTCGCCGTCACGTTGATGGTCATCACTTTTTCGAACACCTTCGCCTCGATATGGCCGATCGGCGAGATGACGCCGAGCACGCCGGCATTGGCGACGAGGATGTCGAGCTTGCCCCAGCGCTCGAAGATCGAGCCGCCGAGCGCATCGATCGCGTTCATATCGGCGAGATCGAAGGGCACCAGCGTCGCGCTGCCGCCGACCGCCTTGATCGCATCGTCGAGATCCTCCAGCCCGCCGACCGTGCGGGCGCAGGCAATGACATGGGCGCCGGCTTTGGCAAGTTCCAGCGCCGTGAAATAGCCGATGCCGCGCGACGCACCGGTGACGAGTGCGATCTTGCCCTCAAGATTGATGTTCATCTGTCCGGTTCCGGATTGGCTTGCGAAGGTGAGGGGCGCAATTGGGCCCCACGGAAGCGAAGTTCAAAGTGGCAAGCGGCTCAGCCGTTGCTGGCAAGCATCGAAAGCTTGTTGCCCATGGACTCGCCGTTCTTGTCGAGCAAACGGGTCGGGTAGTCACCGGTGAAGTAGTGGTCGGTGAATTGCGGGCGGGCCGGATTGCGGTCCTCGCCGCCGACGGCGCGATAAAGCCCGTCGATCGACAGGAAGGCGAGCGAATCCGCGCCGATATATTTGGCCATGGCTTCGACATCGGCATACTGGTTGGCGAGCAGCTTGTCGGCATCGGGCGTGTCGATGCCGTAGAAATCGGGGAAGAAGATCATCGGGCTTGCGACGCGAAGATGAACTTCGCGCGCGCCGGCTTCGCGGATCATCTGCACGATTTTGAGAGACGTCGTGCCGCGCACGATGGAATCATCGACGAGCACGACGCGCTTGCCTTCGATCATCGCCCGGTTGGCGGAATGCTTCAGCTTCACGCCGAAGGCGCGAATCTGCTGCGTCGGCTCGATGAAGGTGCGGCCGACATAATGGTTGCGGATGATGCCGTATTCGAAGGGAATGCCGCTTTCCTGCGCATAGCCGAGCGCCGCCGGTGTGCCGCCGTCCGGCACCGGCACGACCACGTCGGCCTCGACCGGCGCTTCCTTGGCGAGGTTCATGCCCATGTTCTTGCGTGTCGTATAGACGTTGCGGCCGCCGACAACCGAATCCGGCCGGGCGAAATAGACATATTCGAACAGGCAGAGGCGCTCCGGCTGCGGCTTGCCGGGCTTGCGGGCATCGATGCTGATCGAGCCGTCGGGCTGGATTTCGCAGATGATGACTTCGCCGTTTTCGACATCGCGGATGAACTTGGCGCCGATAATGTCGAGCGCACAGGTTTCCGAGCAGAAGATCGGCTTGCCGTCCAGTTCGCCCATGACGAGCGGGCGGATGCCGGTCGGGTCGCGCGCGGCGATCAGCTTGGTGCGCGTCATGGCGAGCATCGAATAGCCGCCTTCCATCTGGCGGATCGCATCGATGAAGCGGTCGGAGGTGGACGCGTGGCGGGAGCGGGCGATGAGATGAAGGACGACTTCCGTATCGGAGGTCGACTGACAGATGGCGCCGGTGGCGATGATCTGACGGCGGAGCGTCAGGCCATTGGTGAAATTGCCGTTATGGGCAATGGCGATACCGCCTTCTTCCAGTTCGGCAAAGAGCGGCTGCACGTTGCGCATGGCCACTTCGCCTGTTGTGGAGTAGCGGGTATGGCCGATCGATATGCTGCCGGGCAGGCGGGCGAGCGTCATCGGATTGGTATAGTGGTCGCCGACGAGGCCCATATGGCGCTCCTGGTAGAAGCGCTTGCCGTCGAAGGAGACGATGCCGGCCGCTTCCTGTCCGCGATGCTGCAGGGCATGCAGGCCGAGAGCCGTGAGTGCGGCGGCATCGGGATGTCCCAGAATTCCGAAAACGCCGCATTCTTCGTGCAGCGTATCTCCGTCGAGCGGATCGTCGGTCGGGAAGGAATGGGACTGGTTCATTTCTGCGGGCCTCTGCTCTCACAAGAATGGATCGGCATTTCCAGTATCATATATCGGAAACTGATCCGATAATGTCATGCTGAACGACATCCGCTTTCAAAGCCCGCTCGCCGGGCTCTGAAACGGCTGAGGTCCGGCGGAGCTGAATGCCCGGCCGGACCTTTATTTCACGTCCCGCTCAAATGGCAATTGCCGGACGGCGGATCAAGCTCTTGAACACTGTGTCAATTCGTCGGCTGCTGTGTACCGCCTGCAGGCGCGTCTTCCGCCGGAGCCTGATCGGTGGCCGGCGGTGTGGTGCCTTCGCCGCCCTGCGCCGGCGACTGCATCTTATCACGGAAGCTTGCCTCGATCATCTGGGCAAATTGCTCCGGCAGGACGGCCTTCAGCTTCACCACCATCGAATCCAGGAAGGGCTTCGACTTGGCCTCATTGACCCAGGTCGGCCGGTGGTCGACATCGACGAGCCAGTTCCAGAACGCGACGGCGACGACCATCAGCAGCAGGCCGCGCGCCGCGCCGAACAGGAAGCCCAGCGTGCGGTCGAGCGCGCCGATGCGGCTGTCGATGATGAAATCGGCGATCTTCATCGTAATGAAGGAGATGACGATGAGTGCGATCAGGAAGACGACCGCGGCCGAACCGGCAATCGCGATGCGGTCGTCATCGGTGTATTTCTTCGCATAAGGCAGCAGGTACGGATAGAGGTAGTAGGCGGCGGCGGCCGAACCGCCCCAGCTTGCGATCGAAAGGATCTCGCGGGAGAAGCCGCGGACCATCGCCAGTACGGCGGAGAAGAGCACGACGCCGATGACAATACCGTCGAAAATCGTAATGGGCATATAATATCAACTCCAGGACTGCCGCTTGGCGGCCGTGTCGTGCCTTATCGTGTGCTTCCTATATCATCACCGTTCCCGGCAATGAAAGGATCAAACCTCGTCTTCCACACGCAACGCTCCCTTCGATCCGGCGATGCGCGCGACCAGATCCGGCAGGCTTTCGACCTCATTCCATCGCCCGCCGGAACCCTTCGGCAGCTCGGCGGAGGCGGAAGGAAGCAGCGCTGTCGAAAAGCCCAGCTTCTCGGCTTCCTTGAGGCGCTGGGCGGTGTGCGCAACCGGTCGGATGGCGCCCGACAGGCTGACTTCGCCGAAATAGACGCAATCGGCGGGAAGGGCAATACCGGCGAGCGACGAAACGAGCGCCGAGGCAACGGCGAGATCGGCCGCCGGTTCGGAGATGCGGTAGCCGCCGGCGACGTTCAGATAGACGTCGTGCTGGCCGAGCCTGACGCCGCAATGGGCCTCCAGCACCGCCAGGATCATCGACAGCCGGGCCGAATCCCAGCCGACCACGGCGCGCCGCGGCGTGCCGAGCGAGGTCGGCGCCACCAGCGCCTGCACCTCGACGAGCACGGGCCGCGTGCCCTCCATGCCGGCGAAGACGGCCGCACCCGGCGATTTTTCGTTGCGCTCGCCGAGAAAGAGTTCGGATGGGTTGGCGACTTCGCGCAAGCCTCTGTCGGACATCTCGAAGACGCCGATCTCGTCGGTCGGGCCGAAGCGGTTCTTGACCGTGCGCAGGATACGGTAGTGATGGCCGCGATCGCCTTCGAAGTAAAGCACGGCGTCGACCATGTGCTCGACGACGCGCGGCCCGGCGATCTGCCCGTCCTTGGTCACATGCCCGACGAGCACCATGGCTGCACCCGTCTGCTTGGCGAAGCGGATCATCGACTGCACGCCGGTGCGCACCTGCGTCACCGTTCCCGGCGCGGATTCAGCAAGCTCGCTCCAGAGCGTCTGGATGGAATCGATAATGACGAGATCAGGACGTTTGCCCTCGGCGAGCGTCGCCAGAATATCCTCGACATTGGTTTCGGCCGCCAGCATCACGTCGGTATCGGCTGCCGCAAGGCGCTGCGCCCTCAGGCGAACCTGCGCCACCGCTTCCTCGCCGGAGACGTAGATGATCCTGTGGCCGCGCCGCGCAAGGGCCGCGGCCGCCTGCATCAGCAGCGTCGATTTGCCGATGCCGGGATCGCCGCCGATCAGCACCGCCGAGCCGCGCACGAAGCCGCCGCCAAGCGCGCGGTCGAGTTCCGAAATGGCGGTATGGATGCGCGGCGCCTCCTCGATCTCGCCGGACAGCGCCGTCAGCGCCACCGGCCGGCCCTTCTTCGGCGTCTTGCCGGGGCCCGAGCCGATGCCGCCCATCGGATCTTCCTCGACGATGGTGTTCCACTCGCCGCAATTGTCGCATTTGCCGGCCCAGCGGTTATGCACCGCGCCGCAATTCTGGCAGATGAATTGTGTCCTGGCCTTCGCCATCAATGATTGCTTTCGATAAAATCTTCAGGTGACGCATCTTCCCGCCCATGCAGGACACGTATGACGTGAAGTTCGCCGTCTCGGACGACGAAATAGATGCAACGATTCTTGTGAATAACGGCTCTGAGACCCGGGCTCAGCCAGCTGCGATTGACGCCCGTAAAACCAATCTTCTTGCCGATCTGGTCGATGAGGCGCCTGGCGGCGACTGGAGCGTCCGTTGCTATATAGCGGAACATGGATGTCAGATCGTCGATGGCCTTGCGGGAGACGGTGAAGCGGCGGGATCTAATTATCGGTCTCCGCGGCTGCCTGCAAAATCAACGCCGTCAACTCTTCGGCACTGTCAAAAGACACGAGACGCCCTGTCTCGATATCGTGCTGGCCTTCTTGAATGAGGGCCCGAAGCTTCACGATCTTCGCTTCGCGTTCGCGCAGAAGCTCGAGAGCGGCCTGAACGACATCATTGGCATTGTCGTAATACCCGGCCTTGATCTGCTGCTCGATAAAGGCCTCTTCGGCGGCGTTGAGACGGATTGTCGTCATGGCAGACTCCTTTGCTGCTATATAGCAATCTGCCAAGAATATTCCTACTCCTCGGCCACATAGCGCCGCTCGTAGCGCAGCCCCATGCTGGTCAGGATCTCGTATCCGATCGTCCCTGCCGCCCGTGCCACGTCGTCCAGCGCCATGTTCTTGCCGAACAGCTCGACATAGTCCCCGGCGCGCACGGCGTTTTTAGGCAGATCGGTGACGTCGAAGATCGTCAGATCCATGGTGATCCGGCCGGCGACCGGGACCTTGTGTCCGGCGATGAAGCCATGTCCGCCCTGCGGCACGGCCTGGCGCAGCGGCACGCCGCCGCTCGACTGGCTGCGCATATAGCCGTCGGCATAACCGGCCGAGACGATCGCCAGCCGGCTGTCGCGGCGCAGCTGCAGCGCTCGCCCGTAGCTGACGCTCTCACCGGCTTCGACGCTGCGCACCTGGATGACGCGAGCCTCCGCGGTAGCGACCGGCCGCATCGGGTTCGCCAAGCCGCTGACCGCTTCGCCGCCATAGAGCGCGATGCCGGGGCGGGTCAGGTCGAAGTGATAGTCCTCGCCGAGAAAGATGCCCGCCGAGGCGGCAAGGCTTGATTCGATGCCTTCATAGGCGGCGGTAACCCTGCGGAATGATTCGAGCTGTTGCCGGTTCATGACGTGAGTGGGATCGTCGCCGCAGGCGAGATGGCTCATGACGAGCACCGGTGCGAAGCTTGCCGGCCGCGACACGTCGTCGGCAAGCGCGATCGCATCGTCGATATGCAGCCCCAGCCGGTTGAAGCCGGTGTCGACATGCAGCGCGCAAGGGTAATCGCCATAATCGGCAAGCACTGCCATCCAGAAGGCGAACTGCTCGTCGGAGGAAATCACCGGCACCAGGTCATTGTCGAAGAAGCGCCGTTCGGTGCCCGGCCATATGCCTGACAGCACGAAGATGCGCGCATCCGGCGCATAGAGGCGAAGTGTCACGCCCTCATCGACGGTCGCGACGAAGAAATCCCGGGCGCCTGCCGTGTAGAGCGCTTCGCCGGCATCCTCGATGCCGAGGCCGTAGGCATCCGCCTTGACGACGGCTGCGGCGCGCGCAGCGCCGGAACGGTGCGCCATGTCGCTCCAATTCTCCGTCAGCGCGGTGAGGTCGACGGTCAGCCGCAGGCCTGCCGAAGCAAAGGTGTCGTCTTCGGGGGCGTCGAGAAATTCGCTCATGATCCACATCGAAAAGAGGCCGGAGTAGGATTCTCCGGCCACATTAAAGGTCGATTTTGTCCAGGGAAAGCCCGATGCTGCAGCATCGCCGGGAGTTCAATGCTCTTCATACTGGATGAAAGAGGGATCAGCGAGATCGGCAAAACGCGTGAATTCCGCCTG
Source organism: Rhizobium croatiense (assembly GCF_019793465.1). Lineage (GTDB taxonomy): Bacteria > Pseudomonadota > Alphaproteobacteria > Rhizobiales > Rhizobiaceae > Rhizobium > Rhizobium croatiense. The sequence continues at coordinate 294,963 of NZ_JAILYJ010000002.1, read as the reverse complement.
GAAGGCGAGCTTCACCGTGCCCGTCGGCCCGTGGCGCTGCTTGGCGATGATGACGTCGGCCGTGCCCTTCACCTTGTCGAACAGCGCTTCCCATTCCGGATATTTCGGATCGTGGGGATCACGCGGCTCCTGGTTCTTGACGTAATATTCCTCGCGGAACACGAACAGCACGACGTCGGCGTCCTGCTCGATCGAACCGGATTCACGAAGGTCGGAAAGCTGCGGCCGCTTGTCGTCACGGCTTTCGACCTGACGCGACAGCTGCGACAGCGCAATGATCGGAACGTTGAGCTCCTTGCCGAGCGCCTTCAGGCCGGTGGTGATCTGGGTGATTTCCTGGACGCGATTGTCGCTGGATTTACCCGAGCCGGTCATCAGCTGCACGTAGTCGACCACGAGCACGTCGAGGCCGCGCTGACGCTTGAGGCGGCGCGCGCGGGCCGAAAGCTGAGCGATAGAGATACCGCCGGTCTGGTCGATATAGAGCGGCACCTTCTGCATCATCATCGAGCAGGCGACGAGCTTTTCGAAATCGGCATCGTTGATGTCGCCGCGGCGGATCTTCGAGGAGGAGACTTCCGTCTGTTCGGAGATGATACGGGTGGCGAGCTGTTCGGACGACATTTCGAGCGAATAGAAGCCGACGACGCCGCCATTCCTGGCCTTCATACTTCCGTCCGACTGCACCTCGCCCTCGTAGGCGGCGGCGATATTGTAGGCGATGTTGGTGGCAAGCGAGGTCTTGCCCATGCCCGGGCGCCCGGCGAGGATGATCAAATCCGAACGCTGCAGGCCGCCCATCTTGGCGTCCAGCGAGTGGATGCCGGTGGAAATGCCGGAAAGGCCGCCGTCGCGTTCCTTGGCGACGGCCGCCATGTCGATCGCCAGCGCAACGGCGTCGTTGAAGGACTGGAATCCGCCGTCATAGCGGCCGTTTTCCGCGAGTTCGAAGAGCCGCCGTTCGGTATCCTCGATTTGCGACTGTGGCGGCATGTCGAGCGGTGCGTCATAGGCGATGTTGACGACGTCCTCGCCGATGGTGATCAGCGCCCGGCGCAGCGCCAGGTCATAGATCGCTCTTCCGTAATCCTCGGCATTGATGACGGTGACGGCGTTGCTGACCAGGCTCGCCAGATATTGCGAAACCGTCATGTCGCCGACCTTTTCGTCGGCCTTGAGGAAGGTCTTGATCGTTACCGGGTTGGCGATCTTGCCCATGCGGATAATGTCGCCGGCCACCTCGAAGATCTTCCGGTGCAGCGGTTCGTAGAGATGGATCGGCTTGAGGAAATCCGACACCCGGTAATAGGCGTCGTTGTTCATCAGGATGGCACCCAGAAGCGCCTGCTCGGCTTCGATGTTGTTGGGTGCTTCGCGATAATGCTGCTCCGAGGGAGCAACAGCTGCAATCTTTCGAGCGGCGTCGTTCATCATCATCCGTTCTGTCTTTTTCCAACTCCGGATTTGCAATTCCGGATGGAGAAAATCAAGGGGCTGCAAAAGGAGCGGAGGCCCGCATCGCCTAAATCCCGAACGCTGTGCACGTTGTTCGACTTCTCCACAGTCCAGGGGCGACACAAGCGAGAAATACCGGGAGTGTCACCCTGAGGACACGGTACGGAGCCGACTCAGCTCATTCGTTCCGGAGATGGACATGGTAACGCGATGACATCGGGCACGCAGCAAAAACATCAGGAAATCCCCCGATAAAAGGTCTCCCCGGTTGTTTCCCATCAAGCGAATGAAACGAAAAAGCCCGGCGCAACGGCCGGGCTTCCCTCACGCGGATCGTGTCCGGCGAGACTTATGCTTCGTCTTCGTCGATGCCGTCGGCTTCCGGATCGAAGAAATCTTCCGGACGCAGTGCGTCTTCGTCGACGCCGTAGATCGCGTCGACCGAGGTGAGTTCTTCGCCCTTGGCCTGGCGCTCAGCCTCATCGGCGGAACGGGCAACGTTCAGCTCGACATTGATTTCGACTTCGGCATGCAACTGAAGCTCGACCTTGTGCAGGCCGATCGCCTTGATCGGCGTGTTCAGGTGAACCTGGTTGCGGCCGATGTTGAAGCCTTCGGCGGCGAGAATCTCGACGACGTCACGGGCAGCGACCGAGCCGTAGAGCTGGCCGGTTTCGCCGGCGGAGCGCACGACGATGAACGACTTGCCGTCGAGAACGTCGGCGACCTTCTGGGCTTCCGACTTGCGCTCGAGGTTGCGGGCTTCGAGCGTCGCGCGCTCGGCTTCGAAGCGGGTCTTGTTGGCGGCGTTGGCGCGCAGCGCCTTGCCGAGCGGCAGCAGGTAGTTACGGGCAAAGCCGTCGCGAACCTTTACGGTTTCGCCCATCTGGCCGAGCTTGGAGATGCGTTCGAGAAGGATGACTTCCATTTTCTTTGTCCTTTCTGTGTCTCAGATTTTCGTATCGGGTTGTTTGGGGGCATCGGCATCTTTCGCCGGGGTCAGCGCGATCGCCTTGCGCGTATCGACGAGACCGAGGACGAGGATGAGGAGAGCTGGCAGCAGCATGAGCATGGAGGCCAGGTAGCAGAGGATGAGGGCCGGCAAACGCCAGTCTTTGCCGCGCGTGCGGAAATGCAGCGAGGCGAAGCCGGAGAGCATGAAGCCGGCGCCGAAAGTGCCGATCACGGTTGCGCCGATCAGCGCCGGAACGCCGCCGAAGAAGCAGGCGGCAAGCCCGGCGAGGAAGACGAAGATCGAGTTGCGGTTCATGCGCAGCGATGAGGGAATGTCCTCGCGGGGGCGAAGGCCGCGGCCGGATGCTGCGACGATGCGCACCGCGAAATAATAGGCTGCGAACAGCATCGTCACCCACATGCCGCCCTGCAAAGCCGGCAGCATCAACAGGATCAGCGATTTAGTCTGCGCGGTCGCCGCCGGATCCGGCATGAATTCCGGCTGCTGCTGCTTGACGGAGGCGATCAGCAGATCGACGATCGGATCGGTGATCTCAGGCCCGTAGCCGATCATCACACCGATGACGATGACGGCGAACGTCACCAGGCCGCAAAGATGCAGCAGGATATCGGAGAGCGGATACCAGGCGAGCAGGTGGTCCGGACCGCCGAGTTCGGATGCGGGGCGGGCGAGATTGGCGAGGTGGCTGAGCCAGCCGGCCGGCAGCAGCGTCACCAGCGTCATGATCAGCGCGAAGGAGGGCGAGATGAAGGCCGCGCCAAGTGCGGCTGCAGTGACGACGGCCACAATCGCGGCGACATTGCCCCAGCCGAGCCCGACAAGCAGGATCGGCAGTGCCGAAGCAGTATAGAGGAGCGCGCTGAAAAACGACGGCTGCACGCTCGCGCCGAGCACCAGCAGGGCAGCGGTCAAGCCGGCGAGTGCGCCGGTCAGCAGCGTTTTAAGATCCAGTCGTTTCAAGGTCGCTGTCCTGCTTCATCAAGCAGTTAGAGGATGTTGCTGAATCGAATTCAGAAACGTCTCAACATGGGTTTTAACAGTTCCGATCCGCGCCCATCGCGGAAGGGAGGCAACCCCCGGATCAGAAATCCGGGGGTCACATATTCTATCAGGCGACGACGTACGGCAGCAGGCCGAGGAAACGGGCGCGCTTGATCGCCTGGGCGAGTTCGCGCTGCTTCTTCTGGGAAACGGCCGTGATGCGGGACGGAACGATCTTGCCGCGCTCGGAAATGTAGCGCTGCAGCAGACGGACGTCCTTGTAGTCGATCCGCGGTGCGTTTGCGCCGGAGAACGGGCAGGTCTTGCGGCGGCGATGGAACGGGCGGCGGACTGGTGCGGAGGAAGCTTCAGACATTCTTATATCTCCTTATGCACGGTCTTCGCGGGGAGCGCGATCTGGACGCGGGCCACGCTGGAAGTCGCCGTCACGGCGCGGCGGACGGTCGCCGAATTCGCGGCGCGGGCCACGGTCGCCGCCTTCACGCGGGCCGCGGTCGTCGCGGTCGCGCTTCTGCAGCATGGCAGACGGGCCTTCTTCGTGCTTTTCGACGGCGATGGTCATGTAGCGAAGAACGTCTTCGCTGATGCGCATCTGGCGTTCCATTTCCTGGATCGCAGCAGCCGGAGCATCAATGTCCATCAGCGCATAGTGCGCCTTGCGGTTCTTCTTGATGCGGTAGGTGAGGGACTTGAGGCCCCAGTTCTCGATACGCCCGACCTTACCGCCGTTAGCTTCGATCACGCCCTTGTACTGTTCTACGAGGGCGTCGACCTGCTGAGCGGAAATATCCTGCCGGGCAAGGAATACATGTTCATAAAGAGCCATGACAGCTTTGCCTTTCTTGCGTTTGGTTCAACCCGATATTCGGCGGCTAAGCCTCAACGACTGCTCCTGATTGGGCGGACCCAGGCAAGAAAGCGTTTTCCGAGACGGTCGAGAGCGGAGACACGGGAGGCTGGAACGCTTCCGTTCCGAACGATTTCCGAGGAAACCGGCCCTCCGTTCAGCCACCAGCCAGAAGACCGGGTTAACGAACAGCGCGGCTTATACGGATTTTTTGGGGAAAGGCAACCCCAATCGGACATTCGAGCCCGACTGAGATCAAGCGGTAGCGCCGGGGCGGGCCATCAAAGCGTCAGCGGATACTGCCGGTGCACCTTGGCAATCTCCGCCAGCACCTCGTCCGAAAGCTTTAGCTCGGCCGCGCCGAGATCGATTTCCAGCTGTTCCATCGAGGTCGCGCCGATGATGACCGAGGTCATGAAGGGCCTCGATCGGCAGAAGGCGAGCGCCATGACTGCCGGGTCGAGACCGTACCTTGCGGCGAGCGCCAGATAGGCCTTGGTCGCCGGCTCCTGCAGCGGCTGCAGACGGCCGCCGATATCGGGATTGATCGAGGCGCGCGACCCCTTCGGCCTGCCGCCATCGACATATTTGCCGGTCAGGATGCCGCCGGCGAGCGGCGAATAGGCGAGCAGCCCGACGTCCTCGTGATGCGAGAGTTCGGCGAGATCGAGGTCGAAATGGCGGTAAAGCAGATTGTACTCGTTCTGAACGCTGGCGACGCGCGGCAGGCCCTTCTGTTCGGAGAGGGTCAGGTATTTCTGGATGCCCCAGGTGGTTTCGTTGGAAAGGCCGATCGCCCGGATCTTGCCTTCCTTGACCAGCGCGCCGAGCGTTTCCAGGATGTCGAGCATGTTGGCGACGGCCTTGTCGCGATCCTGGTTGAAGGGGTTGTAGCTCCAGTTCTGCCGGAAGTGGAAATGGCCGCGGTTCGGCCAGTGCACCTGATAGAGGTCGACAAAATCCGTCTTCAGCCGCTTCAGGCTGGCCTCGAGCGCCAGGCGGATATTCCTCGCGTCGGCGCCTTCGCCGCCGCGCAGATAATCGCGGCCGCGGCCGGAGACCTTGGTGGCGAGCACGATTTCCCTTCGCTTGCCGGTCTTTTCGAACCAGCTGCCGATATAGTCTTCGGTCCAGCCCTGCGTTTCGGGCGAAACCGGGGTGGTCGGATAAAGCTCGGCGGTATCGAAGAAATTGACACCCTTTGCGACGGCGTAATTCATCTGCGCATGCGCGTCGGCTTCGCTGTTCTGCGAACCCCAGGTCATGGTACCGAGGCAGATCTCCGAAACGGAAATGTCGGTACGGCCGAGTGAATTGTACTTCATGCAAAAACCTTAGGGGTTGGAGCCTTGGGGAGGACCGGGCAAATCTAGGCCGGATTTGACGGAGCGCAAGAGCAAAAACCCGGCTTTTGCGCCGGGGCGAAAGGCTTTGCGCAGAAGGTGCCGCCACTTGACTCTGCCGGAAAGAATGTCAATTGGAGGCAAAACAGCCTCGAGGGGCGCAATCAGGGACATCAGAATGACCATTGCTTTCACTTTTCCCGGCCAGGGCAGTCAGGCCGTCGGCATGGGCAAGGATCTGGCCGAGAATTTCGCGGAAGCCCGCGCCGTTTTCGAAGAAGTCGACGAGGCGCTCGGTGAAAAGCTTTCGGACGTCATGTTCAACGGTCCGGAGGACACGTTGACCTTGACGGCGAACGCCCAGCCGGCGCTGATGGCCGTCTCGATCGCCGTAGTCCGTGTTCTCGAAGCCAAGGGGCTGGATCTGAAGTCCAAGGTCGCCTTTGTCGCCGGCCACTCGCTGGGCGAATATTCGGCACTTTGCGCCGCCGGCACCTTTTCGCTCGCCGATACGGCGCGGCTGCTGCGCATTCGCGGCAATGCCATGCAGGCCGCCGTCCCCGTCGGCGTCGGCGCCATGGCGGCGATCATCGGGCTGGAACATGCCGACGTCGCAGCCGTCTGCGAATCGGCGGCCGCCACCGGCGCCTGCCAGATCGCCAACGACAATGGCGGCGGCCAGATCGTCATTTCGGGCGAGAAGGCGGCCGTCGAAAAGGCCGCCGGTCTGGCAACCGACAAGGGCGCCAAACGCGCCATCCTGCTGCCGGTCTCGGCTCCCTTCCATTCCAAGCTGATGGCGCCCGCCGCAGAGGCGATGCGCGCAGCGCTGGCGACGGTCGCCAAGTCGGATCCCGTGGTGCCCCTCATCGCCAATGTCCGCGCCGCCCCGGTGACGGGTGCCGACGAGATCACGAACCTCCTGGTCGAACAGGTGACCGGCCAGGTCCGCTGGCGCGAGACCGTGGAGTGGTTCGCCGGCAATGGCGTGACCACGCTTTATGAACTCGGTTCCGGCAAGGTGCTGACCGGTCTTGCCCGCCGCATCGACAAATCAGTCAACGGCATCTCCGTCGGCGGTCCGGCGGATATCGACGCGGCCGTCGCCGCCCTCATGGCCTGATTGATATCTCCAGATATAAGGAACGTTTCCATGTTCGATCTTTCCGGCCGCAAGGCTCTCGTCACCGGCGCATCGGGCGGTATCGGCGAGGAAATCGCCCGCCTTCTTCATAAGCAGGGCGCCACCGTCGGCCTGCACGGCACCCGCGTCGAGAAGCTGGAAGCGCTGGCGGCCGAGCTCGGCGAGCGCGTCAAGATCTTCCCGGCCAACCTGTCGGACCGCGATGAGGTCAAGGCGCTCGGCCAGAAGGCCGAAGCCGAACTCGAAGGCGTGGATATCCTCGTCAACAATGCCGGCATCACCAGGGACGGCCTCTTCGTGCGGATGAGCGACGAGGACTGGGATGCCGTTCTCGAAGTCAATCTGACGTCGACGTTCCGCCTGACGCGCGAGTTGACGCACCCGATGATGCGCCGCCGTTATGGCCGCATCATCAACATCACCTCCGTCGTCGGCGTCACCGGCAATCCGGGGCAGGCCAACTATTGCGCCTCCAAGGCCGGCATGATCGGCTTCACCAAGTCGCTGGCCCAGGAAATCGCCACCCGCAACGTGACCGTCAACTGCGTCGCACCCGGCTTCATCGAAAGCGCCATGACCGGCAAGCTGAACGACAAGCAGAAGGAAGCGATCATGGGGGCGATCCCGATGAAGCGGATGGGCACGGGCGGCGAAGTCGCTTCGGCGGTTGCCTACCTCGCGTCCTCCGAAGCTGCCTACATGACCGGCCAGACACTGCACGTAAACGGCGGCATGGCGATGATCTGAAACGACAAACCATCGGCATGGGGATAATTACGCCAATAGCATGTTGAGCAATCACGAAGCGTTGATTTTCTGGCTTTGCGGCAGACTTAAACCATGTTAAGCGGGCCATGACTGTGAACAGTCGTCCCGAGAAAGCAGACGGACCGGCGGGCTTTTCGCAAGCCTCGGAAATCTCTGAAGCCGGGTAAACGAGTTTGCCGAGGATGTCTGAAAACATCGCAGGCTGAAACAGGGTAGGGGTGCCGCAAGGGCATTCCGATCAGGACATAAGGTCGAGGAAACCGACATGAGCGATATCGCAGAACGCGTAAAGAAAATTGTTATTGATCATCTTGGCGTCGATGCCGACAAGGTCGTCGAGAGCGCCAGCTTTATCGACGATCTGGGCGCCGACTCGCTCGACACGGTCGAACTTGTCATGGCTTTCGAAGAAGAATTCGGCGTTGAAATCCCCGACGACGCTGCCGACTCGATCCTGACGGTCGGCGATGCAGTGAAGTTTATTGAGAAGGCCCAGGCCTGATCCTGTAGATTTGAGAAAGGGCGGGCCTGGAGTCCGCCCTTTTCTTTTCGGCCTATTTCTCCATAGAACATAAGAGACGGGGGAAAGCACGCGATGAGACGTGTCGTCATCACTGGTACCGGCATGGTATCACCCTTGGGATGCGGAACTGAGGTGACGTGGTCGCGGCTGCTCGCCGGCCAGAACGGCGCCCGCCTCGTCACCGAATTCGAGGTCGACGACCTTCCCGCCAAGATCGCCTGCCGTATTCCGCTCGGTGACGGCGCCGACGGCACCTTCAATGTCGATCAGTGGATGGAGCCGAAGGAACAGCGCAAGGTCGATCCCTTCATCATCTACGGCATGGCCGCCGCCGACATGGCGCTGGCCGACGCGAACTGGCATCCCGAGAGCGATGAAGATCAGATCGCCACCGGCGTGCTGATCGGCTCCGGCATCGGCGGCATCGAAGGCATCGTCGAGGCAGGTTACACCCTGCGCGACAAGGGCCCGCGCCGTATCTCCCCCTTCTTCATTCCCGGCCGCCTGATCAATCTGGTTTCCGGCCAGGTGTCGATCCGCCACAAGCTGCGCGGACCCAATCATTCGGTCGTCACCGCCTGCTCGACCGGCGCTCATGCGATCGGCGATGCCGCGCGGCTGATCGCGCTGGGCGATGCCGACGTCATGGTCGCCGGCGGCACGGAATCCCCCGTCAGCCGCATTTCGCTGGCAGGCTTTGCCGCCTGCAAAGCGCTGTCGACCCAGCACAACGACGACCCGCAGAAGGCTTCGCGTCCCTATGACCGCGACCGCGACGGCTTCGTCATGGGCGAAGGCGCCGGCATCGTCGTGCTCGAAGAGCTGGAACATGCCAAGGCGCGTGGCGCCAGGATTTACGCCGAGGTCGTCGGCTACGGCCTGTCGGGAGACGCCTATCACATCACCGCACCCTCCGAAGACGGCGAGGGGGCCGGCCGCTGCATGGCGATGGCGCTGAAGCGTGCCGGGCTGACGCCGGCCGATATCGATTACATAAACGCTCACGGCACTTCGACCATGGCCGACACGATCGAACTCGGCGCGGTCGAGCGGCTGGTCGGCAATGCGGCGTCGAAAATCTCCATGTCCTCGACCAAGTCGGCGACCGGACACCTTCTCGGCGCTGCCGGCGCCATCGAGGCGATCTTCGCCACGCTGGCCATCCGTGACAATATCGCGCCGCCGACGCTCAATCTCGACAATCCCGAACGCGAGACGGCGATCGATCTTGTTCCGCACAAGGCTCGCGAGCGAGAAATCAACGTGGCCCTGTCCAATTCGTTCGGATTCGGCGGCACGAACGCATCGCTCGTGCTGCGCCGTTACGCGCAGTAAAGGGCTTGCCATAGCAGGCGCGCTAGAGTTGAACGACCGGCAACGGGTTCGTTGAACTGTGGCAGAACCTGTTTTTGCCGCATTGCTTCGCGAAATAGCGGAATGAGGGCCAAGTTTTAGAGGATTGCCGGTGAGCGATACGACGAACCAGAGCAACGACAGCCAGGCGCAGAAGGGACCGATCATCCCGAAGTCGCCGAACGAGGCCCTGCGTCCGGAACGCGTTCCGGAGCCGCCGAAACGCTCCAAGAACGCGCGCAGCCAGATCGTCCTCTTTCTGAACTTCATCATGACGATGGCGGTCCTGGTCTGCGTCGTCGCGGTCATCGCCTTCTACTACGCGACATCGACCTATCAGAGCCCGGGTCCGCTACAGACGAACACCAATTTCATCGTCCGCAACGGCGCGGGTCTCGCCGAAATCGCTTCGAACCTCGAGCGCAATGCGATCATCTCCGATGCCCGCATCTTCCGATATCTGACGGCGACACATCTTTCCGCCGGCGAGAGCCTGAAGGCCGGCGAATACGAGATCAAGGCGAAAGCCTCCATGAGCGATATCATGGAGCTGCTGAAATCGGGCAAGTCCATTCTCTATTCGGTTTCCTTCCCCGAAGGCCTAACGGTTCGCCAGATGTTTGACCGCATGCTGCAGGATCCGGTCCTGGAAGGCGACCTGCCGGCCGCACTGCCGGCCGAAGGCAGCCTGCGTCCTGACACCTACAAGTTCTCGCGCGGTACCAAGCGTTCGGAGATCATCGAACAGATGGCGGCGGCACAGCAGAAGCTCGTCGATCAGGTCTGGGACAAGCGTGATTCCTCGCTGCCGCTGCGATCCAAAGAGGAATTTGTCACGCTCGCCTCCATCGTCGAGAAGGAGACCGGCGTTCCCGACGAACGTGCCCATGTCGCCTCCGTTTTCCTGAATCGGCTTGGCAAGGGCATGCGCCTGCAGTCCGATCCCACGATCATCTACGGGCTCTTCGGGGGCGAGGGAAAGCCGGCCGACCGACCGATCTACCAGTCGGACCTGAAGCGGGACACGCCCTATAATACCTATGTCATCAAGGGCCTGCCGCCGACGCCGATCGCCAATCCCGGCAAGGATGCGCTGGAAGCCGTCGCCAACCCTTGGAAAACCCAGGATCTCTATTTCGTTGCCGACGGCACTGGCGGCCACGTTTTCGCCGCGACGCTCGAAGAGCACAATGCCAACGTCAAGCGCTGGCGCAAGCTCGAGGCCGACAAGGGTTCGGATCCGAACATTGCGGTCGACGGCCAGCCGGAAGAGCAGCCGGGCGAGAACGGCGCGACTGTCGTGCCGCCGAAGAAAAAGAAGATCAACTGACGGATTTCGGGAGGCTCGCATGGCTTTGCAGTCCATGACCGGTTTTGCGCGGCGTGAGGGAACGAGCGGCCGCTGGCGCTGGGCATGGGAATTGCGCTCGGTCAACGGCAAGGGCTTCGACCTGCGCCTGCGGCTGCCGCCCGGCCTTGAACGCATGGAGGCGGAGGTCCGCCGCCTTGCCGGCGAAAGTTTCAGCCGCGGCAACCTGCAGGCCTCGCTCTCGGTCACTGCCGACGAGAACCGTTTCGAGGCGGTGCTGAACAGGCAGGCGCTTGCCGCCGTGCTTGCCATGCGCGAGCAGCTGGTGGACGTGATCGATCCGGCGCCGCTGAAGCTCGATACGCTGCTTCTGGTGCGCGGCATCGTGGAGTTCCGCGAGGGCGAGGACGGCGAGGATGCTCTGGCCGCCCGGGATGCCGATATTGCCGCCGGCCTCATGGGCGCGCTTGCCGACCTCCGCGCGATGCGCGAACAGGAAGGGGCGGCGCTCTCCCGCATTCTTCTCGATCACGTCGCAACGATCGAGGGCCTGACGCGGACGATCGAGACGGATCCCTCGCGCTCGCCGCAGGAGATCGCCTCCCGGCTCGTGGCACAGGTCGCCTTGCTGATGGACGGCATGGCTGCGCTCGACCGCGACAGGCTGCATGCCGAAGCCGCGCTGTTGGCGACCAAGGCGGATCTGCGCGAGGAAATCGACCGCCTGAAGGCGCATGTCGCCGCAGCGCGCGATCTCCTGGTGAAAGGCGGACCTGCCGGACGCCGGCTGGACTTCCTTGCACAGGAATTTAACCGCGAATCGAATACCATCTGCTCGAAGTCGAATGCCTCGGCGGTTACCGCCGCGGGGATCGAGTTGAAAGTCGTGATCGACCAGTTCCGCGAGCAGGTCCAGAATTTGGAGTAAGACATGAAACCGGCGAAATCCTCGCCCGTGCAGATCGCCCGCCGCGGTCTGATGCTTGTCATCTCGTCGCCGTCAGGCGCCGGCAAGTCCACCATCGCGCGCACGCTGCTGGAGCAGGACAGGCAAATCGGCCTCTCCGTCAGCGTCACCACGCGCCAGCGCCGCCCGAGCGAAGTCGAGGATGTGCATTACCACTTCAAGAGTGTGCGCGAGTTCGAGCGGCTGCGCGATAGCGACGCGCTGCTGGAATGGGCCGAGGTGCATGGCAATTTCTACGGCACGCCGCGCGAACCTGTGGAGCAGGCGATGGCCGAGGGCCGCGACATGCTCTTCGATATCGACTGGCAGGGCGCCCAGCAACTGCAGGAGAAGATGTCGGCCGACGTCGTCTCGATCTTCGTGCTGCCGCCGACCATGACGGAACTCCAGTCGCGGCTGCACCGCCGCGCCGAGGATTCCGAGGAGGTCATCCAGACGCGTCTTGCCAACAGCCGCGCCGAGATCGGTCACTGGCGCGAATATGACTATGTCATCGTCAACGACGATCTCAACGCTGCCTTCGACTCCGTCCAGTCGATCGTCAAGGCCGAACGCCTGCGCCGCGACCGCCGCCATGGCATGTTCGATTTCGTCCGTGGATTGCTGGAAGAGACGCCGTCGCTCTAAATAAAAGCATATCGCGCAAAGCTGCGCACCGGTTAAGGGCGCTTTAAAGGCTGCTTGCCAGAAGGCAGAACTCCTCGACGGACAACGTCTCCGCCCGCCGCGCCGGATCGATCCCGGCCTTGACGAGCAGACTCTCGCCGCCGAGTGGCTTCAGGCTCTGGCGCAGCATCTTGCGGCGCTGGCCGAAGGCGGCCTGCGTCACCTTTTCCAGATTGGCGACGGAGCAGGGGATGGGATTTTCCCGGGGCGTCAGATGCACCACTGTCGACGTCACCTTCGGCGGCGGTGTGAAGGCTTGCGGCGACACGTCGAAGGCCATGCGTGCCTCGGTCCGCCAGCCGCAGAGCACGCCGAGACGGCCGTAATGGTCGTCGTCCTCGCCGGCGACGATACGCTCGCCGACTTCCTTCTGAAACATCAGCGTCAGCGACTGCCAGAACGGCGGCCAGGCTCCCGGCAGCAGCCAGTTGACCAGCAGCTGCGTGCCGACATTATAGGGCAGGTTGGCGATGATCTTGACCGGGCCTTGCGGCGCCAGGGACTCGAAATCCGTCTTCAGCGCATCTCCTTCGATCACCTCCAGCCGGCCGGGATAGTGATCGGCGATCTCGGCGAGCGCCGGCAGGCAGCGCGTGTCCCGCTCGATGGCGATCACCTTCCTGGCGCCAAGCGCCAGGATCGCGCGCGTCAGCCCGCCTGGGCCAGGGCCGACCTCGATCACGGTCGTTCCTTCGAGCGCTCCTGCCGTGCGGGCGATCTTCTGCGTCAGGTTGAGATCCAGCAGGAAGTTCTGTCCGAGCGCCTTGCGCGCATCGAGGCCGTGACGCTGAATGACGTCGCGAAGCGGCGGCAGGCCATCGAGTGCTGCCATCAGCGGCGGCTTTCCCAAGTGCGGCCGAGTTGGAAGGCGAGCTTCAGCGCCGCAACGAGGCTCTGCTCGCGCGCCAGCCCTTTGCCGGCAATGCCGAAAGCGGTGCCGTGATCCGGCGAGGTGCGCACGAAGGGAAGTCCTAGCGTGACGTTGACGCTATCGTCGAACCCGAGCGCCTTGGCGGGGATCAGGGCCTGATCGTGATACATGCAGATGGCGACATCGTATCGCGCCCGCGCCTCGTCATGAAACATCGTATCGGCGGGCAGGGGGCCGATGGCGTCGATACCCTCGTCGCGCAGGTGCTCGATTGCCGGGCGGATGACATCCTCGTCTTCCCTGCCGATTGTTCCGGTTTCGCCGGCATGGGGATTGAGGCCGGCAACCGCGAGCCGCGGCGCATCGATGCCGAAGCGCTGCCTCAGATCTTCGTGAGCGATCCGGCAGGTTTCCATGACCAATTTGTCCGTCAGCGCTTGCGGCACGTCCCGCAGCGGAATGTGAATGGTGACGGGAATGGCCCTGAGCTTCGGTCCGGACAGCATCATGACAGGGGTCACCGGCCTGCCGGTTGCCCTGGCGGCGAGATCGGCGAGAAATTCGGTATGGCCGGGAAAGCGGAAGCCCGCCTCATAGAGCACGGCCTTGGCGATCGGATTGGTGACGACTGCGAGCGCCTCGCCGCCGATGACAAGCGATACGGCTTTCTCGATCGCCGCGATCGTGCCTTTCGCCGTAGCCACATGCGGCTCACCGGCCACGACCTCAATACCAACAGGCACGCTCATGACGGGCAGTGCATCGGCAAATATGCCGGTGGCCTCGTCGACCCTGTCGATCTCACGGATAGAAACCGCCAGGTTGAGCTGGCGGGCTCGCAAGGCCAAGACATCAGGATCGCCGATCAGGAAAAAAGGCGGGAGCCCAAGTTCACGCCGCCGGAGCCAGGCCATCAGCGTGATATCCGGCCCGATGCCGGCGGGATCGCCCTGGCTCAGCGCAAGCGGCCGTGAGAACGGTATAGCCATCGTCGGTCAGCGATAGGCGATCTGCGCCTTCTTGCGCAGTTCATCCAGATATTTCTTGCTGTTCTCGTTTTCCGGCGGACCATTCTTGGCGGCCTTGGACTTGTCGAGATCCTCCTGGCGGAAGACCATTTCAGCGGCCTGGTCGTCGGAAACCTGACGTTGGCTGCAGATCGCCAGATATTCGACACCCTTGTCGGTGACGCGGGTGCCGGTCGTGTTGCCCTTGGCCTGCTCGACCAGAGGCTTCCACTCCGGCGGGATTTCGGGAGCGAGCATGCGGCCGAGGTCGCGCACGGCGACATCGCGCATCGTTGCGGCAAAGACCTTTGCCTGGTCGCAGCCGGGGAATTTCGAGCGCGACGCCTCGGCCTCGCCCTTGCGCTTGCCGGTGATGGCGGCGCGCTTGGCTTGCGGGATGACGAAGATGATCTGCTGCAGCATATATTCCGTCGTCACCGGCTTCTGCTTGTTGTTCTGCATCATGCGCGAGACGAGATCATAATTCGACAGCCGCGAGGTAGAGCCGTAGCGCGCATTGACGACACGCGGCCAGCTCATCTGCACGGCGATGAAGCCCTTGAAATGGTCGACGCCGACGCCGGCGCGGTCGAGGATCTGCGACATCTGCTCAACGGAAAGCTTGTTGCCGGCCGAAAAGCGCGCGAAAGACGCGTCGACGTCCTGCTGCGAAACCGACATACGGACGCGGGCGACCTCCTGCCGCTTGAGCGTTTCGTCGATCAACTGCTCCTTGGCGGTCTTGGCATCGGCCTTCGTATGCTGCAGGCGCAGGAAGGCCTGCCGCTTGGCGACATCGCCGCTGGTGATGGCAGTGCCGTTCACCACGGCCTGCACTTCGCTTGCCGCCAGCGCCGGGCCCGCAAGGCCCGTCAGCAAGGCAAGTGCCGCGCCGGTGAGAAAGGCGGTTATGGCTTTTTTCGCGTCAATCATCTGTTGACCTCCCAATAGCGCCGCGAGACGGTATTCGCGGCGTTCTTACCACAGTGCGAGACACGCGGAAATCGCTTCCGTCACGGCGCGAATCCCCTATGCCTCAGATATCGGCTGGCGGCAATGTCCTGCACAGGCTTACGGCGAAAGAATGACTTGAGGCCATGTTCACGTCGTCCGCCGCTAGTTGGAGAGGGTATCGGTGCCGATCTTGATGTCGCCGAGCGTGCGGAACGTCAGCCGCGCGCCGATCGTCCAGTCGCTTGCCGACTCGTCCTCGGAATCCCTGCTGTCCGTATAGGCGATCGTGAAGATCGTGCATTCGTCCTCATAGGAAAGGCCGAGCGTCCGGCGGCTGATCACATCATTGTTCAGATCCCAGGCGATGCCGCCGAATATCGACCAGTAATCCTTGAACTTGACTTTGCTGCTGGTCTGGATCTCGTCATTGTCCTCGGCGAAGCCATAGGCCGGCTGGGCGCTGAGATGGGTGTAGGTCACCTGCGTCTGGAAGGTGTCGTTCTGGTAGGCCGTCGTCAGGTCGCCGCGCCGGAACTCGAAATCCTTCTCGTCGAGACGGTAGGAGGCGGCGACGGAGACACCGTATGGCGTTTCGACGCCCCCGAGACCGACATAATCGGACCGATCGGTTTCGAGGCCCGAATCCGCGCCGACATTGACGAGGTCGTCGGTCGCGAACGAGTTCTGGCCGGCGATCTGGTAAGACTGGCCGAAGATGCCGTGCAGCTTGTAACCGCTGTCGAAAGTCCCGGTATACTGGACGCCGACATTGGCGCGGGTGCCGCCTTCAATACGATCGTAGCCTGAGAACTTGTCGCGGTCGAAAAGCGACGTGGCGTCGAAGACGAAGCTTTGCGCATCCTCGTTCGGCAGCCGGCCGGCGAGTTGCTCGTCGGGGCGGGCATAGATCTGCGCGATCGGCTCGAGGATATGCGTGCTGTTTTCCGTCGTCATCAGAATTGGATAACGCACCTCCAGCCCGGCGGTGAGCATCGAACGGGTGGCGGAATTGTCGTCAAGGTAATTGCCGGCGTAACCGGTCGGATCGTTCATGTTCAGCGCGAAAGCGTCGCCGCGCGCGGCCAGAAGCGGCGTGATCACCAGGCCGGTCGGCGTGACGTAGGTGCGTTTCCACTGAAGTTCGGCGGTCAGACGCGACGTCTGGCCCTTCAGGCCGCGGAAGCGGTCGAATCCGTCGACAGTATAGAAGTCGTCATGCGTGCGCGAAATATTCGTCAGGTTGACATCTGCGGACAGTTCGCCGCCTGCAAGCGGCTGGGGGGCTACATAATGATAATCGAGCGCGGGATAGACGATCGCCTGCTGTTTTTCGGCGGTGTTCGTGCGGTCGGCATCCTGGACGTCGAAATAAAACGCCCGCATGTCGAAATAATTCCGCTTGCCAAGCCCGGTCAGGTAGATCTGGTTCGTGCGATCGGTGCCGCTCAGGCCGCGGAGCTTGTATGTCTTCGAGAAATTGTTGTCGCTCTGCATCATGACGTCCCAGCCGAACGTCCAGCGCGGATTGATGCGGAACTCCGCCTTTGACGCCACCATGCCGCGCTGCTCGGCTTCGGCATCGCTGGTACCGGAGCTGAAATTGCCCGGGCTCGCCTGGTCGATGCCGGCGACGCGCAGGATATGCGTGCCGTTTTCGAAGCGCTGACGGAATTCGCCTTCGACGAGGAAGCCCTGGGCCGTGTAGCCGGTTGCGGTGACCGTCGCATCCATGCTCGGCGAGATCACGTAATAATAAGGAATGGAAAGACCGAAGCCGAGATTCTGCGACAGGCTCATCGTCGGGAACAGGAAGCCGGACTTGCGCTTCACCGTATTGTCGGGAACCTCGATGAACGGCACGAAGGCAATCGGGTAGCCGAGCAGCTCGAAGCGAGCCCGCTCCAGGCGGATCGTATGAGTCTCGCCGTTCTGGATCACGCGCTTGGCCTTGACCTGCCAGAAGGGCGCACGCTTCGGATCTTCGGCGCAGGGAAGGCAGGCGGTGTAGACGCCCTTGTTGAGAATCATCTTCGTGCCGCCGACACGCTCACCGCTTTCGGCGACGATACGCGTATTGTCGGCGGTCTCGATGCGCAGCGAGTTCAGGAACCCGTCGGCAAAATTGTCGGTCACGTCTAGGTTGTCGGCATAGATGCGGTTGCCGTCCGGGCTGACGAGCTCGACATTGCCGATCGCCATCATCCGGCCGGTCTTCTGATTGTACTCGACCTTCTGCGCGACCATTTTGTAGCCGCCATAGTTGATCTGTACGCCGCCGACCGCCGAGACGAGCTCGGCGTCACGGTTATAGACGAGTTCGTTGGCCGAAAGCAGAAGCTTGGCCCCTTCGGGAATCTTATTCTCGATATTTTGCTCAGGCGTGCTGGCCTGGCCGTAGGAGGCCGGGGCGCTGCCGAAATAGGAACATAGAGCCGCACCGACAAGCAGGGCAACCAGTTGTTTACTAAAATACTTGCGGTCGCCTACCGCCACTAGCCGTCCTCCTGATGAAGCAAAATAGTCGCGCCCAAGGCCAGCGCGACGACCACCGGTATCCAGGTCGCCACGAAGGGAGGCACGACTCCACTGCTTCCGAATGCTTTTACAAGCACGGTGATGACATAAAGCATGAAGCCTGACAGGATTCCACCCAGAATCACGGGGCGGGATTGGTTGAACCGGCTAAATTTTAGGGACACTGTTGCAGCAATGAGAGTCATGGCCACTAGCAGCAATGGCTGGGACAACAGAGAGTTGAATTGCGTCTCCAATGCCTTGGTCGAGATGCCGAAGGATTTGGCCGCCGCGATGCGGTTGGAAAGGTCAAAGAAACCAATTGTTTCCGGCGCTGTCAGCCGCTCCTGGACGAAATCCTGTTTCAGATTGGTGCGAAGTTGGACCGAAGCTTTGCGCAGCGGGATTTCCCCAGGCTTACGCTCAACGACGCCGTTAAGCTGCCAGTAACCATCTTCCAACTTTGCCGTGGCGGCATCCTGTCTCAGAATGACTCGGCCGCTTGAATCGAAATGGATCAACACGGCGTCAACCAGCTTGGTGCCGTTCTCCTGGACCGTCTGCGCGCCGATGATGACATCGTCGCGGCCGCTGATCTGGCGCAGCCACGGAATCTGCGGCGCCTTGCGCAGAACCGCGTTTTCGCCGCGCCAGTCGGATTCGACGAGCAGTGCCTGGCGCTGTCCCCAGGCGGCAAGCGGATTGAGCGCCGTCATCGTCAGTACGCCGAGCGCCAGCGAGCCGGCGATGAAGGGAAACATGAACTGCCAGACCGAGATGCCGGCCGCGCGGGTGACGACGAGCTCATATTTGCGATTGAGCCCGATCAGCACCGTCATGCCGACGAAGAGCGCGATGAAGGGGATTGTCTGCTGCAGGATGAGCGGCAGGCGCACGGCGGTCATCACGATGCCGCCGCCGATGGTGTAGCCGGGCAGACCGGACATGCGGCCCGCCGTCTCGCTGAAATCGAGGAGGAAGGCGATCGCCGACACGCCGATCAGGAACCAGCCCGTCGTCGCCAGGTAGCGGCGAAAGAAATAGCGCGACAATGTCCCGAACATCATTGGGCAGCGCCCCCGCCGGACCTGCTGGTCGCGGCAAGCAGTCTTTCCTGCATCCGTCTCCAGGAGGCCGATATCCGCTCCCAGATGAACGAAGGCATGACCAGCCGCTTGTGCATGCTGAGGAAAATGATCGAGACGATGCTGCTGACGATCGGAATGGCGTAGAGAACGGCGATATATTCCGGATCGGTGTCGATTTGGTTCGCCGCGTAGAAGGCAGCCCATCGGAACGCGAAGGCATAGGCGAGCGCGCTCACCATCGGATGCAGCCGTGCTTCGCGATGCGACCGCGCATCGCCGGCGATCGCCAGCGAAAACAGGGCAAAGACGACAGGCAGGATCCAGTCCGTCAGCCGCCGATGCAGTTCGGCGCGATAGCTCTGCGGCCGGATCGTAAAGTCTTTGTCGTTCGGATCCGGATTGAACAGGAACCATAGGTCGCGGTCGCTGGCTTTCAGTGTCGCCTGACCGCGGTTCTCCGTCATGTCAGAGAGGTCGAAGGAATAGGAATCGAAATTGATGACCGAGACGTTGCCGTCAGGCGTTTTGCGGTGCACCTCGCCGTCATGCATGATCAGCGTCGTGCCGGTATCGTCGACCGCGCCTTCCTTGGCGTAATAGATCAGCTCATAGGCCGGGTCCCGCTCATCGGCGACGAACAGGCCTTTCAGCATGCGGCCCGCCAGACGCTTCGAGATCTGCACATAGAGACCCTCGTCGATCTTGCGGAAGGTTTTTTCCTCGATAACCGAGGAGAGCAGATCGGCATAGGTTTCGGCGATCATCTGGCGCGCCACGGTCTTTGCCCGCGGCTCGACGATATTATCGACGAAGAAGGAAAAGACGCTGATGACGGCGGCAAGCAGCAGGATCGGGCGGATCAGAATACTGCGCCGTGCCCCGGCCGCGTCGATGACGGTCAGCTCGGAATCGTTGTTCATCGTCGTCAGCGTCTGGGTGATGGCGATGACAAGCGCGAAGGGCAGCACGACAGGAATGATCGACGGCAGGATCATCGTCGCCAGCTTGGCGAACGACCCGATCGACTGGCCGCTGTCGGTGACGAGGTTGATGCGCTGCAGCACCTGTGTCGTCCAAATGATCGCCAGCACGGGCAGGAGCGCCACGAGAAACATCTGGCCGACGCGCCGCAATATGTATGTCTCGAGTAGTTTCATGCCGGCCCTTGAAAGCACCTGCAGGCCCCAAACGGCTTGCAGGAGAATCCCTCTACGCTCTTTGTCGCGCTTTTGCGACAAGCAGGTGTCAAAAATTCATTCAAATTTCAGAATTTTTTTGGCTCTGTTGCGACTCAGTTAACGCCAGAAGCGCTGCGAAGACGACAAGCGAGGACAGCCATCCGAGCGTCACGTCGGAGAGGTAATGCGCGCCGAAGGACAGCCGCATGGCCGGCGTGAGGATCGAGATCGCGGCGACCGGCGGTACCAGCGCGTAGCGCAGCGATTTCGGAACGAAGAGCAGCAGGCACAACAGCCAGCCGGCGCTCGCCGCCTCGCCGGAGACGAAGGAGCAGTTTGACACGCATTTGCCGGCAAGCGAACCGGCCTCGACGAAATGCAGGGCGCCGCCGAAAATATCCGTCTGCACCGGCCGCGGCCGGCCCCAATGTTCCTTCAGGATGACATTGACGAATAGCACCGGCCCGATCAGCAGCGTTCCCAAGGCGACTTTGAGCTTGCGCGCCCGCTCGGCATTGAAGGTTGCGCCGTGCTGCTGGTAACATTCGATGAGCTTCCACACCATCACGATCGCCACGACATAGGGGAGGCGGAAGAAGATCGTGCGCAGCAGGTCGAAGTCCCCCGAGTCGCGATAGGGAAAGCCGCCGCAGATGCTTCCGGCAGCGACGGTCGCGTCGCAATCGGTGCTCACGAAAAAAAGCTGGGAAAAATAGATGTCGATCCCGGGGAAGGCGCGGAAGACGATCAGCAGCCCCCACCACGCCCAGAACAACAGCATGAATGCACCGAAGGTCGTCTTCGGCAGGCGGATCACCGGGCCCCGCCATCGATTTTTCGAAAAAACTGTCAACGCGAATATCTACGAAACTGACGAAAACATGTGGGCCTGGACGGCCGCGGGCGACCATAACAAGTGTCGCAAGCCATTGACAGACCCGACAAACGCGAAATTATCCGCCAGGGACGGATTTCAGAGAATCCCAGCGGAGAAGACATGTCAGCAAAGTTTGAAATTTCATTCTCGAAGTCGGCGAAGCTCCATGGCGGGCTGGCGATCCTGTTGAAGACTGCGGAGGCCGACGGCGCCGCAGGCGCTGAAACGGCCGATCCGGCAGGCGTGATCGCCAAGGCTGCGAAGATCGCGCGATTCTCCGGAAAATCCATGGCCGCGCTCGATATCGTCGCCCCGGAAGGTGCGCCGGTCGAACGCATCGTCGTCCTCGGGCTTGGCAAGGCCGCCGAACTCACCGCCCATGACTGGCTGAAGGCCGGCGGTGCTGCGGCATCGAAAATCAAGAATACCGACAAGGCTGCCATCTTCATCGACGTCCCCGGCCTGACGACGGACGCGCGCGCGGCCGCCGATTTTGCGCTCGGCATGCTGCTGCGGGGCTACAGCTTCGACGCCTATAAGACAAAGAAGAATGACGACGAGGAGAAGCCGGCGAAATCCGTCAAGGTGACGATCGTCACCGCCGATGCGACCGGCGCCAAGAAGGCATTTTCCGATTCCGAAGCGATCGCAGGCGGCGTCAATCTTGCCCGTGACCTTGTCAACGAGCCGCCGAATGCACTTGGCCCAGTCGAATTCGCCGCCAGGGCAAAGGAACTGGAAAAACTCGGCGTCGACGTGGAAATCCTGACCGAGAAGGAAATGCGCCGTCTCGGCATGGGCGCCTTGCTCGGCGTCGCCCAGGGTTCCGTGCGCCCGCCGCGTCTCGCGATCATGCAGTGGAAAGGCGGCAAATCCAAGGATCGTCCGATCGCCTTCATCGGCAAGGGCGTCGTCTTCGACACCGGCGGCATTTCCATCAAGCCGGCCGCCGGCATGGAGGACATGAAGGGGGATATGGGCGGCGCCGCCGCCGTGACCGGCCTGATGCATGTGCTCGCCTCCCGCAAGGCCGCCGTCAACGCCGTCGGCATCATCGGCCTGGTCGAGAACATGCCTGATGGCAACGCCCAGCGTCCCGGCGATATCGTCACCTCCATGTCCGGCCAGACGATCGAGGTGATCAATACCGATGCCGAGGGCCGCCTCGTGCTCTGCGACGCGCTCTGGTATTGCAATGATCGCTTCAAGCCGCAGTTCATGATCAATCTCGCCACCCTGACCGGCGCAATCGTCGTGGCGCTCGGCAATGTGCATGCCGGTCTGTTCTCCAATGACGATGAGCTTTCCGGCCAGCTGACGGCGGCCGGCCTTTCGACCAATGAGAAACTCTGGCGCATGCCGCTCGGCAAGGATTACGACAAGCTGATCGACAGCAAGTTCGCCGACATGAAGAACACCGGCGGCCGCCAGGCCGGCTCGATCACCGCGGCACATTTCCTCAAGCGTTTCGTGCAGGAGACACCCTGGGCGCATCTCGATATCGCCGGCACGGCGATGGGCTCGCCGCAGGATGAGATCAACCAGTCCTGGGGATCGGGCTTCGGCGTGCGCCTGCTCGACGAGCTCGTTCGCGCCCATTATGAAGCCTGATGACCGACATTCTCTTCTACCATCTGACCGAAACCAGGCTGGAAGACGCGCTTCCGCCGCTCATCGACAAAAGCGTCGAGCGCGGCTGGCGCGTCGCCGTTCAGACGCGTGAGCCGGCGCGGCGCGATGCGCTCGATGCGCATCTTTGGACGTTCCGCGAAGAGAGCTTCCTGCCGCACGGCACCGACGAGGCCGATTTCGCCGAGAACCAGCCGGTGCTTTTGACGATCACGTCGGACAACGCCAATGCGGCGACGGTGCGTTTCATCGTCGACGGCGCCGAGCCGCCGCCGGCAGACCTTTACGAGCGCATCGTCTTCATGTTCGACGGTCACGATCAGGAGCAACTGGAAGCGGCGCGCGCGCAATGGAAGAGGCTGAAAGGCGAGGGGCATAACCTCACCTATTGGCAGCAGACGCCGGAAGGACGGTGGGAGAAGAAGGCCTGACTAGGCCCCTAGAGCCTTTCCTGGTTAGATTGAAGCATTCTGCCGGAGCAGGTTTTCGTCAGGGCAGAGGCGATTGGCGACGGGCATATCCCTTGGTACGTCCGAGCCGATCGCCTCTGATCCTGGCTAGAGATGCCCGGCCCACCGGCCGCACCGCTTCGCTATGACGAAGCGATAAGTGCGTCCGGCGCTTTTGAGTCTTGCAGATTTGCCAGGCAAATCTGCGGGAGGGTTGGCTGAAACGGGCCGGCTGATCGACCGGCCGGCTTGGCCGTAGAGCTGGGCTACGACGCGCGCCGGCCGGTCGACCATCCGACTCCGTTTGAGCCAACAGAATGATTCAATCTAACCAGGAAAGGCTCTAGGATGGTCCTTGCCGTCGGGCTGACAGGCAAGGATCGCGAAGTGGCTCAATCGTGGAAGGCTTCGACGAATTTCCGCTTGCCGAGCATGAAGGCGTCGGCGACATGGCGCAGCGGCGCCAGATCGACATCCGATTTGCCGGCCTTGATGATTTCAGCAAAGCGACGGTAGAGCGAGGGATACTCCTGCTCCGGTTCGGCGAAGGTCAGCGTCCCGTTGATCGAAAGCTTGGCGCCGCCTTCGGCAAGCACCATCTGGCCGGCTGCCGTTTCGGCGACGATGTCCCAGCTCTGCTTGCCGGTCTGGCGCCAGTCGAATTCGGCGCGAACCGGCAGGCCGTCGGCATTGCGGAAACGAATGTCGGCGGCGATCGGCGCATCGCGGTTTTCGGGAAATTCGAGCACCGCCTCGGTGATGAAGATCGGTCGCGGCAGGATGTGGGTGACGATCGATAGCGCATTGATGCCGGGATCGAAAACGCCGAGACCGCCGGCCTGCCAGATCCATTCCTGGTTCGGATGCCAATGGCGGACATCCTCTTTCCAGATCACATGCACGCTTTCAATCGTCGTCGAAGCAAGAAACGTCTTGGCGGCTTCGACCGCCGGCGCATAGCGCGAATGCCAGCTGGCAAAGAGCGACGCGCCCTGCTTTGCGGCAAGCGCCTCGAGATCGGCCACTTCGCTCAGCGTCGCGCCGGGCGGCTTTTCCAGGAAGACATGCTTGCCGGCGACGAGCGCCTTATAAGCGGCCTCGTAGCGGTATTGCGGCGGCATGCAGAGCGAAACGGCGTCGATCGAAGGCTCGGCGTCGAGCATCGCCTCGATCGTCGTATAGCTGTTGATGCCTTCGACCGTGCCGTGGCGGCTGGCCGTGGCGACGAGTTTGAAATCGGCGTTCTTGGCGATGGAGGGGAGGTGCTGGTCGCGGACGATCTTGCCGACGCCGACGATGGCGAGATTGATGGGAGACATGGTGTTTCGCTCGAACCTGTGAAAAGTATGATTTATTGCGCGTCTTGTAGCAGAAAGAGGAGCGCCGACAAGCTCTCCGCTTCATTCTATTGCATCATCCTACCCCATGATGGTCTGGCGAAGGAAGCTGTAACCCATCGCCGCGCGGGCGGCGCGCTCTTGCGAATCGCCGTCGCCGCCATGCCCGCCCAGGCCGAATTCATGGAAGAGCGGCTTGTGTCCTTCCTCCTCCAGCCGCGCGGCAAAGCGGCGTGCATGCGAGGGGTGCACACGATCGTCATTGGTGGAGCTTTCGATATAAATCGGCGGATAGGCGATCTCGCTCGCCGGCCTGACATTGTGAAGCGGTGAATAACCGAGCATGAAGTCCCGATCCACCTGGACTTCCGGATCGCCATATTCGTCCATCCAGGCCTGCCCTGCGCTAAACAGGTGGAAGCGGGTCATATCGAGCACCGGCACCTGGCACCAGATCGCGCCGAAATCGTGCGGATAGCGCGTCAGCATTACGCCGGTCAGCAGGCCGCCATTGCTGCCGCCCTGGCAGGCGATCCGCGACGGCACGGTGTAGCCGCGGGCGACGAGATCGCGGGCAATGGCGACGAAATCGGCAAAGGCCCGGTCTCGCCCCTGCCGTTTGGCGCTGCGATACCAGTCCGGCCCGAATTCACCGCCGCCGCGGATATAAGCCTGTACATAGGCGCCGCCTTGCTCAAGCCAGCGACCGGTTACGCCGGAATAATTCGGCGACAGCGCAACGTCGAAGCCGCCATAGCCGTAGATCAGCACCGGCAGCGCGCCCCTGGTCCACTGTCTCGGCAGGACCAGCCGATAGGCAACCCTCGTTCCGTCTTCGGAAACCGCCTCCAGCAGCTCGGACGACATGCCGGTCGCATCGAAATAGCTCGGCGCCACGGCGGTGAACACCGGCTCGGGCGGCTTGCTGCGATCGGAGAGTTCCAGGCGATAGCAGGTGGGTGGCTGCAGGAAACCCTGACCGACGATGTAGAGCGTGTCGTCGCCGAGATGCAGATCCGCATAGAGCGGCCTGAAATGAGCCGTCTGCATATCCGCCGGCAGCGCGATTTCCCGCTGTTCGGCATTGGGCTTCGTCAGGTCGAGCACCATGAGACGCGGGCGCAGCCGATCGGAGACGATGAACACGCACCACTCGCGCATCAGCATCATCTGCGAGATCGACTGGCCTTCACCGGGTTGAAACAAGATCCGCTCCGGCCCGAGCGGAACTGTCTCAGAGTTCGGATCGAAGCGCTGCAGCACCAGGCTGCCTGTCGGAACGCGCTCGTCGGTCTTTGCCCGCCAGAGGCAGTGATCGTGGTTGAACTGAAAGTCCGCCTCCTTAGGCAGGTCGATGCGCCGTTGCCTGCCGTCATCGGATATCAGGTAGGCGCTGGCGACGCCGATCTCGTGCGCGGCGACGAAGATGTCGATCAAGCCGACATCCGCCGAGGTGCCCGACAGGGCAGGGTCGATAACGAGATTGAAGCCATAGACGTCTTCGTCGGCGGCTGCGAAGAGGATGGCGGCATCTTCCGGCCGCTGGCCGCGTTTCAATCGCCGCCCGACGCGCGGCCATCCCGAACGGGTCGCCGAAAATCGGTCGATCGAACCGAAATAGCAGATCTCGTCGCGGCTTAGCCAATTGGCATGCGATCGCGCCGCCGGCGTGTCGAAGCCGCCCGTCACGATCTCTTTGTTCTCTGCGTCGAATTCGAGCAGGCGGACAAGGTCCGAGCCGCCGTCCGAAAGCGTGAGCAGCACGCGCGTCGGTTCCCAGGGGCAGGTGACGACGCCGCGCCAGGTCCAGCGCTTGCCTTCACTGAGGCAGAAGGCGTCGAGATCGAAGACCTCCTCCCAATCGGCCTCCGGCAACGGCTGCCGATCGGCCGGCAGGCGCAGCCAGACGCCGAGCGGATTGTCCTTGGACTGGCGGAAATCGAACAGCCACTTGCCGCGGCGCATCGGCACGATCAGCCGGTCCTGACGCTCGATCAGCGTCTTGATCGCGTCGCGATCCTCAGCGAATTCCGGCGTCCTCAATGCCACGTCGGACAGCGCGTTGTGTTCGTCGATGAACTGGCGGGTGCGCGGATCCTCGTCCGCTTCGAGATGAAGGTTCATGTCCAACCTGCCGGCTCCTGTTTAGCGTCTTAAGACGCTGTAGCATTTTGAATTGTGCAGGAGCCAATATTTTGTAGAGTTAGGGCGAAATTGGCGCAGGCCGCGTGAGGCCGAGATGTTCGCGAAGAGTTGAGCCGGCATATTCCCTGCGGAACAGGCCGCGTTCCTGCAGGATCGGCACGACCAGCTGCGCGAAGTCTTCCAGGCCTCCGGGGAAAAACGGCGGCATCACGTTGAAGCCGTCGGCGGCACGGCTGTCGAACCATTGCTGCATCCGGTCGGCGATTTCGACCGGCGTGCCAAGGACGATATGGTGGCCGCGGCCGGCGGCAACGCGCAGCGCCAGCTGCCGGATCGTCAGATCTTCGCGTCTTGCCAGCGCGGTCAGCAGTTCGGCGCGGCTGCGTAACTGGTCGGAGATTGGCAGATTCGGTAGGGGGCCGTCGAGATCGTATTCGGCAAGGCTGTGGCCGATACGTTCTTCCAGAAGCGGCATGGCGCTTTTGATATCAGTCCACCTGTCGAGGTCTGCAAGCTTGTCCGCAGCCTCCTTGGCCGTGCGGCCGATCACCGGCAGGAAGCCCGGCATGACGGCGACGTCGTCCGGCTGGCGCCCGAAACGAGCGACACGCTCCTTGAGGCTTCTGTAAAAAGCCTGCGCCTCTTCCAGGCTCTGCTGCGCGGTGAACACCACGTCGGCGGTGCGGGCGGCAAGATCCTGGCCCGGCCCGGACGAGCCGGCCTGGATCAGGATCGGGTGGCCCTGCGGTGGGCGCGGAATGTTCAGCGGTCCCTTGACGGAGAAATACTTGCCCTTGTGGTCGAGGATGCGGAGCTTGGCCGGGTCGGCGTAGACGCCGCTCTGCTTGTCCTTGACGAAGGCATCGTCGTCCCAGCTGTCCCAGAGGCCGCGCACGACGTCGACGAATTCCTCGGCCACGGCATAACGCTCGTCATGCTCGGGATGGGTCTTGGAGAAATTGTTTGCCGTGCGGGCATAGGAGGTCGTGACGATATTCCATGCGGCGCGGCCGTGGCTCAGATGGTCGATCGAGGCGAAGGCGCGGGCGGTGTGGTAAGGCTCTCCGTAGGTCGTCGACGCCGTTGCCGCCAGCCCGATCCTGTCGGTCACCACGGCCAGCGCGGAAAGCAGCGTTAGCGGTTCGAAACGGGCAATCGTCGAGGGATGCGCATCGACGCCGCTGGTCAATCCGTCGGCCAGGAAGACCATGTCGAATTTCGCCGCCTCGGCGATCTCAGACACGCGCTTCAACAAGCCGAAATTCTCGCTGCCCGCCTCGGCGTCAGGATGGCGCCAGCCGGATACGTGGTGGCCGGCTCCTTGCAGGAACAGGCCCAGATGGATTTCTCTCTTGCGGGTCATGGCAGAATCTTTCGTCAAACGAGGTTTTGGGCGGCATCTTGATTGAGCAGCGCCAGGAGTTGGCGAAGGTCGGCGGTGCTACTCATTGTCCGGACGAGTGAGGGGATGTCGGCGAAGGCCGGATGGCGACCGGTCGCGTCACGAAATTTTTCGGTCGGATCGGTCAGCCCCGGCAGGCCGTCGAAACGGCGCTGTATCGTACTGCCGTCGGCAAGCGCGATATCGACGATCACGAAGCGGGTCTGTGGATCGCTCGACATGCGCGCCGCGGCCTCGTCATGGCGGCGGCCGGCGCGCTTGGCGAGCGCAATCAGCCGCGGCGCGACCGGCTGCCCGTCAAAGTGATCGAGCCGCAAGGCGCCGTCGATTAGGGCCGCCGCGAACACGTATTCCGGGCTGAAGCGCGCCTCGATCCCATTGGTGGGCCTGCTCACCACCAAGGCGGCATCGGCACCGGGTGGATAGGTGAAGGTGATGCGCTCGATTGCGTCCGCGCGCAGGCCTTCGCGGTTGAGGTCGATGCCGAGAGAAGCGACCGGATGGCTGGCGGTGCAGCAGGGATAGGCCTTCAGCGTCAGCCCGGGCGCGACGATCTGCCAGGGTGAGTCCCAGCCCTCGGTCAAGGCGGACAAGCGTTCGGCGCCGAAAGCAAAGACCGAATGGAAGCCGACCGGATTGTCGAGGAAATCGGACGCGCCGCCAAAGCCGGCCGTCGCCAATCGCGCCGACAGGAGCCCCGATCGTGCCGCCATGCCGGCATGAAAGGGTTTGGCGTCCTTGCCGAACTGTAGCCGCAGGCCGGACGATTGGGTTGCCGCAAGGCCGAGTGCGACAGCGGTCTCGTCCACCGAGGCGCGTGTCAGATGGGCGATTGCGGCAGCCGCGCCCACTGTCCCGAGCGTTGCAGTGGCATGGAAACCCTTCTCGTAATGCTTCGAGCCGAGAGATAATCCCAGCCGCGCCATGGCTTCGAGCCCGACGATATAGGAGGCGACCAGCGCCTCCGCGGAAATTTCGCGCTCGGCAGCGAGCGCCAGCAGGGCCGGGATGATCACCGTTGTCGGATGGCCGCGCACGCTTGCATGCACGTCATCATAGTCGAGCACATGGCCGGCATAACCGTTGACGACCGACGCCGCCAGCGGATCGGTACGGCGCGCGCTTCCAATCAGGATCGCTGCGCCCGGCAGATCGGCTCCGACGGCAGCGACCAGAAGGCCGGTGGTCCTGTCTCGGGCGCCGGCAATCGCACAGGCGAGAAAATCGATGATCGCCAGACGGGCAGCGTCCATCGCTGCGGAATCCTTCAGCGGATCCGATGAGGTGATCGCTTCGGAGAATGCCGAAGTCAGTGGAGCCGACGGGCTGGTCATGACAGTTCCTGGACGGCTTCGGTGCGAACCGTTCCGCGACCGCCGGCAAGGCCGCCGACGAACTGGCGGATACGGGGGTTGTCGAACGTATGGAATATTTCTGCAGGGGAGCCGTGGTCGACGATCCGTCCGTTCTCGGTGAAGACGACTGTGTCGCTTATCTCCTCGGCGAAGCGCATTTCATGGGTCACCAGGATGCTGGTCATGCCGTCTCGGATGAGGTCGCGGATCACCCCCAGCACTTCGCCCACCGTCTCCGGATCGAGCGCCGAGGTCACTTCGTCGAACAGCACCAGCTCCGGCTTCATCGCCAGTGCGCGGGCAATCGCGACGCGCTGCTGCTGGCCGCCGGAAAGCTGGCCGGGATAGGCGCCGGCTTTTTCGGAGAGCCGCACCTTTTCGAGCAGTTCGCGCGCAAGTTTTTCGGCCTCGCCCCGCGCAACACCGAGGATGCGGGTCGGAGCCAGGACGATATTGTCCAGCACCGTCAGGTGCGGAAAAAGATTATATTGCTGAAAGACGATGCCGACGCGCTTGCGCAACGCAATGCGCTCGCTTTCCGTGGCCAACTGGTCGACGCGGGTGCCGCCGACCGTGATGCGGCCGCGCTGCGGCGTCACCAGTGCGTTGATGCAGCGCAGGATCGTCGACTTTCCGGAGCCGGATGGGCCGATAATGGAAACCGCATTGCCCCTGTTGACGGTCAGGTCGATGCCCCTCAGCACCTCGGTCTGGCCGAAGGAAAGGTGTATGTCTTCCAGTCGTACGATCGCGTCGTCGCTTTTTGTGTTCATCGTCTCAAATCCTGGGGCCTGCGTTGAAGCGCTGCTCGAGGCGTCGGGTCAGGCGGGCGATCGGGTAGCAAAGCGTGAAAAAGGCGGCCATCACCACGATGTAGGCGATGATCGTGAAATCGAGCCGGCGTACGGCCGTGCTGGCATCGGTTGCCGCATGCAGCAATTCGTGCACGCCGACCAGCGAGGCGAGCGAGGTGCCCATGGTGATGGAGGCCAGTATGTTCATCCATGGCGGCAGCGAGCGCCGCAGGCATTGCGGCAGGATGATCCAGCGCAGCGCCTGGCTGCGGGAAAATCCCAGTCCTTTTGCCGCTTCCCATTGCGTGGTCGGGATCGAAAGGATGGCGCCACGGGTAATCTCGGCCACATAGGCGCTGGCCGGTATGGCAAGCCCGATCACCGTTTTCAGCCAATCGGGGAAGGGCAGGTAGTTGCCGAACACGACGATCTCGAAGGGAAAGATGTAAGTCGTGGCGAAAATCAGCACGAGATGCGGGGCATTGCGGAAGGCCTGCACATAGGCGACGACCGGGTACCGCGCCGGCCTGTAGGGCACCAGTTGAAGAATGCCGAAGATGGTTCCGACCACCGTTCCCAATGTCATCGCACTGAGGCTGATGACGACGTTCATCAGGAAGCCGGAGGCGAGATAGGGAAGCCACTCCACCAGTTCGCGCCCGAGGGTGAGATCGGCCAGCGACCAGAGGAGAATGACGGCAGGCAGTGCTGCGAAACCGATATTGCGCAGCAGGTGGCCGCTCTTGCGCGGCTCGGAAAGCGCCACTGTCGTCATAGGCCATACCCCGGAACGGCGAGCTTGCGCTCCACCCACAGGCCGACGCGGGCGACGACGAGATTGATGATACTGAAGAACAGCAGGATGACGATCATCAGCGACACCACATTGTCGCGCTGCGTCCACACCATGATCGAGGCATAGGTGATCTCGCTGACTGCAATCGCATTGCCCACCGTCGTCAGTTTCACCAGGTTGATGAGGTTGTTGACGATCGCCGGCAGTGAAGCCCGGAATGCCAGGGGAATTTCGACGTAACGAAGGATCTGCAGCTTGCTGAAGCCGATGCCGCGCGCCGCCTCCACGGTCGAAGCCGGAACCGCTTCGATGCCGGCGCGGATTGCCTCGGCATGCAAGGCGGCGATGTGCAGCCCGACCACCGCCACCACCCAGAAGAACGGCGTCAGCGGATTGTTCTGCGCGCCGCCGACCAGGTTCGACACGAAGGTATTGAGGACGAGGAAGCTGAACATCAGCTGCACCAGCGTCGGCGTGTTTCGGGTGATTTCCACGAAGGCGCGCACCGGCGCAGAGTGCCAGAGCCTGCCCGATGTCAGGCAGGCGGCAAACAGCAATCCGGCAATCAGGCTGACCGGGATCAGCAGGGCGATCAGATAGAGCGTGGTCATGAAACCGTCACGCCATATCTGCGCCTCGTAGCCCGTTGCCAGAAACTCGTAGTTCAGGCCAAGCCTGTTCGTCAGGTCGACGAACAGGCTGGTTATGCCGCTATCCCACATGTCGATCTACCAGTGCGACCCGTCTCATTTGCTGGCTGACAGGGTCTTGCGCTCCTGCTCGAGATATTCGGTGTTGCTGAGCCTGTTCGCCTTGGCAAACTCCAGCAGCTTTCCGGAGGTATGGAGCTGGCGGATTGTCTTATCGAGTGCCTCGGCCGTTTCCTTTTCGCCTTTGCGAACCCAGATGACGGAATCGGAAGGGATCAGTTCCGTCGGGAAGAGAATGGCGTAGTCCTTCCAATCCTCAGGGCGATCCTGCAGCAGCAGGCCAAGGGTTGCGCCGACATGCACCGCGACCACGCAATTGCCCCCCTGCAGCGCCAGCAGCGATTCCGGCTGGCTCGGCAGGCCTTTTACCTCGGCGCCGTATTTTTCGATCAGCG
Organism: Rhizobium croatiense; assembly: GCF_019793465.1. Classification (GTDB taxonomy): domain Bacteria; phylum Pseudomonadota; class Alphaproteobacteria; order Rhizobiales; family Rhizobiaceae; genus Rhizobium; species Rhizobium croatiense. Next base: position 263,109 of record NZ_JAILYJ010000002.1, on the reverse strand, counting down.
GCTGGGTGTAGTTCGACCCCTGCGAAACGCAGACCGGCTTTCCCTTGAGATCTGCCCAGTCCTTCAGGCCGCTGTCCTTGCGTCCGACGGCAGCGCCGCCGCTGCGGTCGTATGGCGTCGGCACCCAGTCGAGGACTTTGGCGCGATCTTCGGTGTATTGCATGTTGGCAATCAGAATATCGACCTTGCCCTGCTGGAGAAATTGCACCCGGTTCGGCGGCGTGACGGCGACCGTTTCGAGTTTGACGCCGAGATCGTCGGCGAGCGCTTTTGCGATATCGAGATTGTATCCCTTCTGAGTTTGCGATGTCGGATCGATATAGCCGAACGGCGCGCCGGACAGGATGACGCCGACGGTGAGGGTGCCGCGAGCTTTAATGCGATCAAGCGTGGCATCGGCGAATGCCTGCGTTGCGGCCAGCAGCGAAATCGACATGGCGAAAAGCGCCTTTGCCAGAACCTTATGTGACATGTTTGAGCTCCATTGCGAGACGAAGGAAGGAAAGACAGGGATGGAAAAGAGAAGTCCGATGACATCGAAGCCGGCGATGAGCTGGCGCTTCGGGCATGATCTCGCTCATGCCTCGTCTCCGGACACGTTGAAACTGCCGGCCTGAAGAAGAGCCGCGACCGCCTTTCGGGCGATCTCCGCCGGCCTCGCTTCCGGTCGCAGGACCGATGCGGCAAGCACGCCTTCGTAGACAACCAGCAATTGCTCGCCGACCTCGTCGTGAGCAGGGCCTTGCGGGACAAGCCGGCCGAAAAGTTCGCGAAGAAATACCTTATGCGTGCGCGCCACGTCCTGGATCGCTGCCGAGCCGGGATTTTCGGTCACCGCAATCAGGAAGGCGCAGCCCCGGAAGCTTTCGCTGCGCGTCTTGTCGGCCAGACTGTCGAAGATCGCAAAAATGGCCGACGCACCGCCTTTGCCAGCGACAAGCTTCTCCAGCTGATCACTGACCAAGTCATGGCGATGGCTGAGATAAGTGACGATGAGGCCCTCTTTGCCGTTGAAATGACGGTAGAGAGTGGCGCGGGCAATTTTTAGCTCCCGTACGATTTCGTCGATGCCGACCCGATAGGTGCCGCGCCTGTAGAAAAGGTCGCTTATCGCATCGATTATTCTTCCGCGGGGCGACAGTTGGGCAGTTTTGAAAGGCATCGGTGACCGGAGAGAGAGAAGGAACGTTCTTTCTCGAACAGATCACCAATATGGTCGATTTTATAGATTTTATTTTTCGAAAAGCGCGGAGGCTTTGAAAAATCCACCGCGTGGGACACGGTGCATCGGCTTCCCGTTCATCGCATCCTCACGAAATCGGCCGAAGCGACGAGGTTGTTCGGGGCCTGCGTCTTCTCTGCGTGACGGAGACCGGCGTCGTGGCGAAATAGTCCTTGCTGTCGATGTCGACATCCATGACCACCATGTCGCGCATGGCGATGGCGGCTCGACTGTGGCTATCCCGCCATCGCTTCTTCGTATTCCGACGACAGCATCAGCCATTCTTCCTCGGCAGCAGCGAGTTTTGCCGCGGCCTCACCGCGCTGCTTTGCCTTTTCGGCGGCCTTGGCGGGCGTTTTCTCGTAGAGAGCGGGATTTGCAAGTTCCGCGTCAAGCGCATGAATCTGTTTCTCCAGCTTCGCCGTCAAGGATTCGATTTCGTTGATCTTTTTCTTCAGCGGCGTCAGCGAGGCGCGCCTCTCCGCATTGAGCTTGCGTTGATCGGCCTTGGAGGTCGCATCGTCAGCCGGCTGCGGCTTTTCTTCTTTTTTTTTGCCCGAGGCGACGATCAGGTCGCGATATTCGTCCATATCGCCTTCGAAGGCGGTGACGGTGCCGCCGTTGACCAGCCACAGCCGGTCGACCGTCGCCTCGATCAGGTGACGGTCGTGCGAGATCAGGATGACGGCGCCTTCGTAATCGTTCAGCGCCTCGATCAGTGCGCGCCGGCTGTCGATGTCGAGATGGTTGGTCGGTTCGTCGAGGATGAGCAGGTTCGGCGCATGGAAGGCGGCAAGGCCCATCAGCAGGCGAGCTTTTTCGCCGCCGGAAAGATCCTTGGCGGCGGTCGCCATCTTCTCGGTCGCCAGTCCCATCTGGGCGACACGGGCGCGCACTTTGGCCTCCGGGTCGCCAGGCATCAGCCGCCGCACATGCTCCACCGCCGACTGCTCGGGGATGAGGTCGTCGAGCTGGTGCTGCGCGAAAAAGCCGATCTTCAGGGAGGGCGCAAGCTTCACTTCGCCACTCTCCGGGGCAAGCCTGCCGGAGATGAATTTCGCGAAGGTCGATTTGCCGTTGCCGTTCGAACCGAGCAAGGCGATGCGATCGTCATTGTCGATGCGCAGATTGAGGTTCTTCAGGATCGGCTTGCCCGGCTGGTAGCCGACGGCGCCGCCCTGGACCGCGACGATCGGCGAGGCCGGCTGCTTTTCGGGCTCGGGAAAGGTGATCGGCTGTACGTGATCCTCGATGACGGCCGCAACCGTGCCCATGCGCTCGAGCGCCTTGACGCGCGACTGCGCCTGCCGGGCCTTGGAGGCCTTGGCCTTGAAACGATCGATGAAGCTCTGCAGATGTTTGCGCGCCGCCTCGTTCTTGGCCTTGGCCTTCGTCTGCAGTTCGTCGGCTTCCGCCTTCTGCCGCTCGAACTGGTCGTAATTGCCGCGGTAGAAGGTGAGCTTTCTCTGGTCGAGATGGACGATGGAATTGACCGCATTGTTCAAGAGGTCACGGTCGTGGCTGATGATGATGACCGTGTGGGGATAGCGGCGGATATAATCCTCCAGCCACATCGTGCCTTCGAGGTCGAGATAGTTGGTCGGCTCGTCGAGCAGAAGCAGGTCCGGCTCGGCAAACAGCACGGCGGCGAGCGCCACGCGCATGCGCCAGCCGCCCGAGAAGGAGGAGGCGGGGCGAGTCTGCGCTTCCCTGTCGAAGCCGAGGCCGGCGAGGATGCTCGCCGCGCGCGCCTCGGCCGAATGCGCATCGATATCGACGAGGCGCATCTGGATTTCGGCGATGCGGTGCGGATCGCTCGCCGTTTCCGCTTCGGCAAGCAGGGCCGCGCGCTCCTTGTCGGCGGCAAGCACGATCTCGATCAGGGGCTGCTCGGTTCCCGGCGCTTCCTGGGCCACCTGGCCGATGCGCGCCGCCTTCGGGATCGACACCGATCCGCTCTCCGAGCCGAGATCGCCGGTAATGACGCGAAACAGCGTGGACTTGCCGGCGCCGTTGCGGCCGACGAGGCCGGCCTTGGTGCCCGACGGCAGCGACAGGCTGGCATTGTCGAGAAGCAGGCGCCCGGCGATGCGGGCGGAAATTTCGGTGAGCGTGATCATGGCCGGCGTTTTGGCCGAAAGCGCCCGCCAAGGCAAGAGCTTGTCCGTGGCGAGAATACTTGTCCGCTTCTCAGCGGCCGAAGGCCTGCACCGGCTGGCGAGGGTTCGATTGAGCGGCGAGAAGGGCGACGCGGGCATTGGACTGCAATTGCCCTGGTGTTGCCGCGTCCGTGCTGAGCGCCACGCCGACCGAAATGGTCAGCCTGCCGCTATCGCCCTTGTCTGAAGTCGCGAAGACCAGATTGTCTTCGACGGAGGCGCGCAGGCGGTCGGCAATCGCCATCGCATCCTGCATGCCGACATTGGAGAACAGCAATGCGAATTCGTCCGCCGCGGTGCGGGCGACGAAGTCGTTCTTCTTGACCGACTTTTGGAAGAGGCCGGCGAGCTTCTTCAAGAGCTTGTTGCCTGCCGGCGTGCCATATCTGTCATTGAGATCGGTGAAATTGTCGACATCGACCATGACAAGCGCACTGCCGGCGGCACCCTCTTCGCGCTCGTAGAGGTCGGCGATCACGCGATTGAGCGCGATGCGATTGGGAAGTCCGGTGATCCTGTCGGCGACGGCGGCCGCCTGCATCGCCGAAATGCCGCGCTCGAGCGTTTCCAGCCTCTTGATGTCATCCGCCAGCCTGGCGCCGATTTGCATCTCCGCGGACGACACGCTCGTCAGCGAGGCCGAGAGGTAGTCGAGCTCGCCGATGAAGGCGGCAAGGCTTTGGTCTTCATGACTGGAGACGGATTTCAGGATCGTGTCGCAGGCGCGCGCGAAGGCATCCCGGTGCCGCAGCCCTTCGGCAAGCCTCTCCGCCACCTCGCGCAGCAAGCGGCTCGCCTCGTTCCGCGACGTCTCGCCTGCCAGCCCGCAGTGGCCGACGAGGCGGTATTTCAAGCCGAGCTCGTCAAGCATCGCTTGTTGCGGCTGGGACCCGAGTGCGGCGATATCCTGGGCAAGGCCTCCGTTGAGCCCGACGATTGCCTCATGGAAGAGTTCATAGTTGCGCGGCAGCCCGGCGACGTTGAGACGCGCCATGTGCTGGGCGATCTTCTGGATGTCCGCAATAGGCCCAGGGCGCACCGCCTCGCGCGGCACCAGTGCGTTTGCGCTTGCATTCGGCATGACGATTCCTCGCGGCCCCGGCCTTTTCCGTCATTCCGCTATGCCCCGCAAGCTTTTAAGAGAGGCTGAATCTCTGGATGGGAAGCGCTGGATTCCAGGCGCAACCGGTAAAGGCGGTTAATGCCCTGTTGATGCGGAGACGCTCACATCCACTCGCGGCCCTCGCTGCGCAGGAAATAGATGAGGTCGAGCCCGAGGCTCGGCTTGCCGAGCGCCGTCAGCGTCATGTGGCACTGGCCGCGATGGTGGGTCTGGTGGTTGAAGAGATGCGAGAGCGCGGTCCACAGCGGCTGGGTCATCACGATCGGTTGGGTCACCGGCGAGTAGGTGAAGTTGGCGGCCAGGCTTGTTTCGTCCAGCGTGCCCGTCCAGGCGATGATCCGCTCGTCCTCTGCCTTGCGTGCAACGGCAAGTGCATCGAACTCCTCGAAAAGCACGGCATCGAGGCTCGTCGGCGCCTCGCCGGTGCCGGTGAAGCGCTTCATCCAAATTCGGTCGGCAACGAGCAGGTGGTTGAGGGTTCGATGCAGCGAGCCGAAGAAGGCGCCGCGGTCGCTGCGGAATTCCGGCTCGCTGAGTTCGGCCGCCGCCGCATAGACCTGGGCATTGGCCCAGTGATTATAGGCGGCGAACATCCTGTATTGCCTGAGCATGCGCTCCTCCTGTCTTGGCAAGGGCAATCTAGCTTGCTTCCGCAGAAATCGCAGTGATGACGCCATGAAATTTCCTGATTTGATCGCAGGCGCGTTCTGTCGTCGAATGCAGGGAGTTGCGATCTCGAAAGGACTGTCATGACCAGAGCTCTCTATTCCCTCTGCGGCGCCGATGAGCGGCGCTTCTTTTCGCCCCATTGCTGGAAGGCGGTGATGGCACTGGCGCATAAGGGGCTCGACTTCGAAGAGATTCCGACGACCTACGCCCGCATCCGCGAAATCGGCGGCGGTGTCTCGCCGACCTTGCCCGTCCTCGACGACAACGGCCGGCTGATCCCCGACAGTTTCGCCATCGCTCTCTATCTGGAGGAAGCCTACCCGGAGCGGCCGTCCCTCTTCAACGGCGAGGGCGGCAAGGCGCTGTCGCGCATGGTGGAGGGCTATTCGCAGATGATCGTTCATCCGGCGATCATGCGGATTGCGCTTCTCGACATCCATGCGATCCTCGACGAGGGAGATAAGGCCTATTTCCGTCAAAGCCGCGAAGCGCGTCTCGGCAAGTCGATGGAAGTCATTGCCGCCGGCAGCGAGGCGGAGAAAGCCGCCTTCGGCGCCAAGCTGGAGCCCCTCCGGCATATGCTGAAGTTCCAGCCTTTCATCGGCGGTGGGACGCCGCTCTTTGCCGACTATATCGTCTTCGGCGCCCTGCAGTGGCTGCGTGTCTGCGCGGGTCTAGCCATGCTGGCCGCCGACGATCCCGTGATCGCCTGGTTCGAGCGCTGCCTCGATCTCCATGAAAGCCGCGGCCGGACTGTGACAGCGGCGTGAAATTGCCGTCGACCTCTTGTTTTCGGGCGTTGGGGCGGGTAAAGACCGCCCACTTTTCCCGAGAAAACAGAGGATTTGACTATGGCGATTGAACGCACCTTCTCGATGATCAAGCCGGACGCAACCAAGCGCAACCTGACGGGCGCCATCACCAAGATGCTCGAAGATGCGGGCCTGCGCGTCGTCGCCTCCAAGCGCGTCTGGATGAGCCGCCGCGAAGCCGAAGGCTTCTACGCCGTTCACAAGGATCGTCCCTTCTTCGGCGAACTCGTCGAAGGCATGACCTCCGGCCCGACCGTCGTCCAGGTTCTGGAAGGCGAAGGCGCCATCCTCAAGAACCGCGAGATCATGGGCGCGACCAACCCGGCAAACGCTGATGAAGGCACGATCCGCAAGGTCCACGCCCTGTCGATCGGCGAAAATTCCGTTCACGGCTCGGACGCTCCGGAAACGGCTGCCCAGGAAATCAAGTACTGGTTCTCCGACACCGAAATCGTCGGCTGAGGCCACGCTTCGGCATTGGCTGGCAACGCCTTGAATTGACTCTCGAAAGCCGGGGCCTCGCTCCGGCTTTTTCTATTCCGGTCCTATGCCGGGCATTTGTCGGTGTTCGAGAAATCGACGCTGCCGTCGGGCTTGAAGACCTCCGGGTTCTTGTCATAAAACGCACCGACCACGAGCGGCTTGCTCGGCAGCACGGTCTGATCCAGGTCGGATCGGAACTGCGTCTTCAATTCCTGCAGCACCTTGCCGTCCTTATCGACCAGCCGGATGCTGACGGAATAGGGACGGTCCTTGCGCACGCAGTGCAGGTTTTCACTCTGCAGCGCGATCTTGTCGTCGATCGGGTAGATTTTCTGGTTCAGCACCAGCGGCGCGCCGCCTTGAGGATTTTCGAATTCGGCGATGATGACCGAGCCGTCGGGAATGGGACCGGTTTTCTTCAGCGTCAGCAGATAGGTGGCGCTCGCCACCCGATAGTTGAAGACGAAAAGATGGCCGGTGACCTCGACCAGGTTTTCCGCCTGGCGCTGGCAGGCGGACAGCGCCAGGCCAATTGCCGCCGCTGTGACGATCAGATGTTTCCTCATGGGATTTCCTCCTTCTTGCGGCGGTAGTGCCGGTTCGCCTTGGCGCGGTTGCCGCAGACCGCCATGTCGCACCAGGCCCGGCTCCTGTTCTTGCTGCGATCGATGAACAGCCAGCCGCAATTGCCGCAGATCTTCATGCGCTCCGGATCGGGCATGGCGATCAGCCGCAGCACCGAATGGGCGGTCGCCGCCGCCAGGCTGAGGGGGTTTGCTTCGCGCAGCACCTTTGCCACCGACTCCAGCAGTGCCGCCAGCGATTGGTCGCCGCCGCCCGTCAGTATACGCTCGCGGAAATAGCGGTCGATCGCTTCCCGCAGCGCGATGAAATCCGCCTCGTTTTCCCTAGCCACCGGGACGATATTGCCGAAGAGGGCGCGTTCGGCGCAGAATTCGGCGGCAGCGTGCGGAAAGTCGTGCATCTGATTGCTGACGGCAAAGCGGTCGATCCGCCGTGCTGGATCGTGGCGCAGAACGACGCTGTTGGCGACATCGAGCGCCAGTGCGCCGCCGGCAAAGCGGTGAGGGGTCCAGGAAAAGCTCATGATGAAATTATAACTGGCGAAATGAGTTTTACCAGTTATAATTTTGGTGACGCGGAGTGTCCGGAATGGCCTATCTTCTGCAGCAGCTGGCGAATGCGGTTCCGCTTGCCGCCCTCTATGCCGCGCTCGCCTTCGGGTATGCGGTCGCCTTCGGCGTCACCAAGCGGGCCGACATCACCTATGGGGCAATTTTCGCCTTCTCCGGCCAGATCCTGCTGCTTTTCACCGAGCTCGCCTTCAATCGTTTCTGGCTGGTGCTGCCGGCCGCCCTTGCCGTCGGCACCTGTGCCGCGATCGCCTATTCGCTGGCGGCGGGCATCTGGATCGGCCGTTCGATCATGCTGCCGCTGGTCAGCAAGTCGCCGAATACGGTGATCGTTGCCGCGCTCGGCATCATGATCGTGTTGATGGAAACCGCCCGGCTCGCCGCCGATACCAGGGCGATCTGGCTGCCGCCGTTTCTGAACGACACGGTGGTCTTCTGGCGCGACGGGCCGTTCAAGGTGACGCTCACCTATATCCAGCTGATCGACACGGCGCTGATGGCGGCCATCGTCGCGGTGGGTGCGCTGATCCTCAGGCGCACCGCCTGGGGCCGCATCTGGCGCGCCGTCACCGACGATCCGTTGGCCGCCGAGCTCTGCGGCACTAGCGCCAGCCGCGTTTTCCTTGTCGCCTATGCGGCCGCCGCCCTGGTCGCTACGATCTGCGGCATCCTCGCCACCTTCTATTACGGCTCGATGGATTTCGGCGCCGGCCTGATGTTCGGGCTGAAGGTGCTGCTGATCGCCGCGGTCGGCGGCTATTCCGATCCGCTCCGCTCGGCCGGTGGCGCCGCCGGGCTTGCCGTCGTCGAAACCCTATGGGGCGCCTACGGCCCTTTCGTCTGGCGCGATCTCGTCATTTTCTCGCTGCTCGTCCTATTGCTGGTCATGAGCCGCAGAGAGCGCGTGGTGCTCTGAGCAATTCCAGCAAAAGTGCGCAGCGGTTTTGCGTCCGGAATTGCGTAAAACAAAAAGAGCGGCGCATTTCCGTCGCTCGGATAGTCAGGAAATGCGCTGATTTATTTCCACTTGTCGCGTGCTGCATCGTCGGCATCTTTTGCCGCGACCCAGTCGCCGGCGGCGCCGTCCTTGCCGTGCTCCTTCTTCCAGAAAGGGGCCGCGGTCTTCAGGAAATCCATGACGAAGTTGGCGCCGTCGAACGCCGCCTGCCGGTGCGGCGCGGCCGCGATGACGAGCACGATATTCTCGCCCACGGCGATCTTGCCGTAGCGATGGATGGCGGTGAGGCCGAGCAGCCCGAAACGCGCGATGGCGAGTGCGCCGATGCGGGTCATCTCGGCTTCGGCCATGCCGGGGTAATGTTCGAGTTCGAGAGCGGCGAGCATGCCGCCGTCATCGCGGCATAGGCCGGAGAAGGTGACGACGGCGCCGACACCGGGTTTGCCTTTGGAGAGCAGGTCTACCTCGGCCTGAAGGTCGAAACCCTCGCGCTGGACGCGGATCGTGGGGGTGATGGTCACGGCGAAATCCTCCGCTGCTTTGATGCAGCTGCAAAGAATGCGGAAGCGCTGTGCCGTGGAAGCCCCCCTCTGGCCTGCCGGCCATCTCCCCCACAGGTGGGGAGATCACAAGTGGCACGACCTTCCTGCCCCTTTACCGTTCCGCCGGGCTGAAACGTTGATTGTTTGGGCGAGCCGGCACTCCCAGCCAATCTCCCCACCTGTGGGGGAGATGCCCGGCAGGGCAGAGGGGGGCGATCTGGCACGGCCGTCACCGCAATCACCCCCCCGTCATCGGCGGAAAAATCCCGATCTCCCGCGCGCCGGATATCGGCTCGTCATGCTCGACATGCTCCATGTCGAGCGCCACGCGGATCACCTCGGGATATTGAAGTGCGGCCTGATATTCTTCGCCCAGCGTCTTCAAATGATTCAGAAGATCGGCGACGGTGACGACGGAGGAGGGGAGGTCGATCTCCTCCTCCCCCTTACCGATGCGCTCACGCACCCAGGCGAAATAGACAAGTCGCGTCATTCTTCGTCATCCACGATATGTTTCAGCCCGGCGCGGAAATAATCATAGCCGGTATAGATGGTCAGCAATGCGGCGATCCACAACAGCGCGATACCGGTCTGCGTCGTATAGGGGAAAATCTCGTCGCCGGCAGGGCCTGCGAGCAGGAAGGCGATGGCGACGAGCTGCAGCGTCGTCTTCCATTTGGCGATCCGTGTCACCGGCACGCTGACCTTCAGCGCCGCCAGATATTCACGCAGGCCGGACACCAGGATCTCGCGGCAGAGAATGGTGATTGCCGCCCAGATCGACCAGCCGGCGATGGTCTGGTCGGCCGCGACCAGGAGAAGGATCGAGGCGACCAGCAGCTTGTCGGCGATCGGATCGAGCATGCGGCCGATATTCGACGTCTGGTTCCAGATTCGGGCGAGGTAACCATCGAGGAAATCGGTGAGCGAGGCGATGATGAAGATCCACAGCGCCACCCAGCGCGCCGTATTGCTGATCGACAATCGGCCTTCGATGAAGAAGCAGAGGACGATCAGCGGCACGGCGAGGATGCGGCCGTAAGTCAGAAGGTTGGGGATGCTGTACGCACGCGATGCCATGGGATCGTTTCTCTGAACTGATGCGCCGCGATAGCGCCGCGCGTCTTTACGAAAATCGATTCCGATTTTCGGGGCCGATGCCGTAGATGACGGCTTTGACCGCAGACCGTCAACATTGTTTCTGTCTTTTCACTGCCTTTGCGTGGAATTTGCGACGGCCGCCGGTTATTTCGCGGCGTCCTCGTGGAAATGGTTGTAAACTTGCCTGGCGACGGCTTCCGAGATGCCCTCTACGGCCATCAGGTCGGAAAGAGCGGCGCGCGAAACCGCTTTCGCCGTGCCGAAATGCTGCAGCAGCGCCCGCTTGCGCGATGGGCCGATGCCGCCGATCTCGTCGAGCGGGTTTTTGACCATTTCCTTCTTGCGCCGCGCCCGATGCGAGCCGATCGCGAAACGGTGTGCCTCGTCGCGCATGCGCTGGATGAAGTAGAGCACCGGATCGCGCGGCGGCAGCGTGAAGCTCTCCCGCCCCGGCGGAAAGAAGCGTTCGCGCCCGGCGTCGCGGTCGACACCCTTGGCCACCCCGATCGCCATGACGCTGTCGGTGATGCCGAGCTCGGCGAGGATGGCGCGCACTGCCGTCATCTGCCCCTGGCCGCCGTCGATCAGGATTACATCGGGCCAGGCCGGGAAGGGCATGTCGGCGGCGTCGGTTGCCGTTGCCTGCGCTGTCCGGTCGGGAATGCCTTCCTCCTTGATCAGCCGCGAGAAGCGCCGCGTCATCACCTCCTTCATCATGCCGAAGTCGTCGCCGGGCGTGATGTCGGTCGATTTGATGTTGAACTTGCGGTACTGGTTTTTCACGAAGCCTTCCGGCCCCGCCACCACCATGCCGCCGACGGCATTGGTGCCCATGATATGCGAGTTGTCGTAGATCTCGATGCGCTGCGGCGCATAGGCAAGCCCGAAGGTGTCCTTGAAGCCTTCGAGCAGCCGTGACTGCGACGCTGTCTCGGCAAGTTTTCGCCCATGCGCCTCGCGTGCATTGCCGACGACATGGTCGACGAGATCGCGCTTTTCGCCGCGCCGCGGCACCAGGATCGACACCTTGTGGCCGGCCTTTTCGCTGAGCGCTGCGGCGAGCAGCTCCAGTTCCTCGACCGTCTCCGACAGCATGATCTGTTTCGGCACCGGCTTGTCGTCATAGAACTGCGCCAGAAAGGCATTCAGCACTTCGGCGCTGGAAAGCTGCGGATCGGCCTTCGGGAAATAGGCACGGTTGCCCCAGTTCTGGCCGGTGCGGAAGAAGAATACCTGGATGCAGGAGACGCCGCCTTCGTGATGGATGGCGAAAACGTCGGCCTCCTCGACTCCAGCAGGATTGATGCCCTGGTGGCTCTGCACATGCGAAAGTGCCGCCAGGCGGTCGCGATAGATCGCCGCCCGCTCGAAGTCTAGATCCTCGGCCGCCTGGTTCATCGCTTCGGCCATGTGCGATTTCACCTTCTGGCTCTTGCCGGACAGGAAGTCCTTCGCCTCCTGCACCAGTTCGGCGTAACCCTCGTCGCTGACCTCATGGGTGCAGGGCCCGGAACAGCGCTTGATCTGGTAGAGCAGGCAGGGGCGGGTACGCGTTTCGAAGACGCTGTCGGTGCAGGTGCGGATCAGGAAGGCGCGCTGCAGCGAATTGATCGTCCGTCCGACCGCGCCGGCCGAAGCGAAAGGCCCGAAGTAATCACCCTTTCGCGCCCTGGCGCCGCGATGCTTGAAAATCGCCGGCGCCCGGTGATCGCCGGTGATGAGGATATAGGGAAACGACTTATCGTCGCGCAGCAGCACATTAAAGCGCGGCCGCAAGCGCTTGATCAGATTCGCTTCCAGCAGCAGCGCTTCGGTTTCCGTGCGCGTCGTCACGAATTCCATGTTCGCCGTCTGCCGCACCATCTGGGCGATGCGGTTGGAATGTACGCGGCCGACGGCGTAATTGCCGACGCGCTTCTTCAGGCTGCGCGCCTTGCCGACATAGAGCACGTCGCCTTCGGTATTGAACATGCGGTAGACGCCGGGGCTGTTCGGCAGCCGCTTGACGAATTCGCCGATCAATTCCGCGCCGATGAGCCCGGTCTCGTTGAGGCTGCCGGCGTTCCAGTCGACCGCTGCCGCAAGAGGGGCGGCGGAAACCTCGCCTTCCACCTCGATATCGTCTTCGCTCTCATCCGTATCGTCGTAGAGAACGCCGCCATCCGGCAGCTTTCGTCCGTTCATTCCGTAATCTCCGCCACGTCGGGCGTCTGCCAGGCGAGGTGCTGGCCGCCGTCGAGGGCAATCATCTGGCCGGTGATCGAGGGCGTGTCGAAGAGGAAGCGAATCGTTTGTCCGAACTCGCCGAATCCCGGCCCTGCCTTCATGATAAGCCCGTCGATCTGAGCCTGGAAGTCCTCTTCCGATTGCCGCGCGCTGCGCACCGTCGGGCCGGGGCCGATGGCGTTGACGCGCAGCTTCGGCGCAAAGGTCTGTGCCATCGTCTGCGTTGCCGTCCAGAGCGCCGCCTTGGAGAGCGTGTAGGAGTAGAAGCCCGGATTGAGCGCCCAGACGCGCTGGTCGATGATGTTGACGATCAGTCCGGTCGTTTCGTCAGGCAACTGCTCGGCAAAGGCTGCGGCAAGTATAGAGGGCGCGCGCACATGAATATCGAAATGCTGCGCCCATGCTTCCGCATCGAAACCGCGGGCCGAATCCTGGCGGAAGATAGAGGCATTGTTGACCAGCAGGTCGATCGGACCGAGTGCTTCCGAGGCTCTTTTTATCAGCTCGCTGGTTTCGCCGATATCGGTAAGGTCGGCCTTGAGCGCGATCGCCCGATACGCCTTCCGCCGCAATTCCGCCGCCAGCTCTTCGGCTTCGCCGAGGGAGCCGTTCGCATGGATGGCGACGGAAAAGCCATGTGCAGCAAGGTCTTCGGCGATTGCCCGGCCTATTCTCTTGGCAGCCCCGGTTATGAGGGCGGCGCGAAGTCTTTTGTGGTTCAAAATCTTGCCTTCTGATCCCGCGAGTCTGTTGGCAGACTATATAGGTGGCCGGGGAGATTATATAAATAGGCTGCTGCGGTCGCCTTCGTTGCCCTGATATTCTATGTATTATTTAAGAATGCGATTTCTTAAAATAAGTATTTTAAGTTTAACACTTCTGTATGGTTAATGAAGTGTATGTTGCGCTTAAGCAACATCGAATTTCGGCCATGTGGCAGCCACAATGATATCACAATTTGGCTCTTTCAAATCCGCATTTCAGTTTCAATTTCAGTCTCGATCCGGAAGGGACATCTGGCAATTTCCCCGCCAATGCTTCGCTGATAGACAGATGAAAAGCGGCGCGGGACTGAAAGGAGAAAAGTATGCGTGTACTCATTGCTGGCCTCATGGCCTCTGCTTTTGCAATCGCGGGCGTCTCGGCAGCTCAGGCGGCCGATGCCGTCGATCAGGTTCCGGAAGCACCGATCGCCCAGGACGCCCCGGTCAAGCCGGCCGGCAACTGGGAGGGCTTCTACCTCGGCGGCGCCGGCACCTACAACATGGGTGACTTCGGTTCCGACCGTCACACCTACGGTTTCGGCGGCCAGGTCTTCACCGGTTACAACTGGCAGCAGGGCCAGATCGTTTACGGCGTTGAATCCGACCTCGGCTACAGCGGCGACGACGTTTCCTCGGGTGGCGTCAAGAACAAGTATGGCTGGAACGGCTCCGTTCGTGGCCGCGTCGGCTACGACATGAACCCCTTCCTGCTCTACGGTACGGCCGGTCTTGCCCTCGGCAACATCAAGGTCTCCGACGACACCTCGGACGAAAGCAAGACGGCTTACGGCTATACGGTCGGCGCCGGCGTCGAAGCCTTCGTGACCAACAACATCACGACGCGCCTGGAATATCGCTACACCGATTACCAGAGCAAGGGTTACGACCTCGACTCCGGCAGCTTCTCGCGCGGCTACGACGAGAACAGCGTCAAGCTCGGTATCGGCGTCAAGTTCTAAGCCCAACAAAAGCATCCAAACATGAAGAAGCCGGGCATTTCGCCCGGCTTTTTGCTATCTGCTCGTTGTTTGCAGGCGCGCCGCCCGGTTTTCGGACTATGCGCTGGGTTTGAGCTCTTGATAGGCCGGAAATTTCTTTTCGAACTGCGCCAGCCAGTCGATCAGCGGCGCGTGATCGGCTTCCCACTGGCCCTTGAATCGCAGATCGAGATAGCCGAGCGTGGCGGCGAGCGCGAGATGTCCGCCGTTGAGTTTCTTGGCCGATTTCGGGAGATTGGCGCTGAGATGAGCAAGCCCGCTCGTCGCTTTCTTCCATTGCCGGTCGATCCAGGGCTGGTGAACCTTTTCCTCATCGCGGAAGCGTCGCTCGTAGATGATCGCCAGAAGGCAATCGCAGATGCCGTCCGAAAGCGCCTCCAGGACTTCCACGTCGGTGCGTTTGCCCTTCTTGGAAGGATAGAGCTTGCCCTTCGCCAGCCGGTCGAAATAGTGCATGATCGCCACACTGTCGAAGACCGATGCGCCGTCGTCGGTCAGAAGCGTCGGGATCTTGCCGAGCGGATTGTTTTCCACCAGGATCGCCGGCGCGGTATTCGTGTCGACCCGGATCTCGTTCAGCTTCAGACCCAGAAAATGAGCGGCCATCCGCACCTTGCTGGAATAGGGCGAGGAGGGCGACCAAAGAAGCTTCATGCGACACCTGATGGATTATGGGCCAATGCATCTCGCCCAAAAGTGTACAGCGGGTTTGGGACGGCGACATGCATAAAACAAGGAACTAAAGCGCAGCGCATGAAGAACATGCGATGCGCTTTAGGGGCGAACTATTCCCGAAGCGGATCGCCCGGTCAATCGTCCTTCACCGTCTTATTCTCGCCGCGCAGCCAGAAGGCGCGGTGCGAGGCGAAGCGGTCCTGCGCGAGATGGTCTTTCAGCGCCGGCAGCAGCTGATGCAATTCGTCCTTCAGCGTGAAGGGCGGATTGACAATGACGAGGCCGGAGCCCGTCAGTCCTGTCATGCCGCGATCGCTGCGTACGATCAGTTCGGCGCAGAGCATTTTGGGAATGTCGAGCGCCTTCAGCGTCTCGTGGAATTCCTTGATCGGGGCGCCCTTCTTCAGCGGATACCACAGACAGTAGGTGCCGCCGGGAAAGCGCCGATAGGCCCTCTCCAGCCCCTTGGCCAGGCGCTGATATTCGTCCTCCTCCTCGAAGGGCGGATCGACGAGCACGATGCCGCGCTTTTCTTTCGGCGGCAGATGCGCACCGAGCGCCAGCCAGCCGTCGAGTTCGGTGATGCGGGCATGGTGATCGCCTTCGAACAGCCGATGCAATCGGGCATAGTCCTCGGGATGCAGCTCCATCGCCGACAGCCGGTCCTGTGGCCTGAACAGTATGCGCGCCAGTTTCGGCGATCCGGGATAAAAGCGGATGCCGCCCTCGGGATTGAGTTCGCGAATTGCCGAGAGGTAGGGTTCCAGCAGCTCGGAAACCTGCGGTCCGAGCTCGGCCTCCATCAGCTTGCCGATGCCCTCAAGCCATTCGCCGGTTTTCTGCGCCTCCTCGGAGGAAAGGTCGTAGAGCCCGATGCCGGCATGCGTGTCGAGCACGCGAAAGCCACCTTCCTTCTTCTGCATATAGCGGATCAGTCGCGCCAGCACGGCATGTTTCAGCACATCGGCAAAATTGCCCGCGTGGTAGATGTGGCGGTAGTTCATTTTCGCTGATGTCCGTATGAATTCGCGTCATGGGGAGTTTTTCTGGCTTTTGGCCATTCAAGCCTTGGAATATACAAATGCCATGAACATTGCGACCCCCATCGACACCAAATCCCCGAAGTCGGACACCAGGTTGGGCCACACGGCCTGTCCGCACGACTGTCCCTCCACCTGCGCACTGGAGGTCGAACTATCTGAGGACGGCCGCATCGGCCGCGTGCGCGGCGCCAATGATCATTCCTACACCGCGGGCGTCATCTGCGCCAAGGTCGCCCGTTATGCCGAGCGGCTCTATCATCCCGATCGGCTGATGCATCCCTTGCGCCGCAGCGGCGCCAAGGGGGCAGGGCAATGGCAGCAGATCTCATGGGACGATGCGCTGGACGAGATCGCCGAAGCCTTCGTCAAGGCCGAGGCACGGGACGGCAGCGAGGCGATCTGGCCCTATTTCTACGCCGGTACCATGGGCTGGGTGCAACGCGATTCGATCGACCGTCTGCGTCACGCCAAGCGCTATTCCGGCTTCTTCTCGTCGATCTGCACCAATCCGGCATGGACCGGCTTCACCATGGCGACCGGCGTGCTGCGCGGCCCCGACCCGCGCGAGATGGGCCGCACCGATTGCGTCGTCATCTGGGGCACCAATGCGGTTTCGACCCAGGTCAACGTGATGACCCACGCCATCAAGGCGCGCAAGGAACGCGGCGCCAGGATCGTCGTCATCGATATCTACGACAATCCGACGATGAAGCAGGCCGACATGGCCTTGATCGTCAGGCCCGGCACCGACGCGGCCCTGGCCTGCGCCGTCATGCACGTCGCCTTCCGCGACGGCTATGCTGACCGGGATTACATGGCGAGATATGCCGATGATCCCGATGGTCTCGAAACGCATCTGAAATCCAGGACGCCGCAATGGGCGGCCGAGATCACCGGCCTTTCTGTCGCGGAGATCGAAGCCTTCGCCCGCCTCGTCGGCACGACGAAAAAGACCTTTTTCCGCCTGGGCTACGGCTTCACCCGCCAGCGCAATGGCGCGGTCGCCATGCATGCGGCCGCCTCAGTCGCCACCGTGCTCGGCTCCTGGCAATATGAGGGCGGCGGCGCCTTCCACTCCAACAGCGATATCTTCCGCATGAACAATGCGGAACTGACCGGCCGCTCGATGAAGGATGCCGATATCCGCATGCTCGATCAGTCGCAGATCGGCCGGGTGCTAACCGGCGATCCGGTGGCGTTGCGCCATCGCGGCCCGGTGACGGCAATGCTGATCCAGAACACCAATCCGGCCAACATTGCTCCCGAGCAGCGCCTGGTCAGACGCGGCTTTGCCCGCGACGACCTGTTCGTCGCCGTGCATGAGCAATTCATGACCGAAACGGCCGAGATCGCCGATATCGTCATTCCCGCGACGATGTTCGTCGAGCATGACGATATCTATCGGGCCGGCGGCCAGAACCATATCCTGCTCGGGCCGAAGCTGGTCGAGCCGCCGCCAACCGTGCGCACCAACCTCTTCGTCATCGAGGAACTGGCAAAACGCCTCGGCGTCGCCGATCGCCCCGGCTTCGGCTTCACCGCCCGCGAGATGGTCGACCGCGTGCTCGAATCGAGCGGCCTGCCGGGTTACGATTATTTCCTCGAACACAAATGGTTCGATCGCCAGCCGCCTTTCGAGGAGGCGCATTTCCTCAACGGCTTTGCCCACCCCGACGGCAAGTTCCACTTCCGCCCGGACTGGATCAACCAGCCGGCGCCGAACAAACCTCCGGCGGCGATCGGCGCGCTCGGCCCGCATGGGGAGCTTCCCGCCTTCCCCGATCAGGTCGATGTCATCGAAGTCGCCGATCCCGAGCATCCCTTCCGTCTGGCCACGTCGCCCGCCCGCAACTTCCTCAATTCGAGCTTTTCCGAAACCAAGACGTCGCGCCAGAAAGAAGGCCGCCCGGAGGTCATGATCAATCCCGCCGACGCCGAGGCCAATGGCATTGCGCATGGCGACCTTGTCCGCATCGGCAACGGCCGCGGCGATCTGCGCATCCATGCCCGCATCACCACCGAGGTCAAGCCGGGCGTGCTGATCGCCGAAGGCCTCTGGCCGAACAAGGCGCATGTCGACGGTGAGGGCATCAACGTTCTGACCGGCGCCGACCCCGTTGCGCCCTATGGCGGAGCGGCCGTACACGACAACAAGGTCTGGCTTCGCAGGGACACAGCATGATGCAGCCGAAATCACGCATGAAGATCGTCAGCGAGCAAACGCTGTCGAATGGCTGGACGCGGTTGAGCAGCTATCTGCTCGATTACATCGATCGCAAGGGCGCGACCCAGCAGTTGAAGCGGGAGGTCTACCACCGCACGCCCGCCGCCTGCATCCTGCTTTATGATCCCAAACGCGACCTCGTCGTTCTCGTCCGCCAGTTCCGCCTTGCCGTTCACCTGAACGGCGATCCCGCCTGGATGATCGAGGTGCCGGCCGGCTTGCTCGACGACGACCATCCCGAGGCGGCGATCCGCCGCGAGGCGATGGAGGAGACCGGCTATCGCCTGCGCGAGGCGCGCTTTCTGTTTAAATGTTATATGTCGCCGGGCGCCATCACAGAAGTCGTCCACTTCTTCGCAGCCCTCATCGACACCGAAGACCGCGTCGCCGAAGGCGGCGGCCTGGAGGAGGAGCACGAGGATATCGAGGTTCTGGAAATCCCGCTCGACGATGCCGCCCGGATGATCGAAGCCGGCGAGATTTTTGACGCCAAGACGATCATGCTGCTGCAATGGGCGGCGTTGAACAGGAACAGGATCGGATAGCGGTCGGGCGTCTCGGGCGACGCGCCGGTTGCACCCATGACGGCTCCCGCATCGCGCGGCCAGCGCTTGAGAATTCATACGTTTGTCACGAAGCGGTTCTATCCGCTGCGTTTTGTCGATCATCGGATGCGGTCAGGAGAAAGCCCATGTGGCTCAGCAATTTCACCCTTGTTCTCCCCGACCAGGTGGTGAGCGACGGTTCCGTGCGTATTGAGGATGGCGCCATCGCGGAGATCCGGCCGGAGCCGGTCGCCGGGGCTGCGATCGACGGCGGCGGGCGGCTGCTGATGCCGGGATTCGTCGATCTGCACGGCGACATGATCGAGCGCGAGATCGCGCCGCGGCCGAATGCGACGATGCCGATCGATTTCGGCATCCACGAGCTCGACAAGAAACTTGCCGCCGCCGGTGTCACCACCGCCTTTGCCGCCGTCTCCTTCGCCACCGAAAGCGTCTACGGCCACGTCCGCTCGCTGGAGACGACATCGGCGGTGATCGAGGGCATCAACCGCCTGCGCGACAATCTCTTGATCGACCACCGCGTCCATGCCCGCTACGAAATCACCAATGTCGGCGCCGCGCCGGCGCTCGAGCGCCTACTGAACGCCGATCAGATCGACATGGTCTCCCTCACCGACCACACGCCCGGCCAGGGCCAGTACAACAACCTGCAAAGCTATATTCTCAGCATTTCCGAGCGCCGCGCCATCTCCGAGGAAATGGCCGCCGAGATCGTCGCCAAGCGCATCGCCATGCGCAATAACCCCGACATCGAGGCCAAGCTGAGGGAGATTGTCGCGCTGTCGCTGAAGGACAAGCTGTCGCTTGCCTCGCATGACGATGACAGCGTCGAGAAGGTCGCCGAAATGCACGATCTCGGCGTCACCATCAGCGAATTTCCGGTCACCGCACCCGCCGCGGAAGAGGCGCGCCGCCGCGGCCTCTGGACGCTGATGGGCGCGCCGAACGCGCTGCGCGGCCAGTCGATGTCGGGCAATCTCAGCGCCCTCGATGCCGCCAGGGCCGGCCTCTTGAGCGTCATCGCCGCCGATTATCATCCGGCCGCCTTCGTGCCCGGCATCTTCAAGCTCGCCGACACGGTGGAAGGCGGCCTGCCGGCCGCCGTCGCCATGGCGACCGGCAACGCCGCCCGCTCCGCCGGCCTCCTGGACCGCGGCGAAATCGCCATCGGCCAGCGCGCCGATCTCGTCGCGGTCGAGCTCGGCGACATCAACCGCATCCGCGCCACCTTCCGCGCCGGCCGCTTCGTCTATAGCGACGGCACGCTGCATCCGTTGCGGGCGCTGGCTGCTTAAGCGCGATCACCGATCAGCGAGATGAGCTGAGCTTTGGGCGCAACGCCCGAGGCATCGGCGCTTACGGCCTTGCCGCCTTCCATCGTCACGCGGCCTTCGGCAAAGAGCCGCAGCGCCTGCGGATAGATCTGATGTTCGACGGTCAGCACCCGCGCAGCAAGGCTATCGGCCGTGTCGCCGGAAAGAACCGGAACGGCGGCCTGGCCGATCACCGGTCCTTCGTCCATGCCTTCGGTAACGAAATGCACCGTGCAGCCGGCGATGCGCATGCCGGCGTCGATGGCGCGCTGATGGGTGTGGAGGCCGGGGAAGAGCGGCAGCAGGGAAGGGTGGATGTTGAGCATCCGGCCTTCGTAGCGCTGGATGAAGGTCGGCGTGAGCAGCCGCATGTAGCCGGCGAGGCAGAGGATGTCGGGTGAAAGTTCGTCGAGCGCCGAAAAGATCGCCGCCTCGTGCGCATCCTTACTGGCGTAATCCTTGCGGGAAAAGGCGAAGGTGGCGATGCCTTCGGCCGCCGCCTTGGCAAGCCCGCCGGCCTCCGCCTTGTCGGAGATCACGCCGACGATCTCGGCCGGATAATCGGCGGCCTTCGCCGCCGCGACCAGCGCCATCATGTTGGAGCCGCCACCCGATATGAAGACGACGACGCGTTTGCGCGGCGTGCTCATATGGCAAGCGTACCCTTGTAGACCGTGCCGGCAGCGCCCTCGGCGCGGGCAATCATGCGGCCGAGCGTGACGACCTTTTCGCCTTCGGCTTCAAGCACCTTGGATACCGCGGCAACATTTTCTTCGGCGACGACGACGATCATGCCGATGCCGCAGTTGAAGGTGCGCAGCATTTCCTTGGCTTCGACGCCGCCGGTCCTGGCGAGCCACGAGAAGACCGGCGGAACCTTGACGGCCGCAAGGTCGATCTCGGCCGCCAAATGCTTCGGCAGCACGCGCGGAATATTTTCCGGGAAGCCGCCGCCGGTAATATGGGCGAGCGCCTTCAGCGCACCCGTCTCGCGGATCGCCTTCAGCAGCGGCTTCACATAGATGCGGGTCGGCTCCAGCAGCGCTTCGCCGAGCTTCTTGCCTTCGGCAAACGGCGCCGGCGCATCCCAGCCGAGGCCGGAAAGCGAAACGATCTTGCGCACCAGCGAGAAGCCGTTGGAATGGACGCCGGAGGAGGCGAGGCCGAGGATCACGTCGCCCTCGGCGATGTCACCGGAGGGGAGCAGCTTGCCGCGTTCGGCAGCGCCGACGGCAAACCCGGCAAGATCGTAATCGCCGGAGGAATACATGCCCGGCATTTCGGCCGTCTCGCCGCCGATCAGCGCGCAGCCGGCCTCGCGGCAGCCGGCGGCAATGCCGCCGACGATCGCAGCACCCTGGTCGGGGTCGAGCTTGCCGGTCGCGAAATAATCGAGGAAGAACAGCGGCTCGGCGCCCTGGACGACCAGATCGTTGACGCACATGGCGACGAGGTCGATGCCCACAGTCTCATGATAGTTCGCGTCGATGGCGATCTTCAGTTTGGTGCCGACGCCGTCATTGGCGGCGACGAGAACCGGATCGGTAAAGCCCGCGGCTTTCAGGTCGAAGAGCCCGCCGAAGCCGCCGATCTCGCCGTTGGCGCCGGGACGGCGCGTCGAGCGTACCGCCGGCTTGATCTTCTCGACGAGGAGGTTGCCGGCATCGATGTCGACGCCCGCGTCGCTATAGGTCAGGCCGTTTTTCCCAGACTGGCTCATGCTGGTCTCCGATGGCTGTTTCAGGCGGCGGACGCGCCGCGTCATCTGCCGGTCGCAATTGCATGACAGGGCCGTTTATGCAAGCGCCGCATGGCAAAAGCCCCCAATTTCCCGCGTCTTCCAGGAGGCTTTCCGGGATTTGGCGCGACAGGGTTGACCATCTTTGCGCCTGCATCCTATGTGCTGAATGGCGGCGGCGCATCGGGTGCGGCGTTTGGCGGCGGCGAGCGATCAGCGGGGAAGCAATGCCACAGCAAATCAGCGGCAACAGTCTCAAGCGTCAGATCTTCTTCTGGCTGGCGGTGCTCGTCTTCTTCATCGTCTTTCTCTATGTCTTCAGTTCGATCCTCCTGCCCTTCATTGCCGGCATGGCGATCGCCTATTTCCTCGATCCGGTGGCAGACAGGCTGCAGCGGCTCGGCCTGAGCCGCATGATGGCGACGATCGTCATCTTGATCGCCTTCGTGATCACCTTCACGCTGGCGCTGATGATCCTCATTCCCGTGCTCGTCAGCCAGTTCAACGATTTCGCCGAGCGGCTGCCGGGCTATATCAGCCAGTTGCAGCAGTTCATTGACACCTCCAAAAACTCGCTGCTGCCGGAATGGGTCCGGAGTCAGGCCGGCACGATCAAGGATAATTTCTCCGGCATCCTCTCCGAAGGCATGGGCTTCCTGACCGGGCTCTTCGCCCAGATCTGGAATTCCGGCAAGGCGATCGTCGACGTCATATCGCTGCTCGTCGTCACCCCCGTCGTCGCCTTCTATATCCTGCTCGACTGGGACCGCATGATCTCCAAGGTCGATCATTGGATTCCGCGCGATTACGTCGCCGATGTCCGCCAGATCGCCAAGGAGATCGATCAGGCGATCGCCGGCTTCATTCGCGGCCAGGGCTCGCTCTGCCTCATCCTCGGTATCTATTATGCCGCCGGCCTCTCGCTCGTCGGCTTGAATTTCGGCCTGCTGATCGGCCTCTTTGCCGGCATGATCAGTTTCATCCCCTATGTCGGCTCGCTGGTCGGCCTCGTTCTTTCCGTCGGCGTGGCGATCGTGCAGTTCTGGCCGGATTATCCCTGGATCGGGCTGGTGCTCGTCGTCTTCTTCAGCGGCCAGTTCCTGGAAGGCAACATTCTGCAACCGAAGCTCGTCGGCTCCAGCGTCGGCCTGCATCCGGTCTGGCTGATGTTTGCGCTGTTTGCCTTCGGGGCGCTCTTCGGTTTCGTCGGGCTTCTGGTCGCGGTGCCGGCCGCCGCCGCCGTCGGTGTCCTTGTTCGCTTCGCGCTTTCGCGCTACCTTCAGAGTGATCTTTATTTTGGCGGGTCGCCGAGCGGCCGCGCTCAGAAGACGAAATCAGTTCCCAATGAATGACGTGAAGAACGCTGATCCGAAGCGCAAGGCCGGAGAGCAGCTGCCGCTGGTCTTTTCGCACGATGCCGCCAGCGGCCGCGACGATCTCCTGATCTCGGAGCGTCTTGCCGCCGCCGTGTCGATCGTCGATGCCTGGCCGGCATGGCCATCGCCGGTCGTCGTGCTTGCCGGCCCGGTCGGTTCGGGGAAATCGCATCTCGCCCGCATCTGGCGGGAGTTGAGCGGTGCCGTCAGCATTCACCCCGAGCTTGGCTCGGACGCCGCCGTCGCCGCCGCCGCCGGCCCGGTGCTGTTCGAGGATGCCGACCGCCTCGGCTTCGACGACAATGCGCTCTTCCACGTCATCAACAGCGTTCGCGAACATGGCACCAGCCTGTTGATGACCAGCCGCCTCTGGCCGATCTCCTGGCCGGTTTCGCTGCCCGATCTGCGCTCGCGCCTGAAGGCTGCGACGGTCGTCGAGATCGGCGAACCCGACGAAGGACTGCTGTCGCAGGTGATCGTCAAGCTCTTCGCCGACCGGCAGCTTTATATAGATGACAAACTCGTGCTCTATATCGTTAACCGCATGGAGCGGTCGCTGAACGCGGCCCAGACGATCGTCGAAAGGCTCGACCGGCTGGCCCTGTCCCGGGGCACGAAGATCACCCGGTCTCTTGCTGCCGAAGTATTGAATGAATTGGGAAATTCGGAACCGGCCGATTGACTGTCACAGTTCCGTCGTGAAACTGATATAATTGCCGTCGCGATTGAAAACGGGGTAGTGGACCATGGATAGCGCAGTCGCAGAACATCAGGAACTCACTCCGGAAACCAACGACAACACGCCCGCTCTGGAAGAGCTGCTGACCAGCCCGGAGCGCTTCATCAATCGCGAATTCTCCTGGCTGCAATTCAATCGCCGTGTGCTGGAAGAGACGTTGAACACCGAGCATCCGCTGCTCGAGCGTGTCCGCTTCCTGTCGATCTCGGCCGCCAACCTCGACGAGTTCTTCATGGTGCGCGTCGCCGGTCTCGAGGGCCAGGTGCGCCAGAACATCGCCATCCGCAGCCCTGACGGCAAGACCCCGGCCGAGCAGCTCGACTCGATCCTGCAGGAGATCGACCATCTGCAGATGGAGCAGCAGGCCTCGCTCGCCGTGTTGCAGCAATACCTCGCCAAGGAAGACATCCTGATCGTGCGCCCCGGCGCGCTCAGCGATGCCGACCGCCAGTGGCTGGCCGCCGAATTCGAACAGGCGATTTTCCCGGTGCTGACGCCGCTGTCGATCGACCCGGCCCACCCGTTCCCGTTCATTCCCAATCTCGGCTTCTCGATCGGCCTGCAGCTCGTCAGCAAGAACGGCCGCGAGCCGATGACGGCGCTCCTGCGCCTGCCGCCGGCGCTCGACCGCTTCGTCCGCCTGCCCGATGATGCGAATACGATCCGCTACATCACGCTGGAAGATGTCGCCAACATCTTCATCCACCGGCTCTACCCAGGTTATGAGGTACAGGGCTCCGGTACCTTCCGCGTCATCCGCGACAGCGATATCGAAGTCGAGGAAGAGGCCGAGGATCTTGTCCGCTTCTTTGAGACGGCGCTGAAGCGGCGCCGCCGCGGCAAGGTCATCCGCATCGAGACCGACTCGGAAATGCCGGCTTCGCTGCGCCAGTTCGTCGTCCATGCGCTCAGCATCCCCGATAACCGCGTCGCCGTTCTGCCGGGTCTTCTGGCGCTGAACACGCTTTCGGAGATCGCCAAGGCGCCGCGCGACGACCTGAGGTTTCTTCCCTATAATGCGCGATTTCCCGAGCGCGTCCGCGAACATGCCGGCGACTGCTTCGCCGCCATCCGTGAAAAGGACATGGTCGTCCACCACCCCTACGAATCTTTCGACGTGGTCGTCCAGTTTCTTCTCCAGGCTGCGCGCGATCCTGACGTCCTGGCGATAAAGCAGACGCTTTACCGCACCTCCAACGACAGCCCGATCGTCCGTGCGCTGATCGACGCCGCCGAGGCCGGCAAGTCGGTGACGGCGCTGGTCGAGCTCAAGGCCCGCTTCGACGAAGAGGCGAACATTCGCTGGGCGCGCGACCTCGAACGCGCCGGTGTGCAGGTCGTCTTCGGCTTCATCGAGCTCAAGACCCACGCCAAGATGTCGATGGTCGTCCGGCGTGAGGAGGGCAAGCTCAGGACCTATTGCCATCTCGGGACCGGCAACTACCACCCGATCACCGCGAAGATCTATACGGATCTCTCCTATTTCACCTGCAATCCCGTCATCGCCCACGACATGGCGAACATCTTCAACTTCATCACCGGCTATGGCGAGCCCGAACAGGGTATGCAGCTGGCGATTTCGCCCTACACGATGCGCCCGCGCATCCTGCGCCACATCGAGGAAGAGATCCAGCATGCCCGCAACGGCGCGCCGGCGGCGATCTGGATGAAGATGAATTCGCTCGTCGATCCTGATATCATCGACGCGCTCTATCGTGCCAGCCACGCGGGGGTGGAGATCGATCTCGTCGTGCGCGGCATCTGCTGCCTGCGTCCGCAGGTGCCCGGTCTCTCGGAGAAGATCCGCGTCAAGTCGATCGTCGGCCGCTTCCTCGAGCACAGCCGCATCTTCTGCTTCGGCAATGGCCACGGCCTGCCGTCCGACAAGGCGCTGGTCTACATCGGTTCGGCCGACATGATGCCGAGAAATCTCGATCGCCGCGTCGAGACCATGGTTCCGCTGACGAATCCGACTGTTCACGAGCAGGTCTTGTCACAGATTATGCTCGGCAACGTGATTGACAATCAGCAAAGCTACGAGATATTGCCCGACGGTACGTCGCGCCGCATGGAAGTGCGCAGGGGCGAGGAACCGTTCAATGCGCAGCAGTATTTCATGACCAATCCGAGCCTGTCGGGCCGTGGTGAAGCTCTGAAGTCCAGCGCGCCGAAACTGATCGCCGGCCTGCTCGAAGGCCGCAACAACAAGTAATACTGGACCTAAATGGTTGAATCTGAAGCCCAGGGGCGCCTTCCGGGGATCGCTCCGGTCTCCGTTGTCGACATCGGATCGAATTCCATTCGTCTCGTCGTCTACGAAGGCATGTCTCGCTCGCCGACCATTCTTTTCAACGAAAAGGTCCTCTGCGGCCTCGGCAAGGGCATAGCCGTCACCGGCAAGATGGATGAAGAGAGCGTCATCAGGGCTCTGGCGGCGCTGCACCGTTTCAAGGCCCTGTCCGACCAGGCACGCGCCGCCACGATGTATGTTCTGGCGACGGCGGCCGCCCGCGAGGCGAGCAACGGCCCGGATTTCATCCACCAGGCGGAAACTATTCTCGGCCGCAAGGTCCGCGTGCTCTCCGGCGAGGAGGAGGCGAAATTCGCCTCGCTCGGCATCATCAGCGGCTTCTTCAATCCCGACGGTATTGCCGGCGACCTCGGCGGCGGCTCGCTGGAACTGATCGATATCAAGGGCAAGGAAGTCGGCAAGGGCATCACGCTGCCGCTCGGCGGCCTTCGCCTGTCGGAATATGCCGGCGGCTCGCTTTCCAAGGCCAGAGCCTTCGCCCGCAAGCAGGTGAAGACGGCAAAGCTCTTGTCGAAAGGCGAGGGGCGCACCTTCTACGCCGTCGGCGGCACCTGGCGAAACATCGCTAAGCTGCACATGGAGATGACACATTATCCGCTGCACATGATGCAGGGTTATGAAGTCTCGCTCGAAGCGATGATGCTGTTCCTCGAACAGGTGGTGACCGCGCGCGATTCCAAGGAGCCGGCGCTGCAGGCCGTGTCCAAGCATCGCCGGTCGCTGCTGCCCTTCGGCGCCGTCGCGATGAAGGAAGTGCTGAGCGCCATGAGGCCGTCGATGATTTCCTTCTCGGCGCAAGGTGTGCGCGAGGGATATCTCTACTCGCTGCTGTCCGAGCCCGAGCGCCGCCTCGATCCGCTGCTGGCCGCTGCCGGTGAATTGGCGATCCTGCGTGCCCGTTCGCCCGAGCATGCCCGCGAACTGGCGGAATGGACCGGCCGGATGATGCCCTTCTTCGACGTCCAGGAAACCGACGAGGAAAGCCGCTATCGCCAGGCCGCCTGCCTGCTCGCCGATATCAGCTGGCGCGCCCACCCCGACTATCGCGGCCTGCAGGCGCTGAACGTCATCGCCCACTCTTCCTTCGTCGGCATCAGCCATCCCGGCCGTGCCTTTATCGCGCTGACCAATTATTACCGTTTCGAGGGTCTGCACGACGACGGCGCCACCGGCCCGCTGGCGCAGATCGCCACGCCACCCTTCATCGAGCGCGCCAAGCTGCTCGGCGGCATGCTCCGCGTCGTCTACCTCTTCTCGGCCTCGATGCCGGGCATCGTCAAGAACCTGACCTTCCGCAGATCATCGAACCCGGACTTCGACCTCGAATTCGTCGTTCCCTCCGAATACCGCGATTTCGCCGGCGAACGCCTGGACGGCCGCCTGCAGCAGCTGTCGCGGCTGACGAACAAGAGGCTGGCGTTTCGGTTCGAGTAGGGCTTCGCAGCGGCCGTTGTACCGTGTCAGCCCCCTCTGCCCTGCCGGGCATCCCCCCACAGGTGGGGAGATCACAAGCGGCTTGAACTTCCCGCCCATCTATCGTTTCGCCGTGCCGGACGCTCATTGTTTGGGGAAGCCAGTAAGCCCAGCCAATCTCCCCACCTGCACGGCATGCCGTACGATATACCACCAAACCAAACAAAAAGGGCGGCGCTCACGCACCGCCCCTCCATCTCACATCAAACCCGAATTACTTCGCGTTCAAAAACTCACCAACCTCAAGCAGGCTGAACTCGTTATTGTCGGCCTTGTCGACGGCGCGGCCCGCCGAGAAGGGCAGGTTGTTGTCGTTGCCGATGATGATGTGGGTGGCGTCGACGCGGTCGACGTTCTCGATCGTCACGAACGGCATGTCGTAGACGCCGTCCTTGGCCCCGGCCTTCTTCTTGTTGGCCGGGTCCTGGATGTTCAAGAGGTCGATATAGCCGATCTTGCGGACGGCCTTGCCGGCATTGGCGTCGTTGAACTCGATCTTGTAGACGCGCTTCAGTTCGGCCGGCGCCTCGAAGCAATCCGGCTTCGGCTGCTTCGGGTCGGCGCAGGCCTTGTCCTTGCTGCCGGCGCCGCTGTCGCGCTCGATGACGAGGGCGGTCGTATCGTCGAGCATGTTGAAATCGCCGATCGACACGCCCTTGTCCTCGAACGGATAGAGCCAGCTGCGGCCGGTCCACTTCTTGGCGGCGACGTCGAATTCGATGATGCGGATGGCGGTGTGGCCGTCGGCCGTTTCCATCGTGCCGTCATCCTTGTAAATGGCGCCTTCGAGCAGGCCGTAGAGCTTGGCGCCGTCCTTCGACATGGCAAGGCCTTCGAAGCCGCCGGAGCGCTTCAGATTGAAGACCGGCATCTTCGCGGCCGGATTGCCCGGCAGCTGGATCAGCGGATTGTCGGGCGACAGCACCGGCTTGCCGTCGAGCGTGGTCGCAATGACATCGGTCAGGCGGCCCGCCGTGTCGAATTTCAGGATATAGGGGCCGAACTCGTCGCCGAGCCAGAAACCATCGGCAACCGGCTGGATCGATTCGATGTCGAAGTCGGCGCCGGTGAGGTAGCGCGTGTCGGTGCCTTCGAGGACGATCGGGAACGGAGCGATCTTGTTCGGATCGGAGAGGAAGAGGTTCTTGACGACTTCAGCCTTGTTGGCGGCCCAGTCGAACTTCATCTCATGCAGGAACAGCATGGAATCGGAAGAATTGGCCTTGGAGCCGAAGCCGTTGTCGGAGAGCGTCCAGAAGGTGCCGTCGGCCATCGTCTTGATACCCGAGAAACCCTGGATCGGCTGGCCGTCGAAGGGAAGCTTCAGATCGGTCACACGTGCGCCGTCCTTGCCGGGAACGGTGCCGAGCGCTTCGGTGCGCTTGCGGTCGGGCGTCGTGAACTTGCCGGAATGCTTGAGGAACTCGGGGGCGTCGGCCGGAGCCGCAACCATGGCGTTGGCAGGCAGGATCGCCTGGCCGGCGAGCTTGGCCGGGAATTGCTGCTGATCGGCCGAAACGGGACCGGCAATCAGAATGAAAAGCGATACGGAAGCAAAAAGTACGTTCTTCATAATATCCCCCATGGAACGGATGCGAACGGCTTCCGCTTAGCAGGGCTTCCGTGTCAGCGAATTGACGGTTGAGTGAAGCTTTGGTGACGGGGTGATAAGAGGGTTGCTCAGCCGTGCAGAACGACTGCGGGCGTGTTCAGCACGGTCACCGCCCGCGAGGAAAGCGCCATGACGCCGAGCGCCTGGCCGCGTCCCTTGACGGCATGGATGCCGAGATCGTCGCAGGAGATGTCGTCGGGAAAGGTCATGCGCCGGGCAAGCTCCGCGGAGATCAGCACCTGCCGGTTCAGGCTGCGGCAGAGCGTCTCCAGCCGGGCGGTCGTATTCACCGTATCGCCGAAATAGCTGATCTTGTGGTGATCGACGCCGACTTCCGCGGTGATGATCTCGCCGCCATGAAGAGCGGCGCGAAGCTTCGGCACCTGTCCGTAATTTTTCCGCCAGCCGGCAGCATTGGCTTCGATATCGGCGATGATATCGAAGATGCAGCGCACGCAGCGCCCATCCTTGACACCGCGGGCAAGCGGCCAGGTAATGATCGCCGCATCGCCGACATAGTCGTTGATCATGCCCTTGTGACGCCGGACCGGCTCGGCGAAGGTCGCAAACAGCGAGCTCAGCAGCTGCTGTGCCCGGAGGTCGCCGTGCTTTTCGGCAAAAGCCGTCGAATCGACGAGATCGATGAACAGGAAGACACGTTCTTCCTTGACCGGATTGCGATAGCGGCTGATGAGCATGCTGATGAATACTTCGCGGCCGAGCAGCTCCCGCACGCGCAGGATGAAGATCAGCGCCGAGCAGACGGCAAGCGCATAGAGGAAGACGTCGAACGGCATGATGACGAGATCGAGGAGCGACGACGGCTTCAGCACGCCGAGCGAGCGAAGCAGCAGGCCGGCGCAGGCAAAACCGATGCTCATCAGGATTTCGTAGATCACCAGTTCGGTGATGATGAAGGCGAAAGTCGGCAGCTTCTGGATGCGCCGGTAGAGCCCGCGAAACAGTACCTTGCGCTCGAAGGCGATGATCGGCATGCCGATGAAGAGCGCGAAGATCGCGCCGATGACCGGCGTCTGATCGGAGTAGAACATCGAATCATAGACGACGCCGCTCGCCGCCAGGACGAGGACGATCAGGATCCAGTTCTGCGTCGGAGATATTTCCCGCATGCCGCCCCTTCGCTTCGCAGTTTCGCCCGCCCATTGTTTCAGCTGGGAAAACAGCGTCAATCGAATTCGATTTGGTGTCAGAGCGGGACGGTTTCAACCTTCCGGCCGGCGAATCGCAGTCCGATCTGGCCCTGGATCAGCTGCAGCGCCGGCTCGCCGAAAAGATCGCGCCGCCAGCCGTGCAGGGCAGCGACGTCGGCCTTCTCGCCATCGGCGGCGATCTTGTCGAGATCCTCACTGTTGGCGATCACCTTCGGCGCGACGCCGTGTTTTTCCGAGATCAGCTTCAACAGCACCTTCAACAGCTCGACGGCGGCAGCTGCGCCCTCCGGCGCCTGCGTCTGCCGCGGCACATGCGGCATATCGGCCTTCGGAAGAGCGAGCGCCGCGTTGACGGCTTCGACGACCGCCGTGCCGGAGGCGGAGCGCTCCCAGCCTTTCGGAATGGTGCGCAGGCGGCCGAGCGCTTCGGCATCCTTGGGCTGCTGCTGGGCGATCTCATAGATCGCATCGTCCTTCAATACGCGCGAACGCGGTACGTTGCGCGCCCGCGCCTCGCGCTCGCGCCAGGCGGCGACATATTTCAGGATCGCCAGTTCCTGCGGCTTGCGCAGACGCATCTTCAGCCGCTGCCAGGCATCGTCGGGATGCATGTCGTAGGTTTCGCGCGCCTCGAGAATATCCATTTCCTCGCGAAGCCACGACGTGCGGCCTTCGCGATCGAGCTGTGAACTCAGCGACAGATAGACGTCGCGCAGATGCGTGACGTCGGCCAGCGCATATTCCAGCTGCTTGTCGGAAAGCGGCCGGCGGCTCCAGTCGGTGAAGCGCGATGACTTGTCGATATGGACGTTCTTGATGCGGCTGACCAGCTGATCATAGGAGACGCTGTCGCCGAAGCCGCAGACCATCGCCGCGACCTGCGTGTCGAAGATCGGGTGCGGAATGAGATTGCCGCGATTGAAGATGATTTCGATGTCCTGGCGTGCCGCATGAAAGACCTTCAGCACCTTGGTGTCGGCCATCAGCTCGAAGAAGGGGGCGAGGTCGATGCCCTTGGCCAGCGGATCGACGAGAACCTCCAATGTCGGGCTGGCCATCTGGATCAGGCAGAGCTCCGGCCAGAAGGTCGTCTCACGCAGGAATTCGGTGTCGATGGTAATGAAGTCGGACTTGGCCAGCTCTTTGCAGGCGGCCGCCAAATCGGCGGTGGTTTCGATCATATCAATTCATTCGCAAGGAAAAGGTCGGTTGAACCTTCCTTCTCCTTTCGCTTCGATATGTCAATACAACAGCATAAGCTTCGCGCACTGCTGACGAAGAATCACGTCCAAACTGAGGCAAGCAAATGCTTCAGCTCACTCTGACATAGCTGGTCATGCCGGTCTTCTGATGTTCGATGATGTGGCAATGCAGCACCCAGTCGCCAAGATTGTCGGCGACGAGGGCCAATTGCACCTTCTCGTCCGGCTGGACGAGGTAGGTATCGGAGATGAGCGGCATCACCTCCCGCGTCGAGGACGAGATTACCGTGAAGCTCATTCCGTGCAGATGGATCGGATGGGCGTGCGGCGTGGTGTTCTCCAGATTGACGACATAGCTCTTGCCGAGCTTCAGTTCCGCCAGCGGCGCCGTCGGATCGGGGGTGTCGCCCGGCCAGGGCACCTTGTTGATCGCCCAGAAGCTGTAGCCGAGCGTGCCGCAGATACTTTCGACAGCGGCATTTTCCGCGGTGGCGCTCAACACCAGCGGGATCTCTTCGGCGGCGGAAAGATCGGCCTTGGGAACGGGGTTTTCGCCAAGCGGGCCGAGATCGCCGATATCGCGTTTCAACGACTGTCCGACGGCACGCAGGCTGGCAATCGTCTTCGGCGTCGTGCCGCGGATATCCTCGAGCGTGGCGACGGCGCCTTCGCCGTCCGGCATGCGCACGGCAAGGTCGAGCCGCTGTCCGGGCCCGATCTGCAGGAGCTCGAGGGGAAAGCGCTTCGGCACCGGATTGCCGTCGATGGCGATGACGGTCGCATCGGCGCCCGCCATCTTCAGCGAGAAAATGCGCGTCACGTCGGTGATGGCGATGCGCAGCCGCACCAGCCCGCCTGCCGGCGCGTCATATTGCGGCTCCCGATGCCAGTTGGCGGTGCGCACCGTGCCGTAGGTACCGCTTTTGGCGGCATCGCGCGGCCGGAAAGGGGTGATGAACTGCCCGTCACCGCCAAGCCGCCAGTCGCGCAGGTTCAGCAGCACCTCGGCATCGAATTCGGGATCCGCCGGATCCTCGACCACGAGCATGCCGGTCATGCCGTGGCCGATCTGCGTCAGCGTGTTGCAGTGCGGGTGATACCAAAAGGTGCCGGCGTCGGGCGGGGTGAAACCATAGTCGAAGCTGTCGCCGGTGTAGATATAGGGCTGGGTCACGAAGGGCACGCCGTCCATGCGGTTGTCGATGCGCAGCCCATGCCAGTGGATCGTCGTCGGCTCGTCCAGCTGGTTGTTCAGCCGTGCCGCATAGGGCCGCCCTTTGACCATCCTCAGAACCGGCGGCATGCCGTCATGGCCCCAGCTCATGACATCCCGGGTCGGTCCCGCCTCAGTCAGCATGGCCTCGGTCTTCACCGCCGTCAGCAGCTGCGGCGCCGGTGCAGCCGCGGCAAGCCCGAATTTGCCGGCAATGCCCATGCCGACGCCGTAGGCGCCCGCGACGGCGGATGCCCTGAGAAGGTTGCGGCGGGTCAGCAAGGGCATGCGCGGCTCCACGATGAAAATGCACCTCCTTTTAAAGTTGACCGACATCTTCATCAATACGGCAGGCGCGGCCAAACTGCCGCAGCATGCGGGCCGCAGCTTCGCTATAAACGCGTGCCAATCGCGCGGCGAGCACGCGCCAAGCCTTGACAAATCGGAGCGTCCATGCGCTTTTCCGCCCGATTTTCTTGTCGGCGCTTGAGGGCCTTTGAACCCTTGCTGCCGTCTTAAGCCACATGCCAGGAATTGAGATCATGCATCGCTATCGCAGCCACACATGCGCCGCCCTCCGCAAGACGGATGTCGGCTCGACCGTCCGTATCTCCGGTTGGGTCCATCGCGTTCGCGACCATGGCGGCGTTCTGTTCATCGACCTTCGCGACCACTACGGCATCACCCAGGTCGTCGCCGATCCCGACAGCCCGGCCTTCAAGCTGGCCGAGACCGTGCGCGGTGAATGGGTCATCCGCATCGACGGCCTCGTCAAGGCCCGTACCGAAGACACCGTCAACAAGACCATGGCGACCGGCGAGATCGAGCTCTATGCTCAGGAGATCGAAGTGCTCTCCGCCGCCAAGGAATTGCCGCTGCCGGTTTTCGGCGAGCCTGAATACCCTGAAGACGTCCGCCTCAAATACCGCTTCCTCGATCTTCGCCGCGAAACGCTGCACCGGAACATCGTCAAGCGCACCCAGGTCATCTCGGCGATGCGTCGCGAAATGGGCGCTGTCGGCTTCACCGAATATACGACGCCGATCCTGACGGCCTCCTCGCCGGAAGGCGCGCGCGACTTCCTCGTTCCCTCGCGCATCCATCCCGGCACCTTCTACGCGCTGCCGCAGGCGCCGCAGCAGTACAAGCAGTTGCTGATGGTTGCCGGTTTCGACCGCTATTTCCAGATCGCGCCGTGCTTCCGCGACGAGGACCCGCGGGCAGACCGCCTGCCGGGCGAATTCTACCAGCTCGACCTCGAAATGAGCTTCGTCACCCAGGAAGACGTCTGGAACACCATGGGTCCGCTGATGACCCAGATTTTTGAGGAGTTCGCCGAAGGCAAGCCGGTCACCAAGGAATGGCCGCGCATCCCCTATGACGAGGCGATCCGCAAATATGGTACGGACAAGCCGGACCTGCGCAACCCGATTGTCATGGAAGCGGTGACCGAGCATTTCGCCGGCTCCGGCTTCAAGGTCTTCGCCGGCATGATCGCCTCCAACCCGAAGGTTCAGATCTGGGCGATCCCGGCAAAGACCGGCGGCTCGCGCGCCTTCTGCGACCGGATGAACGCCTGGGCACAGAGCCAGGGCCAGCCCGGCCTCGGCTATATCTTCTGGCGCAGCGAAAACGACAAGCTCGAAGGTGCTGGTCCTCTCGCCAAGAACATCGGCGAGGAACGCACCGAGGCGATCCGCACCCAGCTCGGCCTCGGCGATGGTGACGCCTGCTTCTTCGTCGCCGGCGAGCCGGAAAAATTCTACAAGTTTGCCGGTGAGGCGCGCACCAAGGCCGGCGAGGAACTGAACCTCGTCGACCGCGATCGTTTCGAACTCTGCTGGATCGTCGACTTCCCCTTCTTCGAATGGAACGACGAGGAGAAGAAGGTCGATTTCGCCCACAACCCGTTCTCGATGCCGCAGGGTGGTCTCGATGCGTTGCAGAACCAGGACCCCCTGACGATCAAGGCCTTCCAGTACGACGCCGTCTGCAACGGCTTCGAAATCGCCTCGGGCTCGATCCGCAACCAGTCGCCGGAAACCATGGTCGCCGCCTTCGAGAAGGTCGGCCTCAGCCAGCAGGACGTCGAGGATCGTTTCGGCGGTCTCTATCGCGCCTTCCAGTACGGCGCCCCGCCGCATGGCGGTGCGGCCTTCGGCATCGACCGCATCGTCATGCTGCTCGTCGGCGCCAAGAACCTGCGTGAGATCTCGCTGTTCCCGATGAACCAGCAGGCCCAGGACCTCCTGATGGGCGCGCCGACCCCGGCAACCCCGACGCAGCTGCGCGAGCTCTCGATCCGGCCGATCCCGCCGGTCAAGAAGGACTGAGTTCTTCCGATTTTGGAATGTGGGAAGCCCGGCGATGGATGTCGCCGGGCTTTTTGCTGTCGCTCACAATGCCGCATAGATCGCCTCGCGAAGATCGACCGTGAACTTGCCCCACATGCCCTCCAGCGTCGTGTTGGTCAGCGCAACGACGGTGAGTTGGTTCACCGGATCGATGAACCAGCTATGGCCGTAGACGCCGCCCCATTTCAACGTGCCGGCCGGGAAGGGAACGCCGGCCTCAGCCGGATCGGTGATGACAGACCAGCCAAAGCCGAAGCCGGAGCCGGGTTCGTGCTGCTGTCGAAGCCCGCTGGCCTGATCCGTCGTCATCATCTGCACGGTTTTGCTCGAGAGCAGCGGCTTGCCGCCCCTGCGGATGGTTTCGAGAACGGCGAGGACGTCGGCTGCTGTTCCCGCCATGCCGGCGCCCCCCGAATGATAGGAGGCGGTGTCGAAGATGCGGTTCGGTGCGAACCGGATGGGACCCATCAGCGACATCACCGTTGCATTCTCGCCCATGAGCGCCGGTTCCGGTGAAGCGTTCATATAGGCAGCGCCGAGCCGGCCTCGGTCCCGAACTGAAAACGCGGTGTCGGCGAGCCCAAGCGGTCGCGTGACCAGTTCGGCAACGGCCTCACCCAACGACATGCCCGTCTCCGCCTCGATGACGCCGCCGAGGACATCCATCGCCACCGAATATTGCCAGTCGCTGCCCGGCGCGAAGCGCAACGGCACGCTGGCGATCCGCTTGAGATTCTCGGCGAGCGGCAGTCCCGGCTGGTCGAGGCCGTCGGAAATGCCGGCACTGATATAGGGACCGCCCTCCGCTTCGGAGAAGCTGTAGCCGAGCCCGGACGTATGGGTGAGCAAGTGGCGGATGCGAATGGTTGCTTCGCTGCCGTCAGGCAATCGCGGCCGGAAGTCCGGCAGCCATCGCGTTAGCGGGTCGTCAAGCCCGATCCTGCCTTCCTCGATCAGCCGCATCGCGACGATGGTGACGATCGGCTTGGTGATGGAGGCAAGCCTGAAGATCGTATTCTCGCGCATCGCCAGACCGTTTTCGCGGTCGGCCAGCCCGGCTGCGCGGCGATGGACGATGTCGCCGTCACGGGCGACGAGCACCACCGCTCCGACGAGCCGCTTTTCATCGAGCGCACTTGCGATTGTTGCGTCGACGGCGACCGGAAGCAATGAATTCCTGTCGGAAGCGGCCGCTTCAAGGGGAAGACTCATCACGACAATCCTTCTATAATCACAATGACCATTCCTGAATTAGATCAACGGATCATGATTTCTAGAGTGACCATTGTGAAAAATAGCTCGGCTGCGAAAAATCCAGGCGTTCGTCGCCGCGGGCGCCCGCCCGCTTTCGATCGCGAAACCGTGCTCTCGGCGGCCCGCGAAACCTTCTGGGCCTATGGATACGAAGGCGCCTCGATTGCAGATCTCACGGCCGCCATGGGCATTACTCCGCAAAGCCTCTATGCCGCCTTCGGCTCGAAGGCCGCTCTCTATCGCGCGGCGCTGCAGCAATACCGGGCGCTCAACGCTGAGACCTTTTCCGCGCTCGGCGAGCCGATCGATACCGTTTCTGCCTTCGAGCGGATATTGCGGGGATCGGCCGCGACGTTTTCGGCGGTGGAACATCCGAAAGGCTGCATGATTTCGACGGCCGTGCTGAACTGCGCCAGCGAGAACGATGTTATCGCCGACCATGTTGCGGCGCTGCGTCGCAACTCGCTGGATGCCTTTACGGCAAGGATCGAGCGGGGTGTCCGTGAGGGTGATATGAAGGCCGATACAAACCCTCGCGGACTGGCGCGCTTCCTCGGCGCTATCGTCCAGGGCATGTCCGTGCAGGCGAGGGACGGCGCATCGATGGAGGAGTTGCTTGATATCGCAAGCTTTGCCATCGCCGAAGTCGCCCGCCACCGCGGCTGAAAAGCAAAAGGCTCGGCGGAGTGGTCCGCCGAGCCTTTTCGTGGTCAGATCAAAGCGATCAGTCGTTGGCCGAAACCTTGACGCCGAGCACCTGCGGCAGCGTGTTCGGAGCGCCCATGGCGGCGCCGACGATCGTCGGGAAGGGCACCGGCTTTTCAGGGGCGGCCTTGACGGTCAGGCTCTTCGGGTCGTCGAGGAAAGTGTTGACGGCGGCCGAAACGGCATTCTGCAGTTCCGGGATGTTGAGCTGGGCCAGCATGATCGGCGTCATCGCCTTCAGCGAATCCGCCATCTGCTTGCCTGATATGTTCTGCTGAGCGCCGGCATAATCGAGCGCCCGCTTGGTGATCGAGGCATCCTCGAAGCGCACCTGCGCACCTTCGAAGGACAGCTGCTGCATCAGACCCAGCATGGCAAGGCCGAGCGCCTGCTGCGCCTGTTCCTTATTCGGATTGGCTTCGGACTCCTTCATCGCATCCTGCATCGTTTTCACGAAGGGCATCGTATAGCCGGAGATCTTGAAGCCGAGGTTGAGCTTGCCGATATTGGTGAAGTCGAAGGCGATTTCCGAAACGTCGATCGTGCCGGGCCCGAGCTCCCAGGCGCCCTTCATGGTGATGTCGCCCTGGACGTGCTGCAGGGCGAGTTTCTCGATCGCATCCTTGCTCTTGGGATCGTCGGTCTTGGTGAGATCGGCCTTCATGCTCTTGAAGGCGCCGTCGAAATCGAAGCCGGATTCGTCCTCGCGCAGCGTCACATTCATGTCGCTTTGAAGCACCGAGAAGACTTCCGCGCCGTCCTTGACCACTTTCAGCGGGCCGATATGGGCGGTCTCGTAAAGCATCATGGTGTCGAGCGTGTCGCCGCCTGGCGTTGCCGGGACGGAGATGCCGCCGAGCGTCAGCTCCTGCGCCGTGACTGTTACGCCGTCTCCCGTCTTGTTGATGTCGGGGAAGGCGGCTTCTTCGATGTAATAGCCGCCATCCTCGTCTTCTTCGACGCCGGACAGGGTGACTTCGCCGATGGGCAGGCTTTCGCCACCGGTCGGCTTAAGCGTAACATTCTTCAACGTCACGGCCGTGCCGTCGATATTGACGCCGTCAGCGGAGATCGTTCCGCCTTGCGCTTCATAGGCGGCATTGATCTTCTTCAAGAGATCGGCGCCATCGAGAGCGAAAGCCGAGCCGGCGAGCGAGAAAAAGGCTGCGCCCGACAGCATCAGCCGCGTTGTCCGGTAAATGTTCATGGGTGATTCCTCTGGTGGCGTGGTGGCGGTTGGAACTCTGCAGTTACGCTACTACGGATTGGGCCCGCTTTATATTTGCGGACTTCTAAATTTCCGTTGAAAGGAACGGCAAACGAAGTCCAAATTGCGGCGAAGGGTTTGTCTCATCCTTTGATGTCAGTCCCAAGACTTCATCCACAGCTGCAATACCCCGGATTCCTTGCCCGCCGGCCTCTTCTGGGCTAGTCAAGACCCATGGGACAAGAGATTTTGCCGCCTTCCGGCGGAGACGACGACAATATCCAACCGGTCGACCTTAAGGCGGCGCTCGAGCAGCGCTATCTTGCCTATGCGCTGTCGACCATCATGCACCGTGCTCTGCCTGACGTGCGCGACGGGCTGAAGCCCGTGCATCGCCGCATTGTCTATGCGATGAACGAGATGGGGCTGAGGCCGACTTCGGCCTTCAGGAAATGCGCCAAGATCGTCGGCGAGGTGATGGGTAATTACCATCCGCACGGCGACCAGTCGATCTACGATGCGCTTGCCCGTCTCGCCCAGGATTTCTCGCAGCGCTACACCCTGGTCAACGGCCAGGGCAATTTCGGCAATATCGATGGCGACAGCCCGGCCGCCATGCGTTACACCGAATCGAAGATGACGGCGGTCTCCGAACTGCTGCTCGAAGGCATCGATCAGGACGCTGTCGACTTCCGCGACACCTACGACGAATCGAATTCCGAGCCGGTCGTCCTTCCCGGCGCCTTCCCGAACCTGCTCGCCAATGGCTCCTCCGGCATCGCCGTCGGCATGGCGACCTCGATCCCATCGCACAATGCCCATGAGCTTTGCGACGCCGCCCTGCATCTGATCAAGCATCGCGATGCGACCGTCGAAAAGCTTGTCGAATTCATTCCCGGCCCGGATTTTCCGACCGGCGGCATCATCATCGACAGCCGCGACAGCATCATCGAGAGCTACCGCACCGGTCGCGGCGGTTTCCGTGTGCGGGCGAAATGGCAGACCGAGGATCTCGGCCGCGGCGGCTACCAGATCGTCATCACCGAAATTCCCTTCCAGGTGCAGAAATCGCGGCTGATCGAGAAGATCGCCGAGCTGCTCATCGCGCGAAAGCTGCCGCTGCTCGAAGATATCCGCGACGAATCGGCCGAGGACATCCGTGTCGTCCTGGTGCCGAAATCCAGGAGCGTCGATCCGACGATCCTGATGGAATCGATGTTCAAGCTGACGGAGCTCGAAAGCCGCTTCCCCCTCAACATGAACGTTCTGTCCATGGGCCGCATCCCCAAGGTCATGGCGCTGAACGAGGTGCTGAAAGAGTGGCTGGATCACCGCCGCGAGGTTCTGCAGCGCCGCTCGCGCTTCCGTCTGGCCGCGATCGAAAGACGTCTCGAAATCCTCGGCGGCCTTCTGGTCGCCTATCTGAATATCGATGAAGTCATCCGCATCATCCGCGAGGAAGACGAGCCGAAGCCCGTCATGATGGCGCGATGGGATCTGACCGACAATCAGGTCGAGGCGATCCTCAACATGCGGCTGCGCGCCTTGCGCAAGCTGGAAGAATTCGAGATCCGCAAGGAGTTCGACGAGCTCACCAAGGAAAAGAGCGAGATCGAGGCGCTGCTAGCCTCCGACGACAAGCAGTGGCAGACGGTTGCCTGGGAAATCGGCGAAGTGAAGAAGAAATTCGCCAAGGCGACCGAGGTCGGCCGCCGCCGCACCCAGTTCGCCGACGCGCCGGAGGCCGATGAGGAGGCGATCCAGCAGGCGATGATCGAGAAGGAACCGATCACCGTCGTCATCTCCGAAAAGGGCTGGATCCGCGCGCTGAAGGGCCATATCGCCGATACGGCGACGCTGACCTTCAAGGAAGGCGACGGCTTGAAGGTGGCTTTCCCGGCGCAGACGACCGACAAGATTCTGATCGTCACGACAGGCGGCAAGGCCTTCACGCTTGGCGGCGACAAGCTGCCGGGCGGTCGCGGCCACGGCGAGCCGCTGCGCATCATGGTCGACATGGACAACGACCAGGCGGTGTTGACCGCCTTCGTCCACGATCCCGCGCGCAAGCAACTGATCGTCTCCACAGCCGGCAACGGCTTCGTCGTTGCCGAGGCCGAACTGGTCGCCAATACGCGCAAGGGCAAGCAGATCATGAATGTCGCGCTGCCCGAGGAGACGCAGCTGCTGGTGCCTGTCAGCGGCGACCATGTCGCCGTCGTCGGCGAAAACCGCAAGCTTCTGGTCTTTCCCTTAGCACAGGTGCCGGAAATGTCGCGCGGCAAGGGCGTTCGCCTGCAGCGTTACAAGGATGGCGGCATTTCCGACGTCCGCTGCTTTGCGATATCGGACGGCCTCGTCTGGGAAGACAGTGCCGGCCGCACCTTCACGAAGAACAAGGACGAGCTTGCCGAATGGCTCGCCGACCGCGCCAGCGTCGGCCGCACCGTGCCGAAGGGTTTTCCGCGTAGCGGCAAATTTGCCGGGTAGAGCAATTCCTTTTCTGTCTGGAATTGCATGAAAACGAAGAGACGAGCATTTTCCTGATTCGAACAGACGGAAATGCTCTGAGCCATAAAAATTCCGTGCCCGGCTCTTGGCGGGCGCCGGAACTTCTCTATCTCATCGCTGTTATCCAAAAGAAGAGAAGGCCGGTTCTATGGGCGGATGGAACGGCTGTGGCCCGCGCGCCTGGGAAAGGCGCGCGTGCCCTACCGGAGGAAAATCGATGCCCGCCAGCACCATCAAATTACATGTCAGCCATACCTACCGAGCGCCTCCCGCTGTCGTCTATGACGCCTGGCTCAACCCCGAAATCGCCCGCCGCTTCCTGTTCGCCACCGATGACGGTCACGTCATCCGCGCCGATATCGATCCGCATGTCGGCGGCCGTTTTTTCATCGTCGACCGCCGCCCGACCGGCGACGCCTTCCACCAGGGCGTTTTCCTGGAATTGAAGCGCCCGCGCCGTATGGTCTTCTGCTTCTCCGTCGAAGAGCACGACCACAATTGCGACCGCGTCGAAATCGACATCGAGCCGCTCGGCGGCGGCAGCCGTCTGACGCTGAGCCACGAAATGTGCGCCGAATGGGCCGCACATGAGGAAAAGACCAGGCAAGGCTGGGCGCATGTGCTCGAAGGGCTTGGCAGGGAGCTGGACCAGCAGTTCAAGGCGGCCGGCTGAGAACTATGCTGAAATCGAGAAGGAAGCGCGGCGGCTGACCATATTTACTCCGCAAGCGGCCTGCGACTCTTCCTTCGCACCATCCAGCCCGAATGGGCGGCGATCGCCGCCACCAGGATACCGCCGCCGACGAGTGTCATCGTCGCCGGCATTTCCGCGAAGATCAGCCAGACCCAGATCGGCGCGAGCACGGTTTCGAGCAGGTAGAACATGCCGACCTCAGGGGCGGAGAGGTAGCGTGGTCCGGTCGCCAGGCACCAGAAGGCGACCGGCATTACGATGGCGCCGTTGAGGAGGACCCATCCGGGATGGGCGATGGAAAGCCCCGAGGGCAGAGCTTGCGCAAGCCCGAGCGCGGCCGGCAAAATGGCGGCAAGCAGCGGCACGAAGCCCATGTCCCGGCGCGAGGCGCGCCCGATTGTAATGGCTGATGCAAGAATGAGCGCGCTGACAATCGCCATGGCGTCGCCAAAGAAATGGCCGCTGGAAAGCCCATCACTCACGATCAATCCGACGCCGACGATCATGAACAGCATGGCGATTAGCGTTGCGGCCTGTGGCTTCTCCTTGAGAAAAGTCCAGGAGAGAAGTGCCCCGAACATCGGGTTGAAGGCGACGATGAAGACGACATTGGCCGTGGCCGTATTGAAGACGGCGAGCACGAAGGTGAGGGAGGAGAGGCCATAGAGCAGGCCGGCGAGCAGGCCGGCTCGCCCCGGCACGAGCACCGGCCATCTGCCCCAGGCAAGGCGTATTGCGCCAAGGATGAGGAACGTGGCGAGAACCGTGGCTGCGCTTCGCACCCCCAGGATTGACCAGATATCGCCATCGCCAAGCCGTACGAGCGGGATATCCACGGAAAGCGCCAGCCCGCCGACCGCCGTCAGCAGCAGACCCTTCCGATGGTCGGAAAGAGCGGTGGGGGACATTCAGTCCTGATTGCTTTCGCGCATGGAGGAGGGATCGAAACGTTCCCAGCCGCGCGGGGTCAGATGTTCTTGCGGCTGGAAGCGCGTCTTGTAGTCCATTTTCCGCGACCCTTGAACCCAGTAGCCGAGGTAGACATGCGGCAGGCCGAGCGCCTTGGCGCGCCTGATATGGTCGAGAATCATGAAGGTGCCGAGCGAACGCCGCTCGAGCCCGGGATTGAAATAGGAATAGACCATTGACAGCCCGTCGCTCATCGTATCGGTCAGCGCCGCGGCAAGCAGCTCGCCTTTCGGCCGCTCTTCCAGTCCGGAACCTTCCTCGCGCCGGCGGTATTCGACGATTCGCGTATTCACATGCGTGTCTTCCACCATGATCGCGTAGTCGAGCACGGTCATGTCGGACATGCCGCCCTGCTGGTGGCGGTAGTCGAGATAGCGTCGGAAGAGCGAATATTGTTCGCTGGAAGGCTGGGCGGTGAATTCGGTGGCGATGACGTCGGAATTGGCGGCAAGCACGCGCTTCATCGATTTCGTCGGCTCGAATTCCTGGGCGAGAATCCGCACGGAAACACAGGCGCGGCAGGATTCGCAGGCCGGGCGGTAGGCGATGTTCTGCGAGCGGCGGAAACCGCCTTGCGTCAGGATGTCGTTCATCTCGGCGGCTCGCGGGCCGACCAGATGGGTGAAAACCTTGCGCTCCATCTCATGCGGCAGATACGGACACGCAGCCGGAGCCGTCAGATAAAACTGCGGGGATGGCGTTGTCTGCGTATTCATTTGTCGCGGAAGTTTCCTTGTCGAGACAGTGCCGTTTTCCGACAGCATGACCTAAGAATAGAAAACGTCAACAGCGGGACGATTTCCGTCCTTCATTTCGGTCTTCTAAAGTTAAATATGGAGCGTCTGCAACAGGCGGCAAAGGGAAGGCGGAGACTTTATTTCGTCTCCGCCGCGCTTCAAGCGGTGCGCACCGTCACCGTGCCGACCAAGAGGTCGTGGATCAGGCGGCTGCGTTCGATAAACAGGCCGGCGAGCAGGATGAGCGGGGTCAGCACCGAGTTGAGGATCCAGAACAGCGCCAGATGCACGATCGCCGTCAGGAAATCCATCGGCCGCCCATCGACGCGCACGATCGCGATCCCCATTGCCCGCATGCCGAGCGAGGCCTGGCTCGGTCCGCCGACGGTCAGGCCGAAGTAAATCCCGGCGACGATGACGAAGAGGGCAGGGTAGAGAAGGAAGCCTAGCCCGAGCGTGATGATCGACAGGAAGAACAGCACGATCGCTGCGGGGATCCACAGCAGCGCCACGATGAGGTAGTCGAGGATGAAGGCAAGGACACGGCGGCTCAACACGCCGCTATAGGCGCGCCAGTCCTCCGGTGCGGCAAAAAGCGGATTGGGGTTGTAGCTCATCTCGATCTCCTGCGAAAAAGCGATGCCGCTGATATGGTGTCGGTAGGGCGAAATACAATAATCGCCCTACACTCACCGTTTTCCGAGAATTTTCGCCACCTCGACCGCGAAATAGGTGAGGATGCCGTCACATCCCGCCCGCTTGAACGACAAGAGCGTTTCGAGCATCGCCCGCTCGCCGTCGATCCAGCCATTCATCGCCGCCGCCTTGATCTGGCTATATTCGCCGGAGACCTGATAGGCGAAGGTCGGCAGGCCGAAGGCCTCCTTCATCCGCCAGCAGATGTCGAGATAGGGCAGGCCCGGCTTGACCATCAGCATGTCGGCGCCTTCCTCGACGTCGAGGGCCGCGTCGCGGATCGCCTCGGTGCCGTTGGCGGGGTCGATATAGTAGGTCTTCTTGTCGCCCTTCAGCAGTCCGCCGGTCGAGATCGCCTCGCGATAGGGGCCATAGAAGGCGGAGGCGAATTTCGTCGCATAGCTCATGATGCCGACGTTCTGGTGGCCGGCCGCATCGAGCGCCATGCGGATCGCGCCGATGCGCCCGTCCATCATCTCCGATGGCGCGATGATGTCGGCGCCGGCATCCGCCTGCATCACCGCGGCGCGCGCCACTTGATCGACCGTCTCGTCATTGACGATCTCGCCGTCTCTCAGGATCCCGTCATGGCCATGGCTGGTGAAGGGGTCGAGCGCCACGTCGGTGATGACGCCGATATTGGGCGCCGCCTTCTTGATCGCCGCCGTCGCCTGGTTGATCAGGTTATTGGCCTCAAGGCTGTTCGAGCCGGTCTCGTCGCGCAGTTCCAGTTCGATGTTCGGAAAGGTGGCGAGCGCCGGAATGCCGAGGCCGGCCGCTTCGCGTGCGGCTTCGACGGCTTTGTCGATGCTCATGCGGTTGACGCCCGGCATGGCCGCGATCGGATCGACGATG
This sequence comes from Rhizobium croatiense, assembly GCF_019793465.1. Classification (GTDB taxonomy): domain Bacteria; phylum Pseudomonadota; class Alphaproteobacteria; order Rhizobiales; family Rhizobiaceae; genus Rhizobium; species Rhizobium croatiense. Next base: position 218,259 of record NZ_JAILYJ010000002.1, on the reverse strand, counting down.
CCGGAACCCGGCACGATGAAGATCGGCCAGATAAGGTCGTCGACGGTCAGCCGGTTCTCCTGCACCAGCCGGCGCGTCCAATCCGCCTTGCGGTTGCGCCGCATGCGGCGATGGCCGGTGATGTCGTCGACGAGATGCGTCCTGTCCTGCATGATATCTATCCCCAGCCCATTCCATTTATCGGAGCGCTCATTATCATGGCGCCCGGAAAATCCAAACCGGACGATTGGCCGCGGCGGAAAACACCCTTATGACGATACAACCGGAACCGATGTCTGCGCCATGGAAACCGATAGCCCGACGATCCCGAAACGCACACTGGCGGATCTCCTCTTCATTCTCTTCCTGAGGCTGGTCGCCCTATCCTGCTTCTGGTTCGGCCTGCAATACTGGGCGATGCTCGTCGGCTATTCGCTGGTCGGCGCCGGCCGCTTCGATCTGTTGAGCCTGCCGTGGAAGGTTGCGAGCACCAGCCTTGCCGTGCTTTTCCCGGTCGCGTCCCTCGGTCTGTGGCTCACCGTCTCCTGGGGGCCGGTCATCTGGGTGCTCGCCGCCGGCGGCCAGGTCCTGATGTATGGCCTGCTGCCGGATATTTTCGGCCCCAACAAGCTGATCATCCTGCTGCATCTCATGGTCGCCGCTGTCTACTGCATTTTCCGCCTGCTGCTGTGGCTGGAAAAGCGCCGGCACCGCCGCCAGGTAAGCGTTGATTTACCCTGAGACAACGTGGGGTTTCCAGTAAGGCTCCGTTAAGCCTGCGGTTTAAGTCGAATTTTATATGTATTCGATAGGGTCTCACTCAAGGCGGGAAGAAAACGACACCGCCAATCAAACAGTGAGGCAGTCAATATGAACACGAAAATCAAGCCGCAGGCGGTATCGAACTTCCGTGACCAGCAGGATCAGGGCATCCGTGATCTTTACATGGAATCCCTTCATCTTGTTGAACGTCTTCACCGTCGTCTTCTCGACGTCATCAAGGACGAATTCGACCGGCAGGGCCGCAGCGACGTCAACGCCATCCAGGCGCTGCTCCTTTTCAACATCGGCAATTCCGAGCTGACCGCCGGCGAGCTGCGCTCCCGCGGCTACTATCTCGGCTCCAACGTGTCCTACAACGTCAAGAAGCTGGTCGATCTCGGCTTCATCAACCACCAGCGCTCGCGCATCGACCGCCGCTCGGTCCGCATCAGCCTGACCGAAACCGGCCAGGACATCGCCGAGACGGTCGCCAAGCTCTACGAACGCCACATCGCCTCGATCGACAAGGTCGGCGGCATCGGCACCGACGAGTTCACCCAGATGAACAAACTGCTCCAGCGCCTCGACCGCTTCTGGAACGACTCGATCATGTATCGTCTCTAAAATCCCTGACCTCCTTTCAGGGTTGCAGAAAACCGGACGTGTCCCTGCGCGTCCGGTTTTGCCGTTTGCCCGCGTGGCATCTTTGCAACGCAGGGCAGGCAAGCGTTCTCGCCTGTATTCAAGCCGTTTTTTAGCCGTTATTAACCGGCACCGTTTAGCCCGTCATGGTTCGTTGCGTCGTGTCTCCGGCGGCCGGCGGTCTATCTTCCGAGCCGGTAACACGAATTGGCCATATTGGTGTGGCAGCGGAAGGTTAACAACCGGCGCTTGAACCGATCGGAAATGTTCAGGCTGTCGCATCGCGCTTCTGTGATGGGGCTAGCGGAATTTTTTGATGCGCCGGACAACGAATGCACAGAGATCTGCGTTACGGCGCAGTGATATCGCAAAGAGCCGCGGCTTTCCTTTATCGCGGCATTCAGTGGTTGGGACTATGTCGAAGAAAAACGGAATTGAAGCTCTCTCGCGCCGCGCTTTCCTGGCGTCGGCGGCAACGGTTGGCGCCGGCGCGCTTGCTGCCGGGCCTGCATTTGCGCAATCGGCGCTCGATGGGCTCCTGAACGCGCCGCGGCGCGGCAACTGGGACGACCAGTTCGACGCCAAGGCGGCTTCGCGGACGGCGACGGCCGTCGTGTCCAACACGCCGATCCTCGGGCCTCAATCGGTCGCCAGCGCCCAGCAGGCGATCATGCAGTATCAGCAGATCGCGGCCGCCGGCGGCTGGCCTGAAGTCAATCCCGGCGATCAGCGCCTGCAGCTCGGCGTCAGCCATCCCGCCGTCCAGGCGCTGCGCCAGCGTCTGGCGATCACCGGCGACCTGCCGCGCGAAGCCGGCATGTCGAGCGCCTTCGATTCCTATGTCGACGGCGCCGTCAAGCGCTTCCAGGCGCGTCACGGCCTGCCGGCCGACGGCGTCCTCGGCGAATTCACGCTGAAGGCGATGAACATTCCCGCCGATGTCCGTCTGCAGCAGCTGAACACCAACCTCATCCGTCTGCAAACCTTCCCCGAAGACCTGGGACGCCGTCACCTGATGGTCAATATTCCGGCCGCCTATGTCGAGGCTGTCGAAGACGGCAGTGTCGCGACGCGTCATACCGCGGTTGTCGGACGCTTGAGCCGCCCGACGCATCTCGTCAATTCGAAGATCTACGAGGTCATTCTCAATCCTTACTGGACGGCGCCGCGCTCGATCGTCGAGAAGGACATCATGCCGCTGATGCGCAAGGATCCGACCTATCTCGAAAAGAACGCCATTCGTCTGCTCGACGGCAAGGGCAACGAAGTCGCCCCCGAGACCGTCGACTGGAACGGCGAGGCACCGAACCTGATGTTCCGTCAGGACCCCGGCAAGACCAACGCCATGGCGTCGACGAAGATCAACTTCTACAACAAGAACGGCGAGTACATGCACGACACGCCGCAGCAGGGCCTGTTCAACAAGCTGATGCGCTTCGAATCTTCGGGCTGTGTCCGTGTGCAGAACGTGCGCGACCTGACGAACTGGCTGCTGCGCGAAACCCCCGGCTGGAGCCGCCAGCAGATGGAGCAGGTGATCGCAAGCGGCGTCAACACGCCGATCAAGCTCGCGGCGGAAGTTCCGGTCTATTTCGTCTACATCTCTGCCTGGGGCATGCCCGACGGCATTGTCCAGTTCCGCGACGACATCTATCAGATGGACGGCAATGCCGAATTGGCGCTCGATACCACGGCTGGCATGGAGCAGCCGGTGCAATAAGCGGCGACCTCTGCATCGCACCCTCGAACCGCGCCCTCCCGGCGCGGTTTTTTTTATTGCGGCGAGGGGCGCTCTATCCCGGAACTGCGATTCATCGGCGCCGCGCTGTCGCAAAGTGACTGGAGCGCGCGCTTTGCTCAGCAAATGTCGTTCTTCGTATTGCCCTTACCACAGGGGAAGGATAATACCTTCGCGCATTCCAGTTGAGGAGCCCGCCCATGACCAATGCTTCCACCGAATCCTTCTTCAATCGCTCGCTTGCGGACGTCGATCCCGAGATTTTCGGCGCGATCGGAAAGGAACTCGGTCGCCAACGGCACGAGATCGAACTGATCGCTTCCGAGAACATCGTCTCCCGCGCCGTGCTGGAAGCTCAGGGCTCCATCATGACCAACAAATATGCCGAGGGTTATCCAGGCAAGCGGTATTACGGCGGCTGCCAGTTCGTCGATATCGCCGAGGAACTGGCGATCGAACGCGCCAAGAAGCTGTTCGGCGTCAATTTCGCCAACGTCCAGCCGAATTCCGGCTCGCAGATGAACCAGGCCGTGTTCCTGGCGCTGCTGCAGCCCGGCGATACCTTCATGGGCCTCGATCTCAATTCGGGCGGTCACCTGACGCATGGTTCGCCGGTCAACATGTCCGGCAAGTGGTTCAATGTCGTCTCCTACGGCGTGCGTGAAGGCGACAACCTGCTCGACATGGATGACGTCGCCCGCAAGGCCGAACAGCACCGGCCGAAGCTCATCATCGCCGGCGGCACCGCCTATTCCCGCATCTGGGACTGGAAGCGCTTCCGCGAGATCGCCGACTCGGTCGGCGCCTATCTGATGGTCGATATGGCCCACATCGCCGGTCTTGTCGCCGGCGGCCAGCATCCCTCGCCGTTCCCGCATTGCCATGTCGCGACGACGACGACGCACAAGTCGCTGCGCGGCCCGCGCGGCGGCGTCATCCTGACCAATGAAGAAGATCTGGCCAAGAAGTTCAATTCGGCCGTCTTCCCCGGTCTGCAGGGTGGCCCGCTGATGCACATCATCGCCGCCAAGGCGGTGGCCTTCGGCGAGGCGCTGCAGCCGGAATTCAAGGAATATGCCGCTCAGGTCGTCAAGAACGCCCGGGCGCTTGCCGAAACGCTGATGTCAGGCGGTCTCGACGTCGTCTCCGGCGGCACCGACAACCATCTGATGCTCGTCGACCTGCGCAAGAAGAATGCCACCGGCAAGCGCGCCGAGGCAGCGCTCGGCCGCGCCTATGTCACTTGCAACAAGAACGGCATTCCCTTCGACCCGGAAAAGCCCTTCGTCACCTCGGGCGTGCGCCTCGGCGCGCCGGCCGGCACGACGCGCGGCTTCAAGGAAGCCGAATTCCGCGAAATCGGCAACCTGATCGTCGAGGTTCTCGACGGCCTGAAGGTTGCCAATTCCGACGAAGGCAATGCTGCGGTCGAAGCCGCCGTGCGCGGCAAGGTGGTCAACCTTACAGACCGCTTCCCAATGTATGACTACATGGGGTAAGGAGTAGCGATGCGCTGCCCCTATTGCGGTTCGGAAGATACTCAGGTCAAGGATTCGCGCCCGGCGGAGGACAATACGTCCATCCGCCGGCGGCGTATCTGTCCGGATTGCGGCGGCCGCTTCACGACCTTCGAGCGCGTGCAGCTGCGCGAGCTGATGGTCATCAAGAAGACCGGCCGCAAGGTGCCCTTCGACCGCGACAAGCTGGTGCGCTCCTTTGAAGTGGCGCTGCGCAAACGCCCCGTCGAGCGTGACCGCATCGAGCGCGCCGTCTCCGGCATCGTCCGCCGGCTGGAAAGCTCCGGCGAGACCGAAATCTCCTCCGAGCAGATCGGCCTGCAGGTGCTGGAAGCCATGAAGAGCCTCGACGATGTCGGCTTCGTGCGCTACGCCTCGGTCTATCGGGATTTTTCGCTTGCCGAGGATTTCGAGAAGGTTATTTCCGAAATCAACGCCAAGATCGCCCGCGACCCGCTGGACAGATGAGCCATGAGCGTCACGCCGGATGACGAGAGTTTCATGGCGGCGGCGATCCGCCTGTCGCGCCGGCATCTCGGCCGCACCGCCACCAACCCCTCCGTCGGCTGCCTGATCGTTAAAGACGGCGTCATCGTCGGCCAGGCGGTCACCGCCCTCGGTGGCCGTCCGCATGCCGAGCCGCAGGCGCTCGCCGAAGCCGGCGAGGCTGCCCGCGGCGCCACCGCCTATGTCACCCTCGAACCCTGCTCGCATCACGGCAAGACGCCGCCCTGTGCCGAGGCGCTGATCGCCTATGGCGTCGCGCGCGTCGTCATCAGCGTCACCGATCCCGATCCGCGGGTCTCCGGCCGCGGCATTTCCATGCTGCGTGACGCCGGTATCGAGGTAGATGCAGGCCTGCTGGAAGCCGAGGGCCGGCGCTCGCTGGCCGGCTATCTCACCCGCCAGACGAAGAACCGGCCCTATGTGACTCTCAAGCTTGCCGTTTCTGCCGATGGTATGATTGGCCGTGCGGGGGAGGGGCAGGTGGCGATCACCGGCTCGGAGGCTCGCGCCGAGGTGCAGGCGCTGCGGGCCGAAACCGACGCGATCCTGGTCGGCATCGGCACGGCGATATCGGACGATCCGCTGCTGACGGTGCGCACACCCGGCCTGGAGGCGCAGTCGCCGATCCGTATCGTGCTCGACCCCGCGCTGGTATTGCCGCTGACGAGCAAGCTGGTTGAGACGGCGCGGGACGTGCCGGTGATCCTTGTGGCGAGCGAGGAAGTTTCGCCTTTAGCGGCGGATGCGGAGGGGTTACCCCCCTCTGTCCTGCCGGACATCTCCCCCACAAGGGGGGAGATTGGCAAGGAGCGCGAACCGAATTCCCAAAACGACTCGTCGTCACGATCAACGGCAGATGTAGGGCAGGGAGCCAGCCCCCAGCCAATCTCCCCACCTGTGGGGGAGATGCCCGGCAGGGCAGAGGGGGGTAACACACCCGCCGACGCCACCGACCTGGACTCCCGCCGTGCCGCACTCGAAGCCGCCGGCGTCGAGATCGTCTACTGCAATCCCTATCATCCGGAAATTCTGTTGCCCGCACTTGCGACACGCGGCATTTCCTCGCTTCTGGTCGAGGGCGGCGCCAAGACGGCGCGGCTTTTCCTGGAAGCCGGTCTCGTCGACCGCATTCAGCTTTACCAGGCGCCCGTCATCATCGGCGTGAACGGTATTGAATCGCCGCTTGATGCAACCGACATACCATCCGGTTTTGCCCATACGGGCACGCAGATGTTCGGCGTTGATCGCCTGGATGAATACGAAAGAAGGCTTTGATGTTTACCGGAATAGTCACCGATATCGGCACCGTCGAATCCGTTTCTCCCTTGAAGGAGGGAATTCGGCTGCGGGTCGCGACCGCCTACGATCCTGCCACCATCGATATGGGCGCCTCCATCTCCCATTCCGGCATCTGCCTCACGGTGACCGGCCTTCCGCAGGAAGGCAGCAACGGCCGCTGGTTTGAGGTCGAGGCCTGGGAGGAGGCGCTGCGGCTGACGACGATCGGCACCTGGCGGGAAGGCAGCCGGATCAACCTCGAGCGGTCGCTGAAGATCGGCGACGAGCTCGGCGGCCACATCGTTTCCGGCCATGTCGACGGCAAGGCGGAAATCCTTTCGGTGACATCGGAGGGCGACGCCACGCGTTACCGCCTGCGCGCACCCGAACATCTGGCGAAATTCGTCGCCCCCAAGGGATCGATCGCGCTCGACGGCACCTCGCTGACCGTCAACGCGGTCGACGGCACGGATTTCGACGTCCTGCTCATCCGCCACACGCTCGAAGTCACGACGTGGGGCGAGCGCAAGGCCGGCGATTTCGTCAATTTCGAAGTCGACACCATGGCGCGCTACGCCGCCCGGCTGGCGGAATTTCCCAGCGCCTGAATCGCAAAACTGTTCGGTATCCCGCTGTCGCGTCTGGCCGGCCAGATAGTTCACCAAACCGGAGAGAGCTTCGTCAGATATTGGCCGTAGGCACTCTTGCCGTGCTTCTCCGCGAGTCTGGCGAGGTCGTCCTGCGAGATGTAACCCATGCGCCAGGCGACTTCTTCGGGGCAGGCGATCTTGAAGCCCTGGCGTTTCTCCAGCGTGCTGACGAAACCTGCGGCATCGTGCAGGCTATCAGGTGTGCCGGTGTCGAGCCAGGCATAGCCCCGGCCCATCAGTTCCACGAAAAGCTGGCCGCGCTCGAGATAGGCGCGGTTGACGTCGGTGATTTCCAATTCGCCGCGCGGCGACGGCTTCAGGTTGGCGGCGATATCGACCACCTGCTGGTCGTAGAAATAGAGGCCGGTCACCGCCCAGTTCGATTTTGGCTCCTTCGGCTTCTCCTCGATCGACAGCGCATTCATCTCTTCGTCAAAGCCGACAACGCCATAGCGTTCCGGATCGGTGACGTGATAGGCGAACACCGTCGCGCCTTCCCCACGACTCGTGCCGGATTTCATGATTTCCGGCAGTCCGTGCCCGTAGAAGATGTTGTCGCCGAGAACGAGAGCCGAGCTGTCGCCGTGCACGAAGTCGGCGCCGATGATGAAGGCCTGGGCGAGGCCGTCCGGGCTCGGCTGTACGGCATAGGTCAGCGAAATTCCCCATTGCGAGCCGTCGCCGAGAAGGCGCTTGAAGGCTTCGAGGTCGTGGGGTGTCGTGATGATCAGCAACTCCCTGATGCCGGCGAGCATGAGCGTCGTCAGCGGATAGTAGATCATCGGCTTGTCGTAGACCGGCATCAACTGTTTCGAGACGGCCTGCGTGATCGGATGCAGACGCGTGCCGGTGCCGCCGGCAAGAATAATTCCCTTCATGCTTTCTCCTTAAAGACCTTTGTTCAAAAGGTCTTGCATGACGATTGTCATGGACTGCTTCCACTCGGGGAGCCGGATTCCATATGTTCTGGCGAGCTTGTCGCCGTTGAGACGCGAATTGGCGGGACGCTTTGCCGGTGTAGGATAGTCCGTCGTCGGGATGCGCTCGACGCCGACGTTTCTGCCGCCCGATTTAAGAAGCGCCGCGAATATCTCTTCGGCGAAATCAGCCCAGCTTGCTTCGCCGCTGCCGGTCAGGTGAAAGGTGCCGCGGAGCGATGGCGCGGGGTCCGCGACAACACGGGTCGCGATCGCAAGAATCGCGTCGGCGATGTCGAGTGCCGAGGTCGGGCATCCCCACTGATCGGCGACGACGCGAAGATGATCGCGCGTCTCGGAAAGCCGCAGCATCGTTTTCAGGAAATTGGTGCCAAACGGCGAATAGACCCAGGCGGTGCGCAATATGACATGGTTCTGGTTCGCCGCCGCGACGGCCTTCTCGCCGGCGAGCTTCGAACGCCCATAGACCGAGATGGGCGCGGTCGCATCCTCTTCGCAATAGGCGGAGGCCTTGTCGCCGCTGAACACGTAGTCGGTCGAAATGTGGATGACCGGGACCCCGATCCGCGCGGCAGCCTCGGCCACCGCCCCGGCGCCTGCCGCGTTGACGGAAAAGGCAAGCTCGGCTTCGCTCTCGGCTTTGTCGACCGCCGTATAGGCGGCCGCCGAGACGATAACGTCCGGCCGCAGAGCCGAGAAGGCGGCTGCGACGCTTGCAGGATCCGAAAGGTCCATTTCCGGACGGCCGACCGTGATGATTTCCACGCCCGTTTCGGCGCCGCGTCTGAGCAGCGACTGAACGACCTGGCCCTGTTTACCGGTGACGGCAATGCGCATCGCTTGTCACCCCTTGAAAACGCCGAGGCGTTCGCCGGAATAGACGGTTTCGCGCAGCGGCCTCCACCACCATTCGTTTTCCAAATACCAGTGCACGGTCTTCTCGATGCCGGTTTCGAAGGTCTCTTGCGCCTTCCAGCCGAGTTCGCTTTCGAGTTTCGTGGCATCGATCGCATAGCGTGCGTCGTGTCCGGGGCGGTCCGTGACGTTGGTGATCAGACGCGCATGCGGTGCCTTGTCGCTGTAGACGCCGTCGAGAATGGCGCAGATGCGATGAACGACATCGATGTTCCTGCGCTCATTGCGGCCGCCCACATTGTATTTTTCGCCGGGGCGCCCTCTGGATGCGATCGTGAAGAGCGCGCGGGCGTGGTCTTCGACATAGAGCCAGTCGCGGACATTTGCGCCGTTGCCGTAAACCGGAAGAGGCTTGTCCTCGAGTGCGTTCAGGATCATCAGCGGGATGAGCTTTTCCGGGAAATGGAACGGGCCGTAATTGTTGGAGCAATTGGAGACGACGACGGGCAGGCCGTAGGTGCGGTGCCAAGCGATCGCCAGATGATCGCTCGCGGCCTTGGAGGCGGAGTATGGCGAGGACGGATCGTAGGGCGTCGTCTCCTCGAAGAGACCCTCGTCGCCGAGCGAGCCGTAGACCTCGTCCGTCGAGACATGCAGAAAACGGAAGGCGCTCTTGCGGTGAGCTTCAAGCCCATCCCAATAGTGCCGTGCGGCATCCAGCAGGCTGAACGTGCCGAAGATGTTGGTCTGAATGAAATCAGCCGCGCCCGAGATCGAGCGGTCGACATGGCTCTCGGCCGCGAGATGCATGACGATATCAGGGCGGAAGGACGCGAGTGCTTCCTGCATCCTGGCGCGGTCGCAGATATCCGCCCGCAGGAATCGATAGTTCGGCGCCGATTCGACGGATTTCAGTGATGCAAGATTGCCGGCATAGGTCAGCGTGTCGATATTCAGCACCTCGGCGCCGATCTCGCTGACGAGATGGCGCACCAATGCCGATCCGATGAAGCCCGCTCCGCCCGTGACCAGTATGCGCATCGTCGATCAATCCTGGGGTTGTTGTGCTGAATAGGGAAAATGGTTTGGCAGATCGGCGAGCCGCGGCAGCGTCTTGTCCTTGTCGGACGATACCATGTCTCTCTCATCGAAGGGCCAGCGAATGCCGATCGCCGGATCGTTCCACGCGATGCCCCGATCATGCTGCGGGCTGTAGGGTGCGGTTACCTTGTAGCTGATGACGCTGTTCGGCTCGATCGTTGCGAATCCGTGTGCGAAGCCGGGCGGTATCCAGAGCTGTTTGCCGGTGTCCGGCGAGAGCTCCTGAGAGAGCCATTTGCCGAAGCTCGGTGATCCCACGCGGATATCGACGACGACATCCATGATCCGGCCGGCAAGGCAGCGCACCAGCTTGCCCTGTGCAAAGGGCGGTATCTGGAAATGCAGCCCCCGAACGGTGCCAGCCTGCCCCGAAAGCGATTCATTGTCCTGGACGAACGTGACGTCGGCCACATTTTCCCGGAACCAGGCATCCTTGAATACTTCGGAGAAGTAGCCGCGGTGATCGCCGAAACGTGGCGGCGTGATTGCAACGATGCCCTCGATGGCGGCGGTCTCAATGTGCATGACTTACCTTTTCTGCGGCCTTCATCAGGCCCCCGCCTTCATAACGCTCATCAGCATCTCCGCCTGCGAGCGGCTCTGGATGGCCGCAAGACCTTTCGCGGCAATGGCATCGCGCTCGTCGGCATCTGCGATCAGCTTGTAGCAGCGCCCGATCATGTCGTCATAAGGCTCGATTGCCAAGCCGCCGATGAAGGGCTGGAGGTCCGGATCGCGGATGTCGCCTTCCGTCAGCACGCAAACGCGATTGGCGAGCAGGTAGGAAATGCGCACGATCTCGAAGACGCCGCTCGCATAATGATGGATGTTGATGACGATCTTGGCGCGGGCAATCGCCGCATCGCGTTCCGCACCATAGATGTTGAAGAGATGCGCGACCTTGAGCCCGGCGTCCTTCAGCGTCTTCAGAATATGGTGGCGGCGTTCGTTCATCGAGCCGTAGAAGAGCACGTCGATATCTTTGACGGGGGCGTGCTGGATCTGGCTCAGGCAACGGCTGTACCCGATTTCGAGCACGCCGGCGTGGTCGATTCCCTTGGTGGCGAGGTTTTCGCGGTTGCGCGGGCTGTAGTCGAGCACCGGCATCGCCCTCAGGATCGCCACATAGCGCGAATTGATCCAGCTGCTTTCTTCAGACACCTGCTCGAGGTTGATGAGAACGCTGTCCTGCGGCAGGTGGCCGACGATTTCGGCCGGAAGCAGGTTGCCGCCATAAATGATCGGCGCACGGCCCGCGAACTCGTTCATGTTCCTAACGATCGGTGCCGAACCGCCGAGTTCCTCGAAGGCGCCCTGCAGGCCGAGCGCGACTTCGTCGAAGGCGTGGCTGTGATTGTAGTTTTCGGGCGTCACGATCCAGATGCAATGGCGATCCTTGTGGGCCTGCCATCCGCCGGCAAAGGGCTGCATTGCGTTGGCAAGCGGCTGCTCGATCTTCGGCGCGGCCGGTATAGCGGTCCTTTCCGTACGCACCGGCTGCTGCGGCACCGGGGAGGCGCCTGAAGCGTGCGGAGCATAGGCGCGCATCAATTCGCGGCCGCCGATGAATTGGCCGCGCGGCATCCAGCCGGGCGGGTCATCAGCCCCCCAGATCAGATGCGGCTGCTTGATGAGCGGTTGGCGGCCTTGCTGCCACGCGGTCAGGAGAGCATCGTCACGGCTCTGAAGAAAGGCTTCCTTGGCGGCGAACAGGCCATGCAGCATCCGGCCGAGGCGGACACCAAACTTCCATTCGAAATCGGCAAGGGTCGGTACGAAGGCGGCGATCTTCAATCCGGAGGCGATAGCCTGCTGGACATAAAGGCCGAGCAGACGCTCGATCACGAAGGGGCGCATCTTCGCGTTGGCATCGCGTGAGTAGTGAGCCGTACCGGAATAGGCGTTGCCCGCCGGCGTGCCGGCGCGCGCCTGGCTTTCCAGTGATTCGAGAATGCGTTCGCAAAAGGCGAAATACCCGGACCAGAATTTCCGGTTGCCGCAGAAATAGTTGCAAAACATGAAGGCAATCTTGTCCTGCGGCGGCGCGATCGGATAGCCGAGTTCCTGGAGATGCAGGAAGATCGGCTCCATGCCGGGGTGACCACCAAGCAGCGAATGTTCCCAGACGTTGCTGTAGATTGCCGCGTGGCCGATCAGCGGATTGTAAAGATAGGCGTCCGCACCTTCCGCTCTGGCCTTTTCCGCTTCCGTGACGAAGGACGGGAAGCTTGTCACCGACTTCATCTCGAATTTGCTCGAAAGTAGCCCCCAGAACACGTCGTCGCCGAGGCCAATCGCCTCGTGATGCCGATGCAGAGTGAGGAAGAGTTCATATTCGCGGGTCGTTGCCTGCGTATTGAACGAGATGTCGAACGGCATGGCCGCCGCGTCGAGCTGGCTGCGCTGCGAAGGATCGAGATAAGGCTGATAGATAATGACGGATCCCGTGCCGGCAGCCTTCTCCGTGAGAAGCGCCAGATCAGGAAGACCGGCCGGTAGAGCGGAAATGGGCTGATTGATCGTCAAGGTATTGTCCTTCGCGATGGCCGCCGTCTTCGTGATTCACGAAACAGCATTCGGCTGGTTCGGGTGTCGACTATTGGATGTGAAGCTTGCGCCACACTGTTGGCAGGAATTTCGCTGGTCAGCTTGGGAACAGGTTAAGCCGTGATGTTCGTGCCAGGCCAATTGCTTGATAGGGCCCAACTCGGACGGCGTCATGAAAAACGAAAAGATCTATGTAACGAAGCCCAGCCTGCCGCCGCTCGAAGAATTCATTCCTTCGCTGGAAGCGATCTGGAACAATCGCATCCTGACCAATGGCGGGCCGTTCCACGAGCTACTGGAGCAGGAGCTCTGCAACCATCTCGGCGTGAAGCACATCAGCCTCTTTTCCAACGCCACAGTTGCGCTGCTGACGGCCCTTCAGGCGCTCCGCGTCACGGGCGAAGTCATCACCACGCCTTATTCCTTCGTAGCCACGTCGCATTCGCTTCTCTGGAACGGCTTAAAGCCCGTCTTCGTCGACATCGATCCGGTGACGCTCAATCTCGATCCGGCGAAGATCGAGGCGGCGATCACGCAGCAGACGACGGCGATCATGCCGGTGCATTGCTACGGCCACCCGTGCGACGTCGATTCGATCCAGAAGATCGCCGATCTCTACAATCTCAAGGTCATCTATGACGCCGCCCATGCCTTCGGCGTGGAAGACGAGCGGGGAAGCATTCTCAATCACGGCGACCTTTCCATCCTGAGCTTCCACGCGACGAAGGTGTTCAACACATTCGAAGGCGGGGCGATCATCTGCCCTGATGTCAAGACGAAGACCCGCATCGACCAGCTGAAGAACTTCGGTTACGTCGATGAGGTGACCGTGGTGGCGCCGGGCACGAACGGCAAAATGAGCGAATTCAACGCTGCGCTCGGCCTCTTGCAGCTGAAATACATTAACTTCGCCCTCGAAAGGCGTGGGCTCATCGACGCCGCATATCGCGAGCGTCTGCGCGGCGTCGCGGGTATAGAATGCCTGCACCGTTCCGGCGAGACCGTCTCCAACTTCTCTTATTTCCCGATTCTCGTACGCCCCGGCTATGCCATTTCGCGCGATGAGCTCTATGAGCTGCTGAAGGAAAACGGCATTCATCCGCGCCGTTATTTCTATCCGCTGATCTCAAGCTTTTCGATGTACCGCAGCCTGCCTTCCGCGCAGCCCGCGAATCTGCCGGTCGCAACCGAAGCTGCACAACAAGTGCTCTGCCTTCCCATCTATCCCGACATGGAAATGGAGATCGTCGACAAGGTCTGCGCGATCATTGCTTCTTAGGGGTAGATGAAATGAAACTGGCTATCATGCAGCCGTATTTCTTTCCTTACATTGGTTACTTTCAGCTGATCAGTGCGGTCGATAAATTCATCGTTTACGACAATATCAAATACACGAAAAAGGGTTGGATTAACCGAAACCGCATGTTGCGCGACGGCCGAGACGCCACATTCTCTCTGCCGCTGAAGGCCGCGCCGGATAGTTTAGACGTGTACGAACGCAGCCTGTCGGCGGACTTCGATCGCAACAAGCTGCTGAATCAAATTCAAGGCGCTTATCGACGCGCGCCATTTTTTTCCAATGCTTTCCCGGTGATCGAGCAGGCGATAGGCTTCCCGGACAACAATCTTTTTTTCTATATTTTCAACTCAATCAGGGAAATCTGCGGCTACCTTGGCATCAGGGCAGACTTCGCCGTTTCCTCTGAAATAGCGATAAATCACGATCTCAAGGCCCAGGAAAAGGTTTTGGCACTTTGCGAGAAAGCGGGCGCGGAGGTCTACGTGAATGCAATAGGGGGTATGGAACTTTACTCTCAAGACGCGTTTGCTGCGCGCGGTATAGAACTGAAATTCATCAAGTCGAAGTGTGTGGAATATTCTCAGTTCGGTGCTGATTTCGTGCCCTGGCTGTCAATTGTGGATGTCATCATGTTCAATTCGGTGGAAGAGATTCAGAGGAATATGCTGGGTGCGTATGAGCTCATTCAATCTTAGGTGCGGACGAGTGTTTCCTTTCGGCGGTCTGCCAAGAAGAAGATATCGGTGAAGCAATGTTCAAATGGAAGAAGTTAGGCAAGGTTTTTACGCCGCAGGAAGTGACGGATCGTCCGTGGCTTAAGGAGTTTGCTCAAGCGCCTGCAACACTGCTTTTCGACGATTTTGTGCGAATATACTTTTCCTGCCGCCCACCAGCAGATCAGGCCGGGCAATATGTCTCGCATTCTGCTTATATTGACGTGGATAGGGCTGACTTGTTTAAGATCATACGGATCAGCGAACGTCCGGTCCTGGATTTGGGCGGTCTCGGCGAATTCGATCAATTTGGTACTTATCCGATCTCCGTAGCCAGGGATGGCGACCTCATACGCGCTTACTATGCCGGCTGGACGCGATGCGAATCCGTGCCATTCAACGTCGGTATAGGATTGGCCTTGAGCACGGACGAAGGCCGGACCTTCTCTAAGGCGGGTTGTGGACCCGTCGTGCCATACTCGCCGGATGAGCCCTTCGTCCTGAGTGGTCCCAAGATTCGGCGTTTTAACGACCGGTGGTACCTGTTCTATATCTCTGGTTCCAAGTGGATCATGGCCGATGGGCGTGCGGAGCCTGTGTACAAAATCCGTCTAGCCACCTCTGAAGATGGCGTGCACTGGACGAAAGCGAACAGAGATCTGATCGAATCTGTCGTCGAGACCGATGAGGCACAGGCGAGCCCCGATGTGATCTTTGCCGGCGGGCGCTACCACATGTTCTTCTGCTATCGTCACAGCACGAATTATCGCGGCAAGGAAAAGGGATACCGTATCGGCTACGCCTCGAGCAACGATCTGGTCAACTGGCAACGTGACGATAGCAAAGCGGGGCTGACGGTGTCCGACACAGGCTGGGATGATGAGATGGTTAGCTACCCGCATGTCTTCGAGTTGGATGGCAAGACCTATATGGCCTATCTCGGCAATCAAGTCGGGCGCAACGGCTTCGGCCTTGCTGTTCTCGACGGAAAGCTCGGTGACGCATGACCAAGATGCGATGGAAGAAGCTGGGCAAGATCTTTGATCCCACGCTGCATCATCTGCCCGCAGGCTGTGTCGAGTTTGCGCAGTCGCCCCAGGCGCTCGTTTTCGATGGCTTTATACGAATCTACTTCTCAACGCGCGCAACTGACGTGAACGGCAAATATCTCAGCCATGTCGCTTTCGTCGATATGGAGAAGACTCTGGAGCGGGCCATTCGCGTTTCCGACAGGCCGGTTATTGAACTCGGCAAACTCGGTTGCTTTGACGAGCATGGCATCTTCCCGATGAATGTGATGCGACACGAAGGGAAGATCTACGGCTACACATGCGGCTGGAATCGAAGGGTTGCGGTCTCGGTCGATACGGCAATCGGGCTTGCGCTCAGTGACGACGACGGGATGTCGTTCAAGAGGATCGGCGATGGGCCGGTCTTGTCGGCGTCTCTCAAGGAGCCGTGCCTGGTCGGCGACGGCTTTGTGAAGTTCATCGATGGCATCTTTCACATGTGGTACATTTTCGGGACTGGGTGGAAAGAATACTCCCCGGGCGCGCCTCCGGATCGCACTTATAAAATTGGTCATGCGACCTCGCCAGACGGCATCAATTGGCAGAAGGAGGAAGGCAGGCAGATCATACCGGATCGGCTTGGTGCCGACGAAAGCCAAGCTCTGCCGACCGTCATCCGGATCGATGATCGCTATCATATGTTCTTCTGCTATCGGCAATCGTCGGATTTTCGCACTAACAGGAAACGCGGCTATCAAATCGGCCACGCCTATTCGCACGATCTGATCAACTGGTCACGCGATGACCTTGAATTGGGGATTGAAGGAACGAACGGCGAATGGGATTCCGACATGTTGTGCTATCCGCACGTCTTTGAGGCGGATGGGTCAATTTACCTCCTCTATAACGGAAACCAGTTTGGCCGGCATGGATTCGGCGCTGCAATATTGGAACGTGCTGCATGACGCCGGATTGGGGCCACAACCTCGCTTCGGCAAGCGACATCGCCTACCACTTGAATGAATGCGGAACTGTTTTCGCCGAGGGACTTCGCGCACGCGTGGACATCGACGCTTATGCGCTGAAAATCCTGCTCAATGCCGAGCGCTTTGAGGCATGGTCTGACGGTAGGTTGATCGGGCTTCTGGCCATATATTGCAACAATCCCCAACAGACATCGGCATTCATTACGAATCTAAGTGTGTTCGAAGAATGGCGCGGCAGGGGGATAGCGGGAGCGTTGCTTGAGCGGAGCATGGCTTTGGCCAGGCAGAAGAGGTTTGAAACGATACGCCTCCAGGTCGAGGCGAAAAACATGGCCGCCGTCGCTGTCTATCGCAGATATGGGTTCGTGGTGCTGGATAGCGAACAGTCAATGCTGACAATGAAGCGAGATTTGGGGTAGAAGATGGCTGAGAAGAAGCGCGATTATAATAGTGAAATCAAGGATGCTAGTGATCATCGCTACGCATACAACTTCGATTTTGACGTCATGCATCATTATATGCTGAAGTCTTTCATGCCCTTTTTCCGCTCCGGAAGCCTGCTTGAACTTGGAAGTTTCCGGGGCGATTTCACGAAAAGGATCGTTCCCTATTTCGACGATATCACCTGCGTAGAAGCCTCCGATGAGGCAATAGCCGTCGCGCAGAACGAACTGGGCGACAGCCTGACATTTATCAATGACGTGTTCGAAGACGTGAAGCTCCCCAAACGCTATGACAATGTCCTGCTGACACACGTTCTCGAGCATTTGGACGATCCGCTAGGCGTGCTGAAGCGCATCAATGACGAATGGCTATCGGAAGGCGGTAGGCTCTTCCTGGTATGCCCGAATGCGAATGCCCCGTCCCGCCAGATCGCTGTTAAAATGGGTTTGATAAGCCACAATTCCGCAATCACGAAGGCGGAAGCGGAGCATGGTCACCGCATCACATATTCACTGGATACCCTGGAGCGCGATGCAAGTTTGGCAGGGTTGAACGTTGTGCATCGGTCCGGCATTTTCTTCAAAGCTCTGGCAAATTTCCAGTGGGATCGTTTGCTTCAGACCGACATCATTTCCAGTGAATATCTGGAGGGTTGTTATCAGCTGGGGCAAGTCTATCCCGATCTCTGCGCCAGCATCTTTCTCATGTGTGAAGCAGGCCGAGCGCAATAGGCTGCGCTTTGCCGAACTCGACTTTCTAAATTCCAAGGATGTCCGATGCCGCGCGTATCGATCTGTATTCCAGCATACAAGGCCGACTATTTCGAACTGTGCCTACGAAGTGCGTTGGCTCAGAGCTTCACCGATGTCGAAATTCTGGTGTCGGATGATTGTCCGACTGATGAAATCCAGGCGATCTGCCGGAACTACGAAAGGTTTGTCCAATACAGCCGCAATCCGAATCCCGGTCCCGAGAACAATGTGCGCAGGCTGGTGGAAATCGCGAGCGGCGAATACATCAAATTCCTGTTCGATGACGACGTGTTACACCCTTTCTGCATACAGTTCCTGTTAGAGGCGCTTGAGTCGACAAAGGAAAGAAACACGCGTCTTTCATTTTCTCCGCGTTATTTGATTGACGGAAAAAATCATACTACTGGCTTCATCAACCACTTCAACGCTTCCGGAGATAGCCTCAAGATCGTTTCTGGCGACGACTTCTTGCGATTGACGGCTCTCAATCACGTCAATCTAGTGGGAGAGTACACAACGGCTTTATTTCGGAAGAAGGATGCTTTCGATAGCAATGGTCAATTCCGGTTGTATAAGATGCAAGGCGATCTCTTTCCTGGTTTGATTGATTTATCAGCATGGGTGGAACTGGCGCAGCTCGGCAACTTCGTCATCCATCCCACCCCGCTTTCCTATTTCAGGCGCCATGAGAACGCCACGTCGAACCCGCAAATCAACTGGAAGTTCATTTATGCAATCACTTACTATGAGGACGTGTTAAATTTCGCGTTTGAAAGAGGCTACTTGCCAGCAAGCGACTTGCCTACCTCATATCGTAACCTGCTGAATATCTACCGGCACTGGCAGAATTCGTTCCCCCAGCTTGGAGCAAGAATTGCGCAAATTGAAGAAGCACTGATGTAAATAAAGGTGGCACACTCTCGGGCATTCGCTCCGCGTTCCACGAGCCTCGGCCCATGCGGTGGATGCTCTGCGCTACGCTGTCCGCTCGACGAAATTCCCTAACGCGAAAACTGAATGACTTCGCCATTATACTGCGCGCGCGCCATCTCGCGGAAGCCGAGCTTGGCTGCGAGCCTGAGCGACGCCACGTTCTCGGGGCTGATGATGCAGCTCATTGCCTTTCCTGGAAAATGCGCTTCCGCCCAGCCGATCAGGGCTGTCAGCGCCTCGGTGGCATAACCGCGGCCCTGGGCCGCCGGCATCAACGCCCAGCCGACCTCCATCGTTCCCTCGATTGACGGTTCCATTTCGCGGCGGGCTTCGAGAAATCCGGCTTCGCCGATGAACCGGCCGCTTGCCTTTTCCTCGATCGCGAGAAAGCCGAAGCCCATATGATGCCACATGCCGGCAATGCGCAGCATACGGGCCCAGCTCTGCTCGCGCGTCGAGGGCGCGCCGCTGATGAAGCGGACAACATCCTCGCTCGCCCACAACGCGGCATGCGCTTCGAAGTCGTCGAGGTGGTGAGGGCGAATCGTCAACCGCTGCGTTTCGAGCGTGGGGATGTCGGTCACATCAGATCCTCCGGGAGTTGCGCCGTCACGCGCCGGCTTCGCCGTCCCAGTAATCGAGCGGATTTTCCGCGCGTCCCATATGGCGGAATCGCCCGGGCCTTGCGCCATCCCGATTGGTCTTGGCGAGAAACTTTCCGGAATCCGGATATTCGACGATCTCGGTCTTCGCCATCGTCGAGATGCCGAGATAGACGAGAGTCGCCGTGCCGGTATTGATGATCTGGTGCGCCGTTTCGGGGCCGCCGGCCGGCGCGCCGAGCACGTCGCCGGCTTTGATTGCATGGCGCTCGTCGCCGAAGCGGTATTCGCCGGTGCCCGCGATCACGTAGAAGAGCTCGTCTTCGACATGGTGATTGTGGAAGGGGCAGCTCGATTTGCCCGACGGCACTTCGTTATAGCTGATGCCGAGACCGGCCAGACCAAGACGTGCGCCGAACGAGGCGTCGGCGCCTTCGTAGAACTCGCCCTGTTTCCAGTGGTCGAGCGGGAGATCGGCGATATTGATCACCGCTTTCGGTTCCGTTGCCATGATGTCCTCCTGTTGCAGGAAGAGAAGCTATCATCTTGGCGGAAAATTCAATGCCCGTCTGCGCTGATCCGTGAAATCCCCGGCATGGGCGGAGAGGAGACCGCCGCCCATGCCTCGAGCGCCGCGCTTCGGGCGGAACGCACCGGGACACTCGATCGTTGGCAATGCCTGGAACCTCAGCGGACGTAAAAAGTCAGGCTTCCGTCAGCCGCCTGTTCGGCATTGACGATGTTGCGGACGTCGACGCCTTCATTGTTGAGCCGGCGGGCAAGTGACCGGTTGGCGTCGATCGAAGCCTGGATGCCGCGGATGGCTTGGCCGGAGCGTTCCGGCGCCGAGCGCGGACCCGTCGTCTCGTCGTCGAGATTGCGCCAGTTATGGACTTGCTCGACGTTGAAGTCATTGCCCTGGAAGGTCCTGAGCGTCTGCTCGATGCCGTGGGCGGTGTTCATCCCAAGGCTTTCGGCCCGGCTGGCGCCGGCAAATGCAAGCGAGGAGAGGGCGGCGGCGACGGTGATTGTGACAACGCGGTTCATGATTGTATCCTTTCATCTGCTTTGACGGTCGGCTGTCTTTGCAGGGGATCGTCTTGTCACGACATGGAATTGGCGTTGCCCTCTTCGCGATTCAATGGGCTAAGCCACTGAAAATACATTAAAAATTCTTCATGAAAATTGCCTTCGAATTGCCGTTTTCCAGGCGTCCGGGGAAACTGGTTTGAAAGGCCTGCTCAGCTGTGCAGCTATCCCTTTGCCGATATTTCGTCTTTGGCGTTGCGGCATCGGGCGAAAGTGCTTGCCATTCCGATGAAGGCATGTTTTGACCGCGGCCTGCCGAGTGGAAAACGCCCCATAAACCGAAGGTGAACCATGCCGAGAGAGACCGCTCCCCATATTTTGATCGTTGAGGCCCGCTTCTACGACGACATGGCCGATGCCCTGCTCGAAGGCGCGACCTTCGCATTGCAAGAGGCCGGCGCTACCTTTGAGGTCGTCACCGTTCCCGGCGCGCTGGAAATTCCGGCAGCGATTGCCATGTCGCTCGATGGAGACGACAATGGCGGCACGCATTATGACGGCTATGTCGCCCTCGGCATGGTCATCCGCGGCGAGACCTATCACTTCGAAATCGTGTCGAACGAGTCCTCGCGCGCTTTGATGGATCTCGCGGTCAGCGAATCCCTTGCCATCGGCAACGGCATCCTGACCGTGGAAAATGACGAACAGGCCTGGGCGCGCGCACGCCGCTCCGACAAGGACAAGGGCGGATTTGCCGCTCGCGCAGCGCTGACGATGATCGAGCTGAAGCAGAAACTGGGTGCATGAAGAATGAGTGACGACAAGACGGAACGGCCGGTCAAGACTGCGAACCAGCGGGGCGCTGCCCGTCTTGCTGCCGTTCAGGCGCTTTATCAGATGGATGTCGGCGGCACGGGCGTTCTGGAAATCGTCGCTGAATATGAGGCCCACCGCCTCGGCCAGGAAATCGACGGCGCGACCTATCTGAAGGCCGATGCCGGCTGGTTCCGCTCCATCGTCTCCGGCGTTGTGCGCGATCAGGTCCGCCTCGATCCGCTGATTGCTGCAGCGCTACAGGATGATTGGGCTCTGTCGCGGCTTGACAGCACCGTGCGCGCTATCCTGCGCGCCGGCGTCTTCGAACTCATTGACCGCAAGGACGTTCCGGTGGCGGTCATCGTCACCGAATATGTCGAGATCGCTCAGGCCTTCTTCGAGGACGACGAACCGAAGCTCGTCAACGCCGTGCTCGACCGCATCGCCAAGCAGGTGCGCGGCGAGGCGAAGAAGTAACTTCTTAGACGCCAAACGATCTTCCCGTTTCTTTCTTCATGCCGCAATGGTTTTCGCCCGTTGCGGTCTTGACGCCACGTGATCGACCACGCAATCTCCGCACCGCTTAGCTGTGGCATTTCTGTGGAGAGGAAAGGCGATTCGGCGGCGTATCTGCCGGAGGAGGAGTGAACTCCGGCCTATGGAGGAAAGAGCGAAATGACCATTCTTTTATGCGTAATCGCATGCGGTCTGCTCTCGGTGGTCTATGCCGCCTGGGCAACTCGGTCGGTGCTTGCCGCCGATCAGGGCAACAGCCGGATGCAGGAGATCGCGGGCTATATCCGGGAAGGCGCTCAGGCCTATCTGACGCGCCAGTATCGCACCATCGCCCTTGTCGGCGTCGTCGTCTTCATCGCAGCCTGGCTGCTTCTTTCCGCCACGGCCGCCATCGGTTTCCTGATCGGCGCCGTCCTTTCCGGCGCTGCCGGTTTCATTGGCATGCACGTCTCCGTCCGCGCCAACGTGCGCACCGCGCAGGCCGCGTCCGCCAGCCTCTCCGCCGGCCTCGACATCGCCTTCAAGTCGGGTGCGATCACCGGCATGCTGGTGGCGGGTCTCGCGCTGCTCGGCGTCTCCATCTACTACACTATTCTGACCGTCGGGCTCGGCCATGAGAGCGGCTCGCGCGAAGTCATCGATGCGCTGGTGGCGCTCGGCTTCGGCGCATCGCTGATCTCGATCTTCGCCCGTCTCGGCGGCGGCATCTTCACCAAGGGCGCCGATGTCGGCGGCGACCTCGTCGGCAAGGTCGAAGCCGGCATTCCCGAGGACGATCCGCGCAACCCGGCGACGATTGCCGATAACGTCGGCGACAATGTTGGCGACTGCGCCGGCATGGCCGCCGACCTCTTCGAGACCTATGCGGTCTCCGTCGTCGCCACCATGGTTCTCGCTGCGATCTTCTTTGCAGGCGCGCCGATCCTCCAGTCGGCGATGATCTATCCGCTGGCGATCTGCGCCGCCTGCATCATCACATCGATTGTCGGCACTTTCTTCGTCAAGCTCGGTGCAAACGGCTCGATCATGGGCGCTCTCTACAAGGGCCTCATCGTCACCGGCCTGCTGTCGATCGTCGGACTTGGTGCTGCCACCTCGCTCACAATCGGCTGGGGATTGATCGGCTCCGTCGGAGGCACCGATATATCAGGCGCGAACCTCTTCTTCTGCGGCATCATCGGTCTTGTCGTCACCGCGCTGATCGTGGTTATCACTGAATATTATACTGGCACCGGCAAGCGTCCGGTCGTCTCGATCGCGCAGGCCTCGGTCACCGGTCACGGCACCAATGTCATCCAGGGCCTGGCGGTCTCACTGGAATCGACGGCACTGCCAGCGATCGTCATCGTTGGCGGCATTCTCGCCACCTACCAGCTCGGTGGACTGTTCGGCACCGGCATTGCGGTCACGGCGATGCTCGGCATCGCGGGAATGATCGTCGCGCTCGATGCGTTCGGACCGGTGACGGACAATGCCGGCGGTATCGCCGAAATGGCGCATCTGCCGCCGGAGGTGCGTAAGTCCACCGATGCGCTCGATGCCGTCGGCAATACCACCAAGGCCGTCACCAAGGGTTATGCCATCGGCTCCGCTGGTCTCGGCGCCCTGGTTCTCTTCGCGGCCTACTCCTACGACCTCAAATATTTTGCGGCGAATGGCGACAGATTCCCTTATTTCGCCGGCATCGGCGAAATTTCCTTTGATCTTTCCAACCCTTACGTGGTGGCGGGATTGATCTTCGGAGGTCTCATTCCCTATCTCTTCGGCGGCATCGCCATGACCGCCGTCGGCCGCGCCGCCGGCTCGATCGTCGAGGAGGTGCGCCGCCAGTTCAAGATGAAGCCGGGCATCATGCAGGGCACGGAAAAGCCGGATTACGGCAAGGCCGTCGACCTTCTGACCAAGGCGGCCATCCGCGAAATGATCGTGCCGTCGCTGCTGCCGGTGCTGGCGCCCATCGTCGTCTATTTCGGCGTGCTTCTGATCTCTGGCTCCAAGGCCTCGGCCTTTGCCGCGCTTGGCGCATCGCTGCTCGGCGTCATCATCAACGGCCTCTTCGTCGCCATCTCGATGACGTCTGGTGGCGGCGCCTGGGACAATGCCAAGAAGAGCTTCGAGGACGGCTTCGTCGACAAGGACGGCGTGCGTCACATGAAGGGTTCGGATGCGCACAAGGCCTCCGTTACCGGCGATACCGTCGGCGATCCCTACAAGGACACCGCCGGCCCCGCCGTCAATCCGGCGATCAAGATCACCAATATCGTGGCACTGCTGCTGCTCGCCGTTCTCGCCGGTTGATGGCTGCAACAGCGGCTGGCAGCCCTTCACCCTAACCCTCTCCCCGTAAAAACGGAGAGAGGGGACGTGCCATGCGAGACGTTGGTAAGGGACGGAAAGAGTGCGACTATCGCCCTTCGCCCCGGAGCGGGGTCCGAAGGACGGTGCCGGCAGGCGGATGAGGGGCCGGTGTCGGCAATCTCCTTGGCCGGGATGCCGGGTAAAAAACGAGGTTTGTCAACAAAAAACCCGCCGGAGCGATCCGGCGGGTTTTGTCGTTGACGCTTGTCCGATCAGCGCAGGCTGCTCGGATTTTGCGGTGTGCCGCCGGCGCCGCCGCCGAACAGGCTGCGGGCCGCGCTCGCGGCGCTGCCGCCGGAAAGCATCTGCTGCAGGAAGGTGAGTTCCTTGCCGCCGGTCGGCGTAACGCGCCCGATCGTGTCGAACACCTTGCCGTCCTGCAGCGTATAATTGGCGCGGCGGCTGACGACGCCGTCCTTGTCGAAATAGATCGCCAGAACGCTCTGATCGACGACCTTCAGCTTCTGGAAGGCGACCGAACGCGTGCGCCGCTGCGAGATGTAATAGAAGACTTCGCCGTCGAAGGTCGCCGTCGTCGACGGGGTGCCGAGCGAAAGCAGCGCCTGCTCGCGGCTCGAGCCTTCTGGAACGAGGTTCAGCGACTGCTGGTCGGCGACGTATCCGCCATTGAGCACGGTGCCGGTCTGGCAGCCCGAAAGAGCAGTGGTTGAGGCGATTATGAAGGCAATGGCCGCGCTGCTGAAGAACTTCATGTCAGACTTGAAATACCGTTTCTTCAACGACATCTACTCCCTTGAGTGTCGATAGCAGCCGTTTGGGCCTTGCACGCTTCCTCCTGCAAAACCATTGTGGCCATTCCGGGTCGAATGTCCCGAATTTGTTTCACTGACGCCTCGAAGGCGTCGTCCCGAAACTGGCCACGATCGGCATTGCAATTCGCGCCTGCTTCGGTAAACCAGCTTTCGAATTCATGCAACAAGGCCAGACGCCAGCCGGCGTGAAGATTGAGGCATTTCCGGAAAAAACAATGATCTTCGGACTCTTCCGCAAGAAAAACAACAATCAGGCGATCGTCGACAGGCAATATGCGGCGCTGACGGCCGCCGCGCGCATGCCGGAACTTTATGAGCGGCTCAATGTGCCGGATACGGTCATGGGCCGTTTCGAAATGCTGTCGATCGTGATGATTCTGTATTTTCGCCGCACGCGCGCCTCTGCCGTCAGCGGCCAGGAGATCGCCCAGGAGATCGTCGACGCCTTTTTCCAGGACATCGACTATTCGATCCGCGAACTCGGCATCGGTGACAACAGCGTGCCGAAACGCATGAAGAAGCTCGCCGGCATGTTCTACGGCCGGCTCGAAGCCTATTCGAAGGCGATGAATGCCGGCGAACGCGAAGCGCTTGCGCTGGCGCTTCAGCGCAATATCTACCCCGAAAGTCCGGCGCCGGCCGATATGTCCGGCCTCGCCGGCTGGATGGTGGCGGCAGAAGCCCATCTGTCTGCCGTTCCGGAAGAGATGATCGCCAGCGGCTCGGCAACGCTGCCGCCGGTTGCCTGAAGGAGGAAATAATGAAGAACGATCGGGACGACGTTCCCTTCTCCTATCACGTCAAGGTCGGCCATATCTCCGCCAACCCCGTTGAGGTCCATATCGAGGCCGACGCCAGCGAATTGAAGGCGCTCGCCGAGGCCTGGAACGTCGTCTCCGTCGAGGCTCTGAGCGCCGATCTGCAGATTGGCCGCTGGAAGCGCGACGGCGTGCGCGTAAAGGGCCGCGTGCAGGCGAAGATCGTCCAGTCCTGCGTCGTGACGCTGGAACCTGTCGAAGCCGCCATCGACGAAAACCTCGAGCAGATTTTCGTGCCCGAGGGTTCCAAGCTTGCCCGCCAGCCCGGCAATGACGCCGGCGAAATGCTGCTCGATCCAGACGGTCCTGACCTGCCCGAGACCTTTGTCGGCGATACGATCGATGCCGGCGAGGTGGTCGCGGAATTCGCCGCTCTTGCGATCGACCCCTATCCGCGCAAAGAGGGCGTCGAGTTCGAAGGTCATATCGAGGATAGCGGCGAGAACGATAAAAAGCCCTCCGCTTTCGCGGTTCTCAAGGACTGGAAAAAGGACTGAAGCCTCGCTCGTATTTGACACAATTCAGTTGTATGCGACGCCAAAACCAGTATTTTGGCCGAAATTTCGCCCCTCGGCGGAAAGAAGGATCAGGGACGCGTGATCAGAATATCTCTCGACCTCATGGGTGGCGACTTTGGTCCCCAGGTTGTCATCCCCGGCGCTGCCAAGGCGCTGGATCGGCATCCGGATATTTCTTTCGTTTTTTACGGTCTTAAGGAACAGTGCGATCCTGTTTTCGCCAAATTTCCGAAACTTAGGGAAAAATCGGTCTTTCACGATTGCGAGCTTGCAGTCAGCATGGAAGAGAAGCCGAGCCAGGCGCTGCGCCGCGGCCGCTATGTCTCCACCATGTGGCGTTCGATCGAGGCGGTGAAGACGGGCGATGCCGATGTCGCGGTCTCGGCCGGCAATACCGGGGCGCTGATGGCGATGGCGAAGTTCTGTCTTCGCACCATGGCCAATATCGAACGCCCGGCGATCGCGGCGATCTGGCCGACGCTCAAGGGTGAGAGCATCGTACTCGATGTCGGCGCGACGATCGGCGCCGATGCGCAGCAGCTGATGGATTTCGCCCTGATGGGTGGCGCCATGGCGCGCGCGCTTTTCGAGATCGAACGCCCGACGATCGGCCTTCTGAACGTCGGCGTTGAAGAGGTGAAAGGCCAGGAAGAGGTCAAGGAGGCTGGTAGGCTGTTGCGCGAGGCGAATATCGATTCACTCGAATATTCCGGCTTCGTCGAGGGCAACGATCTCGGCAAGGGGACCGTCGACGTCGTCGTCACCGAAGGCTTCTCCGGCAATATCGCCCTCAAGACCGCCGAAGGCACGGCCAAGCAGATCGCCGAATATCTGCGTGCGGCCATGTCGCGGACGCTGCTCGCCCGCATCGGCTATCTCTTCGCCAAAGGCGCCTTCGACATGCTTCGCGAGAAACTCGATCCGAGCAAGGTCAACGGCGGCGTGTTTCTCGGTCTGAACGGCATCGTCATCAAGAGCCATGGCGGTGCCAATGCCGAAGGCATCGCCGCCGCGATCGAGGTCGGCTACGACATGGCCAAGAACGGCCTCAATCAGAAAATAGAAAACGATCTTAAGAAATATCATGCCAAGCGCCTGCCCCCGATGGGCCCGGAAGCGGCATGAGCGATGGGGTTCAATCGAATATGATCCGTTCAGTGGTTCGCGGGTTCGGAGCCGCACTTCCGAAGCGCGTGATGACCAATCGAGATATGGAAGCCATCGTCGATACGTCGGACGAATGGATCGTCCAGCGCACCGGCATCCGCCAGCGTTACGTGGCCGGCGACGACGAGACGACGGCCTCGCTCGGCGAGGCGGCCGCGCGGGCGGCGCTCGAAAATGGCGGCCTGACGCCAGCCGACATCGATCTCATCATCTGCGCCACCTCTACGCCCGACAACACGTTTCCGGCGACCTCGGTCAACATCCAGAACCGTCTCGGCATGCGCCACGGCTTCGCCTTTGACGTTCAGGCCGTCTGCACCGGCTTCGTTTATGCGGTGACGACTGCGGACGCCTATATCCGCGGCGGCCTTGCAAAACGCGTTCTGGTGATCGGCGCCGAGACTTTTTCGCGCATTCTCGACTGGAACGATCGCACAACCTGCGTGCTCTTCGGCGACGGCGCCGGCGCGATCGTGCTGGAGGCGGCCGAAGGCGAGGGGACGTCTGCAGACCGCGGCGTGCTGACCGCGCATCTGCGTTCCGACGGTTCGCACAAGGACAAGCTTTATGTCGACGGCGGACCGTCGACGACGGGCAGCGTCGGCAAGCTGCGCATGGAAGGCCGCGAGGTTTTCAAATACGCCGTCGGCATGATCACCGATGTCATCCAGGCTGCGTTCGATTCGACCGGCACCACCGCCGAAGATCTTGACTGGCTGGTGCCGCACCAGGCCAATCGACGCATCATCGACGGTTCGGCGAAGAAGCTGAACATCGATGCGGAAAAGGTCGTCGTCACGGTCGATCTGCACGGCAATACCTCGGCCGCCTCGATCCCGCTCGCACTTGCGACCGCTGCCGGCGACGGCCGCATCAAGAAGGGTGACCTGGTGATGCTCGAAGCGATGGGCGGCGGCTTCACCTGGGGCGCCGTTCTGTTGCGCTGGTAAGCGCAAATCCTAAAAAACTGGCGGCGAACAAGAGCTTGACCGTGAGGCGCAAGACAAATACTCTTCGAACGCTTTCACAAAATAATTTGTAATGGGCGGGGACCATGACGGGAAAAACAGTGACGCGAGCAGACCTGGCGGAATCCGTTTTCCGAAAGGTTGGGCTTTCCCGGACAGAATCCGCCGAACTTGTCGAAACCGTCATCGACGAAATCTGCAACGCCATCGTGCGTGGTGAAACCGTCAAGCTTTCTTCCTTCGCCACCTTTCAGGTTCGCGACAAGAACGAGCGGATCGGCCGCAACCCGAAGACCGGCGAGGAGGTTCCGATCTCTCCCCGCCGGGTCATGACCTTCAAGGCATCGAACGTGCTGAAGACGCGCATCCTCAAGGCGCATGTCGCTCGCAAGGTCAAACTGAAGCCGCAGAATCCGGCTCTCTGATATCGGTCTTCCGCCTGCTCGGAACGGCTTTTTTCTCTCGCATCATCCATCGCCTGTGCGCAACGTCGACACATGACTTGAATTGTCGGCGCCAAACCTTTGAAATATGGTGAGTCGCCGTTGGATCGAGCCTGCGAGGTTGCGTAGCAGTATGACGTTGGACAAGAGCCCCGATGCCTTTCGCACCATCAGCGAAGTCGCAGACGATCTTGATCTGCCGCAGCATGTGCTGCGCTTCTGGGAAACGCGGTTTCCTCAGATAAAGCCGATGAAACGCGGCGGCGGCCGACGCTACTACCGGCCGGAGGATGTCGACCTTCTCAAGGGCATCCGGCATTTGCTCTATGATCACGGCTATACGATCAAGGGCGTGCAGAAGCTTCTGAAGACCAACGGCAACAAGTTCGTCATATCGGTCGGCCATGGTGATCTCGCCAGCGTCGAGGCGCTTGCCTCGGGCGTGCAGGAGACGGGATCGGGCGAGCCGCGCGTCGGCATGGCCGAGGAGGACCAGATTGTCGGCCGCGCCAAGCCGCCCATCACCCGCCGGTTCTTCAACTTCGTCGCCGGAGACGACGATCAGCCGGAAGTCTCGATCGGCAAGTCGAGCGTCGGCAAGGAAGACAGGGCGCTGCTGCAGGAGGCGCTTTACGACCTCCTCGAATGCAAGCGTCTGCTCGATCAGGTGCGTTGAGGAAACGCTCTCAGGCTTCGGCAAGCAGCTTCATCGCCTGTTCGAGCTCGCTGAGCTGGAAAGGTTTGCGCAGCACCGGCAGCGTGCTTGGGGTGCTGCCTTCCGGTGCACTGCCATAGCCCGTCGCATAGAGATAGGGTTTGCCACGCTCGTCAAGCAGCTTTGCGACCGGCAGCGAACTCCGGCCTGCAAGTGAGACGTCGAGGATGGCGGCGTCGAACTCCGTGTCCTTGGCAGCTGCGAGCGCCCGTTCCAGATCGGGCGCAGTCGCGCAAACCCGATAGCCGAGATCGCTCAGCATGTCCTCGAGCAGCATGGCGATCAGCGCATCGTCCTCGACGATGAATATGTCTTTCATGATCCCGTCCACCCATTCCCCTTGCTGGGCACGAAGTTTATGTGGACCGCTTGTGCAGCTCGTCAAGATGCTGCACGCAGCGGTGGTAAAACCTGTTGTGCTAAAACCGCACCGCGGTTTTACGGCACGATATGTGTAAACATAAAAGCCCAAGGCCCGGCAAGCGAATCTGAAAGATCGCGCCGCGCTTTCGAAACAGCATATTGCCCGGCGAAATTCGTTGTGCAAAAGCTGGGATGCCGTTTCAGCGACGGCTACTGCATAATTCGCGAAATCGGAATCGCTTTACGGAAAAAATTATGCAGTAATTCAAAGCGTTGCAGCGTCATTTTGCGCGCGTCTGAAAGGACGCGCGGCGCTGTGAGAAGGGGTATGGAATGGATTTGCTGAGTGCCACGGATTGGCTGCGTCACAGGCCGGGCTATACCTATCCGCTGGCGGTTGCCTTCGTTGGTCTGACGTTTCTTCTGCGACTCGCCGCCAGCGATTATCTCTCCGGTTTTCCCTTCCTGAGTTTCCTCCCGGCGATCTTGCTCGCCAGTTTCATCGGTGGCGCAGGACCGGGCCTTGTCGCAGCCATGGTTGCGGCCTTCGTCGTTCAGCAGTTTTTCGTCGAGCCGCATGATGCATTCTGGCCGGTCAGCGCCGGCCAATGGGTTGGCCTTTCAACCTATCTGGTCAATGCCGCGATCATCATCGGACTGATGGAGATGATCATCATCGCCCATGGCAGGCAGAGTCGGCTCAGCTCCGAGCTCAACGGTTTCAACGCGCGCCTGGAGGAGACGGTGGCCGAGCGCACTGCCGCACTCAGGCACGAGATGGAAGAGAATGCCGCCGCCCAAGCGCAGGTCCGCCAGCTGCAGAAGATGGAGACGATCGGCCAGCTCACGGGCGGCGTCGCCCATGATTTCAACAACATGCTGGCGATCATCATCGGCAATCTCGATCTTGCCCAGCGGCGCATGACCGGACATGAGGATCCGCGCCTGCTGAACTCCCTTCAGAATGCCAGAGACGGGGCCCAGCGGGCCGCGGTGCTGACCGCGCGTCTTCTCGCCTTCTCGCGCCAGCAGCCGCTCGCCCCGGAGGTGATCGACGTCAACAAGCTGGTCGGCGGCATGTCGGAGTTGCTGCGACGCACGCTCGGCGAACATATCCGGATCGAGACCGTGCTCGCCGGCGGCCTCTGGCCGAGCTTTGCCGATTTGAGCCAACTCGAAAACGCCATGTTGAACCTGGCCGTCAACGCGCGCGACGCCATGCCCGGCGGCGGTCATCTGACGATCGAGACTGCCAATACCGAACTTGATGAGCGATATTCGCGCATGCATTCGGAGGTCGAAGCGGGCCAATATGTGATGATCAGCATCACCGACACCGGCACCGGCATGTCGCCTGACGTGATCGACCGCGCCTTCGATCCGTTTTACACCACCAAAGGACCCGGCAAGGGGACGGGCCTCGGCCTCAGCCAGGTCTACGGCTACATCAAGCAGAGCGGCGGCCATATCAAGATCTATTCGGAGATCGACCGCGGAACGACGGTGAAGATCTATCTGCCACGCCATGTCGGTAAGGCGGATGCGCGCCTCGCTGCCGCCGGCGCCCAGCCGATCCCCCAGGGCAGCGTCAACGATACGATCCTGGTGGTGGAGGACGATGAACACGTCCGCACCATGACCGCCGAAAGCCTGCATGAACTCGGTTACACCGTATTGCAGGCGGGAAGCGGCGTGGAGGCGCTTCTCCTTCTCGAGGAGAATTCCGATATCGACCTGATCTTCACCGATATTGTGATGCCGCAGATGAGCGGGCGTCAGCTTGCCGACGCCGTTCAGGAAAAATGGCCAAGAATCCGGATCCTTTACACCACGGGTTACACGCGCAATGCCATCGTCCACAATGGCGTGCTGGATCACGGCGTTTCGCTGCTCGCCAAGCCATTCAGCCTGGAGCAACTCGCCCATAAGATCCGCGAGCTTTTGAATATGCCGGTGAGGGTGGGAGGCGAGGAGGCGTGAAGGCGCGCGCGACGCGCGTCTCCAGCCTCCCGATCACCTTATTCAAGAACCTGAATCACGCGGTGCGTCTTCGGCTCGACGATGACCCGCCGCTCGTTGATGACCGTGTAGCCATAGCCGTCGACATTGGGCACGGTATGGATTTCGACAGTATCCGGCAGCGTTGCGCCAACCGTGATCTCACCATCATAGACGACCGATGGCGTGTTTTGCTCCATCACATAGGTGCGCACCTCGCCGGGCAGGACGACGGAGCCGGTCGGTGCGGGATCGGTGATGACGACGGTGCTCTGTGCGAAGGCGGCCGAGCAGAGGGTCAGCATGGCGGCCGTGGCCAGCATGGTCTTGCGCATGGGAGGTTCTCCTTTTTAAACCCTGGACATCAAGGCAACGTCGGCCATGCCGCATAGTTCCGCCCCGGCCTGCCGCCTTGGCGGGGGTCGGACATGCCGATTGTTTGTTGCTAAACGACTTTGTGCACCATACGGTTGAGCTGTCCGAATCATGTTCAGTGCGAGTCTTCCGATGGCATCAGGGGCGGGCTCTTTACTCTTCATTAACCATGTCGGCGGCTTATGTCGGGTGAACGGCCGGGCGGTCGTTGATTCGAAGGTCCGTCGCGTTTCGGTTTGCGAATGGATATCTGGAAAGACGATTGCGGCGGCTCGAGACATGCGCTTGCGGAAGACGATATCGCTGGTGGCAGTTGCGGGCATGATGGCCGGCTGCACGTCGACCGGCGGTGTGCGGCAGCCTTCCGGGCCGGAGACGGTGGCGCCTGAAAAGGCGTTGGTTCTGCCGCCGCCGGGTGGCCCGTCGATCGTCAGCGTCGTCGAGCGCAAGCGTGGCAATGGTGTCGAACAGACGGTCTCGCTGTTTACGTCCTCCTCGGTGCCCGGCCAGAATTTTCTGAAGATCCAGTTCTTCGGCGCCTCCGGCGCCAATCCCGGAACGGGCAATGCCGGCTTCAGCATGATCAACGAGAGCGCTATTGCCCGCGAAATGGCCCACGCGGCCCCCGGCGTACCAATGGCGGCCTCGGTGACCTTCCTGCAGAACGCTTATGGCCCATTCGGCTATGCCTCCGGCCGAAGCCGCGCCGGCGACGCCTGCATCTTTGCCTGGCAACAGATCCGCTCGAGCGCGGCCGCCAATACGCAGGCCCGCAATTTCGGCATGATCCAGCTGCGTCTGCGGCTATGCGATGCGCGCGCATCCGAGCGCCAGCTGCTCGGCATCGTCTACGGCTACACCATATCGGGCACCTTCGACGGGGTGATCCGGAACCCCTATGGCGCCCCGCCGCCCGCCGACGCGGCGCTCGGGCGTACCGGCAATCCGATCTATCCCGACGAGGGCGGATATCGCGCCAGTCCGATGCCGATCGGTTATGAGCCGGCGCCTGCCGTCGTCCGCCGGCCGCGGACAGCTCCGCTTCGCAGCGCCCCGAGCGGGCAGCCGGCGCAAGGCGCCGCACCGCTGCCGGCGCCCATCGGCCCGCGGGTGCCGCTGCCCGGCGAGGCGCCACAGACGAGCGCGGCGCCGGAGGCGGCCGGCGCACCGTTGGTACAATCGGCAAGGGCGATCGGCGTCACCGTGCCCTCACCGGACTGCCTAGGCGACGCGGCCATGACGGCCGTCTGCCGGAGATAGAGCATGATGCCGAAAAGCGGGAGCGGTTTTCGGGCGGCATCATGCTCTAACTCTTTAACTTAGAACAGGATTCAGATTTGGGCGAGCTGACCTGAATCATCTTGTTCCAGCAAGGGTGCCCGGGTGTCGGACGATGCCTCGGCGAGCAATTTCGAAGGAACGTCGATGCGCAAAGCCCGCAGCGTCTTCATATGGGCCCTGGTTTCGCTCTGCATGATCGTGTTGATCACCCTGCCGGTTAACCTGCAGACCCAGCTCATCACCAGCATTACGGTTGTCACGGTGATGGCGCTGATCAAGATCCTGAAGGGCGAGGGGACGTGGCGCCTGGTGGCACTCGCTTTCGGCACGTCGATCGTGCTGCGCTACGTCTATTGGCGCACCACCAACACTTTGCCGCCGGTGAACCAGCCTGAGAATTTCATTCCCGGCCTGCTGCTCTACCTTGCCGAAATGTATAGCGTGGCGATGCTGGCGCTCAGCCTTTTCATCGTCGCCACACCGCTGCCGCCGCGCCCATCGCGTGCCGCCAATCCCGGGCGTTTGCCCCATGTCGATGTCTTCGTGCCTTCCTACAACGAGGATTCCGGCCTTCTCGGAAACACGCTGGCTGCCGCCAAGGCCATGGACTATCCGGCCGATAAGCTGCATGTCTGGCTGCTCGACGATGGCGGCACCTTGCAGAAACGCAATTCCGGCAAGTTGCTCGAGGCTCAGGCGGCAGCGGCCCGCCACGTCGAACTGAAGCAGCTTTGCCAGGATCTTGACGTCACCTATCTCACGCGTGACCGCAACGAGCACGCCAAGGCGGGCAATCTCAACAACGGCATGAAACATTCGACCGGCGAACTCATCGCCGTCTTCGATGCGGACCACGCGCCGGCCCGCGACTTCCTGCTCGAGACCGTCGGCTATTTCGAAGACGATCCGAAGCTCTTCCTCGTCCAGACCCCGCACTTCTTCATCAATCCGGATCCGTTGGAGCGCAACCTGCGCACCTTCGACAAGATGCCGAGCGAGAACGAGATGTTCTACGGCATCATCCAGCGCGGCCTGGACAAATGGAACGCCGCCTTCTTCTGCGGTTCGGCCGCGGTACTGAGCCGCAAGGCGCTTGAATCGCAGAACGGCTTTTCCGGCATCAGCATCACCGAGGATTGCGAGACGGCCTTAGCGCTGCATGGCAGCGGCTGGAACAGCATCTATGTCGACAAGCCGCTGATCGCCGGCCTGCAGCCGGCCACCTTCGCGAGCTTCATCGGCCAGCGCAGCCGCTGGGCGCAAGGCATGATGCAGATCCTGCGTTTCCGCTTCCCGCTGCTCAAACGCGGACTGTCGATCCCGCAGCGCCTTTGCTACATGTCCTCGACGCTATTCTGGCTCTTCCCGTTCCCGCGCACGATCTTTCTGTTTGCGCCGCTCTTCTATCTGTTCTTTGATCTGGAGATCTTCACCGCCTCCGGCGGCGAGTTCCTGGCCTACACGTTTGCCTATATGCTGGTGAACCTGATGATGCAGAACTACCTCTACGGGTCGTTCCGCTGGCCGTGGATTTCCGAACTCTACGAATATGTCCAGACGGTGCATCTGCTGCCGGCGGTCGTCTCCGTCATGCTCAATCCGAGGAAGCCGACCTTCAAGGTCACCGCCAAGGACGAATCGATTGCCGTCAGCCGCCTGTCGGAGATCAGTCGTCCGTTCTTCGTCATCTTTGCGGTGCAGATCATCGCGCTCGTCATCACCTTCTACAGAATTTATGCCGAACCCTATAAGGCCGACGTCACGCTCGTCGTCGGCGGGTGGAATGTCATCAATCTGATCATGGCCGGCTGCGCGCTGGGCGTCGTGTCGGAACGCGGCGAGCGCGCCTTGTCTCGCCGCGTCCGCGTCAACCGGCGCTGCGAATTCGGCGCCAACGGCAAATGGTACGCGGCCTCGATCGAGGACGTTTCCGTCCATGGCGCCAGGCTTCACATCTTCAACAAACAGCTTGATGAGATGATCATCGGCGCACCTGCCGAAATGCGCTTCCGGCCCTATAGCGGCGCCGAGCTCGAAACCCTGCCGCTTATCGTCCGCAACATCGAGCCGTCGGGCGATATCAGCAATGTCGGTTGCCAGTATGTGCCGAAAAGCGCCCTCGACCACCGCCTGATCGCCGACCTGATGTTCGCCAATTCCGGCCAGTGGACTGAATTCCAGACCTCGCGCCGCCGCAATCCGGGCCTGATCCGCGGCACCATCTGGTTCCTCGGCCTGTCGCTTTATCAAACCAGCCGCGGCCTCGTTTACCTCTTCCGCAGCATGCGGCGGGAGCGGGAGGCACAGCAGCAGGCGGCAAAGGTCAATGCCGGATGAAAAGCATCGTCGCCGCTTCGCTTCTCCTGCTGAACACTTCCGCCTTCGCTCAGGCGCAGACGGCGCCCTTCGACATGTCCGGCGAGAGGCTGCCCGGCGCATCCGTCGCCCCGAGGCCGACGCCGCCCGCTCCGCCGGTGGCAGCACCGGTGCCCGCCACGCCTCCGGTTTCCGTAACACCCGCACCGGCGACGCCGGCAGCGCCGGCGCCCGTTCCTGCGCCGATCATTGTCCAGCGGCAGCCGGCGCCGGCGCCCCAGCCTGGCGCGGCAGCAAATGCCGCTTCGCCACCGAGCCCCCGCGATATCAGGCATTATCTTGTGCCCTTTTCGAAATTCAGCCTCGGCGGCGAATACGACCGCCGCTCATGGTCCGTCTATCTGACGCCCGAGCAGGCGGCGGCCAAGGCAAGTTTCACCTTCGCCTATCAGAATTCGATCGTCGTCGCGCCCGAGGCCTCGACGCTGACCGTCTATCTCAACAATCGCCCGATCGGCCAGCAGCGCGTCGGCTCGCCGGACGCCCCATCAGCCGTCACATTCGAGGTTCCCTCCGGTCTGCTGCAGCCGGGCGCCAACGTCGTCACCTTCCAGGCCGATCAGCGCCATCGCACCGATTGCAGCATTCAATCCACTTATGAACTCTGGTCGAACATCGATCCGGCCGGAACCTATCTGAGCTTCGCCGGCAGGAACGCCGCGGAACTCTCGAGCGCCGACGCAGTTCGCGCTATCGGCGTCGACGGCGCCGGCAGGACGGAGTTCGATATCGTCGTCCCGGCGCTGGAGCAGCCGGGAACCACCGAGCCGCTGCTGCGGCTGACGCAGGGCCTGTCGGTGCTGAGCAGCATGCCGAACCAGATCTTTGCCTTCAACACCGCCTCGCTTCCGGCCGCCGGTCCCGGCAGGCTCGGCGTGCTCGTCGGCACTGCGGCGGAGCTGCGGCCGCTCTTTCCCGGCCTGCCGCCTGGCGCCGAAAGTGCGCCGCTCGCCGCTTTCGTTACCGATCCGCGCAGCGGCTCGCCCGTGCTTCTGATCAGCGGTCCTTCCTGGCAGGCGGTCTCCTCGGCGATCGATACTATCGTCTCGCCGGTGGACAGGCCCGCCGATGTCCGCCGCGACGTGCTGACCACCGAACGCTGGAGCGCACCGAACGCGCCGCTGATCTTTTCCGATACCAGCATTCCCTTGTCCCAGCTCGGCGTAAAAACCACCGAATTCGCCGGCCGCCGGTTCCGGACCAGCTTCAATGTCGCCGTGCCGGCGGATTTTTATGCCAATGCCTATGGCGAGGCGAAGGTGCTGCTCGACGCCGCCTATACCGATAAGGTTCAGCCCGGCAGCCACATCGATATCTACGTCAACGACAACATCGCCTCCACAGTGCCGCTCACCTCGACGACAGGTGGCATTCTCCGCCATCTGCCGATCCGGGTGACGATGCGTCACTTCAAGCCGGGTCTGAACACGGTGGCAATTGAGGCGATCCTGATGACGAAGGGCGATGCCGCCTGCGCGCCGGGCAGCAGCGCCGATACCAATGCGCGCTTTGCCCTGTTCGATACCTCCGAATTGCATATCCCGGATTTTGCCCGCGTCGGTCAGCTTCCGAATCTGGCCGCAATGGCCGGCACCGCCTATCCCTATGGTCGGGCAACCGAGCCGACACCGCTCTTCATCGATCGCACTGACGCCGACACGCTGTCGGCCGCCGCCACCCTGCTCGGGCAGATGGCGATCATGGCCGGCCATCCGATCGCCGTCGAGAGTGTGGCCTCGCCGAACACGATCGGCGATCGCGACGCCATCTTCATCGGCTCGATCTCGCAGATGCCGGCGACCGCGCTGTCGCAGGCCAATGTCTCCACGGCAAGCCAAGCCTCGTGGCGTCCCGTGGTCGACGCGCAGCCCGGCGTCGTCGATACCGGCACGGCCTTCGAAGAATGGAATTCCAAGGTCAGCGGCGGCCTGTTGCGCGGACAGATCACTGCCTTCCGCGAATGGGTGGGGCGCAATTTCGACATTACCCGCAGTTCGCTGCAATTCATCCCCGGCGCCGAAGAAATCTTCACGCCGCCAAATGTGGCCACGCTGCTGGTTGCCCAAGGCTCCAGCCCCGCGGGCGCCGGCGCATGGACCGTGGTGACGGCGCCCTCGGCGAAAGATCTTCGCGAGGGACTGGAGGTTCTGACCGCGCAGATGAACTGGCCACAGATATCGGGCCACATCACCACCTATTCGAGCAAGACGGCCAAGATCGAGACGGTCCCCGTCACCCGCTTCGATTTCGTGCCCTCCACACCCTGGTCGATCTCCAACTATCGTTTGATCGCTGCCAACTGGCTGTCGACGAACATTCTCTCCTATGCCTTCCTGCTCGTTGCCTTCGTGCTGCTGATCGGCATCAGCACATCGCGCATGCTGAAAAATCTGGGCCGGTCGAGATGAGGTTGTGGCGCGTGCTCCTCGTTGCGGCGACGGCCATGTTCGCCCTCGCAGGCCCGCCGGCCGTCGCGCAGCAGGCGATGATCAATGCCGATGCGTGGTCCGCCTATAAGGCGAAGTTTCTCGATCCGAGCGGCCGCATCATCGATAACGGCAACGACAATATCAGCCACAGCGAGGGGCAGGGCTATGGCATGCTGCTCGCCTATCTCTCGGCAAGCCCCGCCGATTTCGAGCAGATCTGGTATTTTACCCGCACCGAACTGCTGTTGCGCGACGATGGTCTGGCCGTGTGGAAATGGGATCCGAACGTCAAGCCGCACGTGACGGACACCAACAATGCCACGGATGGCGACATGCTGATCGCCTATGCGCTGGCGCTTGCCGGCACTGCGTGGAACCGCAACGACTACATCCTGGCGGCCTCCCGCATGGCCAAGGCGCTGCTCGCCAAAACAGTCGCGCGCTCGGCCGGCCAAATGCTTCTGCTGCCGGGCAGCGAAGGTTTTACCGCCGCTGACCGCAAGGACGGCCCCGTCATCAACCCCTCCTACTGGATTTATGAGGCAATTCCGGTGATGGCGGCGCTTGCCCCGTCGGATGCCTGGAAAGAACTGTCGGATGATGGCGTAGCATTGTTGAAGACGATGCAGTTCGGTCCGCGCAAGCTTCCTGCCGAATGGGTC
This sequence comes from Rhizobium croatiense, assembly GCF_019793465.1. GTDB lineage: Bacteria > Pseudomonadota > Alphaproteobacteria > Rhizobiales > Rhizobiaceae > Rhizobium > Rhizobium croatiense. The sequence continues at coordinate 179,400 of NZ_JAILYJ010000002.1, read as the reverse complement.
AGCCTTAGCGGTCCGCCGCGGCCGGCAGAGGGTTTCGACGCCGAATTCGCCTATAACGCCCTTCGCATTCCGCTCTATCTCGCGCGCGGTGGCATTACCGACAAGGTGCTGCTGACCCGCCTGCGAAAGGGCATGCTGCAGGATGGCATTCCAGCCACCATCGATCTGACCACCGGCCGGCCGAAGACCGTGTTGTCCGATCCCGGTTATAGAATTGTTAACGATGTTGTGGCCTGTGTAGTCGACGGGACCAAGCTGCCGGTCTCCGCCCTGCAATTTGCGCCCGCACTCTATTATCCGTCCACGCTTCAACTGCTGGGGCTGGCCTATATTGGGGAGAAGCATCCGGAGTGTCTGTGAAATCTTCTCTCGTGGCGATTTCAGCGGCAGCCGTGGTGGCGACCCTCGTCACCGGGCTGAAGGATCGCGCCACCCTGCAGGAAAGGTTCGGCATCCCCGCCGTCAAGCCGGCGCCTGAACTGATGATGATGGGCCGCATCAAGCCGTCCGACGCTTCCGCCGGCAATTCCGACTTCAATGCCGAGGCCGTCGCCGACAAGATCGAGGCGATCACCTCTCCGCAACCACCAGCACCGGACACGCCGGAGCCGAACGTCGCAAGAGAGCCGTCTGCAGCAGCGCAACCTGAGGCGCCTCAGACAGCCGGTGAACCGGCGCCGGTCCCTCCGGCGATCGTCGCCGAGCCGCCGGCGCCGCAACAGGCGGCAGCGCCGCCGCCGCCTGATGTCGACGAAAGCGCACTTCGCTATTTTGCCAGCCGCGGCGACAAAGTGCGCCTGCAGGCTGAAATCTCCCGCCTGCAGGCGCTTTATCCGAATTGGGTTCCGCCGGCCGATCCGCTCGCTGTGCCGCAAAACGGCGACAAACAGCTCGAAGCCATGTGGAAGCTCTATTCCGATGGACGCTATGCGGAACTGCGCAAGGCGATCGCCGACCGGCAGGCCGCCGATGCCGGTTGGCAGCCGCCGACCGATCTGCTCGATCGGCTTGATGTCGCCGAGGCCCGCGCCCGCCTCATCAACGCGTCGGATCTCAAGCAATATGCGACTGTGGTCGATATTGGCGCCGCGACGCCAAGCCTGCTGACCTGCAGCGAGGTCGATGTTCTCTGGCGCGTCGCCGAAGCCTTCGTTCGCACCGAGCGATCGCAGCGCGGCCAGGATGCCTATGCCTATATACTGAAGAATTGCGGCGATCCGGCCGAACGGCGGGCGACAGTCGAAAAGGCCTCGACGCTGCTTGACTATCAGCCCATGCAGGCGCTGCTGGCGCTGGAGAAGCCCGCTGCCGACGGCAGCAGGGAATTTGACGCGATCCGCGACAACCTCGCCCGACGCTTCGTGGCCGAGAGCAATGAGGATCCGAAGCTTGCCATCGCGCCCAATTACATCGCCCGCCTCGAAAAGCTGGCCGAAAGCGAAGGTCTCGCCTCCGATGCGCTGCTGCTCGGCTGGTACCAGCTTCGCCGCAACAACCCTGCCGATGCCGAGAAGTGGTTCCGCGCCGCCCGAGCCAAGGAGGAAACGGCCGTTGCTTCGCAAGGCCTGGCGCTGGCGCTGATCGCACGCAGGGCGCCTCAGGAGGCCGAGGACGTGATGTTCCGCTGGCGCGCCGATTCCGACGATGCGACATCGACCTATCTTGCCGCTACCGCCAATCTGATGGCGCTGCAGCCGCCCGCCGATCTCACCGAAGAGGTGTTGCACCGCGTCGCCGCCGAGGTGATCGCCCGCAAATATGTGCCGACGGCGCAGCAGTTCGGCTGGTATGCACGCTCTCTCAACCAGTTCCAGACCGCCGCGCGCTGGTTCGAAACCGCGCTTGCCTGGAAACCGGACGACGAACCATCCGCCTATGGCCTTGCCGTCACCCGGGAGCAGCTGAACGACAGTAAGGGCGTGCTCGACCTCCAGCGCGCCTGGGCCGGCCGGTCGGCGCGCATCGCCAATCTTGAAGACTCGCTGGTGTCGAATGCCGGCGCGCAGCCGGCAAAGCCGCCGCTTGCCCCGCAGCAGCCGGCTCAGCCGGCAGAGCCGCCGCGGCCCCCGGCCGCTTCAACGCAGCCGGAGCCGGAAGTCTCCGTTCGCGTCGCAAGGCCGGCGATGCAGACGGTGGCGGTCGAGCGCGGTCCGCGCCGGGCGCGGGGCTGCTCGACGACCATCGACGCCGGACAACTCGGGCCGTCCGAGGCGCTGTCGCGCGGTTGGTGCCTGATGGAGATCAACCGGCCGATGGAGGCGATCCCGGCCTTCGAGACGGCGTTGCAGAGCCCGGTCCGCAAGATCCGCGAAGATGCAGCCTATGGCCAGAGCCTTGCCTATCTGCGCGCCGGTCTTTCCAGCAATGCTGCCGTCGCGGCAACCAAGGCGCCGCAAAGCCGCCAGCGCGCTGCCGAACTGCAGGTGGCGATCCTCGCCGATCGTGCGCTGCAGGCCTTCGACGCCGGCCGTTATCGCGAAACCCTCATCTACCTCGATCAGCGCGCCCAGCTGCAGCAGGAGCGCATCGATCTGATGGTTCTGCGCGGCTACAGCTATCTCAATCTGAAAATGTACGATGATGCGGGCCGGATCTTCGAAGCCGCCGCCGCGACCGGCAACCGCGATGCCACCCGCGGCCTCGCCGATCTGCGGAAGATCACCCATCCCGACGTCAATGACTGACATTGACGCCGCCGCCACTCTCCGTTACTCGCCTGCCTTCCGCCTCGCGCCCGCAAGGAACACCCCGTGCCCGCACTTCATGACGTCCTCGACCGCGCCTATGACGCCTTCCTCTTCGATATGGATGGAACGCTGCTGAATTCCATTGCCGTCGTCGAACGTGTCTGGAGCGAATGGGCAAGGCGCCATGGTCTCGAGCCGGAGGTCTTCCTGAAGACGATCCACGGCATCCGCGCCTCCGACGTGATCCGCGGGCTCGGCCTGCCGGGTGTCGATCCGGCCCACGAGGCGGATCTGCTGCTGGCCGAGGAGATGGAGGATGTGTCCGGCATCGTCGAGATCCCGGACGCCGTCCGCTTCCTGAATGCCGTTCCCGAAGACCGATGGGCGATCGTCACTTCGGCGCCGATCGAGCTCGCCAGGCGCCGCATGGCTGCCGCCGGCATCCCGATGCCGAAGGTCATGGTTAGCGGTGGAGAAGTCAAATCGGGCAAGCCCAGCCCGGAAGGCTATCTGCTCGGCGCCAGCCGCCTCGGGGTTGATCCCGCCAGATGCCTGGTCTTCGAAGATGCCGTCGCCGGCATCCTTGCCGGCGAGGCGGCTGGCGCCAATGTCACCGTCATCACCGAAACTCACGCGACGCCCTTCGAAACCCCGCATTTCTCGATCGCCAACTATCAGGCGTGGCAGCCCCGCCAGACCGCCGAAGGCCGGCTGAAGATCGCCGCGATCTGATTGTTGCCAGCCGAACTACTTCCTTTTTGTGGGAGGCAGGTTTTTTCCGCTTGCATTGCGCGCGCTGAAAAACTAAACGAAGCAAGCCGTTTCGGCAGGTCGGGGCGTAGCGCAGCCCGGTAGCGCACTTGACTGGGGGTCAAGGGGTCGCTGGTTCGAGTCCAGTCGCCCCGACCATTTATCCCCTTGAAATCCCAGTCAGAATATCAGTCTTAGAGGTGAGCGCCGCGGGCGTGGCCGCAAGAGATAAGGTCGGCCGTCAGTGCGGTTTCTGCGCGATTGCGATCATCGATTTCGCCAGGAGCGGAATCCTCCCGACATATTCGAAGTCGACGTCTTCGAAACCGGTTTCATGCAGCAGCGTACTGAGCGTTTCCGGCGACCAGAATTTGATATGACCGTGATCCTTCAGCGGCATGAAATGGTCATCCATCTTCCCGCTCACGGCGAGCGCCAGATTTTTCCAGTAACCGTGAAAAGGCGTCGAGACGACGGCGATGCCGCCCGGTTTTACCAGATCGTACATGGTCGCCGTGAAAGCCTTGGGGTCGTATACATGCTCCACCACCTCCAGGCTGATCACCGCATCGAAAGTCCCGTAGCGGCTGGAGAGATCTTCGTATCCGGAGCCGATTTCCAGTGGAAGATCGGGATGAACCGCTTTCGCCTTGGCGATGCCGTCCTCCGACGGATCGACGCCGACGACATCGTAGCCTTTCGCCGCCAGCACGGAGGCAGCCCCGCCGGTGCCGCAACCGAGGTCGAAGACCGCTGTTTCGTTTGCCTCGTGGAAACTGTTTTCAAGAACATCGACGACAGTCGGCAAGATATAGGAATGAGCGGTCGCCGGCTTGGCGTGGACATAGGTAGTAGCGTCCAGTTCGATAGACATTTCACCTCCTGAAAAAGTGGGCCCGCCGAGACAATGGTACGGCGGAGTTTGACGGGAGTGTGGTGGCGTTGTGGTATTAAGGTGATTAACGCCCAAGGGCGTTCGCGCTGCAGTCGATTGACGGTCCGATACAGCTCGGCCGGCGTCCTTAACGCCCTCTTCATCACATTGCGAGGGATGGTGACGTGCGGACCCAGAGACTCCCCGAAGCTGATTGACAGGGTGCCGAGAAGGTGCTGAAAACGAGCGAAATCCGGATCCGTCGGATTGCGGCGGAATAAATGGCCGATCTGCCGGCTTCGGTGGCTATTCAAAGTAAATGGCGCGAGCAAATGCCTTCTTAAATGAGGTGGTTGCAAATAATTATTTCGGCTATTTTTAGGAATCCGTCGGCCGGGTGGGTGGATAGTTGTTTTATTGTTAAGGCTATACACGATTTTGCGACAAGCGGTTCGGTTTCTTGCTTGAAAAATCTCAAACCGCTTCGCAAGTTTCGTAAATGCGTGTAGATTATCATGATCCTTGTCACAGATAGCCTGGTGCGAGCCCATGCCGGATATGAACCAGAATCTAACTTGCAGGCAGGCTCTTGCCAGTGCGTTCCAGGCTCTGACGGACGAAGCGGTCAAGGCCGGCTGGCCGGAGGGCGACGTTGCTCTCGCGCTTGCCGAACTCGCCGAGGAGCGGGTGGTCGAGATCACCGCCAAGGTGATCCTGGAAGGCTCCATGCACCCGCAGATCATTGCCGTTGGTGGCCGCAGCAGATGAGCACAAGCCACCGGAAGGCTGCGCCGTTTCCCTATTTTCTCGCCAGCAAGCCTGCCGTCTTCGCCGCCGTGACGAAGGAAGCCTGCGCCGCGCGCGGGCTGCGCAGCCCGTCCAGCGCGTCAAGGCAGTGCTGTAGCGCGATGCGATAATCCCGCCCGCGCTTGCCCGGGCATCGTTTCAGATATTCGACGGCGTCCCAGACGGTGGAAACGATCAGACTGCTGGTTGGAGAATGGACTCGGACGGGGGACGGAAAGCGTTTTTCACTCAAGATTCGTGCTCGCTGATTCCTGCTGCAAAACCCGCCGTTAACGCGCGGGACAAAATATCGTTCCACAGGAATTTGCGCAGTTGCTAAAGTTCTGAGCCACGCGCATAATCAGTTTGTTGCCGGTTGCGGAGGGCGTCCGGCGATGCAAGCGTGACGGCGTTTGCCCTCGGAGGGAAGTGCGGCGTGATGTTACGGTCATCGATTCATCCGCATGATTTACCGCTCTTTTCGGAAGATCTCGATCTGCTTTCGCAAGTGCTGGACAAGGTCTGTGTCGAACGCGGACTTGTCAGAACGGCGCCGGAGGCCGAGCGGATCGGTGCGGTCATCATTCAGCTCTACAGGCAGGGCGTGAGAGACAGCGGCAAACTCGCCGACCTTGCCAAGACCTATCTCTGACACTCGGGTCTCGTGCTTGATTTAAAGCATATCGCGCAAAAGTGTCCGCGGTTTTGCGCCAACGACATGCGTAAAACCAAAGAGCTAAAGCGCGCAAGGAGCGAATCTGAAGGATCGCGACGCGCTTTGGGGCAGGGCGACGGTTCTGTTCCGTCAATCATCATTGGCGGCGTTGAGATTTTCCGGCCGGATGCCGTCATCACTTGACGTGCGTGCCCGCAGCCGGATGCCGGGGCCGCCTTCATCCTGATTGCCGCTCGACAGGAAGATGATGCCGTGCGCCTCGAGCGTGCTGCGCACGTCGAACAGCGCATGCGGCTCGCCCGCAAAATCGCCTTTTTCCAACGCCGTCACCGTCTCGACCGGCAGGCCGCTTGCGGCGGCGAGCTCTTCGATGCTCATTCCGATCATGGCGCGCGCGCCGCGTATCTGCGTTGCTGATATCATGGCGGAAAATCTAGCGCATTCGTAGCGCTTCTCAAGTGTCCCGGCGGCGATTGCGAGTTGACCGCGGGGCCATGTCCCTTGCCTGTGCAGCCGGTTGTCTCGGATTTTTCGAGATGGCTATCCGCTGCCTACTCCCTACAGTCTTAGATTTCCCGCAATTTTACCCCGAATAGATCGTCATGCATACGCTCGACCGCGATTCCCATGCCTCCCATGAGGGCGGCGCGGTTGCCGAAGCGGCTGATCGCGATGCGCGGCGGGTAAGGCGTGCAGCGCGGCAGGAAACGCCGAATGGCGTTTACGAGTTCCGGCCTCGCGCCGATGCTGCCGCCGGTAATCACCAGTTCGGGATCGAGGGTTGCGCCGATTGCCGCAATGGCGACCGCCGCCAGCCTTGCGGTCTCTTCGATTGCGGCGACGGCGCTCGATTCTCCCGCGTTGAACGCGGCGAAGAGATCGGCCACGGTGGATGCATTGCGCCCGCCGAAGCCGATGTAGCGGCGAAGCATCGCAACGCTGCCGACGGCGCTTTCAAGAGTGCCAAGCGTAAACCCGCCGGGATCAAAAGCATCGCCGCCGATCGGGAGATAGGCGATTTCGCCGGCAGCGCCCCGCGCCCCGCGCAGCAGTGCCCCGTTGGCGATGATGCCCATGCCGACGCCCGTTCCAAGCGCGACGAACGCAAAATTGTCGATCTCGATGCCGTGCCCCTGCCAGCGTTCCCCTTGCGCGGCGAGATTGACGTCGTTTTCGACGATGACGGGCAGACCCATCCTGCTGCTGAAGACCTGCCGCAGGTCCATGGCGTCGACGCCGGGAATGTTCGGAGCGACATTGATGTGTCCGGTGACTGGATCGAGGACGCCGGGAGTGCCGAGAACGACCAGACGAAGCTTGTCGGCGGTCGTCCCCGCCGCCGATGCGAGCTCAACGATAAGATCGCTGAATTGATTGACGAGATGCATTCCGCCGCGCCGGTCGGTGGGCACTTTGGTTTCGGCAACCACGTTCCCCAACAGATCGCAGATGGCCGCAGCAATCTTGGTGCCGCCGAGATCGATTGAGACAGCCAGTCCTGCTCTGGCATTGATTTCGTAAATGACCGCATTTCGGCCCGGTCGGCCATCGGTCCGGCCGACGGGTTTCAGCCACCCTTCATTTTCAAGATCGCGCACGACCTCGGAAATCGTCTGTTTCGACAAGCCGGTCAGTTTGGCGATATCGGCGCGGGAGATCGAACGGTTGGCCAACACGGTCCGGATGACGGCGTTGGTCGATATTTTCCGTGCGATCGGAGTCTGGGCGACCGGGGATGTCATTGTCATTCGGCTGCTCGTTCCAATTAGTTCGAGGCGTATACCTAATTAGAAGAGATATCGGCCTCAACTATCACGCAGAAGAAAGTTTGAAGGTCAATCCTCGTCAACTGACACGAGTTTAGTACTTGGAAGTCGGTGATTTGTCTATGTCCTTGACAAATTGGAGGTCGCCTGTAGGCTGCGACCAGCGCGCAATCAAACGCGCGACGAAATAAACAGGGTCGAGGACAAGTATGGGTCACACATATTGTCTGGGCAGCTGCTGCATGCGCGCCAAGATCGCCCGAAAAGGAACTGGTCCTGGCCGGTTCCGCTATTTTTCCATTTTGCTTTCGGCCGGTGCCGCAACCAGGCTGTTGGGGAGTTTCCCATGTTAAAGCCCTTGGCTGATGGACAGCTGTCCTGCGAAAAACCGGTTCTACTGCCTGTCATGGCGCCACGCCTTCAAGCCGATATTCAGCCGGATGGATATGCTGATCTCGCCCTGTGGGGCGCCGGCAACCTGGGACGGGTGAGGTTTTCTGCAATCAGGGGGCCTTATACCTACGGCCCGAACCGGATTGTCGCCAAACATGGCGGCGTCTTTATCGCACAGTCGCTGCCGGTGATGTTGATCAGCGGCGTGCGCCTTCAGGGCATATATCCGGCGCGTCGTTGTGCCTGGTGGCACGAGCCGGATGGGCAAAGCGCACGGGTGAGGGGCTCTCGGAACCATCATCGCCAGACTTTCGAAATGGACTGGGGTGTGCTCATCGCGGAGGCCGCCGGTTCCGATTTGCGAATTGCCGTCGGCGCCTCAAGAGACGAAGCCGAAAAAGCGCTCGATCTCAGCAGCGAGGCCATCATGGCGCAAGCGGCGGAATATGTCGCGCGTTGTGATCTGGCGCCCGATGCCGACCCGCTGATGCGCAGCATGGTCAGCCAGGGGATCCACGCCGCCCTTTCCAGCATCAGGCGCGATGAAAACGGCGCCTTCGCCGGTCTTGCCGCCGGACAGGCCTATAGTGCTCCGGCGCGAACTTATTACCGGGATGGCTATTGGACGATGCAGCCGCTTTTGACGCTGGCACCGGAGGCGGTGCGCGACGAGATCCGGCTGCTCGCCAAGGGGGTGCAGCCGGATGGAGAAGCGCCAAGCGGCGTGATCTTGACGGGGCCTGCGCAATCTGAGGCCTGGCAGCGCTTTGTCGCCGACAGCAAGGCCAATCCCAAAACCCATAAAAGGGCAGTCCCGGAATATCACAACCGTCCGCAGGACTGGTGGAGCGACCATTTCGACAGCCCGCTTTTCTTCATTCTGTTCATCGACGACTATGTCAGGGCAATGAAGGATCTGGCCGAGGTGCAGCAGCATTGGCCGATCGTCCGGTCGATCACCGACCGCTATCTCAGCCTGGCCGGCCCCGACAGCGTTCTGCCTGTAAAACCGCGTAACGATCGCGATTGGGCCGATAACGTCTATCGCGAGGGCCTTGTCTCGTATGATCTCGGCCTTTTCGTCGGCGCCATGGATGCGGTGGCGAGGCTTGGCGAGGGGCACGATCCGGCTCTGGCCGAACGGGCGGGCGAGGCCGCAAATCTGGCCCGCCAGGAAATCGAGGCAAAACTCTTCGTCCCGGCAACGGGAGGATATCTCGACTATGGAACACCGGGCGTGTTCGTCGAGGATCATCTGGCTCTCGACAGCCTGACTTTGTCGCGGTTCGGCGCGATTTCGCGGCCTAGGGCTGTTGGCCTGCTGAGAGCGTTCGAAACCAGACTGGAAACGCGCAACAATCAGGAACAGCCCTACGGCAGCTGGGGTGTCATGTGCGCCTATCCGCCCTTCAAGCGGCCAAGCGATCTGCGATCCAAGACCGCTTTTCCCTACCGCTATCATAATGGCTCGGACTGGCCCTATTGGGATGGCGCCTATGCCGAAGAACGCCTGCGCCACGGACTTGGAGGCGCGCGCTATGCGTTGACGCGCTGGTGGGAAACCTGCCTCGACAATGGCTGGATCGGCGCGGTCGAATATTTCTCGCCGCCGTACGGGCGCGGCTCCCTGCTTCAGGGCTGGAGCGCCATGCCGGCGGCGGTCGTTTTGAAATATGGGCTTGACGCCGCAAATGCGGAGCCAATGTCATGAGTGATCTGGCTTCGTCGGTTCTAGCGGGATCGCTCATCGATCCGCATTGCAAAGGCGACGGAGCCGTCCCGCTCGAATTCGGAAAAGCCAAGGTGACGGTAGAAGCCTCTGGCGCGTTCGTTGTTTGGATCGACCCCGAGATGCACGGCCGTGACCCCATGATTGCGAAGCGCCTGAAGCTCGGTGTCGATCATCCGTCGTCCCCAGCCGCTTGCCTGAAGTCCGGGAAGAATGTTGATGTGAAGATGCGCCGGGTACTGGTCCTGAAGCCAGGGCGTTCCGCTGCGCGGATTTTGGATTCGCTCCAGCACATCGGCGTCGCGCGGACGGGTAGGCGCCAGTCCGGCGATCTCTCGGCGCACGGACGGCCACCAGTTTGCCGCCAAGTCTCTGTCGAACCCGCTGGTATCAGGCGCGCCTATGACATAGCCGACCGGCCGGTCGCCCTGAACGAGAACAAAGGCAAAGTCTTTGGCGAACTTGAGATAGGGTACCGACCAGATGTAGCCGGGCAGATGCGGGTCGCTGTAAAGGGCGCTGGCATCGTGACCGCCATTCGCGGTCCTCAGGCAGATGTCAAAAAAGGCTTCAGTATCCGCTTCAATCGCGGGACGGATGAAGCAACTGGTGTCCATCACTTTGCCACCTCCTGCGTGGCGCTTTGTCATTTGAGGTCGCGAGAGGAGCTGATGCACTGACGATTACCTCAGATTCGCCAGCCAGGCAAAGCTCTGGGGGAAGAAAACGTTCGGCCGGCGCCAGGCGCGAAGCCGGAACGGAGAGTGGAGAATAAACCAAGTGAGGTGGAGCAGATGAACAGAACCGTGAAATCGATCAGCATACTGCCGGCATACCGATTGAAAGCAGCTGTCGCGCTTGCCGGCGCGGCGCTTGTGAGTTTCGGCCTTTCCGCCGCCCGCGCCGACGATCTGGCCGTGTGGGACGACCAGACCTTTGAAGGTCAGAGCGCAGTCATAGAGCAGCTGAACAAGGACTTCGAAGCCGCGCATCCCGGTGTCACGATCAAGCGCACCGCCCGCACCTTCGATGACATGAAGCTGACGTTGAAGCTTGCGGTCTCGGCCGGCGATGGCCCTGTCGTCACCAAGGTCAACCAGGGCGCCGGCGACATGGGCGCGATGGTCAAGGAAGGATTGCTCCTGCCGGTTGACGAGTACATCAAGAAATATGGCTGGGATAAGCGGCAGTCGGATTCCGTGCTTGCCAGAGACCGCTGGGAGGGGGCGAAATTCGGGGTCGGCAAGACCTACGGCATATCGGGTCTCGCCGAGATCGTCGGCCTTTATTACAATAAGAAGATCCTCGACGACGCGGGCGTGGCGCTGCCGCATACCTTCGACGAGCTGTTGGCCGCTCTCGACAAGCTCAAGGAAAAAGGCGTCGCGCCCTTCATGATGGGCTCGGCCAAGCAGCATCTCGCCCTGCACATGATCGGCGCCATCGATCAAGCGCATATCGACGCGGCCAATCGCGCCGAGCTTGATGACCTGATTTACGGCAAAGGCGGCTCCTGGAACACCAAGGGGAATATCGAATCGGCCAAACTCGTGCAGCAATGGGCGCAGGGCGGCTACTTTTATCCCGGCTTCGAGGGCATCTCGGGTGATGACGCCGTCCAGCTGTTCATATCAGGGCAGGGCGCATTCCTGATTTCCGGGACCTGGTATTTCGGCGACATGCAAAACAATCCGGATATCGGCTTCATGGCCATTCCCGCCCCGAAGGGTATTTCCAAGCCGATGAGCGTCGGCGGCGTGGATCTTGCCTGGGCGATAACCAGCCTCGCCAAGGACAAGGCGAAGCAGGACCTGGCCGGCGAGTATATCGACTATATGGTATCCGAAAAGGCCGCTGAAAGCTGGGCCGCGGCAGGCTATCTTCCCGCAACATCGCTCCCGGCAGATGCAAAGCCGAAGCTCACGCCGCTGCTGACCTCCGGCATCGAGATGTGGAAGACACTCAATGCCAACGATGCGCTCGGCCATTACCCCGATTGGTCGAGCCCGACGATGCTGAAGACAATCGACGACAACACGCCGCTTCTCTTGTCCGGCAAGATCACGCCCGAAGCCTTTGTCGATGCCATGGACAAAGACTATCAGGCCTATTTGAAGGATAAGAAATAAGAAGTGCGGACGCCGGTCACGACGGCCCCGGGCGGTCCGACCGGCGTCCCGTTCATCACGTAAAAATTGGCGCTACGAGCTCACGGCTTGCGCGATGACCAGAGGTTTGGCAGGGAGTACTGGATGAAACGCTCCGCACTGGATGGAACGCAACAGACCAATTTCATCTATTTATTGCCTGGATTTCTGCTCTATGGGGCGTTTGTCTTTGGGCCGATCGTCGCGGCTTTGGGTTTGAGCCTGACCAGCTGGGACGGCCTGACCATGCCCAGATGGGTTGGGCTGGGCAATTACGCCGATCTCTTTTCCGACAGCCGCTTTTACATTGCCTTGCGCAACAATGCCGAACTCATGATCTTCTACTGCGTCCTGCCGCTCGTGCTCGGCATAACGCTTGCCGCCTGTGTGTGGAATTTGAAGCAGCGCGAACAACTCGCCCTCAGAACGTTCCTGTTCCTGCCTTACATCATGCCGACTGCCGTGTTGGGCATCATCTGGGCATGGCTCTACAATCCGGCATTCGGCCCGTTCAATCAGTTTCTGCGAGCGGTAGGCTTGGGCAGGTTCGCTTTGCCCTGGCTCGGAGATTTCAATTTCGTGCTTCCCGCGGTCGGGATCGTTGCCACCTGGTATTTCTTCGGTTTTTGCATGGTCATCTTCCTCACCGGAATCCAGCGCATCGACCCGTCTCTTTTCGACGCCGCCAAGGTCGACGGCGCGTCGGCGCGAAAGACGTTTTTCTGGATAACACTGCCGCTTCTCATGCCTGAGATCAGGGTGGTTTTGCTTCTGACGGTTATAGCCTCGATCAAAAGCTTCGACCTGATTTTCACCATGACCCGCGGCGGCCCCGCCAATGCGACGCTGGTGCCGAATATCTACATGTATCAGCTCGGTTTCGAGCTCAACCGGTTCGGCGCCGCAGCGGCCATCGCCATCGTCGGCGCCTTGCTGACATTCGCAATCAATTACGCAATTCACCGGCTGGTGGGCTCAAGAAGCAAGGGATTGGCTTGATGAGCCGTTCGTCCAACATCCCCGCCGCGCTGTTCCTTCGCATTATCCTCTGGCTCCTGGCTTTCGTAACGATCACCCCGTTCCTGCTTCTGCTGCTGACCTCGATAAAGAGCAAGGCCGACGTTCTGAAGGGCGCATTCGCCCTTCCGGCCTATCCGCATTTCGAAAATTACCTCGATGCCTGGAATGCCGGGCATTTCAACATCTACTTCTGGAATTCGATCGTCGTCGTCATACCCGTCGTTGCTGCAAGCGTCTTTTTAGGCCTGCTAACCGGATTTGCCTTCGCCTACCTGTCATTCCCGCTGCGGCGCACGCTTTTTGCGATCCTGACGCTCGGCATGATGGTACCGGCGGAGGCCTTCATCATTCCGCTTTATTATGAAATGCGCTATCTCGGGCTGATCAATACCTATGCGGCTCTCATCATCCCGCAGATCGCGATGTCGATACCCTTCTCAACGATCTTCCTTGCGAGCGCGATGCAGCAATTGCCGGAGGAAATTCTCGAAGCGGCGGTCCTCGACGGCGCCGGACGCTTCTATATCCTTCGCAAGATCGTTGTCCCGCTGATGATACCGGCAATGTCGACGCTGGCGCTGTTCTTGTTCATCTGGACCTGGAACGAATTTCTCATCCCGTTCATTCTGGTCAACGACGACGCCTATCGGACGCTGCCGCTGGGCATGCTGTTTTTCCAGGGGCGCTATACCGTCAACACGCCGGTTCTGACTGCCGGCGCGGTGATCGTCATCTTCCCGCTCATTCTGACCTATCTGGTATTCCAGCGGCGATTCATCGCCGGCTTGACGGCAGGCGCGACGAAATAGACAGCCACGTGCTCCCAGCTATGGCGTCCGGCCGCGCTTATGGCGCACCTCAAGCGCCGCGCAGCCCCAGACCGTGCCGAGCAGCAGATAGACATGGCGCCAGTGGTCGATATCGATGACGTTGCCGATCGCGGCATGGCCGAGAATCGAGATCCAGGCGATCATCAGGAAGGGCTGCCACGGGCGGTCGAGCAGCAGGTATCGGAAGCCGAGCGCGAGCGTCCAGATAAGCATGCCGACATAGCTGGCGAAGCCGAGCCAGCCATAGGAGGTGAGCGATTTCAGCCAAATATTGTGCTCGTCCTCGGGAAACATCGTGCCGAATACCAGCGGGCCGATGCCGAGCGGGCGCTCCATCATCATGGTGAAGCCGATCCGGTGACGTTCGAAACGGCCGAGATGTTCGCCGTCATATTGCTGCACCAGCTGGGCGCGGGCGGAAAACAGTTCGGCGACCTTCGGGACTTGAAGCGCCACCAGCAGCGATGCGATCAGCATGATGATCGCCGCCAGCGACAGCACCAGCACTCGCAGGCGAAAGGCGCCGCTGCGCTCCTTCAGCAGCATGATGAAGATCAGAAGCCCTATGCCGAGCGCAAACAGCCCCCAGGCGGCACGCGAAAAAGACAGGAAAATGCCGAGCGCCAGCACGAGCAGGGCGGCAGCCTTCAGCGGCGATTTCTTCAGGTCGCCCACGAGAATACCGTGGACGAGATAGAGCGATGGCGGCACCAGGAAGGGGCCGAAGACGTTTGGATCCTGGAAGGCGCCCTTGGCGCGGTCATAGAGGGTGAAGATCTCAGCGCCTGGAAAGGCATGGAAATAGCCGAGTATGCCGAGCGCCGAGGTGGCGACGGCGGCGAAGACCCAGGCATTGAAGATCAGCGGCAGCCGCTTGTGGCTGTCCTCGATGATTGCCGCGTAGAAGACGGCGGTCAACGCCAGGAAGGTCGACACCGCGATATACATCGGCGCCGTTGCCAGATCCTTCATCTGCGTCAGTGACAGCATGCCGCCGATATTGAAGGTGAGCAACAGGGCAAGCAGGGGCGCCACGCCGCGTGAAATCTTCAATCCCAGGATGAACCAGAGACCGATCAGCCCGGCCATCCAGAGTTCGTAGGGGGCAGGCTCGTCGATGACGAAACCGGAGAGGAAGACGCCGAAGGCGACGAAGGCCGAGCCGATCAGGCGCAGCGTCATCCGCTGCGGCTGGGCGACACGCGGATATGTCGCCTCGACGGTGCTCAATAGGCGTTTTCCGTGTTCAGCAGCCGGATCGGCGTCAGGAACAGGATCTTCAGATCGAACCAGAGCGACCAGTTCTCGATGTAATAAAGGTCATAGGCCGTGCGGAACTTGATCTTCTCGTCATTGTCGACCTCGCCGCGCCAGCCGTTGATCTGCGCCCAGCCGGTCACCCCGGGCTTGACGCGGTGGCGGGCGAAATAGCCCTCGACGACATCGCCGAAGGCGCGATCGCGAGCTTGGGCGAGAACGGCGTGCGGGCGCGGGCCGACCAGCGAAAGCTCGCCTCTCAGCACATTGAAAAGCTGCGGCAGCTCATCGATCGATGTCTTGCGGATGAAGCGGCCGACGCGGGTGACGCGCGGATCGCCCTTGGTCACCGCGGCCTTGCCGGTGGGGTCGGCCATGTTGGTGTACATCGAGCGGAATTTGAAGACGTTGATGATTTCATTGTTGAAACCATGACGCTTCTGCATGAAGAAAACCGGGCCTTCGGAGGTCGCCTTGATGGCGGCAGCCGTGACCAGCATCAGCGGCCACAGCAGGGCAAGGGCGACCACGGTGAAGAAGATGTCGAAGCCGCGCTTGGCGACGGAATCCCAGTCGCGGATAGGCTTCTTGAAAATGTCGAGCATCGGCACCGAGCCGACATGCGAATAGGCGCGCGGCCGGAAGCGCAGCCGGTTGGCATGCGCTGCAAGACGGATATCGACCGGCAGAATCCAGAGCTTCTTCAGAAGGTCGAAGATGCGCGCCTCTGCCGACAGCGGCAGGGCGATGATCAGCATGTCGATGCGCGTCAGCCGCACGAATTCGACGAGCTCGGCCACGGTGCCGAGCTTCGGATAACCGGCGACCATGATCGGCGAGCGCTTCTCGCCGCGGTCGTCGAAGATGCCGCAGATGCGAATGTCGTTGTCGGCCTGCTGTTCGAGGATGCGGATCAGCTCCTTGGCGGGCTCGCCGCCGCCGACGATGACGGCGCGCCGCTCCATGATACCGTTGCGCGCCCAGTTGCGAATGCCGTAGGCGACGAGGAAACGCTCGCCGGCAAGGAAGAGCGCGCCGGCGGCAAACCAGGAGAGATAGGCCTCGGTCATTGCCCATGTGGCGCCGCGGACGAGCGCGAACAGGCCGATGGTGAGGACGAGGGCGATCGTCCATGCGGTGAGGATGCGCGGCATCAGCCGCAGCTTCGCCCGAAGTGCCGGGATGGTGTAGGTGTCGGCAAGCTGCAGGCAGGCCACGGTCAGGGCCGAAGCGATCGCCGCCATGCCCGCCCGCACCAGCAGGGGACCGCTGCCGTCGCCGGGTGCGAAGAAGTAGACGATCAGAGCAATCGAAAAGAGGGCGAGGAATTCGAGCAGCCGTAATTGCCCGATGATGATGACAGGCGAACGGGTTCCGTCGCGGAACTGTTCGGCGATCTGCCGGGCATAGGCATTGATTTCGGTCGGCTCGGAGGCCTGCTCCCGACTTGCATTGCGTCGCGCCTCGATGTCGGAGACCTGCTTGCGCAGCGCTTCTACGTCGAACGGATCGCTTTTTTCCAGCTTGTTCATGGGGTTTTGTCGCTCGTTGTCAGCAAGCGAAATACCAGAAAGCCCCTAAGAAATATTTACGAGGCGGCAGACATTGCTTGGCCCGCGGCGGGATCGACCAGTTCATGGTACAATTTCAGCACATCACGCGCCATGACGGCGGAGGAAAATACCGCCTTTACCGCCTCCGGCTTCGGCATCGTCCTGCCATGCCAGCCGGGCATGGTCAGCGTTTCCGCCATCACGCGGGCGAGGTCGTCGGCATTGCCGGGCTCCACCAGTGCCGCGCTGTCGGCGCCGAGCACCTCGGGAATGCCGCCGACGCGGCTGGCGATGACCGTCTTGCCGGCGCCGAGGCCCTCGAGGACGATATAGGGCATGGCTTCGGCGCGCGAGGGGACGACAAGGTTCTGCGCCATCGAAAAAGCTTCGTGGACGCGCATGGCCGGCAGCATGCCGATGCGCTTGCCGAGGCCGCGTTCGACCATCATCTCGCGGTAACGGTCCCGGTCGGGCCCGTCGCCGATCATCAGCGCCGACAGCGGCCGGCCGAGCAGCCGTTCGGTCTTGGCAAAGGCATCGACAAACAGATCGGGACCCTTGAGGTCCCGGAGCATTCCGACATAGATGAAATGCACGGCATCCGAGCGGGTCGGGATCGGTTCGAAATCACGCTCGCCGATGCCGTTGTAGATCAGTCTCGTCTTCGTCCGTGGCTTACCCACCTTGCGCGCATAGGTGTCGCGCTCATATTCGCAGATGAAGACCAGCGCATCGGTGAAATATTCCTGCAGGCGCTCCATCCTGAGGACGAACTGTCCGCCGAGCGAGGAGCGCGAATAATGCAGGCTTCCGCCATGCGCGGTATAGAGGCGGGCTACGCGATACCTGTTCACCCGCAACGCTGAGCCGGCAAGTCGCGCGAGCACGCCGCCCTTGGCGCCGTGTCCGTGCAGCACATCCGGCCGCAAACTTTTGATTTTCTTGTATGTATCCCACATCGTCGCAATATCGGACGGGCTGATCGAGCGCCGGATCGGCACGCGCGTCAGGCCGAGCGAGAGATAGGGACGGATATCGTCGAACAGGCTGTCCTCGTACTCGCCGCCGGTCGAGCTGTCGCAGAGGATGCCGATTTCATGGCCGGCCTTGCTGTGTTCCTCGACGAGATCGCGGACATGGCGGAAAATTCCGCCGATCGGCGACCTGAAGCAGTGGAGGATGCGGAGCGGCTGCTGTTCTGCCATCGCTCAGAAAAGCCGTTCGCGAACGTAGATCGTGTCACCTGCGATGATCGGCCCCGATATGTTGATGCGGCCGGTCAGCACCTGTCCGTTGATCTTGCGGGTGACATCGACCATGCGCTGGTTGGCGCGGCTGGTGAAGCCGCCGGCAACCGCGATGGCATTCTGCACCGTCATGCCGGGAACGTAGGCATACTGGCCGGGCTGGCCGACTTCACCCATGATGAAGACCGAACGGTAGCGATCGACATCGATGGTGACGTCGGGATCGCGAAGATAGCCCTGCTGCAGTTTCTGGGCGATCTGTCCCGAGAGTTGCTGCAGGGTTCGGCCGCGGGCAGGGACCTGGCCGATGAGCGGGAAGGCGACATAGCCGGCCTGATCCACCGTATAGGTATTGGTCAGGCTCTGCTGGTCGAAGACGGTAATGCGCAGCCGATCGCCGCTGTCCAGCGTATAGGGCTGGATGGTGGCCTCGTTGAAGGCCTTCGGCGCCGGCCTGTACGTCGTGCAGCCGCCCAATGCTGCCGTCATGGCTGCAAGGCTCAGGGCCAAAAAGATTTTGGGCGGGGCGACAGACATCCGCTTGTGCTCACAGAAATGAACTCGGTGAAGCCGTTATCGATCTGTTAGGGTTAATGCCCGGTAAAAAGCGCATGACAATTTCCTGAGTTCTTTGGGCACATTTCTTGGCTAATCACCATTAACCGTTGAGTTACCACGGTCGTTTACGCTTGCGGCACCTTTGTTGTGGAGTAAGAGCATGTCCGGCGTATCGCGTGATCAGGATGTGGACATCGATCTCGGCCAGCTGGCTCGCGCCGTCTGGGCGCGCCGGCTCAGGATTTTGACGATTACGCTCCTGGGGGCGGGCATCGCCTTCGCCGGCGCCAAGATCATGTCGCCGCAATATCGCAGCGAAACCCGCATCCTCATCGAACCCCGCGCGCCGGCCTTCGCCAGCACTCAGCAGGTAAACGACGCAGGCGCCAGTCCGCTGATGGACGAGCTGAATATCGCCAGCCAGGTGCAGCTCCTGCAATCGGCCGATCTCCTGAAGAAGGTGATCAACGACCTCAAGCTCTACAATCTGCCGGAATTCGACGATGCCGCCAACGGCTCGGCGATGAGCAGCATCCTGGTGAAGCTGCATCTGAAGAAGAACCCGATGGAGAACCCGCCGGAAGAGCGGGTGATCGACGCTTTCGTCGAGCGGCTGCAGGTCTATCAGGTGCCGGGCTCACGCGTCATCGGCATCAGTTTTACCTCGAAGGACCCGAAACTCGCCGCCGCCATTCCGAACGCCATGGCGAATGTCTATCTGTCCACCCAGAGCGGCGCCAAGCTCGATTCCAACTCCGAGGCGACGCGCTGGCTGGAGCCGGAGATCGAAAGCCTGCGCCGCAAGGTCAGCGAGGCCGAGAAGAAGGTCGCCGAATATCGCACCAGCCACGGGCTCTTACAGACGAACGGCACGACCACATTTCCCGCCCAGCAGCTGAACGACATCTCCGCCGAGCTCACCCGCGTGCGCGGCGACAAAGCCAATGCCGAGGCGAGGGCGCAGGCGGTGCGCAATGCGCTGTCGTCGGGCGAAGCTTCCGACACGCTGCCTGACATCATGTCCTCGCAGGCGATTCAGCGGCTGAAGGGAACGGAATCGGGCCTGCAGTCGCAAGTCTCAGACCTGCAGACGAGCCTCCTCAATAGCCATCCGCGGCTGAAAAGTCTGCGTGCCCAGCTTGCTGACATCCGCGGACAGATCCGCCAGGAGACACAGAAGATTCTGGCGAGCATCGAGAACGAGGCCAAGGTCGCCGATCTCCGGGCACGTGAGCTCGAGCGGCAGAAGGATACGGTGCAGGCCAACAGCGCCCGTGCCGGCGAGGACGAAGTCGGCCTCAATGCGCTGGAGCGCGAGGCGACCGCCCAGCGTCAGCTGCTCGAAACCTACCTGGTGCGCTACCGCGAGGCCGCCTCCCGCGCCGACAGCAATTCGAGCCCGGCCGACGCCCGTATCGTTTCGAAGGCCATCGAGCCGGTCGATCCCTACTTCCCCAAGGTCGTGCCGATCGTCGTCGTCGCGGCCGTCGCCATACTGATCCTCAGCGCCATCGTCACCATGCTGGCCGAACTCTTCAGCGGCAGGGCGCTTCGCCCGATCGACGCTTCGGCTGAGACAATCGAGACGGAAACGGGCGCCGAAGAGAAGATTGCGCCGCAGGCAGCTCCCGTCGTCGCCGTCCGGAGGCCCGCCGGGGCGAGCATGCTCGCCGTGGTCGCCGAGGAAGAGGATGCGATCGACGAGGACGTGGAGACTGCCGCGGAGGTACCGGAGGACGACAATGAGTTCTCCGTCGCCTCGGTTGCCGATTACCTCACCGGCAGCCGGGCGCCGCTGGCAATCGCGATATCTCCGACCGGTGACGATGGTTCCGCAGCGACGGTTTTGCTGACCCGCATTCTTGCCGATGCCGGCCGCCGCGTCATCCTGATCGATATGACCGGTTCCGGTTATCCGACGGAACTGATGGCCGAAGACCAGGCCGCTCCTGGTGTCACCGACCTGCTGTGCGGCGAGGCCGCCTTCGGTGATACCATCCACAGCGATCGGCTTTCCGATGCCCATCTGATCCCGCAGGGCCGGAGCGACGTGCGCCGCGCCATGCGCGGTGTCGATCGGCTGTCGCTGCTGCTCGATGCGCTGGCCGCTGCCTACGACCTCGTGGTCGTCGAATGCGGCGCTGCCGATGTCGCCGGCGTCTCGCGCCTGACGCGCAGCCGGGATGTCGAGATCATCCTCTCCCTGCCGCAGCTCGAGGAGACCGTTTTCGTAACACTGATGACGGAATTCCACGCTGCGGGCTACGAGCGCGTCGTGCTGATGTCGGACGGCGAAGCGGCAGAGCAGAGGTTCGGCCAGGCGGCCTAACGCATGGCGCGCAAAAGTGTGCGACGGTTTTGCGGCAACGCCACGCGTAAACAAAAACCATATGGCGCGCGTGCTGCCGTTTTGCGGCAACCACACGCGTAGGGCAGACCGTTCAGCCGATCCTTGCCCGGATCCCCTGGGCGAATTTATAGAGATTCGGGCGCGCCTTGATATGCGCCTTGCCGCGCGTGACGATCCTGTGCGCGGCGCCGGCGGCGATGCCGATAGGCGAGACCGGCAGCACCACGTCGTAATGCGCGGTCTCGACCGGCGCCCAGGATCGTTTGTAGGTCTGATCGCCGAGGCCGAAATCGAACAGCGCGACGCCTTTGCCGTGCAATCCCGAGATGGTCTGCCAATAGAGGAATTCGCCGGGGCTCGTATCCGGCACGAGGTCTTCGTCGATCGCCCCGAATTGGCAGATGACGTGATCGCCCTTGCGCGAGATGCCTGAGATCGCAGCGATCCGGTCCTCATTCCCGCCCCTCAGCCGCAGGAGATGCATCTGCAGCCCGAAGAACTGCCTTGTTTCATCCTGCTTGTCGATGAGGCCGTGCAGGAAGGCTTGTGTTTCCCGATCGGCAAAGACGTCGGGCAGGCCAAGGCTGGAAAAGCGGGTACTTTTCAGACGGAAGAAGATATCGAGCAGGCGATGCTGTTCTTCCGATGTTTCGGGGGTGACGTATTCGGCGCCGCCGGCGGCCTCGAGACGCCTCGACTGAACGCGGAATTTCTTACGCCGGCTCTTGGCGTTGATCTGTTTCAGCGTCTCCTCGAAACCGGCAAGGAGCGGCAGTTGATAGGCGTGGTTCTGGTTTTGCACCATCGGCAGCCCGGTGAGCGGCGTCTGCCGTCCGCGCCATTCCAACGGAATGTTTTGCAGTAACAGCAGATCGGCCCGCCCCTTCAACGCTTGCTGAAGCTGACGAGCGAATTTTTCGGCGTCGATGCTCCCGCCGCTTTCGGCGAAATTCCTCGAGAATAGACCGGTATTGATATTGCTGTGATCGGCAGCGATGAATTTCGCGACGGCAAGACCACGCGACTTGACGATCTCGACCGGCAGGATGAAGGCAGTCTCCCCGGCGTAGGTGCCTTTGAGGATCGCCAGCGGCCGTCGAAAGGCGTTTACCCAGGCGGCGCACCAATCGTAGCTCTGATGGAGCGACTGGAGATTGTCGACCTCCAGCGCCCGCCAATCATCTTCCAACGGCTGCATCGCATCGAAAACCTCGAGGTCGATTTTGGCCATGGCAAGTTTCATGCTCACCTGGCGTAGGCGTGAAATCGCCGTCTCGGCCGATGCGCCATCGTCTGACGGCTGTTCATGGACGTCGAACCTTTGCGTCTGCACGGGAACTCTCCGGTCAAAATGCTGAGCGGGAAGCTAGCTATACAGGGCGTATATTTGGTTTAATCGTCGGCTATCAGCGAGGTTTTCCGCCGATCACGGTTATTCGGCCGTTAATGGCTTACTGCTGCCGCGGTCCGGCCATCCATTTGATGATCACCATCGCCGGCAAGATCCAAAGCAGGCCGGTGAGCAGGAAATAGAGCAGGTGCCCCCACCACGGCGCGTTGCCGAGCGTCGCCACTGCGATCGTGTTCGCCACCAGCGCGTAGACGAGCACGAGCACGATGATGAGGATCGTGCCGATGAATTTGCGGAGGCGGACGGGCATTTTGATCTCTTGTCTGGGTGGCGCGAACCGGCGCGACGGCATGCCGCAAAGGTTCGGGGCTTGTTTTGCATGAGCCGGTGGGGCAAATCAACTGCCGGATAGAAGGAGACATCATGGCCGTCGCGAACCTCACCACGGAACAGGCGATCCTGAGCGAAGTGCGCAAGCAGAACCACAATCGCCGCGCCTTGCGGCTGTGGCTCGGCTTCGTGCTTTTAGCGCTCTTCTGTCTCGTGCTCGTCGGCGGCGCCACGCGGCTGACCAATTCCGGCCTGTCGATCACCGAATGGAAGCCGATCCATGGCATCATTCCGCCACTATCGGCTGCCGAATGGGAGGAGGAGTTCCGCCTCTACCAGCGCATTCCCGAATTTCAGCAATTGAACAGCTCCATGACGGTCGACGAGTTCAAGGGCATTTTCTGGTGGGAATGGGCCCACCGGCTGATCGCCCGCGGCATCGGCGTGATCTTCGCGCTGCCGCTTATCTTTTTCTGGCTGACGGGGCGCATCGAAAGACGCCTGCGCTGGCCGCTCGTCGGCATTCTGGCGCTCGGCGGCCTGCAGGGTTTTATCGGCTGGTGGATGGTGTCCTCGGGTCTTTCCGTCCGCACCGATGTCAGCCAATACCGGCTTGCGACACATCTCGTCATGGCCTGCCTGATCTTTGCCGGCTGCATGTGGATTATGCGCGGTCTCTCCAGACATTCCAACGATCCGGCGCCGGCGCGCAGTTCGCGCGGTTTTGCCGCCGTCATCGCCATCTTCGCGCTGTTCCAGATCTATCTCGGCGCGCTGGTGGCCGGGCTCGATGCCGGTTTCTCCTACAATACCTGGCCGCTGATGGATGGTGCCGTCATCCCCTCGGATCTCTTGATCCAGCAGCCCTTCTGGATCAACGCCTTCGAGAACCCGAAGACCGTGCAGTTCATCCACCGCGTCGGCGCCTATGCGCTCTTCGCGCTGACCTTGATCAACATGGTCATTGCCCTGCGCGCCGCACCCTGGACAACCCATGCCCGCCGCGCCGTGGTGCTTTTCTCTCTGGTGACGCTGCAGGCGGCGATCGGCATCGCCACGCTGCTGCTGCAAGTGCCGCTTCACTGGGGCCTGCTGCATCAGGCCGGCGCCCTGGCGGTCTTCGGTTTCGCCGTCGCCAACTGGCGCGGCTTTTACGGCGAATATCCGCACACCACGGCAATTGCGGAGCGCGATTGAAGCTGGCCGTTTAACGCAGCACGCCGTCGAGCAGCGGCATGCCGATGATTGCAGCGGCGGCGATCAGCACGTAGCAGGCGATGCGGAAGGTCCGTTCCTCGGCCAGCCCGAACAGTTTCGAGCCGCCGTAAAGCCCCAGCGCATAACTCGGCAAGATGACGGCAGTCAGCGCAAAGACGGCGGGGACGAACAGTCCGCCGATATAATAGCTGATGGCGCTGAAGATGGTGGAAATGGAGAAATAGAGCACGACATTGGCCCGGACGCGCGTGAAGTCGCTCTTGCCGCCGAGCCAATAGGCGACGACAGGCGGGCCACCGAGCTGTGCGGCGCCGCTGAAGAGGCCGGCAATCAGGCCGACGCCGCTGCTGAGCGGTGCCGAAGGCGCGCCGTGATAACGCCATCCGGAGACGAGAAGCGCGAGCAGTGAGATGGCGATGATCGTGATGCTCCATCGCAACAGCGTCGGATCGAGCAGTGCCAGCATCGCGGTGCCGGCCGGGACGCCGAGTGCCGCACCCGCGGCCATGACGAAGACCTCGGGCCGGTTGGCGTTGCGCCAGGCAGTTGGGATCATCCCGAGCGTGGCAATGCCGTCGATGACGAGCAGGATCGGCGAGGCCAGTTTTGGCCCGATGATGGCGCCACCGAGCGGAATGAAGATCAGCGCTGCCCCGAAACCGGAGAAGCCGCGGGCGAGTCCGGCGATGAAGGCAAAGGCCATCAGGGCATAGATGCCGTGATCGGGCAGGGCGGCGGCAAACCAGGCCTGCCCGTCCGTGATAAGCCCATCCAGCGTCATGACGTCAGGAAGCGAGCATCAGGTCCATGTTCTGCACGGCAGCACCCGAGGCGCCCTTGCCGAGATTGTCGAGCAGCGCCACCAGATTGACCTGGGAACCGCCCGGCGCGCCGAAGACGAAGAGCTTCATCGTGTCCTTGCCTTCGAGTTCGACGGCGTTGACACGGGGGAGCGCCTTGCTGTCGGCGAGCGGTACGACGGTGACGATGTCCTGGCCGGCATAGTGAGCGACGAGAGCCGCGTGGATGCTTTCCATCGTCGTGCCCTCGGCGAGATCGTCGAGATGCAGCGGCACCTGCACGATCATGCCCTGCGCGAACTTGCCGACCGATGGCGAGAAAATCGGTGCCCGGTCGAGCAGCCCGTGCACGGTCATTTCGGGCACATGCTTGTGGGTGAGGGGCAGACCGTAGAGGAAATGCGGCGCGGTGATCGCATCCGGGTGATCCGGATTTTCCATCTGCGCGATCATCTGCTTGCCGCCACCGGTATAGCCGGAAACCGCATTGACCGTCACCGGATACCCGTCCGGCAGAATGCCGGCGGCACGCAGCGGCCGGATCAGGCCGATTGCGCCAGTCGGATAGCAGCCGGGGTTGGCGACGAAACGCGCGGCTTTGATCTTGTCGGCCTGCGCGCCGTCCATTTCGGCAAAGCCATAGGCCCAGCCGGGATTGACGCGGAAGGCGGTCGAAGTGTCGATGACGCGCACATTGTTGTTGGCCGAGACCATCTGAACCGCTTCCTTCGATGCCTCGTCGGGCAGGCAGAGAATGGCGATATCGGCGCTGTTCAGCATGTCCTCGCGCAGGGCGGCGTTGCGCCGCTCGGCCTCCGGTATGGACAGAAGCTCGACATCGCGGCGGCCGGCCATGCGCGTGCGGATCTGCAGACCCGTTGTGCCGTGTTCGCCGTCGATGAAGATTTTCGGTGCCATGTTAACCTGCGCTTTCAATGGGTTCAGAAGGTTTCCGGATTCATTTTGGGATAATAAGTCAGCCTTGTGACACGGCGATGGCGCGTCGCTCCGCATGAAGCCCCAGCATATACATCGCCACCGTTGCCCCGGCAATGGCGGTGATATCGGCATGGTCGTAGGGCGGCGAAACCTCGACGATATCGGCGCCGCGGATATCGAGCTGATGCAGGCGCTGCAGCACTGAGAGGATTTTGGCGCTCGACGGTCCGCCGGCGACCGGCGTGCCGGTGCCGGGCGCAAAGGCCGGATCGAGGCAATCGATATCGAAGGTGAGATAGGCCGGCGCGCCGCGCGTGTGGGAGATGATCGCCGAAGCGATATCGCCGGCAGTCATATCCTCGACCTGATGACCATAGAGAATATTGATGCCGCAATCCTCCGGCGCATGGGTGCGGATGCCGATCTGAATCGAGCGATCGGGGTCGATGATGCCCTCGCGGGTGGCCCGTGCGACGAAGGAGCCATGGTCGATGCGCCGCTCTTCGTCGAACCAGGTGTCCTGATGCGCGTCGAACTGCACGAGCGCCAGCGGCCCATGTTTCGCCGCATGGGCTTTCAGCAGCGGCCAGGTGACGTAATGATCACCGCCGAGCGTCAGCAGGAAAGCGCCACTGTCGAGGATCGCGTTCGCCTGGCGTTCGATGGCGCCGGGCGTATCCTGGTGATTGCCGTAATCGAGCAGGCAATCGCCGTAGTCGATCACGGCCATATCGGCGAACAATTCGCGGTTGAAGGGATATTGGGCATCATTGTCGAAGATCGCCGAGGCGCGCCGGATTGCCTGAGGACCGAAGCGCGTGCCTGGCCGGTTCGACGTGGCGGCGTCGAAAGGAATGCCCCAGACGGCGACATCGACGCCGGCGAGTTCCTTGGTGAAGCGGCGGCGCATGAAGGACAGCGCGCCGGCAAAGGTCGGGTCGCTGGCGGCGGAGGTGAGGCTGGTCGCCGTGAAGGCGTGATCGATGGTCTTGTTCGCCAAGTCATGCTCCTTTTTTCGGTCGCAGAACCATAGTCGCGTTCAATGCGGACGCTGCCTTGCAGATCGCCATTCCACGCCGGAGCGTCGAGGCCGATCTGCGCGAAGGATTTGGCCGATCCGTTCGCGCGAGGAAAGGGGTAGGCGAGGTGCGCACGGATTTCAAGCAATCGTTCGGATGACGGCGTCGCCGAGGCCTGGGAACAAGGCGCTATCCTCCTTCTGAGGATCTTGATAAAAGCGGCGGTTTAGTCGAATTTTTTCTAAAATTCATACTTGCAGAAAAAATCCGACCTATCTATGCAATGCCGGGTTGCAGATTCGGTGCTCATAGTCGGTAAGAATACGATTTTTCGGGAATATTTTAAGTGATTTACCGACGAGAGATTGACGGCCTGCGGGCGGCCGCAGTGATGCCCGTTATTCTATTTCATGCGGGCTTCAGTTTCTTCAGCGGCGGCTTCATCGGCGTCGACGTTTTCTTCGTGATCAGCGGATTTCTGATCACCTCGATCATCCTTGAAGAGATGCGCAACGGCACCTTCTCGCTGGCGGCATTCTACGAGCGCCGCGCCCGCCGGATCCTGCCGGCCCTGTTTCTCGTCGTCCTGTGCTGTCTGCCCTTCGCCTGGCTCTGGGTCATGCAGGAGGAATTTCGCGCCTTCTCCGACAGCCTGATTGCCACCAGCCTCTCCGGCGCCAATTTCCTGTTCTGGTTCAAGAGCGGCTATTTTGCGCCGGAGGCCGCAGAGGTGCCGCTGCTCCACATCTGGAGCCTGGCCGTCGAAGAACAGTATTACATGTTCTTTCCGCTGCTCGTCATATTCATGTGGAAGCGCAAGCCGAGCTGGCTCTTTGCGGTCCTGGTTGCGATCGCGCTTGCCAGCCTTGCCTACAGCGAGTGGGCGTCGCGCGTCTTTCCCTCGGCCAATTTCTATTTCCTGCCGTCGCGGGCCTGGGAGTTTCTGGCCGGATCGATCGGCAGCGTCCAGTTGAAGGGGCAAAAGCGCGGCAGCGATCCGCTGTCGTTCCTCGGTTTCGGCATGATTGCCTTCTCCATCTTCTATTTCGACGAAACCTCGCCCATTCCCTCGACGCTCGCCCTGGTTCCCGTGGTCGGCGCGATGCTCGTGCTGCTCTATGCGCGACAGGGAACCTGGGTGGCGGCACTGCTTTCAACCCGCGTCTTCATCATGGTCGGGCAGATCAGCTACAGCGCCTATCTCTGGCACCAACCGCTTTTTGCCTTTGCGCGGATCCGCAGCATCGATCCGCCCCCTTTGACCGCGATGGGCGTTCTTACCTGGCTTTCGCTTGTGCTTGCCTATGTCTCATGGCGTTTCGTCGAGCAGCCGTTCCGCAGGGGCGAGCGCCGATTGCTGCCGTCGACCCGCGGCCTGGTCGCATCGGTATCCTTGGTGCTGGCCGCCTTTATCGCCTTCGGCATTTACGGCCACGATACGCGCGGCATTCCCTGGCGTCTGCCGGCGCCGATCAAGGAATTCATGGCGAACAATGGTTGGAGCAAGACCTGCCTTCTCGAGGGCGCGTCGGGCTGGGAGACGATGCCGATCCAGGGCTGCGTATTCAACGGCAGCCACGCACAGACATACGCCATCCTTGGAGATTCCCTGGCGTCGTCGCTGACGCCGGCGCTGGCCAAGCGTCTGGACGGCATGAATATCGGCCTGCAGCAGATCACGCACAGCTTCTGCGCGCCGGTCGCCGACGTCTCGATGGTCCCCCACCAGGCGCGCGACTGCGGTGCCTTCAACGCTGCGGCGATCGACTATCTCGTCAAGAGCAAGGTGAAAACGGTCTTTCTCGCTGCCTCCTGGAAGATCTTTTTCGAGCAGTCGCGCTACAGGTTCAGGGGCGAGGAAGTCGCGACATCAGACGTAGGGCAGCGGTTGAGGGATGCTTTCGACAAAAGCGTCGGCGAGCTGACATCGGCCGGCATCCGCGTCGTCATCATCTATCCTCATCCGCGCGGCGAAACCGAGATCGCCGCCAAGGTCGCGAAGCTGATGCACAAGGGCACGCCGGAGCCGACGATCACGATCGCTCAGGATGAATTTCTCCAGCAATCGGCGCCTTCCTATGCCTATCTCGACGACCCCAAGGACAGGCACGTCCTGCGCGTCGATCCGGCCAGGATTTTCTGCGGGATGGAGGCGGGCCGATGCGATCTGGCGCGGGAAGGCAAGACCTTCATTTCCGACAAGGTGCATTTCACCCCGGTAGGCGCGGACGCCGTCACCGACGAAATCATGGTCACTCTCGGGCGCGACCACATGGCGGATCCGAACGGTATGGCAGCGCTCTCTTCTGACTAATGCATGTCGCCCGGAAGTGTGCAGTGCTTCGGGGATAACGACCTTCATAAAACAAAGGACTGAAGCGCGTCGGGCTTTCGGACGCGGTCCTTCTGCTTTTATTTACGCATGCCGCTGCCGCAGAAGCGCTGCATGGTTTTGCGCGGCATGCTTTCAGGTCCTGAAGAGCGCGCAGCGCCGCAGCGATCCGCCCGTTCAGGAGCCGACTGCACAGCAAAAAGGCCGGGTTTCCCCGGCCTTCGTAAAATCCATCTGTTCGAAACGATTAGCGCTTCGAGAACTGGAAGGAGCGGCGGGCCTTTGCCTTGCCGTACTTCTTGCGTTCGACGACGCGGCTGTCGCGGGTCAGGAAGCCGCCCTTCTTCAGCACCGAGCGCAGGCCCGGTTCGAAGTAGGTGAGCGCCTTGGACAGGCCGTGGCGAACGGCACCGGCCTGGCCGGAGAGACCGCCGCCGGCAACGGTTGCGACGATGTCGAACTGGCCGTCACGGGCAGCAGCGACGATCGGCTGGCGCAGGATCATCTGCAGCACCGGACGGGCGAAATATTCCGCGAATTCCTTGCCGTTGACGATGATCTTGCCGGAGCCCGGCTTGACCCAGACGCGGGCGACGGCGTTCTTGCGCTTGCCGGTCGCGTAGGAGCGGCCGAGCGAATCGACCTTGCGGACGTGGGCCGGAGCAGCAGCTTCGGAAGCCGTGCCGAGATCCTTCAGGGAGGAGAGGTCAGCCATGATCAGGCGCTCCTTACGTTCTTTTTGTTGAGCGCGGCAACGTCGAGGGCGACCGGCTGCTGGGCTTCATGGGGATGGTTGGCGCCGGCGTAGACGCGCAGGTTCTTCATCTGGCGACGGCCGAGCGGGCCGCGCGGAACCATGCGCTCGACGGCCTTTTCGAGGACGCGCTCCGGGAAGCGGCCTTCGATGATCTGGCGCGCAGTGCGTTCCTTGATGCCGCCGGCGTAACCGGTGTGCCAGTAGTAGACCTTGTCGGAATACTTCTTGCCGGTGAAAACGACCTTGTCGGCATTGATGACGATGACGTTGTCGCCGTCGTCAACGTGGGGCGTGAAGGTTGCCTTGTGCTTGCCGCGCAGGCGCATAGCGATGATGGAAGCGAGACGGCCAACGACCAGCCCTTCGGCGTCGATGATCACCCACTTCTTCTCCACCTCTGCAGGCTTCTGGGAGAAGGTAGCCATAGTGAATACTCTCTTTTGGGACCCTTGGCCCGAGGGCTTGAAAGGGCGTTTCTTGTTGCTTGGATTGGCAGGCGCAAGGCATGCCAAAAAGAAAGCAGCCGGGAGGGCTGCGTTCTGGCGCGGTGTATAAAGGGAATGTGTCATCGGGTCAATATCGACGCGTCCGGCAATCTCAAAAGAAACATAAGCAAAAACAGCCATTTAGCAATGTGGTATTATGTTGCCTCAAATTAGGTGAGGCGAGAAGCTTGCCATATTGAAGGTTTTTCCCCCGTCGCGTCCGGACTTGTGGGGTCGAAGCGGTGTTAATCCTTGCACTCGCGCAGGCATTTCATCATTTCGCGAAGGCCGCGTGTCAGATGTTTGTCCCGGCGCAGAACCATACCGAGCTGGCGCATGAGCTTCGGCTTCAGCGACGTCGTTGTCACCAGGCCGGCACGGTCGCGCTTGAGCGCCAGTCCCGGCAGGATCGACCATCCGAGCCCGACGGCCACCAGCTCCTTGATCGCCTCGACGCTGCCGAATTCCATCGCAGGACGGGTCCTGCCATCGGGGGCGGCGAGCCACGCGTCGATTGCCCGCCTGGTATTGCCGCCCTCGTAAAGCAGCAGCGTCCTGTCGCGCATGAAGGCGGCATCCGGTCCGCCGTCGGGCAGCAGGCTGCCTGCGGGCGCGACAGCCAGCAATTCCTCCTCGTAAAACGGTTCGATCTCGAAGTTTCGTCCCGATGCCGGCAAGGCCACGACGGCGATGTCTAGGCTGTTGGCCTCCAGATCGCGCAGAATATCATCGGCATTGCCGATATTGACGGTGATTTCGAGGCCGGGCATCGCCTGCCTGGCGGCGGCGATGGCGCGCGGCAGCAGATGGATCGAGGCCGTGCCGCCGCTGCCGATGCGCACCCGGCCGCTGGCGCCGTCCCTGTAGGGCATCATTGCTTCTTCCGCCGCGGCCGCTTCCTGCAGCAGACGCCTCGCGTGCGAAAGCAGGTCGAGGCCGGCCGCCGTCGGTTGCGCCCGCCGCCCGACGCGCTCGATCAGTCTGACGCCGAGCCGCTGTTCGAGGCCTTTGATCTGCTGGCTGACGGCCGGTTGCGTCACGCCTTCCTTGTCGGCGGCGGCCGTAAAGCTTCCAAGATCGGCGACATTGATGAAGGTCTCGAGCTGATCGAGATTGAGCGGCATCCAAAGAATTCCTTATGCATATCATAATATCCATAAGCTTCTTTCGGAGTGTCTTCCAGCGCATCTTTTCTCCGTTGAGAAAGGACAAAAGATGACCCTGGAATTCGGCGAGCTATTAGCGACACCGCGCAACGCCCTTCGTCTGAAACTTCGCGAGACGGCACGCCGGGGCCGGCGGCTGCTGGCGGCTATCGAGTCTCGGCTCGAAAAGCGACGCAGCCGCCGCAAGCTTTCAGACCTTACCGATGATGAGCTCCGCGATATCGGTCTGACCCGTGCGCAGGCGACGGCCGAGACATCGAAATCGTGGTTCTGGTTTTGACCACGCCGCAGCGGGGAGGGCGGATCCTGCTCGAAATTGGCGGCGCCTTGTGGCAGAACAGGTGTGTGGAAATCGAGCGCAGGGAGCAGCATCATGGCCGAAATCGTATCCTTCCGAAAGGACGCGGACAGGGTGGACGGTTTGTTGCTCCGCTCGCTGCGCGACGGCATGCTGCGGCTCGTGCTCAACGATCCGCCGGCAAATGCGCTTTCGATCGCGCTTCTCGAGGCGCTGATGGCCGAGCTCGAAAAGGCGGAGGGGGATTTGGATGTGCGCGTCGTCGTCATCGCCTCGACCGGCTCCGTCTTTTCCGCCGGCCATGACCTCAAGGAACTCACGGCCCATCGCGTCGACGAAGACCGGGGCGCTGCGTTCTTCGAGAAAAGCTTCCGGCTCTGCGCCGACCTGATGCTGAAGATCGCGCATCTGCCAAAACCTGTTATCGCCGAGGTCGACGGGCTTGCAACGGCTGCCGGCTGTCAGCTCGTTGTCTCCTGTGATCTGGCGATCTGCACGGACACGTCGACGTTCTGCACGCCGGGCGTCAATATCGGCCTGTTCTGTTCGACGCCGATGGTGGCGGTTACCCGTGCCGCCCATCGCAAACAGGCGATGGAAATGCTGCTGACCGGCGAGACGATCGACGCTTCGACCGCCAAGGATTTCGGCCTCGTCAACCGCATCGTGCCGAAGCAGTATCTGGCGCAGGTCGTTTCCAAATATGCGGCCGTGATCGCCGGCAAATCGCCATTGATCCTGAAAATCGGCAAGCAGGCATTTTATCGGCAGCTCGAACTGCCGGTGGAGGCAGCCTATGACTATGCCGCCAAGGTGATGGTGGAGACCATGCTGACGCAGGATGCGCAGGAGGGCATCGGCGCCTTCCTCGGCAAGCGCAAGCCGGAATGGAAGGGCGAATGATCACGCCAGCTTCAGAACCAGCACGCCGGCCGCGATGACGACGCCGGCGAGGTAACGCCAGATCCCGGCTTTTTCCTTGAACACGGCGACCGAGATCACCAGAGCGAAGACGATCGCGGTTTCCCGCAACGCGGCAACGGTCGCGACCGGAGCCTTCGTCATCGCCCAGAGCGCCAGTCCGTAAGATGCAATCGAACCCGCGCCGCCGATAAGGCCGCGCCACCAGTTGCGGCGAACGTGGCGCACCACCGTCAGGCTGCCGCGCCGGGACGCCGCCCAGGCAAACAGCAGGATGGGCGGCAGCAGCGACATCCACAACGTATAGGAAACCGCGTTGCCTGAAAGGCGGGCGCCGATGCCGTCGACATAAGTGTAGCTGGCGATGACGAAGGCATTGGCAATGGAGAGGACGACGGCGCGGCCGCTGCCGCGACGCGCCTCCAGAGCGAGCGTCAGGACGCCGGCTGAGATCGTCATGATGCCGGCGAGCGCGGCGCCGGAAAGGTCTTCCCTGAGGACGACACCGCTTGTTGCGGCGATCAGCAACGGCGCGCAACCACGCATCAGCGGATAGACCAGGCCGATATCGCCGGCCCGGTAGGCGGCGGCAACCAGCTGGAAATAGGCGAACTGCAGGATGGCCGACGCGCCGATAAATGGCCAGGCCGCACTTTGCGGCAATGGCAGAAATGCCAGAAACGGCAAGGCCGATACGGCGCCGCCGGCCGAAATCAGCGCCGCATCAAGGGATTTATCGCTCCCCGCTTTGACGATGGCGTTCCATGTCGCATGCAGCAATGCACCGAACAGAACGAGCAGGATGACGTCGAGGGGCAAGGATAAATCCTGGACTCCGGGGGAAAGACAAGCGCTTCGCCCCGACGGGGCAAACTTCTGGTAAGACAACTGCGATTTGCACGAAAATGCGTTGCGCGGTCGCGGATGTCTTCCTGTCTGCAATATCACCCTTCCAATATCCCAACAATGGCGGGTGCAGCCGGCAATTTTGACGTGCGCTCGATATGCGTTCAATCCAGACGATCTTCTCAACTATGAGATGCTGCTAATGGACACCAGAACATAGGGTGATTTTACAAGGAACGAAAGAAGAAAGCGCTGGGAGGAATTTCGGCGTGGATTTTTCTATGTTACTGAAATACAGATATTATTCTATAACTTTGACATACGCGAAAAATAAAGCTGGTGATTGCATATTCTCAGGAAAATCGCATCGCGGGATTGAGGCGGCGGACACTCCCAAACGCGAAGGGCGTAGGTCGTTACGACAGTCACGGCAGCAAAATCCTCAGAGCTGATAATGCGGAACGAACAGCATCCCGTCAAGGTTGTCTATGTTCTCGCAGTTCAGAACGGGACACCGGGGGTTGTCTTTCGAGGGAATGTGCGTCCACTCCGCATAGTCGGTCGCGTCGCAATAATTGCTGTTGCGGACGTAGCGATCATAGAGGGGCAGACCGCGGGGTGACCGATAGCGGAAAATGACGGCGCCCTGATTGTGGATGGCGGCGCGCACGCTGTCGCAGCTCATGGTGAGCGGATTGTAGCGCGAGATTGCCAGCGCCGGCGATGCGGCGAGCACGAGCATGAGGGCAAGAGCGATTTTTTTCATCGAATCATCCTCAGAGAGTGTCCAATTCATATATACGGGAAAGGCGCGCAACTGGTTTCACGCAAACGCAAAATTACGCGCGCCGTGGCGAAAGACTTTCGCAAGTGGAGAAGCGGACATGAATCACGACAGCTACACGGATGATTTCCTCGCCCAAATCCTGCATTCGGTGAAGACCATCGCCCTGACCGGCGCTTCGCCCAATCCGGCGCGGCCGAGCAACGGCGTCATGGGCTATCTGCTGTCGCGCGGCTATGAGGTCATTCCGGTCAACCCGGGGCAGGCGGGTAAACAGATCCACGGCCGCACCGTCTTTGCCCGGCTCGCCGACATTCCGGTGCCGATCGACATGGTCGACGTCTTTCGCGCTGCCGAATATCTGGACGGCGTCGTCGAGGAGGCCTTAGCGCTGAAGCCTTTGCCGAAGATCATCTGGGCGCAGCTCGGCGTCCGCGACGATGCGGCTGCGGCAAAGGCGGAGGCCGCCGGCATCAAGGTGGTGATGAACCGCTGTCCGGCGATCGAGTATCCCCGGCTCATTGCCTGATCTCATTGCCTGATCTCATTGCTTGAGCTGCGCGCTGCAGAGACGGATTTTCCACCGAACGCCCGCGGCTTGAAACGGATCACGATTAACTTTCGTCCGGGAGAGGCTATGATCCCGGCCGTCAGCAACAACGGGAGGACGACATGGCCAAGAATGATCCGGGATTCAACACGTTGGCGATCCATGCCGGTGCGCAGCCCGACCCGGCGACCGGCGCGCGGGTGACGCCGATCTACCAGACGACCGCCTACGTCTTCAACGATTCCGATCATGCCGCCGCGCTCTTCGGCCTGCAGGCTTTTGGCAATATCTACACCCGCATCATGAACCCGACGCAGGCCGTGCTGGAGGAGCGCGTAGCAGCGCTCGAGGGTGGCACGGCGGCCCTTGCCGTCGCCTCCGGCCATGCCGCACAGATGATCGTCTTCCACACCATCATGCGCCCCGGCGAGAATTTCATCGCCGCCCGCCAGCTCTACGGCGGCTCGATCAACCAATTCGGCCATGCCTTCGAGAATTTCGGCTGGCAGGTGCGCTGGGCCGATTGCGCCGATCCGGCAAGCTTCGAAAGTCAGATCGACGAAAAGACGCGCGGCATCTTCATCGAGAGCCTCGCCAATCCCGGCGGCACCTTCGTCGATATCGCCGCGATCGCCGACGTGGCGCATCGCCACGGCCTGCCGCTCATCGTCGACAATACGATGGCAACACCCTATCTCATCCGTCCGATCGAGCACGGCGCCGATATCGTCGTGCATTCGCTGACCAAGTTTCTCGGCGGCCACGGCAATTCCATGGGTGGCCTCATCGTTGACGGTGGCACCTTCGACTGGTCGAAATCCGGAAACTACCCGATGCTGTCGAGCCCGCGGCCGGAATATAACGGCATTGTCCTGCACGCGACCTTCGGCAATTTCGCCTTTGCGATCGCCGCCCGCGTTCTCGGCCTGCGCGACCTCGGGCCCGCGATCTCGCCCTTCAACGCCTTTCTGATCCTGACCGGCATCGAAACGCTGCCGCTGAGGATGCAGCGCCACAGCGACAATGCGATCGCGGTGGCCAGGTGGCTGAAGGCGCACAGCAAGATTGCCTGGGTGAATTATGCCGGCCTCGAAGACGACCCGAACTACGCCCTGCAGCAGCGCTATTCGCCGAAGGGCGCCGGCTCCGTCTTCACCTTCGGCGTCAAGGGCGGTTATGAGGCGGGCAAGACGCTGGTCGAGGGCCTTGAGCTCTTCTCCCATCTTGCCAATATCGGCGACACCCGCTCGCTCGTCATCCATCCTGCCTCGACGACGCACCGGCAGTTGAGCGACGAACAGAAGACCGCCGCCGGGGCCGGCCCCGACGTGGTGCGCCTTTCGATCGGCATCGAGGACGTCAAGGACATCATCGCCGATCTCGAGCAGGCGCTCTCGAAGATCTGAATCAGCTCAGCCGGGAGGTAAAGCTGGCGAGGGGATCGGCTCGGGGCTTCACCCGATCCGGTTAACGTTGGACAATCACTCGGGTTCCCGGCTGGACCATATCGTAAAGCTCCTCGACGTCCTCGAGGTACATTCGAAAACAACCACTCGACGCATTGGTTCCGATGGAGGACGGGTCGTTGGTACCGTGGATGCGCAGCAGCCCATCGGCAAGGTATATCGCTCGGGTCCCCAGCGGATTGTTGGGGCCCGGCTTCACGACCGCTGGAAGCCTCGGATTCTTCTGACGCATGCTCGCTGTTGGCCGCCACTCGGGATGCATTCGCTTGGATACCACCCGGGTTGATCCGTACCATTGCTTGCCTTCGCGACCGACGGCTATGGGGTAAACGAACTGCTCTCCGCTTGCTGTCGTGTAAATAAGTGTGTGTTCGCGCGTGGCGATCACGATGTTTCCTCTAGCGCTTCGCGTCGAGGGTCCCCTGCGATCATACAGGGGTTCCTGATAGCGGGGGGCGGGGTCGTAATAGGGAGGAGGTGGATACGGGCTGTAGGGGTCATCATAGTAGCCTCCGTATTCGTCGTATCCATCATACGGTTCATAAACTTGGGCTTTGGCTTGAACCACCGTTAGCAAAACGGCCACAGCAAGAAGAGCCAGCAATCTCATTTTTCGCCATCCGCCTGTTATACAAGCCGTATTGGTCCCAACTCTATGGCATCACTATGGCGCACCGTTGACCCATACGAGGTCCCCTGGACGTGATCGCCCCAGACACCTTGCAGGTCGACCATCGCAGTGATGAACAGGTTTGTTATAGCATCAGCGGCCCGTTCGGCCCTGAATGGTGAACGCCAAATCCAAGCGAAAAGCTGATGATGTGAAATTGACCACGAGCGCTTGTTGGTTCTATGCGTGGTGCATGACGAACGTTCTCAGCTTCAAGTTTGATAATGCGGACGAAGACACGGTGCCTCATACAAACGTATGCTGCGAAGAACGCTGAAATCGAAGAGATTCAGGATGACCATGACCAATTTCATCCCCTTCAGCATCGATGGCGTCGAACCGGAGTTCGGCGCCCCGGAGCCTGGCCGGATCATCTCCGGCGATCCGCAATTCCGCACCTGGAATCTGGAGGAGGCCGAAGGCGGCCTCTATTGTGGCATCTGGGAGGCGACGCCCGGCAAGTGGCGGATCGTTTACGAGGAATGGGAATATTTCAGCCTGCTGTCCGGCCATTCAATCGTGACCGAGGACGGCGGTGAGCCGATCCATCTGAAAGCGGGTGACCGGATGATCTTGAGACCCGGCTTCAAGGGAACGTGGGAAGTCGTTGAAACGACTCGCAAGGATTATGTGATCAGGCTTTGATGCTTGTCGCGTGGAAGCGTGCAGCGGTTCCGAGATAACGACATGCATAAAGACAAGAGTGAAAGCGTGCCATTTTCCAAGATAGAACGCTTTTGATCAATCTCATTAATCGTGTCTACATCGTCAAATGCTAAACCATGTCTGCAGCGCATTGCGGACATGATGTCTCCTGCTGTCTCACAGACATGGTCTTGCA
Source organism: Rhizobium croatiense (assembly GCF_019793465.1). Lineage (GTDB taxonomy): Bacteria > Pseudomonadota > Alphaproteobacteria > Rhizobiales > Rhizobiaceae > Rhizobium > Rhizobium croatiense. Next base: position 142,004 of record NZ_JAILYJ010000002.1, on the reverse strand, counting down.
ATCGATCACTCCCGGAATTTGCATGTCGTCGACTCTTGCATGTAGGCACGTTCGCACCCAAACCTCTTCCATCATCGCGACAACGATCTGTTTCCTTGTTGTAGCGCTCCTGTTGACCGGCCTCATGGCGCATGTCGTCACCACCATGACCCGCTCGGCCAACGAAATCGATGATGCCCGGGCCAGTCGCGCCGCTCGCGCCGCAATCGCCGCCTTTGTCGCCCGTCTCGGCGCGACAACGACGGATAATGCTATTTGGGACGATGCCTATCGTGCGGTCCCGGCTCCGGGCGGCGCCGATTGGGCCTATGAGAACTGGGGAAAGACCAGCGAGGATTACGCGCTCTATGACGGCGCCATCGTGATCGGCCCGGATCGGACTTCGATCGTTTCCGCCTATGCCAAGGGCAAACCCTTCCAGCCGGGCGTTTTCTTCGGCGAAGCCTTCTATCGGCAGGTCAAAGTGGCGGCCGATCCGGCGCGCGCGCCTTTGGTGAATTTCGTCAAGACCGAAAACGGCATCGCGCTGCTCGCATCGCAGGCGATCCAACCTTTCGACGACGCCGCCGACACGACGGAATTCAGCACGCTGAGCTTTTACAAGGAATTCACCCCGGAAGTGCTGGACACGCTGTCGAACGAACATGAACTCGAGGGCCTGCGGCTCGAGGCGACACCCAAGCCGGATTTCCTGAACACACCGATCACCGACATGAAGGGCGCGGTCATCGGCTACCTCGTCTGGCCGAGCAAAGCACCGGGAAGCACCGTGTTTCATCAGGTGACGCCCTATATCGCAGCCGCCATTGTCATTCTTGCGCTGTTCCTCGTCGCTGTTTTGATGGTCGGCGCGTCAGAGGCGCGGCGCCTGCGTCAACTGGCGCAGGCCGCGCTTTACGAAGCCGGCCACGATAGTCTGAGCGGGCTGTTGAACAGACAGGGGCTTCTCAGCCTGCTCGAAGAGCTGGATGATACAGCCGCTTCGCCGCCCCGGCTCTATCTGGTCGACCTTGATGGCTTCAAGGCCGTCAACGATGCCTGGGGGCATGCCGTTGGGGATGATCTGATCCGGCTGGTTTCGAACGCGCTGACGGCCTGCCATCCCGAAGTCGTCGCGGCGGCCCGGCTGGGGGGCGACGAATTCGCGCTTGTGCACGTAGGCCCTGCCACATGCGACGATATGGAAAGGGCTATTCTGGCGCTGTTTGCCGAGCCCTTCAAAATCGGCGGACGGACAATCGAAGTCGGAGCCAGCATCGGAGCTGCCGCCCGCGACGGTGACATCGAGCCCTTGGAGCTTCTGCGCAGAGCGGACATGGCGCTTTATCGCGCCAAGGCAAATGGCAGAGGCCAGGCGATCGAATACGACCCCGAACTGGACCAGGAGCGCCAGCGGGTCGCCGAGCTGGAGGCTCTGCTGAAGAGCGCCATCGGCTCCGGCGCCATCGAAGCTGTCTTCCAGCCTCTCGTCTCCGCCTCGACCGGCGCGGTGACCGGTCTTGAAGCCCTGGCGCGTTGGCGAACCGCCGCGGGCAACGTCAGTCCGGAGGTCTTCATCCCCCTTGCCGAAAGATGCGGTCTCATCGACGCGCTCGGCGTTCACATGCTCAGAACATCGGTCGCGCATGCCAAGACCTGGCCCGATCTGGCATTGTCGGTGAATGTCTCGCCGGTCCAGCTGTGCAATCCGGAATTTGCTGCCGAAGTGATCTCGATCCTGCAGGAGCTCGATTTCGACCCAAAGCGCCTGACATTGGAGATCACCGAAGGCGTCCTGATGACAAATCCGGATCAGGCCCGGCGCTCGATCGATCAGCTCAAGCGCGTCGGCATCAAGTTCGCGCTCGACGACTTCGGCTGCGGCTACGCCAGCATCGGCGCATTGCGGCAATTCGGCTTCGATCGCATGAAGATCGACCGCTCGCTGGTCTCGGCGCTCGACGAAGGCGCAAAGGGCGCCGATGTTCTTCGGGCGACCATCTCTCTGGCGACTGCCCTGCAAATCCCCGTCACCGCTGAAGGCATCGAGAATTCGCGCCAGGCGGCGATCCTGCGGGACGCCGGCTGTGATCAGCTTCAAGGCTATCTGATGGGAAAACCCATGTCGGCCCGCGACATCACCGGCAAGCTGCAGGAAGAGGCCGCCGCCTAAACATGTCTTGCAAGAGTGTTTAGCGCGTTGGATTCAGCCGGCACGCCGCTCGGATCCTCCAGCCGCCGAGGATCAAGCCTCGGGATCACCAGTGCAAATCCAGCCGCTCCAGTCCGTGGAAATGGTAAACGTCCTTGACCACGGGTGTCTTCGCCAGCCGAAGGCCGGCAAGCCGCTCGAACAGGATCGGCAGCACGACGTTGAGTTCTAGCCGCGCCAGCGGCGCGCCGATGCAGAAATGGATTCCGGCGCCGAAGGAGAGGTTGGGCGCTTCGCCGCGGTCGGGTCGGAAGCTCAGCGGATCGCTGAATTTCGCCGGGTCGAGATTGGCGGCGGCGAGGATGAGGCTGACCTTGTCGCCGCGCTTGAACGAGACGCCGTCGATTTCGGCGGGCTCGAGCGCCCAGCGCTGGAAGATGTGAACGGGCGCGCAGATGCGTAGCGTCTCCTCGACGGTGCGCTCCGTCGTCGCCTCGTCGCGGAAGAGCGTCGCCGGATCCGAGCCGCTGTCGAGGATCGTGCGCACGGAATTGCCGATCTGGTGCACGGTCGCCTCATGGCCGGCGTTGAGCAGCACGATCGTCGTCGAGATCAGCTCCTCGTCGGTGAGATACTGGCCCTTGTGCTCAGTATGGATCATGTGGGTGAGCAGGTCGTCGCGCGGCTCGGCGCGGCGCTCGGCGATGACGGTCCTGACATAGTCGGAAAATTCCTTCGCCGCCCGTTCGGCCTCGTCTTCCTGGGCGCGCGTGCGGCCGAACATGTACATGCGGACATAGGCGTGCGACCAGGCGAGCAGCTGCGGCCCCATCTCCTCGGGAATGCCGATCATGCGGGCGATCATCGTCACCGGGATGATATCGGCAAAGGCCGAGAGCAATTCGACCTCGCGCTTGCCGGCGAAGCCGTCGATCAGCCGGTTGGCGAGTTCGGCAAGCTCCGGCTTCATCTTCTCGACATGGCGGGAGACGAAGGCGCGGTTGACGAGCGTGCGCAGCCGCGTGTGCTCCGGCGGTTCGAGTTCGAGCAGGGAATACCGTTCGGACAGATCGAAACTTTCAAGATGCGGCATCGGCTCGGCAAGGCCAAGCTCCTCGCGGCTGGCGATATGCAGGATCTGCCGGCCGAAGCGGCGGTCGCGCAACAGCCCGTTCACATGGTCGTAGCCGGTGAAGAACCACTGTTTCTGCTCGGTCCAGTAGAAGGTCGGACAATGGGCGTGAAGCGCGTTATAGACGGCATTCGGATTGCCATAGAAGGCCGGGTTGCGGGCGTCCAGCGAAACATGGCGCAGGGCAGGGTCGATTGAGAGAACGGGCGGTATCGTCATGCCCCGAGGCTTAGCGGATTTGCCGGGCCTCGAAAAGATGCGGATGAGGAGAGCCGGCCGGAAGCAAGACATGCCCGGCCGGAGGCGCCGACGACTTTAAGATCTTTGGCTAAACCTGGGGATTGATTCTATTTTCACGCTGCGGCTAATGCATGTCGCCCGGAAGTGCAGCGGTTCCGGGACAACGACATGCATAAAAACAAAGAGCTAAAGCGTGTCGCATGAATCAAATTTGATGCGACGCGCTTTAGCCGGCCCGCGACAGCGTGCCCATGCGTCGCAGCGCCTCGACCTGATCATCGACCGTCGGCACGAGTTCGCCGGCTGTCGGGCTCGGCGTGGCCGGCGCCGGGACCGCCGCTTCCGCTTCGCCGAAGGTGACCGTGCAGTTGCGGCCGGCGGCCTTGGCCGCATAGAGCGCCCGGTCGGCGGCCGAAATCAGCTTGTCGATATTGGCTTCGAGCGAGGCGGCGAGCGCAATGCCGATGCTGACGGTGACCGGAACGATCGCTTCGCCGGTGCTGACGGGAAGGCGGCAGAATTCGGTGCGGATCGCTTCGGCGATCGCCTCGGCTTCCATCTGGTCTGAGACGGCGGCAAAGGCGGCGAACTCCTCGCCGCCCATGCGGCCGAAGATGTGGTTTGGAATGTACTGCCGCGCCATGCGCGCGAAGGCGGTGAGCACCGCGTCGCCGGACTGGTGGCCGAAGCGGTCGTTGACGCGCTTGAAATGATCCAGATCGAATAGAATCACTGCGACCTGCTGCTGTTCGCTGTGGGCTCTTTCCTGGATGGCCTCGAAATAGCCGAGCAGGCCGCGGCGGTTGAGCACGCCGGTCAGGGAATCGGTCAGTGTCATTGCCCGCAGATGCCGTTCGGAGCGTTCCATGACCAGCCGGCAGGTAAGCGCGAAGGCGATGGTGAGCAGGAAGGCGCTCGCCATCGCCGAGACGCCGCCGAGATTGGTCGCGTCGATATCGCTGGGCAGCGTTACCGCCATCGTCAGCGCCGAGCCGAAGCACAGGCAGCCCTGCATGACGAACACGCCCATCAGCTTGATGCGGGTGCGCTCGCGGCGCATGTCGCCGGCGGCGACCGCCATGGCGAGGGCCGTGGCGCCGGTCGCCGAAGCGAGATTGTAGAGCACGACGCGGTTCGAATAATCGGTGTTGACCCAGGGCAGGAACACCCCGGCCAGCCAGATTGCCGGCGGCAGCAGTGCCCACCATTCGATCTTCTTGCGGTCGAGCGCGAGAAAACCCGCCACCCAGGCGCTCTGGCCGAGCAGCGCGATGGCATTGCCGATCTCGACGGACACCAGGCTGGGGACTTGGCCGCGAAGCGCGATCATCGCAAAGCCGAGGCCGGTCAGAAGAAAGCCGAGGCCCCAATAGAGGTAGGCTTCGTTCTTGACGTTGTGGCGCCAGGCTACGAAAAGCACCAGAGCGAGCGTCATGGCCTCCGAACACCAGATGGCGAGACCTGTAGCGATATTGAACACGGCAGCAAACCCCTTGCCCGTCGACCTTGTCTGTTGGCCGCATCCTTGCTGAGGAAGCTCGCCACTTCCTTAATGCTGTTGCGGTGCGGCATGATTTTCGGCCGGTATCTGGCGGTAGGCTTTCCGTTGGGTAAACGTATGTGAGCACTGCCGGATGGAGTAAGCTTTCCTTCATCCTGTCATGGAGAAAAGCCGGGGAGACGCCGCCGGGGGCTCGCGGTCATCAGCCATTTACGAGAAAGAGGCTGCCGGCGCCGAAGCTCGATGCATGTCGCCCGGAAGTGTGCAGCGGTTCCGGGATGACGACATGCATCAAAGAGGAGCTGAAGCCGCCGTGCCCCGCCTTCTTAACGTTATCCTCATGCGTGTCTTGAAGAGGAGGGCCGGGACACTCTATGTAGGGATATGGCATTTTCTTTGATTCCCGGCGGCCGCCGGCATGACGTTGACAAAGGACGCACATGAGAAACCCAGTTGATACCGCAATGGCCCTCGTGCCGATGGTCGTGGAACAGACCAACCGCGGTGAACGCTCCTACGACATCTATTCCCGCCTGTTGAAGGAACGCATCATCTTCCTGACCGGCGCCGTCGAGGATCACATGGCGACGCTCGTCTGCGCCCAGCTGCTCTTCCTCGAGGCCGAAAACCCGAAGAAGGAAATCGCCCTCTACATCAATTCGCCCGGTGGCGTCGTCACCGCCGGCATGGCGATCTACGATACGATGCAGTTCATCAAACCGGCGGTTTCGACACTTTGCATCGGCCAGGCCGCGTCCATGGGCTCGCTGCTGCTGGCCGCCGGCCACAAGGACATGCGCTTCGCCACGCCGAATTCCCGCATCATGGTGCACCAGCCCTCGGGCGGCTTCCAGGGCCAGGCCTCGGATATCGAGCGCCACGCCCGCGACATCCTCAAGATGAAGCGCCGCCTCAACGAAGTCTACGTCAAGCACACCGGCCGCACCTACGAGGAAGTTGAAAAGACCCTCGATCGTGACCATTTCATGGATGCGGACGAGGCCCAGGGCTGGGGCGTGATCGACAAGGTACTGACGTCGCGCCTCGAGATGGAAGGCGAGCAGGCCTAGTAATTAATTGGGATGGTGTTTTTGCCGCCACAGTTCTATCTCATTTGTGATCGAACAAGGGCTTTCATCCGGCGGTGAAGACACTAATAGTAACTATTAATGCTATGTTGAATTTTTGTGACATAGCATTTGGCATTCGAAGGGGATTCGTTGCCGCCGGAACCTGGACATGGTTGACTGGAACCGGTTCGTAGCCCCTGAAGCCCTTCTCGGCAAAGGCTCCGGAAACGGAGTGCCGCCAGGAGCTGATAGAGTGGACCGCGATTTCGCCTTGAAATGCGGCGTGCTGGAAGGAAAATGATATGAGCAAGGTCAGCGGCAGCAACGGCGGCGACTCCAAGAACACCCTCTATTGTTCGTTCTGCGGAAAGAGCCAGCACGAAGTCCGGAAACTGATTGCCGGACCGACCGTCTTCATCTGCGATGAATGCGTCGAATTGTGCATGGACATCATCCGCGAGGAAAACAAGTCCTCGATGGTCAAGTCCCGCGACGGCGTTCCGACGCCCCAGGACATCATCAAGGTCCTCGACGAATACGTCATCGGCCAGCGGCAGGCGAAGAAGATCCTGTCGGTCGCCGTGCACAATCATTACAAGCGCCTGGCGCACGCCTCCAAGAATGGCGAAGTCGAACTGGCGAAGTCGAACATCATGCTCGTCGGCCCGACCGGCTGCGGCAAGACCTATCTTGCCCAGACGCTCGCCCGCATCATCGACGTTCCCTTCACCATGGCCGATGCGACGACGCTGACCGAAGCCGGTTATGTCGGCGAAGACGTCGAAAACATCATCCTGAAGCTCCTGCAGTCGGCCGACTACAATGTCGAGCGTGCCCAGCGCGGCATCGTCTACATCGACGAAGTCGACAAGATTTCGCGCAAGTCCGACAATCCGTCGATCACCCGTGACGTCTCGGGCGAGGGCGTGCAGCAGGCGCTCCTGAAGATCATGGAAGGCACGGTCGCTTCCGTTCCGCCGCAGGGCGGCCGCAAGCACCCGCAGCAGGAATTCCTGCAGGTCGACACGACGAACATCCTGTTCATCTGCGGCGGCGCCTTCGCCGGCCTCGACAAGATCATCTCCGCCCGCGGAGAGAAGACCTCGATCGGCTTTGGCGCGACCGTCAAGGCCCAGGACGACCGCCGCGTCGGCGAAGTCCTGCGCGAACTCGAGCCGGAAGACCTGGTCAAGTTCGGCCTCATCCCCGAATTCATCGGCCGTCTGCCGGTTCTGGCGACGCTCGAGGATCTCGACGAGGATGCGCTGATCCAGATCCTGTCCGAGCCGAAGAACGCGCTGATCAAGCAGTACCAGCGCCTGTTCGAGATGGAAGACGTCGAACTGACCTTCCACGAAGACGCCCTGCGCGAAATCGCCCGCAAGGCGATCGTGCGCAAGACCGGCGCTCGCGGCCTCCGCTCGATCATGGAGAAGATCCTGCTCGACACGATGTTCGAACTGCCGACGCTGGAAGGTGTGCGCGAGGTCGTCATCTCGGAGGAAGTGGTGCGCGGTTCGGCCCGTCCGCTTTATATCTATGCCGACCGTCAGGAAGAAAAGGCCAACGCTTCGGCGTGACCTTGCGCTTTCGCACCATTATTTTGGGGGCTTGCCATCAGCAGGCCCCTTTCTATTTGAAAAATCATCCGAGGCGCTGTTAGTATTTGCCGGTGGGACCGGAATTGCCTGTGCCGATGTTGCGCAGGGGTAATGCTTGGCAATGATGGGATGATCTCGTAAGCCTGTTGCTGGCGTTGTATTTAGCCTGGCCGGAAATGGTAAGCGCCGGTCCAGCTAGGCGCTTCATAGTGTTGGCGTTCCGTTGTAACAAGGCTGTCACATCCGGGGAACGCGGGCGTTAGCGTGGCTTGAAAAGCGTAGTCAGAACCTCCACTTGTAGAGCCAAGTGAGAGCCGGCCGGTCCCAAGCGGCCGTGCAGAGAGCCCGGTAACGGGACGATGGAAAGGACAAAAAAATGACGAAGAAAACGTCTGTAGCGAGCAGCACTGCCTACCCTGTTTTGCCTTTGCGCGACATCGTGGTGTTCCCGCATATGATCGTGCCGCTGTTCGTCGGACGCGAAAAATCGATCCGTGCGCTCGAAGAGGTCATGGGTTCCGACAAGCAGATCATGCTGGTGACGCAGATCAACGCCAGCGACGACGATCCGGACCCTTCGGCAATTCACAATGTGGGCACGGTCGCCAATGTGCTGCAGCTGCTCAAGCTGCCCGACGGCACCGTCAAGGTTCTGGTCGAAGGCCGCGCCCGCGCCGAGATCGACACCTATACCAGCCGCGAGGATTTCTATGAGGCGCTCGGCCATGTGCTCGAGGAGCCGCATGACGATCCGGTAGAGCTGGAAGCATTGTCGCGCTCGGTCGTTTCCGAATTCGAAAGCTATGTGAAGCTCAACAAGAAGATTTCGCCCGAAGTGGTCGGCGCCGCCAGCCAGATCGACGACTATTCCAAGCTCGCCGATACGGTCGCCTCGCACCTGTCGATCAAGATCACCGAGAAGCAGGAGATGCTGGAGACGACCAGCGTCAAGGCCCGCCTGGAAAAGGCCCTCGGCTTCATGGAAGGCGAGATCTCGGTGCTGCAGGTCGAAAAGCGCATCCGCTCGCGCGTCAAGCGCCAGATGGAGAAGACCCAGCGCGAATACTACCTGAATGAACAGATGAAGGCGATCCAGAAGGAACTCGGCGACGGCGAGGAAGGCCGCGACGAGATGAGCGAACTGGAAGAGCGCATTTCCAAGACCAAGCTGTCCAAGGAGGCCCGTGAAAAGGCCGATGCGGAGCTGAAGAAGCTGCGCCAGATGAGCCCGATGTCGGCGGAAGCCACCGTCGTGCGCAACTATCTGGACTGGCTGCTCGGCATCCCCTGGGGCAAGAAGTCGAAGATCAAGGCCGATCTCAACAATGCCGAGAAGATCCTCGAAGCCGATCACTTCGGTCTCGACAAGGTCAAGGAGCGCATCGTCGAATATCTGGCCGTGCAGGCCCGTGCTACCAAGATCAAGGGCCCGATCCTCTGCCTCGTCGGTCCTCCGGGTGTCGGCAAGACCTCGCTCGCCCAGTCGATCGCCAAGGCGACCGGCCGTGAGTATGTCCGCATGGCGCTTGGCGGCGTTCGCGACGAAGCCGAAATCCGCGGTCACCGCCGCACCTATATCGGCTCGATGCCCGGCAAGGTCATCCAGTCGATGAAGAAGGCGAAGAAATCCAACCCGCTCTTTCTGCTCGACGAGATCGACAAGCTCGGCCAGGACTATCGCGGCGATCCGTCGTCGGCCCTGCTCGAAGTGCTCGATCCGGCCCAGAACATGACCTTCATGGACCACTATCTGGAAGTCGAATACGACCTGTCGGATGTGATGTTCATCACGACGGCGAATACGCTGAACATTCCAGCGCCCCTGATGGACCGCATGGAAATCATCCGTATCGCCGGCTACACCGAGGATGAAAAGCGCGAAATCGCCAAGCGGCACCTGCTGCCGAAGGCTATCAAGGAACATGCGTTGCAGCCGGAAGAATTCTCGGTCAGCGACGACGCCCTGATGGCGATCAGCCAGCAGTACACCCGTGAAGCCGGCGTCCGCAACTTCGAACGCGAATTGATGAAACTCGCCCGCAAGGCGGTGACCGAGATCATCAAGGGCAAGACGAAGTCCGTTCATGTGACGGCTGCCAACATCGCCGACTATCTGGGCGTCCCGCGCTTCCGCCATGGCGAAGCCGAGGGCGAGGATCAGGTCGGCGTCGTGACCGGTCTTGCCTGGACGGAAGTCGGCGGCGAGCTGCTGACCATCGAAGGCGTGATGATGCCGGGCAAGGGCCGCATGACGGTCACCGGCAATCTGAAGGAAGTCATGAAGGAATCGATCTCGGCAGCGGCCTCCTATGTCCGCTCGCGCGCTGTCGATTTCGGCATCGAACCGCCGATGTTCGAAAAGAACGACATCCACGTGCACGTGCCGGAAGGCGCCACGCCGAAGGATGGCCCCTCGGCCGGTGTCGCCATGGCGACCGCCATCGTCTCGATCATGACCGGCATCCCGGTCAACAAGCATGTGGCCATGACCGGTGAAATCACCCTTCGCGGCCGTGTGCTGCCGATCGGCGGTCTCAAGGAAAAGCTGCTCGCAGCGCTTCGCGGCGGCATCAAGAAGGTGCTGATTCCGGAGGAAAACGCCAAGGATCTGGCGGAGATTCCTGACAACGTGAAGAACAACATGGAGATCATCCCGGTCTCCCGCATGGGCGAGGTGATCAAGCACGCGCTGATCCGCCGGCCCGAGCCGATCGAGTGGGATGGCACCGTGGAAACGCCTGTGATCACATCGGTCGAAGGCCTTGATGAGACGGGCGCAACCATAGCGCATTGAGTGGTGCTTGCCACATTTATGCCCATTTGGCGCAAAAGACACAAAAAGGCTGGCGGAAACGCCAGCCTTTTTTGTGAAAACGTCATGGAGACGCTTGCTTTTCCTTGATTTGCAGGGCTTCTGGGTTCCCGGCGGGCCTGATGAAACCTATTCTGCGCCTAGCTTACATTTGAGTCGTTTCATACCATTTAGAAAGGGGTGGAAACATGAACAAGAATGAACTCGTGTCCGCAGTGGCCGAAAAGGCAGGACTGACGAAGTCTGACGCGGCTTCCGCTGTCGACGCGGTTTTCGACGTTGTCCAGGCTGAACTCAAGAACAAGGGCGACATCCGCCTCGCAGGGTTCGGCAGCTTCACCGTTTCTCATCGTGCAGCATCGAAGGGCCGCAACCCGTCCACCGGCGCTGAAGTCGACATTCCGGCTCGCAACGTGCCGAAGTTCACGCCCGGCAAGGGCCTGAAGGACGCCGTCAACGGCTGATTAAAGATTATCCGCCAGCCGTAAACGAGACCGGCTGTGCAGGGTTTTTGAGAGGGGTTCGGCTTTGCCGGGCCCCTTTTTGTTCTGGCCGCTTGCCGCACGCGGCACTTTGATTTACCACGGAGCTGTTCTCAGGGCGGGGTGAAACTCCCCACCGGCGGTAAGGGCTGCGGCCCGAGCCCGCGAGCGCCTTCCCAAGCTGTCGCGTGGGAAGGGTCAGCAGATCCGGTGCGATTCCGGAGCCGACGGTATAGTCCGGATGAAAGAGAATGAGCATGGCCGCGTGCGGGCAGGGGACTGCCGGCGTCAGCGTGCCGTCGCCTCATGCGTCCTGGTTTATGTTGGTCCCTCTTCTGGATAAAAGACATGAATCAGAATTCCCTTGCAGTCTCGCAATCCCGCGCCCTTGCCGGCGCAAGCTTCATGGTGCTTGGAGGAGTGGCCTTTTCGCTCCTCAACGTCGTCACCCAGTGGCTGACCATGAGGCTCGCCTTTCCCCCGGCCTCGGCGGCCTTCTGGCAATATGCCTTCGCCTTCCTTTTCTCCTTGCCCTTTCTGCGCAAGGCAGGCCTTTCGGCCATGCGCACCGATTATCCCTGGCGGCATGTCGTGCGCGTGGTCTTTGCCGCGCTCGGCGTCGCGGCCTGGGTTTCCGGCCTTGCTTCGGTGCCGATCTGGCAGGCGATTGCGCTCGTCATGACTTCACCCTTCTTCATCATCCTCGGCGCCCTCCTGTTCCTCGGCGAACGCGTCGGCGCCGCCCGTTGGGCGGCAACCGCTGTCGGCTTTGCCGGCGCGATGATCATCCTGCAGCCATGGTCCGACAGTTTCACCTGGGCAGCATTGCTGCCGGTGCTCTCGGCGCTGCTCTGGGGCGCCTCGTCGCTTATCACCAAGAGCCTGACCGGCATCGAGAAGCCGGAGACGATCACCGTCTGGCTGCTGGTGCTGCTGACGCCGATCAACGGCGGGCTGGCGCTTGCGGCGGGCCTTGCCGTGCCGACGGGTGCGACGCTGGCTCTCTTCCTTCTGGCGGGCCTCCTGACGGTCGCGGCGCAATATCTGCTGACCCTTGCCTATGCCAGCGCCGACGCTGCCTATGTGCAGCCGTTCGACGATCTGAAGCTGCCGCTCAACGTGCTCGCCGGCTGGCTGTTCTTCGGTTATGCGCCGGCCGGTTATCTCTGGCTGGGAGCCGGACTCATCCTCGCCGCATCGCTCTTCATCATGCGCAACGAGATGCGCCGGGAAAGGCAAGCGGCCTCCGCGTGAAATGTCACGGACTGTCATGTCTCTGTCATGGCAGTCCCGCAGAAAACCCATGTTTCGACTATTCGACACATGGGGGATTTCATGACGATTTCATCGCGCCAGGCAGCGCTTGCTGCCGTGCTTCTCGCATCCGTTGCCTTTCCGGCCGCCGCCGAGCCGGTCTTCAACCGCATCGCCTCTTTCCCGGTCGCTCAGAACCTGCCTGATGACAAGGACAAGCTGTCGCCGACATCGGCCGAAATCATCACCGCGACCGACGACGGCAAGACGCTGATCTACAGCGACAGCCCGCTCGGCGCGATCGGCTTCATCGACATCAGCGATGCCAAGGCGCCGAAATCAGGGGGCGCGCTGATGATGGACGGCGAGCCGACATCGGTCACCGCGAGCGCCGGCAAGGCGCTCGTCGCCGTCAACACCTCCGAGAGCAACGCGAAGCCCTCAGGCCGTCTCGCCATCGTCGACGTGGCGACGAAGAAGATCGAAAACAGCTGCGATCTCGGCGGCCAGCCGGATTCGATCGCCCTCAACAAGGACAAGACGCTCGGCACTATTGCGATCGAAAACGAGCGCGACGAAGACGTCAATCACGGCAAGATCCCGCAGATGCCGGCCGGCGACCTCGTCGTCTTCCAGGTCAAGAACGGCACTGTCGATTGCGGCAGCATCAAGCATGTGACGCTGACCGGTCTCGCCGGCGTTGCCCCCGAGGATCCGGAGCCGGAATTCGTCGCCTTCAACGGGCTGAACGAGATTGCCCTGACGCTGCAGGAAAACAACGAGATCGTCATCATCGATGCCAATACGGCTGAGGTGAAGACGCATTTCTCCGCCGGCAGCGTCGATCTTACCGGCATCGACACCAAGCGCGACGGCGCGCTGAAATTCACCGGCGAATCCAAGGGCGTGCTGCGCGAGCCGGACGCCGTGAAGTGGCTGGACGACAACCGCCTCGTCGTCGCCAATGAAGGCGATTACCAGGGCGGCTCGCGCGGTTTCACCATCTTCGACAAGACGGGCAAGCTTCTCTACGAATCGGGCGCATCCTTCGAACGCGCCGTCGCCCATATCGGCCACTATCCGGAAAGCCGTTCGGGATCGAAGGGCGTCGAGCCGGAAGGCCTCGAGGCTGCCAAGTTCGGCGACGACCAATATTTCTTCCTGCTCGCCGAGCGCGCCTCGGTCGTCGGCGTCTATAAGGATACCGGCGCCGACCCCGAACTCATCCAGCTGCTGCCGTCCGGCATTTCGCCGGAGGGTGGGGTCGCTATCCCCCAGCGCAATCTCTTTGCCACTGCCAACGAGCTCGACCTCGGCAAGGATGGCGGCGCGCGCTCGCATGTGATGATCTACGAGCGCTCGGAAGGCGAGAAAGCCTATCCGAAGATCGTCTCCGCCGACAAGGACGGCAATCCGATCGGTTTCGCAGCCCTTTCGGGTTTGGCCGCCGTTCCCGGCAAGCCAGGCATGCTCTATGCCGTCAGCGACAGCGTTCTCGGCTCGCAGCCGACGATCTACACGATCGATGCCAGCAAGAAGCCGGCGGTCATCACCGACGCTCTCGTCGTCAAGCGCGACGGCGCCCCGGCCCAGAAGCTCGACATCGAAGGCATCGCGGTTGCCGCCGACGGCTCCTTCTGGCTCGCCTCGGAAGGCTATAGCGAGCGTCTCGTCCCGCACGCCCTCTACAACGTCAACGCGAAGGGCGACATCAAGGCCGAGATCGCCCTGCCGAAGGAACTCGCCGCCAACGAAATCCGCTTCGGTTTCGAAGGTGTGACCATGATCGGCACCGGCGACGATGCCACGCTCTGGATGGCGGTCCAGCGCGAGTGGGGCGACGACGAGAAGGGCTTCGTCAAGCTCGTCTCCTACAATCCGAAGAAGAAGGAGTGGGGCGCGGTGCGCTATCCGCTCGACAAGACAGAAAGCGGCTGGGTCGGCCTGTCGGAAATTTCGGCTCAGGGCGACAGTGTCTACATCATCGAGCGCGACAACCTCGTCGGCGATGCCGCCAAGCTGAAGAAGCTCTATAAGGTGGCGATCTCGGAGCTGAAGCCCGCCAAGCTCGGCGGCGAACTGCCCGTCGTCAAGAAGACCGAAGCCCACGATTTCCTCGGCGAACTCAAGAGCGCGACCAACGGCTACGTGCTCGACAAGCTCGAAGGCTTCACCTTCGATGCATCGGGCAAACCCTATGCCGTCACCGACAACGACGGCGTCAGCGACTCCTCCGGCGAGACGCTGTTCTTCCCGGTTGATCTCAGCGCTACGAACTGAGGCGTCATAGAGGGATACAGGGAGAGGCCGGGCGAAAGCCCGGCCTCTCTTTTTTGATGCAAAGGATCCATGGGGTGTCCGCATTCGCAGCGGGAAGGCGAGGACATCCGACTGAAGAATATTTTGCAAAGCAGAGGGCTTCGGAATGGATGCTCGGGTCGAGCCCGAGCATGACGGAGATTGGGGCGACGCGACGGGGAGGAGGCGAGATGCTGGAGCAATTCCAACAGCTTGCGGGTGCGGCGAAGTTGGAGTTTGGCATGGACGATCCCCCACACTCCGTCATCCTCGGCCTTGAGCCGGGGATCCATGCTATGGCTTCTCACGCGTGCGTGTGCTCGGGTCAAGCCCGAACATGACGGAGATAGGGAGGACGCGACTGGCAGGAGGCGAGATGCTGGAGCAATTCCAACAGCTTGCGGGTGCGGTGACGTTGGAGTTTGGCATGGACGCTTCCCCACACTCCGTCATCCTCGGCCTTGAGCCGAGGATCCATGCTGCGGCCTCTCACGCGTCCGGGTGCATGCTCGGCTCAAGGCCGCGCATGGGAGGAGAGGCGTGAGGACTTAAACAAGGGCGGCTCACCGATGTTTCCGCAGCCCCGAGCTCCAGCCCTACCAGCGCTGATGCACATGCGGCGCGATCAGCCGATCGTAATTCTCCCGTGTCGCCGCCATGACGTCGGCCGCAAGCGGCGCCAGATCGGCGGCCGCCGCGTTGGCCTTGGCCTGCTCGCCATTGCGGGCGCCGGGGATAACGACGGTGACGGCGTCGCTCATCAGGATCCAGCGCAGCGCAAAGGCGGCCATGGTCGCGCCGGCGGGCACCAGCTTGCTCACCTCTTCCACCGCCTGCAGGCCGACCTCGAACGGCACGCCGGCAAAGGTCTCGCCGACATCGAAGGCTTCGCCATGGCGGTTGAAGTTGCGGTGGTCGTCGCTGGCAAAATGCGTCTCGCGGGTGATCTTGCCGGAGAGCAGGCCGCTTGCCAGTGGCACGCGGGCGATGATCGCCACATTCCTGCGGCGGGCCTCGGCAAAGAACAGGTGGTCGGGGCGCTGGCGGAAGATGTTGTAGATGATCTGGATGCTGACGACGCCGGGATATTCGATCGCCTTCAGCCCGTCCTCGACCTTTTCGACGCTGACGCCGTAACCCTTGATCTTGCCGGCCGCCTGCAACGCGTCGAGACCGTCGAAGACCTCGGGCTGGTAAAACACCTCGCGCGGCGGGCAATGCAACTGCACGAGGTCGAGGCGGTCGACGGCAAGGTTTTTCAGGCTGCGGTCGATGCAGCCTTCGAGATTGGCCTTGCTGTAGCCTTCGGCGACATGCGGATTGAGGCGGCGGCCCGCCTTGGTGGCGACCATGGGGCGCTCGCCGCCACGCGTCTTCAGCACGTCGGCAATGATTTTTTCCGAGCGGCCGTCGCCATAGACGTCGGCCGTATCGATGAAGGTCATGCCGGCATCGAGTGCGGCATTCAGCGCCGCACGCCCGTCCGCCTCGCTGATATCGCCCCATGAGCCGCCGATCTGCCAGGCGCCGAAGCCGACATTGGTGACGGTGAAGGGCATGCGGCCGAAAGCATGATGTTTCATGAGAAATTCTCCCAATGCATGTTGCCCGGAAGTGTGCAGCGGTTCCGGGATAACGACATGCGTAAAAACAAAGAACTAAAGCGCGTCGCATGAGCCAAGTTCAATGCGACGCGCCTTAGGCGATGAAAGATATTGGCCTATCAGCAGGGCGACTATGCGGCAGTTGCCGATCCGGCCTTGATCGCCCGCCTCGATGAAATATCGTCAGGTTACAAGGCTTCAACCGCAATGGAATAGAAAAGGAACGATCATGGAGATCAAACCCGCCGGCTCTCGCCCCTCGATGAAACCGCCGGCCGACTATTTCACCGGCGCCGTTCGCCAGGATCCGCTGATTGAGCCGCCGGCGCCGGCCCGGGTGCGGGCAACCTCCGTCACCTTCGAACCCGGCGCCCGCACGGCCTGGCACACGCATCCGCTCGGCCAGACGCTGATCGTCACCTCGGGCAGGGGCCTTGCCCAGAGCTGGGGCGATGACATCCGCGAGATTCGCGCCGGCGACACCGTCTGGTTCGCGCCGGGCGAAAAACATTGGCATGGTGCTGCCCCGGACACGGCGATGACGCACATCGCCATACACGAGGCGCTGGACGGCAAGCATGTCGACTGGATGGAGCATGTCAGCGACGCGCAATATTCCGGCGCGGTGTCGGCCGGTTAGAGCCGCTTCAGGCAGTAGGAAAAATGCGCATGTGATTCGACGGTCAGGAACTCGAATTGCCAGCCATAATCCTTGCAGAACTTGGTGACCGCCTCGACGACGCCATAGACGATCGGTTTGACGGTATTGCCGGTGCAGAAATCATGCCCGGCAATGCGCCCCGTCCGCTTCACCTTCTTTTCGCAGAGCAGCAGTTCCTGCCAGGTGAGCTCGAAGGAATGGTCGGTATCGATATAGGCCCAGTCGAGGAAATCGTCCTCGAATTCGGCGAGCTTTTCGAGCGACGTGCCCTGCATCAGATGCAGCCGCCGGGCCGCGATCTCGGTCGCGAACTGCGTATGGATCGAATCGAGGCCGGAGCTGTAGCGGTCCATCGACCAGGGATCGATGAGGTAGAGCTGCGCCGGGCGGTTCTTCTCGAGAATCTCCGCCGTATATTCGCCGAAGGCTGCCCCCACCTCGACGCCGATGCCGCCATTCGGGATCCGGTAGAGCAGCTCGCCGCGATCCGGCAGCAGGCGGGCGTTTTCCAAATGGTGGGCGCTGAGCGGGGTGCGCGGCATGCTCGCCCTAAGCGCCTGCCTTTCTTCACGTGTCTTCATTTCTGATCTCGGATTGCGGGCGGTTGACGGCCCTGATGCGGTCTGCGGGGAACGTAGGAGCAGCGGACCTCGATGACAACCACATGACGGGAATTTGCTTCTTTCGGACAAATCGCTAAGTTTCATTCGTGGACCGACGAAAAAGCCTCGGGAGGAGCGATTTCATGAGACGCATGTGGCCGGAAGAATTCAACGCCGTCTTCAACGGAGCCGAGGAGGTGATGTTGGAATCACCCGCCGAGGCCGGCGAGGCGCCGTTGCACCGGAAGGCGCTGAGGGCGCGCATCACCATGGAGGATTACGAGCGGATCTGGCCGCTTGCCGAGATGCGCTTCCGGCTGGGCGAAGGGGATCTGGCCGGCAAGGCCGTCACGCTGATCACCACCAATCCCCACTACCACGCCTGGCACCCGAAGGACGGCGGCAGCGTCGAGTCGGTCTCCGACAGCGGCCGCCACTTCAAGACGGATTATATTGTCGTGCATTTCCTGCTCGACGACGTCAAGGAAACCTCTCCCGCCTGATAGCCCAAGCCGGTGCCGGCCGCGAGCCCGCACCGGCATCCGCATTCTGTTGACGCCGATGTGATGCCGACGCTGATGACAATCGCGGCGATATCGCTAAGTTTGCGGAAATTTTTTCACCAAATTGGAGGTTCCCGTGACGGCGAACGTGCTGGATATTCCTGTCAAATCAGTGGATGGTCGTGAAACCACGCTCAACGACTACAAGGGCAGGGTGCTCTTGATCGTCAATGTCGCCTCGAAATGCGGGCTCACGCCGCAATATGAGGGGCTTGAGAAGCTCTACGGGGAAAAGCGCGAGCGTGGCTTCGTCATCGCCGCTTTCCCCGCCAACGACTTCAAGGGCCAGGAGCCCGGCACGGATGCCGAGATCCTCGATTTCTGCACCAGCACCTACGACGTCACCTTCCCGATCTTCTCGAAGATCTCGGTCAAGGGCGAGACCCAGCACCCGCTTTACCGGCAACTGACCAAATCGGGCGTGAAGACCACCGGCGACGGCCCGATGCGCGAACGCCTGAAAGCCCACGGCATATCAGCCGGCGACGAGGACGACATCCTCTGGAACTTCGAAAAATTCCTCATCGGCCGCGACGGCAAAGTCGTCGCCCGCTTCGCGCCTGACGTGACGGCGGATGATTCGCGGCTGGTTTCGGCGGTGGACAAGGAACTGGCAAAGGAATGATTGCCCTCCGGCTGCCAGGCGCATCCGGGCGCTGAACGTCTTCAGATACCGAGCACGGTCACAAGCGGAGGCGTAAAGTCCTTGAAGCCCAATCTTGGCCAGTCGCACCTTGCGTCAAATCGCGTCTTTGGTTTGTGGCGCTGGCAGTTCGGATTCGTCTTGAATGCATAGCCAGGCAGGTTGACATAGGTGGGACTTGGCGCGCCAACGGCCATCGCGATGCACAGCGTCAATGCGGAGCAGAGAGTTCTCATGGCACCCCTCCAGGCGTGAGAAACCTTCAAGCGCGGAGACTTTCCGGGCGGCGAATATTCCCACGTTCGCCGGCTCCCATCCATTCGCCCAATAGGAGGTGGCGCGGTCGCCGGAGTAGTCCGTTTTGGTGGAGGTTCCAGACTCCGAGCGCATCTGGATCTGCCGGACGTCGCGCCTTGCTGTGCCGAAATCTCTTCCCCCGCCTCGAATACGGGTACCGAGGGGCACCAAGCGTCGGTCTGCGAGCCCACGATATCACCTGGGTACTTGACGCTGATAGGAGAAAAATGGTGGGCGATGAGAGACTCGAACTCCCGACATCCTCGGTGTAAACGAGGCGCTCTACCAACTGAGCTAATCGCCCATCGCGAGCGAAGCCGGATCGGCCTGCCGCGTTGGTGGCCGTGATCTATGCGGATCGCGGCAAAACCGCAAGAGTGTTTGTGAAGAATTTTTGATTTTTTTGGCGGCGGTCCCTCTCTTCACGGCGCCGGTCGGGCGCAGCCGGGTTGTGGATAAACGGGAGGGGAAGGCGGCGGGCATGTCGGCTTCGACCGTGTCGTCGGCTTCGATCGGGCGTCCATGCCGCAGCGGCAAACGGAATTGCCGGCTTTTCATTCCCCCCCGCATGGTCTTTGCGCAAACAATTCAACGACTGTCATGGTTTTGTCTCCAAACCTGCTTGACACTAAAAGACGAACCCCGTAGTTAGCCGCTCATCGAAACGGGCAGCCGTTTTGGTGGGGGTGCGAAGGCATCCGGATTGCTTGAAATGAAGTGCGGGTGTAGCTCAGTCGGTTAGAGTGCCGGCCTGTCACGCCGGAGGTCGCGGGTTCGAGCCCCGTCACTCGCGCCATTTCAAAAGAGGCGACAAATCGCCGCCGTCCGGTTCTTCCGTCCGTCATGCGCGGGTGTAGCTCAGTCGGTTAGAGTGCCGGCCTGTCACGCCGGAGGTCGCGGGTTCGAGCCCCGTCACTCGCGCCATTCTCTTCCGAAAGCTATGCAGTTTCCAGGGGTCAGGCATGCAGCTTGAATCAGCTTCTGCGGATTTGTCGCGACATCGTTGCATCTGCTTGATAATGTCCGCGCGCGACGCGTCGAATTGCCTCTGTAAAAGTCTTGCGCCGGGGCTTCGGCTGCGCTAACCACGGCTTGTTGCAACGCACGTTCGCTTGCCGGGCAATTGCCCAAATGCGCCTCCTGGCGCCTCCGGCAAGCAAGGATGAACATGATGACTGAACTGCTCAGTTCCTATATTCCGATCGCTATCTTCATCGCTATCGCGCTTGTCATCGGCCTGGCGCTGCTCATTGCGCCGTTCGCCGTGGCTTTCAAAGCGCCCGATTCGGAGAAGCTCTCGGCTTACGAATGCGGCTTCAACGCTTTCGACGATGCCCGCATGAAGTTCGACATCCGCTTCTATCTCGTGTCGATCCTCTTCATCATCTTCGACCTCGAAGTCGCCTTCCTCTTTCCCTGGGCCGTTTCCTTCGGTGCCATCGGCTGGTTCGGCTTCTGGTCCATGATGGTCTTCCTCTTGGTGCTGACCATCGGCTTTATCTATGAATGGAAAAAGGGAGCCCTGGAATGGGAGTGACCCCTGTGAGCAATCAGCCGCTCGTTGCCCAGCAGCCGAAGGGGATCATCGATCCCTCGACCGGCAAGCCGATCGGCAGCAATGACGCCTTCTTCGGCGAGATCAACAACGAGCTCGCCGACAAGGGTTTCCTCGTCACCTCGACCGACGAACTGATCAACTGGGCCCGCACCGGCTCGCTGATGTGGATGACCTTCGGTCTTGCTTGCTGCGCTGTCGAAATGATGCAGCTGTCGATGCCGCGTTATGACGTCGAGCGCTTCGGCTTTGCGCCGCGCGCCTCGCCGCGCCAGTCCGACGTAATGATCGTCGCCGGCACTCTGACCAACAAGATGGCGCCCGCTCTGCGCAAGGTCTACGACCAGATGCCGGAGCCGCGTTATGTCATCTCGATGGGTTCCTGTGCCAATGGCGGCGGCTACTACCACTATTCCTATTCCGTGGTGCGCGGCTGCGACCGTGTCGTGCCGATCGACATCTACGTGCCGGGCTGTCCCCCCACGGCAGAAGCGCTGCTCTACGGCGTGCTTCTGCTGCAGAAGAAGATCCGGCGCACCGGCACGATCGAACGCTAAGGGTTAAGGACAAGGCATATGAGTGAAGCCCTGACTGAGCTTGCGTCCTATCTTGGCGAAGCGCGCAGCAACCTGATCACCACGTCGCAGCTGAAGTATGGCGAGCTGACGCTGACGACGACGGGTGAAAACCTGATCGCGCTTCTGACCTTCCTGCGTGACGACGGCAAATGCGGTTTCGTCAACCTGATCGATATTTGCGGTGTCGACTGGCCGCAGCGCGAGCTGCGTTTCGACGTCGTCTATCATCTGCTGTCGCCGAAGCAAAATCTGCGCGTCCGCATCAAGGTCGCAACCGACGAGGATACGCCCATTCCCTCGGCCTGCGCCGTCTATCCGGGTGCTGACTGGTTCGAACGCGAAACCTGGGACATGTACGGGGTTCTCTTCACCGGCCATCCGGACCTGCGCCGCATCCTGACCGATTACGGCTTCGAAGGCCACCCGCTGCGCAAGGACTTTCCGACGACAGGTTTCGTCGAAGTCCGTTACGACGATGCCGCAAAGCGCGTCGTCTACGAGCCGGTAGAACTGAAGCAGGAATTCCGCAACTTCGACTTCATGTCGCCCTGGGAAGGCACCGAATACGTGCTGCCGGGGGACGAGAAGGCGAAGCAGTAGTCTTAGGCATTAGGCAGAAGCCAGCAGGCAGTAGTGATAAGGGAGAATGGCAACGGCGATTAATTCCTATCAGGATCTTACGGTGTGGCAGCGCTCAATGGATCTTGCGGTTGAATGTTACGGCCTGACCAAAGAATTTCCGAAAGAGGAAATTTATGGCCTCACCTCCCAGGTAAGACGTTCAGCGGCGTCCATCGCGGCAAACATAGCGGAAGGTTACGGACGCGAGGCAACGGGTGCGTATGTGCACCATTTGAAAATTGCCCAAGGGTCCCTGAAGGAGTTGGAAACGCATCTGATACTTTCGGCGCGAGTAGGAATGACCACGGTGTCGCAGACCCAGTTGGCGCATTCCTTGATCACCGAGGTAGCAAAGATGCTGCGGTCGCTCATTCGCCGCCTGCAAGATGGACAGAACGAACGTGAGAACTGAAAACGACACTATTGCCTATTGCCCACTGGCTAATGCCTGCAATAGCGGAGCGCTTGCAAATGACCGAACATAACGTCCGCAACTTCAACATCAATTTCGGACCGCAGCATCCGGCGGCGCATGGCGTTCTTCGTCTTGTCCTGGAGCTTGACGGCGAAATTGTGGAGCGGGTCGATCCGCATATCGGCCTTTTGCACCGCGGCACCGAGAAGCTGATCGAGACCAAGACCTATCTTCAGGCCGTGCCCTATTTCGATCGTCTCGATTACGTCGCGCCGATGAACCAGGAGCATGCCTATGCGCTGGCCGTCGAAAGGCTGCTTGGCATCGAGATCCCGATCCGTGGCCAGCTGATCCGCGTGCTGTATTCGGAAATCGGCCGCATCCTGTCGCATCTCTTGAACGTCACGACGCAGGCGATGGACGTCGGCGCGCTGACGCCGCCGCTCTGGGGCTTCGAAGAGCGCGAAAAGCTGATGGTGTTCTATGAGCGCGCCAGCGGTTCGCGCATGCACGCTGCTTATGTCCGTCCGGGTGGCGTCCATCAGGATCTGCCGGAAAAGCTCGTTCAGGATATCGGCGACTGGTGCGACCCCTTCCTGAAGGCGCTCGACGACATCGACAACCTGCTGACCGGCAACCGTATCTTCAAGCAGCGCAACGTCGATATCGGCGTCGTCTCGCTGGAAGATTGCTGGGCCTGGGGCTTCTCCGGCGTCATGGTGCGCGGTTCGGGCGCAGCCTGGGATCTGCGTCGCGCCCAGCCTTACGAATGTTATTCCGATCTCGAATTCGACATTCCGATCGGCAAGAACGGCGACAACTACGACCGTTACCTGATCCGCATGATCGAGATGCGCGAGTCGGTCCGCATCATGAAGCAGTGCGTCAACCGCCTGCTGTCGGATGCCAAGACCGGTCCTTTCTCATCGATCGACGGCAAGGTCGTGCCGCCGAAGCGCGGCGAGATGAAGCGCTCGATGGAAGCGCTGATCCACCACTTCAAGCTCTATACCGAAGGCTACCATGTGCCGGCCGGCGAAGTGTATGCCGCGGTCGAAGCGCCGAAGGGCGAGTTCGGGGTCTATCTCGTCTCGGATGGCTCCAACAAGCCGTACCGCTGCAAGATCCGCGCGCCCGGCTATGCCCATCTGCAGGCGATGGACTTCATGTGCCGCGGCCACCAGCTTGCCGACATCGCGGCCGTCCTCGGCTCGCTCGACATCGTCTTTGGCGAGGTGGACCGCTGATGCAGCGTCTGCCGCTTGCCGTCGCACTTCTTCTTTCGGCATCCGGGGTTTCGGCTCAGGAGGCCGACACTCTCGGCACGCCGTTGGGCCATAAGGAAGTGACGCCGCCGGCGGCGAAAACGTCCATGGGCGAGCTTTTGTCCAAGGGCTATCAGATCAAGGCTGCCATTCCGAACGGCAGCAAATTCGTCGTATTTATGCAGAAAGACCAGTCGGCCTATGCCTGCGAAATGCAGTCTTTGACCGCTTCGCGGTGTGGAACCCTAAACTGACAAGGCGTGAGGAAGAATGTCCGTTCGTCGATTAGCCGAAGATCAATTTCAGCCTGCCGCATTCGCTTTCAGCGATGAAAATGCGGTCTGGGCGGACAAGACGATCCAGAAATACCCCGCCGGCCGCCAGCAGTCGGCGGTCATTCCGCTGTTGATGCGGGCGCAGGAGCAGGACGGCTGGGTGACGCGCGCGGCGATCGAAAAGATCGCCGACATGCTCGACATGGCCTATATCAGAGTGCTCGAAGTCGCGACCTTCTATACGCAGTTCCAGCTGCATCCCGTCGGCACGCGCGCCCATGTCCAGGTCTGCGGCACGACGCCCTGCATGTTGCGCGGCTCGGAAGCGCTGATGTCGGTCTGCAAGAGCAAGATCCATGCCCATCCCTTCGAGCGCAATGCCGAAGGCACGCTGTCGTGGGAAGAGGTCGAATGTCTCGGCGCCTGCGTCAACGCCCCGATGGTGATGATCGGCAAGGATACCTATGAGGATCTGACGCCCGCCCGTCTCGAAGAGATCATCGATACCTTTGCCGCCGGCAATGGCGCGAGCATCAAGGCGGGCACCCAGATCGACCGGATATTCTCCGCACCGGAAGGCGGCCTGACCTCGCTGACGACGGAAGAGCCGAAGGCAAGGACACGCGCCAAGAAGGCCGATGCCGAAAGCGTATCGGCTCCGGTCGATGCGGCTCCAGTCCCGCCCTCCGAGGCCGCCCGCCCGAAGAGCACCGATGCCGAGACTAATGCGGCGCTGAAGACGCCGGCAACGGCGCCGAAGGCGGCTGCGAAAAATGCCAAGGCAGCCGAAGAACAGCCGGTTTCCGGCACGGCGGCTGCCGAGCCGGCCCCGGCCGTCAAGGCAGAAGCCCCGGCGGCGAAGCCTGCGCTGACCGACAAGAACCGCCCGGCCGGCATCGAAAAGCCCGCCGCCCCGGAGGATCTGAAGATGATTTCCGGCGTCGGTCCGAAGATCGAGGCGACGCTGAACGAAATCGGCATCTTCACCTTCGCGCAGGTCGCGAGCTGGAAGAAGGCCGAGCGCGAATGGGTCGACGGCTACCTGAATTTCCGCGGCCGCATCGAGCGCGACGACTGGGTCAAGCAGGCCAAGGCGCTCGCCAAGGGCGGCGAAGCGGAATATATCAAGGTCTTCGGCAAGAAGCCGCGGTAAGAGGTGAAGCATGTTACAAGATAAAGACCGCATCTTTACCAACATCTACGGCCTCAAGGACAAGTCCCTGAAGGGCGCGATGAGCCGCGGCCACTGGGACGGCACCAAGCAGATCCTCGAAAAGGGCCGTGACTGGATCATCAACGAGATGAAGGCATCCGGTCTTCGCGGCCGCGGCGGCGCCGGCTTCCCGACAGGCCTGAAATGGTCCTTCATGCCGAAGGAAAGCGACGGCCGCCCGCATTACCTCGTCGTCAATGCCGACGAATCCGAGCCCGGCACCTGCAAGGACCGCGACATCATGCGCCACGATCCGCATACGCTGATCGAAGGCTGCGTCGTCGCGAGTTTCGCCATGGGCGCCAATGCCGCCTACATCTATGTGCGCGGCGAATATATCCGCGAGCGCGAAGCGCTGCAGGCGGCAATCGACGAATGCTATGACTATGGCCTGCTCGGCAAGAACAACAAGCTCGGCTGGGACATGGACATCTTCGTCCATCACGGCGCCGGCGCCTATATCTGCGGCGAGGAAACTGCGCTGCTCGAAAGCCTCGAAGGCAAGAAGGGCCAGCCGCGCCTGAAGCCGCCGTTCCCGGCCAATATGGGCCTCTACGGCTGCCCGACGACGGTCAACAACGTCGAATCGATCGCCGTTGCGCCGACGATCCTGCGCCGCGGCGCCGGCTGGTTCTCGTCGATCGGCCGTCCGAACAATGTCGGCACCAAGCTGTTCATGCTCTCCGGCCACGTCAACAAGCCGTGCACGGTCGAAGAGGAAATGGGCATCACCTTCCGCGAACTGGTCGACCGCCACGCCGGCGGCATCCGCGGCGGCTGGGACAATCTGCTCGCCGTCATTCCCGGCGGCGCATCCTGCCCGATCGTTCCGGCCAAGGACATCATCGACTGCCCGATGGATTTCGACGGCCTGCGCGGCGTTGGCTCCTCCTTCGGCACGGCCGCCGCGATCGTCATGGACAAATCCACCGACGTCATCAAGGCGATCGCCCGCATCTCCGCCTTCTTCAAGCATGAGAGCTGCGGCCAGTGCACGCCCTGCCGCGAAGGCACGGGCTGGATGTGGCGGGTGATGGAACGCATGGCCAAGGGCAATGCCCAGAAGCGCGAAATCGACATGCTGTTCCAGGTGACCAAGCAAATCGAAGGCCACACCATCTGTGCGCTCGGCGACGCCGCCGCATGGCCGGTGCAGGGTCTGATCCGTAACTTCCGTCCCGAGATCGAAAAGCGCATCGACCAGTATACGGCAAGCGCGCTCGACCACGGCGCGGTTCTGGAGGCGGCTGAATAATCATGACGGACAAAGCATCCAAGAGTGGGAAGAAGGAAGAGACTTCCGATTTCGCGGCCGGCTTCGGCCGTCTTGCCGCCGAGATGCTGGAAAACGCACAGGCGATGCCGGTGCATCCGCTGATGGCGCATCCGGCCGCTGCCTTTGCCGCCGCAACGGCGATCGGCTTCGGTTTCTCGACGCAGATAGCGGGCGCCTTTTTTGGGGCCTTCCAGAGCGCGCTGGAAACGACCGGCAAGGTTGCCGCCGCCCTCGACGACACACCGCCGGACGAGCCGATGCCCGATGTCGACATCCGGCCGGAAAATATCCGTCCGGCGGTCAAGGTTTTCACCAAGCCCGCGGCCGACAAATCCGAGCTGGAGAAGAAGGCGAGGCCAAGGCTGACGGTGGTCAAGCCGGCGAGCGCGACGATCCCGGCAAGCGAACCGCAGCCGGCCAGCAAGGCAAAGCCGGTCGCGAAGGCAAAGCCGGTTGCGCGGGCTGCAAAGGCCGACGATCTCAAGCTGATCGCCGGCATCGGCCCGAAGCTGGAGCAGGTGCTGAATGCCAAGGGCATTCGCAGCTTTGCCGAGATTGCCGCCTTGACCGACGAGGACATCGCCCGGCTCGACGCCGAGCTTGGCTTCGACGGCCGCATCGCCCGCGACGACTGGATCGGCCAGGCGAAGGTTCTCGCCGGACGGAGCCGCAGAAGGAAATGAACTGTCCGGCCGTGCAAACCGGCCGGAAACATGGGCAGATCGGCGGACGGGCGGGGGCCCCACGCTGCAGATGCCGGTGCGGGTTCCGGGTCTGGAACGCGCGACAGAAAATTTGGGCGACATAGGCTGCCGGCAGGACGAAAGATCCGGCCCGGCAATGAAAATGTTGCAAAAACGGGTTTGTTTGCCGTCATCAGGCAAACGGGAAACAGGACTGAGCGACGATGGCAAAACTGAAGATTGACGGCAACGAGATCGAAGTTCCGGATCATTTCACGCTATTGCAGGCGTGCGAGGATGCCGGCGCCGAGGTTCCGCGCTTCTGCTTCCATGAGCGCCTGTCGGTTGCCGGCAATTGCCGCATGTGCCTTGTCGAAGTGAAGGGCGGCCCGCCGAAGCCGCAGGCTTCCTGCGCCATGAGCGTTCGCGACATCCGCGGCGGCCCGAACGGCGAACTGCCCGAGGTCTTCACCAACACGCCGATGGTCAAGAAGGCCCGCGAAGGCGTGATGGAATTCCTGCTGATCAACCATCCGCTCGATTGCCCGATCTGCGACCAGGGCGGCGAATGCGATCTGCAGGACCAGGCGATGGCCTTCGGCATCGATACCTCGCGCTACCAGGAAGACAAGCGCGCCGTCGAGGACAAGTATATCGGCCCGCTGGTCAAGACGGTGATGAACCGCTGCATCCATTGCACACGCTGCGTCCGCTTCACCACCGAGGTCGCCGGCATTTCCGAACTCGGCCTGATCGGCCGCGGCGAGGATGCCGAGATCACCACCTATCTCGAACAGGCGATGACCTCCGAGCTGCAGGGCAACGTCGTCGACCTTTGCCCGGTCGGCGCGCTCACCTCCAAGCCCTTCGCCTTTACCGCGCGCCCCTGGGAACTGAACAAGACCGAATCGATCGACGTCATGGATGCCGTCGGCTCGGCGATCCGCGTCGACACCCGCGGCCGCGAAGTCATGCGTATCCTGCCGCGCGTCAACGAGGCGATCAACGAGGAGTGGATCTCCGACAAGAGCCGCTTCATCTGGGATGGTCTGAAGACCCAGCGCCTCGACCGGCCCTATGTCCGCCGCGACGGCCGCCTGCAGCCGGCCAGCTGGGCCGAGGCTTTCGGCGCCATCAAGGCCGCCGTCGGCGCCACCTCGGGCGACAAGATCGGCGCAATCGCCGGCGATCTTGCTTCCGTCGAGGAAATGTATGCGCTTTCAGAACTGGTGAAGTCGCTCGGCTCCGCCAATCTCGACTGTCGCCAGGATGGGGCGGCACTCGATCCGTCGCTCGGCCGTGCAAGCTACCTCTTCAACCCGACCATCGCAGGCATCGACCAGGCCGATGCGCTGCTGATCATCGGCGCCAATCCGCGCTTCGAGGCGGCCATCCTCAACGCCCGCATCCGCAAGCGCTGGCGCCGTGGCAAGTTCCCGATCGGCGTCATCGGCGAGCCGGGCGAACTGCGCTACAGCTATGACTATCTCGGCGCTGGTCCCGACACGCTGAAGGATCTCGTCGATGGCGGCCATGCCTTTGCCGACGTCCTGAAGAACGCCGCCAAGCCGATGATCATTATCGGCCAGGGCGCGCTGTCGCGCAGCGACGGCGCCGGCGTTCTCGCCAGTGCCGCCAAGCTCGTCGGTTCGGTCGGCGCGGTTGTCGAAGGCTGGAACGGCTTTGCCGTCCTTCATACCGCCGCCTCGCGCGTCGGCGGCCTCGACCTCGGCTTCGTGCCGGGCGCCAAGGGCGTCAATGCCGCCGAGATGCTGACGTCGATGGACGTGCTCTTCCTGCTCGGCGCCGACGAACTCGACTTCACCGCCAAGAAGGCGGGGCTGACTGTCTATATCGGCTCGCATGGCGATAACGGCGCGCATCATGCCGACGTCATCCTGCCGGCCGCAGCCTATACCGAAAAGTCCGGCACCTGGGTCAACACCGAAGGCCGTGTCCAGATGGGCAGCCGCGCAGGCTTTGCGCCGGGCGATGCCCGCGAGGACTGGGCAATTATCCGTGCCCTTTCCGACGTGCTCGGCAAGAAGCTTCCCTTCGATTCGCTGAGTGAACTGCGTGGCCGGCTCTATGCCGCTTTCCCGCATTTCGCCGCCATCGACGAGATCGCCGAAACCGATAGCGCCCAAATTGCCGCAGTTGCGAAAAAAGCCGGCAAGATGAACAAGTCAGGGTTTGCGTCGCCGGTCAAAGACTTCTATTTGACGAACCCGATCGCGCGTGCCTCGGCTGTCATGGCCGAGTGCTCGGCATTGGCCCGCAACAATTTCAAAGTCGCGGCAGAGTAAGGGCAGGGGACCATGGATTCTTTCTTTTCGACCTATGTCTTGCCGGCGATCATCATGATCGGGCAGTCGCTGCTGCTTCTGGTCTGCCTGCTCGTCTTCATTGCTTACGTACTGCTTGCCGACCGAAAGATCTGGGCGGCCGTGCAGCTGCGTCGCGGCCCGAACGTCGTCGGTCCCTTCGGCCTGTTCCAGTCCTTCGCCGACCTTCTGAAATTCGTCTTCAAGGAGCCGATCATTCCGGCCGGCGCCAACAAGGCGGTGTTTCTGCTTGCTCCGCTGGTGACCGTGCTTCTGGCGCTGTCCACCTGGGCGGTGGTGCCGCTCGCAGACGGATGGGTGATCGCCAACATCAATGTCGGCATTCTCTACATCTTCGCGATCTCGTCGCTCGAGGTCTACGGCATCATCATGGGCGGCTGGGCTTCGAACTCGAAGTATCCGTTCCTCGGCGCGCTGCGCTCGGCGGCGCAGATGGTGTCCTACGAAGTCTCGATCGGCTTCGTCATCGTCACCGTGCTTCTCTGCGTCGGTTCGCTGAACCTGACCGATATCGTCAATGCGCAGCATACCGGCCTCGGCACCATGCTCGGCCTGCCCGCGTCGTTCCTCGACTGGCACTGGCTGTCGCTGTTCCCGATGTTCATCATCTTCTTCATTTCGGCGCTGGCCGAGACGAACCGTCCGCCCTTTGACCTTCCGGAAGCTGAATCGGAACTGGTCGCCGGCTTCATGGTCGAATACGGCTCTTCGCCATACATGATGTTCATGCTCGGCGAATATGCGGCCGTCTGCCTGATGTGCGCGCTGACGACGATCCTCTTCCTCGGCGGCTGGCTGCCTCCGGTTGATATCTGGATCCTCAACTGGGTTCCCGGCATCATCTGGTTCACCCTGAAGGCTTGCCTGGTGTTCTTCATGTTCGCGATGGTCAAGGCCTTCGTTCCGCGCTACCGCTACGACCAGCTCATGCGCCTCGGCTGGAAGGTTTTCCTGCCGCTGTCGCTCGCCATGGTCATCATCGTTGCATTCGTGCTGAAACTGACGGGATGGGCTTGATGACGCCCGCTCTCGTTTCCGGCAAAATTGGAGGTTGAAGATGGGAAGCTTGTCCAGCTCCATCAACTCGCTGTTCCTCAAGGAATTCTTCGGCGCGTTCTTTCTGTCGATGCGCTATTTCTTCCGCCAGAAGGCGACGATCAACTATCCCTTCGAAAAGGGTCCGGTGTCCCCGCGTTTCCGCGGCGAACATGCGCTGCGCCGTTATCCGAACGGCGAAGAGCGCTGCATCGCCTGCAAGCTCTGCGAGGCGATCTGTCCTGCCCAGGCCATCACCATCGAGGCGGGTCCGCGCCGCAACGACGGCACGCGCCGCACCGTGCGCTACGACATCGACATGGTGAAGTGCATCTATTGCGGCTTCTGCCAGGAAGCCTGCCCGGTTGACGCGATCGTCGAGGGTCCGAATTTCGAATTTGCGACGGAAACCCGCGAAGAGCTCTATTTCGACAAGGCGCGCCTTCTCGATAACGGCGACCGGTGGGAGCGCGAAATCGCCCGCAATATCGCGATCGATTCGCCGTACCGCTGATTGGGTTTGAAATGCCGCGATGGAGCTCTGCTGCTCCTCTAGCGGTCAATATGCACAGGAGCTTTGCCGGTCAGCCGCGCAAAGCTCTATCGGGCAGAAAAACTCCCGGCTGCCCGGGGGAAGATGAAAAAGGCACCAACATGGGTCTGCAGGCTCTATTTTTCTATCTTTTCGCCTTTGTCGCGGTGGCGTCGGCGTTCATGGTCATCTGGGCGAAGAACCCGGTTCACTCGGTTCTGTTCCTGATCCTGGTGTTCTTCAACGCGGCCGGCCTCTTCCTGCTGCTCGGTGCCGAATTCCTGGCGATGATCCTGCTGGTCGTCTATGTCGGCGCCGTCGCCGTGCTCTTCCTCTTCGTGGTGATGATGCTCGACATCGACTTCACCGAATTGAGGGCAGGGGTTCTCGAATATGCGCCGATCGGCGGGCTGATCGGGATCATTCTCGCAGCCGAGCTGATCGTCGTCATCGGCGGCAGCGTCATCTCGCCCGAGATCGCCAAATCAGTCGCCATGCCGATCCCGGCGCTGACGGAGCGCACCAATACGGCCGCCCTCGGCGACGTGCTCTATACCAATTACGTCTACTTCTTCCAGATCGCCGGTCTGGTGCTGCTGGTCGCCATGATCGGCGCCATCGTCCTGACGCTCCGGCACCGCACCAACATCAAGCGGCAGAATATCCCCAGGCAGGTTGCCCGCACGCCCGCCACCGCCATCGAGGTGGTTTCGGTCAAGCCCGGGCAAGGCGTCTAAAGGCAGGTCAAGGAACAAAGAACATGGTCATCGGTCTTTCCCACTACCTGACGGTCAGCGCCATCCTCTTCACGCTCGGCGTCTTCGGCATCTTCCTGAACCGGAAGAACGTCATCGTCATCCTGATGTCGGTCGAACTGATCCTGCTTTCCGTCAACATCAACATGGTCGCCTTCTCCCACTTCCTGAACGACATCGTCGGACAGGTCTTTGCGCTGTTCATCCTGACGGTGGCGGCTGCCGAGGCGGCGATCGGTCTTGCAATTCTCGTTGTCTTCTACCGCAACCGCGGCTCGATCGCGGTCGAAGACGTCAATATGATGAAGGGCTGAGTGGCTCATGTTCCTCTATAAGGCTATCGTCTTTCTTCCCTTGATCGGTGCGATCGTCGCCGGCCTGTTCGGCCGCGCCATCGGCGCCAAGGCTTCGGAATATGTCACCAGCGGCCTGATGATCATCGCCGCCATCCTCTCCTGGGTCGTCTTCTTCAGCGTCGGCATGGGCCACGCCGAAGGCGGTCCGATCAAGGTCGAGGTGCTGCGCTGGATTCAGTCCGGCGGCATCGATGCCTCCTGGTCGCTGCGCGTGGATACGCTGACCTCCGTCATGCTGATCGTCGTCAACACGGTCTCGACGCTGGTTCACGTCTATTCGATCGGCTACATGCATACCGATCCGCATCGCCCGCGCTTCTTCGCCTATCTCTCGCTCTTCACCTTCGCCATGCTGATGCTGGTGACGGCCGACAACCTGGCGCAGATGTTCTTCGGCTGGGAAGGCGTCGGTCTCGCCTCCTATCTGCTGATCGGCTTCTGGTTCAAGAAGCCGTCGGCGACGGCCGCGGCGATGAAGGCCTTCATCGTCAACCGCGTCGGCGACTTCGGTTTCGTGCTCGGTATTGCCGGTGTCTTCGTGCTGTTCGGCTCGATCAACTTCGATACGATCTTCGCCAATGCCTCGAACTTTGCACCGCATGAAGGCGGCGGCGAGGCGAGCGAAGTGATCCTCAACCTTTTCGGCATGCAGCTCGACAAGGCGCATGCACTGACCGGCATCTGCCTGCTGCTCTTCATGGGCGCCATGGGCAAGTCGGCGCAGTTCCTGCTCCACACCTGGCTGCCGGATGCCATGGAAGGCCCGACCCCGGTCTCGGCCCTCATCCATGCCGCCACCATGGTCACCGCCGGCGTCTTCCTTGTCGCCCGCATGTCGCCGCTCTTCGAACTGTCGCACGATGCGCTCGTCGTCGTCACCGTGATTGGTGCGATCACCGCCTTCTTCGCGGCCACCGTCGGCCTCGTGCAGAACGACATCAAGCGTGTCATCGCCTATTCCACCTGCTCGCAGCTTGGCTACATGTTCGTGGCGCTCGGGGTAGGGGCCTATGGCGCGGCGATCTTCCATCTGTTCACGCATGCCTTCTTCAAGGCACTGCTCTTCCTCTGCGCCGGCTCGGTCATCCACGCCGTCGATGGCGAGCAGGACATGCGCTACATGGGTGGCCTGCGGCCGCACATCAAGGTGACCTTCTGGCTGATGATCATCGGCACACTGGCGATTACCGGCGTCGGCATTCCCTTCACGCCGATCGGCTTTGCCGGCTTTTTCTCCAAGGATGTGATCATCGAGGCGACCTATGCTTCGCACTCGCCGGTCGCAGGCTTTGCCTTCTCGATGCTGGTCATCGCCGCACTCTTCACGAGCTTCTATTCCTGGCGGCTGATCTTCATGACCTTCTTCGGCAAGCCGCGCGCTTCGCACGAGGTCATGCACCACGTTCACGAATCGCCGCAGGTCATGCTGGTGCCGCTCTATCTGCTGGCGATCGGCGCGGTGCTGGCGGGTGTGCTCTTCGAAGGCCGGTTCTACGGTGAGGAGTATGCCGAGTTCTGGAAGGGTGCGCTTTTCACCGGCGCCGAGAACGAACTCGTCGAAGAGTTCCACCACGTGCCGGCGCTCGTGGCTCTGAGCCCCTTCATCGCCATGGTGCTCGGCTTCGTCACCGCCTGGTACATGTATATCCGCTCGCCGCAGACGCCGCGCGTCCTCGCCAAGCAGCACCGGGTGCTCTACCAGTTCCTCTTGAACAAGTGGTATTTCGACGAACTCTACGACTTCCTCTTCGTCCGCACCGCCAGAGCGCTTGGCCGCTTCCTGTGGAAGAAGGGTGACGTCGGCGTCATTGACACCTACGGCCCGAACGGCGTGGCCGCCCGCGTCGTCGCCGTCACCGACCGCGTCGTCCGCCTGCAGACCGGTTACCTCTATCACTACGCCTTCGCCATGCTGATCGGCATTGCGGCGCTCGTTACCTGGATGATGCTCGGGAGTTCCTTCTGATGACCGATTGGCCTATTCTTTCAACGGTCACCTTCCTGCCGCTCGTCGGCGTGGTGCTCCTGTTGCTGATGAACGGCGAGAGCCAAGCCGGCCGCAAGAACGTGCTGTGGATCTCGCTGATCACCACCGTCTTCACCTTCGTCGTTTCCCTCGTCATCTGGGTCGGCTTCGACAACGCCAATCCGGGCTTCCAGATGCTCGAAAAGCATGACTGGCTCGGCACCGGCATCGGTTACCATGTCGGCGTCGACGGCATCTCGATGCTGTTCGTCATCCTGTCGACCTTCCTCATGCCCTTCTGCGTGCTGGCGAGCTGGCTCTCGATCGAGAAGCGCCTGAAAGAATACATGATCGCCTTCCTCATCTTGGAAACGATGATGGTCGGCGTCTTCGTCTCGCTCGATATCGTGCTCTTCTACGTCTTCTTCGAGGCGGGCCTCATTCCGATGTTCCTGATCATCGGCGTCTGGGGCGGCAAGGACCGCGTCTATGCGAGCTATAAGTTCTTCCTCTATACGCTGCTCGGCTCGGTACTGATGCTGCTCGCCATCATGGCGATGTACTGGCAGGCCGGAACGACCGATATCACCGCGCTGCTCGCCTACAAGTTCCCGCCGGCGCTGCAGACCTGGCTATGGCTTGCCTTCTTCGCCTCCTTCGCGGTGAAAATGCCGATGTGGCCGGTCCATACCTGGCTTCCGGATGCTCACGTTCAGGCGCCGACGGCAGGCTCGGTGATCCTGGCCGGCGTCCTGCTGAAGCTCGGCGGCTACGGTCTCATCCGCTTCTCCCTCGGCATGTTCCCGGTGGCGTCCGATTACTTCGCGCCGCTCGTCTTCGCCCTGTCCGTCATCGCCATCATCTACACCTCGCTGGTGGCGATGATGCAGGACGACATCAAGAAGCTGATCGCCTATTCCTCGGTAGCGCACATGGGCTACGTGACCATGGGCATCTTCGCCGCCAACATGCAGGGCGTTCAGGGTTCGATCTTCCAGATGCTGTCGCACGGTATCGTCTCGGGCGCGCTCTTCCTCTGCGTCGGCGTCGTCTACGACCGCACCCATACCCGCGAGATCAACGCCTATGGGGGTCTCGTCAACAACATGCCGAAATATGCCGTCGCAATGATGGTCTTCACCATGGCCAATGTCGGGCTTCCCGGCACCTCCGGCTTCGTCGGCGAGTTCCTGACGCTGATCGGCGTCTTCCGGGTCAACACCTGGGTCGCGCTCTTTGCCGCCACCGGCGTCATTCTCTCGGCCGCCTATGCGCTCTGGCTCTATCGCCGGGTGATCTTCGGTGCGCTGGAGAAGGAAAAGCTGAAGGCGCTGCTCGACCTTTCGCCCCGCGAACAGCTGATCCTCTACCCGCTGGTCGCACTGACCATCCTCTTCGGCGTTTACCCGGCTCCGGTCTTCGATGCCACGGCCGCCTCGGTGGATCTGCTGGTCAACAACTACACGGCCGCCGTGCACGCAGCGCAGAATGTTGCGCTGTCTATGAATTGATGACGGGACTTATCGGACATGACCGCTGAAACAATCCTCCTCAGTCTGCATCTTTCCGCGCCGGAGCTGATCCTCGCGGTCGGCGCCCTGGTCCTGTTGATGGTCGGCGTCTTCTCGGGCGAGCGGTCGGGCCTCGTCGTCACCGGCCTCGCCATCGTGCTGCTGCTGGCCTCCGGCCTGTGGCTGCTCTTCGTGCCGGCCGAAGGCCTTGCCTATGGCGGCGTCTACATGGCCGACGGTTTCTCCCGCTTCATGAAGCTGGTGGCGC
The DNA here is from genome assembly GCF_019793465.1 of Rhizobium croatiense. Taxonomy (GTDB): domain Bacteria; phylum Pseudomonadota; class Alphaproteobacteria; order Rhizobiales; family Rhizobiaceae; genus Rhizobium; species Rhizobium croatiense. Next base: position 106,464 of record NZ_JAILYJ010000002.1, on the reverse strand, counting down.
TCATCGGCTCGCTGGTCGCCCTGTTCATGACGATGGGCCACGCCCGCGAAAACCAGCTCGACAAGTTCGAGTTCCCGGTTCTCCTGGTGCTGGCGACCCTCGGCATCCTGCTGATGATCTCGGCCAACGACCTGATTTCGCTCTATCTGGCGCTGGAGCTGCAGTCGCTGGCGCTCTATGTCGTCGCCGCGATCAACCGCGACAGCCTGAAGTCGACCGAAGCCGGCCTGAAATATTTCGTCCTCGGCGCGCTTTCCTCCGGCATGCTGCTCTACGGCATGTCGCTGGTCTATGGTTTTACCGGCCACACCCACTTTTCCGAGATCGCCCAGGCGCTGTCCGTCGAGGGCGCGCGTTCGCTCGGCCTCGTCTTCGGCCTGGTCTTCATCCTCGCCGGCATTGCCTTCAAGATTTCGGCCGTTCCCTTTCACATGTGGACGCCAGACGTCTACGAAGGCGCGCCGACGCCGGTCACCGCCTTCCTGGCCGCAGCCCCCAAGGTTGCCGCCATGGCGATGATGACCCGCATCGTCATCACCGCCTTCCAGCCGGTTCTGGCGGACTGGCAGCAGGTCGTCGTCTTCATCTCGATCGCCTCGATGCTGCTCGGCTCGTTTGCCGCGATCGGCCAGAAGAACATCAAGCGGCTGATGGCCTATTCCTCGATCGGCCACATGGGCTATGCGCTGGTCGGGCTTGCCGCCGGCAACCAGACCGGTGTTTCCGGCGTCATGCTCTACATGGTCATCTATATGGTCATGACGCTCGGCAGCTTTGCGATCATCATGTCGATGCGCCGCAAGGACGGCACCGTCGTCGAAGACGTCAATGATCTCGCCGGCCTTTCCGCGACCAACCCGTTCATGGCCGTGGTGCTGACAGCGCTGATGTTCTCGCTCGCCGGCATTCCGCCGCTCGCCGGCTTCTTCGCCAAGTATTTCGTCTTCGTTGCGGCGATCGAAGCCAAGCTTTATGCGCTTGCCATCATCGGTGTTCTCGCCTCGGTCGTCGGCGCCTATTATTATCTGCGCGTCATCAAGCTGATGTGGTTCGATGAGGCGACCGGCGAATTCGCCCGGGTCTCCGGCGCCCTGCGGCTGGTCTTCGGTCTTTCCGGTCTCTTCGTCACCGCCTATGTGCTCATCGGCGGGCCGATCGGCGGTGCGGCAGAGCTTGCCGCCGCGACGCTCTTCTAATGGTTTCCGACAGGCGGCGCCGGATATCGCTCGGCGATTTCAGGCACGAGGCGCTGTCGGAAACATCGTCCACCAACAGCGAATGCCTCGCCCGGGCGCGGGCGGGCGATCCCGGAAATCTCTGGGTGACGGCCGAGCGTCAGACCGGCGGCCGCGGCCGCCGCGGCCGCCTCTGGGTGTCCGAACGCGGTAATCTCTACGCTTCCCTTCTATTGATCGACCCGGCGCCGATGGAGCGCCTCGGCTCGCTGCCGCTGGCGGTTGCCGTCGCCGTCCACCAGGCGATCCGCCAGGTGCTGCCGCCAGGTGCCGAACCGCTCGAGGTCAAATGGCCGAACGATATTCTCATCGGCCGGAAAAAGACCTGCGGCATCCTCGTCGAGGGTGAGCAGTTGCCGGACTGCCGCTACGCGCTGATCGTCGGCATTGGCATCAATGTCTCGGTCATGCCTGATAACCCGCTCTATCCCGTCACCTGTCTGCGTCAGCATGCAAGCGCGGCTTCGCCGGAAGAGCTCTTCGCGCATCTCTTCGCGGCGATGGCGGATGTGCTCGATATATGGGACCAGGGCCGCGGCATTGCCGAGATCACTGCGCGCTGGCGCACTATTGCCTGTGGCATTGGTGAAAAGATCACGGTCAATTTACCGGACCGGTCGATTTCCGGACAATTCGCCGGGATTGATGATAATGGCTTGTTGATGCTCGATACCGGCGCTGGCAGGATCATACCCATTGCCGCCGGTGATGTGTTTTTTAGATAGCGGAAAAAACGAAAATTATGGCGAAACAGGACGAGTTGGTATTCCTGCCTCTGGGCGGCGTTGGCGAGATCGGCATGAATCTCGCTCTCTATGGCTACGGCCCGCCCGAGCATCGCCAGTGGATCATGGTCGATTGCGGCGTCACCTTTCCCGGCCCGGATCTGCCGGGCGTCGACCTCGTCCTGCCCGACATCCGCTTCCTCGCCAGCGAACGCAAAAACCTCAAGGCGATCATCATCACCCATGCCCATGAAGATCATTATGGCGCACTCGCCGATCTCTGGCCCGGGCTCAACGTGCCGGTCTATGCCTCGGGCTTTACCGCGGGTCTGCTCGAAGCCAAGCGCAATTTCGAGAAGGCGAGGATCGGCGAGGTGCCGGTGACGCCGTTCAAGGCCGGCGACACGATCAATGTCGGCCCGTTCAGCATCGAAGGTGTGGCCGTCAATCACTCGATCCCCGAGCCGATGTCGCTGATGATCCGCACGCCTGCCGGCAATGTCATCCACACCGGCGACTGGAAGATCGACCACGAGCCCTCGCTCGGGCCGCTGACCGATGAGACGCGTTTCCGCCAGCTCGGCGACGAAGGCGTGTTGGCGCTGATGTGCGATTCCACCAATGCCTTGCGTGACGGTGTTTCGCCCTCCGAGAAGGATGTGTCAGAAAGCCTGCGCAAGATCATCGAGGATGCCGAAGGCCGGGTGGCGATCACCACCTTCTCATCGAATGTCGGGCGCATTCGCACCGTTGCCGAAGCTGCCGAGGCGGCGGGCCGTGAAGTGCTGCTGCTCGGCAGCTCGCTGAAGCGGGTCGTCGACGTCGCCCAGGATATCGGCCTGATGGAAGGCGTGAAGCCCTTCATCTCCGAGGAAGAATACGGCTACATCCCCCGCGACAAGGTCGTCGTCATCCTGACCGGCAGCCAGGGCGAGGCGCGGGCAGCGCTTGCCAAGCTTTCCCGCGACGAAATGCGCAATGTGGCCTTTGCGGCAGGCGATATCGTCGTCTTTTCCTCTCGCGCCATTCCCGGTAACGAGAAGGCGATCCAGGACATCAAGAACGGCCTCGTCGAGCAGGGCGTGCACATCATCACCGATACTGAAGCCCTGGTCCACGTTTCCGGCCATCCGCGCCGCAACGAGCTGCAGCGGATGTACGAGTGGACTCGGCCGAAGGTCGTTGTGCCGGTGCATGGCGAGGCGACGCATCTGACGGCGCACAAGGAGCTTGCCGAGCAATCCGGCATCGCGATCGTCCCGCGGGTGCGCAACGGCGATATCCTGCGGCTGGCGCCAGGTCCGGTCGAGGTGATCGGCGAAGCGCCGCACGGCCGCATCTACAAGGACGGCATGCTGATCGGCGATTTCGACGAGATGGGGATCGGCGAGCGCAAGAAGCTCTCCTATGTCGGCCATGTCGCGGTCAGCGTCGTGCTCGACGCCCGTTATGATATTGTCGGCGATCCCGATCTCGTCTCGATCGGCCTGCCTGTTTATGATGACGAGGGCGACGAGATGGAGGATACGCTCTTCGACGCGGCGATCAGCGCCATCGAAAGCATTCCGCGCGCCCGCCGCAAGGATATCGACATGCTGCAGGAGGCCGTGCGCCGCGCCATCCGCGCCGCTGCGAACCAGAGCTGGGGCAAGAAGCCCGTCGTTACCGCCTTCGTCACCAAGGTCTGATCATGCTCGGCCGGGTGAACCATATTGCCATCGCCGTCCCCGACCTGACGGCGGCGGCCGCCGCCTATCGCGACACCCTGGGCGCTGCCGTGTCGCAGCCACAGGCGCTACCGGAACATGGCGTCACCGTCGTCTTCGTCGAATTGCCGAACACCAAGGTTGAACTGCTTGAGCCGCTTGGGGAGGCCTCGCCGATCGCGGCCTTCCTCGACAAGAATCCGTCCGGCGGCATGCACCACATCTGCTACGAGGTGGACGATATTATCCTCGCCCGCGACCGGCTGATCGAGGCGGGGGCGCGGGTACTGGGCGACGGCCAGCCGAAGACCGGCGCGCATGGCAAGCCGGTGCTCTTTCTGCACCCCAAGGATTTCTTCGGCACGCTGATCGAGCTTGAACAGGCCTGAACCAATTTTATGTGAAGCGCTTGCGCTGCGGCAGAGTGACCCGAAGGCGGCAAAATGCTTCGTTCGCTTTGAATTGGCCGCCATTTCGCCGTATAAAGACGCCCAATTGAAAGTGAGAGGACGCCTTCGCCACATGGCGGCGCGACATCACCGGGAACCATAATGCTTCAGATCTTCCTTCAGGGATTTGCCGTCTACTTCATCATTTGGTGGATGACGCTTTTTGCCGTCCTGCCGATCGGCCTGCGCACCCAGGCGGAAGACGATGATATCGTGCTCGGCACCGTTCCCAGCGCGCCCACCCGCTTTCGCGCCGGCTTCGTCTTTTCGCTGACGACGCTGATTTCGGCTCTGATCTATGGCCTCTGGTATGTCTGCGACACTTATTTCGGCTGGGGCTTCGACGCCCTTCCACAACTAGGGCCTAGCTTCTATTGAAGTAGCTTTTGCTCAAAGTTTGGGCAGATGTAAAATTCACAAACAAACGGTTCGTCATATCGGCGTCATGCTGTTGCGGCAAAGAGCTCGCCTAACGGAATGAGGCGCATTTCCTTACGGAAGGCGATCTCGTTTCTGGTCGGGATGGGAAGGCGAAAAGCCAAAAAAAAACAAGGCTAAAAGCCTTGTTTTAAGTATCGCGTGATCTGTAACCGTTGCCGGGGCTGCGACGAGCGCGCCTAAGATCTGATCCTCCCAAGACTTGACCGCGAATTCGGCAAGAATTTAGCTTCCTGCCTGTTTTGTGAGCTAAAGCTAGCTCAAACATTGGGCTTTGTCATTAGGTTTTTTTGCATTTTTGCTACACTCTAGCAAAATATTTCTGTTGACAAGATTTTCGTTCAAGTCCTTATAAACACGCGCTTTTTCACGCCCTTTCATTTTGCGGGCGTGAACATGCGTATCCGGGAGGCGGCCGACGGCAGTTGCGGGTTTCCTTCCCGCCGCGAAGCGGCTATGAACGCTCCCACATTACCAATGTACCGTCGATTCCGTTCTCTGCGGGATCTCAACTGCTCCGGAATCCGCCATGCGTCTGTCCCGCTATTTCATGCCCATCCTCAAGGAAAACCCCAAGGAGGCGGAAATCGTCTCCCACCGGTTGATGCTGCGCGCCGGCATGATCCGCCAGCAGTCGCAGGGCATCTATTCCTGGCTGCCGCTCGGCAAACGCGTTCTCGACAAGGTCAACGCCATTATCCGCGAGGAGCAGAACCGTGCCGGCGCCATCGAGCTTTCGATGCCGACCCTCCAGTCGGCCGAACTCTGGCAGGAAAGCGGCCGCTACGACGCCTACGGCAAGGAGATGCTGCGCATCAAGGACCGTCAGGAGCGGCCGATGCTCTACGGTCCGACCAACGAGGAGATGGTGACGGATATCTTCCGTTCCTCCGTCAAATCCTACAAGGACCTACCGCTCAATCTCTATCACATCCAGCTGAAGTTCCGCGACGAGATCCGTCCGCGCTTCGGCACCATGCGCTCGCGCGAATTCATGATGAAGGATGCCTATTCCTTCGATCTGACGCGCGAAGGGGCGGAGCATTCCTATAACAAGATGTTTGCTGCCTATCTGAGAACCTTCGATCGGCTCGGCCTGCGCGCCATTCCGATGCGTGCCGACACCGGCCCGATCGGCGGCAATCTCAGCCATGAATTCATCATCCTCGCCGATACCGGCGAATCCGAGGTCTTCTGCCACAAGGACTTCGTCGGCTTCGATATTCCTGGTGAGAGCACCGATTTCGACAGCGTCGAGGGTTTGAAGGCGATCTTCGACAAGTGGACCTCGCTCTATGCGGCGACCTCGGAAATGCACGACGAGGCGGCTTTCAACGCCGTCCCGGAAGGCGAGCGTCTTTCGGCGCGCGGCATCGAGGTCGGTCACATCTTCTATTTCGGCACGAAATATTCCGAGCCGATGGGCGCGAAGGTGCAGGGGCCTGATGGCAAGGAACACTTTGTTCACATGGGTTCCTACGGTATCGGCCCGACGCGCCTTGTTCCCGCCATCATCGAAGCATCGCATGACGACAACGGAATCATCTGGCCGGCTTCGGTCGCGCCCTTCGATATCGTGGTGATTAACATGAAGGCGGGCGATCAGGCCTGCGACGATACTTGCGAGCTGATCTACGCCGCGCTCACCAAGGCCGGCAAGGATGTGCTCTACGACGATACCGACGACCGGGCCGGCACGAAATTCGCAACCGCCGACCTGATCGGCGTACCCGTCCAGATCATCGCCGGCCCGCGCGCGGTCGCCAACGGCGAGGTCGAAGTGAAGGACCGCAAGACCGGCGCTCGCGAAACGAGGACGATCGAAGCGGCGATCAACAGGTTCGTGGCTTAAAGAAACGGAGGCGAAATGGCAGAGGCAGCAGTGGACCGGAGTTCAACATCCGGCTTGGGTCCGGCTGGCAAGCCATTTTCCACCTTCGAACGCCTCGTGGCCTGGCGCTATCTGCGCGCCCGGCGCAAGGAAGCGTTTATCTCGGTCATCGCCGGCTTCTCCTTCGTCGGCATCATGCTCGGCGTCGCGACGCTGATCATCGTCATGGCCGTCATGAACGGCTTCCGCACCGAGCTCGTCTCGCGCATCCTCGGCATCAACGGCCACATGATCGTCCAGCCGGTCGATGGTCCCTTCACCGATTATCCCGACCTTGCCAGCAGGCTTGCCGCCGTGCCCGGTGTCAAGATGGCGCTGCCTCTGGTGGAAGGTCAGGTGCTGGCTTCCGCCCAGGCCGGCGGCAGCACCGGCGCCCTGGTGCGCGGCGCCCGCGCCGAAGACCTGACCAAGCTCAAGACGATTTCCGACAACATCAAATCCGGCGACATGGTGGGCTATGCCTCCGGCGAGGGCGTGCTGATCGGCACCCGCATGGCCGACCAGCTGGGTCTGCGCGTCGGCGACCTCATCACGCTGACCTCGCCGGAAGGTGACGTCACGCCGATGGGCGTCAACCCGCGCGTCAAATCCTACAAGATCTCCGGGCTGTTCGAGATCGGCATGTCGGAATATGATTCCTCGATCATCTTCATGCCGCTCGAGGAAGCGCAGCTCTATTTCAATGCGGCGGGGCTGGTGCAGTCGATCGAGCTCTTCGTCGATCATCCCGATGATATCGATGCTCTGCGGTCGAAGGTGGAGGAAGCGGCCGGCCGCCAGATCAACCTTACCGACTGGCGCCAACGCAATCAGACCTTCTTCTCGGCGCTGCAGGTCGAGCGCAACGTCATGTTCATGATCCTGACGCTGATCGTGCTTGTCGCGGCGCTGAACATCATCTCCGGCCTCATCATGCTGGTGAAGGATAAGGGCAGCGATATCGCCATTCTGCGGACGATGGGTGCCAGCGCCGGCGCCATCATGCGCATCTTCTTCATGACCGGGGCGGCGATCGGCATCGTCGGCACCATCGCCGGCGTGCTGCTCGGCGTCCTCGTCTGCGTCAACATCGAATCCATCCGCCAGTTCTTCTCCTGGATCTCAGGCACCGTGATCTTCAATCCGCAGGTCTATTTCCTCAGCCAGCTGCCGGCCGAGATGGATCTCAGCGAAACGATTTCGGTGGTGGTCATGGCGCTCAGCCTCTCCTTCATCGCCACCATCTTCCCGGCATGGCGCGCCTCCAGGCTCGATCCGGTGCAGGCCCTGCGCTACGAATAAGGAATGCCGCATTCATGAATCGCAATGTCGTCCTCAAGCTTACCGGCGTCGAGCGCCATTACGGGCAGGGCGATACGCTGCTCTCGATCCTGAAGGGTGCGGATTTCTCGCTGTCGAAAGGCGAGATCGTCGCCCTTGTCGCCCCCTCCGGCACAGGCAAGTCGACGCTGCTGCATGTCGCCGGTCTGCTAGAGCATCCCGACGGCGGCGAAGTCACCATCAACGGCCATGCCTGCGACGGGCTGAGCGACGAGAAGCGCACGGCGATCCGTCGCCGCGAGATCGGCTTCGTCTATCAGTTCCATCACCTCCTGCCGGAATTTTCCGCGCTCGAAAACATCATGATGCCGCAGCTGATCGCGGGCCTCTCCTGGAAGGAGGCCGGAGAGCGGGCCGGCCAGCTTCTCGACTATATGCGCATCGGCCATCGCGGCTCGCACCGCCCGGCCGAACTATCAGGTGGCGAGCAGCAGCGCGTTGCGATCGCCCGCGCCGTTGCCAATGCGCCGACCCTGCTTCTGGCCGACGAGCCGACCGGTAATCTCGACCCGGAAACAGCAAGCTACGTCTTCGACGCGCTCGAGGCCCTGGTGCGCCAGTCCGGCCTCGCCGCCCTTATCGCCACGCACAACCACGAACTCGCCCGCCGCATGGATCGGCGCGTGACGATCTCCGACGGCAAGGTCGTCGATTTCTGATCGATGTCGCCCGGACGTGGCAGCGGTTCCCGGATAAAGACGAAGAGCTGACGCGTCTGGCGGCAGGTGCGAATCGACCCGCCTCCGGCTCCGTCAGGGGATGATGAGTCCGCCGCGATAGTCGAGCGCGTAAGCCTTACGCCCTTCGACCATGATGCTTTCATGACCGCTGAACCGCTCACAGCCACCCTCGCTGCGATCGACATAGCGGCCGAGGGGATGGTCGAATTCCATTCCGCCGAGAAAGCGGCCCTGCCGGTACAGGGCAGAAAGCGCCGCCTTGATCACTGTTCCCGCTGCGCTGGGATCGATGAGATCGGGCGCAATGACCCAGCCGAAATAATTCATCGCCCAGATCGGCTCGTCGGCAAACCACACCACCTCCTGTCCGGCGAAGTCGGTGCCGCCGAAATAGCTGTCGAGATAGCGCCAGTCGCCGCGCTCGTAGCCGATATCGTGAGACCCCTGCCGGCAGGGCGGGCGCGGCACGCCGCCGCCGACATAGCTGGCAGCTTTGGCTTCGACGACGAATTCGTTCAGCATCGCTGTCTCCGGCATAGGGTCCTCCTCCTGACTCGTCAGTTGGGATATAGCAGGATGCGCAGAACATAAATAGAACAAATGCGGGGAGCCTTTGTCGTCGGCGGGATGTGTCCACGTTCTTTGCGGCACCGGGGCTGGCGAGGCCGCGGCTCGGCATTTCGAGTTCGTCGCCGAATCGTTGCATCGCGGGGTGTTTTCGAAACGCAAGCAGGAAGGAAAAGATTCCTGTTGACATCAGAACATAGATCGAACAAATTGAAAACATAACGAGTAAAGGAGAGCCAGATGACTGACATGATCCGTGATATCGCAGCATTCACCTCCATCGCAATGTTCGTTGCCAGCTTCTCGCTCATCGTCATCGCGATCTAAAGTTTTCAGGGGACTGCATGGTCATCATGCGGTTCGAACGCGGGACTTCTTCTGGACATCATTGCCCTCCATGCCGACAATGCGTCTGATTCATTCGGTGATTGGGAAGGCATGTCATGGCGGATATAGTAAGGGCTTCGACGGGTGAGGCGATCGGCGACACGCCGGGCTTCATTCACCTGAGAGTCCATTCCGCCTATTCGCTTCTCGAGGGCGCGCTGCCGCTGAAGAAGATTCTCTACACGGCGGCCGGAGACAATCAGCCGGCCATCGCCATTACCGACACCAACAATCTGTTCGTCGCCCTCGAATTCTCGCAGAAGGCAATGGACGACGGGCTGCAGCCGATCATCGGCTGCCAGGTCTCGATCGACATGGAAGACGGGCTGGAGACCGAAAAACGCGGCGGCCAGCAGGCATTGGTCAAGCTGCCGTCGATCGCTCTTCTCGCAGCGACGGAGGCCGGTTACGAAAGGCTGGTCGACCTCATCAGCCGCGCCTATCTCGGCGGTGAATCCAATCAGGCCGTCCATGTCCGATCCTCCTGGCTGGAGGAGGCGGGCACGGAAGGGCTGATCGCCTTGACCGGCGCCCTGACGGGGCCGGTCGATGGGGCGATCAGGGAGGGCCATCCCGCCCAGGCCGAAGCGCGGCTGCTCGTGCTGAAGCGTCTCTTCGGCGACAGGCTCTATGTCGAGCTGCACCGGCATGGCACCTACGACAAGCGGCACGAGCAGAAGATCGTCGGGCTCGCCTATGCCCACGATCTGCCGCTGGTCGCGACCAACGAGGCCTTCTTTCCGACACGCGATGATTACGACGCCCATGATGCGCTGATGGCGGTTGCCCATAATGCCATCGTTTCCGACGACAGCCGCTTTCGCCTGACGCCGGATCACTACCTGAAGAGCCGCGCCGAAATGGCCAAGCTCTTTGCCGATTTGCCGGAAGCGCTGGAGAACACGATCGAAATCGCCAAGCGCTGCTCCTTCGTATTGAAGACGCGCAAACCGATCCTGCCGCGTTTCACGGGTGCGACCGACGACGCCGAGGAGGCCGAACGCGCCGAGGCGGGCGAATTGCGCCGCCAGGCGGTCGAAGGGCTGGACATGCGGCTTTCGACCCTCGGCATGTCGCCGGGTTATGAGGAAAAGGATTATCGCGAGCGGCTGGAATTCGAGCTCAGCGTCATCGAGCGCATGCGCTTTCCCGGCTACTTCCTGATCGTTGCCGACTTCATCAAATGGGCCAAGCAGCATGACATTCCGGTTGGGCCTGGCCGCGGTTCGGGCGCCGGTTCGCTGGTCGCCTACGCGCTGACGATCACCGACGTCGATCCCTTGCGGTTTTCGCTGCTGTTCGAACGCTTCCTCAATCCGGAACGCGTGTCGATGCCGGACTTCGACATCGACTTCTGCCAGGACCGCCGCGAAGAGGTGATCCGATACGTCCAGGCCAAGTACGGCCGCGAACAGGTGGCCCAGATCATCACCTTCGGTTCGCTGCAGGCGCGCGCAGCACTCCGCGACGTCGGCCGCGTGCTGGAAATGCCCTACGGCCAGGTCGATAAGATCTGCAAACTTGTGCCGAACAATCCGGCCAACCCGACGCCGCTCTCCAAGGCGATCGAGGAGGAGCCGAAGCTGCAGGAGGAGGCGGCGAAGGAGCCGGTGGTCGCGCGCCTGCTCGATATCGCTCAGAAGATCGAGGGGCTTTACCGCCATGCCTCGACCCATGCCGCCGGTATCGTCATCGGCGACCGGCCGCTGTCCAAGCTGGTGCCGATGTATCGCGATCCGCGCTCCGACATGCCGGTCACCCAGTTCAACATGAAATGGGTTGAGCAGGCGGGTCTGGTCAAATTCGACTTCCTCGGCCTGAAGACACTGACCGTCCTGAAGGTCGCCGTCGATTTCGTCGCCAAGCGCGGCATCAGTGTCGACCTTGCGGCCATTCCCTTGGACGACAAGAAGACCTACGAGATGCTGTCACGCGGCGAGACGGTCGGCGTGTTCCAGGTGGAAAGTGCCGGCATGCGCAAGGCGCTGATCGGCATGAGGCCGGACTGCATCGAGGACATCATCGCGCTGGTGGCGCTTTATCGTCCGGGCCCGATGGAGAACATCCCGACCTACAACGCCCGCAAGCACGGCGACGAAGAGCTGGAATCGATCCATCCGATGATCGACCACCTGCTCAAGGAAACCCAAGGGGTCATCGTCTATCAGGAACAGGTGATGCAGATCGCCCAGGTTCTGTCCGGTTATTCGCTCGGAGAAGCCGATCTTTTGCGCCGCGCCATGGGTAAGAAGATCAAGGCCGAGATGGACCAGCAGCGCGAACGCTTCGTCGATGGCGCCGTCAAGAACGGCGTCTCGAAGCCGCAAGCCGACAATATCTTCGAACTGCTGGCGAAGTTCGCCAATTACGGCTTCAACAAGTCGCATGCCGCCGCCTATGCCATCGTCTCCTACCAGACGGCCTATATGAAGGCGCATTATCCGGTCGAATTCCTCGCCGCCTCGATGACGCTCGACATGTCCAACACCGAAAAGATCAACGACTTCCGCCAGGACGCCAAGCGCCTTGGCATCGAGGTGATCGCCCCGTCGGTGCAGACTTCCTTCCGCCATTTCGAAACCGGCGACAACCGCATCTATTATGCGCTGGCCGCCCTCAAGGGCGTCGGCGAATCCGCCGTCGACCATATCGTCGAGATGCGTGGCGACAAGCCCTTTGCCGGCATCGAGGATTTCTGCCTGCGCATCGATCCGCGCCAGGTCAACCGCCGTGTGCTCGAAAGCCTGATCTTTGCCGGTGCCTTCGATTGTTTCGGTATGGATCGCGCCCAGCTTTCGGCCGGCCTCGACCGTATCCTTGGTTACGCCCAGCGTGCCCAGGAGAATAGGCTGAGCGGCCAGTCGGATATTTTCGGCAGCACGCTGACCTCGGGGCCTGAGAAGATTGCCCTGCCGCCGTTTTCGCCCTGGCTTGCTTCGGAGCGGCTGCTCAAGGAATTCCAGGTACTGGGCTTCTATCTGACCGCCCACCCGCTCGATTCCTACAGCAATATCCTGCAGAAGATGCGGGTACAGACCTTTGCCGAATTTTCCGCAGCGATCAAACAGGGCGCGTCCAATGCGCGCCTTGCCGGCACCGTCATCTCCAAGCAGGAGCGCAAGACCCGCACCGGCAACAAGATGGGCATCATCGTCTTCTCCGATTCTTCGGGTCAGTTCGAAGCGGTGCTGTTTTCGGAAATGCTGAACCAGTATCGCGACATGCTAGAGTCGGGAAAATCCTTCGTGCTGACCGCGACGGGCGAGGAGCGGCCGGAGGGCATCGGCCTGCGCATCCAGACGATCCAGTCGCTGGAGGAGAAGTCGCTGCAGATGCAGAAGGCGCTGCGCGTCTATGTCCGCGATTCCGGACCGCTGAAAATGGTTGCCGGCCATTTGAATGCCAAGGGCGACGGCCTGGTTTCCTTCATCGTCATCAAGGAAGAGGGCAAGCGCGAGGTCGAAGTGGCGCTGCCGGAGAAATACCGCATCACCCCCGAGATCGCCGCGGCTCTTCGCGCTGCCCCCGGCGTCGTCGACGTCGAGCTTGTGTGATCGCGAAGCGGATCGCCCGGGGGCGAAGTGGGTCGCCAGCGGCGAAGTGGATCGCCAGCGGCGAAGTGGATCGCCTAGGGTAATGCACCTTACCCAGGGTGATGCACCTCGCCCCGGGGTGAGGGACGTCAGCCGCGGGTGATGGTAATGAAATTCGTGCCTTCGCCGGTCTCCCGGCCGAGGCCGGTATCGGAGATCGTCAGCGTCGAGCCGGGCGCGATCAGCGCGTCGATCTTGTGGCGGGTCTCGTCGGGGATGGAAACCCGGCTCAGCGAACGGGCGATCGGCTTGCCGGTGACGATCGAGCTTTCCTGATTGCTGATCCCGAGCCGCTTCATCGTTTCGCGGGAGAGTTTGTTTTCGAGCGTGATGCCGAGCCAGTCCGCCGTGCCGGCCTTTTCATCCACTGCCTGCAGGGTGAAGAAATGCGTGCCGAGCGCCAGCCCCGGATCGGCGATCGTCACCGGCGCCTCGAAGACCGGCTTGAACGCCCTTCGCACCATGATGACGCCGTTCGCTGGCTCGCCCTTGCCGGCCGCGGCATAGACGGCTTTTAGCAGCCTGTCGGAGATCAGGCTCCTGTCGCCGGCAAATTCCGCCGGACGCAGCGTCTTGAAGGCCGCGATCGCCTCAACGGTCGCCGGGCCGAGCAAGCCGTCCCGATCGCCGGCCGAAAAACCGAGCTGATTGAGAAGGGTCTGAATGTCGATCACCGTCTCGCGCAGCGTCCGGCGCGTGATGAGCATGCTGATCGGCTCGGTTGGCGGCTCGGCTTCATGCGTTGCAAGCGGCTGCACCATCGGCATCGGCATAGCGGCGGTATCGTTCATCGCCACCTGCACCGGCTTTTGCGGGCTGTCGGGCATGGAGGGCCGCAATTCGACATCCGAAAGCAGCGGCATCGCCGTCGGCGCATCGGGATGGAAAAGCGTCGGATGGTCGATCGGCTGCGGCGCCAGTTCGCCGTCGCTGATGATGACGGGAATGCCGGCCTCGGTCATCCCATAGAGCATTTTCGCAAAGGCCCCGGGCATGCGCACGCAGCCGTGCGAGGCCGGATAGCGCGGCACGGAATTGGATTCATGCAGCGCGATGCCAGACCAGGTCAGCCTTTGCATGAAGGGCATCGGGGCGGCCGAATAGAGATTGGATTCGTGGTATTTCCGCTTTTCGAGCACCGAGAAGATGCCGCTCGGCGTCGTGTGGCCGTCCTTGCCGGTCGAGACCTTCGAGGTCGCGACGACCTCGGTGCCGTCATAGACCGCAAGCGACTGCTTGTCCTTCGAAACGAAGATCTGCAGCGTGTGCACATCCGCGGCAAAAGCAGGGTGCACGAGTGCGGTGGCCGACAGCAAGCCGAGGCCGAAGACGAAACGCGAGACCATGATACCCAACCATACGCAATACTGGTCCGGCACATTATGGGACGAAGTTTAAAGAAGATTTTATAGGCTGAGCCAGTTGGCCGGCTCGCGCATTAGTGATCGCGCTTCCCGAAGGTGTAGCCGGTCTCGACCGTGTTCTTGCCGAACTTGTCGCGCAGCTTGTCCATCGCCGCTTCGGCGGCCGCCCGCCGGCCCGATTGCCGGTCGATGAGATCGGGCGGATCGGCGCGGGCAGCATCGCCGAGGTCGGTGACGCCGATGCCGATCAGGCGGAATTTCGTGCCGTCCGTCTCCTTTTCGAGCAGCTCGAGCCCGGTCCGGAAGATCCTGTCGGCCAGCTGTGTCGGGTCCTCGAGCTTACGGTTGCGGGTGCGCGTCTTGAAGTCGGCGCTCTTCATCTTCAGCACGACGGTGTGGCCGGCGATGTCGCCTTTCTTCAGACGCCAGGAGACCTTTTCGGAAAGATTGCGCAGGATCGGCACCAGGTCGTCGTAGCGCGAGATGTCGTCGAAGAAGGTCGTCTCGGCCGAGACGCTCTTGGCGGCATCGTTGAGATGCACCTCGCGGTCGTCGATGCCGCGCGACAGGCGGGCGAGCCGCTGGCCGATGCTGCCGTAGCGGCGCATCAGGTCGTTCTCCTCCATCTGCTGCAACTGGCTGATGGTGCGGATGCCATCCGCTTCCAGCGTCGCGGCAAGGGCCTTGCCGACACCCCAGATCGTGGTGACGGGCCGCGGTGCCAGGAATTCGACCGCGTCCTCGCGGCCGATGACGGAAAAGCCGCGTGGCTTCTGCAGGTCGGAGGCGACCTTGGCGAGGAATTTGCAATAGGAAAGCCCGACCGAGACGGTAATGCCAATCTCCCTTTCGATGCGCCGGGCGAATTTGGCGAGCGTGCGCGCCGGCGGGTCGTGATGCAATCGTTCGGTGCCGCCAAGCTCCAGAAAGGCCTCGTCGATCGACAGCGGCTGCACCAGCGGCGTCAGATCCTGCATCAGCGCCCGCACCTGGCGCCCGACCCGAACATATTTCTCCATGTCAGGACGAATGACGACGGCCTGAGGGCACGCCTCCAGCGCCTTGAACATCGGCATCGCCGAGCGCACGCCGTGGATACGGGCGATATAGCAGGCGGTGGAGACGACGCCGCGTTTGCCGCCGCCGATGATGACGGGCTTGTCGGCAAGCTCAGGATTGTCGCGCTTCTCGACAGCCGCGTAGAAGGCATCGCAATCGATATGTGCCAGCGTCAGTGCATAGAGCTCGCGATGGCGCACCAGACGCGGACTGCCGCAGGATGTGCAACGGCGCGCCTCACGCTTCTGCTCGGCAAGGCAGTCGCGACAGAAGCCGGGTGTCTTGTCAGGCGCGGGCGTCATGGTGAGAACAAAGGTTGAACGTTGCGACACTACGCCTTAAGCTGACGAGTCTCAAGAGCAGGGGGAGCTTTGCCTTTGGATAACGATCTTCGTTTCGAGCCGGTGACGGCGGAACGCTGGGGCGACTTCGAAACTCTGTTCGGGCCGCAGGGCGCTTTCTACAATTGCTGGTGCGTGGCGCTGCGTCTGCCGCATGCGGTGAGGACGAAAATGGCGGCCGACGAGCGCAAGGCGCATATGCAGGAGCGGATCGAGGCAGGGCCGCCGCCGGGTATCCTCTGTTATGACGGTGGCGAGCCGGTCGCCTGGGTGCAGGTCGGGCCACGCCACGACGTGCCTCAGTTCAACTCGCCGCGCACCGTTTCGCGGCCGCTGGAAGAGGGCGATGCGCATGACCCGTCGATCTGGGCCGTCAGCTGCTTCTTCCTGCTGTCCAGGCTGCGCGGCAAGGGAATGAGCCATCGGCTACTCGCCGGCGCGATCGATCACGCCAGACGCCAGGGCGCGCGGCGGCTCGAAGCCTGTCCGATCGACCACGTGAAGCAGTCGAAATCCGTGACGCTCTGCATCGGTTCGACGGCGATCTTTGATGCGGCCGGCTTCGAGACTGTGGCAAGGCGCAAGGACGGACGGCCGCTCATGCGGCTGGAATTGCGCGACTGAACGTGGCGGAAAGGAAATGCGCCTCGATCAGCTCAGCGGCATGCGCCCAGTCGATGGCGCGGGTAATGTCGTCGGCCGCAGGCGGCGCGAAACGATGGACCGGTGAATCCGGCATCAGATGAATGAGCAGGCAATCGGCCACGTGTTCCCTGACGGAATGCAGATTGTGCGCCATATCATCGATGAAAACGATGGGAAAGGAGCGGCTGGCATGCAGCGCGTGGACGATCGGCCCCTTGGGCTGCTCGCTGGCAAGCAGCGGAAAGACCAGCCCGGCGCTGTCCAGCAGGCGGCGGCGCTGATCCTGGAACCGTGGCGGCATCGCCGTCAGGAAAAGGATATCGGCCGCCTGGGAAAGCCGGCCGAGCGTGTCGACGACGTGGTCGACCGGCGTCTGCCACAGTTCCTGCGCTTCGAAAAACTCTTCGATCAGCCGGCTGACCTGGTTGCCCTCAACCTCCGCACCATCCGCGGTCGAGACGATGTTGCCGTGCAGCCGGAACGATCGCGGCAGGAACGCATGACCCAGGCTTTGAAGAAAAAGCTGGAACGGATCGATGAACTGCAGCACCACATCATCGACGTCACAGACGATCAGCGGCCGCTCGCCGAGGCGGATATGCGAAATATCGAGATCGGTCACGCTCAGTATTCCCCGGAATCGAGACCCGGCGAGGAGAAATGCCGCCAGGCGGCGGTCACCGTCTCCGGGCTGAGGCCGCTCGCCGCACAGAAGGCCATCGCCGTCGGTTCGTGGTTCATCAGGAAATCCATCATGCCGGCGAGGAAGCCGGGATCGTTGACGGCGCCGCGCACCTGGCTGGGTGCCACGCCGGTGAGCGCGAGAAAGCGGCCGAACATGTCGGGATCGGCGGCAAGCCAGCCGAGCACGGCGATCGCCGTCTCGTGCGGATCGGCCGCCAGTTGTTTCGAAGTCTTGAAGTTGCTTTGCATTTCGAGGGGTAAGTTACCTTTTCTTCAACCAAATACCGCTAGCGTGCGCTATCGGTTTCACGGAGCTCTTCATCCGCATGTGCCTTTCTCATGGGACGAACCGCTGCGCGAACGGACGTAGGGACAGCTTGTCATGCCCAAACAGGTGATGATTGTAGAAGATAACGAGCTCAACATGAAGCTCTTTCGCGACCTCATCGAGGCGTCCGGCTATACCACGATCCAGACGCGCAACGGCATGGAGGCGCTCGATCTGGCGCGCAAGCATCGCCCCGACCTCATCCTCATGGATATCCAGCTTCCCGAGGTCTCCGGCCTGGAAGTCACCAAATGGCTGAAGGAGGATGACGAGCTGCACGTGATTCCCGTCATCGCCGTCACGGCTTTCGCGATGAAGGGCGACGAGGAGCGGATCCGCCAGGGCGGCTGCGAGGCCTATGTTTCCAAGCCGATCTCGGTTCCGAAATTCATCGAGACGATCAAGACCTATCTGGGCGATGCCTGACGCATCGGAAAGACGCTTATGACTGCGCGAATACTGGTGGTTGACGATATTCCGGCCAACGTGAAGCTGCTTGAAGCGCGGCTGCTCGCGGAGTATTTCGACGTGATGACCGCCGCCGACGGCCACGAGGCGCTGGCAATCTGCGAGCGCAATCAGGTCGATCTGATCCTGCTGGACATCATGATGCCCGGCATCGATGGTTTCGAGGTCTGCGAGCGGCTGAAGGCCAGCCAGAAGACCGCCCATATCCCCGTCGTCATGGTCACCGCACTCGACCAGCCGGCCGATCGCGTGCGCGGCCTGAAGGCCGGCGCCGACGATTTCCTCACCAAACCGGTCAATGATTTGCAGCTGATCTCGCGGGTAAAGAGCCTGCTGCGGCTGAAAACGCTGAGCGATGAGCTGCGCATCCGCGCCGACACCGCCCATACGATGGGCATGGGTGATCTCATGCGGGCAGGCGAGGGCCGCGCCGACGAGGCCGGCCAGGTGCTGTTGGTCGATGGCCGCGCCAATTCGCAGGAACGCATCGTCAGGGCGCTGAAGCCCGTCGCCGATGTGCTCGCCCTCTCCGATCCGCAGGCAGCTCTTTTCGAAGCAGCCGAGAACGTCTTCGACCTCGTCATCGTCAACGCCAATTTCGACGATTACGATCCGCTTCGCCTCTGCTCGCAATTGCGATCGCTGGAGCGCACACGCTTCCTGCCGATCCTGATCATCACCGAGCAGGGGGCTGACGAGATGGTCGTGCGCGCCCTCGATCTCGGCGTCAACGATTACATCGTCCGTCCCGTCGATCCGAACGAGCTGGTCGCCCGCAGCCTGACGCAGATTCGTCGCAAGCGCTACAACGACCGTCTGCGCGCCAGCGTCAAGCAGACGATCGAGCTTGCCGTGACCGACCCCCTGACCGGACTTTACAACAGGCGCTATCTCGACAATCACCTGAGTGTGCTCTTCAACCGCTCGATGGCGCGGGGCCGTTCGATTTCGGTGCTGATCACCGATATCGACCGTTTCAAGCAGGTGAACGACACTTACGGCCATGACGGCGGCGACGAAGTCCTGCGCGAATTCGCAAATCGCGTCCGTTCGACCATCCGCGGCGCCGATCTTGCCTGCCGCTACGGCGGGGAAGAGTTCGTCGTTGCCATGCCGGACACATCCCCGGAAGTGGCCGCCGCTGTCGCCGAGCGCTTGCGCGCTGCGGTCGAGAGCGCCCCTTTCATGCTGAAGCACTCCGGAGAAGCGCTGAACGTCACCGCTTCTTTCGGCATCGCCTCGCGGATTGGCTCGGTGCTGACCCCGGACCAGCTGATGAAGCAGGCCGATCTTGCTCTTTACGAGGCCAAGAATACCGGCCGCAATCGTGTGGTTGCCGCGGCTGCCTGACGAATCACCCGCACGCTTTACGGCCATTTGCGGGTTTTCCACTGCCGTAAGCGAATTATTACCGATTTTTAAGCTTCGCCCACGCGGCGCAGGCCGAAAATTTTGCGACTTCATAGCCCAAAAATGGACTCCAGGCGTTGCTGTGGATAACGGCGGCGTGCGACAGTTTCTGGAATGCCGGGCGGCGCTCGGAATGAAATGGGGACTATAAAAGAATGTCTGCTGACAAGAGGGTCAAATAGAGTGCGGCTGCGTCACCTCACGTAAGGGGAGGGGCGGCTTAAGTTATTAAGTTATATTGTCGAATTTCTTCTAGGCGTTCGGCACTAGGCTTCGGAGGCAAGCAGAGGCGTCAAATCTTTGTGTGTGCCAAAACTGGACTTTTAACCATAGAATCAAGCTGAGAAAATTCATCATTAAGAATTTGTTGATTTTCTTTCATTTCTGCGCAAATTATCGGCTTCATAAGAGAAGCGCTCCCATGGTGGAGCTGTCCGATACCCCATGATGCTCAGGTCCGCCGCATCTCCTGGGTCGTGGGGTCGGTCGGCTAGTAGGCAAGTCATAACGGTTCCTCGTGCCGTTTTGCATGCTGGCCGACCCCCTTTCAGGAAAACGCCGTCACTTCCCGAAGATGGAAGGGCGGCGTTTCTTGTTTGCGCTATCATCTCTCAAACGCGATCGTTCTGGACAATAAAAAACGCGCAACCCGAAGGCGCGCGCTTTTTTGAAATCCGCCAGGCCAAGTGATTACTTGATCTTGGTTTCCTTGAACTCGACATGCTTCTTAGCAATCGGGTCATACTTCGTCTTCGTCATCTTGTCCGTCATCGTACGGCTGTTCTTCGTCGTGACGTAGAAGAAACCGGTGTCGGCTGTCGACAGCAGCTTGATCTTGATTGTTGTAGCCTTGGCCATGGTCGTCCTGCCTTTAAGAAAATGAAAGCCGTGGAAGCCGGATGGGGCTCCACGGCAAATTCTGGCGCGAAACTACGAATCCCGCCCGAAAAGTCAAGTCCGTTTTCGAATGAACATCAATCTGATGCCGGAAAGCATGGCGTAAAAGCCGAAGAAGGCGGCAATCGCCCAGGCAAAACCGTTATTTCCGGCGACATCGATCGCTGCGCCGATCGCCTGCGGCCCGGCCACGGTCCCCATCGCATAACAGAAGACGAAGGCGGCATTGGCCGCCGCAAGGTCGGAACCGGTCAGACGCGAGCCGAGATGGCTGAGGCCGACCGTATAGAGGCCGGAGACGCAGCCGCCCCAGAAAAGCAGGAGCCCGGCCATCAGCAGCCAGTTGTCGACCAGCAACGGCAGCATCATCGAGCCGATGAAGCCCATCAGCGCCATGCCGGCGAGAAGCGGCCGCTTGTCGGGGATGCGGTCCGAGAGCAGGCCGAGCGGGATCTGAAAGATGACGTTGCCGACGCCCATCATGGTCAGCAGAAGTGCTGCCTGCGATTCGGTAAAATGGGCGCGCACGGCAAAGATCGGGAAAAGCGACAGCCCGCCGGCTTCGACGGCGCCGAAAATGAAAACGGCCGCCGTCGCCGTCGGAACCAGGAACACGTAGCGCATGAAATGCAGCTCCGGCTTTTCCTCGAGCACCGGGCTTTCGTAGCGGGCGATGAAGATCGGAATGGCGGCAAGCAGGATGGCGCCGGCGCCGACCAGGAAGGGGAAGATGCCGTCGCTGCCGAGCAACGAAAACAGCAGCGGTCCGGCGGCAAAGCCCAGCGAAAGCACGGTCGCATAAATGCCGAGAACGAATCCGCGCTTGGACGGCGGCGAGGCGGCGTTGATCCAGAATTCGGAGAGGATGAACAGCGTCGTCGTTGCGCCGTGGAAGGCGAAACGCAGCGGAAACCACATCCAGAAATCCTGGGCATAGTAGAAACCGAGCGCGCTCAGCGCTGAAATCACTACAGCCCAGAGCATTGTCGGCGCAACACCGTATATATGAGCGAGCTTGGTGGTAACGGGCGCGGCGGCCATCGCCGCAATGCCGGCCATCGCGGTATTGAGCCCGATCAGGGTCGATGAGATCCCTCGTTTTTCGAGGATGATGCTGAGCAGCGGAAGTCCGAGACCGATTGCGATGCCGACGGCTGATATCGACGAGATGGCTGCCACCAGAGAAGGCCAATGGATTTCTTCGAGATCGCCCGGTGTGCCGTTTCTCGGCTGAGACATTTATCCATCCTTAGAAAGCTTCGCGAGCGAATCGGCCGGTCGCTTCGCATAGAAAGACACGGACGTGCCAAATCCCGGTGACGATCAGCGTTTCGCAGTATTTCCGATGTGAGTGACCGCCTGCGGAATGTAAAGCCTGTTCAGACAAGAAAAGCTTACCATGTCAAGTCGTTGAGGACCGACGACGCCCGCGTTCGGTAGTGGTCGGTGGAGGGCAGCCACTACACGTTAAATATGTCTGGAAGGTGAAGGCATTCAATCCGGCCGCCGGGGAAGGTCGTTATCATCGTGGTCATCGCTCTCCCCACCGAAACCGTGCATGCGCAGCGCCCACTGCAGGCCAATGACGCCGCCTTTGATCGGCTGGATCGAGGCAAGCGCGGTGACGACGGTGATCGGCGCCCAGATGGCGAGATGAACCCATACCGGCAGAACGAAAGTCATGTCGGTCAACATGTAACCACCGACGAGGACATGGCCGAGGACGAGGATGACGATATAGGGCGGCAGGTCGTCCGCGCGGTGATGATGCATCGCCTCGCCGCAGGCAGCGCAGTGATCGACCGGTTTCAGGAAAGCGCGAAAGAGCTTGCCGTCGCCGCAGGCCGGACAGCGGTTCATCAGCCCGCGCAGGATCGAGCGCCGGAGCGGCCGTTCGATCTCGGGCGTGCCCCCGTAGCGGACCGTCGGATCGGTCTGTGTGCCCATCGCATGTTCCTTTTCAGCCCGAAAGCGTAGGGCTCCTGAATCAGGCTCGATGCCGTGAGATGCATTAACGCCGTCCGCGCGGCGGCCTCGTGCCGGGTTTCTTGCGGACCTCGCCTCTGTCGCGGCGGCCGGCCTTATGGAAGGAGCGCACCGCCGTCGGCATCTCGCGCCCCTCGCTCAGCATTTCGAAACGCAACGCGCCCGCAAGCGGGATCGCCTCGGCAAGCTTGACGGTAACGCTGTCGCCGAGCCGATAGCCGAGCCCCGTGCGTTCACCCGAGAGCGCCTGATGCGCCTCGTCATAGATGAAATAGTCGCTGCCGAGCGTCGATATAGGGACGAAACCATCGGCGCCATAGTCCGGCAGAGCGATGAAAAGCCCGGATTTCGTTACCCCCGAGACACGGCCGGCAAATTCCTCGCCGACCCGGGTGCTCAAGTGATGGGCAATCAGCCGGTCGATGGTCTCGCGCTCGGCCGCCATCGCCCGGCGCTCGAAGGTCGAAATCTCCGCGGCGATATCGTCGAGAGCGGCTTCTTCGTCCGGCGTGATGCCGCCCTCGCCGAAGCCGAGCGAGCCGACGAGCGCGCGATGCACGATGAGATCGGCGTAACGGCGAATCGGTGAGGTAAAGTGGGCGTACTTCATCAGGTTAAGGCCGAAATGGCCGATATTCTCGGGGCTGTAGATCGCCTGGCTCTGCGAGCGCAGCACCATCTCGTTGACCATGGTCTGGTGCGCCGTGCCCTCCGCCTTCGCCAGAATGCCGTTGAAGCTGTTGGCGCGCACATTGCCGCCTTTGGCGAGCGAGATGCCGAGGGTCGCCAGGAACTCGCGCAGGACTTCCTGCTTGGCCAGCGTCGGGCCGTCATGGATACGGTAGACCAGGGCCTGGCGCTTCTTTTCCAGCGTCTCGGCGGCGGCGACGTTCGCCTGGATCATCATCTCTTCGATCAGCTTGTGTGCGTCGAGCCGCGGCGGCACGAAGACACGATCGACCGTGCCGTCGGGCTTCAGCAGGATCTTGCGTTCCGGCATGTCGAGTTCCAGCGGCTGACGCCGGTCGCGTCCGCGTTTCATCACTTCATAGGCGTGCCAGAGCGGCTTCAGGATTGGCTCGAGCATCGGTCCGGTCTTGTCGTCGGGATTGCCGTCGATCGCCGCCTGCGCCTGCTGGTAGGAAAGCTTGGCGGCGCTCTTCATCATGATGCGATGAAACGTATGGCCGATTTTGCGGCCTTCGCCGGAGAAGCTCATGCGCACGGCAAGCGCGGGACGATCGACGCCTTCCTTCAGCGAGCAGAGATCGTTCGAGATGCGCTCCGGCAGCATCGGCACGACCCGATCCGGGAAATAGACCGAGTTGCCGCGCTTCAGCGCCTCGCGGTCGAGCGGCGAATTGGGCCGGACATACCAGGAGACGTCGGCGATCGCGACGGTGACGATGACGCCGCCGGGATTGTCGGGGGAGGGGTCGAGCTCGGCATAGACGGCGTCGTCATGATCCTTGGCGTCGGCCGGATCGATGGTGATCAGCGGCACGTCGCGCCAGTCCTCACGATGCGACATCGTCGCAGGTTTTGCCGCTTCCGCCTCGGCCATGACGGCGGGGGGAAAGACATGCGGGATGCCATGGGCATGGATGGCGATCATCGAGATCGCCTTTTCCGAGCCGACGGAGCCGACGACGGAGAGAACCTTGGCGCGCGGCAGGCCGAAGCGGCCGAGCCGGGCGATTTCGATCTCGACCAGGTCGCCGTCCGCCGCACCGCCGGTGAAATCGGGATCGATCACCATCTCCTCGCCGCGCCGCTCGATCGGCAGCAGCCGGCCGCCGCCGCCGGGCGCGGTGCGGAAGACCCCCATCGAGGCGCCGCGGCGCCTGTCGATCACCTTGATGATCCGCGCCGTATAGGCCGGCCCGCCGCGATCGACGGCCGGGAAGATCTTTGCCAGGATACGGTCGCCGAGGCCGGCGACGGGCGCCTTGCCCTTGCCCTGGCGGCCTGCCGGCGATTGCTGGCGAATGGCGACGGCAGGCGCGACACCCTGCTCCTCCGGCCATTCCGCCGGCCGGCCGATGAGGTCGCCGTCCTTGTCGCGCGTGGTGATATCGAGAACGGTGACGGGCGGAAGGGCGCCGGGACGGATGAGCGACTTGCGGCTCTTCTGCAGCATGCCTTCCTGTTCGAGCTCCTGCAGCAGCTGCTTGAGCTCGACGCGGCTGTCGCCCTTCAGCCCGAAAGCCTTGGCGAGTTCACGCTTCGAGGCCTTCTGCGGATGATCGGCGATGAAGCGCAGGATCACCTCGCGCGAGGGCAGCGCGCCGTGGACAATGTTCAGCGGCTCGACGGCGGGAGCATCCTTGCCCGTGCGGCCGATCTTGCCCGGGCGCTTGCCCGCAGGGTTCGTTCTGTCGCGCGGTATCCTGCTCACCTCAGCCCTTTTTCGATTTCGCCGGCGCTTTCGCCTTCGTTGCCTTCGGCTTGGCGGCCGTCTTGCTGGTCTTGGCCTCGGCTGCAGCCGCCTTCGGCTTGGCTTTCGCCCTTGCCGGCTTTCCGGCGGGTGCCTTGCCGGCCTTTTCAGTGATCAGCGCCAGCGCTTCCTCGACGGTGATTGCCTGCGGATCCTTGCCCTTCGGCAGGGTCGCGTTGACCTTGCCCCAGTTGACATAGGGGCCGTATTTGCCGTCGCGAACGGTGATGGCGCCGCCGTCGGGATGATCGCCGAGCGTCTTCAGCGCCGCCGGCGTGCCGCGGGCACCGCGGCCCGGCGCCTTGTTCGCCTTTTCAGCGATGACGGTCACGGCGCGGTTGAGGCCGACCGAGAACACGTCCTCGACGGTTTCCAGATTGGCGTAGGACCCGTCATGCAGAAGGAACGGCCCGTAGCGGCCGATTCCCGATGAAATCATCTTGCCGGTTTCGGGATGTTTGCCGATATCGCGCGGCAGCGAAATCAGCGCCATCGCCTTTTCATAATCGATATCCTCCGGCTTCCAGCCTTTCGGCAGCGACGCGCGCTTGGCCTCCTTGCCGTCGCCGCGCTGGATATAGGGGCCGAAGCGGCCCGAGCGTAGCGTCAGTTCTTCGCCGGTCGTCGGATCGGTGCCGAGGTTCTTCGGTTCGTTGAGGGCGACCCCTTCCGCTTCTCCGCCGTTTTCGGAGGAGAGCTGACGGGTGTAGTTGCATTCCGGATAGTTCGAGCAGCCGACGAAGGCGCCGTATTTGCCGAGCTTCAGCGACAGGTTGCCTGTGCCGCAGACTTGGCAGATCCTGGGGTCGCTGCCATCTTCGCGCTTCGGGAAGACCAGCGGCGCCAGCGCCTCGTTCAGCGAATCGAGCACGTTGGTGACGCGCAATTCCTTGGTGTCCTCGATCTGCGCGAAGAAATCCTTCCAGAAATCGCGCAGCACCTGCTTCCAGTTCAACTCGCCGGCCGAAATCCGGTCGAGCTTTTCCTCGAGGTCGGCCGTGAAGTCATATTCGACATATTTGGTGAAGAAGCTCTCGAGGAAGGCGGTCACCAGCCGGCCCTTGGCCTGCGGGATCAGCTTGCGCTTGTCGATCGTCACATAGTCGCGGTCGCGCAGCGTCGCCAGCGTCGCCGCATAGGTGGAGGGCCGACCGATGCCGAGCTCTTCCATCTTCTTGATCAGCGAGGCTTCCGAATAACGCGGCGGCGGTTCGGTGAAATGCTGCGTCGAATTGATCTTCTGCTTGGCGAGCGTCTCGCGCGCATTGATCTCCGGCAGGCGGCCATCCTCGTCGCCATCGTCGCTCTGCTCGCCGTCCTCCTTCTGGTCGGTATAGGCGGCGATGAAGCCGTCGAAGCGGATGACCGAGCCGACGGCGCGCAGGCCGGCCTTCTCGCCCTTGTTGTCGGCGGTGATTTCAGCCGTCGTGCGCTCGATCTCGGCCGACGCCATCTGGCTGGCGATGCCGCGCTTCCAGATCAGCTCGTAGAGCCTGATCTGGTCGGCGTCGAGAAATTTGCGCAGACGATCGGGCGAGCGGTAGAAATCGGTCGGACGGATCGCCTCGTGCGCCTCCTGGGCGTTTTTCGCCTTGGTCGAATAGAAGCGCGCTTTCTCAGGCAGGTAGCGTTCGCCGAACTGGTCGAGGATGGCGCTCCGGGCGGCATCGATCGCCTCGGGCGCCATCTGCACGCCGTCGGTTCGCATATAGGTGATGAGACCGACCGTCTCGCCGCCGATATCGACGCCTTCATAGAGCTTCTGGGCGATCTGCATGGTGCGCGAGGCGGAGAAGCCGAGATTGGAGGAGGCGGCCTGTTGCAGTGTCGAGGTCGTAAACGGAGGTCCCGGGTTGCGCCTGACCGGCTTCGCCTCGACCGTGTCGACGATATAGCTCGCGCCTTCGAGCAATGCCTTCAGGCGGCCGGCATCCTCGCCGTTGCCGATGGCGCGCGGCGGCAGCCGTTTGCCGTTCGCCGAAACCAGTCTTGCCTCGAACTCGTCGCCGCGCGGCGTCTTCAGAAGCGCGGAGAGATTCCAATATTCTTCCGAAATGAAGCGCTCGATCTCGGATTCACGGTCACAGACCAGACGAAGCGCCACCGACTGGACGCGTCCGGCCGAACGCGCGCCGGGCAGCTTGCGCCATAGCACCGGCGAAAGATTGAAGCCGACGAGATAGTCGAGCGCACGGCGCGCCAGATAAGCATCGACCAGCGGCACGTCGATGTCGCGCGGGTCGGCCATCGCGTCGAGCACCGCCTTCTTGGTGATCGCGTTGAAGACGACGCGCTTGACCGACTTGCCGTTCAGCACCCGCTTCTTGTTCAGCATGTCGAGGACGTGCCAGGAAATCGCTTCGCCTTCGCGATCCGGGTCGGTCGCCAGAAACAGCCCGTCGGAGGATTTCACCGCGTCGGCAATATCCTTCATCCGCTTGGCCGAGGCCCCATCGACCTCCCAGAGCATTTCGAAATCCTGATCGGGGAGGACCGAGCCATCCTTGGCAGGCAGATCGCGCACATGGCCGAAGGAGGCGAGCACTTTGTATCCCGAACCCAGATACTTATTGATCGTCTTGGCCTTGGCAGGCGATTCCACCACTACAACATTCATGATGATTCTCTAAAAAAGACTCCGCGCCGGCGTGGAAGCCAGCGCAACACGCAGCGCAACTTGGATACTGGCCCTCCGACATGGACAGGGAAATCGCTGCGGTCAAGGGGTTTGCTACAATTTTACTTCTTGCGTACGGTGCAATCGAGGGAAGATCGTGTGTTGAATACAATTTCAGATGGCGCGCCTGTTGAATTCGACACGCGGCTCCTGCAACTCCCGAGGCGGCTCTCTTATATCGCGCAATGCTCAGTCGGAAAGCGAAACGAGGCCGCCCTGATGCCGATGCAACCGGCCTGATATGTCGAGTTCCAGAAGAATGAGATAGACGGCGGATGCCGGAAGGCCGGTGTGGCGGATGACGTCGTCGATCTCGACCGGCGTCGGCCCGAGCGCATCGATGATGCGCATCCGGTCTGAATCGCCTGGCGGCATCGTTATTGGCTTGCTCTCGCCTGCCGGCTCCTCCGCCCTCGACGAGGGGAACAGCTCGAGCTGCGCCAGCGGCGCCAGGGCCTCGATAACATCGGCAGGTTCGGTAACGATCGAAGCGCCGTCCTTCAGCAGGCCGTTGGTGCCATGACAGCGCGGATCGAGCGGCGAGCCGGGCACGGCAAACACCAGGCGGCCGAACTCGCCGGCAAGGCGTGCGGTGATCAGTGAGCCCGAGCGCGTCGCCGCTTCGACGACCACGAGACCGAGCGCGATGCCGGCTATCAGCCGGTTCCGGCGCGGAAAATCGCGGGCGCGGGGCTCCCAGCCGAAGGGCATTTCGCTGACCGCCAAGCCGTTGCCGACGGCTATTTCCTCGATGAGGCCGTGATTCTCCGGCGGGTAGGGCTTGTCGAGGCCGCCGGCAAGCGCTGCGATCGTGCCCGTCTCGAGGCTTGCCCGGTGCGCTGCCGTGTCGATGCCGCGCGCCAGGCCGGAAACCACGGTGTAACCCGCCCGGCCGCAGTCGCGCGCCACCATTGCCGCGAATTTGGCGCCGGCGATCGAGGCGTTGCGCGAGCCGACAATGCCGACGGCCGGCCGCTTGGCGGCGGCAAGCGCGCCCTTGACGGCAAGAAGCGGCGGCGCGCCGTCGATCTGTTTCAGCGCCTGCGGATAGTCCGGCTCGCCGATGCCGACGAAGCGGGCGCCGAAACGATGCGCCGCCTCCAGTTCCCGATGCGCCTCGGCTTCGCTGGCGATGCGGATTGCCCGCGTCGCGCCGCCGCGCGCCGAAAGCTCCGGCAGCGCCGCGAGTGCCGCTTCGGCCGAACCGAAATGATTGATCAAGTCGCGAAAGGTCGCAGGCCCAACATTGTCCGAACGGATGAGGCGCAGCCAGGCAATTCTCTGCCGTTCGCTCAGCACCGTACCTTTTGATCCCGCGCTCGGCGCGTCCATTATCCCTTCGCCCCGATCTTGTTTTCCGTCCCGCCCATCAGCCGGGAGATATTGGCCCTATGCTTCCAGTAGGAGATGACAGTCATGATCGCCATGACCGCCGCAACCTTTTCATTGCCAAGGATCAACAGGGCGACCGGAATGACGAGCATGGCGACGAGCGCCGACAGCGAGGAATAGCGGGTGGTGACGGCGACCGCCAGCCAGACGGCGGCGAATAGCACGACCATGATCGGTGCGACGCCGAGAAGGGTGCCGATATAGGTGGCGACGCCCTTGCCGCCCTTGAAGCCGATCCAGACGGGGAAGAGATGGCCGATGAAGGCGAAGAAGCCGGCGATGATCGCGGCCTCTTCACCGAGGAAATAGCCGACGATCCAGGCTGCCGCCGATGCCTTCAGCGCGTCGAGCAAGAGCGTCGCCGCGGCAAGCTTCCGGTTTCCGGTTCTCAGCACATTGGTCGCGCCGATATTGCCGGAGCCGATGCTGCGCACATCGCCGAGGCCGGCCGCACGCGTGAGGATCAGACCGAAAGGAATGGAGCCGAGGAGATAGCCGATGACGGCGGCGGCAAGCGCGATCGGCAGCGTGATCTGCCATGACATGAGATTGGATAACATATGCCCCCTCGGCCCTCCGATGGCCTGTCCTCAGTCCAGCCGGTCCCTAAAGCGCGTGGACAAGCTTTCCCGAGACGTATGTCGCGACCGCCCGCCCGCTGAAGCGCGCATCCTCGAACGGCGTGTTCTTCGAGCGGGAGAGAAGCATGTCTTTGGCGACAAGCCAAGGCTCATCGAGATCGATCAGCGTGATATCGGCGGCAGCACCCGGCTTCAGCGTGCCGGCATCCAGGCCGAAAATCTCAGCTGGGCGAGTGGACATGGCGTCGATCAGGCGCATCAGGCTGACCTGGCCGCCGTGGTGAAGCCTGAGGGCCGCCGCCAGC
The DNA here is from genome assembly GCF_019793465.1 of Rhizobium croatiense. GTDB lineage: Bacteria > Pseudomonadota > Alphaproteobacteria > Rhizobiales > Rhizobiaceae > Rhizobium > Rhizobium croatiense. The sequence continues at coordinate 76,899 of NZ_JAILYJ010000002.1, read as the reverse complement.
ATGGTTTCAAGGCCGACCGCGCCGTCCGCCGCCTCGCCGAAGGGCAGGCGCTTCGTATCGACGTCCTGCGGGTCATGCGAGGAGACGATGATGTCGATGGCGCCGCGCGCCAGCGCGTCGACCATGGCGACCCGGTCGTCCTCCGGGCGCAGCGGCGGATAGAGCTTGAAGAAGGTGCGGTATTCGCCGATATCGTTCTCGTTGAGTGCCAGATTGTTGATCGAGATGCCCGAGGTCACCTTGGCGCCGCGGCTGCGGGCAAGCTCGATCGCCTCAACCGATTGCGGCACCGAAATCATCGCGGCGTGATAACGTCCCCGCGTCAGCTCAGCGATCCTGAGATCGCGTTCGAGCGGAATGAGCTCGGCTTCTCTCGGAATGCCGGAGAGCCCGAGCCAGCTGGCGAAAAGCCCCTCATGCATGACGCCGTTGGCGCCGAGATATTTGTCGCGCGTTTCACAGCTGACGACGGCGCCGAATTCACGTGCATAGGTCATGATCCGGCGCAGCACCTGCGTATCGTGAACGCTGGAATGGGCATCGGTAAAGGCGACGGCGCCCGCCTGCATCAACAGGCCGATCTCGGTCATCTCCTCGCCGGCAAGATGCTTGGTGATGGCGGCGGCCGGATAGACCTTGACGGCGGCCGTATCGCGGGCCGTCTTCTTGACGAATTCGACGAGCGCGATGTCGTCGATGACGGGATCGGTGTCCGGCATCATGATGATCGAGGTGACGCCGCCGGCCGCCGCCGCCCGGCTTGCCGAGGCGATCGTCTCGCGGTGTTCGCCGCCGGGTTCGCCGATATGGACGCGCGCATCGACGAGGCCCGGCGTCGCGACGAGGCCGGTGCAGTCGCGCACGACGGCGCCGTCCGGCGTGCCCTGGTTCCGCGCTGCGCTGCCGGAGGCAATGATGACGCCGTTTTTTGCGATGATCGTGCCCACTTCGTCGAGATTGCGCGAGGGATCGACGATGCGGACGTTCTTGAGGACGATCGGGTTGCTCATGCCTTCATTCCGTCGGTTCGGGGACCCTGGTTCTGCGAGACGAGCAGCGTCTCCATGACGGCCATGCGCACCGCGACCCCCATTTCCACCTGTTCGGCGATCACGCTCTGCGGACCGTCTGCGACCTCGGAGGCGATCTCGACGCCGCGGTTCATCGGGCCCGGATGCATGACCAGCGCATCCTCTTTCGCCGCCTTCAGCGTTTCGGCGTCGAGTCCGTAGAAGTGATAATATTCACGCACCGACGGCACGAAGGCGCCCGACATGCGCTCGCGCTGCAGCCGCAGCATCATCACCACGTCGGCGTCCTTCAGCCCTTCCTGCATCGAGTGGAAGACCTCGACGCCCATCTCGGCGATGCCGGAGGGGAGGAGCGTGGCCGGCGCGACGACGCGGACGCGCGCGCCCATCGCATTGAGCAGCAGGATATTGGAACGCGCCACCCGCGAATGCAGCACGTCGCCGCAGATCGCCACGATGATGCGCGAAAGCTTGCCTTTGGCGCGGCGGATCGTCAGCGCGTCGAGCAGCGCCTGGGTCGGATGTTCGTGCTGGCCGTCGCCGGCATTGACGACCGAGCAGGAGACCTTCTGCGCGAGCAGGGCGGCCGCACCGGCGCTCGAATGGCGGATCACAAGAACGTCGGGGCGCATCGCATTCAGCGTCATCGCCGTATCGATTAGCGTTTCGCCCTTCTTCACCGAGGAATTGCCGACCGACATGTTCATGACGTCGGCGCCGAGCCGTTTGCCGGCAAGTTCGAAAGAGGCCTGCGTGCGCGTCGACGCCTCGAAGAAGAGGTTGATCTGCGTCAGCCCGCGCAGCGTCGACGTCTTCTTCTCTCTTTGGCGGCTGATCTTGACGGCTTCGTCGGCCTTGTCGAGAAGATAGGTGATATCCTGCTCGGTGAGGCCCTTGATGCCGATGAGGTGGCGGTGGGGGAAAAAGACCATGACCCTGCCTCTTGCTGTCTCTGGCGGGTCTATAAAGAGTGCGGCCCGCCGGGGCAAGCATGCGCTGTGGGCAAAGGCTTATGTCCCCATGCATTTTCGCCGAAATTCCGATAGAGCAGAATGAACCGAATCATAACTTCCGGTTTCCCTTTGCCGGGTTCTTACACTAGAAGCGAATTATGACCTCCGCCAACCGGACTGACGACAAACTCGCAGAACTCAACCAGCCGAGCCTGTGGTCCGGCATCAACGCCTACCGGTCCGATCCGCTGATCGTAGACCTGACGGCGGCCCTGCCGCGCGGCATCCGCGAGGATCTGGAAAACATGGGCCGCTACGTCACCTCGCCGGAGGCGCAGGAACTGGCGCGCATGGCCAATCAGGGCGCGCCGCAGCTGCGCACCCACGGCCCGCGCGGCGAGCGCCTCGACGTCGTCGAGTTCCATCCGGCCTGGCACGCGCTGATGCGCCGCTCCATGTCGGTTGGACTGCATTCCTCCGTCTGGGATCCGCAGGCCGATACCGACGCCAAGGACGAGGCCCACAAGGTTCGCGCCGCGCGCTTCTATCTGACGGCGCAGCTGGAATCCGGCCATCTCTGCCCGCTGACGATGACGAGCGCCTCCGTCGCCGCCCTCTCTGCTTCGCCCGCGGTGCAGAAGGACTGGGCGCCGAAGATCCTCTCGCGCAAATATGATTCGTCCAACCGCCCCGCCATGCAGAAGTCCGCGGTGACCATCGGCATGGGCATGACGGAAAAGCAGGGCGGCACCGATGTCAGGGCCAATCGAAGCGCCGCCGAAAAGGTCAGCGAAGGCATCTACCGGCTCTCCGGCCACAAATGGTTCATGTCCGCGCCGATGAGCGATGCCTTCATCATGCTGGCGCAGACCAAGGAAGGCATGGGCTGCTTCCTCGTGCCGCGCCTTCTGGAGGACGGTTCGGCCAACGGCCTGCAGTTCCAGCGGCTGAAGGACAAGGTCGGCAATCGCTCCAATGCCTCCTGCGAGGTCGAATTCACCGACACGTTCGGATTCCTGCTCGGCGGCTCCGATGCCGGCATCCGCACCATCCTCGACATGGTGACGCTGACCCGTCTCGATTGCGCGCTGGCCTCGTCGGGCATCATGCGCGCCTCGCTCGCCGAGGCCGTGCACCACACGCGCGGCCGCAGCGTTTTCGGCAAGATGCTCGTCAATCAGCCGATCATGACGCGCGTGCTTGCCGACATGGCGCTCGACGTTGCCGCCGCCACCGCGCTGTCCTTCCGTCTTGCCGATGCCTTCGACAAGGCGCGCGGCAATGCCGAGGAAGCGGCCTATGCCCGCGTCATGACGCCGGTCGCCAAATACTGGTGCTGCAAGATCGCGCCCGCCTTGATCTATGAAGCGATGGAATGCATCGGCGGCAATGGCTACATCGAGGAACGTCCGATCGCCCGGCACTATCGCGAGGCTCCCGTCAATGCGATCTGGGAAGGCTCCGGCAACGTCATGGCGCTCGACGTTCTGCGTGTGCTCAACCGCGGCAAGGACCTGTTCGAGACGGTCTTTGCCGGCCTGGCACGTGATCTCGGTCCGGCTGGCAAGAAGACGATCGACGTGCTGCGCGCCGCCATCGCGCTCTGCGAACAGGATGAGGGTGCGGCGCGCCTGCTCGTCGAGCAGCTGGCGCTCGCCGCCGGTGCTGCCGAACTTTATCGGATTGGGGCAGGGCGCATTGCCGATGCCTTCATCGAGACGCGGCTTGCCGGCGGCTGGCGCTCCACTTACGGCATGCTCGATTCCCGCTTCGACGCCAGCTACATCGTCGATCTTCTCTATCCGCCGGCGGCGTGATCGCAGTCGGGGACAGCTCGATCTGGAGCACCGCCCCTCATCCGCCTGCCGGCACCTTCTCCCCGTAAAACGGGGCGAAGGGGACATGCCGCAAGCTCTCGGTCTCTCGCCAACGTCTCGCAGGACACGTCCCCTCTCCCCGCGAGCGGGGAGAGGGTTAGGGTGAGGGGCAGCCGTCGGCGCACCGCTTCGCTATCGCCGGCTCGATTCAACCACCTGGGACGATCGCTACCTGTCGTCCGGCTGGCCGCAACCTATCTCGTCGAGCTCGCCGTCCCAGCCCAGTCCAGCGAGATCTGCGAGCCCTCAGGGTTCAACTTTGCTGATGAAGTACAGCCATAAACAAAAATCCGGCCGCGTCGCCGCGGCCGGATCTGTCATTTACGTCCGAAAATCAGCGTTCAGAAGAAGCCACGGCGCTGCCACCAGCCGGCCTTCTTCGGCTTGCCATCGTCGCTTTCGCCATTTTCGCTGCGGGTGGATTTCACCGTCGGCTCGGAGGAGGCGATGTTGGATTCGCGGTTGGCGCGAACCGGCTTTGCCTCTTCCTCGGCGGGCGTTTGAAGGTCGGCGGAGGCTTCGGCCACCTCTGGCTCGGCTTCGGCGGCGGGCGCTGCTTCTGCTTCCACTACCGGTTCCTCGACCGGCGATGCGGCAGGCTTGCGACGGCCGCGGCCACGGGCGGGCTTTACTTCCTCGGTGACGACGGCCGCACCCTCGACGGCGGCCGCTGCGGCCTGGTCTTCGCGCTGTTCGCCAACCGTTTCGACGATTGCAGCTTCGGCAGGAGCGACGTCACTCGAGGCGTCGTCGCCTTCGTCCTCATCGCTGCCGTTGTCTTCGCCGGCTTCACCGGCCGCCAGTTCGGAGCCGTCCTCGGCGCGGTTACGTCGACCGCCACGCTTGCCGCGACGACGGCGCTTGCGGCGCTGCGAGTCTTCGTTTTCGGCACGGGCCTCCGGCGCACCGCCGGTGGTTTCATCGCCTTCGGCGCCTTCGTCGTCGCCGTCCTCGTCCTCATCGCCGGCTTCGCCCGCAGCCGATACAGGCTGTTCGGCATTGCCGTTGCGGCCGCGGCGGCGCCTGCGGCGCTTGCGCTTGCGGTTGCCGTCACCTTCACCTTCCGAGCGCGCCGCGGCGGCGCGTTCGGCAGCAGCCGGCTTTTCCTCGAGTTCCTCGTCTTCGTCCTCATCCGCCTCGATGATGATGTCGTCGTCGTCATCCTCGGGAATGGCTGCGAAGTTGAACAGCGTTTCGATCTTGACCGGATTTTCCACGGCCTCGCCGCGATCGATGGCGAAATGCTGCGCGCCGACCGAGCCGTCCGCATCGATGACGATCGCCACGCCGAAGCGGCTCTCGTAATCGACGATCGTCTGGCGCTTGTGGTTGAGCAGGTAGAGCGCGATGTCGGGGGTCGTCCGCACGGTGATATTATGCGTCGTATTCTTGAGCAGATACTCTTCGATGCCGCGCAGAACATGGAGCGCGACGGATGACTGCGAACGGACGTGGCCGGTGCCGGCGCAATGCGAGCAAACCTGCGTGGTCGATTCGAGAACCGAAGCGCGGATGCGCTGGCGCGACATTTCGAGCAGGCCGAAATGCGAGATCCGGCCGACCTGAATGCGGGCGCGGTCGTTCTTCAGGCATTCCTTCAGCTTCTTCTCGACGGCGCGATTGTTGCGCTTTTCTTCCATGTCGATGAAGTCGATGACGATCAGGCCGGCGAGGTCGCGCAGGCGAAGCTGACGGGCGATTTCTTCCGCCGCTTCGAGGTTGGTCTGCAGCGCCGTGTCCTCGATCGAGTGTTCGCGCGTCGAGCGGCCGGAGTTGACGTCGATCGAAACCAGCGCTTCCGTCTGGTTCATGATCAGATAGCCGCCTGAGCGCAGCGTCACCTGCGGCTGCAGCATGCGGTCGAGCTGGGCTTCGATGCCCGAACGCGAGAAGATCGGGTGGATGTCGCGATAGGGCTGAACCACCTTGGCATGGCTCGGCATCAGCATCTTCATGAAGTCTTTCGCTTCACGATAGCCGTCTTCGCCGGCAACGATGATCTCGCCGATATCCTTGTTGTAGAGATCGCGGATCGAGCGCTTGATCAGCGAGCCTTCCTCATAGACGAGGCAGGGAGCGGTGGAGGCCAGCGTCAGCGTGCGCACGTTCTCCCACAGGCGCATCAGATATTCGAAGTCGCGCTTGACCTCGACCTTGGTGCGGTTGGCGCCGGCGGTGCGCAGGATGACGCCCATGCCCTGCGGCACTTCGAGCATGCGCGCGATTTCCTTCAGGCGCTTGCGGTCGGCAGGGTTGGTGATCTTGCGGGAAATGCCGCCGCCGCGCGCCGTATTCGGCATCAGCACGGAATAGCGGCCGGCGAGAGAGAGATAGGTGGTCAGCGCCGCGCCCTTGTTGCCGCGCTCTTCCTTGGCGACCTGCACCAGGAGGATCTGCCGGCGCTTGATGACTTCCTGGATGCGGTACTGCTTGCGCGGCTTGCGCTGCACGCGGTCCGGCACTTCTTCCATCGCGTCTTCGGCGCCGACGGATTCGATGACTTCCTCTTCGCCGTGATCATCATCGTCATCGTCGTCATCGTGACGACGCTTGCTGGTGTCGACGTCCTCGGAGATCGAGTCGGTTTCCACCATCGCGGCCATTGCGCCGCCGGTCGAGCCGTCATCCTCGTTGTCGACGCTCGCAGCACCTTCGGCTTCGACGTCTGTGGGAACGGCGTCCTCGGTCGCGGTGGTTTCGGCAGCCGCTTCGGTGACTTTCTTGCGGCTGCGGCGCGGCCGTGCCTTCTTGGCCGGCGCTTCCTCGGCGGCTTCGGGCGATGCCGCTACGTCTGCCGCCACGGCAACGTCTTCCGCCGTTGCCTCTTCCGGCGCCTCTGCCGGCACAATGCCGACATCCGGCTGGTCCTGGGTCGAAAGGTCGACCATCGGCGCGGTTTCGACATGCTCGACGTCTTCGTCGCGGCGATGCTCTTCGGCCTCGGCCCGAAGCAGCGCCTGACGGTCGGCGAGCGGTATCTGGTAATAATCGGGGTGGATTTCGGCGAAGGCCAGGAAGCCGTGCCGGTTGCCGCCGTAATCGACGAAGGCGGCCTGCAGCGAGGGCTCGACCCTCGTTACCTTTGCGAGATAGATATTGCCGCGGATCTGCTTCTTGTGCTGCGACTCGAAGTCAAATTCTTCTATGCGGTTTCCGCGAACGACAACGACGCGCGTCTCTTCCTCGTGAGACGCATCGATAAGCATTTTGTCTGCCATGTAAGCTGTGCTCCTCGGCGTGGCCGCGAGAGCGCATTCCCGACTGCTGTAGAAACAGAAAGAATGCGGTCCACCGTGGCCGCGCCGGATAATGAAAGTCGCGCCTGGCGCGAAGAGGAGAGCAGCAGCCAGACCGCAGCCGGAACCATTTCGGTCCGGGGCCTGTACACTTCAGATAAAACCTGCTGCGAAACCATCAACAACCAAGCGTGATCGACAAATACGAAGACCCTTTTCGGGTCCGATGAGGGTTGCTCCCTGAGAGCGTGGTGGCTGATCCACCAATGAAGTTCCGACCAGAAGCCGGAAAATCAGGATCCAGTTCTCGGGTTGAAGCGCATGAGACGGCGGACGATGACCGATGTGGCGCCAGGTCCAGATCTGGCTGGCAGCCCTTGCGGCGACTCTATCCCGTCAACTCTTCTACCCTAAAATGCGTTGTATGTTTTCTCTGTCACAATAGCAAGGGAAAAGCCAAATGTGCCATAATATTGATGGATTTCGGAACACATAGAAGCTGGGGGCCAGCGATTGCGATTCGGCAGGCGGCAAAGGCGTTTCGCTCTCGGGCGTCCGCTCCGGCCATGTCGGGTCCATCGCGCTATAAATAGGATGTGGCGGTTTATTGTTTAAGAGGGCTCGGATCGCGGCGCAGTCCGCAACGCGGCGATCGACATTCGCAAGGCGGCTCATGACGGCGGTGCTTGTCGCCGGCTGTGTTCTGCCTGGTGTCGCTGGTTCGGCCGAGACGAGAGATCCGCTGCTTGCCTACGGCGCGCGCATCATCGGCGACGACGCCAGAACACGTATTGTCATCGATTTCGACCGAGAACCGCGGTTCTCCGTTCACTATATCGCCAATCCTGAGCGCATCGTCGTCGACCTGCCGGCGACCGCCTTCGGCTTTCCGGGCAAGGATCTGACCGCCCACGGCCTCTTCAGGGACATCCGCTACGGCAAGATGGACGAGGAGAGCGCCCGCATCGTGCTGACAGCGGCACGGCCGGTGAAGCTTTCCCTCGCCAAGGTGCAGGCCGACGAGGCCGGCAAGGGGCATCGGCTGGTGCTTGAGGCCGAGATGATCGACAAGCAGGCCTTTGCCGAACTGGTCAAGACGCAATCATGGAGCGACCGGGCCTGGAACGATCGGGACGCCGCGGCCCAGACGACGAGCGCCATTCCCGCACCTGCGAAAACCGCCCCCGGGGATTTCGTCATCGCCGTGGACGCCGGCCATGGCGGCATTGATACCGGCGCGATCGGCGTCGATACCAAGACCGAGGAAAAGCAGGTGACGCTCGCCTTCGCCAAGGCTCTGGCCGACCGGCTGAACAAGGAGCCGGGCATCAAAGCCTTCCTGACGCGCAATGACGATGAGTTCCTGTCGCTTTCCCAGCGCGTGCTGATTGCCCGCCAGAACCATGCCGGCCTGTTTATTTCGCTGCATGCCGACACGCTGAAGCAGAAGGATATCCGCGGCGCGACGGTCTATACGATCTCGGACAAGGCCTCCGACAAGCTCGCCGCCGACCTTGCCGAACGCGAGAACCTTTCCGACCAGATCGCCGGCAAGGAGACGGTCGCCGAGCCTCCCGAGGTCGCCGACATCCTGCTCGACCTGACGCGGCGCGAGACGCAGGCCTTCTCGATCTCGCTGGCCGAGAGCGTGCTGAATTCATTCAAGGATCAGGTCGGTACCATCAACAATCCGCACCGCCATGCCGGGTTCCGCGTGCTGCAGGCCCCCGACGTGCCGTCGATCCTGCTCGAGCTGGGATTCCTCTCGAATGCCGAGGATGAGAAACGGCTGCTCGATGAGAGCTGGCGCGGCAAGATAGCCGATCTGCTGACCGACGCCGTGAAGCGGTATCGCAGCGGTGTCGTTGCAAATGGCGGGTGATGCGTGCATCAGTTGAAAGTGTTACAGTGTCGCTTGCGTCTATGAAAGACGCGCGGTCAGGGCGCCGGCCGGTAGATTGAGGTCGATACCCGTAAAAACAAAGAGTTGAGTGCGCCGCTTGAATCAATTTCGAGCCGCGCGCTCCGGATTGGCGGCGGGCAGGGGCGTTGCTTGGATGTGACAGTTCCGATGAAACGCGGCCGCAGCGATGAATGCGGCGGGCAGGGCCCTATTTTGCTCACATTCACGCCGTTACTCCGGCCTATGTTTCACAGCCTGAAGCGCGGAATCGGCTTGTAGCGGTAGCGCTCATGGAGTAAGCCGCGCGCAACGTGCAAATTGCCTTGATCTGTGCAATCGTTGCGTCTGTGCCGATTGAAGATCGAAGAGACCGGTAGCTGAAAATATGGTTAGACTTCTTGGATATTTCTTCGGAATGGCCTGCGTCCTGTTTCTGGTCGCGGCGGCGGGTATTGCCATCTATCTCGCCAATGTCGCGAAGGATCTCCCGGACTATGCCGTTCTGAACAGCTACGCGCCGCCGGTGACGACGCGCGTGCATGCCGGCAACGGCGCTTTGATGGCTGAATATGCCAAGGAAAAGCGTCTCTTCCTACCAATCCAGGCCGTCCCCGACCGCGTCAAGGCTGCTTTTCTGTCGGCCGAAGACAAGAATTTCTACAACCATCCGGGCGTCGACCTGACCGGCCTCGGCCGGGCAATCCTCGTCAATCTGCAGAATTTCGGTTCCGGCCGCCGCCCGGTCGGCGCATCCACGATCACCCAGCAGGTGGCCAAGAATTTCCTTTTGAGCTCGGATCAGACGATCGACCGCAAGATCAAGGAAGCAATTCTCTCCTTCCGCATCGAGCAGGCCTACAGCAAGGACAAGATTCTCGAGCTCTACCTGAACGAGATATTTTTCGGCCTGAATTCCTACGGCATCGCTGGCGCCGCGCTCACCTATTTCAACAAATCCGTTACCGAACTGACCGTTGCCGAAGCCGCCTATCTGGCATCGCTGCCGAAAGGTCCGGCCAATTATCATCCTTTCCGCCATCCCGAAGCTGCGCTCGAGCGCCGCAACTGGGTGATCGACCGCATGGTCGAGAACGGCTATGTCAGCCAGAGCGACGGCGCGGACGCCAAGAAGCAGCCGCTCGGCGTGACCGCCCGCAGCACTGGCCCCTCGCTCTTCGCGTCCGACTTTTTCGCGGAAGCCGTGCGCCGTCAGTTGATCGATCAGTATGGCGAGAAGGTCCTCTACGAGGGCGGCCTTTCGGTGCGCACCTCGCTCGATCCGCAGATGCAGCTTGCCGCCCGCAAGGCGCTGCAGGATGGACTCGTGACCTATGACGAGCGCCGCGGGTTCCATGGGCCCATCAAGCAGATCGATGCAAGCGGTGACTGGGGCAAGGCGCTCGCCGATGTCCCCGCGCTGTCCGACGTGCCGGAATGGCGCCTCGCCGTCGTGCTCGCCGCATCGGATAGCAATGTCGACATCGGCCTGCAGCCGGCCAAGGACGGCAGCGGCAAGGTCGCGGCCGACCGGCAGCGCGGCACGATAGACGCCAAGAACATGCAATGGGCCTACCGTTCGGCGGACGGCTCGCGCAAGACCGCAAAAACGCCGGCCGGCGTCTTGAACCCGGGCGACGTCGTCTATGTCGAGAAGCTCGGCGACGAGGCGTCGACCTCCTATCGCCTGCGCCAGCCGCCGAAGGTGCAGGGTGGCCTGGTCGCCATGGATCCGAAGACCGGCCGCGTGCTCGCCATGGTCGGCGGCTTCTCCTATGCCCAGTCCGAATTCAACCGCGCCACCCAGGCGATGCGCCAGCCTGGCTCGTCGTTCAAGCCTTTCGTCTATGCGGCGGCGATGGACAATGGTTATACGCCGGCGTCCGTCATCATGGACGCGCCGATCGAAATCGTCTCGGGCGGCCAGGTCTGGAGGCCGGAAAACTACGGCGGCGAATCCGGCGGCCCGTCGACACTGCGTTCGGGCATCGAGCATTCGCGCAACCTGATGACGGTGCGCCTCGCCAACGATCTCGGCATGAACATCGTTGCCGAATATGCCGAACGCTTCGGCATCTACGATCACATGCTGCCGGTTCTCTCCATGTCGCTCGGCGCCGGCGATACGACGGTGCTGCGTATGGTCTCGGCCTATTCGGTCATCGCCAATGGCGGCAAGCAGATCAAGCCGACCCTGATCGACCGAATCCAGGACCGCTACGGCAAGACGATCTTCAAGCATGAGGAGCGTCTGTGCGAGGGCTGCAATGCCAGCGACTGGCAGAACCAGGAAGAGCCGAATGTCGTCGACAACCGCGAAACTGTTCTCGACCCGATGACCGCCTATCAGATCACCTCGATGATGCAGGGCGTCATTCAGCGCGGCACCGCGGCCGGCAAGATCGATCTCGGCGGCCGCGACGTCGCCGGCAAGACCGGCACCACCAACGACGAGAAGGATGCCTGGTTCGTCGGCTTCACGCCGGATCTGGTCGCCGGCCTTTATATGGGCTTCGATACGCCGGGCCCGCTCGGCCGCGGCGGCACCGGCGGCGGTCTCTCCGCCCCGATCTTCAACGAATTCATGCAGGCCGCCGTCAAGGACACGCCGGAATCGAAGTTCGTCATTCCGCCGGGCATGAACTTGATCCCGATCGACCGCAAGACCGGCATGGCCGCCGTCGACGGCGATCCGAACACCATCATCGAGGCCTTCAAGCCCGGCACCGGCCCGGCCGACAGCTTCAACGTCATCGGCATGGACAGCACCATGGCTCCGGAAGAGATCCTGAAGACCTCGCCGCAGGCAAACCAGGCCGTCCAGACCGGCACGCCCGGCCTGTTCTGACCATCGCCGGATTTTGAACGCCCGCCGCGGCTCTTTACATCCGCGGCGGGCGTCTCTATTCACCAGCATCTGAAAAGACAGTTACGGAAAAGCAGGAAAATGCGAGCCGAAATCGAAAACGTGGTCGATGAAACCAAGCAGGCTATCACCCTGCTGAGGAGGCATCTTTGACTGGGACCAGGCGATAAGACGACTGGACTGGTTGAACAACAAGGCAGAGGATCCGAACCTCTGGAACGACGCCACCGAAGCGCAGAAGCTGATGCGCGAGCGCCAGCAGCTGGATGACGGCATCAACGGCGTCAAGCAGCTCGAACAGCAGCTCAACGACAATATCGAGTTGATCGAGCTCGGCGAGGAAGAGGGCGACCAGAGTGTCGTCAAGGAAGCCGAAGACACGCTGAAGGCCCTGAAGGCCGAGGCTGCGCGCCGCCAGGTGGAGGCGATGCTCTCCGGCGAAGCCGACGGCAACGACACCTATCTTGAAGTCCATTCCGGCGCCGGCGGCACCGAAAGCCAGGACTGGGCGAACATGCTGCTGCGCATGTACACCCGCTGGGCCGAACGCCAGCGCTTCAAGGTCGAGCTTCTCGAAGTTCACGACGGCGAAGAGGCGGGCATCAAGTCCGCCACCTTGCTCGTCAAGGGGCACAATGCCTATGGCTGGCTGAAGACGGAATCGGGCGTGCACCGTCTGGTGCGCATCTCGCCTTACGACAGCAATGCGCGTCGCCACACCTCCTTCTCGTCGATCTGGGTCTATCCCGTGGTCGACGACTCGATCCAGATCGAGATCAACGAAGGCGATTGCCGCATCGACACCTATCGCTCTTCGGGCGCCGGCGGCCAGCACGTCAACACCACCGACTCGGCCGTGCGCATTACCCATATCCCGACCGGCATCGTCGTGCAGTGCCAGCAGGAACGGTCGCAGCACAAGAACCGCGCCAAGGCCTGGGACATGCTGCGCGCCCGCATGTATGAAGCGGAACTGAAGAAGCGCGAGGACGCCGCCAACGCCGAAGCCGCCTCCAAGACGGATATCGGCTGGGGCCACCAAATCCGCTCCTACGTGCTGCAGCCCTACCAGCTGGTCAAGGACCTGCGCACCGGCGTCGCCAGCAGCGCACCGGACGATGTGCTGGACGGCGATCTGAACGAATTCATGGAAGCGGCCCTTGCTCACCGCATCAGCGGCGCCGCCGACGCGGTCGTCGAGGATGTCGACTGACAGGCAGCAGCGAGATCGAATGATAAGAAGGCCCCGGAGACGGGGCCTTCTTCGTTCAGGCGATTGCGCGCATGTCACCGCCCTGAAACAGCGCTGCCGACAGATCGGCAGTTTCGTCATGAATGGCTGCGCGCTCGATATCAGGGGGATCGGTAAAGAGGTCGGCCGCAAAGGCAAAGCCTAATCCCGTGCCCTCCGGTACGAAGACATAATGCCCGAGGCCGCCGCTGAAGATCTTCAACGCGCTGCGCGCCAGCCGCGCATGCAGCCATGCAGAACATTCCTCGGCCGGTGCGGCCCTGTCGGCATCGCCGACCAGGATAAAAACGGGTGTCTCGACCGTTTTCAGACTATCCTCGCTGAAACCGAGAACGGAGCGACCCGGCGCGCAGAGGAGCGCGGCCTTGATCCTGTCGTCACGATAGGATTGCGACATGCGGGACCAGGACTGGCGAAACACATCGCTCTCACGCAGCAACGAGGGGATATGATCGGCAAGGTCGGGAAATTCCCTTGGGCCGCGCGGCCCACCCGGTTTCAGCCTCGACGGTTCGAACTGCGAGAACCGGGCGACGGCGCCGAGAAGTAGCATGACACTATAGGCTCCGGCCGAAAATCCGGCCGCAAAAGCACGGGTTGTATCGATCCGGCCGGCGAGATCGCCGAGCCAGTCGCGACTGCGGTCCAGCATCAGGCTTAGGTCCGGCGCCCGTTCCCAGAGACAGGCAAACCCTTCGGCGCGGTAGGGTTCGACGCCGGTATTGCCGTGATGGTTGACGCCGAGCGCAACAAATCCGCGCTCGACCAGGCGCCGCGCCAGCCATTCCAGCCCCGCCGCCGATCCGCCGGTGCCGTGCGACAGCAGGACTAGGGGATAAGGTCTGCTTGCCGGCCGAATCGGCGCGTCGCGGGCGACCGCCGCCTTGCGAAACCAGCTTCGTTCCCGAATGTCGCTTTCCCGCGCGTCATCGGCAGCCGGATACCACAGAGACCAGCTGACAGGCCTCGGGCTGGCTGCGTCCCAGTCCGGTCTTTGGTCGTCGTAAAGTACCCCGTCACGAAAGCCGAGTTTCATCGTCCAAGCCTGTGCAAACAGCGTGCCGCTGTTCAATTGGTCGCTTTCTCGATGGTGATGTCACCGAGTTCGTCGATCAGCACCGTCCAGCCATCCGGCTCGGCCGCCGGGTCGGTCTTCAGATAGATGGTGGCGAAGAGGCCGGGTTGCTTGCTGATGCCGCTCGAATTCTCCGGGCGTATATCGGTCACGTAGGGCTTCAGGTCGCTGATCTCCTGAAGCTCGATGTTCGAGGCGATCGCCGGGCCGGTCTCCGTTTGGGCAATCTGCTGCAGATAGACCTTCGAGGTCCGATCCGGCTGGCGCACGGCAAAGAGCTTGTAGTAGCCGTGGCGCTTTCCCTGAGGGGCGGAAACATTCTCGGCGGCGGAAGGCGCCCGCTCGATATCAGGTGCGTTGCCGTCGTCCTCCCAGTAGCCGGTGCTGGTGGCAAAGATCACCGAAGCCGGCAGGATGGCGTCCTGAGCGGGAGCGGCGATGGCGGCCGAGCATCCGACGAGGAAAATCGTGGTCATCAATATCCGTCGCATTGCCATCGTCTCAATCCTTGAACTGCTCGGCGAGAATACGGTCGGACCAGGAGCGGTCGGGATCGGAGAGGATGCGCGCCGTCATATGCTCCGACTGGGCGATGCGGACATGCAGCACCGACTTGACCTCGGTATTGTCGGCGACCGCATTCACCGGCCGCTTCACCGGCTCGAGCACGTCGATATCGACGGTCACCTTGTTGGGAAGCAGAGCCCCCCGCCAGCGCCGCGGCCTGAAAGCGCTGACCGGTGTCATGGCGAGCAGCGGCGCCTCGAGCGGCAGGATCGGGCCATGGGCGGAAAGATTGTAGGCCGTCGATCCGGCTGGAGTGGCCACCATCAGCCCGTCGCAGATCAGCTCCTCCAGGCGCACGTGCCCGTCGACCACGACCCTGAGATTGGCGGCCTGATAAGACTGGCGGAACAGATAGACCTCATTAATGGCAAGGGCCGTCGAATTGGTGCCGTCGGCATTGGCCGTCGTCATCTTCAGCGGCCGGAAGGCGTTTTCGACGGCGACGCAGATGCGCTCCTGAAGCCGTTCCGTGCTGTAGTCGTTCATCAGGAAACCGACCGAGCCGCGATTCATCCCGTAGACCAGCTTGCCGGAGTTCATGGTGCTGTGCAGCGTCTGCAGCATGAACCCATCGCCGCCGAGCGCGACGATAACGTCCGCCTTGTCCTGCGGCACGTCGCCATAGATGCGAATCAGCTCTTCGCGCGCGGCGAGCGCCTCCATCGTCGGCGAGGCGATAAACGAAAGCGTCTGAAATGAACGGCCCATGTAATGCCCTTTGTGAAGCTGCTCTAGCTAAAGGATAAAAGGCCGTTGCGACAAGGCCGATTTGCACGGCCCGGCGTTTTGGCGCCAAGCCGGACCGTCCGCAGGGATCGGATTTTCCTTTACAGGATCGCAGAATCTGTTAGTTGGGCAGCTATTGCCCTTGTAGCTCAGTTGGTAGAGCACCTGATTTGTAATCAGGGGGTCGCGGGTTCGAACCCTGCCGGGGGCACCAGCCTATTTTTCGATACGCTGTCCCTCGATGAACCCTGGCTGAAGGACTGCTTCAGCGGCAGTTCAGCCGCTCCGGGACATTGTCTCCTCATCATCAATGAGGAAGCAGCCATGAAGCTCGCACACATTATTCTCACCGCCACCATTGCCGCCGGTGCGGCTTTTGCCTCCGTCGCACCTGCTTCCGCCATGCCGGCCGAACGGCCCGGGATGACGGCGCAGGGAGATGTCGTCCAAATTCGCGACAGCTGGCGAGGCGATCGTTGGCGTGATGACGGTGACTGGCGTGGCGACCGTGGCTGGCGCGATCGGCGCGATTGGCGCCGCTCCGACTGGCGCGATGATGACCGCCGCTGGCGGCGGTGGCGTGCCGAGCGGTGGCAGGAACGCCGCGAGTGGCGCTATCGCGATCGCGATGTCCCCTTCTGGCTCTATCGCGGCTGAGCGCCGTTGCGAATCGCCCAGGCCGTCAGCTCAATGGGGGCCTGGCTCGTTGACGCTTGCCTCGATCCTGTCGCTCTTGCCGGTTTGGCCGGCGCCGGAAGGCGACAGGATTGCGATGCTGAGAACGGAGGCGACCATGAAGGCGACGACGGCGATCATTATGCGCATGAGCGTTCAATCCTCGTTCGGTTGGGGATGAACGCGCAATCGCCGTCCGGCGTTCCTCTCGGCCTATTGCACCGGTCCCGGCGTCG
Organism: Rhizobium croatiense; assembly: GCF_019793465.1. Classification (GTDB taxonomy): domain Bacteria; phylum Pseudomonadota; class Alphaproteobacteria; order Rhizobiales; family Rhizobiaceae; genus Rhizobium; species Rhizobium croatiense. The sequence continues at coordinate 60,505 of NZ_JAILYJ010000002.1, read as the reverse complement.
CGGGGCCGGGTGTCATCGGCGACAAAGGATCGGGCTGGTGGACCGGATGCGAGGTGTCCACCCAGATGATGCTGAGGATGATTCCCACAAAGACCGCGATGAACAGGATACCGAAAATCAGCGGTCGAATGGCCATGATGGGGATCACTCCTTCTTGCTTGTGACCGGTCGCTACGATCGATCGCCGCCCGATCATAGTGCTCCAGAAGGTCATTCCAAGGCAAAAGTGGATTTCTCCTGTCTAATGCATGTCGCCTGGAAGTGTACACCGGTTCCGGGACAACGACATGCATAAAGAAGGGCTAGACCGCGTCGCGGCGCACGACTGAAAGCGGCTTGCCGCCTTCTTCCCTGGACTTGTCGAAATTGCCGTCGGCGCGCATGTGGAAGCCAAGCGACGCACCGTCATAGCTCATCAGCGTCAGCCTGCCGCGGCCCATGGCCAGCCTATGCCTTTAAGTAAAGCCGCGCCGCGTAAAGCGCGATCGCCGCCGCATTCGACACGTTCAGCGATTTGATCGCGCCCGGCATGTCGAGGCGGGCGAGCGCGGTCACGGTCTCACGTGTTTTCTGCCTGAGCCCCTTGCCCTCCGAGCCGAGCACCAGTGCCACCTTGTCGCCCGAAAACGTGCCTTCGAGCGGCGCCGGCCCTTCCGAATCGAGGCCGATGGTGGAGAAACCGAGCTTGTGCAATTCGCCAAGCGCATCGGCGAGATTGGTGATCTGTATATAGGGGATCAGTTCGAGCGCGCCGGAGGCGGACTTGGCGAGCACGCCCGACTCGGTCGGGCTATGTCTCTGGGTGGTGATCACCGCCCCGGCATTGAAGGCGACCGCCGAGCGCATGATCGCGCCGACATTATGCGGATCGGTCACCTGGTCGAGGACGAGCAGGAGCGGGCTGTCCTTCAGCGCTTCGAGCCGGCGCACCGGCAGCGGCCGTGTCTCCAGTATGACCCCCTGATGGATCGCCTCGGGGCCGAGCACCTTGTCGATTTCGTGCGGCGAGACGATCTCGAAGGCAATGCCGAGTGTCTCGACGTCGATTTCAAGCCGCGCGAGCGCGTTCTGCGTCACGGAGAGTTTGATCTTCTTGCGCTCGGGATTGTCGAGCGCTGCGCGTACCGTATGCAGGCCGTAAAGATAGACCTGGTCGGGCGCCAACGCCGGCGGCTTCCAATCCTCGGGCCCACGCTTGCGCTTCTGCGGCTGGGGTGTCGGGATCTCGCCGCGTTCGCGCTTGGCGTCGCGGTGCGCACGCCTGAGATTGGCGTAATGCGTATCCTTGGCGGATGGGTCTGCTGCGGCCTTGCCGCCGGATTTCTTGTCTTTGCTCATGCGGCTTTATAGCTATGGCGTTGGCTGCCGCATAGGCTTTCTTTCATATGCCGACTTTCGGCGGCGAATGAAATTTTTCGTGTTTTTTCCGTTGTCATCGTGTTGACAGACGGAAATGCTCCGGTCATATACGCGGCGCAGACGACGGGCGGCAACGCTTCGAAGTCTGACGAACTTGGTCTAACGATCCGGACGAAAACTGGAGAGATGCCCGAGTGGTTAAAGGGGACGGACTGTAAATCCGTTGGCTCAGCCTACGTTGGTTCAAATCCAACTCTCTCCACCATTCGTCATCGGATCGGACCATCCCGCGGGTATAGCTCAATGGTAGAGCAGCAGCCTTCCAAGCTGAATACGCGGGTTCGATTCCCGCTACCCGCTCCAGTTTTCCGGAAGTCCGTTGATACGACCGCTGCCGCGGCGATGCCGATTATGTTTCGGACGCCGACAATGGCGGCGATCGTCTGGCAGGTGAGGGCGCTCGACGCCCAGCGTCCAGTGCTCTTCTCTTGTTGTGCAGGCAATTTTCTCTGGGATTTCAGCGATTTTTGAGGGGGCTGCGGCGAATCGCCTTGCAGGCGGCGAATTGTCTCCCATATGCGCCTTCACGCCAAGAATGGCGTCTGCAATTAAGTCTTGCGCAATTTCGCCGAAAGCCTTAAACGGCGGCACTAAACCGGTTCGCCGGGGCCACCATTTCGTTCACAGGAAGCATTCAAATGGCAAAGAGTAAGTTTGAGCGCAACAAGCCGCACGTCAACATTGGCACGATCGGCCACGTTGACCACGGCAAGACGTCTCTGACGGCAGCGATCACGAAGTACTTCGGTGAGTTCAAGGCGTACGACCAGATCGACGCGGCTCCGGAAGAGAAGGCGCGCGGCATCACCATCTCGACGGCGCATGTCGAATATGAGACGCCGGCCCGCCACTACGCGCACGTCGACTGCCCCGGCCATGCCGACTACGTGAAGAACATGATCACCGGTGCTGCCCAGATGGACGGCGCGATCCTGGTGTGCTCGGCCGCTGACGGCCCGATGCCGCAGACGCGCGAACACATTCTGCTGGCCCGCCAGGTTGGCGTTCCGGCGATCGTGGTGTTCCTGAACAAGGTCGACCAGGTTGACGACGCCGAACTGCTCGAACTGGTCGAGCTCGAAGTTCGCGAACTGCTGTCGTCCTACGACTTCCCGGGCGACGACATCCCGGTCGTCAAGGGTTCGGCGCTTGCCGCTCTTGAAGATAGCGACAAGAAGATCGGTGAAGACGCGATCCGCGAGCTGATGGCAGCGGTCGACGCCTACATCCCGACGCCTGAGCGTCCGATCGACCAGCCGTTCCTGATGCCGATCGAAGACGTGTTCTCGATCTCGGGCCGCGGCACGGTTGTGACCGGCCGCGTCGAGCGTGGCATTGTCAAGGTTGGCGAAGAAGTCGAGATCGTCGGCATCCGTCCGACCTCGAAGACGACGGTGACCGGCGTTGAAATGTTCCGCAAGCTGCTCGACCAGGGCCAGGCTGGCGACAACATCGGCGCGCTGGTTCGCGGTGTTAACCGTGACGGCGTCGAGCGTGGCCAGATCCTGTGCAAGCCGGGTTCGGTCAAGCCGCACAAGAAGTTCATGGCTGAAGCCTACATCCTGACGAAGGAAGAGGGCGGCCGCCATACGCCGTTCTTCACCAACTACCGTCCGCAGTTCTACTTCCGCACGACCGACGTGACCGGCATCGTCACGCTGCCGGAAGGCACGGAAATGGTCATGCCGGGCGACAACGTCACGGTTGCCGTCGAGCTGATCGTTCCGATCGCGATGGAAGAAAAGCTGCGCTTCGCGATCCGCGAAGGCGGCCGCACCGTCGGCGCCGGTATCGTTGCCTCGATCGTCGAGTAATCCTGGGATTACCTGCAATTCATGAAAAACCCCGCTGGCGACAGCGGGGTTTTTTCGTTTTGATGCCTGATCGACGGATTAACACGTGTTGTAAAAATATCGTTAAATAGGCCCGTCACAGTATTTTGTTCATCTCACGTTCAGAAACCGGTTTGTGATTGGCGCATTTTAGTTCAGACTCCTTCTTGTAGAGAGGAGAATTCGCATGATTCCAAAGGCCACATTTGTTGCGACGATATTCGCAATGTATGTTTTCACGATGTTTTTCATCGCTGCGATCCCGCAAGAGGTTGTTCAATCGGCCGGAGTACAGGTCGATGAGGTCAGTATCGTCAAGTGACCGCCCCGTAAATCATCGCCGGATTCGGCGGTGATTGGAAATGAATGATCAGGCGTCGGACGCAGGCGGCCTGATGAGGCGGGGGTGAACTCTCGCAGGACGCTCGCTTGCTCTTCGCGCGGAAGCGTCTAACTATGCCTCCGATCTCATGACGCGGAGGATATTCCATGAAAAAGCGGATCCTGTTCACGGGTGGTTCGGGCAAGGCGGGTCGTCATGCCGTGCCATGGCTCGTTAATGCCGGTTACGAGGTGCACAACCTCGATCTCGTGCCGCTGGACAGCCCCGGCGTCACCAATCTCATCGCCGACATCACCGATAGCGGTCAGGTCTTCAACGCGCTCTCCATGCATCGCGATTTTCCCGATCTCGACGCGGGCAGGGGCGTCCAGCCCTTCGATGCCGTCGTGCATTTCGCCGCCATCCCCCGCATCCTGATCAAGCCGGACAACGAGACCTTCCGCATCAACACGATGGGCACCTACAATGTCATCGAGGCGGCGGTGAAGCTCGGCATCCGGAAGATCATCGTCGCGTCGAGCGAGACGACCTACGGGGTTTGCTTCGCCGAGGGGCATCGCGATTTCCACCAGTTCCCGCTGGAGGAGGATTACGACGTCAATCCGATGGATTCCTATGGCCTTTCGAAAGTGGTCAACGAAAAGACGGCGCGCGCCTTCGCCGAGCGTTCGGGCTTCGACATTTATGCGCTGCGCATCGGCAACGTCATCGAGCCGCACGAATATGAGAGGTTTCCCACCTATTTCGCCCATCCCGAGATGCGCAAGCGCATCGCCTGGAGTTATATCGACGCCCGCGACCTCGGTCAGATCTGCCATCTCTGCATCGAGAAGGACGGCCTCGGCTACCAGGTGTTCAACGCCGCCAATGACACGGTCTCGGCCAACACGCCGTCGAGGGAGCTTGCGAAGCGATTCTTCCCGAATGTGCCCTTCACCCGCGAGATCGGCGAATATGAGGGCCTGCTTTCCAACCGCAGGATTCGCGAAGTGCTGGGCTTCAGGGAAGAGCACGACTGGCGGAAATATGTGAAGATCTGAGCGCTTGCCGACCATGCAATTGAAAGGCCGGTCGCTCGCAAATGAGCAGAACGGCTTTGAAAATCGAAAAACGTGCTTGCCAATCCGCCGCCGCCGTCTTAAAGGGAGCGCCATGCATTTCGGCAGTGATTTGCGGGTCTTGGCCCGGCGCTGAAGGAGAGGCATGAAGGGGTATAGCTCAGTTGGTAGAGCGGCGGTCTCCAAAACCGCAGGTCGGGGGTTCGAGCCCCTCTGCCCCTGCCATTTTCCTTGATAGGGACAGCGCGACTGTGCTTGCAGCCGTTCCGGCCGGGGATTGATCGGTGGCAACTAATTTCGTTAAACTTCGGTTTCCCTCTTGTGCATTCGGAAATCGGTGTTTATTTAGGGTTCAACAGACACGCGGTGCGTGGGGCTGATAGTTTCAGCTTTACGCGCCGTAATTGCGTGGGCAGTCGATGGCATCCAAATCCAATCCGTTTGCGTTTCTGCAGCAGGTTCGCTCCGAGACGTCCAAAGTTACATGGCCGTCGCGCCGCGAGACGATGATCTCGACGGTCATGGTGCTTGTGATGGTGGTGTTCGCCGCGTTGTTTTTCTTTGCTGCTGACCAGCTGATCGGCTGGGTTCTGAGCTTCGTGCTCAATACCGGCAACTGATACGGGTGGAGATGAAAATGGCGGCACGTTGGTACATCGTCCACGCGTATTCCAATTTTGAAAAGAAGGTGGCTGAGGACATCGAGAACAAGGCTCGCCAGAAGGGGCTTGAGCATCTGTTCGAGAAGATCCTCGTGCCGACCGAAAAGGTGGTGGAAGTGCGTCGCGGCCGCAAGGTCGACAGCGAGCGCAAGTTCTTCCCGGGTTATGTCCTCGTCCGCGCCAATCTGACGGATGAAGCCTACCACCTGATCAAGAATACGCCGAAGGTTACCGGCTTCCTCGGCTCCGATAATAAGCCCGTTCCGATTCCGGATTATGAAGCCGAGCGCATTCTCGGTCAGGTTCAGGAAGGTGTCGAGCGGCCGAAGGCCTCCATTACCTTCGAGATTGGCGAGCAGGTTCGCGTTTCCGACGGCCCGTTCGCTTCGTTCAACGGCACGGTTCAGGATGTGGACGAGGAACGTTCGCGCCTGAAGGTTGAGGTGTCGATCTTCGGCCGCGCGACGCCGGTCGAGCTGGAATACGCTCAGGTCGAGAAGGTCTGATTGCAAGAGATTGGAAGCTGGCCCTTGCGGCCTGTTTCCCGCGGACCTTGTCCGCATCCGCGTGGAAGGTGAGGGGTCTTAGCCGGACCCTAATGATCCGCACCACGCAACCGCAGCCGCCGGAGAGATCCGGCATCACGGGCCGGGCGACCGGTCGCTCATGAAAGGCAGAGAGATATGGCTAAGAAAGTTGCAGGCCAGCTCAAGCTTCAGGTCAAGGCAGGATCGGCAAACCCGTCCCCGCCGATTGGTCCGGCGCTTGGTCAGCGTGGCATTAACATCATGGAATTCTGCAAGGCGTTCAATGCCGCCACGCAGGAAATGGAAAAGGGCATGCCGATTCCGGTCGTCATCACCTATTACCAGGACAAGTCCTTCACCTTCGCGATGAAGCAGCCTCCGGTCAGCTACTGGCTGAAGAAGGAAGCGAAGATCACGTCCGGTTCCAAGACGCCCGGCAAGGGCGCCAAGGCGGGCTCCCTCACCAAGGCTCAGATCAAGTCGATCGCAGAAGCCAAGATGAAGGATCTGAATGCAGCGGATATCGAAGGTGCAATGGCGATGATCGAGGGCTCTGCCCGCGCCATGGGCCTGGAAGTGGTGGGTTAAGATCATGGCTGGCAAGCGCACGCAGAAGATCAACGAAGGTGTTGATCCCACCAAGCTTTACGCTCTGACCCAGGCCATCGGCATGGTCAAGGAACGGGCTGTCGCCAAGTTCGACGAAACCATTGAAGTTTCGATGAACCTCGGCGTCGACCCCCGCCATGCGGACCAGATGGTTCGCGGCGTCGTCAACCTGCCGAACGGCACCGGCCGTACGGTTCGTGTCGCCGTCTTCGCACGTGGCGTCAAGGCTGACGAAGCCAAGGCTGCCGGTGCCGATATCGTCGGCGCCGAAGAGCTCGTCGAAATCGTCCAGGGCGGCAAGATCGAATTCGATCGCTGCATCGCCACCCCCGACATGATGCCGCTCGTCGGTCGTCTTGGTAAGGTTCTCGGCCCGCGCGGCATGATGCCGAACCCGAAGGTCGGCACCGTTACCATGGATGTCGCCGGAGCCGTCAAGGCTTCCAAGGGCGGCGCTGTCGAGTTCCGCGTCGAGAAGGCTGGTATCGTCCATGCCGGTATCGGCAAGGCCTCTTTTGACGCCAAGGCTCTGGAAGAAAACATCCGCGCCTTCGCCGACGCCGTCATCAAGGCGAAGCCGGCTGGCGCCAAGGGCAACTACGTCAAGCGCGTGGCGATTTCCTCGACCATGGGCCCGGGCGTCAAGATCGAAGTCGGCTCGGTCACCGCACCGACCGCATAAGTTGATTGCCGGACCGCGGTTCGGTCACTGAATTTCCGGCCTCGCAAGGGGCCGGAATATTCCGGAGAAATCCGGAATCCTGTCCGAGATTGCAGGTGGTTTTCCCTTAATCACGTTGCCTGCATGAGACGGGTAAGACCCGAATTCATGAAGTTCGCTTCTAGAAACTCGGTTCGAGCCTTGGATGCCTTGTGCCTTCTTAGCCTTGATTGGCGCGGAAGCGCGGGGGGACAGGATCCTCAAGCGTCGCTTGGGATCTCGCATGATCCCGGGAGGCAAAAGGCAACCCGGCGGGCCCGTTTTCGGTCCCGCCAACTGGAGATAGGCAGTGGAAAGAGCGGAAAAACGCGAATTCGTCACGGAACTGAACGAAGTCTTCAAGGCTTCGGGCTCAGTTGTCGTGGCCCACTATGCTGGTGCCACAGTCGCGCAGATGAACGATTTTCGTTCGAAGATGCGCGCAGCTGGCGGTACCGTCAAAGTCGCGAAGAACCGCCTGGCCAAAATTGCCCTTCAGGGTACGGAAGCGGAAGGGATGTCGAATCTCTTCAAGGGTCAGACGCTGATTGCATACAGCACCGATCCGATCACCGCTCCGAAGGTCGTCATGGATTTCGCCAAGACCAACGACAAGATCGTTGTTCTGGGAGGCGCCATGGGAACAACCACGCTCAACGCCGATGCAGTCAAGTCGCTTGCGACCCTGCCTTCGCTCGATGAGCTGCGTGCGAAGCTGCTGGGCATGATCCAGACACCGGCTACCCGCATCGCTGGGGTTGTTGCAGCACCGGCAAGCCAGCTTGCCCGCGTGTTTGCGGCCTACGCCAAGAAGGACGAAGCCGCTTAAGGCGGTTTTTCGCTGTTTATAATCAACCGGTTCGAACCGAACAAAAGGAACTAGTAAAATGGCTGATCTCGCAAAGATCGTTGACGACCTCTCCTCGCTGACCGTTCTGGAAGCCGCAGAACTGTCGAAGCTTCTCGAAGAAAAGTGGGGCGTTTCCGCTGCTGCTCCGGTAGCTGTTGCTGCCGCTGCTGGCGGTGCTGGCGCTGCTGCTCCGGTCGAAGAAGAAAAGACCGAGTTCGACGTCATCCTCACGGATGCCGGCGCCAACAAGATCAATGTCATCAAGGAAGTCCGCGCCATCACCGGTCTCGGCCTCAAGGAAGCCAAGGACCTCGTCGAAGGCGCTCCGAAGGCTGTCAAGGAAGGCGTTTCCAAGGCTGAAGCCGCTGACATCAAGAAGAAGCTCGAAGACGCCGGCGCCAAGGCCGACGTTAAGTAAGCTTGAACTGCTTTTGGGAGGTGGCCTTTGCCGCCTCCCATTTGCCGTTTTTCTGAACGAATTACCCAAAAGCCGCGTCAAAACGGCTTTTGGGTAATGGGTTCTTCAAAAGGATAGTCTCGCACCGAGGGCAGCACAGCAATCCGAGCTGGGCGTTTTCGGGAGTCGGACGAGATTGAACTACCCATTGATTGACGGGGTCGACTGGCCATCGGTTCCCGTCCGTTGCAGGCCCGGGTGCAAGATTTTGAAGGAGCGACGATGGCTCAGACCCTTTCGTTCAACGGTCGCAGGCGCGTACGCAAGTTTTTTGGTAAGATCCCCGAAGTCGCAGAAATGCCGAACCTCATCGAGGTCCAGAAGGCGTCCTACGACCAGTTTCTGATGGTGGAAGAGCCGAAGGGCGGCCGGCCCGACGAGGGTCTTCAGGCCGTCTTCAAATCGGTTTTCCCGATCACCGATTTCTCCGGCGCCTCGATGCTGGAATTCGTATCCTACGAGTTCGAGCCGCCGAAGTTCGACGTCGACGAATGCCGCCAGCGCGACCTGACCTATGCCGCGCCGCTGAAGGTGACGCTGCGCCTCATCGTGTTCGATATCGACGAGGATACCGGCGCGAAGTCGATCAAGGACATCAAGGAACAGTCCGTCTACATGGGCGACATGCCGCTCATGACCAACAACGGCACGTTCATCGTCAACGGCACCGAGCGGGTCATCGTCTCGCAGATGCACCGTTCGCCGGGCGTCTTCTTCGACCATGACAAGGGCAAGAGCCATTCTTCCGGCAAGCTGCTCTTTGCTGCCCGCGTCATTCCCTATCGCGGCTCCTGGCTCGATATCGAATTTGACGCCAAGGACATCGTCTACGCCCGTATCGACCGCCGCCGCAAGATTCCGGTGACCTCGCTGCTGATGGCGCTCGGCATGGACGGCGAGGAAATCCTCGACACCTTCTACACGAAGTCGCTCTACAAGCGCGACGGCGAAGGCTGGCGCATTCCCTTCAAGCCGGAAACGCTGAAGGGTGCCAAGGCGATCACCGAGATGGTCGACGCCGATACCGGCGAAGTCGTCGTCGAAGCCGGCAAGAAGCTGACCCCGCGTCTGCTGCGCCAGCTGTCCGACAAGGGCCTGAAGGCGCTGAAGGCCGGCGACGACGATCTCTACGGCAATTACCTCGCCGAAGACATCGTCAACTACTCGACCGGTGAAATCTATCTCGAAGCTGGCGACGAGATCGACGAGAAGACGCTTGGCATTATCCTGTCGAACGGTTTCGACGAGATCCCGGTTCTCGGCATCGACCACATCAATGTCGGCGCCTATATCCGCAACACGCTTTCGGCCGACAAGAACGAGAACCGTCAGGACGCTCTGTTCGACATCTACCGCGTCATGCGTCCGGGTGAACCGCCGACCATGGAATCGGCCGAAGCCATGTTCAACTCGCTGTTCTTCGATGCGGAGCGTTACGACCTCTCCGCCGTCGGCCGCGTCAAGATGAACATGCGTCTCGACCTGACCGTCGAAGACACCGTCCGCATCCTGCGCAAGGACGACATCCTGGCCGTGGTCAAGATGCTGGTCGAACTGCGCGACGGCAAGGGCGAGATCGACGACATCGACAACCTCGGCAACCGCCGCGTCCGCTCGGTCGGCGAGCTGATGGAGAACCAGTACCGTCTCGGCCTGCTGCGCATGGAGCGAGCGATCAAGGAACGCATGTCCTCGATCGAGATTGATACGGTCATGCCGCAGGATCTGATCAACGCCAAGCCGGCTGCCGCAGCCGTACGCGAATTCTTCGGTTCCTCGCAGCTCTCGCAGTTCATGGACCAGGTCAACCCGCTCTCGGAAATCACCCACAAGCGCCGCCTTTCGGCTCTTGGCCCGGGCGGTCTGACCCGCGAGCGCGCCGGCTTCGAAGTCCGCGACGTGCATCCGACCCACTACGGCCGCATCTGCCCGATCGAAACGCCGGAAGGCCCGAACATCGGTCTGATCAACTCGCTTGCGACCTTTGCCCGCGTCAACAAGTACGGCTTCATCGAAAGCCCGTACCGCCGCATCGTCGACGGCAGGGTGACGAATGACGTGCTCTACCTCTCCGCCATGGAAGAGGCCAAGTACTACGTCGCCCAGGCCAACGCCGAGATGAACCCCGACGGCTCCTTCGTCGACGAATTCGTCGTCTGCCGTCACGCCGGCGAAGTCATGCTTGCGCCGCGCGACAGCATGAACTTGATGGACGTTTCGCCGAAGCAGGTCGTTTCGGTTGCTGCGGCACTCATCCCGTTCCTGGAAAACGACGACGCCAACCGCGCCCTCATGGGCTCGAACATGCAGCGTCAGGCCGTGCCGCTGCTGCGTGCCGAAGCCCCGTTCGTCGGGACCGGCATGGAGCCGGTCGTCGCCCGTGACTCCGGCGCCGCCATCGGCGCCCGCCGCGGCGGCGTGGTCGACCAGGTCGACGCGACGCGTATCGTTATCCGCGCCACCGAAGACCTCGAAGCCGGCAAGTCCGGCGTCGATATCTACCGCCTGCAGAAGTTCCAGCGTTCGAACCAGAACACCTGCGTCAACCAGCGTCCGCTGGTCACCGTCGGTGACGTCGTCAACCGCGGCGACATTCTCGCCGACGGTCCGTCGACCGATCTCGGCGACCTGGCGCTCGGCCGCAACGCGCTCGTCGCGTTCATGCCCTGGAACGGCTATAACTACGAAGACTCGATCCTGCTCTCCGAGCGTATCGTTGCCGACGACGTGTTCACCTCCATCCACATCGAAGAATTCGAAGTGATGGCGCGCGACACCAAGCTTGGTCCTGAGGAAATCACCCGCGACATTCCGAACGTTTCGGAAGAAGCGCTGAAGAACCTCGACGAAGCCGGCATCGTCTATATCGGCGCCGAAGTTCAGCCGGGCGATATCCTCGTCGGCAAGATCACGCCGAAGGGCGAAAGCCCGATGACGCCGGAAGAAAAGCTTCTGCGCGCCATCTTCGGCGAAAAGGCCTCCGACGTGCGCGACACCTCCATGCGCATGCCGCCCGGCACCTACGGCACGATCGTCGAAGTTCGCGTCTTCAACCGCCATGGCGTCGAGAAGGACGAGCGCGCGATGGCGATCGAGCGCGAAGAGATCGAGCGTCTTGCCAAGGACCGCGACGACGAGCAGGCGATTCTCGACCGTAACGTCTACGGCCGTCTGATCGACATGCTGCGCGGCCAGGTCTCGATTGCCGGCCCGAAGGGCTTCAAGAAGGGCACCGAGCTTTCGAACGCCGTCGTCTCCGAATATCCCCGCTCGCAGTGGTGGATGTTCGCGGTCGAGGACGAGAAGGTCCAGAGCGAGCTCGAAGCACTCCGCGGCCAGTACGACGAATCCAAGTCGCGCCTTGAACAGCGCTTCATGGACAAGGTCGAGAAGGTCCAGCGCGGCGATGAAATGCCTCCTGGTGTCATGAAGATGGTCAAAGTCTTCGTCGCCGTGAAGCGCAAGATCCAGCCGGGCGACAAGATGGCCGGCCGTCACGGGAACAAGGGCGTGGTCTCGCGCATTGTGCCTGTCGAGGATATGCCGTTCCTTGAAGACGGCACGCATGTCGACGTCGTCCTGAACCCGCTCGGCGTGCCTTCGCGCATGAACGTCGGACAGATCCTGGAAACGCACTTGGGCTGGGCTTGCGCCGGCATGGGTCGCCAGATCGGCGAATTGATCGAAGCCTACAAGGCGAACGGCAACATCGAGCCGCTGCGCAAGACCATCGGCGATGTCGTCGGTGCCGGTCCGAAGGCCGAGCAGGTGCACGAATTCGACGATGATTCGGTTCTGCGTCTCGCCGACCAGTGGAAGCGCGGCGTTTCGATTGCAACGCCTGTCTTCGACGGTGCCAACGAAGGCGACGTCAACGACATGCTGCGTCTGGCGGGTCTCAAGGATACCGGCCAGTCGACGCTCTATGACGGTCGTACCGGCGAGCAGTTCGACCGCCAGGTCACGGTGGGCTACATCTACATGCTGAAGCTCAACCACCTGGTTGACGACAAGATCCATGCCCGCTCGATCGGTCCTTACTCGCTCGTCACCCAGCAGCCGCTGGGCGGCAAGGCGCAGTTCGGCGGTCAGCGCTTCGGCGAAATGGAAGTCTGGGCGCTCGAAGCTTACGGCGCGGCCTACACGCTGCAGGAAATGCTGACGGTGAAGTCGGACGACGTCGCCGGCCGCACCAAGGTCTACGAAGCCATCGTCCGTGGAGACGACACGTTCGAAGCCGGTATTCCGGAAAGCTTCAACGTTCTCGTCAAGGAAATGCGCTCGCTGGGCCTCAGCGTCGAGCTTGAGAACACCAAGCTTGACGAAGCGCAGGCAAACCAGCTGCCCGACGCGGCCGAGTAAGCATTGATAGGGCGTGCGCTGCCATGCGGCGCACGCCGGTCCCGCCGGACGCCGCATCCATGTCGGCCCGGAAGGGAAGTTTCGCCGCATCTTGCGGTTATTCTCGTTTAAGCGAGGGAGGCGGCTCTCGGGAAATTGCCGCTGACCATCGCATTTTGAGGGCGCTTTAGCCCATGAAGGAGACAGGCATGAACCAAGAGGTCATGAATCTTTTCAATCCGCAGGTGCCTGCACAGAATTTCGATTCCATTCGGATTTCGATCGCGTCTCCGGAGAAGATCCTCTCCTGGTCCTACGGTGAGATCAAGAAGCCGGAAACCATCAACTACCGCACGTTCAAGCCGGAACGCGACGGTCTGTTCTGCGCGCGCATCTTCGGGCCGATCAAGGACTACGAATGCCTATGCGGCAAGTACAAGCGCATGAAGTACAAGGGCATCATCTGCGAAAAGTGCGGCGTCGAAGTCACGCTGTCGCGCGTTCGCCGTGAGCGCATGGGCCATATCGAGCTCGCCGCTCCCGTTGCCCACATCTGGTTCCTGAAGTCGCTGCCGTCACGCATTTCGACGCTGCTCGACATGACGCTGAAGGATGTCGAGCGCGTCCTCTACTTCGAAAACTACATTGTCACCGAGCCGGGCCTGACCGCTCTGAAGGAGCACCAGCTTCTCTCGGAAGAAGAATACATGCTCGCCGTCGACGAATACGGCGAAGACCAGTTCACCGCGATGATCGGCGCCGAGGCGATCTACGAGATGCTGGCCTCGATGAACCTCGAGAAGATCGCCGGCGACCTGCGCTCCGAGCTTGCCGACACCACGTCGGATCTCAAGCAGAAGAAGCTGATGAAGCGCTTGAAGATTGTCGAGAACTTCATGGAATCGGGCAACCGTCCGGAATGGATGATCATGAAGGTCGTTCCGGTCATTCCGCCGGATCTGCGTCCGCTGGTTCCGCTCGACGGCGGCCGTTTCGCGACGTCGGATCTGAACGATCTTTACCGCCGCGTCATCAACCGCAACAACCGTCTGAAGCGCCTGATCGAGCTTCGTGCGCCTGGCATCATCATCCGCAACGAAAAGCGTATGCTGCAGGAATCCGTTGACGCGCTGTTCGACAACGGCCGTCGCGGCCGCGTCATCACCGGCGCCAACAAGCGTCCGCTGAAGTCGCTCTCCGACATGCTGAAGGGCAAGCAGGGCCGCTTCCGCCAGAACCTGCTCGGCAAGCGCGTCGACTATTCCGGCCGTTCGGTCATCGTCACCGGTCCGGAACTGAAGCTGCACCAGTGCGGCCTGCCGAAGAAGATGGCGCTCGAGCTCTTCAAGCCGTTCATCTATGCCCGCCTCGACGCCAAGGGTTACTCCTCGACCGTCAAGCAGGCCAAGAAGCTGGTCGAAAAGGAAAAGCCGGAAGTCTGGGATATCCTCGACGAGGTCATCCGCGAGCATCCGGTTCTCTTGAACCGCGCACCGACGCTGCACCGCCTGGGCATCCAGGCCTTCGAACCTACCCTGGTCGAGGGCAAGGCGATCCAGCTGCATCCGCTCGTCTGCACGGCGTTCAACGCCGACTTCGATGGTGACCAGATGGCCGTTCACGTGCCGCTGTCGCTCGAAGCCCAGCTCGAAGCCCGCGTGCTGATGATGTCGACCAACAACATCCTGCATCCGGCCAACGGCGCGCCGATCATCGTTCCCTCGCAGGACATGGTTCTCGGCCTCTACTATCTGTCGATCCTCAATCAGAACGAGCCGGGCGAAGGCATGGCCTTCTCCGATCTCGGCGAGCTGCATCACGCCCTCGAAAGCAAGGTCGTGACGCTGCACACCAAGATCCGCGGCCGCTTCAAGTCGGTCGACGAGGATGGCAAGCCCTACTCGAAGATCTATGAGACGACGCCTGGCCGTCTGCTCATCGGCGAACTGCTGCCGAAGAACGGCAAGGTGCCCTTCGATATCTGCAACCAGGAAATGACCAAGAAGAACATCTCCAAGATGATCGACACGGTCTACCGCCATTGCGGCCAGAAGGACACGGTCATCTTCTGCGACCGCATCATGCAGCTCGGCTTCTCCCATGCCTGCCGCGCCGGCATTTCGTTCGGCAAGGACGACATGGTCATTCCGGATGCCAAGGCAAAGATCGTTGCCGACACCGAAAGCTTGGTGAAGGAATACGAGCAGCAGTACAATGACGGCCTGATCACCCAGGGCGAGAAGTACAACAAGGTTGTCGATGCCTGGGGCAAGGCCACCGAAAAGGTCGCCGAAGAGATGATGGCCCGCATTAAGGCGGTCGAATTCGATGAGAACACCGGCCGTCAGAAGCCGATGAACTCGATCTACATGATGAGCCACTCCGGTGCCCGCGGTTCTCCGAACCAGATGCGCCAGCTGGGCGGCATGCGTGGCCTCATGGCCAAGCCGTCGGGCGAAATCATCGAGACCCCGATCATCTCGAACTTCAAGGAAGGCCTGACCGTCAACGAGTACTTCAACTCGACCCACGGCGCCCGCAAGGGTCTGGCAGACACCGCCTTGAAGACCGCAAACTCCGGTTACCTGACCCGCCGTCTCGTTGACGTCGCGCAGGATTGCATCGTCACACATGTCGATTGCGGCACCGAAACCGGCCTCACCATGACCGCCATCGTCGATGCCGGTCAGGTCGTCGCCTCGCTCGGCGCCCGCATCCTCGGCCGTACGGCGCTCGACGACATCGATCATCCGATCACGGGCGAGCGTATTGTCGATGCCGGCAAGATGATCCTTGAGCCTGATGTCATCGAGATCGAGAAGGCCGGCATCCAGTCGATCCGGATCCGCTCGGCGCTGACCTGCGAAATCCAGACGGGCGTCTGCTCGGTCTGCTACGGCCGCGACCTGGCCCGTGGTACGCCGGTCAACATGGGCGAAGCCGTCGGCGTTATCGCCGCTCAGTCGATCGGTGAGCCGGGCACCCAGCTCACCATGCGTACCTTCCACCTTGGCGGTACGGCGACCGTGGTCGACCAGTCGTTCCTGGAAGCTTCGTACGAAGGTACGGTGCAGATCAAGAACCGCAACCTGCTGCGCAACTCCGAAGGCAGCCTCGTTGCCATGGGCCGCAACATGACCGTTCAGATTCTGGACGAGCGTGGTGTCGAGCGCTCCTCGCAGCGCGTCGCCTACGGTTCGAAGCTGCACGTCGATGAAGGCGATAAGGTCAAGCGCGGTCAGCGTCTGGCCGAGTGGGATCCGTATACCCGCCCGATGATGACGGAAGTGGCTGGTACGGTTCAGTTCGAGGATCTCGTCGATGGTCTCTCCGTTCTCGAAGCGACCGACGAATCCACCGGCATCACCAAGCGTCAGGTCATCGACTGGCGTTCGACCCCGCGCGGTTCGGACCTCAAGCCGGCGATCGTCATCAAGGACGCCAGCGGCAACGTCGCCAAGCTGTCGCGCGGCGGTGATGCACGCTTCCTGCTCTCGGTCGACGCCATCCTGTCGGTCGAGCCGGGCACGAAGGTCTCCCAGGGTGACGTTCTCGCCCGTTCGCCGCTCGAAAGCGCCAAGACCAAGGACATCACCGGTGGTCTGCCGCGTGTTGCCGAACTCTTCGAAGCGCGCCGTCCGAAAGATCACGCCATCATCGCTGAGATCGATGGTACGATCCGCCTCGGCCGCGACTACAAGAACAAGCGTCGCGTCATCATCGAGCCGGCGGAAGACGGTGTCGAGCCTGTCGAATACCTGATCCCGAAGGGCAAGCCCTTCCACCTTCAGGACGGCGACTATATCGAAAAGGGTGACTACATCCTCGACGGTAACCCGGCTCCGCACGACATCCTGGCGATCAAGGGCGTGGAGGCACTGGCTTCCTACCTCGTCAATGAAATCCAGGAAGTCTATCGTCTGCAGGGCGTTGTCATTAACGACAAGCACATCGAGGTGATCGTCCGTCAGATGCTGCAGAAGGTGGAAATCACCGACGCCGGCGACTCGACCTATATCGTCGGCGATAACGTCGACCGGATCGAGCTCGAGGACGTCAACGACCACCTGATCGAGCAGGGCAAGAAGCCTGCCCATGGCGATCCGGTTCTGCTCGGCATCACCAAGGCGTCGCTGCAGACCCCGTCCTTCATCTCGGCCGCATCCTTCCAGGAAACGACCAAGGTGCTGACGGAAGCGGCAATCGCCGGCAAGACCGACGGCCTGCAGGGTCTGAAGGAAAACGTCATCGTCGGCCGCCTCATCCCGGCCGGTACCGGCGGCACCATGACCCAGATCCGCCGTATCGCCACCTCGCGCGACGAGCTGATCCTCGAAGAGCGTCGCAAGGGCACCGGCGCAGCCGTTGCCACGCCGATGCTGCAGGACATGGCTGAAAAGGCTCCGGCCGCGGAATAACCGCGGCTGAAGTCCCGGGACTTAAGATACAAATTGAAAAACCGCCCGGAGCGATCCGGGCGGTTTTTTCATTTTGCTGTGCTCTGGTCGATCCGACGGGGAGGGGTGAACTGCATGTCTGGCCGGTACTGAAGGCGAGCGCTGCGCTCGCCCCTGGTTTCGCCGCCGGCCGCTCCGGTCAGTTGAACCGGATGATCGCGACCTCGCCGTCGACCGCGCCCTGATAGGCCGAGGCATGCGGCTCTTCGGCCGGAACTTCGGTCAGCATGCCGATCTGGTCGAGATCGGCCTCGATGAAACCTTCCTCGGCAAGGGCGTTCAAGGCTTCGCGCACGGCCGTATCGTCGTCGGGCGCCTTCAGCATGATGTGCAGGTCGATGCCTTCGCTGGAGTCGGACTCATAGCCTTTGCCGATGATGATGAAGATCATCGGCCCGTCGAAATTGTTGTCGTTATCCGGTGTCGTGATCATCGCCTGTCCTTCGGCTTTCGTGACGATTCGATCGCTCGAATCCTGCTATGAGGGCTTAACGCCGCAATTGCTGATTCCTTAACTGCTTTTGCTGCGATGCCCAAGTTTTTATCTTGGATCACACCCGTGGATTCGTCTAGAAGGGTGAAAACAGGGCATCCGGCCCGCATATCAAGGCGATACGGCGAGTTTATTTCTTAACCGGCCTTGACGAGAGGGGTGGAAACCAGTAGTACCCCGCCCATCAGATCCCATGTGAGGCTTGGCTGTTCGGGGCGACGCGCCCTGAAGTTCACCTCAAACAAGGTTCTAAACGCACGTTGAAGTCATGATGCTGCACGCATGACGCATAATTTCATGCGTCCTCTGCTCCTTGTGGTCCATCTGCGGAAGCGGATCGGGCCATATTTTGCGCATTGAACCGAAAGCATGCGTCATTGCCGGAGACGGCGCGAGTTCAAGCCCGCAAGGGTACTGAGATAAACGTAAGGGATGGTTGAATGCCTACCGTAAACCAGCTGATCCGCAAGCCTCGCCAGGCGAACGTAAAGCGTAATAAGGTTCCCGCTCTCCAGGAGAACCCGCAGAAGCGCGGCGTTTGCACGCGCGTCTACACGACGACGCCGAAGAAGCCGAACTCGGCTCTGCGTAAGGTCGCCAAGATCCGCCTGACCAACGGCTTCGAAGTCATTGGTTACATCCCCGGTGAAGGTCACAACCTTCAGGAGCACTCCGTCGTGATGATCCGCGGCGGCCGCGTCAAGGACCTTCCGGGTGTCCGTTATCACATCATCCGCGGCGTTCTCGATACCCAGGGTGTCAAGAACCGCAAGCAGCGCCGCTCCAAGTACGGCGCGAAGCGTCCGAAGTAATTCGGTTTTGAATAATCCGGCGCTGCGCGAGGTCCTCCGCGTGATGAAGCGCCTTAACGGTTGAAGAGACGAAAAGTATGTCCAGACGTCATAAAGCAGAAAAGCGCGAGATCAATCCGGATCCGAAGTTCGGCGATCTCGTTGTCACCAAGTTCATGAATGCCATCATGCTCGATGGCAAGAAGTCCGTTGCTGAAAACATCGTCTATGGTGCGTTCGACGCCGTTCAGGGCAAGTCCAAGCAGGAGCCGCTTTCGGTTTTCCATTCTGCGCTCGACAACATTGCCCCGCACGTTGAAGTCCGTTCGCGCCGCGTCGGTGGTGCGACCTATCAGGTTCCGGTCGACGTTCGTCCGGAGCGCCGCCAGGCCCTCGCCATTCGCTGGCTGATCGCCGCTGCCCGCAAGCGCAACGAAACGACCATGATCGATCGTCTTTCCGGCGAACTGCTCGATGCGTCCAACAACCGCGGCTCCGCCGTCAAGAAGCGCGAAGATACGCACAAGATGGCTGACGCCAACCGCGCGTTCTCGCACTATCGCTGGTAATTCCGAACGGTATCGAAAGGCAGTCCACAATGGCTCGCGAATATAAGATCGAAGACTACCGTAATTTCGGTATCATGGCGCATATCGACGCCGGCAAGACCACGACCACCGAGCGTATCCTTTACTACACCGGCAAGTCGCACAAGATCGGCGAAGTCCACGACGGTGCAGCCACCATGGACTGGATGGAGCAGGAGCAGGAGCGTGGCATCACGATCACGTCTGCTGCCACCACGACCTTCTGGAAGGGCCGTGACGGCAAGATGCGCCGCTTCAACATCATCGACACCCCCGGCCACGTCGACTTCACCATCGAAGTCGAGCGTTCGCTGCGCGTTCTCGACGGCGCCATCGCGCTGCTCGACGCCAACGCCGGTGTTGAACCGCAGACGGAAACTGTCTGGCGTCAGGCTGAGAAGTACAACGTTCCGCGTATGATCTTCTGCAACAAGATGGACAAGACCGGTGCGGACTTCTACCGTTCGGTCGAGATGATCAAGACCCGTCTGGGCGCGATCGCTGTCGTCATGCAGCTGCCGATCGGCGCTGAAAGCGACTTCAAGGGCGTTATCGACCTGGTCGAGATGAATGCTCTCATCTGGCGCGACGAATCTCTCGGCGCCCAGTGGGACGTCGTTGAGATCCCGGAAGACATGAAGGCCAAGGCTGAAGAATATCGCGAAAAGCTGATCGAGACGGTTGTCGAGATCGACGAAGCGGCGATGGAAGCCTATCTCGAAGGCAACATGCCCGACAACGACAAGATCCGCGAACTCGTTCGTCGCGGCACGATCGACGTCAAGTTCCATCCGATGTTCTGCGGCACCGCTTTCAAGAACAAGGGCGTTCAGCCGTTGCTCGACGCCGTTGTCGATTACCTGCCGTCGCCGCTCGACATTCCGGCGATCAAGGGCATCGACTTCAAGACGGAAGCTGAAATCGAGCGTCATGCAGACGACGCCGAGCCGCTTTCCATGCTCGCATTCAAGATCATGAACGACCCCTTCGTCGGTTCGCTGACCTTCGCCCGTATCTACTCCGGCAAGCTCGAAAAGGGTTCTTCGGTGATGAACACGGTCAAGGACAAGCGCGAGCGCGTCGGCCGCATGCTGCAGATGCACTCCAACTCGCGTGAAGACATCGAAGAAGCCTTTGCCGGCGACATCGTTGCTCTCGCAGGTCTCAAGGAAACCACCACGGGTGACACGCTCTGCGACCCGCTGAAGCCGGTTATCCTCGAGCGCATGGAATTCCCCGAGCCGGTCATTCAGATCGCTATCGAGCCGAAGTCCAAGGGCGACCAGGAAAAGATGGGCCTCGCGCTCAACCGCCTGGCTGCCGAAGATCCGTCCTTCCGCGTGAAGACGGATCAGGAATCCGGTCAGACGATCATTGCCGGCATGGGCGAACTGCACCTCGACATCATCGTCGACCGCATGCGCCGCGAGTTCAAGGTTGAAGCAAACGTCGGCGCGCCGCAGGTTGCTTACCGCGAAACCATCACGCGCCAGCACGAAGAAGACTACACGCACAAGAAGCAGTCCGGTGGTACCGGCCAGTTCGCCCGCGTCAAGATTGTCTTCGAACCGAACCCTGAAGGCGATGACTTCAAGTTCGAATCTAAGATCGTCGGTGGTGCTGTTCCGAAGGAATACATCCCGGGCGTTCAGAAGGGTATCGAGAGCGTTCTGTCTTCGGGTCCGCTCGCTGGCTTCCCGATGCTCGGCGTCAAGGCGACCCTCATCGACGGCGCCTTCCACGACGTTGACTCCTCGGTTCTGGCGTTCGAAATCGCTTCCCGCGCTTGCTTCCGTGAAGCTGCGAAGAAGGCCGGTGCTCAGCTCCTCGAGCCGATGATGAAGGTCGAAGTCGTTACCCCGGAAGATTACGTCGGTGACGTTATCGGCGACCTCAACTCCCGCCGTGGCCAGATCCAGGGTCAGGAGAGCCGCGGTGTGGCCGTTGTCATCAATGCCAACGTCCCGCTGGCGAACATGTTCAAGTACGTCGATAACCTGCGCTCCATGTCGCAGGGCCGTGCTCAGTACACGATGACCTTCGATCATTACTCGCCGGTCCCGTCGAACGTCGCAACCGAAATCCAGGCAAAGTATTCCGGTCAGAAGTGACCGGAATACCAATTGACCGATAACAAGAATTAGCTCCCCTCGGGGACTAGCAAAACGGAGAGCCGAAAATGGCAAAGAGTAAGTTTGAGCGCAACAAGCCGCACGTCAACATTGGCACGATCGGCCACGTTGACCACGGCAAGACGTCTCTGACGGCAGCGATCACGAAGTACTTCGGTGAGTTCAAGGCGTACGACCAGATCGACGCGGCTCCGGAAGAGAAGGCGCGCGGCATCACCATCTCGACTGCGCACGTCGAATATGAGACGCCGGCCCGCCACTACGCGCACGTCGACTGCCCCGGCCATGCCGACTACGTGAAGAACATGATCACCGGTGCTGCCCAGATGGACGGCGCGATCCTGGTGTGCTCGGCCGCTGACGGCCCGATGCCGCAGACGCGCGAACACATTCTGCTGGCCCGCCAGGTCGGCGTTCCGGCGATCGTGGTGTTCCTGAACAAGGTCGACCAGGTTGACGACGCCGAACTGCTCGAACTGGTCGAGCTCGAAGTTCGCGAACTGCTGTCGTCCTACGACTTCCCGGGCGACGACATCCCGGTCGTCAAGGGTTCGGCGCTTGCCGCTCTTGAAGATAGCGACAAGAAGATCGGTGAAGACGCGATCCGCGAGCTGATGGCAGCGGTCGACGCCTACATCCCGACGCCTGAGCGTCCGATCGACCAGCCGTTCCTGATGCCGATCGAAGACGTGTTCTCGATCTCGGGCCGCGGCACGGTTGTGACCGGCCGCGTCGAGCGTGGCATTGTCAAGGTTGGCGAAGAAGTCGAGATCGTCGGCATCCGTCCGACCTCGAAGACGACGGTGACCGGCGTTGAAATGTTCCGCAAGCTACTCGACCAGGGCCAGGCTGGCGACAACATCGGCGCGCTGGTTCGCGGTGTTAACCGTGACGGCGTCGAGCGTGGCCAGATCCTGTGCAAGCCGGGTTCGGTCAAGCCGCACAAGAAGTTCATGGCTGAAGCCTACATCCTGACGAAGGAAGAGGGCGGCCGCCATACGCCGTTCTTCACCAACTACCGTCCGCAGTTCTACTTCCGCACGACCGACGTGACCGGCATCGTCACGCTGCCGGAAGGCACGGAAATGGTCATGCCGGGCGACAACGTCACGGTTGCCGTCGAGCTGATCGTTCCGATCGCGATGGAAGAAAAGCTGCGCTTCGCGATCCGCGAAGGCGGCCGCACCGTCGGCGCCGGTATCGTCGCCTCGATCGTCGAGTAATTCCTCGGCCGCTCCGGTGGAGTGGCCGATTCGATGACATTATTATGAAGCAGGCGGCGTAAGCCGCTTGCTTATTACACAGAAATATAGCAAATGGCGCGCGAGCGCGATTTGCGCACTGCTTTGGATAACGAAGCAGTGACTAAATAACCAATTAAGGTGGGCTAGAAGGCCCTGAAGACTGGATAGGGTTCCGTTTCGGTGCCCTCTCGATCTTTGAAACCGGTGGTCCGCCTTAGGAAGAAAGAACAACCTGTGTCTTGTCCAGAGACATGTGGGAAACAAACACAAGGATAACGTCGAATGAACGGCCAAAATATCCGCATTCGCCTGAAGGCGTTCGATCACCGGATTCTCGATGCTTCTACGCGCGAGATCGTGTCGACGGCGAAGCGCACCGGTGCAAGCGTCCGGGGCCCCGTTCCGCTTCCGACCCGCATCGAGAAGTTTACGGTCAACCGGTCCCCGCACATCGACAAGAAGAGCCGCGAACAGTTCGAGATGCGCACGCATAAGCGCCTTCTCGACATCGTAGACCCGACCCCGCAGACGGTTGACGCGCTGATGAAGCTCGATCTCGCCGCCGGTGTCGATGTTGAGATCAAGCTCTGAGCTTGCTCGAGCTGAGTTGGAAGGATTGAACCGATGCGTTCAGGTGTGATTGCACAGAAGGTGGGAATGACCCGCGTCTACAACGACGCCGGCGAGCATGTCCCGGTAACGGTACTGCGTATGGACGGCTGCCAGGTCGTTGCCACGCGCACTGTCGAAAAGAATGGCTATACCGCAGTTCAGCTCGGTGCAGGCCAAGCGAAGGTGAAGAACACGTCGAAGGCGATGCGCGGCAACTTTGCTGTCGCCAACGTTGAGCCGAAGGCAAAGCTCGCAGAATTCCGCGTCTCGGAAGACAATCTGCTCGAGATCGGCACCGAGATCAAGGCAGGTCACTTTGCCGCCGGTCAGCTCGTCGATGTGACGGGCACGACGATCGGTAAGGGTTTTGCCGGCGCCATGAAGCGCCACGGTTTCGGCGGTCTGCGCGCCACGCACGGTGTGTCGGTTTCGCACCGCTCGCACGGTTCGACCGGCTCGCGCCAGGATCCGGGCAAGGTTTTCAAGAACAAGAAGATGGCTGGTCACATGGGCCAGACGCGCGTCACGACGCAGAACCTGGAAGTGGTTTCGACCGACGAAGATCGTGGTCTGATCCTGATCAAGGGTGCTGTTCCCGGTTCCAAGGGTGCCTGGATCATCGTGCGCGACGCCGTCAAGTCGGCCGCGAAGTAAGGGAGCCAGATCAATGGAATTGAACGTCAAGACCCTCGAGGGAAAAGACGCCGGGAAGGTTTCCCTTTCGGACGCGATTTTCGGCCTCGAGCCCCGCGAAGACATTCTCGCCCGCGTCATCCGCTGGCAGCTTGCCAAAAAGCAGCAGGGCACGCACAAGGCAAAGGGCCGCGCTGAAGTTTCGCGCACCGGCGCCAAGATGTACAAGCAGAAGGGTACGGGCCGCGCCCGTCACCATTCGGCTCGCGCTCCGCAGTTCCGCGGCGGCGGCAAGGCCCATGGCCCTGTTGTCCGCAGCCACGAGCACGACCTTCCGAAGAAGGTTCGCGCGCTTGGCCTTCGCCACGCCCTTTCGGCCAAGATCAAGGCCGATGACGTCATCGTCATCGACAACCTGGTCGCCGCCGAAGCCAAGACCAAGGCTCTCGCGTCCGTTTTCGAGACGCTCGGCCTGACCAACGCCCTCTTCATCGGCGGCGCAGAGCTTGACGGCAACTTCAAGCTCGCAGCTCAGAACATCCCGAACATCGATGTTCTGCCGATCCAGGGCATCAATGTTTACGACATCGTGCGCCGCGGCAAGCTCGTGCTTTCCAAGGCTGCGGTTGAAGCGCTAGAGGAGCGATTCAAGTGACCGATCTCCGCCACTACGATGTGATCGTCTCCCCGGCGATCACCGAAAAGTCCACGCTGGTCTCCGAGAACAACCAGGTTGTTTTCAATGTCGCCAAGCAGGCGACGAAGCCGGAAATCAAGGCTGCGGTCGAGGCGCTGTTCGGCGTCAAGGTCACGGCCGTCAACACTCTGCTGCGCAAGGGCAAGACCAAGCGGTTCCGCGGTTTTGTCGGCAAGCAGAAGGACGTGAAGAAGGCTGTCGTGACGCTGGCTGAAGGCCAGACGATCGACGTCTCCACCGGTCTCTGAGGATTAAAAAAATGGCATTGAAAACATTCAATCCGACGACCCCGAGCCAGCGTCAGCTGGTCATCGTGGACCGCTCCTCGCTCTACAAGGGCAAGCCGGTCAAGGCGCTGACGGAAGGTCTGAGCAAGAGCGGCGGTCGTAACAACCTCGGCCGCATCACCGCCCGCTTCATCGGCGGCGGTCACAAGCGTACCTACCGTCTGGTCGACTTCAAGCGTCGCAAGTTCGATGTCGAAGGCACGGTCGAGCGTATCGAATACGACCCGAACCGCACGGCTTTCATCGCGCTGGTGAGCTATGCCGACGGCGAACAGGCCTACATCATCGCCCCGCAGCGTCTTGCTGCCGGCGACAAGGTCATCGCTTCGGAAAAGGCTGTCGACGTCAAGCCCGGCAACACCATGCCGCTGCAGTACATCCCGGTCGGCTCCATCATCCACAACGTGGAAATGAAGCCGGGCAAGGGCGGTCAGATCGCCCGTTCCGCCGGTTCCTACGCGCAGCTCGTCGGTCGTGACCAGGGCATGGCGATCCTTCGCCTGAACTCCGGTGAACAGCGTCTGGTCAGCGGCATCTGCCTCGCATCGATCGGCGCCGTCTCGAACCCGGACCACGCCAACATCAACGACGGCAAGGCCGGTCGTACCGTCTGGCGCGGCAAGCGTCCGCATAACCGCGGTGTCGTCATGAACCCGGTCGACCATCCGCACGGCGGTGGTGAAGGCCGCACCTCCGGTGGTCGCCATCCGGTGACACCATGGGGCAAGCCGACCAAGGGCAAGCGCACCCGGTCGAACAAGTCGACCGACAAGATGATCATGCGCTCGCGTCATCAGCGTAAGAAGTAAGAGAGGAAGTCTCCAATGGCTCGTTCAGTATGGAAAGGTCCGTTCGTTGACGGCTATCTTCTCAAGAAGGCTGAGAAGGTTCGTGAAGGCGGACGTGCAGAAGTGATCAAGATCTGGAGCCGTCGCTCCACGATCCTGCCGCAGTTTGTCGGTCTTACCTTCGGCGTCTACAACGGCAGCAAGCATATCCCGGTCAGCGTCAATGAAGACATGGTCGGCCACAAATTCGGTGAATTCTCTCCGACCCGCACCTACTACGGTCACGGCGCGGACAAGAAGGCGAAGAGGAAGTAACAATGGGCAAGGCAAAAGCCGAACGCCGGCTGAAGGACAACGAGGCGCAAGCAGTCGCCCGCACGCTCCGCGTCAGCCCCCAGAAGCTCAACCTGGTTGCTGCGGCCATCCGCGGCAAGAAGGTCGAGCGTGCACTCGCTGAGCTGGAGTTCTCCCGCAAGCGCATCGCGGGCGCCGTCAAGAAGACGCTCGAATCCGCGATCGCCAACGCCGAGAACAACCACGATCTCGACGTCGACGCACTCGTCGTCGCCGAGGCCTATGTCGGCAAGTCGATCGTCATGAAGCGCTTCCACGCTCGTGGCCGCGGTCGCGCGTCGCGTATCGAAAAGCCCTTCGCGCACTTGACGATCGTCGTTCGTGAAGTGCAGGCAGCAGAGGAGGCCGCATAATGGGTCAGAAAATCAATCCGATCGGTTTCCGTCTCGGCATCAACCGTACCTGGGATAGCCGCTGGTTCGCGGACAATGCCGAGTACGGCCAGCTGCTGCACGAAGACCTGAAAATGCGCAAGTTCGTCATGAGCGAACTGAAGCAGGCCGGGATCTCCAAGGTGGTCATCGAGCGTCCGCACAAGAAGTGCCGCGTCACGATCCACTCGGCCCGTCCGGGCCTGATCATCGGCCGCAAGGGCGCCGACATCGACAAGCTCCGCAAGAAGCTGTCGGACATGACAAACTCGGAAACGCACCTCAACATCGTCGAAGTGCGCAAGCCCGAAGTTGACGCGACGCTGGTCGCTCAGTCGATCGCCCAGCAGCTCGAGCGCCGCGTGGCTTTCCGCCGTGCCATGAAGCGCGCCGTTCAGTCCGCGATGCGTCTTGGCGCCGAAGGCATCAAGATCACCTGCGCCGGCCGTCTCGGCGGTGCGGAAATCGCTCGTACGGAATGGTACCGTGAAGGTCGCGTTCCGCTGCACACGCTGCGCGCCGACATCGACTACGGCACGGCAGAAGCAGAAACCGCATTCGGTATCTGCGGCATCAAGGTCTGGATCTTCAAGGGCGAAATCCTTGAGCACGATCCGATGGCTTCCGAACGTCGCGCGCTGGAAGGCGACGCACAGGGTCCGGCAAGCCGCGAACGCGACCGTGGCGATCGTCGCCGCGAACGCGACAACGCGTAATTAGCGCTGGCGAAAGATAAGCTCGGAGAAGTAAGAAAATGTTGCAGCCAAAGCGTACTAAGTACCGCAAGCAGTTCAAGGGCCGCATCAAGGGCGTCGCCAAGGGCGGTTCTGACCTGGCATTCGGCGAATTCGGCCTGAAGGCTCAGGAGCCCAACCGCGTCAACGCACGCGAGATCGAAGCGGCCCGCCGCGCGATCACGCGTTACATGAAGCGCGCCGGCCGTGTATGGATCCGCGTGTTCCCGGACGTTCCGGTAACCGCAAAGCCGACCGAAGTCCGCATGGGTAAGGGTAAGGGCTCCGTTGAGTACTGGGCATGCAAGGTCAAGCCCGGTCGTATGATGTTCGAGATCGACGGTGTCAGCGAAGAGATCGCCCGTGAGGCGCTTCGTCTCGGCTCTGCCAAGCTCTCGGTCAAGACGCGCTTCGTACAGCGCATTGCAGAGTAAGGATTGAGCTCATGAAAGCCTCAGATGTTCGCGCGTTGACCGCCGACCAACTCAAGGACGAGCTTGCCAAGCTGAAGAAGGAGCAGTTCAACCTGCGCTTCCAGAAGGCGACCGGCCAGCTCGAAAAGTCCTCGCGCATCAACGAAGTCCGCAAGGACATCGCCCGCGTCAAAACCATTGCCCGCCAGAAGGCGGCAGAAGTTAAGGCCTAAAGGAAGAAAAATATGCCGAAGCGCATCCTGCAGGGCGTCGTCGTTGGCGACAAGAACGAGAAGACGGTAGTGGTTCGCGTCGAGCGTCGTTTCGCTCACCCGCTGCTCCAGAAGACCGTTCGTCGTTCCAAGAAGTACAAGGCCCACGACGAAAACAACCAGTACAAGATCGGCGATACCGTATCCATCGAGGAATGCGCGCCGATCTCCAAGGACAAGCGCTGGACGGTGATCGCCGCCCAGGGCAAGTAAACAGAATTTTGCGCGAGGCCTTGCGTCTCGCCGAAATATCTGTATGAAGCAGCGTCAGAACGCTCGAATGCCGGGCGTTCTTTTGCTTTGAGCGCACGGAAGGTCCCGTTCGGGAAACCACCCTGGCACGATCGACCCCGCGCTATTCAGCTATTGCCGCGTTCCTACTTGCCTTAACGGCAGGTTGGCCGGCGAACATTTTCATAAGCCGGAGTAGGGGGCCCAGGCCCAACCATTCCGGTAAACCAAGAAGGCGACCTGATATGATTCAGATGCAAACAAACCTCGACGTCGCGGATAATTCCGGCGCACGTCGTGTCATGTGCATCAAGGTGCTGGGCGGCTCGAAGCGCAAGTATGCCTCGATCGGCGACGTCATCGTCGTTTCGATCAAGGAAGCGATCCCGCGCGGCCGCGTGAAGAAGGGTGACGTGATGAAGGCGGTTGTCGTTCGCACCGCCAAGGACATCCGTCGTCCGGATGGCTCGGTCATCCGCTTCGACACCAACGCAGCAGTCCTCATCGACAACAAGAAAGAGCCGATCGGCACCCGTATCTTCGGACCGGTTCCGCGCGAACTTCGCGCCAAGAACCACATGAAGATCATCTCGCTGGCTCCCGAAGTACTGTAAGGAGCGGAAGCGATGCAGAAGATTCGTAAAGGCGACAAGGTCGTCATGCTCGCTG
The DNA here is from genome assembly GCF_019793465.1 of Rhizobium croatiense. Taxonomy (GTDB): domain Bacteria; phylum Pseudomonadota; class Alphaproteobacteria; order Rhizobiales; family Rhizobiaceae; genus Rhizobium; species Rhizobium croatiense. Next base: position 31,942 of record NZ_JAILYJ010000002.1, on the reverse strand, counting down.
GCAAGGACAAGGGCCGCACGGGCGAAGTCGTTCAGGTCATGCCGAAGGAAGATCGTGCGGTCGTTCGTGGCGTCAACGTCGTAAAGCGCCACCAGCGCCAGACGCAGACCCAGGAAGCCGGCATCATCAACAAGGAAGCCCCGGTTCACCTGTCCAACATTGCAATCGTCGACAAGGACGGCAAGCCGACCCGCGTCGGTTTCAAGGTCGTTGACGGCAAAAAGGTCCGCGTGGCCAAGCGTTCTGGAGAAGTGATCGATGGCTGAGGCAAAGTACGAGCCGCGGCTCAAGAAGGAATATGTCGAGCGCATCCGCAAGGCGATGCAGGAGCAGTTCTCCTACGCCAACGAGATGATGATCCCGAAGCTCGACAAGATCGTGATCAACATGGGTGTCGGCGAAGCGACCGCTGACTCGAAGAAGCCGACGGTAGCTGCCGCCGACCTCGCAGCGATCGCCGGCCAGAAGCCGGTCATCACCCGTGCACGCAACTCTATCGCAGGCTTCAAGGTCCGCGAACAGATGCCGATCGGCGCCAAGGTCACCCTGCGCGGCGCCCGCATGTACGAGTTCCTGGACCGTCTCGTGAACATCGCGCTCCCGCGCGTTCGCGACTTCCGCGGCCTGAACCCGAAGAGCTTTGACGGCCGTGGCAACTTCGCCATGGGCATCAAGGAGCACATTGTGTTCCCTGAGATCAACTACGACAAGGTTGATCAGATGTGGGGCATGGACATCATCGTTTGCACGACGGCGACGACCGACGACGAAGCACGGGCTCTTCTGAAAGAGTTCAGCTTCCCGTTCCGTCAATAACCGTAACGACGAGCGTAGAAAAGGAACCTGACATGGCGAAGACAAGCGCAGTTGAAAAGAACAAGCGCCGCCGTACTACGGTCGCCAACCAGGCCGCTAAGCGGGCTGCGTTGAAGGCGATCATCATGAACCAGGCTCTTCCGATCGAAGAGCGGTTCAAGGCCTCGATCAAGCTGGCATCCCTGCCGCGTGATGGATCGAAGACCCGTATTCGCAACCGTTGCGAAGTTTCGGGGCGTCCGCGCGCATACTACCGCAAACTGCGCATGTCGCGTATTGCGCTGCGTGAACTGGGCAATCTCGGCAAGGTGCCGGGCATCGTCAAGTCGAGCTGGTAAGGAGCAGGTTAGATGACAATGACTGATCCGTTGGGCGATATGCTCACCCGTATCCGTAACGGCGCTTCCCGCCGCAAGTCGTCGGTCTCGACGCCTGCGTCCAAGCTCCGTGCGCGTGTTCTCGATGTCCTGCAGTCCGAAGGCTACATCCGTGGCTATTCCGTTGTCGATTTCGGCAATGGCAAGTCGGAACTCAGCATCGAGCTGAAATATTATGAAGGCGCATCGGTGATCCGCGAGATCGGCCGTGTGTCCAAGCCGGGCCGCCGGGTTTATGTCTCGGTCAAGTCCATTCCGCAGGTCGCGAACGGTCTCGGCATCACCATCCTTTCGACTCCGAAGGGCGTGATGGCCGATCACCAGGCTCGTGAACAGAACGTTGGTGGCGAGGTTCTTTGCTCGGTCTTCTAAGACAGGGCAGGGATCTCCATAGCGAACAGACAGGATTGAAACATGTCTCGTATCGGTAAAAAGCCCGTTCAGGTGCCTGCTGGGATCACGGCTACGGTCGATGGCCAGAAGGTCACTGCAAAGGGCCCGAAGGGCGAGCTGTTTTTCGTTGCTAACGACGAAATCAGCCTCAAGCTCGAAAACAACGCGGTCGTCGTGACGCCCGTGAACCAGACCAAAGATGCACGTTCGAAGTGGGGCATGTCCCGCACGATGATCGAAGGCATCTTCAAGGGCGTCAAGGACGGCTTCGAGCGCAAGCTTGAAATCAACGGCGTCGGTTACCGCGCCGCCCTGCAGGGCAAGAACCTGCAGCTGGCCCTCGGCTTCAGCCACGACGTGATCTATGAGCCGCCGGTCGGCATCACGATCGCTGTGCCGAAGCCGACTGAAATTGTTGTCTCCGGCATCAATAAGCAGCAGGTCGGTCAGGTCGCCGCCGAAATCCGCGAATATCGCGGTCCTGAGCCTTACAAGGGCAAGGGCGTCAAGTACGCTGACGAGCGGATCGTCCGCAAAGAAGGCAAGAAGAAGTAAGGATCACGCGAAATGGCTAGCAGGAAAGAAGCACTTGCACGTCGTGCCAACCGCGTGCGCCGTCATATCAAGTCGGTGGCCAATGGCCGTCCGCGCCTGTCGGTTCATCGCTCCTCGAAGAACATCTATGCCCAGATCATCGATGATGTGGCCGGCAAGACGCTTGCCGCTGCATCGACCCTCGACAAGGATCTGCGTGGTTCTCTGAAGACCGGTGCTGACACCGCAGCAGCTGCCCTCGTCGGCAAGCTCGTTGCAGAGCGCGCTTCGAAGGCGGGCGTCACCGAGGTCGTGTTCGACCGTGGCGCCTTCATCTATCACGGCCGCATCAAGGCGCTTGCCGATGCAGCCCGCGAAGGCGGTCTCACCTTCTGATCAGTTTCCGGCCGGACGCTTTTGCGCCGGCCGGATTTTCGCCGGATCGCAAGGCACTCCCCAAGAAGGGGAGGCTGATGCGGTCCACATTTGTTTGCCGATTGCACCCGGAAAAGAAAAAGGAAGAGGACAATGGCACAGGAAAGAAGGCCGCAGCGGGAAGACCGCCAGAGCCGTGAAGAGCGCGATAGCGAATTCGTCGACAAGCTTGTCGCGATCAACCGCGTCGCCAAGGTCGTCAAGGGCGGCCGTCGTTTTGGTTTCGCAGCTCTCGTCGTCGTCGGCGACCAGAAGGGCCGCGTCGGCTTCGGCCATGGCAAGGCACGTGAAGTGCCGGAAGCCATCCGCAAGGCAACCGAAGCCGCCAAGCGCGAACTGATCTTCGTACCGCTGCGTGACGGCCGTACGCTGCATCACGACGTTCATGGCCGCCACGGCGCCGGCAAGGTTCTGCTGCGCTCGGCCAAGGTTGGTACCGGCATCATCGCCGGCGGTCCGATGCGCGCCGTTTTCGAAACGCTCGGCATGCACGACGTCGTCGCCAAGTCGACCGGTTCGTCGAACCCTTACAACATGGTTCGCGCCACCTTCGACGCTCTGAAGCACCAGGTTCACCCGAAGGACATCGCGGCTCAGCGCGGCATCAAGTATGCAACGCTGCAGGCTCGTCGTAGCGCCTCCGGCAACGCCTCTGAAGAATAAGAGGAGCTGACCAATGGCCAAGGCTACCAAGAAGGCTGAAGCGAAGACTGTCACGATCGAACAGGTCGGCAGCCCGATTCGCCGTCCGGACGTCCAGCAGCGCACGCTGATCGGTCTCGGACTGAACAAGATGCACCGTCGCCGCACGCTGGAGGATACTCCTTCGGTTCGTGGCATGATCCGTGCTGTCCAGCATCTCGTTCGCGTCGTCGACGAGAAGTGAGACGGAGGAAACGCTCATGAAACTCAATGAAATCAAGGACAACGAAGGTTCGACCCACAGCCGCAAGCGCCTCGGCCGCGGTATCGGCTCGGGCTCGGGCAAGACCGGTGGTCGCGGTGTGAAGGGTCAGAAGTCCCGTTCCGGCGTCGCCATCAACGGCTTCGAAGGCGGCCAGATGCCGATCTATCGTCGCCTGCCGAAGCGCGGCTTCAACAACATCTTCGCTTCCGACTTCGTCGTCGTGTCGCTCGCCCGTATCCAGGCTGCGATCGACGCCGGCAAGCTCGATGCGAAGGCCACCGTTGACGCAGCCTCCCTCAAGGCTGCCGGCGTCATCCGCCGCGCCAAGGACGGCGTTCGCGTTCTCGCCGACGGCGAGCTCAAGGCCAAGATCACCATCGTCGTCGCAGGCGCTTCCAAGCCTGCCGTCGAGAAGATCGAAAAGGCCGGCGGCAGCGTGACCCTGCTTTCGGCTCCTGCTGCAGCCGAATAATAATCTGATGATATGTCGCCCGGGGTGCTTCACACCGGGCGATTTTGCTCCCATATGTGGGCCTCACAAAATATTGGCTGGCGCGCCCGCGTCATGCCGATAAGACTGGAAAACAAGGGTGAGGCATGGGGTTGCGCTGCAATCCGTTCCAAGCCCGGTTTTGAATAATTTTCATACTGATTCCGGGACCGGTCTGTCCCCCAGAGACGGACCGGAATTGGTAGCGCGGAGAATCGCATGGCTTCTGCAGCGGAACAATTGGCATCCAACCTCAATTTTTCGACCTTTGCCAAAGCCGAGGATTTGAAGAAGCGCCTGTGGTTCACACTGGCAGCTCTCCTCGTCTACAGGCTCGGTACCCATATTCCGCTTCCGGGTCTCAACCCCGAAGCCTATGCCCAGGCTTTCCGCGGCCAGGCAGGCGGCATCCTCGGCCTTTTCAACATGTTCTCCGGCGGCGCCGTCGAGCGCATGGCGATCTTCGCGCTCGGCATCATGCCTTATATCTCCGCCTCGATCATCGTGCAGCTGATGACCTCGGTCGTGCCAGCGCTCGAAAATCTGAAGAAGGAAGGCGAACAGGGTCGTAAGATCATCAACCAGTACACCCGTTACGGCACGGTGATTCTCGGCGCACTGCAGGCTTACGGCATTGCTGCCGGTCTTGAGAGCGGCCAGGGCCTCGTCGTCGAGCCGGGCTGGTTCTTCCGCGTTTCCACCGTCCTGACGCTGCTCGGCGGCACGATGTTCCTGATGTGGCTCGGCGAGCAGATCACTTCGCGCGGCATCGGCAACGGCATTTCGCTGATCATCTTCGCCGGCATCGCCGCCGGTCTTCCCACGGCCCTGGCAGGCACGCTCGAACTCGGCCGCACCGGCGCGCTGTCGACGCCGCTCATCCTGCTCGTCATTCTCGTCGCGATCGGCGTCATCGGCGTCATCGTCTTCGTCGAACGTGCGCAGCGCCGGCTGCTGATTCAGTATCCGAAGCGCCAGGTCGGCAACCGTATGTTCCAGGGCGATACCTCGCATCTGCCGCTGAAGCTCAACACCTCGGGCGTCATCCCGGCGATTTTCGCGTCGTCGCTGCTGCTGCTGCCGGCAACGATCGCTGGCTTTGCCAGCACCACCGCAATGCCGACCTGGGCGACGTCGATCGTTGCGGCGCTCGGCCATGGTCAGCCGCTCTACATGGTGCTCTATGCGGCACTGATCGCCTTCTTCGCCTTCTTCTACACCGCCATCGTCTTCAATCCGAAGGACACGGCCGACAATCTGAAGAAGCACGGCGGCTTCATTCCCGGCATCCGTCCGGGTGAGCGCACCGCCGAATACATCGACTACGTGCTGACCCGCATCACGGTGATCGGCGCGATCTATCTCGTCTTCGTCTGCATCCTTCCGGAGATCTTGGTGTCGCAAACCGGCATTCCATTATCCCTTGGTGGGACTTCGCTTTTGATCGTGGTTAGCGTAACTCTTGATACGGTTGCACAGATCCAGGGTCACCTGATCGCGCAGCAATACGAAGGCCTGATCAAGAAATCGAAGTTGCGTGGAGGAAAGAGGGGGCGATGAGACTTATCCTTTTGGGGCCGCCGGGCGCGGGTAAGGGAACCCAAGCCCAGCGGATCGTGGAGAAGCACGGCATTCCGCAGCTTTCCACGGGCGATATGCTGCGTGCGGCGGTCAATGCCGGTACGGAAGTGGGCAAGCGGGCGAAGGCCGTCATGGACGCCGGCAAGCTTGTCTCGGATGAGATCGTCATCGCCATCGTTTCCGAGCGAATCGATCAGCCCGATTGCGCCGACGGTTTCATTCTCGATGGCTTTCCGAGGACGTTGGTCCAGGCGGACGCCACCGAGGCGATGCTCAAAGCCAAGGGACTCGACCTTTCGGTGGTTATCGAGTTTCGCGTCGACGACCAGGAACTCGTCCGCCGCGTGGATGGCCGTTACACCTGCGCTCAGTGCGGCACTGTCTATCATGACACGGACAAGGTTCCGGTCGAGGAAGGCGTGTGCGACAAGTGCGGTTCGACTCACTTCAAGCGTCGTCCTGACGACAACGCCGAGACGATGATCAAGCGTCTCGAGGTCTACTACAAGGAAACCTCGCCGCTGATCGGCTACTACTATGCCAAGGGCAAACTCAAGTCCGTCGACGGCATGGCGGAGATCGACCAGGTGACAGCCGAGGTCGAAACCATTCTTTCCAAGCTTTAAGGCTTTGAAAATAAACTTGGCGGAGCGGTTGCTTTTCAGCACTGATTCCGCTAAACACCGCGCCAACTCGCGACATTCCATGCGATCGGCGCGGATTTCCCAGGGAAGTCCGGGTGCGGTCGTTTTGACATGTTGCGGACGTAAATCTGAACGAGCGGTTCCAAAGACCGCATAACGAAGCCCACTTGCCGGATGGCAACTGGAATGCAAGGAGAACAGGCGTGGCACGTATCGCTGGCGTCAACATCCCGACTGCAAAGCGCGTTGTCATCGCGCTGACCTACATTCACGGGATCGGTCCGAAATTCGCACAGGAAATCGTCGAGAAGGTCGGTATCCCGGCTGAACGCCGTGTGCATCAGCTGACGGACGCCGAAGTCCTTCAGATCCGCGAAGCCATCGACCGCGACTATCAGGTCGAGGGTGATCTTCGTCGCGATACCGCGATGAACATCAAGCGCCTGATGGACCTCGGCTGCTACCGCGGCCTGCGTCATCGCCGCGGCCTTCCGGTCCGCGGTCAGCGCACCCACACCAATGCCCGCACCCGCAAGGGTCCGGCAAAGGCAATCGCTGGCAAGAAGAAGTAATTTCCGGGAAACCGGGATGAGGGGGCTGGCGGTCTGCGCCGGCCTCTTTTGAGTTTGGAGCGGGACCATATAGGCGCCGTTCCGGTGTAGCCGCTGGCATTACGGCGGTGAAGAGATCAACGAAAGGAATAGCATGGCTAAGGAAGCCGTCCGCGTTCGCCGTCGCGAGCGCAAGAATATCTCGTCGGGTGTCGCTCACGTCAACTCGACCTTCAACAACACGATGATCACCATCACCGATGCGCAGGGCAATGCGATCGCCTGGTCGTCGGCCGGCGCCAAGGGCTTCAAGGGCTCGCGCAAGTCGACCCCGTTCGCCGCCCAGATCGCTGCCGAAGACTGCGCCAAGAAGGCTCAGGAGCACGGCATGAAGTCGCTGGAAGTCGAAGTCTGCGGTCCGGGTTCGGGTCGTGAATCGGCTCTGCGCGCGCTCCAGGCTGCGGGTTTCATGATCACGTCCATCCGCGACGTGACCCCGATCCCGCACAATGGCTGCCGTCCGCGCAAGAAGCGCCGCGTCTGATCATCGCTATCGTCACCGGTGAGCGCCTCCGCGCTCCCGGTGGTTTTCAAGCTCGGTTGCCACGATTGGATGGTGGCAACGAACGGAAGGCAAACTCATGATTCAGAAGAACTGGCAGGAACTGATCAAGCCGAACAAGGTGGAGTTCTCCTCGAGCTCACGCACCAGGGCGACGCTCGTTGCCGAACCGCTGGAGCGCGGCTTCGGCCTCACCCTCGGCAACGCGCTGCGTCGCGTTCTGCTCTCCTCGCTGCGCGGTGCCGCCGTCACGGCGGTGCAGATCGACGGCGTGCTGCATGAATTCTCCTCGATTCCGGGCGTCCGCGAAGACGTCACGGACATCGTGCTCAACATCAAGGAAATCGCCATCAAGATGGATGGCGACGACGCAAAGCGCATGGTCGTGCGCAAGCAGGGCCCGGGCGTTGTTACGGCTGGCGACATCCAGACGGTCGGCGATATCGAAATCCTCAACCCCGAGCATGTGATCTGCACGCTCGACGAGGGCGCCGAAATCCGCATGGAATTCACCGTCAACAACGGTAAGGGCTACGTTCCGGCCGAACGCAATCGTGCGGAAGATGCTCCGATCGGTCTCATCCCGGTCGACAGCCTTTATTCGCCGGTCAAGAAGGTGTCCTACAAGGTTGAAAACACCCGCGAAGGACAGGTTCTCGACTACGACAAGCTGAACATGACCATCGAAACCGATGGCTCGATCACCGGCGAAGACGCCGTCGCTTTCGCGGCGCGCATTCTCCAGGATCAGCTTGGCGTCTTCGTCAACTTCGACGAGCCGCAGAAGGAAACCGAAGAGGAAGCAGTCACCGAACTCGCTTTCAACCCGGCTCTCCTGAAGAAGGTGGACGAACTCGAACTGTCGGTCCGTTCGGCAAACTGCCTGAAGAACGACAACATCGTCTACATCGGCGACCTCATTCAGAAGACCGAAGCAGAAATGCTCCGCACACCGAATTTTGGTCGCAAGTCGCTGAACGAAATCAAGGAAGTTCTCGCTTCCATGGGCCTGCACCTCGGCATGGAAGTGCCGGCATGGCCGCCCGAGAACATCGAAGATCTCGCCAAGCGTTACGAAGACCAGTATTGAGAAAACAAAAGGCAGGCTCTTTCGACTGCCTTTCCCCGTCAAACAGCAGGCCGATCGCCTGCATGTGCCAGGAAACGGCAGGCCCACTTAGTGTAAGGGCACCTGCATTAAAGGAGAATAGCAATGCGCCATGGTAAAGCCGGCCGCAAGCTGAATAGAACTGCAAGCCACCGCAAGGCGATGTTCGCCAACATGGCGGCTTCGCTGATTACCCACGAGCAGATCGTCACGACCCTGCCGAAGGCAAAGGAAATCCGTCCGATCGTCGAGAAGCTCGTCACGCTCGGCAAGCGCGGCGACCTGCACGCTCGCCGTCAGGCGATCTCGCAGATCCGCGACGCTGCCGTCGTTTCGAAGCTGTTCGACACGATCGCAACGCGTTACGCCACCCGCAACGGCGGCTACCTGCGCATCATGAAGGCCGGCTTCCGCCAGGGCGACAATGCCGCCATGGCCGTTGTCGAATTCGTTGATCGCGACACCTTTGCCAAGGGCGCAGCCGACAAGGCCCGCGTCGCTGCCGAAGAGCAGGCCGTCGCTGCCTAAGATTTTCCGATTTCGGAAAGCTGGAAAGCCGGGCCTTGCGCCCGGCTTTTTCGTTTGTGCTGGCATTTTTGATGAGTGAGCAGCGCCATGATCGACCACATAACCGTCGCGGTGGGTGATTTGTCGAAGAGCAAGCTCTTCTACGAAAAAGCGTTCTTACCCCTGGGTTACCGGCTTACTTTCGGTAAGGAGAACGTCTTCTGGGCCTTCGATATCGGCAATGGCTGTCTGTTCGAGATCCAGCAGGCGGATAGCCCGCCGCCGCTGACCCGGATTCACGTCGCTTTCAGGGCGCGCAGCAAGGCCGAGGTCGATGCCTTCCATCAAGCCGCACTCGAAGCCGGCGCCGAGGATAACGGCGCTCCCGGCCCACGCCCGGAATACGCGCCCGATTATTACGCCTGCTTCGTACTGGATCCCGACGGTTACAATATCGAGGCGATGATCAATCAGCCGACAGTCGCAGCGTGAAAAGTGTCTTTGGACATATGCTCGGGCGCATGCAAGCCCGACGCTTAGCAGCGCTGCTGCTCATCATTGTTTTTGGTGTGACGATCAGACGCTTCGGCTATGCAGCCGGTCTACCCTTCTTCCTCGTCAAATATGCTGGATCGCTGCTTTGGGGATCCATGGTTTATGTCCTGCTGGCGCTTGCCGTTACAGCTCTCACAGCAAGAATGCCGCCCGCAGGAATTGCAGCGTTGGCGTTGGCGGTTGCCATCTGCGTTGAATTCTTCCGGCTCTACCACACACCCGGGCTCGATGCATTTCGACTGACGACCGCCGGAGCCTTACTGCTTGGGCGGGTCTTCTCGCCTTGGAATATTTTGGCTTACGCGATCGGGATAGCTGCGGCCTATGCTTTTGATCCCGCACATAGGCCATCTTCGCCCGAGCGGCGTTAAACCGACTGTCGCGAAGCTGATGAGCCCACGGGCCGGCCCCGCGACCCTCCTTGTGCCTTCTTCCGGCTGCGGGCGATCGGCCGCCAGGAGCGGTAGAGGATGAGGGTGATGATCAGCCCGACATAGATATACTGCTCGAGATCGAGGATCTTGGTCGAAAGCGCGAAGTGCAGCGCCCCGCAGACGGCGATGACGTAGGCCATGCGATGCAGCCGGTTCCAGTTCGCGCCGAGACGGCGGATCGAGAAGTTATTGGATGTCACCGCCAGGGGAATAAGCATCGCCAGGGCCGCCATGCCGAACATGATGAAAGGGCGCTTCAGCACGTCGTTGATGACCGCTTGGATATCCATCGCCTGGTCGAGCACCATGTAGACGGTGAAGTGCATCAGCGCGTAGTAGAAGGTCAAAAGGCCGAGTGCGCGGCGGTAGCGCAGATAGTTCCAGCCGAACAGCTCGCGGGCCGGCGAGACGGCAAGGGTCGCGATCAGGAAGCGGATCGTCCAGATGCCGAGAAAGAGCTCGAAGGTCTTGATCGGATCGGCGCCGAGCTGATCGGTCGCGCCGAGATAGAAGGTCCAGGCGGCCGGCAGCAGGCCCGCGACATAAAGCAGCCAGACGGAGGCGGGTTGCCAACGTTTCGGGATGGCGAGCGACAATTCTGTCATCAGAAATTCGCCTTCAGGTCCATGCCGGCATAAAGGCTCGCCACCTCGTCGGCATAGCCGTTGAAGGGCAGGGTGGGGCGGCGGCTCGCGCCGAAGAAGCCGCTTTCGCCGATGCGCCGCTCGCTCGCCTGGCTCCAGCGCGGATGGTCGACGGCAGGGTTGACGTTGGCGTAGAAGCCGTATTCCTGCGGATTGGTCACCTGCCAGGTATTCTTCGGCTGCTGGTCGGTGAGGGTGATCCTGACGATCGACTTGATGCCCTTGAAGCCGTATTTCCATGGCACGACCAGGCGGATCGGCGCGCCGTTTTGGTTCGGCAGCGTTTCGCCATAGAGGCCGACGGCAAGCAGCGTCAGCGGGTGACGCGCTTCGTCGAGCCGCAGGCCTTCGACATAGGGCCAGTCGAGTGACTGGAAGAAACCCTTCTGTCCCGGCATCTCCTCCGGCCGCACGACGGTTTCGAAGGCGACGTATTTGGCGCTGCCGAGCGGCTCCACCTTGTCGAGCAGCGATGCCAGCGGAAAGCCGTCCCAAGGAATGACCATCGACCAGGCCTCGACGCAGCGCATCCGATAGGTGCGTTCCTCGATCGGGAATTCCTTCATCAGCGCCTCGAGGTCGAAGGTGCCTGGTTTGTTGACCATGCCGTCGACCTTGACCGTCCAGGGCAGCGGCTTGAAATCGCCGGAATTCGCGGCGGGATCGCCCTTGTCGAGGCCGAACTCATAAAAATTGTTGTAGGTGGTGACGTCCTTGAGCGGCGTCGGCTTCTCGTCGACCTTATACTTGCTCTCGACGGCCGAAAGGGCGGCCGCACTCGCCTTACCGGCGCCATACAGCGCCATGGCGCCGAGCGTTGCAGCACCGAGGAATTCCCGGCGGCGCATATAGATCTGGCGCGGCGTGATCTCCGATGACGCGATCTTCGGGGGGCGATAGCTTGGCATGTCGAAACCTCCAGGGCGGATTTCTAAAATATAGTACTTAAACGAACCGCCCGCATGTTCGGATTAGCTATGCCTCGAATCTCGACGACGGGAAGCCAATTTTTTGTGTTCGGCTGTGATGGAATAGGCTGTAACCAAACCTCGCGCCGAACCGTATATCATCGATGGCGCTCAAGGTGCTCCCTCCGCAGCGTACCGGATTTGACCTTGCCGGTAGTGACAGCCCCGGTCGATTGGATTAGGACAATTGCAAAAGGCAGCGTGCGCCCGGCCCGCAGGCTTCATGCCGCTTCGCTTCGCCTGATGATTTCCGACACGTCGAGGAAGACACCGATGCCAGCTTACCGTTCCAGAACCACGACCCACGGCCGCAACATGGCAGGCGCGCGCGGCCTTTGGCGCGCCACGGGTATGAAGGATTCGGATTTCGGCAAGCCGATCATCGCGGTGGTGAATTCCTTCACGCAGTTTGTGCCCGGCCACGTGCACCTCAAGGATCTCGGCCAGCTCGTCGCCCGCGAAATCGAGGCGGCCGGCGGTGTCGCCAAGGAATTCAACACGATCGCCGTCGATGACGGCATCGCCATGGGCCATGACGGCATGCTCTATTCGCTGCCGTCCCGCGAGCTGATCGCCGACAGCGTCGAATACATGGTCAATGCCCATTGCGCCGACGCCATGGTCTGCATTTCCAACTGCGACAAGATCACCCCCGGCATGCTGATGGCGTCGTTGCGCCTCAATATCCCCACCGTCTTCGTCTCCGGCGGTCCGATGGAAGCGGGCAAGGTCGTGCTGCACGGCAAGACCCACGCGCTCGATCTGGTCGATGCCATGGTCGCCGCCGCCGACGACAAGATCAGCGACGAGGACGTCCAGACCATCGAGCGCTCGGCCTGTCCGACCTGCGGTTCCTGCTCCGGCATGTTCACCGCCAATTCGATGAACTGCCTGACGGAAGCGCTCGGCCTGTCGCTGCCCGGCAACGGCTCGACGCTCGCCACCCATGCCGACCGCAAGCGGCTCTTCGTCGAGGCCGGCCATCTGATCGTCGATCTCGCCCGCCGTTATTACGAGCAGGACGACGTTACGGCGCTGCCGCGCACCATCGCCTCCAAGCAGGCCTTCGAGAATGCCATGGCGCTCGATATCGCCATGGGCGGTTCGACCAATACGGTCCTGCACATCCTGGCCGCCGCCCATGAAGGCGAGATCGATTTCACCATGACCGATATCGATGCGCTATCGCGCCGCGTGCCCTGCCTGTCGAAGGTCGCGCCGGCCAAGAGCGACGTGCATATGGAAGACGTCCACCGCGCCGGCGGCATCATGTCGATCCTCGGAGAGCTCGACAAGGGCGGGCTGCTGAACCGCGATTGCCCGACCGTCCACGCCGAGACGCTGGGCGACGCCATCGACCGCTGGGACATCACCCGCACCAATAGCGACACCGTCCGTAATTTCTATCGCGCCGCTCCCGGCGGCATCCCCACCCAGGTCGCCTTCAGCCAGGAGGCACGCTGGGACGATCTCGACACGGATCGCCAGAACGGCGTCATCCGCTCGGTCGAACATCCCTTCTCGAAAGATGGCGGCCTTGCCGTGCTCAAGGGCAACCTCGCGGTCGACGGCTGCATCGTCAAGACCGCCGGTGTCGATGAATCGATCCTGAAATTCTCCGGTCCGGCACGGGTCTTCGAAAGTCAGGATGCATCGGTCAAGGCGATCCTCGCCAATGAGATCAAGGCCGGCGACATCGTCGTCATCCGCTATGAAGGCCCGAAGGGCGGCCCCGGCATGCAGGAAATGCTCTACCCGACGAGCTATCTGAAGTCGAAGGGCCTCGGCAAGGCCTGTGCGCTGATCACCGATGGCCGCTTCTCCGGCGGCACATCGGGCCTCTCGATCGGCCATGTCTCGCCGGAAGCGGCCAATGGCGGCACGATCGGCCTGGTGCGCGAAGGCGACATGATCGACATCGACATCCCGAACCGCACCATCAGTCTGCGCGTCAGCGAAACTGAACTCGCCGCCCGCCGCGCCGAGCAGGATGGCAAGGGCTGGCATCCCACAGAAGTCCGCAAGCGCAACGTCACCACGGCGCTGAAGGCCTACGCCGCTTTCGCAACGAGCGCCGATCGCGGTGCTGTGCGCGATCTGAACGCCCGCTAATTGCTCGAATCTATCAACTGCTCTGTCGACCGGTCGCTTTCAAAGCGGCCGGTTGATGTTTTTATAGGTCTCGCCGAGCTGCTTCAGCCGCTCCTCATAGGCGGCCTTGAGGCAGGCGGCATCGGCCCCGCATTCCTGCCGTTTTTTCAGCCAGGCCGTCTGTTCGTCCTGCAATGTCCCACGTGAGCCCATGGCCAGCAGGCCGGAGAGCAGCTCGAAGGTCGTCGCCATCTTCACGTCGGCATCGTTGAGGGCGCGGCTGTCGCAGATTGTCTTTTCATCCGGCTTCAATTCTTTCGCATCGCAGTCGAAGCTTGCCGCCTGCGCCATTTCCGACGCGAAGATTGCAGCTGCAAAACCAAGGGCTGCCGTCATCGCTCTCGTTGTCATCATTCAAAGTCTCCTTGCCGCCGATCAGACCAGCTTGCGCACTGCCAGAGCCAGGAAGATGATGCAGGCAAGCCAGACGACAAGGATGAAGATCACGCCGCTCCGGCCGGAAGGGCGTTCGATGCGTCTTGCGGCTTCTTCGCGAAGCTCGCTCATCAAGTCGGGCGGAACAAGCCACGTCGCCAGCAGGATGCCGAGCGGTACGATGACGAGATCGTCGAGATAGCCGAGCACGGGAACGAAATCCGGGATGAGATCGATCGGCGACAGGGCATAGGCCGCGACGGCGCCCGCCACTGCTTTTGCGTACCAGGGCACCCTGGCATCGCGCGCAGCAAGCCACAGGGCGACGATGTCACGCTTCAGTGACTTCGCCCAGATTTTGGCTTTTGATATCAGTTGCATGGCCGGTCTTCCTGAATCGAATTCGCAAAGGCCTCAAGCAAAATCTCCTGAAGCCCCGACTGCCTCATTCTTCCATGCTTCCGCCCTCTTTCCTTTCTAGCGTCGGGCCGCAGAACAGGATGATTTTAGGCCAGTTCGACCTGAAATCTGAATGCTGTTCGCATTAAATAGTTAGAGCACGATGTCGTCCGAAAACCGCTCACACTTTTCGGCATCATGCTCTAAAACGATCCACAAGAGGATTTAAAAGGGATACCCATGCAAGGCCTGTTCAAGCGCGCCTCCGTCTCGCTACTCGCTCTTATGCTCGCTCTGCCGGCTGCGGCCAATGCGCAGACCGCAAAGACCGTGCCCGAGAGCCAGATGCAGATGCAGCTCTCTTTCGCGCCGCTCGTCAAACAGACGTCGGGCGCCGTCGTCAATGTCTATGCGGAAAAGACCGTCCGGCGGCAGTCGCCTTTTGCCGGCGACCCCTTCTTCGAGCAGTTCTTCGGCCAGCAGATGCCGAATCGCTCGGAGAAGCAGTCCTCGCTCGGTTCCGGCGTCATCGTCGAGGCAAACGGCACTGTTGTGACCAACAATCACGTTGTCGAAGGCGCCGACGACATCAAGGTTGCGCTGCCTGATGGACGCGAATTCCCCTGCAAGGTGGTGCTGCGGGACGATCGTGTCGATCTTGCCGTGCTGAAGATCGACACCAAGGAAAGTTTCCCGACATTGCCGATCGGCAATTCCGATGCGGTCGAGGTCGGCGATCTCGTGCTGGCGATCGGCAATCCCTTCGGCGTCGGCCAGACGGTGACGAGCGGCATCGTCTCCGCACTTGCCCGCAACCAGGTGGTCAGGAACGAGTTCGGCTTCTTCATCCAGACCGATGCCTCGATCAATCCCGGCAATTCCGGCGGCGCCTTGATGAATATGAAAGGCGAACTGATCGGCATCAACACGGCGATCTTCTCGCGCGGCGGCGGCTCGAACGGCATCGGCTTCGCCATCCCCGCCAATCTGGTCAAGGTCTTCCTCGCTTCGGCCGATGCCGGCGTCAAATCCTTCGAGCGGCCCTATGTCGGCGCGAGCTTCGATGCCGTGACTTCCGAGGTCGCTGAGGCGCTGGGGCTGAACAAGGTTCGCGGCGCGCTCGTGGTCAAGGTTTCGGAAGGCGGCCCGGCCGCCAAGGCCGGGCTGAAGGCCGGCGAAATCGTCACCGCGGTCGACGGTATTGCTGTCGAACATCCGGATGCGCTGCTTTACCGGCTGACGACGGCCGGTCTTGGCAAGTCGGTCAAACTCACTGTCGTCGAGAACGGCCGCGAGGCGCAACTGCCGCTGACGCTCGATCGCGCCCCGGAAACCTCGCCGCGAGATCAGCGCACGATCGGCGGGCGCACCCCCTTTAGCGGCGCCGTCGTTGAGAACCTGTCGCCGCGTGTCGCCGACGAACTGCGCATGCCGCCGGAATCGGCAGGCGTCGTCGTATCCGACGTGAAGGAGGATTCGCCCGCCGCCCGTCTCGGTTTCGAGCCGAAGGATATCATCATTTCGATCAACGGGACCGATGTGAAGACCACCAGCGAGCTTTCCGAAATCGCCGAGAGCGACCCCGGACTCTGGCGGGTGGAGATCGAGCGCGACGGTCAGCGCATCCGGCAATTCTTCCGATGAGCAACGATCTCTTCGCGCCGCGCGTTCCGGAAGAGGTGGCCGCCAAGCGACCGCTTGCCGACCGGTTGCGGCCGAAGACGCTTGCCGACGTCACCGGTCAGGAACATCTGACCGGTGAAGATGGTGTGCTGAAGCGAATGATCGAGAGCGGTTCGCTCGGCTCGATGATCTTCTGGGGTCCGCCCGGCACAGGCAAGACGACGGTGGCGCGGCTGTTGTCCGGCGAGGCGGGGCTGGCCTTCGAGCAGATCTCGGCGATCTTTTCCGGCGTCGCCGATCTGAAGAAGGTGTTCGAGACCGCCCGCCTGCGCCGAATGGACGGTCGCCAGACGCTGCTCTTCGTCGACGAGATCCATCGTTTCAACCGCGCCCAGCAGGACAGCTTCCTGCCTGTCATGGAGGATGGTACCGTCATCCTCGTCGGCGCCACCACCGAAAACCCGTCCTTCGAGCTCAATGCCGCTCTTTTGTCGCGCGCCCGCGTGCTGACCTTCAAGTCGCATGACGAGGAAAGTCTGGAGGAATTGCTGAAGCGCGCCGAGGCGATCGAGCAGAAGCCGCTGCCGCTGAAGGAGGAAGCGCGCGCCAGCCTGATCCGCATGGCCGACGGCGACGGCCGCGCGGTGCTGACCCTCGCCGAGGAAGTCTGGCGCGCGGCGCGCGAAGGCGAGACCTTCGATACCGAAGGCCTGACGCGCATCGTTCAGCGCCGCGCTCCGGTCTATGACAAGGCGCAGGACGGCCACTACAATCTGATCTCGGCACTGCATAAATCCGTGCGCGGCTCGGACCCCGACGCCGCCCTCTATTATCTCGCCCGCATGTTCGATGCCGGCGAGGATCCGCTCTATCTCGGCCGGCGGCTGGTGCGCATGGCGGTGGAGGATATCGGTCTTGCCGATCCGCAGGCGCTGGTGATCTGCAATGCCGCCAAGGATGCCTATGAGTATCTCGGTTCGCCGGAAGGGGAGCTGGCGCTGGCCCAGGCTTGCGTCTATCTCGCCACCGCGCCGAAATCCAATGCCGTCTACACGGCTTTCAAGGCCGCAAGCCAGGCCGCCAAGCAGAACGGCTCGCTGCTGCCGCCGAAGCACATCCTCAATGCGCCGACCAAGCTGATGAAGGGCGAGGGTTATGGCGAGGGCTACCGATACGACCATGACGAGCCGGACGCCTTTTCCGGCCAGGACTATTTTCCGGAGAAAATGGGCCGGCAGACCTTCTACGACCCGCCGGAGCGCGGTTTCGAACGCGACATCCGCAAGCGGCTGGAATGGTGGGCGAAGCTTCGCAAGGAGCGTAATCCGCGCTGAGCCGCCTCAATCTCACGAAGGGCGCGGCATCTTCTGATTGGCTGGCGCGGCGATCACCTTGACGGCGGATTCCGCCAGCCCGTGATGACCTTCCATGTCGACGACGACATGCCAGTGGCCGCTTTCCGGAACGGCGAGCTTGACCGGCGATTTGCGCGCCACGCCGCCGACATATTTGAAATCGAGAACCTCGGTGAAGCGCTGGAAATTCGGCGCCGTCATCAGCCGCACATTGTTCACCGCATTCAACGACACCTCGACGATCGTTCCGGCGCGTTGTTCCCTGAGATCGTAATGGGTGAAGCGGAAATTCGGTTTCGGCATCGGTCTCGTGCTGTCTGAAGTCTCTGCGCCGAGATTTTACCAGCAAGCCGGTTAAAGAAAAGTTGGGATCGACCGTTCGGCCAGTCTGCGTTTTGCCGGCGGAACCGCGCGTGGAAAGGCTCAGAGCGCGGCGTAGACGATGTAAACTTCGACACAGGCGAGCAGAACGCTGAAGACGATCAGCACCCAGGCGGTGCGCTTTTCACGCATCTGCCGGCCGCCGCGCCTTGTCCTGCGTGGGCGGAGAGGGTGGAAGGCGGAGATATTTCGCATGGCATTTGACCTTTGCAGTGATGGCGAGAGTCTACTGCCGGCCGCGATAGGAAATCCATTCGGGGCGAGGGGCGAAAATATAGAAATGGCATAAAGGCGGTTGGGCAGAAATTTCGAAACAGAGTGTCGGAAAATGATCGCCACTGCCGTCCTTGCGGTATCGATGCAAACATGGAGCAAGGAACATGTCGAAGACGAGGCTGATATCGATGATCGCAACCGCGGCCGCCTTCCTGGCCGCGCCCTATATGGCGGGCGCCGGCGCGCCTTCTATCGAGGACAAGGCAGCAGCACCGATCATCAGGAAGGGAAGCGTGCCGGTTAACGGCATCGATTATTATTATGAGATCCGCGGCGAGGGCGAACCGCTGCTGCTGCTGCACGGCGGCCTCGGGCAGATCGAGATGTTTACGCCTGTCATGCCTGTTTTCACCGATCACCGGCAGGTGATCGCCGTCGATCTCCAGGGCCATGGTCGCACGCCGCTCGGCAATCGCCCGATCGAGCTTCCGGATATTGGCGCCGATCTCGCGATCCTGGTGAAGCAGCTCGGCTACGACAAGGTCGACGTCTTCGGCTATTCCTTCGGAGGCGGGGTGGCGCTGAATATGGCAGCGAATGCGCCCGACCGCGTCCGCCGGCTGGTGATCCTCTCGGCGCCCTATGCTCAGAACGGCTTCTTCCCGGAGATGTTGCCGCAGCAGGCGGCCGTCGGCGCCGGTATGGCCGAGATGATGAAGGACACGCCGATGTTCCTCTCCTACAAGGCGGTGGCGCCCGACGTTTCCGAATTTCCGAAGCTGCTCGACGCCATGGGGGCGTTGATGCGCAAACCCATCGATTATAGCGATGCTGTCGCCAAGCTCACCATGCCTGTCATGCTGATCTACGGCGATGCTGACATGATACGCCCAGGGCACATGATCGACTTCTATCACAAGCTTGGCGGCGGTCTGCGCGACGCGGGCTGGACGCGGGAGAACATGTCGAAGAACCGGCTGGCGATCCTGCCCGATCTAACCCACTACGAGACCTTCGCCTCGCCCCTCGTGGCGACCGTGGCGATGACCTTCCTCGACGGCGGCGGCAAGGCGCCGAACTGGGCCGAGCAGGTCGGAAAGTAAAGGAGGGCGGCCGCCCCCGCCGTCTTTCCCGCCGTCATAACAGCACCGCCGCCACACTTCCGAGACCGGAAATATGGCGGCGGCCCCCATGTCTCTCTTCAGGCTGCGCTTATTGCGTCGCTGGGAAAATCCGTAGAAAGGGCGAGCTCCCGCCAGGCGGCCAGTTCCTTTTCGACGCTCGCATGCTGCGCCTCGATCATAGCCACCGTATCGCTGCCGAACGGCATGCGCAGCGGCGGGTTGGCCGAGTTGACCATCGTCATGATGCCGGCAGCGAGCTTCGCAGGATTGCCGGGCTGCGCATGGTTGGCGTCGGCGGCGAAATTGCGCATGTTGCCCGCCGGCGTGCCTTCGTAGTCGGCAATGGAGGCCGGACTGACCGCCAGCGACCTGTCGGAAAGGAAGTCCGTCCGGAAGAAGCCGGGTTCGATGATCGTCACCTTGATGCCGAAGGGTTCGAGTTCGGCCGCCATCGATTCCGACAGCCCCTCGACGGCGAATTTCGTCGAGCCGTAGACACCCCAGCCGGGATAGCCGAAATAACCGCCGACCGAGGAGAAGTTCAGGACATGGCCGGAGCGCTGGCGGCGCATATAGGGCAGTACGGCGCGTGTCACCTTCAGGAGACCAAAGACGTTCGTGGCATAGAGCCTTTCGATCTCTTCGGCCGTGGCTTCCTCGACGGCGCCGAGCAGCCCGTAGCCGGCATTGTTGGCGAGAACATCGATGCGGCCGAAGCGGGCGATGCCGGCAGCCGCAGCCTCTTTCGCCTGCGCCTCATTGGTAACGTCGAGGGCGACGGCAATGAGGTTCGGATGATCACCGAACTGCTCGGTCACCGTCTTTGGATCGCGGGCGGTGGCGATGACGCCATCGCCGGCTGCCAGCGCTTCCTTGGTCATCAGCGCGCCGAAGCCACGGGATGCACCAGTGATGAACCAGATTTTCATGACGGATTCCTCTTGGATTGTTCGACTGTATGGGGCGTCGCATCTCTGTGCTGACGGGATGAATTTGACCGAAAATTTGCTGATGTATAAGATTTGCTATTCTTGAAACTATGATGAGTGAAATTCAGCAATGCGCGCGACCGAACTCTCCGAACTTGCGGCCTTCGCGGCGGTGGCGCGGCACAAGAGCTTCCGCAAGGCGGGTGAGGAGCGGGGCGTCACTGCCTCTGCCGTCAGCCATGCCGTGCTCAATCTCGAGGACCGGATCGGCATCCGTCTCCTCAACCGCACGACACGCAGCGTTTCGTTGACCGAAGCCGGCGAACTCCTGATCTCCCATCTCGATCCGGCCTTCGGGGAAATGGCGGCGGCGCTCGATGCGTTGAACCGTTATCGCGACACGCCCTTCGGCAAGGTGAGGATCAACGTGCCGAATTCGATCGGTCCCTTCGTCATCGGCCGCATCATTGCCCCGTTGCTCCAGCGCAATCCGAATTTGCAGCTGGAGATCAACGCGACCGACAGGCTGGTCGATATCGTCGAGGAGGGTTTCGATGCCGGCATCCGTTTCGGCGAGCGCGTCACCGAGGGCATGATCGCGCTACGCATCAAGCCCCGGATCCGCCTGGTCGTGGTCGGTTCGCCCGCCTATTTCGAGACCCGGCCGAAGCCGGCGACGCCCCACGAGCTCAAGCGCCATCTCTGCATCCAGAACATGTTTCCATCAGGTGCGCGTTATGCCTGGGAATTCGAGAAGGACGGCCAGACGATGAGCTTTCAGCCGACCGGATCGTTGTCGCTCGACGATCACGAACTGATGATGCAGGCAGCGCTCGGCGGCGTCGGTCTTGCCTATATCTGGGAGCCCCGTGTCGAAAAAGCTGTTGCCGGCGGCGAGCTGATCCAGGTGCTCGACGACTGGTGCCAGCCGGAGGAATCGCTCTATCTCTACTATCCGAGCCGCCGCCACATGTCAGCGGGCTTCAGGGCGGTCATCGACGCGATCAGGGCGGAGTAGGGACGCTCAATTCCTATCCGCGCATGCTGGCGATCGTCTGAAGCGCCTCAAAATAAATCGTCAGGTCGCGGGCGGGATCCTCCGGCAGCTCTGCCGCTCGGAATACCTTGCCTCCCGTTGCCTCGATGCCCCCGTCGATCATCAGGTTATCGGCCATGCCGTGATTTTCGATCGCGATGCCATCAGGTCCGCGCGGGCGTCCGCTCGCGACATCGATCTCCAGCCCCGCATACCAGATCGAACGAACACGCAGGCCATAGTCGTCGGGGTGGTTGGTATAGGCGAAGACCGATTTTCCGAGCGCGATCATGAAACCGATTTCGTAGACCGTGCCCGGGTCGGCGCTGACGCCTCGAAACGGCGTGATGTTGGCAAGGCAGATATCGGCCCGGCGCATGGCGTCGTCGTTGCGTGCGTAGATCTCTGCGGCCGTTCGCTTCACCGGCGTCTGGTTTTCGTCGCTGCCGGGACCGGTCGGTTCGAAACCGAACTGGCGCGCCAATCGGCGTTTTTCGGCCATGATGGGCATGGCATCGGGAAGAAAGACTTCCGGGCCGGCAAGATAAATCGTGGTCATCGGTATCCTTCATGCCAGCGCGAGCCGAAGCGCCGGGGTTGGGGCAGGGCAGCCTATTTCCGACGGAAGCGCGGCAATTGGCAAGCTGCGCCGGCACGGATTATCGTTTTTTCTTTTCGGCCATCGGTTAAAGCGGGCGCATGACAAAGCGGCGAGGTTCATGCCCACACCCTTTTGACTCCGGTGGGCGAAGCGGCCAAAGATACCGCATCGCCAGCATCGGGAGAGGTTGATGAAGGGTGGGACTTTGCCAAATCGAAGAGCGTCCAAGCGGCTCGGATATCTGTTTCCGGCCATCGCGGCGCTGCTGCTATCGGTGTCGGCAGCGCCGGGACAGGAGATCGGGCCGCAAAGCGAGGGCTCGCGCGTGCAAGTCGAAAAACTCCTCGATCTCTGGAAGGAGCATTTTGCCGGCGCCGACAGCCTGCAGCAGCGGCGGACAGCGTTCGAGCGGCTGATGCAGACGATGCCGGGACCGACGCGCATCCAGGTCCGGCAGGTCGATGCTGATGGCGTCGATGCCGAGTTGATGTGGCCGGCCCGGCTTCATCACCCGATCGGTGAGAGGGTGATCCTCTATATTCATGGCGGCGGCTTTTCCGGCGGCTCCATCCGCACGCACAGCCTGCTTGCCGGCTCGCTCGCCAAGGCCGCGTCCAGCGATGTTCTTCTAATCGATTATCGGCTGACGCCCGAATATACCTATCCCGCGCAGATCAACGATGCGCTGACGGCCTACCGCTGGCTTCTCGACAACGGCTATCGCAACGATAATGTCGTGGTGGCAGGCGACAGTGCCGGCGGCAATATCGCGCTCGAGACGGTGCTGCGGCAAATACAGGCCGGAAAGGCGCTGCCGGCGGCCGTCATTGCGCTCAGCCCCATCACCGATCTTGCCGCGACGGGCGGATCGATGACATCGAATGCCGAAAGCGATCCGCTGGTCGGCAAAGACTGGATCGAGACTTTGCGCAAGGCCTATCTCGGCCGAAAGTCTCCGACCGATCCCCAGGCATCGCCGCTTTATGCCGACCTGACGGGCTTTCCGCCGCTGCTGCTGCAGGTCGGTTCCGGTGAAGTCCTGCTTGATGATACGCTGCGGCTCGCCGACAAGGCGCGCCAGGCGGGCGTCGACGTCACCACCGAGGTCTGGCCGGGGATGCCGCATCAGTGGCAGTTGTTTCCTTCGCTGCTCGACGATGCCGATCGGTCGAGCCAGAATATCGCCGAGTTTGCGATCCGGCATTTTGCCGACAAACCGCAGGAGTAGGGGGCTACGCCCTCATTGCGATGTGCCGCGCGATGGGGAAGGCGCAAGAGGCCTCTCGACCTCCCGGCCGACGCTGAGCGCCTTGCGCACATTCGGCTCCAGCCGTTCCATATAGGCGTGGTCGGGTGCGGCACCCAGCGCATCCAGCATTTTCGAGAAGAAGCACCGGGCCGCGGCCGCGGCCGTGACGTCGAAGACCTCGGCATCGCTCAGCCCGTGTTTCTTCAGCCCGTCTATGTCCTGCTGCGTCACCGACGTCGCGTCGCGCGCCACCTTGGCGGCGAAGGCCATGATCGCCCGTTCGCCGGCATCGATCGGCGCCTTTTCGGTCTCGTTGACGACAGCCGTCAGCCCGTCGCTGGTAAACCCCTCGCGCAGCAGCACGGAGCCGTGCGCCAGCATGCAATAAGAGGATTTCAGCTCCTTGGCCGCCGCCAGCGTCACTAGTTCATAGCGCCTGAGGCTCATATGACCGCGAATGCTCGAAAGCAGCGCCGCCCAGCACTCCATCACCTCCGGCCTGTGGCCGAAGGCACGATACATGTTCGGCAGATAACCATAATTCGCCTCGGCCGACGCATACATCGACGTCGTCTTCTCGCTGGCGGATGCATTGGGGGTGTGAATGAAAGCCATGGCATGGTCCTCCTCTATTGCGAGAAGGATAGGGTAGATATGCCGGACAGCAATCCTGCGCCGTCAGTTCGAGCGCGAGCCGTCAGCCCTGCTTAAGAGGCCTGAGTGATCGCGCAATCATTGTTCGCCGGAATGTCGCCATGTCTCTTGATCGGAAGAGTGACGGTGAACGTCGATCCACACCCTCTTGCGCTTTGCACCTCTATCGAGCCCTGGTGCAGCTCGACGATCTGCTTCACCAGGTTGAGGCCGATACCGGTTCCGGCAATCCCGGTCGAAGTGCGGGCGCGGAAATAGCGCTGAAACAGCCGGGGCACGTCTTCGGCATCGATCCCCACCCCGTCGTCGCTGACCGAAACCTTGACGTTGCCGGTCTCCTCCCATGCCGCAATGCGAATTTCGGAAGTTCCAGGCGCGTATTTAACGGCATTGGAGAGCAGATTGGTGAAGACCTGGGTCAAGCTGCGGGGATCGGCATCGATGAACTCAGGCAGCCCGTCTACGTCAAGCACGAAGCTGTGCGTCTTCGAGATCGACGACTGCCGCTCGCAGCAGCTTCGGATCAATGATCTGAGCGCGCAGGCGCCGTAACTGATATCGATCGTGCCGGTATCGAGGCGTCCTGCCGACAGGATACTCTCCATGAGATCGACGATCCGGTGTACCGATGCGCGGATCTGATCGACCTTCTCGCTGAGGAAACCGGGCTCGACCGCGCCTCCCTTTCGCAGCAGCCGCTGGGCGGCAGCGTCGATGATTGCGAGTGGGGTGCGGAACTCATGCGATGCCATCGCCACGAACTGCCGCTGCAATTCGTTGATGTTTCGTTCCTGCGCAAGCATTCGCTCCAGCTCACGCGCCTGCCGCTCGACCTCAGCCGTGCGATTGCGCACCGTAACTTCGAGCTGATCATGGTGGCGGCGCAGCTCTTCGGCGAGCCGCATGGTCTTGGTGACGTCCTCATGGGTCGCCACATATCCACCGTTCTGCATCGGATTGTGGGTGATCTTCACGATGCGGCCGTCGGTGAGCGCGATGTTCTGGCTGGCCGGCGTACCGAGTGCCGTCGCTTCGAAGACGACGTCGAAATAGGTGGCGGTGTCGGCCGGCCCATTTCCCTCCTGGGCCCGATAGGCCAGGATATCTGCGAGCGGCGTTCCCGGTTGTGTCAGTCGATCCGGCAGATTGTACATCCGCGCGTAGGATGCGTTGCACAATATCAGCTTCTTCGTCGAATCGAACATGCACAGCCCATGCGGCATGTTGCTCAGGGCTGCGTCGAACCGGTGATGTTGCTCGGCCAGGCTGTCTTCGACGCGAACGAGCGTCGAGATGTCTTCGTAGCTCAGGATCCAGCTTCCCTCTCTCGAGGGCGCGCAAGTCAGCGAGATCATCCGCCCGTCGGGCAATGCAAACTGCGAGGCGTGCGGCTTGCCGGTCGGCGAACGCGAACACGCCGCTGCACGACAGTCCAAGGTACCCGGCAATCCGTCGATATCCATTCCCTTCCGGAGGGCGCCCTCCGGAAGGCCGAGAATTTCCAGCGCGCGGGAATTGAAGGCCGTGACCCTATTGGCAGAATCAAGCAGAACGATGCCCTGCGGCAGGTTTTCCAGAATGGATTCGAACGAATGCGGCATCATTCGGCCCTGCTTCAGATCTGGCGCGTTGCGCGCATCCGTAGCATTCGTCAGAAACAATAAAGTTTCGCTAATGTCCGTCGATGGGAGCTCCTCGACGGAAACTCAGCCGAGTTTGGCCAGTTGTTCCTCAAGAAGATCGAGGCTGTCCTCTCCCACCTCATTGACGTCGCTCGGCATCGGCGCGCCGGTCTCTTGATAAGCAAGCCAGGCGACGTACATGACTGCCGTCGTGATCGCATTCCAGCCGCCTTCGCTGGGCTTTCCGGCCGCCTCGGAGAGCCGGCGGAGCGTCCCGCGCTCATCGTCGCTGTAGACAAGATCGGAGACGGATCGGCCGGTCAGGCCTTCGCCATCGCCCCAGGCGCGGATTGCCGCCAACGCGGCCTCGGCTTCCGGCGCGTGGGGTTCGGTGCGCCTGATTTGCGCCACCAGGGAAGCGGCGACGGCTGTCAGGCGCCGGGCTTGTTCGCGTGGCGGCAGAGCGGTTAGTTCGGCGCGCAATGTCATGTCTTGGTGCTCTCCTCCGCTGATCACGGTCACATTGATTGTCTCGACAGCATAGGGGAGGAGCCCCGAATCTTCCACCACCTTACCGGCCGGAGATGTCCATAGGTGCCTGCCAATCGCGACTGGAATTTAGAACGTTCCAATTTGTGAGCCGAGATGTCTGTGGCGAATAAAGCTGAATTTCCGATAGAAATAAATAATTTTATAGCGAACCTCTAATTTTTCTTGACATAATTGGAACGTTCCAAATATTTATCCTATCGGTCGAGGTCGTGGTCGGAGAGGGAAATGACAAAGGCGCGGGTAACCGTCATTGACATCGCGAAGGCCGCCGGCGTCTCCAAGTCGACGGTGTCGCTGGTGCTGCAGGGTTCATCCCTGGTCAACGAGGCGACGCGCGCCAAGGTCAATGCCGTGATGCGCGATCTCGGCTACGTCTATAATCGCGGCGCAGCCAATCTTCGCCAGGCCGGTGCCAAATCGCGGATCATCGGAGTGGTTGTGAACGACCTGACGAACAGCTTCTTTGCGGAGCTGGCGGTTGGCGTCGATATGGTCGTCCAGTCGGCCGGCTTCGTGCAGTTCTTGTCGAACACCGGCGAGAGCATCGACAGGCAGCGTGAGGTTGTCGCATCGATGCGTGAGCACGGTATTTCCGGCCTCATCGTCTCGCCGGCCCGCGCCACCGATGCCGCCGACTTCAAGCCGCTCGTTGCGGCCGGAATTCCTGTCGTGGTCGTCGTTCGAAACCTGCCCGGCGCCAAAGTCTCGTCCATCGTCTCCGACAACCGGGCCGGCATGGTCTCCGCTGTCAAGCATCTGGCCGGGCTCGGTCACAAGCGCATCGCCTTTCTCGGCGGCTTTCCCGACACCGCCGTCTTCGACGATAGGCTTGCCGGTTACCGAAATGGCTTGGAGGCGGCCGGGCTCGATTATCACGAAGAACTCGTCATCTCGTCGGCGCCGTCGCGGGCCGGCGGGGTGGAGGCGATCGGAAAGGCGATCGCGCTCGGCCGTCGGCCGACCGCAGCCGTCTGCTTCAACGATGCCGTGGCCTTCGGTGTTTGCGACGGATTGCGCGCGCGCCGTCTGGAGCCCGGCGCCGACTTCGCCGTGGTGGGATTCGACGACGTCATCGAGGCTCAGGCGGCGGTTCCGGCGCTGACGACGGTCTCGGTCGACCCGCAGGGCATCGGGCGCCGCGGCGCGCAAATGCTGCTCAAGCAGATCAATGCCGGCAAGGCCGAGGCCGAGACGGTGACGACAGCCGTTCGGCTGGTCGTTCGCGAGAGCTGCGGCGCCGGCAAGACCGCGCCGGCAATGGGCCGGCAAGAGCGTAAAATCGAAACAGGACGCTGAGTAATGCCCATGAAGAAGCATCTCACCCCAGCCGAAGCGGCCGCGCTCATCCCGGATGGCGCCGTCGTCACGGTATCGTCTTCGAGCGGTCTCGGTTGCCCGGACCTCATGCTGAAGGCGATTGGCGAGCGTTTCGAGACGACCGGCCATCCCCTGGGAATCACGACCCTTCATCCGATCGCCGCCGGCGATATGAGCGGCATCAAGGGCGTCGATTACATCGCCAGGAAGGGCCTTCTCAAGTGCATCATCGGCGGCTCCTATCCATCCGGGCCGTCATCGTCCGAGCCGCCGCTGATCTGGCAGATGATCACCAACAACGAGATCCCGGCCTATAACATTCCCTCCGGCATCCTGTTCGACATCCATCGCGAAGCCGCCGCCAAGCGGCCGGGCGTTCTGACCAAGGTCGGCGTCGACACCTTCGTCGATCCTCGGCGTCAGGGCTGTGCGATGAACGAGCTGGCTTCGGAACAACGGGTGGTCAAGCGCGTCAGCTTCGAGGGCGACGACTGGCTGTTCTTCCCCTCGATCGTCCCTCAGGTCGCCATCATCCGTGCCACCACCGCCGATGAGCGCGGCAACCTGACATACGAACATGAAGGCGCCTATCTCGGCGGCCTCGATCAGGCGCTTGCCGCCCGCAACAATGGCGGCATCGTCATCGCCCAGGTCAAGCGGATCACCAAGGAAGGCTCGCTGAAGCCGCATGACGTCCGGGTGCCGGGAATGCTGGTCGACTATATCGTCGTCGATCCGGATCAGAAGCAGACGACACAGACGTTGTACGATCCGGCGATATCAGGTGAGATCTTCCGCCCGCTCGATAGCTTCAGCGTTCCGGAATTCAATGTTCAGAAGGTCATCGCGCGCCGCGTCGCCCAGGAACTGCAGGCGGGAAGCTGCGTCAATCTCGGCTTCGGCATCTCGGCCAACGTGCCGCGCATTTTGCTGGAAGAAGGGCTCCACGGCGCCGTCACCTGGGTCATCGAGCAAGGCGCGGTCGGTGGGGTGCCGCTGCTCGACTTCGCCTTCGGCTGCGCCTCCAATGCCGACGCCTACATGCCGTCTCCCTATCAGTTCACCTATTTCCAGGGCGCGGGCTTCGACGCGTCGCTGCTGTCCTTCCTCGAGATCGGCAAGGACGGGTCGGTCAACGTCTCCAAGCTTTCCTTCCGGCCGCATGTGACGGCCGGCGCCGGCGGCTTCGTCGACATCACGGCGCGGGCGAAGAAGATCGTCTTCTCCGGCATGTTCAACGCCGGGGCGAAGCTGTCGATCGCCGATGGGGCTCTGGTCATCGAGAGGGAGGGCAAGCTGAAGAAGCTGGTCAACGAGGTCGAACACGTCACCTTCAGCGGCAGGCGGGCGATCGAGCAGGGGCAGGATATCATCTATGTCACCGAGCGGTGCGTGATGAAGCTGACGCCTGAAGGCATCGTCCTCACCGAGATCGCGCCCGGCGTCGATCTTCAGTCTCAGATCCTCGATCAGTCCGAATTTCCGCTGATGGTCGCGCCCGACCTGAAGGTCATGGATGCGGCACTCTTCCGCGAAGCAGGCATCGGCTTGTCGCTTCCTGCCAAACGGGCACGGACACTGGAGGGCGCCATCCATGGCTAGCGGAACAGTCAGGATCGATATCGACGGACATGTCGCGACCTTGACGATTTCACGTCCGGAGAAGTTGAACGCGCTCGATCTCGATATGCTGAAAGCCTTGGCCGAGGCGGCCGATGCGGTGGAGGCGAACCCGGATGTGCGCGCTGCCGTTCTGACGGGTGAAGGAAAGGGTTTTTCCGCCGGAGGCGATATCAAAGCCTGGGGCGGAATGCTGCCGCAGGAGTTCGGCCATGCCTGGGTTCGGCACGGTCACCGTATCTTCGAAAGATTGGCGACGCTCCGGGTGCCGCTGGTCGCGGCGCTGAACGGCCACGCCCTTGGGGGCGGGCTCGAACTGGCGGGCGTTGCCGATATTCGCATCGCCGAGGAACACATCAAGATCGGCCTGCCGGAGACCGGCCTCGGAATGGTGCCGGGCTGGTCCGGCACCCAGCGTCTCGTGCGCAGGTTCGGTGCGCAGGCCGTCCGTCGCATGGCGCTGGGCGGCGAGATCTTCACCGCCGAGGAAGCCCGCCTGCTCGGTATCGTCGACGCGGTGGTTCCGAAAGGAAACTCGGTCGCCGCTGCCAGGCAATATGCCGGGCGGATTGCGGCGCGGGGACCGGCGGCCCTCGAGATCGCCAAGTTGATGATCGCATCGGCGAACGGCGAAGACAACGGAACCGCGGTCGAAGCTCTGGGCTCGATCCTCGCGGCGAAAACCGGCGATCTGAAAGAGGGCGTCGCATCATTCAGCGAGAAGCGCCCGGCAACGTTCAAGGGAGAATGGTAATGACGGTCCTCGTCAACCCGACTGCGCTCAGCGACCACAAGGCACGCGATTTCAAGATGCTGATCGACGGCAAATGGGAAGCCGGCGCCTTCGATCCAATCGAGCGCGTCGCGCCAAGCCATGGTGTCGTGGTCAGTCGCTTTCCAGCCGGCAGCAGGACCGACGCCGAGCGCGCCATCGCTGCCGCGCGCAAGGCCTTCGACGAGGGGCCGTGGCCGCGCATGACCGCGTCCGAACGGTCCGCCATCCTGCTTAAGGCGGCCGATCTGATCGCCGCGCGGGCGGAAGAACTGGCGTTTCTCGACGCCATCGAGGCGGGTAAGCCGATCACCCAGGTGCGGGGAGAAATTGCCGGCTCGGTCGACATCTGGCGTTATGCGGCGGCTCTCGCACGCGATCTCCATGGTGAAAGCTACAACACACTCGGCGACGGCACGCTCGGCGTCGTTCTGCGCGAGGCGATCGGCGTTGTCTCGATCATCACGCCGTGGAACTTTCCGTTCCTGATCGTCGGCCAGAAGCTGCCCTTCGCGCTCGCCGCAGGCTGCACCACCGTCGTCAAGCCCTCGGAGCTGACATCCGGATCGACGCTCGTCTTGGGCGAAATCCTGCAGGAGGCGGGCGTTCCGGATGGCGTCGTCAACATTGTCACCGGCACGGGACCTGAGGTCGGTGCGGTCATGACCTCCCACCCTGATGTCGACATGGTTTCTTTCACCGGCTCGACCGGTGTCGGAAAACTGACGATGTCGAATGCGGCGCAGACGCTGAAGAAGGTCTCGCTGGAACTCGGCGGCAAGAACCCGCAAATCGTTTTCCCCGATGCCGACCTCGACGCCTTCGTCGATGCCGCGGTCTTCGGCGCCTATTTCAATGCCGGCGAGTGCTGCAATGCCGGCTCGCGGCTGATCCTGCATAAGTCGATCGCCTCCGACGTCGTCAGACGCGTCGTCGAACTGGCAAAGGGCGTGAAGGTCGGCGATCCCCTTGATCCCTCGACGCAGGTCGGCGCGATCATCACGCCGCAGCATCTGGAGAAGATCTCAGGCTATGTCAGCGGTGCCAGGAGCAGCGGCGCCCGCGTCGCCCATGGCGGCGAGACGCTCGACCTCGGCATGGGGCAGTTCATGTCGCCGACGATCCTCGAAGCGGTCACGCCCGATATGGCGGTGGCCCGTGAGGAAGTCTTCGGTCCTGTTCTGTCGGTTCTGACTTTCGAAACAACAGCCGAAGCGATCAGGATCGCGAATTCGATCGACTACGGCCTGTCGGCCGGTGTGTGGAGCCGCGATTTCGACACCTGCCTGACGATCGGCCGGTCGGTGAGGGCGGGCACGGTGTGGATGAACACCTTCATGGACGGCGCCTCGGAACTGCCCTTCGGCGGCTACAAGCAGAGCGGTCTCGGCCGTGAGCTCGGCCGCCATGCGGTCGAAGACTATACCGAGACCAAGACGCTCAACATGCATATCGGCAAGCGCACCGGCTGGTGGATGCCGCAGACGGAAAAGCTGGTCTGACGCATCGGCCCGAAAATCGGAACCGATTTTCGGAAAGCACGATGCGTCGATTCAAAGTGTTACAGCGTCCTTTGCGCGCCTGAAAGGCGGGCGGCGCTGTAAACGGCAAAGGCACTACGCCCGGGGAGGGCGGGTAATTGAT
This sequence comes from Rhizobium croatiense, assembly GCF_019793465.1. Taxonomy (GTDB): domain Bacteria; phylum Pseudomonadota; class Alphaproteobacteria; order Rhizobiales; family Rhizobiaceae; genus Rhizobium; species Rhizobium croatiense. The sequence continues at coordinate 816 of NZ_JAILYJ010000002.1, read as the reverse complement.
GCGGGAATGGTCCCGCATCTTTCAAGAAGGAACTGGGAGGTTCTTCGATGAATAGGTTTTTGACCACGACGGCCGTGATCGCATTGGCTCTGGCCGGCGCGCATGTCGCGGCCCGCGCCGCCGACGTCAAGGAAGTGCAGATGCTGCACTGGTGGACATCCGGCGGCGAGGCAGCGGCCTTGAACGTGTTGAAGGAGGATCTGTCGAAGGAAGGATTTGCCTGGAAGGACGTGCCGGTTGCCGGTGGCGGCGGTGATGCGGCGATGACGGCGCTGAAGGCAATGGTGGCGGCCGGCACTTATCCGACCGCCTCGCAGATGCTGGGTTACACCGTGCTCGATTATGCCGAGGCCGGCGTCATGGGCGACCTGACGGAGACGGCCAAGAAGGAAGGCTGGGACAAGTCGGTGCCGGCGGCGCTGCAGAAGTTCTCCGTCTATGACGGCAAATGGGTCGCAGCCCCCGTCAACGTCCACTCGGTCAACTGGCTGTGGATCAACAAGGCGGTGATGGACAAGATCGGCGGCACTGAGCCGAAGAGCTTCGACGACCTGATCGCGCTGCTCGACAAGGCGAAGGCTGCCGGTGTCATCCCCTTGGCGCTCGGCGGTCAGAACTGGCAGGAAGCGACGATGTTCGATTCCATCGTGCTGTCGACCGGCGGCCCGGAATTCTACAAGAAAGCCTTCAACGATCTCGACGAGGAGTCGCTGAAGTCCGAGACGATGAAGAAGTCCTTCGACAACCTGGCGAAGATCATCCAATACGTCGATCCGAACTTCTCCGGCCGCGACTGGAATCTGGCGACCGCCATGG